>JAEWBN010000001.1 GCA_023391095.1 Pseudomonadota bacterium
GTCGACGATACCGTCCCCTGCCCGCTTGGCCGCAAGCATGGCGGCTGTGAAGGGCGTGGCATAGACCGGCAGTTCGAATCCGGGCCACAGATCCAGCACGGCGCCGTAGTGGTCCTCGTGGCTGTGAGTGAGGATCAAGGCCAGAACGTCGTCGGCATTCTCCTCGAGGAACTCCGGGTTGGGCATGATCAGCTCGATACCCGGCAGGCTGGGCCCGCCAAAAGTCACGCCGCAATCCACCACGATCCACTTGCGCGAGCGCTCCGGACCGAAGCCATAGGCCGCCATGTTCATTCCGATTTCGCCAACGCCGCCGAGCGGTACGAAAACGAGTTCATCCCTTTGGTTCTTAGCCATGGGTTCTTATTCCTTCTGGTCGACGCGACGCCGGGCGAACTCTGGTCGCCGGTCGCCACGCTTACGTTGTGGTCAGCTTCGGGCGCTGGCCGTTGCCCCAAAATGCACATCGCCAGCGGTGATCGGGAACCGCGAACCGTCGTCGTCGCGGATAATCAACCGACCGCTGGAGTCGATGGTTTCAAATATGCCGCGCCGTACAACCCCGTCCTGCTGGACGGCAACCGGCGCGCCAATGCCGGCGGCAGAAAGCCGCCATAGATCAAGCACGTTCGATACCCCGCGGCCGTCATCCCAAAGTCCGAAGACTTCGACCCAGGCATCCGAGAGCGCCTCGAACACATCCTCGGCGCTACGCTCGATCCCGAGCATCTGCAGGGATGTTGCCGGATAGGGCGTGTCCAAAGGCGCGCTGACGACATTCACCCCGCAACCGATAACGACGGCATGGCGGCCATCGGGCGTCTTGCAGGCTTCGAGCAGTATGCCCGACAGCTTTGCCCCGTCGGCCAGGACGTCGTTCGGCCATTTGAGCGCAATGCGCGAGCGACCATCGGCGGCGTCTGCACCATCAATGCCGATCCTGACCGTGCCGTGTGGCATGACGGCGGAGAGGCCCCGATTCAGCGCGACGCCAGCGACGAAGCCCAGCGTCGCAATAAGATCGGGTGCTGCATCCGGAACGATGAGCAGACTGGCGGCAAGATTGCCGGGAACACTCTGCCACTGCCGGCCACGCCGGCCACGGCCGGACGTCTGGTGCCGTGCAGCAAACCAGATACCGCCTGGATCACCCGCGGCGGCTGCCGCGAGAGCCTCGCCGTTGGTGGAGCCAATTTCATCGAAGCCGGCGAGCCGGTAGCCCGCCGCCTTCGCCTTGGCTCCTAGAACGAAACCTGACACCTAGAACAGGCTTCCTGCGGCGTTTCGCGCCAGGACCGAGAGCGGACTGCCGATGGTGAAATAGTAGGTCACGATCAGGAAGCCGAAGACGGCCATGATGATGTTGAGCTCACCCGGCACGGCGATGAAGTCGGCCTTGGGCTCGTCAAAATACATCACCTTGACGACGCGCAGATAGTAGAAGGCGCTGATGGCCGAAGCCAGCATGCCAATCACGGCCAGCACATAGAGATTGGCTTCGATGGCCGCCAGGAACACCATCCACTTGGCAAAGAAGCCAGCGAGCGGCGGCAGACCGATCAGCGAGAACATGACGATAGCCATGATCGCTGCAACGAACGGACGAGCCTTCGAAGCCCCAGCGAGGTCGTCGATGGTCTCGACATAACCGCCGGTGGTTGTGCGCAGCGACAGGATGCACGCGAACAGCGCAACCGTCATGCCGACATAGATGGCCATATAGGTCGCAACACCCTCAACGCCAACCTGCGTGCCCGAGGACAGGCCAACCAGGGCAAAGCCCACATGGCCGATCGAGGAATAGGCAATCAGGCGCTTGATCGACTTCTGGCCGATGGCTGCAAAGGCAGCCAGGACCATGGAGGCGATCGAGATGAAGATGATGATCTGCTGCCAGTCGCCGGTAATCGGGGCAAAGGTGTCGATCACGAGACGGATCATCAGGCTCATCGCCGCGACCTTGGGGGCCATGGCGAAGAATGCCGTCACCGGAGTGGGCGCGCCTTCATAGACGTCGGGCGTCCACATGTGGAACGGAACCGCCGAAATCTTGAACGCGACACCGGCCAGGAGGAAGACCAGACCGAAAATCAGGCCAATCGAGCGGCCCTCGGCCGAGATTGCGACCACGATCTCGGAGAGATTGGTGTGCCCGGTGAAGCCATAGACCAGGGATGCGCCGTAGAGCAGCATGCCCGAGGACAAAGCGCCCAGCACAAAGTACTTGAGGCCGGCTTCGGTCGCGCGGCTGTCGTCGCGCTTGATGGCCGCCATCACGTAAAGCGCCAGCGACTGCAGCTCGAGACCGACATAGAGGCTCATCAGGTCATTGGCCGAAACCATCACCATCATGCCCAGCGTCGCGAGGACGGCGAGGATGGAGTACTCGTACTTGTGGATGCCGTGCTCTTCGGCATTGCTGAGGCCGAGGATCAGCGCCAGGGCGGCACCGCCGAGGACCAGCACCTTCATGTAGCGCGCGAAGGCGTCGGCAATGAACAGGCCGTTGAAGATCACGCCGTCGACCGGCTGGGCGACCACCAGGAGTCCGGTCACCGCCACGAGAATGATGGCGAGCCAGGAGACCAGGCTCGACTTTTCCTTGTTGACTATAACGCCGATGATGATCAGCGCCAGCGCGCCAACAGCCATAAGCAGTTCCGGATAGGCCGGAGCCAGGCTCGCGAAATCGGTAATGTCAGAGTTCACGACAGTCTCCTAGTGCGAAGCGGCGGGCTCGGCGGCCGGCTGGGCCTCGCCCGTGGGCGCGGCATAGTTCAGTTCGATGCGCTGGTCGGCCAGATCGACGGCAGGGTCGCGACCGACAGCGGACGAATAGTGGGACACGAGATTGTCCACGGCGCTGGCCGTCGTATCGAGGATCGGTGCAGGATAGAAACCGAACACGACCGTCATGACGATCAGCGGATAAAGGACGACCTTCTCGCGCAGATTGAGATCGAGAATGCCCTTGAGGCTGTCCTTGGTCAGTGCACCAAAGATCACCCGGCGGTAGAGCCACAGGGCATAGCCGGCCGACAGGATCACGCCAAAGGCTGCGAAGAAGGCAACCCAGGTGTTGATCTGGAACACGGCCATCAGGGTGAGGAACTCACCCACGAAGCCCGACGTACCCGGCAGGCCGACATTGGCCATGGTGAACACCATGAACGCAAAGGCATAGCGTGGCATGCGCTCCACAAGGCCGCCATAGGCAGAAATCTCGCGAGTATGCATGCGGTCATAGATGACGCCGACGCAGAGGAAGAGTGCGCCCGAAACGATACCGTGGCTGATCATCTGGAACATGGCGCCCTGAATACCCAGCGCGTTGCCCGCGAAGATACCCATGGTCACGAAGCCCATATGCGCGACGGACGAGTAGGCGATCAGCTTCTTGATGTCCGTCTGCACCAGCGCAATCAGCGAGGTCAGGATGATGGCCGCGACCGAGAGCACGAAGACGAAGTTCGCGAACTGGGCCGAGGCCTCCGGGAACATCGGCAGCGAGAAGCGCAGGAAGCCGTAGCCGCCCAGCTTGAGCAGGATGGCAGCCAGGATCACCGAACCAGCGGTCGGCGCCTGCACGTGCGCTTCCGGCAGCCAGCGGTGGAACGGCCACATCGGCATCTTGACCGCGAGCGAGGCAAAGAAGGCCAGCCACAGCCAGGTCTGCATGCCGACCGGGAACTGATGGGTCAACAGCTTGGTGATGTCGGTGGTGCCGGCATCCCAATACATGGCCATCATGGCGAGCAGCATCAGCACCGAGCCGACGAAGGTGTAGAAGAAGAACTTGTACGCCGCCTGGATACGGGCCGAGCCACCCCAGATGCCGATGATCAGGAACATCGGCAGGAGCGTGCCTTCGAAGAAGACATAGAACATGGCCAGATCGAGCGTGGTGAACACGCCGATCATCAGCGTTTCGAGCACGAGGAATACGATCATGTATTCCTTGAAGCGGAGGTCCACTTCCCAGCTCGAGATCACCACGGCGGGCATGAGCAGTGCGGTCAGCACCACGAACAGCACCGAGATGCCGTCCACGCCGACGCGATAGCCGATGCTGTCGCCGATCCAGGGCATGTTGACCACGAACTGGAAGCCCGAGTTCGACGGATCGAACGCGTTCCAGAGCGCCAGAGACAGGGCGAAGACCACGACAGTCGTCGCCAGCGATATCCAGCGCAGTGCGCTCGTCGCCGTCTTTGGCGTCACCAGAAGAATGGCAGCACCCAGAATGGGCAGCCAGGTGACGAGCGTGAGGATCGAATTTTCGAAGGTCATCAGATGAGCCCCCCGGCCGTAATGGCCCAGGTCAGCAGCGCCGCGATGCCGATGAGCATGGCGAAGGCATAGTGATAGAGATAGCCGGACTGCAGCTTGACGACCCAGCTGGTGACATTCTGCACACGACGGCCCAGGCCCTCGGTGATCTTGCCGTCCACCAGCCAGTCATCGAAGCCTTTCCAGACCGAGTTGCCGATCCACAGCGCGGGGCGCACGAAGATCGTGTTGTAGAGCTCGTCGAAGTACCACTTGTTGAGCAGGAACTTGTAGAGCCCCGGATTGGAAGCCGCCAGGCGCGCTGGAGTGTCCGGACGCTTTATGTACATGTACCAGGCGGCGACAAAGCCGATGATCATGGAGATCGTGGCGCTCCACTTCACCCAGAGCGGCACGTGGTGCGCGTCTTCGATGATCTGGTGGTCGACATAGATCGAGCCGGCGAAGAAGTGTTCGATATGCTCCACGTCATGGAAGAACATGCCGTAGAACACGACGCCTGCCAGCACAGCACCGACAGCCAGCACATAGAGCGGCACCAGCATCACGTTGGGCGCCTCATGGGCATTGTCATAGGCCGAACCATGGTGGTGGTCGTGCGCATGGTCATGACCATGGTGCTCGTCGTGGCTTTCCGGGTCGGAATGAGCCGGGTCCGGATGCGGGCCTTCGCCATGGTGCTGCGCATCGCGCGGCGAACCGTGGAAAGTCAGGTGGACAAGGCGCCAGGAATAGAAGCTCGTGAACAGAGCCGCGATCACCAGAAGCCAGAAGGCCATGCTGCCGAGGTTGCCGCCATAGGCATAGGCGCTTTCGATGATGGCGTCCTTGGAGAAGAAGCCGGCAAAACCGAAATTGGTGCCCGGGATACCGACGCCGGTCAGCGCCAGCGTACCGATCATCATCATCGCATAGGTGATGGGGATCTTTTTCCGGAGGCCGCCCATGTTCCGCATGTCCTGCTCATGGTGCATGGCGTGAATGACAGCGCCAGCGCCAAGGAACAACAGCGCCTTGAAGAAGGCGTGGGTGAAGAGGTGATAAACGCCCGCCGAGTAGGCCCCTACCCCAAGCGCCACGAACATGTAGCCGAGCTGCGAACAGGTCGAATAGGCGATCACGCGCTTGATGTCGTTCTGCACGAGGCCAACCGTCGCCGCAAAGAAGGCGGTGATGGCGCCGATGGCGATGATGACGTTAAGCGCGAAGGGCGAGGTTTCAAACAGCGGCGACAGACGCGCCACCATGAACACACCCGCGGTCACCATGGTTGCGGCATGGATGAGGGCCGACACCGGGGTCGGGCCTTCCATGGCGTCCGGCAGCCAGGTGTGCAGCAGGAACTGCGCCGACTTGCCCATGGCGCCCATGAACAGCAGCAGGCAGATGACCGTCATCGCGTCGAGGTTCCAGGACAGGAACTGGATGGTCGGCATGCCCGTCGAGGCAAACTCGTCGACAGCGGCAAATGCGCCATCGAACCCGATCTGGCCCAGCACCAGGAACGAGCCGAAGATGCCAAGCAGAAAGCCGAAGTCACCCACGCGGTTGACGATGAATGCCTTCATGGCTGCGGCCGACGCGGAGGGCTTGGTGTACCAGAAGCCGATCAGCAGATACGAAGCCAGGCCCACGCCTTCCCAGCCGAAGAACATCTGCAGGAAGTTGTCGGCGGTCACCAGCATCAGCATGGCGAAGGTAAAGAGCGATAGGTAGGCGAAGAAGCGCGAACGGTGCGGATCTTCGTTCATGTAGCCGATGGAATAGAGGTGCACGAGCGCCGAGACGGTATTGACCACAACCAGCATGATGGCGGTCAGCGTATCGACACGCAGGATCCAGCGCAGATCCATATCGCCGACCTGGATCCAGCGCATGACCTCAACCTTGAGGACCGCCGCATGTCCGTCACCGGAGGCGCCCACCAGACCATCGCCGAAGGCGATGGGGATGAAGACGATCCAGCTCAGCACAGCCGCAACGATCAGCAGGCCGGTGGTGATGAATTCAGAGGGGCGGTGCCCGATCTGGCGGCCCAACAGGCCGGCAATAAGCGCCCCGATGAGGGGCAGGAAAACAATCGCCTGAATGATCATAGCGTCAGCTCTCAGCCCTTCATCATATTGACGTCTTCAACCGCGATGGAGCCGCGGTTGCGGTAGAAGATGACCAGAATGGCCAGACCGATAGCCGCTTCCGCAGCCGCAACGGTCAGGATAATCAGCGCGAAGATCTGGCCTTGCAGATCATTGAGATGCGCGCTGAAGGCGACCAGGTTCAGGTTCACCGCAAGCAGGATCAATTCCACCGACATGAGGATGACGATGATGTTCTTGCGGTTGATGAAGATGCCGAACACGCCCAGCGTGAACAGGATTGCCGCGACGGTCAGGTAATGACCGAGCCCGATTTCCAAGCCCATATTAGCCCCCTATAGTCCCTGACCGCTCTTGACCTTGACGACCTTGAGCGTGTCGCTGGCCTTGCGACCGATCTGCGCTGCAGTGTCCTGCCGCTTGATGCCCGGGCGATGCCGCAGCGTCAGCACGATGGCGCCGAGCATGGCAACCAGCAGCACAGCCGCCGCGCCCTGGAACAGGAAGATGTAGCGCGTGTAAAGCACCTGCCCGATGGCGCGGGTGTTTTCCACCGTCGCGTCGATGGGAAGGGCCGAGCCGCTGGCCGCTTCGGGCGCAAGGAAGGCACTGCCGGCGACCAGGAGAAGCTCGAGCAGCAGCACCACGCCGACGAGAATGCCGATCGGTGCATATTGCAACAGACCGGACTTCAGCTCTGCGAAGTCCACGTCGAGCATCATCACGACGAAGAGGAACAGCACGGCAACCGCGCCCACATAGACGACGATCAGGATCAGCGCCAGGAACTCGGCGCCGGCCAGCATGAACAGCCCCGCCGCGTTGACGAAGGTCAGGATCAGGAAAAGCACGGCATGAACCGGGTTGCGCGCCGAAATGACCATGAAGGCCGAAGCGACGGCAACTGCCGAGAAAACGTAGAAGAAGAACAGTGGAAGTGTCATGCTCTTCCCTCTCAGCGGTAAGGCGCGTCGGCGGCAATGTTGGCCGCGATTTCACGCTCCCAACGGTCGCCGTTGCTGAGGAGCTTTTCCTTGTTGAAGTAGAGCTCTTCGCGCGTTTCGGTTGCGAATTCGAAGTTCGGACCTTCCACGATGGCGTCCACCGGGCAGGCTTCCTGGCAGAAGCCGCAATAGATGCACTTCACCATGTCGATGTCGTAGCGCACGGTGCGGCGGGTACCGTCATTCTGGCGCGGGCCAGCTTCAATAGTGATCGCCTGGGCCGGGCAAATGGCTTCGCACAGCTTGCAGGCAATGCAGCGTTCTTCGCCATTGGGATAGCGGCGCAGAGCGTGCTCACCACGGAAGCGCGGGCTCACGTGACCCTTTTCGAAGGGGTAGTTGATGGTCGGCTTGGGCGAAAAGAAATAGCGCATGGCCAGGAAAAAGGCCGAGACGAATTCCTTCAGCAGCAGCGTGTTGACGAGTTGTCCGGCGCGCATCAGGCGACTCCTCCGTGCCAGCCCCAGCCGGTCAGCTGCAGGACAAAGGCGACGATCACAACCATGATCAGCGACAGAGGCAGGAACAGCTTCCAGCCGATCCGCATGAGCTGGTCGTAGCGGTAACGGGGGACCATGGCCTTGGCCATGGCAATGAAGAAGAACATCATGCTGACCTTGATGAAGAACCAGATGATGCCCGGGATCCAGGTGAAGGGCGGCAGATCGATCGGCGCGGCCCATCCGCCAAGAAACAGGATGGTGGCCATGGCGCACATCAGCAGGATCGAAATGTATTCGCCCAGCATGAACAGCAGGTATGGCGTTGCCGAATATTCGGTCATGAAGCCGGCCACGAGTTCGGATTCACCTTCGGCGAAGTCGAAAGGCGGGCGGTTCGTTTCGGCCAGGGCCGAAATGTAGAACACCACGAACATCGGGAAAAGCGGCAGCCAGAACCAGTTGAGGAAGCTCAGCCACGGCACGCCCAGCATGTGGGCCAGGCCCATTTCACCCTGCGCAACGACGATGTCGTTGAGGTTCAGCGAACCGACGCAGAGCAGAACGGTGATGATGACGAGGCCGATGGAGACTTCGTAGGACACCATCTGCGCAGCAGCACGGATCGAGCCGAAGAACGGGTACTTCGAGTTCGAGGCCCAGCCGCCGATGATGACGCCGTAGACGCCCAGCGAAGAAATGGCGAGCAGATAGAGAATGCCCACATTGATGTCGGCCATTGCCCAGCCATCGCTGACCGGCACCACGGCCCAGCCGGCCAGAGCCAGCGTCGCGGTGATCAGCGGGGCGGCCAGGAACAGCACCTTGTCGGCACCAGCAGGAATAACAGCTTCCTTGAGCACGAACTTGAGCAAGTCGGCAAAGGATTGCAGCAGGCCGAAGGGACCAACCACGTTCGGGCCGCGACGCAGCTGAACGGCAGCCCAGATCTTGCGGTCACCCAGAAGGATGAACGCGGTGAAGATCAGGAGGCCGACCAGCAGAGCCAGCGCTTTGTAGACGAAGCCGACCTGCGTACCCCAGCCGAGAACCGGAACACCAAGCAGATAGTCGAGGGCAGCGTTGATAAAGTCCATGGTGCTCCCCTACTCCGCAGCCTGCCGCAGGCCCAGTGCCATGGCGGAACACTCGGCCATGACGCCCGAAGCGCGCGCGATCGGGTTGCTGAGATAGAAATCGGAAACCGGCGAGGCATAGGGCGCCGATTTGGTCTTGATGGCAGCCGATGCCAGCTTCCTGACGTCGTTCACCGAGCCGGCAGCGATCTCGTCGATGCGCGCCAGATGGGGGAATTCGGCGTAGAGGGACCGGCGCAGTTCTGCCAGCGACGTATAGGGCAAGGGCTTGCCCACCACACCGGACAGAGCCCGGATGATGGCCCAGTCTTCCTTGGCATCGCCCGGCGGGAACACGGCACGGTTGGTGACCTGCACGCGCCCCTCGGTGTTCACATAGGTGCCCGACTTTTCGGTATAGGCAGCGCCTGGCAGGATGACGTCAGCGCGGTGTGCGCCCTTGTCGCCGTGCGAACCGATATAGACGACGAACGCATTGCCCATGGCCGAGGTGTCGTATTCATCGGCACCGAGCAGGAACAGGACGTCAAGTTCACCCTTGCCGGCCAGAGCGATCTGGTCGGCAGAGCAGACGCCACCGTCATGCGGCACGAAGCCGATGTCGAGACCACCAACACGGCTGGCAGCGTTGTGCAGCAGCGCGAAGCCGTTCCAGCCTTCGGCGACATTGGCGCCGGTGGCGAGCTTGGCGGCCAGTGCGATGGTGTCGCGACCAGCCTGCTTGCCGAGACCGGCGTGGGACACTGCACCTTCGCCGACAATGATCAGCGGACGCTGTGCATTGGCGAGCGTATTGGCAAATGCACCATTGCCAGCAGCAAGATCTGCAAGCGTTTCAAGGCCATTGCCGAGATAGGTGTAATCATAGGTGAGGTCGGCCTGTTCGCCGATGACGGCGATGGGCAGGCCCTTGGCGCGCCAGGTCTTGCGGATACGGGCATTGAGCACCGAAGCCTCAAGACGCGGATTGGCGCCGATGATGACGATGGCGTCAGCCTCTTCGATCCCGGCTATACCAGGGTTGAAGATATAGGCCGAGCGCGGCATGGACGGGTCGATACCCGACATGGCGGGACGCACATCGGTCATGCCGGAACCGAGCGAAGCGAGCAGACCCTTGAGGGCGTACATTTCTTCGACGGCAGCCAGATCACCGGCGATGGCGCCAACCTTGTTGCCAGCTTTCTTGATGCGGGCTGCAACGGCGGCAAAAGCCTCTTCCCAGCTTGCCGGCTGGAGCTTGCCCCCCTTGCGGACATAAGGACGATCAAGACGCTGGGCCTTGAGGCCATCCCAATGGAAGCGGGTCTTGTCCGAAATCCACTCTTCGTTGATGGATTCGTTGATCCGCGGCAGGACGCGCATGACTTCACGGCCACGGCTATCGACGCGAATGGCCGAACCGACGGCGTCCATGACGTCCACGGTTTCGGTCTTGGTCAGTTCCCAGGGACGCGCGTGGAACGCGTAAGGCTTGGAGGTTAGGGCGCCGACCGGGCAGAGGTCGATGACGTTGCCCTGCAATTCGCTGGTCAGCGCGCGTTCCAGATAAGGCGTGATTTCGGCATCTTCGCCACGGCCCAGCAGGCCAAGTTCGGAAATGCCGGCAACCTCGGTGGTGAAACGAACGCAACGCGTGCAGTGAATGCAGCGGTTCATCGAGGTCTTGATCAGCGGGCCCATATACTTGTCTTCGACGGCACGCTTGTTTTCGTGGAAGCGCGAACCGGAGACGCCATAGGCCATGGCCTGGTCCTGCAGATCACACTCGCCGCCCTGATCGCAGATCGGGCAATCGAGCGGGTGATTGATCAGCAGGAATTCCATCACGCCTTCGCGGGCCTTCTTGACCATGGGCGTGTTGGTGAACATTTCGGGCGGCTCGCCGTTTGGACCGGGACGCAGGTCCTTGACCGACATGGCGCAGGAAGCCTGCGGCTTTGGGGGACCACCCTTCACTTCGACAAGGCACATGCGGCAGTTGCCGGCCACGGAAAGGCGTTCGTGGTAGCAGAAGCGCGGAATTTCTGCGCCGGCCGCTTCGGCCGCCTGCATGAGCGTGTAGTAATCGGGGACTTCGACGAGCTGGCCGTCGACCTTGATGGAAGCCATAGACCTACTCCGCAGCGATCGACGGCACGGCGCCGTCGCTGGTGGATGAATACGTGTACTGTTCGATCCGTGCCTCGATGGTGGGGCGGAAATTGCGGATCAGACCCTGGATCGGCCAGGCCGCTGCGTCGCCAAGCGCGCAGATGGTGTGGCCTTCGATCTGCTTGGTCACTTCGAACAGCATGTCGATTTCGCGCTTCTGGGCGCGGCCTTCGACCATGCGCTCCATGACGCGCATCATCCAGCCGGTGCCTTCGCGGCACGGCGTGCACTGGCCGCAGCTCTCATGCTTGAAGAAAGCCGAGATGCGCCAGATTGCTTTGATGATGTCGGTGGACTTGTCCATGATGATCATGCCGCCGGTGCCGAACGAGCTCTTCTTCTCGCGCAGGCCATCGAAGTCCATGACGGCGTCCATCATGTCCTCGGCCTTGACCACCGGGCAGGATGCACCACCGGGGATGACAGCGAGGAAGTTGTCCCAGCCGCCGCGGATACCGCCGCAGTGCTTTTCGATAATGTCCTTGAAGCTCTCGCCGAGAGCCTCTTCGAACGTCGCCGGCTTGTTCACATGGCCAGAAACCATGAACAGCTTGGTGCCGACATTGTTCGGACGACCGATGCCAGCGAACCACCCTGCCCCGCGACGGAGAATTTCCGGCACGACAGCGATCGACTCGACGTTATTGACGGTGGTCGGGTTGCCATAAACGCCCATGCCGGCCGGGAATGGAGGCTTGAGGCGCGGCTGGCCCTTCTTGCCTTCGAGCGACTCCATCAGGGCGGTTTCCTCGCCGCAGATGTAGGCGCCGGCGCCGTGATGGACGATGATGTCCAGGTCCCAGCCGTGGACATTGTCCTTGCCGATCAGCTTGGCGTCGTAGGCTTCCTGCACGGCCTGCTCGAGGCGCTGGCGCTCGCGAATGAACTCGCCGCGCACATAGATGAAGGCCAGATGCGCATCCATGGCGCGACAGGCGATCAGGCAGCCCTCGATCAGATGGTGCGGATCGTGACGCAGGATTTCGCGGTCCTTGCACGTGCCGGGCTCGGACTCGTCGGCATTGACCAGCAGGTAGTGCGGGCGACCGTCGCTCTGCTTGGGCATGAACGACCACTTGAGACCGGTCGGGAAACCAGCGCCGCCACGGCCGCGCAGACCCGAAGCCTTGACCTCGTTGGTGATCCAATCGCGGCCCTGGTCGAGAAACTCTTTCGTGCCAACCCAGGAGCCACGGGCGCGAGCGCCTTCCAGGCGCCAGTCGTGGTGGCCGTAGAGATTGGTGAAAATGCGATCCTTGTCAGCGAGCATGATCAGCTTTTCCGCTTCGAGAGATAAACAAACCAGAGCATCACGCCGAGTGCCGCTCCGGCGGCTGTCGGCACGAAGTCCGGCAGCACAATATTGGTAACCGCCAGCAGACCCGAAAACAGCGCAATCATCAGCATGACGAGGCCAATACCGATGGCCCAGTCCTTCGCTTTGAGAGTGCCGAAGTCGATGCTGCGTTCAGCCATTTAGCGCGGGTCCTTCCCGAAGACCCGGCGATACTCCTCGACGCCACCCGTGGCCAGGGCCTGCGCCTGACGCACCCACTGGTCGCGCTCGACGCGGCCACGGAAGTTGAGGACCGCGTCGACGCGGGCAACGTCTTCCGCTGTAAAGGTAGCGACCTGAGCGTATTTGGTGATCCCGAGCGCATGCAGCTTGGCTTCCAGCACCGGACCGACGCCCGAGATCAGCTTGAGATCATCAGGCTGGCCTTCCGGGCGCTCGAACAGCGGCTGCGGCTGACCGGCATGGTCGGCCGTGGGCGACACTTCGTTCGGGTTGGCTTCCGGAGCGACCACCTTGGGCTTTGTCTTGCGCACCGTCGCCGACGTCGAATCCACAGCCGGCTCGGTCGCCTTAGCCTTGCCGACTGCCTTGCCGCCATCGACCTTGCCGCCTTCGGATTCTGCGCCAACGCTGCCTTCGCGCATGGCGTCGTTCGGTTCTCCGTCAGCCTTGGCCGCCGCATCGGCAGCCTTGCGCTCGCCCTCGGCCTTGACCTCGGAAACCTTGGCTTCCTGCGGGGTGCCCTTGATGGCGGGAGCATTTTCTTCGGCGACGTCGCGCGGACGTCCTGCCGTCGTGGGCGCGGCCGGTGTTGCTGGAGCTGCCGGGGCGGCGGGAGCCGGAGCAGCCGCGGGTGCTGCGGCCGGAGCCGGCGTTTCGGCAGCAGGCGGCGGCACAAAGCGCACGCGCTCGGCGGTCGGCGTTTCCAGCAAAGTCGTCTGTCCGCCCTGAGCCGCCGCGTTCAACCGGTCGATCTGCGTGCCCGGCTTGATCGTGTCACCCTTGCCAGCAGCGAAGGCGTCGATGATCTCGCCAAAGCGCTCGGTGGTCAGGTCTTCGTAGGTATCATGATAGATCATGACCATGGGTGCGTTCACGCAGGCGCCCAGGCACTCCACCTCTTCCCAGCTCATCGTGCCATCGGCATTGCGATGACCCGGCTCGGGGTGGATCTTGCTCTTGCAGACCTCGATCAGGTCGCCAGCGCCACGCAGCATGCACGGCGTCGTGCCGCAAACCTGAACGTGCGCGCGGGTGCCCACGGGCTGCAACTGGAACTGGGTGTAGAACGTTGCCACTTCCAGAACGCGGATATAGGGCATGTCCAGCATTTCGGCGACCTTTTCGATCGTCGCGCGGGTCACCCAGCCGTCCTGATCCTGAGCCCGCATCAGAAGCGGGATCACGGCGGACTGCTGCCGGCCGGCCGGATAGAGCGCGATGCGCTTTTCGGCCCATGCCTGATTTTCTGCATTAAAGGCGAAACTTGCCGGCTGTACCGACTCGTCTGCAAGGCGTCGCGTAGACATCAGCGATCCACCTCTCCGAACACAATATCAATCGAGCCGAGGATGGCCGTGACGTCGGCCAGCATGTGGCCGCGGCACAGAAGATCCATGGCGCTCAGGTGGGCAAAACCGGGTGCCCGGATGTGGCACCGATACGGCTTGTTGGTGCCGTCGGACACCAGGTAGACCCCGAACTCGCCCTTGGGCGCTTCCACGGCGGCGTAAACTTCGCCGGCCGGCACCTTGAAGCCCTCTGTATAGAGCTTGAAGTGGTGGATCAGCGCTTCCATGGACTGCTTCATCTGGCTGCGCTTGGGCGGAACGACCTTGCCGTCGGTGGACGCCACGGGGCCCTTGCCGTCCGGCGCGTTCAGCTTTTCCACGCACTGCTTCATGATCCTGGCCGCCTGGCGCATTTCTTCCATGCGGATCAGATAGCGGTCATAGCAGTCGCCGTTGGAGCCAACGGCAATGTCGAAGTCCATCTCGGCATAGGCGTCATAGGGCTGCGCCTTGCGCAGATCCCAAGCAGCGCCCGCGCTGCGGATCATGGCGCCCGAAAAGCCCAGGCCCCAGGCTTCTTCCTGCGTCACCACGCCGATGTCGACATTGCGCTGCTTGAAGATGCGGTTCTCGGTCAGCAGGCGGTCGAGATCGACCATGAAGTCGAGGAATTCGTCGCAGAACACGCCGATATCATCCACCAGCTCCTGCGGAAGGTCCTGGTGCACGCCACCGGGGCGGAAATAGGCTGCGTGCATGCGCGCACCCGAAGCGCGCTCATAGAAAATCATCAGCTTTTCGCGCCACTCGAAGCCCCAGACCGGCGGGGTCAGCGCACCGACGTCCATGGCCTG
This sequence comes from Pseudomonadota bacterium, assembly GCA_023391095.1. Classification (GTDB taxonomy): domain Bacteria; phylum Pseudomonadota; class Alphaproteobacteria; order Rhizobiales; family Devosiaceae; genus Devosia. The sequence goes on from JAEWBN010000001.1 coordinate 14,744, forward strand.
GGTCGTGACGTTCATCAGATGCGCCAGGATGCGGCCGATTTCGGCATAAAGCACGCGGATCAGCTGACCACGACGCGGCACTTCAATGCCCAGCATGCGTTCGACGGCCAGGGCAAAGGCATGCTCCTGGTTCATCGGCGCCACGTAATCGAGGCGGTCGAAGTAAGGCACGGCCTGCAGATAGGTCTTGTACTCGATCAGCTTCTCGGTGCCGCGGTGCAGCAGCCCGACATGCGGATCGACGCGTTCGACAAGCTCGCCATCCAGCTCGAGGATAAGGCGAAGCACGCCGTGCGCAGACGGGTGGACCGGACCGAAGTTGATGGTGAAATTGCGAACGTCGACTTCGGACATCAGTTCTTCGCCTTCTCGTCGCCGGGCAGCACGTAGTCGGTGCCTTCCCACGGGGACAGGTAATCGAACGAGCGGAATTCCTGGGTGAGCTTGACCGGCTCATAGACGACGCGCTTCTGCTCTTCGTCGTAGCGCACTTCGACAAAGCCGGTCAGCGGGAAGTCCTTGCGCAGCGGGTGACCGTCAAAACCGTAGTCGGTCAGGATGCGGCGCAGGTCGGGATGGCCCGAGAACAGCACGCCGTAAAGATCATAGGCCTCACGCTCGAACCAGTTGGCACCAGGATAGACGGCGCAGATCGAGGGTACGGGCGTGTCTTCTCCGGCCGAGAGCTTGACCCGGATGCGCTGGTTCAGATGCGGGCTCATCAAGTGATAGACCACATCAAATCGCTCTTCGCGGGCCGGATAGTCCACGCCGCAAACGTCGACAAAAGAGATGAACCGGCAGCGGGCATCGTCGCGCAGGAAAGTCACAACGTCGACGATGGCGTCGCGCTGGACAGTCACAGCCAGATCGCCGAAGGCGACTTCAAAACCCAGGACCTTTTCCCCAAGTGAGGCAAAGATATGCTCGCCCAGGGCAACCAGCGGATCGACCGCTACAACAGTCTCGTCCATGCCCTGCCCTACCTTTCGATCGTGCCGTCGCGGCGAATCTTCTTCTGCAGCAACAGAATGCCGTAGAGCAGCGCCTCGGCGGTCGGCGGGCAGCCGGGGACATAGACGTCCACCGGGAGCACACGGTCACAACCGCGTACGACCGAATAGGAATAATGGTAATAGCCGCCGCCATTGGCACAGCTACCCATGGAAATGACATAGCGGGGCTCCGGCATCTGGTCATAGACCTTGCGCAGAGCGGGCGCCATCTTGTTGGTCAGCGTACCGGCAACGATCAGCACGTCGGACTGACGCGGCGAAGCGCGCGGCGCCGTGCCGAAACGCTCGACGTCGTAGCGAGGCATCGACATCTGCATCATCTCGACGGCGCAGCAAGCCAGGCCCGTCTGCATCCACATCAGCGAACCCGTGCGGGCCCAGGTGATGAGCTGCGCAACGGTCGTTGTGAGGAAGCCCTTGTCGGCCAGCTCATTGTTGACGCCCACGAAGAACGGATCGTCAGCGCCGACAGGCTTGCCGGTCGCTGGATCCATCGCACCCGTCGGACGCGGGGTAACCAGTGTCGAACTGGACGGGCTCAATCCCATTCCAGAGCTCCCTTACGCCATTCATAGATAAAGCCGATCGTGAGCACGGCCAGGAAAATCATCATCGACCAGAAGCCGAACCAGCCCACATCGCGGAACGCTACGGCCCATGGGAAGAGGAATGCCACTTCCAGGTCGAAGATGATGAAGAGAATGGCGACGAGATAGAATCGCACATCCACTTTCATGCGCGCATCGCTGAACGCTTCGAAGCCGGCCTCGAATGCCGACACCTTTTCCGGATCGGGACGCTTGATTGCCACCAGAAACGGGGCGGCAAGCAGGGCGATTCCGATGATCGCGGAAAGCGCGATAAAGATGACGATGGGCAAGTAATCGCTGAGCAGGTCGGTCATGCGGCAGCCTAAAAGTTCTGAGCGACCGGGCGGCCGCAGCATGCGCGGGAATCGATGCGATTGGGGCACCAAGACCGACGCACAGGATGGCTAGGCCTTAGACCTTCGTCAGAAACGTTTCAAGGGAAAGAAAATATGACCGGAATAATCATGTTCTAGTTGGGGAAGAAACGGTCAAATGGCTGCGCGGCGTGGTTTGGCGAAGCCAGAATTTTGCGCAGACTGGGTGGGAAACGGAATGTCCCTCGCCCCATGAAGGCAGCACGCAACATGCCCCAAAAGCCAAAACGGCGAACCGGGGACCGGTTCGCCGAATTGGGTTGCAAGTGTCAGACGACCGGCTGCGAACAGCCGACTGTCATAAACTTAGAAGTGGTAGAAAACGCCGACGGTTGCCTTGGCGGTTTCGAAGAACGCGTCAGGAGCGGTGTTGTCGAAGTCACCCTGGCCGACGATTTCACCGCGGACGGTGACGGCGTCGGAAACGGCGAATTCAACACCGCCACCGAGCTGGTACACGCCCTGGGAAGCGCCGCCCTGGACCTGCATGCCAACGCCGCCGAGGGCGTAGACCATTGCACTGTCGGTCACGACAGCACCAACGCGCAGGTTGGCGAAGAACTCACCAGTGGATTCGACGACAGTGCCGCCCCAGAGGTAGTCACCGGTGACTTCAACGCCGAGCAGAACCGGGTCGACGGGGATGAAGTTCACGCCAACAGCGGCACCGATCACACCATAGGTGGTGGACGCGTCGGAAACGCCGTAAACGCCGGTCGCGGCGTCGGTGGTGAACTGGCCGCCGGCGCGAGCACCGATGTAGAGGCCTTCCCAATCGAAACCGGCAGCTTCGTAGATCGGCTGCGGGGTGGTCGGGATGATCAGGTCAGCGGCCTGAGCGCCACCAACCATAAGAGCTGCGGCGGAAACGCCGATAGCCAAAGAACGTACAAACATGTCTTGCACTCCCATAGAGTTAACCGTAGTCGGCCGATATTTGCCTCACGACAACGAGCGTTGCAAGGCCATGGTTCGCCGAATTGGGAAGTGCGGATAAGATTCGATGACCATTTGGGGGCACCTGTTGCGCAAAAGCCCCGGAATTGGTTCAATTTGATACAAATGTGTCGGAACAGGGTGATCGTTGCGGCGACAGCATGTCGCAATTCCGGCAGCGCCTGATCTAACGCGGCTGCACATTGCCACAATTTGGACAAAATGCAAGACGCGACGCGAACAGAGGGGCTTACGGCCGCTAACGCCTTGTCTCAAAAATGGAAATTGGCGCCGAGAGTGAACTGGTTCGTGGGATCGGCACCCTGCATATCGATTCCATGCAGATATTGGGCGCGCACGGACAGGGAATCACTGAGCGAAAGCTCCATACCGCCGCCCAAAAGGACGTCCTGATCGTTCGGCGGACCGAGGTCGAGACCATAGCCGCCCGCGGCGTAGACCATCACATTGTCGGTTGCGACAAGCCCTGCCCTGCCCAGAATCTGGCCGTAGGTCGTGTCACCCACTCCGCCGGAAAGCCCGCTTACGGCCACTTCTGCACCGACAAGATAGAAATCGAACTGGGCGTTCACCCCCGCCTGCGCGCCCAGCCCGACTTGGCTAGCGCCTCCAGCACCGGCTTGCACGACGCCGTAGACGCCGGCGTAAAACCCGCTCCAGTCGCGCATATCCTCGTCATGCACGGCAACAGCGGCATTGGTGGAGAGGGGTATGGAAATGGCGTCAGCCGCCTGCGCAAAGGCCACCGGCAGCACGAAAGCCAGGCTAGTGACAACGATGGAACCGAGACTGCGCATGGCCGGTTCTCCAGAAATTCCCGTGCTGAAACAACGCCCCTGCGCCCAGGCAGTTCCCCCTACCCCGCTAGGCTGGCAACTGCCCCACGAGTACAGGCTCGTTGCGGAACAGTTGCGGGAAAATCCGTTCAAGCGCAGCAATCTTGGGCAGATCGTGTACGACGATGTAGGGCCAGGTCGGATTGTGCGTGAGGAAATCCTGATGATACTGCTCGGCTGGGTAGAACGCATCCAGCGGTTCAAGCGTCGTCACGATCGGGCCCTCGAAAAGCCCTGTGGCATCGAGCTGTTCGATATAGTCACGCGCCACTGCCTCTTGCTCAGCGTTGCGAACGAATATGGCCGACCGATATTGGGTGCCGCGATCGGGGCCCTGGTAGTTGAGCTGCGTCGGATTGTGCGCCACGGAAAAGAACACATGCAGAAGCGTGCCGAAGCTCACCTCACGCGGATCATAGGTGACCTCGACAGTTTCGGCGTGGCCGGTATCGCCGCGCGTGGTCAATTCATAGGTTGCTGTTTCTGCGCTGCCGCCGGCATAGCCCGACACCGCGTTCCGGACGCCGCGAACGCGCTGGAAAACGCCTTGTACACCCCAGAAACAACCGCCTGCAAAGACCGCAATCGCGGTATCGCTGGTTTCCTCCAAGTCTCGACCTGGAGGCGGAATCACAACGGGTGCTTCCTGTGCCGGCGCACCCTGAGCAACGAATTGCGCGAGGCCAAGTACTGGCAAGGCCAGCAGACCCGTAACAATCGCTCGACGGTTCCGGTCAATGGTTCTTACCCTTATGCGAGAACGTGCTGGCATCTTCTGAGCCCCTTGGACTGGTGTCTTGTGCAAGTTACGCCTTATTGGTCCCTTTAGTTTAGCGCTCGACGCCGCTTTCACGCGGATATGAACCCTGTGCCCCAGTGTGTGGGTTTCAGGCGCAGACGAACGGAGAATGAAACTCAGGTTAGTTGTGATTGGCGTGTCCTGCGGTACTGTCCGCGTCGGCCCGCGCCTGTGCCGAGCCGCTTATGCTAGAAATGAAGGAATGTCGTTGTGACCATCATGACCAGTCCGGAGCTTGCAGCTTCCCGCCTGGCAGCCATTGTGGACGGCTCGTTCGACGCTATCGTCAGCAAGGACCTCAACAGCATTATCCAGACATGGAATGCCGCGGCCGAGCGCCTTTTTGGCTATAGCGCAGAAGAAGCGGTGGGCCAGTCGATCCTGATGCTCATCCCGCCCAATCTTGCCAGCGAGGAAGCGGAGATCATCGCGCGGATTAAGTCTGGCGAGCGGCTGGAAAGCTATGACACTATCCGGCGCCGCAAGGATGGCACGCTGATCCCTGTCTCGCTCACCATTTCTCCTATCAAGGACGCCGAGGGCAGGATCGTTGGCGCCTCCAAGATCGCCCGTGACATCAGCGCCGCCCGTGACGCCGAGCAGCGGATCCGCCTGTTGCTGCGCGAGGTCAATCATCGCGTCAAGAACCAGTTCTCGGTCATTCTGTCCATCATTCGCGAAACCAGCAATCGCGCCCGCAGCCCCGAGGAGTTCGAGGCTCAGGTGCGCGAGCGCATCATGGCCCTGTCGCGGTCGCACGATCTTCTGGTGAGTTCCGACTGGGCGGGCGCCGGCTTGTTTGAACTGGCGCAGGAGCATCTCGCGATTTTTGGGAGCCCCGAACAGGTCAATCTTTCCGGGCCTCTCGTCATGCTCAAGCCAAATGCCGTGCAGAATCTGGGTATGGCCATGCACGAGCTTGGCACCAATGCCGCCAAATACGGCGCCCTGTCCGGCAAGGAAGGCACGGTGGACGTGCATTGGGAGGTCAAGCCCTCCCCAGAGGGACGGCGACTCATTCTGAACTGGGAAGAGCGCTTTGCCGGTAGCCCGGAACCCGCCCCAGCGGAGATGCCACACCGGCGCGGTTTCGGCAGCGTGGTCCTCGAGCGTGTCGTGCCGCTCAGTCTCAATGGCGAGGTCGAGCTAAAGCGGGAAAATGGTCATGTGCTCTGGCGCCTCAACGTCCCTGCCGCGGAGGTCATAGCGAACGGCGAACCGATGCATCACAAGATCGATGCGCTGCCGTAGGAATCGCACGAGATCTGAGACTGGCTTTAATAACTCGCTGCTGCGCTGCGGAGGCGGCTCAACGCCGACGGCAGACGTCCAGATTGACGGGAACCCGTGCCCTCCGTCGCGGCAGTCCGCTACGCCCTCGACGCTGCCAACTCCCTACCAGCAAGATCGCGCTGCAATATCCCACACGGTTGGAACGCCACGAAGATCATCTGCGGAGGCCCCTGCCCTTCTGTTGACCACTTGCATGGCGGGGCCGTGCGAGGCTTGGGGGCGAAGCGGAACAGGCAGCTCTCTCTGCAGAATGCGGGATAGCGGTCCTTAACTGCAGCTCTGGCGACGACATTGCTGACCCGCGCCGCAGGCGTGGGGCGACAAGGCGGCTGGAGTGAGGCTATGCCTGCTCCGTTCTACCGAAGAGTTACAGAGACAGGAGGGAACCCCTCGGAGTCGACTAGGATGCTTCTGCCGTTCAGCGGCAGCGCGCCGATGCGAGCACCGGTGATAATCACATTGCCCTTCTTGAGCGCGAGACCGCGCGCCGCAGCGTGATTGGCCAGCCAAGTCAGCGAGCGCAATACGGTGTCGCTGCTTGATCCGTCATCCGTGCGCCCCACTTCGGCGCCATCGACAGACATGGAAAGGGCCTGCTTGCCCAGTTCGGGAAAGTCGCCTGCTGCACGCGATTCGCCAAGAATGACTGCGGCATTGTTCTGGAGATCTGCGACAGCGACCAGCGCCGGCAGGCTGGCGGGGTCTGCAAAGCGCGACGACAGCAGTTCGATCGCCACATGCACGCTCCCGATGGCCGCGGAAATATCCGCCATGCCATAGGGCGTCTCCCGCATAGGCAGGTCGCGGCTCAACGTAACGGCGATTTCGGCCTCGATACCGGGCGCTGGATAGCTCTCGGCGTCAAGAAGCGCTTTGTCGGCAAACACCGTGCTGGCGGGAATAGGCGCCGCCATGGGTTCGCCGCTTGAAGGATAAGGCGAGACCTTCCATGCCCCTACAGGACCCAGTGCCAATGCAGTCTCCGTCTGCACCTGATAGGCGTCCGCGAGATGGGTCGGGACGAGAGTAGCCGGCAGGCTATCGATTAGCACGCGCTTCGCCCGCTGGGCGATAAGCATTTGGGCAAGGGGTAGAGGCACGGCATATCCTTGGGTGTTGATTGGCCCTGAGCCCGGAAAGGCTATACAGGGGACTTTACGCGCAGCATGCGCAGTAGCGGCTCATAATGGGAGACGACAGCGCTGCGGTAAGCTTCGGCATCACCCTTTTGGGCAGAGCTATAAAGATCAGCATGCGCCTTCGCCGTCTGGCGAAGATCAGACGGCAGCGCCAGATCCAGCTTGGGGAGCACAGCGGTATGGATGTCCCAGAAAGCCGTTACCAACTGCACCGCAAGCTGGTTACCTACGGGCAGGAGCAGTTCGTTATGGAACTGCCTGTCCTCAGTCAGAAAAGGCAATTCGGCTTCCGCCTGGGCAAGCATCCGGTCCACTAGGTCTTCCAGGATGCGGTTTTTCTTACCTTTGTGGGCTGTGACGACGCGGTCACTGAGCGCAATGTCGAATGCGCACCGCATGTCTACCACTTCACGCAAGGCCGCCAGATCATCACCGGGAGACAATACACCGCGGAAGACCAGCGTCTCGACAAGCGGCGCAAGGCTCATCTGCCCGACCACGGTGCCATGGCCATGCCGCACTTCGACGATGTCCAGGGTAGCTAGTCGCCGAATTGCTTCACGCACGGATGACCTGGAGACTCCCAGCTCCTGGCAGAGCTCGGTTTCGGTGGGGATCGGATCGCCGGTGCGCAGACCCGAGTTCAGGATAATGCGCTTGATCTGTTCGGCCGTAGTGCTCCTACGCATGCGTAGCTCACTGTTCGCCGCCTCTGACAGGTCGTTCATTCCCACCTTTTTCCTTTTGCTGCAGCCGCCAACGACCCGCGGATTATAGGATGAGCCGATAACTTTTGATCAAGATCGCTCGACACGTCTTGCGTGCCTGCACACAATTGTCTAAAGGACATCTGACGTCTGATGTCAATGGAGGAGTTTATATGCGTTACCACCCCAAGGGTTTGAACCGCCGTTCGTTGCTACTCGCAGCGACTGCTTTCGCGTCGCTGTCGGTCCTTGGTACGAGCGCCATGGCCCAGTCCGCCGCCGAGAATATTGACCTCGATGCCACCATTCAGGCCGGCATTGCCTACGGGCTTTCTGGAACTTTCGATCCGCTTAGCGCATCGGGCGCGGTGACTGTCTCAGTCAACTGGCACACGATGGAAGGTCTGGTTGATCTGGACCCGGTCACTCGCGAGCCCTATGCGGCACTGGCTGCCGAAATGCCGACCAGCGAAGATGGCTTGGAATATGTCATCAAGCTTCGCGACGGCGCCGTCTTCCATGATGGCACCCCGGTGACAGCGGAAGATGTGGTTTTCTCGGTCGAACGCGTGCTTGATCCGGAATCGAACTCGCTGTTTCGTTCCTTCGTCTCGTTTATCGACAAGGTCGAGATCGTTGATGAAACGACGGTGAAGTTTACCAATAAGTTCCCCTTCTCTCTCTTCAACGAGCGTATCGGCTCGATCAAGATCGTTCCGAAGGCTCTCGTCGAGGCCGACCCAGAAGCTTTTGGTAAGCTGCCGATCGGCACCGGGCCCTACAAACTGGTCTCTGCGGTTCCGGAAGCGGAAATCGTCTTCGAACGCAACGAAGCCTACACCGGCAGCCGTCCCGCCCTGGCTGCAGACATGGTCTGGAACCTGATCGCTGACCCGACCGCCCGCGTGAACGCGCTGTCTTCGGGCACCGTGATGGCCATCGAAGACGTGCCATATATCGACGTAGATGCCGTCGCGGCTGTGGCGGAGCTTGAGAAGGCTCAGTCCTTCGGCCTGCTCTTTGCCATGTTCAACACGGAGACCGCGCCGTTCGATGATGTGCGCGTGCGCCAGGCATTCATGTATGCCATCGATATGGACAAGGTGATCGGCACCGGCATGCTGGACAACGCCACCGCTGCAAGCGGCTTCCTGCCAGAGACGCATCCGAACTATCACCGTGCGGCCAATGTTTATGGCAACAATCCAGAGAAGGCCAAGGAACTTCTGGCTGAAGCGGGTCTTGAAAGCGTCGATATCACGCTGATGAGCACTGACCACGGCTGGGTCAAGGACGTTGCCCCCATCATCAAGGAATCGCTCGACGCCGTGGGCTTCAACACCACGCTCGATATCGGTCAGTCAGGTGGCCAGTATGTCAAGGTCGATGCCGGCGAGATGCAGGTCATGATTGCCCCGGGCGATCCGTCCGTGTTCGGCAATGACCCCGACATCCTGATGCAGTGGTGGTATGGCGACAATATCTGGCCGACCACGCGTTACCGCTGGGCCGAAAGTGAAGGCTATGCCCAGTTGACAACGCTGCTCGATGACGCGCTCCGCCTGTCGGGCGAAGAGCAGCAGGCCAAGTGGAATGAAGCCATGGACCTGATCTCGGTCGAGGTTCCGCTCTACCCGCTCCTGCACCGCCAGCTGCCGACGGCCTGGAACCCCGATGAGCTCGAAGGCTTTGCCCCGGTTCCCACTACCGGCCTGTCCTTCCTCGACGTCGGCGTGAAGAAGTAACGAACGGATGATGATCCTCAGGTTCCGGGCCAGCGCCCGGGGCCTGGCAGGTTCCCTGCAACTTCGAAAGAGCGAGCCAGACGGCCATGCTAAACGTGCTCAACCTGATCGGACGCCGTCTGGTGCAATTGCCGATCATGATCCTCGGGATCACCTTCCTCGTCTTCTTTATTATGTCATTTTCTGGCGTCGACCCGGCCATAACGGCGCTGGGCGAAGGTGCTTCACTCGAAGCTCGCCAGGAGTATCGCGAAGCTCACGGCCTCAATGAGCCATTGCTGAACCGCTATGTCGCTTTCGTGGGCGGCCTCGTGCAGCTTGATATGGGCACCTACTCCGCTCGCCAGTTGCCCGTCATCGACGAGGTGGCACGGGCCTTCCCGATTACGCTGCAGCTAACATTTCTTGGCCTCGTGATTGCCATCGTCTTCTCGCTGCTGCTCGGCGTTATCGCCGCAATCTACCGCGATCGCTGGCCCGACCAGGTGATCCGCATCTTTTCTATTGCCGCGCTGTCGACACCATCCTTCTGGCTGGCCGTCCTGCTGATCCAGCTGCTCGGCCAGAAAGTGGGTATTTTCTCGCTCCTGCCGACCGCCGGGCGCCTGCCGGACATGTTCGATAACTTTGGTGGCTGGTTTTTGCGCATGTTCTTGCCAGCGGTGGCGCTGGCTGTGCCCGTCATTGGCCAGCTCTCCCGGGTGGTCCGTACCGCCGTGGTCGAGGAGCTGGACAAGGATTACGTTCGCACCGCGCTCGGCGCCGGCATTCCGCGCCATGTCGTGGTCGGCCGCAACGTGCTGCGCAATGCGCTCATTACCCCGATCACCGTTCTGGGCCTGCGCATCGGCTATCTCATGGGCGGCGCCGTGATCATCGAGATCATCTTCAACATCAACGGGATGGGGATGCTGATCATGAACGGCGTTACCAATAATGAGCCGAACCTGGTTCAGGGCGTCACCCTCACCGTGGCGATCGCGTTTGTCGTCATCAACGTCATCGTCGACCTGCTCTATGTGCTGGTCAATCCACGCATCCGGGATATTTGACGTGATCAGAACCGAAACCACAAAGAAGCTCTCCGTCCCGGGCCTCAGCCTGGCCGGCCTGCGTCAGCTCTCGCTTGCCTCCCGTATCGCCCTGGGCATTCTTGCAGTTGTCTGCGTTGCCGCAGTTTTTGCCCCGCTCATTGCGCCCTATGATCCGCTGGCCACCGGTCTGACGCGGGGTCCGGTGGGACCCGATATGGCTCATTGGTTCGGCACGGACCGCCAGGGCCGCGATATCTTCTCACGCCTCGTCTTTGGCGCCCGCTATTCCTTGATCATTGGTCTGGCTGCAACCGGTGTTGCGCTGGTCGCCGCTGCCGTTCTCGGCGCCATAGCGGCAACCGCCGGCAAATGGGTCTCTGAAGTGCTGATGCGCGTGCTGGACATGGTCATGTCTTTCCCTGGCATCGCGCTGGCGGTGGTCTTCGTCACCGTCTTCGGCCAGTCCCTGCCGGTTTTGGTGCTCACCATTGCCTTCCTTTACGTGCCCCAGCTCACCCGTGTCATCCGCGCCAACATCATTGGCCAGTATGGAGAAGATTACGTCGCTGCTGTTCGGGTTATGGGTGCTTCCACCCCGCATATCCTTCTCAAGCATGTGGCACGCAATTGCCTTGCCCCGGTGCTGGTCTTCGCCACGATCCTTGTGGCCGACGCCATCGTCTTTGAAGCCTCGCTGTCGTTCATTCAGGCTGGCGTGCCCGATCCCGAACCGTCCTGGGGCAACGTCATGGCCTCGGGCCGGCAGCTGGTCATGTCCGGCGCCTGGTGGTCGACGCTCTTTGCCGGGGCGCTCATTACCGTGACCGTGCTGGCTCTCAACGTGCTGGCGGAAGGGATGACGGACTCCATGGCCGCTCCGCGGGCCCGTGCCCAGGTCAATGCCGCCGAAGTCGAAGCCGCTATCGAAAAGCTCGAAGCCCCCAAGACTGCCGAAGCCGCTCCTGACGCGGAAGGCTCAGCCTTGCTGGAGGAACGTCTGGCCGAATTGCGGCGGGTGGAACTGGCGCGCACGGACCGCCTCACCATTGACGAGAGCATCGCACCCATCCTCGAAGTCCGAAATCTTTCCATCGGCTTTCCACGCCATGGCAATGTGGATGTCGTGGACAACATATCCTTCTCCGTCCGTCCTGGTGAAACCGTGGCGCTGGTGGGTGAGAGCGGCTGCGGCAAGTCTATCACTTCACTTGCCATCATGGGCCTGCTCGATCCCCGGGCGCGCATTCGCGGCGAAATCCTCTTTGAGGGCAAGAACCTCCTCTCCATGAGTGAAAAGGAGCGCAATGCGCTGCGCGGCAAGGGCATTGCCATGATCTATCAGGATGCGCTGTCGTCGCTGAACCCGGCCATGCTCATCCGCTCGCAAATGGCCCAGCTCACCTCGCGCGGCGGCACACGCTCGGCCGAAGACCTGCTCAAGATGGTGGGCCTGGATCCCGTGCGCACGCTCAATTCCTACCCGCACGAGCTTTCGGGCGGTCAGCGCCAACGCGTTCTCATTGCCATGGCCCTAACGCGAAACCCCAAGCTGATAATCGCCGACGAGCCAACCACGGCGCTCGACGTGACAGTCCAGAAGCAGGTGGTCGACCTGCTCAACCGTCTGCGCGAGGAACTGGGCTTTGCCATGCTCTTTGTCTCGCACGACTTGGCGCTGGTGGCCGAGATCTCGCACCGCATCTCGGTCATGTATGCCGGTCAGATGGTCGAGCAGGGCAAGACGCGCGAAATCCTCACCCAGCCGGTGCACGAATATACACGTGGCCTTCTCGGCGCCGTGCTCAGCATCGAGGCAAGCGCCTCTCGCCTGCACCAGGTCCGCGGTACCGTGCCTTCGCCGCGTGAGTTCCCACCAGGGGACCGCTTTGCACCGCGCTCGTCTGATCCTCAGCGTAATGCCGGCGTCACCCGCGTATTCCGCCAGATCCCGGGCACCGAGCACTTCTACGCAGCCCATCCTGACGACGAAGTCGTCCAGCCGATCGAGGTCCGCGCATGAACGCGATCACCCAAAACTCTGCTGACTCTGCGCTGATTGAGCTGCGCGACGTATGCGTGGATTTCCGCGTCCGCGCCTCCCTGCTCAAGCCCGTGGCCCTGCGCGCGCTTGATCATGTGTCGCTGGCTGTCCATCGCGGCCGCACCCTCGGTGTCGTGGGGGAATCTGGCTCGGGCAAATCTACTGCCGCCAAGGTGTTGATCGGTCTTCTTGCTCCGAGCTCTGGCCAGATCTTCTTCGGCGGCGAAGAGGTGAAAAAGTTCGACGCGGCGACCCGCAAGCGCATTGGCCGCGTCGTCTCGGTTGTCTTCCAGGACCCGGCAACGGCGCTCAACTCGCGCATGTTGGTACGCGACGCGCTGACCGATCCGCTCAATGTGCACGACATCGGGAATGCGCAGAGCCGCCGCGCTCGCGTCTCGGAATTGGTCAATCTCGTCGGCCTGCCGCAATCGGTGCTCGACGCCATCCCGGCGCAATTGTCGGGTGGCCAGAAGCAGCGCGTCGCTATTGCCCGCGCCCTCACCCTCGAGCCGCAGGTAATCGTCGCTGACGAGCCCACTTCTGCGCTCGACGTCTCAGTGCGCGCGCAGATTCTGAATCTTCTGCAGGATCTCAAGCGCGAGCTGGACCTCGGCATGGTCTTCATATCTCACGACATTCAGACCGTCCGGCACATCTCGGACGACATCGCCGTGATGAACCGCGGCAAGGTTGTTGAATTCGGCCCCGGCGCGCAGGTGCTGGGTTCGCCCTCGCAAGACTACACCCGAACCTTGCTCGCAGCGGCTCCAAGCTTGCTGCAAGCAGGTAACGCCTGACGCTTCTCTCCTTTCCCTTACCCCCTGGCACCTTCATGTCTAAGCATAGCTTCCGCGGCATCATTCCGCCCATCGTGACTCCCATCAATGTCGATGGTTCGGTCAATCACGACGACCTCAAGGCGCTGGTCGATCGTCTCATCGCCGAAGGCGTACACGGCATTTTCGCGCTCGGCTCAAGCGGTCAGGTAGCCTACCTCTCCGACGAAGACCGGCTTGCCGTGATCAAGACCATCGTGGCTGCTACCAATGGCCGCGTTCCGGTCATCGCCGGCGCAATGGACTTGTCGGTTCACACCGTCATTCGCTCGGCCAAGACCTATGTCGAAGCCGGCGCCGACGCCATCGTCATCACCCCACCGCTCTACACCATTAACGACGAGACCGAGGTCGCCGACCATTTCCGCGCCGTCGCCAAGGCCGTTAATGCGCCGCTTTTTGCCTATGACATCCCCGTCCGCGCCCACAAGAAGCTCTCTGCAAGCCTGCTGGTCCAACTGGGCAACGAAGGCGTGATCGTCGGCGTGAAGGATTCCTCTGGCGACGATGTCGGCTTCCGACGGCTTATTGCCATGAACAGGGCTGCCGGAAGCCCGCTGACCTTGCTCACCGGCCATGAAGTTGTCGTCGATGCCATGGGCCTTGCTGGAGCCGACGGCGCCGTTCCCGGCCTGGCCAACGTTGATGCAGCGTCCTACGTGCGACTCTGGAACGCCATTGAGGCCCGCGACTTCGGCACCGCCGTCAAGGAACAGGAATTCATCAATGCCCTGTTCGAGATCGTCTTCGTCCCCAAGGGTCGCTCGGGAGATGTCACCGGCATCGGTGCGTTCAAGGTTGCCATGGCTGCGCGAGGCCGGTTGAGCTCCGCGACCAATACCGCGCCTCTGAAAAACCTCGACGCTACAACGGTGACGGCGATTGAGAAAATCGTGAGCGATCTGGGCCTCACCGCCTGATTTTTGCAGCGCTTACGGCAGCGATCTCGACGGGTCGCTGCCGGCACATTCTCCAGACAAAGGCGTTTCAGCGTGGACATTCTCAGCCGCATACGCGGGGGCCTTGTGGCCTCCTGCCAGCCCGTCGATGACGGTCCGATGGATCGTCCAGAGATCATCGCGGCCATGGCCCAGGCCTGCGTGGCCGGTGGGGCAGCTGCCCTTCGCATCGAGGGGGTGGACAACCTGCTCGCCACCCGGCCGCATATAAACGTCCCGATCATCGGCATCGTAAAGTCGGATCTCGACGATACACCTGTGCGCATCACGGTCCGCATCGCCGAAGCCATAGCGCTGGTCGAGGCCGGTGCCGACGTCATCGCCTATGACGCCACCAATCGCTCGCGTCCCGACAGCCGGGAGGAGGTTCTCAAAGCAATTCTGGACGCCGGCAAGATTGCCATGGCTGATTGCTCCACCCTTGAAGATGGCCGCATTGCCTTTGCCAATGGTGCGCAGATCCTGGGCACCACAATGTCGGGTTATACCGCCGAGACGCAGGGCCTCACTGACGGGCCCGATTTCGAACTGATCCGCGGCTTCAAGAAATTGGGTGGTTTCGTCATGGCCGAAGGCCGGTTGAACACCCCTGAACTCGCTGCTGCCGCCATGGCCGCGGGTGCCGATGCCGTCACCGTCGGCAGCGCGCTGACGCGGCTGGAGCATGTCACTTCTTGGTTCGCTGACGCTGTTCGGAGTGCCCGATGATCATTTCCGGCCACGCAGTGGACCTCGGTGGCACCAAGATCGCCGTTGCCCGCATCCAGAATGGTAAGGTCCAAACACGCGTACAGGCCGCGACCAGCGGCAAGGCTGATCTTAATGGTCAGCTAGAGGCCATGGGAAAGCTGCTGGATGAGACCGGCTATCGCGCGGGGGATTCCCTGGGCGTGGCCGTCACCGGTCGCCTCGACCGCGATGGGAATTGGCATGCGGTCAATACCGGCACGCTCAGCGCCATTTCGGCTGCCCCCCTTCGCAACATGTTGCAAAACCGCTTTGGCCACCGCGTCGCCGCCATCAATGACGCCGCTGCGGCGGCCTTGGCGGAAAGCCGGCTTGGCGCCGGACAGGGCGCCTATAACTTTGCATATCTTACCGTTTCAACCGGGGTCGGCGGAGGTCTCGTCCTGGGTGGACGGCTCATTGACAGCAATAGCGGCCTTGCCGGCCATGTCGGGTTTGCGTCCTCCCGGCAAAGCGAAATGCTTTGTGGTTCTGGCCGGTTCGGCACGGTGGAAAGCACCGCCTCGGGTCGGGCCATAGCGAGCGCTGCCGGGCTACCTGACGGGCGGACAGTTTTCGCCCGTGACGCAGATGATCCGGTCATCCAGCGTTCCGCCGAGGCAATCGCTCGGCTCATTGCCGATCTGACAGCGATTCTTGGCCTGGACGCGGTCGCCCTCGGCGGCAGCATAGGCCTTGCGCCAGGATACCTGTCTAAAGTTCTCGGCTACCTCGGGTCTGAGCCAACCCTGTTTCGGCCGTCGGTCGTGCGGGCGCAACTGGGCAATGACAGCGGCCTTGTCGGCGCGCTGCTGCATTGCGTCGAAACCACTTGAGACCGGCTTTCGCGCCGCCCAAGCTCCTTCCCAACAGCGTGACGCCTCGTGAACCTCAGTGCGTTTGCACGCTCGTCCGCGAGGTTAATGTTCGAGAGGCTCATCGCGTCTTCAACATATGGAATGGGCTATGGAAGCTCGCGGCTGCCATGGGCTACTGCGCCAGTGACGCGGCTCCATCCACGGGCGTGCATGGCCGCGCCACTAGAGGCCGAGAGGACACGGCGGGAATGTGAGGTACTTCTGGAGTTTGCTTAAGCCGCTGTTTCATCTTCACAAGAAGAGTTGGAGCTGCCTTCAGGAAAGTTTTCCAAGCCGCCGTGGCGCTAGAACACCGGAATCCCCCCCTGCCTGCGCCACCTGCCGGGCTCCCACGCTCCAGGCTGACGCCCACCGCACCAATAGAATAAAGTTCAAGATGGCGGTCCGGTGAAAATTTAGAGCTTTCGGGAAGTCGCGGAGCGTGCAGATCGGCAGGTATGAGGCGCGCATAGTTGCCGCCACTTGGCTTACGTTGGCGACCGGCTGGTAGATCCGAGCTTGCTTGCGCCAGAAGGATGAAGCGCTCGTCGGTCGCTCCGGGAGCGCCCCCACCGTCGCTGGCCGGGATGAGACCGGCATTCGCTGGGAACTCGAACAGGTTAATGACTGATCATCCACGGCCTCGCCGAAGGGAAGCTTTTCGATCCATCCGGTCGCACCAGGGTCGAGCGCCCTTTCGTGCCGCTTGAACTGCAGCAGGAGCAGCCGGGCCCATGGGCGGACCCTCCGCGCTTGGGCTCGTGACGCGATTTTTCGTTCGTTGCGAAGGCCGTACGGCGTATCGGATCCATGCCCGCAACATAGGGAACGGATAAGAACGCCCGCGGCGCTGGCTCCCCACAATAGGGGCAATCACAGGGCTCGGCGGAGCGGGACATTGGGCGGACCGTGGTGAACGGTCCGCATGAGTTGCATTGATAGTCGTAGATCGCCATGGCGGGTTCCTAAAGATCAACTGCGATGGGCATATCGATGGAGCCATCGAGGTGCTTTTTCGGTCCGTCGGCGCCCGGCATAACGTCAAATTCAAAAATGTCGGTCGGGAGCCACAGCGTTGCACAGGCATTGGGAATGTCGACGACGCCTGACACGTGCCCCTGCACCGGCGCCGTGCCGAGGATTGAATAGGCCTGGGCGCCCGAATAGCCGAACTTCTTGAGATATTCGATGGCGTTAAGGCAGGCCTGGCGATACGCCGTAGTGACGTCGAGATAGTGCTGCGTGCCGCTTTCATCGACCGAAATGCCTTCGAAGATGAGATAGTCGTCGTATTTCGGCGCGATCGGCGAGGGGCGGAAGATCGGATTCTTGATCCCGTACTTGGCCATGCCGTCCTTGATCAGCGTCACCTTGATATGCAGCCAGCCGGCCATTTCGATGGCGCCGCAGAAGGTGATTTCGCCATCGCCCTGGCTGAAATGCAGGTCGCCCATCGAAAGGCCTGCCCCGTCCACATAGACCGGGAAATAGACCTTCGAGCCGCGCGACAGGTCCTTGATGTCGCAATTGCCGCCATGCTCGCGAGGCGGCACGGTGCGGGCGCCATTGGTCGCGGCCTTTTCGAAATCGTCGCCCTTGAGCGCGCCCATATGGGCCGCATAGGTGTCGGGCAGCGTGGCAAGCGCCGGCACGCGTTCGGGATCGGTGTCAAACAGCTTCTTTTCACGCGTGTTCCACATGTCGAGCATCTTGTGGTCCGGCAGGCATCCGATCAGCCCCGGATGGATGAGACCGGCATACTTGACGCCGGGCACGTGCCGGGACTGGGTGAACATGCCCTTGAAATCCCAGATGGACTTCTGCGCGGAGGGAAAATGCTTGTCGAGGAAGCCGCCGCCATTATTGACCGAGAAGAAGCCGTTGAACCCCCAAAGCGAGTTTTCGAAGGCGCCGATATCGAGAATGTCCACCACCAGTAGGTCGCCCGGCTGCGCGCCCTTGACGCCAATGGGGCCGGACAGGAAGTGCACCTGCTTGAGATCGACATCGCGCACATCTGATGCGTCGTCGTCGTTCTTGATCTGGCCGCCGGTCCAGTCATAGGTCTCGATCTTGAAATCGTCGCCCGGCTCGACCCAGCAGGCCATGGGAATGTCCGGGTGCCAGCGATTATGGATCTTTTCGTTGGTATAGGGGCTCTCGTTCAGATCGACCTTGATCAGGGTGTCGGTCATGTTCTTATCCTCGTTGGCGGTTGGGTTCAGACGGAAAGGAAGGACGAGACCTTTGCCTCGTCGATGCCGGCACGTGGGCTCTCGTGGACGAATTCGCCGTTCTCGATGACCAGTACGCGGTCTGCGATATCGAGGGCAAAGCTCAGCACCTGTTCGGAGACGATGATGGACAGGCCCTTCTCGTCGCGAATGCGGCGGAGCGTGCGGGCCATTTCCTTGATGATCGAGGGCTGGATTCCCTCCGTCGGCTCATCCAGCAGCAGCACTTTGGGCCGAGAGGCCAGGGCCCGAGCGATGGCAAGCTGCTGCTGCTGCCCGCCCGAGAGATTGCCGCCGCGCCGGCCCTTCATTTCCAGCAGCACCGGAAACAGCTCGTAGAGGTCGCCCGGCACGTCCTTTTCCCCGGTGACGGTGAGGCCGGTCTCGATGTTTTCCCTCACCGTCATGGTCGAGAAAATCATGCGGCCCTGCGGTACGTAGGACAGCCCGGACTTGACGCGATTGAAGCTCTCGGCCTGCTCCACCGCGTGGCCATCGACGACGATGGTGCCGCTCCGCGATGGCACTATTCCCATGAGCGATTTCATCAGCGTGGTCTTGCCCATGCCATTGCGGCCCATGATGGCGACGATTTCGCCGGGGGCGACGTCCAGCGACACCCCGTGGATCACCTCGCTCTGGCCATAGGAAACGCGCAGATTGTCGATTGCCAGCATGAAAGCCTCCTAATGTCCGAGATAGACTTCGACGACCTTGGGGTCGTGCTGGACATGGTCCATCGTGCCTTCCGAGAGCACCTTGCCCTGGTGAAGCACGGTGACGCGGTGTGCGATGTCCTCGACGAATTTCATGTCGTGCTCGATGACGATCACCGAGTGCTGTTTGATGATCGTGTTGAGCAGCTCAGCCGTCTTGATGCGCTCGGCCACGCTCATGCCGGCAACGGGCTCGTCGAGCATGAGCAAGTCCGGCTTCTGGATCAGCAGCATGCCGATTTCGAGCCACTGCTTTTGTCCGTGGCTGAGGATGGCGGCTTCGGTATTGAGATGTTCCTTGAGGAAAATCCTCTCGGCGATCTCCTCGACGCGGCCGATCACCTCGCGATCGCGCCGGAATGCCAGAGCGCCCCAGACATTCTTGCCCCGCGGAAACGACAGCTCCAGATTTTCGAAGACTGTGAGATCCTCGTAGATCGACGGATTCTGGAATTTCCGGCCCACGCCTGCATGCACGATCTGGTGCTCTTTCATGGTGGTCAGCTCCTTGCCGCGGAAGCGGATCGAACCTGACGTGGCCCTGGTGCGGCCGCAGATGAGGTCGAGCACGGTTGTCTTGCCCGCGCCGTTGGGGCCGATAATCACCCGGATCTCGTTTTCGTCGACATAGAAGGAGAGGTCGTTGACCGCCTTGAAGCCATCGAAGGAGACCGTGAGGCCCTCCACCGCAAGCAGGAATTCCTTGGGCGCCGTTTCGGTGTCGAAAGTCATCTGGCGCTCCTATTCCGCTGCAGCTTTTGTGGGGGCGGCGATGGCCGGCGCCGGGCGCATGCGCTTGAGGAGACGCGGCAGGAACGGCTCGACATGGCTTTTCCAGATGCCGGCCAGACCGTTGGGGAAGGCCATGACCACTGCGATGAAGAGCCCGCCCATGGCAAAGAGCCAGAGTTCTGGGAAGCTTTCGGAAAACGTGGTCTTGGCATAGTTGACCAGAAGCGCGCCGTAGACCGCGCCGAAGATCGACAGGCGTCCGCCGACGGCGCAGAAGATGACCATCTCGATCGAGGGCACGATGCCGACAAAGGACGGCGACATGAACCCGACCTGAAGCGCGAACATGGCGCCGCCGATCGCCGAGAAGGCGGCCGCCAGGCAGAAGACTAAAATCTTGAAGTTGGCCACGTCATAGCCCGAGAAGCGAACCCGGTCTTCCTTGTCGCGCATGGCGATCAGGAGGCGCCCGAACTTGGAGCGCTTGACGAAGAGCGCCAGAAGGATGACGCCCAGCAGCAGCACCGCATTGACGAAGTAGAGGATAAGCTTGGCGCTGTCGGTGCGGATGTCCCAGCCCAGGAGGGTCCGCAGGTCGGTCATGCCGTTGATGCCGCCCGTATAGCCCTGCTGGCCGACAATGAGGATGGTTAGTATGGCAGCCACGGCCTGGGTGATGATGGCAAAGTAGACCCCGCCGACCCGCCGTTTGAACATCGCTGCGCCGATGATGTAGGCGAAGACCGTCGGCACCACGACGATGGCCAGCATGGCGAGCGGAAATGACTTGAACGGCACCCACCACAGGGGCAGTTCCGTGACCTGGTTCCAGTCCATGAAGTCGGGAATGCCCGGCGTCGACTGGATGGCGGTGTTTTCCGGCGAAGATGCCTCGAGCTTGAGGAACATGGCCATGCAGTAGCCGCCGAGGCCGAAAAAGATGCCCTGGCCAAGGCTCAGGATACCCCCGAAGCCCCAGCAGAGGACGAGACCAACGGCGACGAAGGCATAGGTCAGATACTTGCCCACAAGGTTGAGGCGGAAGACGTCGAGTGCCACCGGGAAGACGACGAGGATGAGGGCCGCCAGGACGATGAAGGCGATGGCGTCCTTGCCGGGCAATGTGCGGGGCGCAGCAGAAGTCGAAGCAGACATGGGAGCGTCTCCTTTCAGCGGCGGATTTTGAGGGTGAACAGGCCCCGCGGCCGCAGCATCAGGATGCCGACGACTGTAAGCAGGGTGAGGACCTTGGCCATGGAACCCGACATGAAGAATTCCATGGTCGATTGCGCCTGGCTGATGGTGAAGGCAGACGCGATGGTGCCGATCAGGCTGCCGGCGCCGCCGAAGACGACCACGAGGAAGGTGTCCACGATATAGAGCTGACCCGCCGTCGGACCGGTCGAGCCGATCATGGTGAAGGCCGAGCCGGCCACGCCGGCAATGCCGCAGCCGAGGCCGAACGTCATCCGGTCAACCATCTTGGTATTGATGCCGACGGCCCCGGCCATGATGCGGTTCTGCGTGACCGCGCGCACCTGCTTGCCCCACCGGGACTTGTACATCAGCAGCGCGACGGTAATCGCGATCAGCGTGGTCAGCCCCATGACGAAGAGCCCGTTGATCGGCACCTCGATGATGTCGGTCAGGGGGAGCGATCCCATCATCCAGTCAGGCAGCGTCACACCGACCTCGCGCGCCCCGAAGACCGAACGATAGAGCTGCTGCAGGATGAGGCTGAGGCCCCAGGTGGCAAGCAGGGTATCGAGTGGCCGTCGATAAAGGTGGCGGATCATCGCCCATTCCACGATCACCCCGAGGGTGAAGCTGGCGCAGAAGGCCAGGGCCATGGCGATGAAGAAATAGACCGGGAACAGGGCCGGCGCGAAGCTGGTGACGAAAAGACTGACGCCCCAGGTGGTGTAGGCCCCAAGGATCATGAACTCGCCATGAGCCATGTTGATGACGCCCATCTGGCCGAAGATGATGGCGAGGCCGAGCGCCATCAGCACGAAAACGGAAAACAGGATCAGGCCGGCAAAGCCTTGCATCGCCAGGATCGAAAAGAACTGATCGTATGTGTAATCGCCGATCATTTGCGCCTCGCATCAGGTGGGAGAGAGGGCGGCGGCTCCCGGAGGAGCCGTCGGTGGGCGTCGGTGATCGTCTTATTGATAGCCTTCCGGGAACGGATCGGGCTCCATCAGGTCGGCGGTCTCGTAGACCACGTCATACTGGCCATCGGCGCGGGCATGGCCGATACGCAGCTTGCTCCAGAGGTGGTGGTTTTCATGGACCTTCACATAGCCTTCGGGGGCCGTGGTGAGTTCGATGCCCGGGGAGGCCTCACGCACCTTGTCCACGTCGAAGCTGCCCGCCTTCTCGACCGCCGCTTTCCACAGCCAGGGGCCAAGATAGGCGGCCTGGGTCACGTCGCCGATGACGATGCCGTCGCCCCAACGTTCCTTGAACGCCTTGACGAAGGCGGCATTGTTGTCGTTCTCGATCGACTGGAAATACTTCATCGCCGCATAGGCACCGACGATATTCTCGCCACCGATGCCCAGGATTTCGTCCTCGGTCACCGAAATGGTCAGCAGCAGCGGCGCTTCCTTGGTCAGATCGATGCCGGCCGCCTTGAGCTGCTTGTAGAAGGCCACATTGGATCCACCCACGACGATCGCGTAGATCACGTCCGGCTTGGTCAGCTTGATCTTGTTGATGACCGAATTGAACTGGGTGTGTTCGAGCGGGTAGTATTCCTCGCCGACGACCTTGAGCCCCTTCATCTCGATATGCTTGCGCGCAATCTTGTTCGAGGTACGCGGCCAGATGTAGTCGGACCCGAGAAGGTAGAAGCTCTTGGCGCCCTTGGTATCCACAACCCAGTCGATGCCAGCGAGGATCTGCTGGGTCGCTTCCTGGCCCGTATAGATGACGTTGGGGCTTTCCTCGAGACCTTCGTAGAAGGTCGGATAGTAGAGCATGCCGTTATACTGCTCGAAGACCGGCAGCACCGCCTTCCGCGAGGCAGAGGTCCAGCAGCCCATGACGGACGCGACCTTGTCTTGCACCAGCAGCTTCTTGGCCTTTTCCGCAAAGGTCGGCCAGTCCGAGGCACCGTCTTCCTGAATATACTTGATCTGGCGGCCGAGCACGCCGCCCATGGCATTGATCTGCTCGATGGCCAGGATTTCCGCCTGTACCGAGCCGGTTTCCGAAATCGCCATTGTGCCGGTCACGGAATGGAGAATACCGACGGTAACATCGGTGTCGGTGACGGCTAGCCCGCTGGTTTCACCGCCGCGGTCGATGTGTCTTGCGCGAAAACGCGGGTCGATCCCAGCATGCCCAGTGCCGGAATGGTAGCCATAGCTGCGAGCAGCTTGCGGCGATTGATCGTATAGGGGCCCCTGGCCGGAGTGTCGTCTGTCATGAACGTGCCCTGTCCTTGTTTGCCTGTGGCTGCGGTGGAAACCACCTCCAGCAACTGATCAAGGATTGGGCATTGATGGCCTTTGCCTCTCAACGGGGCATTTAACGTATTCCGATCGGGGGTTTTCCCACCTAGTCTGCGTCAGGTGGCGGGTGTTCTCAGTCAGGTGCACCGTCCGCTACGCCAAACTGCGTGTGACTGCTACGGAGGCACGATGACGTCACAGGCAAAGGTCCCGAGGGTCCGGAGAACCTACAACAAGTGGGTCGCCAACCAGACGCTTGAAGACTTCGCCCTGCGCTTCACGGCTGAAAGGGTGCGACGCTGGTCGCCGGCGCGCATCGCCAACACCGCGATAGGCGCGGCGTCCTTTCTGGCGCTCGAGGCTATCGGTGGCGCGTTGACGCTCAGCTATGGCTTTTCGGTAACCGCCTGGGCGGTCTTGTCCACCTGCCTCATCATTTTCCTGATGGGCATCCCCATCGTTTACAACGCCGCAAAATATGGCGTGGACATCGACCTGCTGACGCGCGGGGCGGGCTTTGGCTATCTGGGATCGACCATCACCTCCCTGGTCTATGCCAGCTTCACCTTCATCTTCTTTGCCATTGAAGCGGCCATCATGGCCACCGCGCTCGAACTGTGCTTCGGCCTGCCCATGTCCATCGGTTACCTCGTCAGCGCGATGGTCGTTATTCCGCTCGTCACCTACGGCATCACCCTGATCAACCGTTTCCAGACCTGGACGCAGCCGCTGTGGATCGTGCTGCAGCTCGTTCCCTTTGTGTTCATCGGGGCTCAGTCCATGCCCGCGGTGCGCGAGTGGACCGGGTATACTGGGCTCATGGGCCACGTCGACGGCAGCTTCGACCTCGCTCTGTTCGGCGCCGCTTCGGCCGTTATGTTCGCGCTGGTCGCCCAGATCGGCGAACAGGTCGACTATCTGCGTTTCCTGCCGCGCACCGGCCACAGGAACCGGCTCGCCTGGTGGGTCGCGCTTATCGGAGCCGGACCGGGCTGGATCATTATCGGCGGGCTCAAGGTGATGGCCGGCTCCTTCCTCGCCTTCTATGCGTTTCGTCACGGCGTCGTTTTCGACAGCGCCTCCGAGCCCACGCAGATGTACCTCGTGGTCTTCGGCCAGATGCTGCAAAGCCCCGAACTGGCCCTGGCCGTGACCGGTTTTTTCGTCGTGGTCTGCCAGCTCAAGATCAATGTCACCAACACCTATGCCGGCTCCATTGCTTGGTCGAACTTCTTTTCCCGGCTGACCCACAGTCACCCGGGACGCGTCGTCTGGGTCGTGTTCAATGTCCTGATCGGTCTCATTCTCATGGAATTCGGGATCTACAAGGCGCTCGAACAAATCCTCGGCCTCTATGCCATCCTCGCCATCGCCTGGCTCGCCGCCATCGTGGCAGATCTCGTCATCTGCAAGCCGCTCGGCCTCTCGCCCCGCCATATCGAATTCAAGCGCGCTCACCTCTACGACATCAACCCGGTCGGCTTCGGCTCCATGCTGGTCGCCGTGGCGCTCTCGCTGCTGTCTTATCTCGGCCTATTCGGTGCCGTGGCCGAGGCGCTGTATTCCTATGTGGCGCTGGTGACGGCCCTCGTCTGCGTGCCGCTGATCGCCATTGCTACAGGGGGTCGCTACTACCTGGCGCGCAGTTCGCAGCTGCCGCATGGCCATGGCGAGACCATTCGCTGCCGCGTCTGCGAACACAGCTTCGAGCCGGAAGACATGGCAGCATGCCCTGTCTATGGCGGACCGATCTGCTCGCTGTGCTGCTCGCTCGATGCCCGTTGCGGCGATCGCTGCAAGGACGAGGCGCGGCTCGGCGACCAGTTATCAGCGGTGGTGATGCGCCTCTTCCCCATGCCGGTGTCCCAGGCACTCAATACCCGGCTGGGTCACTATCTCGGCCTGATGCTCACCGTAGGCGGCCTGATGGGCGCCATCCTGCTCGTATTCAACTATCAGGCCGCGCTGGACGGGCACACGGCCCGCGCCGCCATAGATGCCATCCTGGGCAAGATCTTCGTCGTCTTTTTCATCATTGCCGGCATTGTAGGCTGGCTCTTCGTGCTCAATCACGAAAGCCGTGAATTCGCCGAGGAGGAAGCGCGCCGCCACACCGCCCTGCTAATCGAGGAGCTCGAGGCACACCAGGAGACCGACAGGCAGCTGCAGGCCGCCAAGGAGGCTGCCGAATCCGCAAACCTGGCCAAGTCACGCTATGTAACCGGCCTCAGCCACGAGCTGCGCTCTCCGCTCAACTCGATCCTTGGCTACGCGCAACTGCTGGAGCGGCAGCGCGATGAGCACCCCATGGTCGGCCGCGCGGCGCGCACCATCCTGCGCTCGGGAGAGCACCTGTCCGGCCTCATCGAGGGCCTGCTCGACATTTCCAAGATCGAGGCCGGCAAGCTCCATCTCTATCGCGACAAGACGGCGCTGGCCGCCAATATCAGCCAGCTCGTCGAAATGTTCTCCCTCCAGGCGCGCGACAAGGGTATCGACTTTGTCTTCGACCAGGCGACGCCCCTTCCCGAATATGTGTTCACCGACGAAAAGCGCCTGCGCCAGATACTGATCAACCTCATTTCCAACGCCATCAAGTTCACCGAAGCCGGTACGGTAACGCTGCGTCTGGGCTATCGCAGCCAGATCGCCACGTTCGAAGTCATCGACACCGGTACGGGCATTCCTTCCGACGAACTCGACCACATCTTCCTGCCCTTCCAGCGCGGCAGTCGCCCTCCCGGGGCCGAGCCGCAGCCGGGTACAGGGCTAGGGCTGACCATTACCAAGCTCCTCGTCGAAATCATGGGTGGCGAATTGACCGTCGCCAGCAAGGTGGGCCAGGGCACGCAGTTTACCGTGCGCATGCTCTTGTCCTCCACCTGGATGCCGGACGAGCCCAAGCACTCCACGGCGCGTATCACCGGCTATTATGGCCCGCGCCAATCCATCCTTGTCGCCGATGACGATCCCGCCCAGCGCGAACTGCTCTCCGACCTGCTCGGCGGACTGGGGTTCGACGTGGTGACCGTCCGGGACGGGGTCGAGTGCCTGCGTTCGGTGCGCGCGACCCGGCCCGACCTGCTCATCCTCGACGTCTCCATGCCCCGGCGCAATGGTTGGCAGGTTGCGGGCAAGCTGCGTGGCGATGCCGTCGAGCGCCTGCCCATCATCATGATCTCGGCCGATGCCGGCAGCGAGCGTCTGCGCCCCGACTACAGGACGCTCTATGACGGCTATCTCATCAAGCCATTCAAGGTCGACGACCTGATCCAGCAGATCGGCTCCAACCTGGGCCTTCTCTGGATCGAGGACGACGA
Source organism: Pseudomonadota bacterium (assembly GCA_023391095.1). GTDB lineage: Bacteria > Pseudomonadota > Alphaproteobacteria > Rhizobiales > Devosiaceae > Devosia. Next base: position 41,119 of record JAEWBN010000001.1, read on the forward strand.
CGATCCTCGCCTCGTCCCCGACAAGGAGACTTCGAGCCCATGACCCTGGCCGAGCCACCCAAAGTCCTGATCGTGGACGACCAGCCCGATACGCTGGTCATGTTGGCCGATGCGCTTGACCTCGAGGGCATGTCCACCGAGCACGCCTCGAGCGGAAAGGCCGCCCTGTCCGTGATTGCCCGGGACCCGCCCGACATCGTTCTTCTCGACGCCATAATGCCGGGCATGGACGGCTTCGAGACCTGCCAGGTGCTGAAGGGCGAGATGGGCATGACCGATCTGCCGGTTATCTTCATGACCGGCCGCAACGACAGCGAGCACGTCGTGCGCGCCCTCGCCTGCGGCGGCGTAGACTTCGTCTCCAAGCCCATCGTCCTCAACGAGCTTTTCGCCCGCATGCGCGTCCACCTCAGCAATTCGCGCAAAACCCGGTCGGCGCGCGATGCACTGGATTCGGTGGGTCGGCGCATCGTCGCGGTCGACAGGCAGGGCAGCATTGTCTGGGCCACGCCGCAGGCGCAGGATCTGCTGGTGCGCATCGGCATGCGCCCCGAGGAAGGGGCAATGCTGCCCTGGGAACTCAAGCAGTGGATCGTCGAGCAAGGCGCCGGCGGCGAGCCGGTACGGCTCTACCGCCGCTTCGACCACGAAGTTGAATTCCGCATCATGGAACGGCGCGCCGACAACGCCATCCTGCTTCGCATTATCGACCGCGCCATCGGCACCGGCGAGCAGCGGCTGGCCAGTGCATTCGGCATCAGCCTGAGGGAGGCAGAAGTGCTGCTGTGGCTGACCCACGGCAAATCCAACAAGGAAATCGCCGAAATCCTTCAGCTCTCGCCCCGCACGGTCAACAAGCACCTTGAGCAGATTTTCGAAAAACTGGGCATCGAGAACCGGACTGCGGCGGCCACCATGTCGGTGCGCGTGCTCTGGGAATAATGACGAGCACAGCGAGGTCTGTGGGATGCACACTCGTCGAGAGTAATGATCAAGATGATTGCTGAGCGGCCTGCTTGGAGGGCTCGTAGTAGACTGACGTCCGCCACTGGCCTAGCCCCGTCAGATCGCCGTACCGCTGTTATCGCGCGGAACGAGCACCATATTAGAGAGCATAAAGCGTACGTACCATTTGATGCCTAATACTTTAGCCGCGGCGAGGCCCGGCTTCCGTGTCGTGCCGGCTGGCCTCGTGCTCGTAGGTTGGACCATCCCCATGCGCAATGATTTCGCGACCGCCGATGGATGAACTGCAGTGTCTTGAAGCGCGCCCGACCCTTCGAAGCCAGTTCGCGTTTCTTGCCGCTGCCTTAGCCGGGAGTCGACATAGGCCTAGAAGCCCAGGAAACCCCTCGAAAGCTATACAAAAGACAGGTATATCCGGGCGCACTTTAACGTGGCGCGAGGTCGAAGTCGTTCGTCTGGTGAAGCATTCCGTCCGCACGGGCAGGACAGATCCTGCATTCATAGCAGCGGTCGCTTTGGACACCCACTATTCACCTGTTTATTGCCGGCACCTCACGCAAGCCCAGGCCGTCACCAGTGGCAACAATACGGCATTCTTGATTGCTCCCGGTAAAACCGAGGAACCAGCGCTCGGATCTTATCCCCTCGCCCGTAACGCCTATTGCACGCCCATCTAAATTCGCAGAACTTTGTGCTCCACGATGACGCTCCGTTTTCGGCACCAAAGGCTTTACACCTGATGACGAAGGTGGGCGACCGCTTCTGCCCGTACCGTATACCAAGACAAGTTGTTGAGCGATTTCGCAGATGTCCGCCTTGAGCTTTTTGGGGACGATTCTGTGGAGTTTAGCTACAAAGATGTGCAACTTCAGCGATCAGAACCAAAAGTGGCAGAAAACCTCCATCAGTCAACGCAGCAGCTATTAGTGCGGCCCATAAGGCTCGCAAGAAAGGGCGCAAACTTTTACGAAGAACACAACGAGTTCAAAAAGTTGAAACTCGATGCAACCAAAAGTTGAAACTTTAGGGGTGATGTGCGCAAACCCCAAGAAAGGGTGGCGCGAGAGACGGGGCTCGAACCCGCGACCTCCGGCGTGACAGGCCGGCGCTCTAACCAACTGAGCTACTCCCGCAGCGCTTGCGAACAAGTCATCCGCGCAACGTGTGGTCCATGTACTGGGCGCCCATGAACAAGTCAAGCGCGCCAGACGCGATGCCCGAAACTTTTTTCAAAAACCCGCGACGGCCTGTGGAAAACTCTTGCCTTGCAAGGAGGTAAGCACAATTTCTCACCCTGTGCATCAGCGATGCGCAGGGAACGCCGAGGGTGTTGGTGATGTCATGGGGGCGTACGGGGCAAAAATGGTGGGCGATGACGGACTCGAACCGCCGACATCTTCGGTGTAAACGAAGCGCTCTACCAACTGAGCTAATCGCCCTTGCCGCGAGGCAGGAATGGCGCCCTGATTAGGGTGCCTGCAATCGCCCGTCAACAGGCAATCGCAAAATGAAACGGCCCCGGCGGCTGGCGCTCGGGGCCGGTTGCCACATGGGCATGGCGCGAGCTTAGTTGATCGCGTCCTTGAGGCCCTTGCCGGGCTTGAACTTGGCCTGGTTCGAAGCCGGAATCTGAATTTCGGCGCCAGTGGCGGGGTTGCGGCCCGTCGAAGCCTTGCGCTTGGAAACGGCAAAAGTGCCGAAACCGACCAGACGAACTTCGTCGCCGCCCTTGAGGGCTGCGGTGATGGCCTCGAACACTGCGTCAACCGCTTCGGCGGCCTGTGCCTTGGTGATCGTAGCCTTGTCGGCAACGACGCCAACCAGATCGTTTTTGTTCATAGCGTTTCCTCACAGTGAATGCCCGCCGTCTCTGGCGAACCAAAACGCCGACAACCTTTTGCGATTCTGCGGGATACGCAAGGAAATCCGGGGGTTTTCGGCACTCCGACGGTGCAAAGCTGTTAATGGACCGGAAAAAACAGTGCTGCAAGCCTGAACAGCGCCGAATTCCGGGGATTTCTGCCGATTGTGTCCCGGAAAAACCCGCAATTGCTCGATTCGAGCCCTGGAGCTGTCCTAGGGCGCACCGCTCCGCACGACCGCGAGAAGGGCTTGCGGCATGAGGCCGGGAAGGTCTTCGCTGATCATGCCCGGCCCACCGAAAAGCCCGGCGGCGTGTCCGTGCAGCCAAACAGCCGCGGCCGCGACTTCGAAGCCAGCCATCCCCTGGGCCATCAGGCCCGCGCAAAGACCAGCAAGCACGTCGCCCGCGCCCGCTGTCCCCAGCCAGTACGGCGCGTTGTCATTGATGGCCGCCCGGCCATCGGGCGCAGCTATCACAGTGTCACTGCCCTTGAGGATGACGACGGCCCCACTGCGCCTGGCTGCGTTGCGTGCGCTGTCAAGCTTGCTTGCCGCGCTCTCGCCAAAGAGTTTCTTGTACTCGCCGCCATGGGGCGTCAGGATCACCGGCGCTGTTCGGTTCCTGATGGCATCGAACAGGGTGTCGGGACTGTCCGCAAAACTGGTCAGCGCGTCGGCATCCAGCGTAACGGCCGCTTCCGATTGCAGCGCGGCCAAAACCATGTCTCGCGTGCCCTGCCCGACGCCAGCGGCAGGCCCGATCACCACGCTGTTGATGCGCCGGTCGGCCAGCAATTCCACGAATGCGCCGACCGACCCTGCCTCACGCAGCATGACTGCTGTGACATGGGCGGCCTGCTCGGCCAGCGCGGCCCGGTCTCCGACCAGCGTCACGAGCCCCGCCCCCACCCGGAAGGCGCCCAACGCAGAAAGTCGGGCCGCGCCTGTCTGCAAGGCGGGGCCGGACACGACCACAACGTGCCCCCGGTCGAATTTGTGCCCGTCCGCCGCAGGCTCGGGCAGGCGCCAGAGGCCCGGAGCGTTGTGCCAGCAGGCCGGTTGCAAGCTGTCGAGCACCGTTTGCGGGATCCCGATATCGGCCACCACGACCTGCCCACAATGGCTGCGCCCGGGCAGGAGCAAGTGGCCCGGCTTACGACGGAAAAACGTAACCGTGGTCATCGCCCGGATCGCAGAACCGCGCACCGCGCCGGTCTCCCCATCGATGCCGCTCGGCACATCAATGCTGACTACGGTTTTCGATGCGCGATTTATCGCATCGATGGCCTCTGCCATCTCTCCGGTCATGTCACGGCTCAGGCCCGAGCCCAGGAGCGCGTCGACGACGAGGTCGGCACCGTCAAGGTCCGAACCATCGAACTGCACGTTCTCGCCGCCCCACTGTTCCAGCATTGCGGCGGCTTCGGACGAAAGGCGATCGAGAGGGCCGACATGGCGCAGGCGCACCGGCCAGCCCAGCTCCCTCAGCAGGCGCGCGACGACATAACCATCGCCGCCATTATTCCCCGGGCCACAGATCACCAGAACGGGCATGGGCGCATGGGCTGCGGTGATCGCGTCCGCCACGGCCTTGCCGGCCGATTCCATGAGCTCGGCCAGGCTCGAGCCATCTTGCGCCGCAAGCCGATCAGCCGTCCCCATCTGGGCAGGCGTCAACAGGACCAGTCCGGCTGCATGCACCACGGCAACTCCCTCGCGCGTTAAACTTCAGCCTAGCGCGGGGGCCAAAGAGTACAACCCGGAAAAAAACCAGCGATGAAATCGATTTATCAGCTGTTTACCTGCTGATGCGTATAGAGCTTGTATTGGGAAAAGTCCCTAGGACCTTCTTGGTAGCATATAGTGGTGTCACGACTATGGGAGGGGAGCCCATGGCACTGATGGCCGAAGTGGAAAGCGAGGGGTCGCGCTCTACTTATCGCTGGCACGATGTGCGTTTCATTGGAGCACTTGCTGGCCGTTACGCCCTGCCGGATCGCCGGGGCGCTGACGACAAGATCGCTGTTTATGCCTGCCGCCTCTGCTCCATCTCCACCCGCATGCTGGTGGCCGTGGGGCCGGAAGTGGGTCGGGAAGCCGAACTCGTGTCCTCCCATTTCGACGAATTCGGCATCCTGCGCGGCCGCATCACGCGCCGTCTGCCATCCGGCTTCGTCATGGATCTGCTGCTGACGGACGATGAGCGCGACAAGCTTGGTGCCAAGATAGAGTGGCAGAAAAAGCGCGTGCACGCCCAGGTGCCGGACAAGCGCGAGCATAAGCGTATCTTGCCGCGCGAGCCGCGCAGCATCATCACCCTGGCCGATGGCACCCAGATTCCCTGCTTTATCATCGATATTTCGCGCTCCGGCGTGGCGGTCTCCGCCCATGTGTGGCCCGATATCGGAACGCCCATGGCCGTCGGGCGGGTCGTGGGCCGGGTGGTGCGCTATCTCGATGTGGGGTTCGCGCTGCAATTCATCGAAGTGCAGGACATAGAGAACCTCGAGACCCTTCTGGCACCGCCGGTCTGCATCTGATCGGTCAATGATCGGTTACTTGTCGGGTTTCAATTCCCCCCGCTCAGGCAACGGGACTTTGACATATCGGGCGCAGGCTGACGGCAACCACCGGAGGCCCTTCTATGGTTGCACTGCTCGAACGCCCCGCCATCGCCCTGCGGGGAGTCAGCACAGTCGCCGGGCGCTATGTCATCGGTGACGAGCCGATGCATCCCGGCGCCAACTTGTTCGCCTGCCGCCTGCGCGATATCAGTGCGGATGCCTTCACCATCACGGCCCCCGTCATCCCGCAGCCGGGCGAAGCGGTCACCGCCACATTCGGGCCCTTTGGTCGGCTTGCCGGCCATGTCGAGCGCAATTCCGACGATGGCTTTACCGTCGGCATCGCGCACAGGCAGGGCACGAGGAATGGCCTCGAACAGGCGCTGACCGCGTTTCGCGATCGGACCTGGAGCGGAACGCGCGAGCGGCGCGCCGACCATCGCTTCATGCCGGGCAATCCCCGCTCCACCATTTCGCGGCCCGACGCCTGGATTCAACCCTGCCTGATTGTCGATTATTCGGCTTCCGGGGCCGCTGTTTCATCCGCCTTCCAGCCCGAAGTGGGCGAAGTCGTGAGCATCGGCCAGATCACCTCGGAAGTGGTGCGCATTTTCGACGTGGGCTTTGCCGTCCGCTTTTTCGAAAAGCAGGACCTCGAAGACATCGAAAGCCTCCTCGAAGCGCCCGATGAATGGGCCCGCTCCACGCACCGTCATGCCGCCATGCCCAGGGATCCGCTGGCCGCCTATGCCTATGGCGGTGACGGCTAGTCACGCCGCAGTTCAGACAAAACAAAAGGGGCCCGCAAGGGCCCCTTCGCATTTCTCGGTGCCTGTCGATCAGGCGGAGTAGTACATTTCGTATTCGACCGGGTGCGGGGTGTGCTCGAACTTGATCACTTCCTGCATCTTGAGGTCGATGTAGCTGTCGATGAAGTCGTCATCCATCACGCCGCCTTCCTTGAGGAAGTCGCGGTCGCGGTCGAGGTTTTCCAGCGCTTCGCGGAGCGAGCCGGAAACGGTCGGGATTTCCTTGAGCTCTTCCTTGGGCAGCTCGTAGAGATCCTTGTCCATCGGGTCGCCCGGGTGGATCTTGTTCTTGATGCCGTCGAGGCCGGCCATCAGCAGCGCCGTGAAGGCGAGGTACGGGTTGGCCAGCGGATCGGGGAAACGCACTTCCACGCGCTTGGACTTCGGCGACTGACCGAAGGGGATGCGGCAGGAAGCCGAACGGTTACGGGCCGAGTAGGCCAGCAGCACGGGGGCTTCGAAGCCGGGCACCAGGCGCTTGTAGCTGTTGGTGGTCGGGTTGGTGAAGGCGTTGATGGCCTTGGCGTGCTTGATGACGCCGCCGATGTAGTACAGGCACTCGGTGGAGAGACCGGCATACTGGTCACCAGCAAAGAGCGGCTTGCCGTCCTTCCAGATCGACTGGTGGCAGTGCATGCCCGAGCCGTTGTCGCCATAGACGGGCTTGGGCATGAAGGTCGCGGTCTTGCCGTAGGAATTGGCGACCTGCTGGACCACGTACTTGTAGATCAGCACGTCGTCGGCCGACTGAATCATCGGCTTGAACTTCAGGCCGAGTTCGTGCTGGGCGGATGCCACTTCGTGGTGGTGCTTCTCGATGATGACGCCCATCTGGCCCATGGCCTCGAGCATTTCACCGCGCATGTCCTGGGCGCTGTCCAGCGGCGGAACCGGGAAGTAACCCTTCTTGAGGCCGATATGGTGGCCGTTGTTGCCGCCCTCATAGTCGGCATCGTTGTTGATCGGCAGTTCCGAGGAATCGACCGAGAAACCGACCTTGTAGGTGGAGTTGGAATACTTCACGTCGTCGAAGATGAAGAATTCGGGTTCGGGACCGAACACGACGCTGTCGCCGACACCGGACGACTTGACCAGGGCTTCGGCCTTCTTGGCGATGGAGCGCGGGTCGCGGTTATAGGGCTGGTAGGTCGACGGCTCGAGAATGTCGCAGTTGATGGCGAGGGTCGAGGCGGCGAAGAAGGGGTCGATATAGGCCGAGTTCGGATCGGGCATCAGCACCATGTCGGACTCGTTGATCGCCTTCCAGCCGGCGATCGAGGAACCGTCGAACATCACGCCGTCCTCGAACAGGTCGGCATCGACCACGGAGGCGTCCATGGTGACATGCTGCAGCTTGCCGCGCAGGTCGGTGAAGCGCACGTCGAGATACTTGATGTTCTCGTCTTTCATGCGCTGGATAATTTCGGCTCCGGTGGTCATTAGGTCTTCCCCTGTCTAATTCGGAGTGTTGCTGGTCTGCGGCGCCGGGCGCTTAAAGCGCGTCGTCGCCGAATTCGCCCGTGCGGATACGGATGGCCTGCTCGATGGAATAGACGAAGATCTTCCCATCGCCGATGCGGCCGGTTTGTGCTGCGTTACGGATGGCCTCGATTGCCTTTTCGGCGAGATCGTCGGGGCATACCACCTCGACCTTCACCTTGGGCAGGAAGTCCACCACATATTCGGCACCACGATAGAGCTCGGTATGGCCCTTCTGGCGTCCGAAACCCTTGGCTTCGGTCACGGTGATGCCCTGCAGGCCGACTTCCTGCAGCGCTTCTTTGACTTCGTCGAGCTTGAAGGGCTTTACGATAGCCTCGATTTTTTTCACTTACGCCTCCACTGGCCGTTTTCGGCAGTTGCCGGTCAAGATGTATGCACGCCCTGTGCCAGCTTGTGCCAACGCCGAATAGTCGTTTGATTTAAAGGGGTTAGAGGAGCCTTAACTGCAGTGGTCAGCAAGCCACCACAGACCTAATGACTAAATCTTGTGCAACATGAGCACATCTTGCGCAAGTCGCAATGACTGCCCTCTACGGGCTGCCGCTCATTTAGGCGGCACAGCCTTGGCAGTTCCGGCAGAATGAGGCTTTGACTGGGTTACACTCTTCATATAGATGCAACGCCAACCCGGCCAGCGGGACCCTTGCGGGTGTGGCGGAATTGGTAGACGCACTGGATTTAGGTTCCAGCGCCGCAAGGCGTGGAGGTTCGAGTCCTCTCACCCGCACCACATTGGTTTCTGGCCCTAAGATCAATCAAGACGGGAATAGACCCCCATGCAGGTTACTGAAACCCTCAACGATGGCCTGAAGCGCAAATTGAGCGTCACCATTCCGGCTACCGACCTCGTGTCGCGCCTGGATGCCAAGCTCGAAGAACTCAAGGGCACGGCCAACATCAAGGGCTTCCGTCCCGGCAAGGTGCCAACTGCGCACCTCAAGAAGATTTACGGTCGCTCGGCCATGTCCGAAGTGATGACCGACGCGATCAACGCGACCGTCTCCGAGACGCTGGACAAGCGCGAAGAGCGCGCTGCAACCCAGCCCAAGGTCGAGCTGCCCCAGGACCAGGCCGTCATCAATGACGTGCTGGACGGCAAGTCCGACCTCTCGTTTGAAGTCGAATACGAAATTCTGCCCGCCGTGACCGTCATGGACATCAAGGGCATCAAGCTGACCAAGCCGGTCGTCGCCATTTCCGACGAAGAACTGGACGCCGAGGTCAACCGCGTGTTCGCACAGAACCGCGGCTACACCGACAAGGGCGACGATGCCGTGGTCGAAAACGGTGACCGTCTGGGCCTTTCCTTCGTCGGCAAGATCGACGGCGAGGAATTTGCCGGCGGCTCGGCCGACCATGCGCACCTGACCGTCGGTTCGGGCGAGTTCATCCCCGGCTTCGAAGAACAGCTGGTCGGCATGAAGAAGAACGAGACCAAGACCATCGAGGTCACGTTCCCCGCCGACTACCAGAACGCCGATCTGGCCGGCAAGAAGGCCACCTTCGACGTGACCATCCTGCATGCCGATGGCCCGAATACCGGTGAGCTGGACGATGACTTCGCCAAGCGCCTTGGCCTTGAAAACGTCGAAGCCCTGCGCAACGCCGTCAAGAGCCAGATGGAAGCTGCGCTCGAGTCCATGAGCCGCCAGCACATCAAGCGCCAGATCCTCGACGCGCTCGATGAAGGCCACAAGTTCGACGTTCCGGGCGAGCTGGTCGAAGCCGAGTTCAACACGATCTGGCAGCGCGTTCAGCACGAAGTGCAGAGCCATGGCCGCTCGTTCGAAGACGAAGGCACCACCGAAGAAGAAGCCAAGGCGCAGTATCAGCGCATTGCCGAGCGCCGCGTGCGTCTGGGCCTGGTCGTCGCCGAAATCGGCAACCAGACCGAAGTCCAGGTGAGCGACGAAGAGCACCAGCAGGCGCTTATCGCCGAAGTGCGCCGCTTCCCGGGCCAGGAACAGCAGGTCTACGACTACTACCGCAAGAACCCGCAGGCTCTTGCCTCGCTGCGCGCGCCGATCTTTGAAAACAAGGTCGTCGATCACATCGCCAGCCTCGGTGAGATCACCGAAAAGACCATGACCCGCGAAGAGCTGGCCAAGCTCATCCAGGCCGACGAGGACGAAGTCCCCGAAGAGCACCACCACTAAGTCCCGTTCGGGATGATCAAAAGGCCGCCTCCGGGCGGCCTTTTTACTTTGCGCAGCATTTCTGCACAGAAAGTAAGAACAGATTAACGCGTGGTTATACGTAGCACCCTAACCTGCACGCATAGCCTAAAGATGCGAAGTGCTAGATGCCGGGTCATATCTATATCGCCGCGATGAACCCGGCCGCGGCCTTTGCTCTGGCCGCCATTTTCGCGGTCGTGTGGCGGCGGCTCCCGAACAGCAGCTATCTGTTTCCGCTGGTCATCGGTTTCGTCTATCTCGGTCTCGGCTTCATCGCTCACGACTTCCGGCTGTTCACCCCGCCGGGCGGCATCAATTACGCCGGCAACGCGCTTGTCATGGCCGCCGTGACCCTGGCCTGCGTCAGTGCCTTGATGCGCGCCCGTATCCGCATACCCTACCTGGCCTTCGGCGCCGTGCTGGCGGCGACCATTGCGGTCTTCATGTGGTCGTCATGGGTTACGCCTTCGGTGGTGGGAAGAATCATGGCCGCGAGCCTGGGCTTTGCCGGCCTGACCATCACCACGCTGGTCCTGCTGGTGCGCGCTGGCCTGCCGAGCCTGTCGGATCGGCTGATTGCGGCCGGCATTGCCTTAGCGGTGGTCCTGATCTTTCTGCGACTGATGCTGGTCCTGCGCGGCGTGCTCGACGTCAATCCCGGCGGCGATATCCGCCAATCCACCTACTGGGAAACCGTCCAGGCCTTCTCGCCCCTCGTGGCCGTCGGGGTTGCGGCGATGTTCCTTTTTGCGGTGGTGAGTGATCTCATCACGCAATTGCGCCGGGCCGCCGACACCGACTACCTCACCGGTCTCAGCAACCGGCGCGGCTTCGAGGAGGCTGCGACAGAGTACCTCGCTGCAAGCCAGAGTGCCGACCGGCGCCCTGCCCTGCTCCTTGCCGATATCGACGACTTCAAGAAGATCAACGACGCCTATGGCCACGCCGTCGGTGACACCGTTATCTGTGCCATCGCCACGGCGCTGCGCGACAAGGGAGGTGCGGCGCTGGCAGGCCGCATCGGCGGGGAGGAGTTCGCGCTTTTCTACCCCAACATGTCACGCGCCCAGCTGCGCGAGCACGCGCACGAGGTACAGCTGGCGCTCCGATCCATCACCCTCGCCGACCTGCCAGCCCACTATCCTGTCACCGTCAGCATTGGCCTGCATGTCCGCGAAGGCACGGAGACGCTGCGGGACATGTTCATGGCGGCGGACAAGGCCCTCTACCGTGCCAAGCAGGAGGGCAAGAACCGGGCAGTCCACAGCCCTGCCCGGCTCGGTGTCGTGGGTGAGAGCCAGTCCGATCCCGGACGCAGCCGCTCCGCCTGACCTAGCCCGACTCCATCGCCGACAGGAACGCGTCGGGGCTGTCCACCTCGACCAGCCTTCTGCCCTGGATTTCGAAGAACCGTGTCCCAATGGCCCGCAGGAACGCCCGGTCATGCGTGACCAGGATCGCCGTCGCCCCATGACCGCAAATATCGGCCTCGAGTTGTTCCTGTCCCGGAATGTCGAGATGATTGGTGGGCTCGTCGAGCAGGTAGAAATTGGGGTGGCTCAGTCGCAGGGCAAGCAGCGCCAACCGCGCCCGCTGGCCCAGGGACAGCTGGCGGATCGGCCGCTCCTGCTGCATTGGAGAAAACCCCGCTCCTGCCAGGAGAGCAATGGTGCGCCGGTCGCCCTCGTCGAAGCGATGCAACAGGTAGTCAAGCGGTGACGGCTCCAGCGGCAACCAGGCCAGCGACTGATCGAGATAGCCGGGCACGAGTTGCGGGCTCACGCGCAGTCCTGCCGGCGCCGATCCGCCCAGAGCTTCCGTCACCACCCGCATGAACTGCGATTTACCCGTGCCGTTGCGCCCCAGCAGAACGATGCGATCGCCCTGGAAGATGTGGAGCTTGTCGACCGAAAACAGCGGCCGGCCATCCGGCGTCGCTATGGCCACGCTCTCGAAGCCCATCATCACCCGTGCCTCGGCTCCGCTATTGCCCAGCCTGACGAGGCCGGTGCGCTCCTTGTGCACCTCCTGCAAGCGCGTTTCGATCTTTGCCGCCCGCTCGCGCAATTGCTTGGATTTGACCGTCAGCAGGTCGCTGCCGGAATTGATGCCGATATTGGTGAGCTTGGCCGCCTGCTTGCGCAACTGCGCCGCCTGTTTCAGCTCCCGCTCGCGTTGCGCCTCGGCCGCCGCGTCCACCTGGTCCAGCTCCGCGCGTGCCGCCGAATAGGCCAGCGGCAGGTAAACCTGCTCGCTTGGCCGCAAAAACAGCGTCCGGTTTGTGGTCGCATCGAGAAAGGCCCGATCATGGCTGGCGATGACGACCGGGAGGGTGCGCGCGGCATAGCCAAGCCATTCCTCGAGCATCACGATCCGTCCAAGATCGAGGTGGTTGGTCGGCTCATCGAGCAGCAAGGCATCCGGCTGGGTGATCCAGCTGCGGGCAATCAAAGCCATCCGCTGCCAGCCGCCGCTTAGCTTGCCCAGCGGCACGTCGCGGAACTCGGCGGCCACCTGCAGCTCATCCAGCACCACATCGACCCGCCAGCCTTCCTCGGCAAGCGTCACCGGATCGAGTGCCGAAGCTACGAAGTCCGTCAGCGTCCGCCCCAGCGCCTCAGGGGCAACATCCTGCGGCACATAGCCAATGGTCAGCCCGCGCGAACGGGTGATCTCCCCTTCGGACAGCTCCGTCAGCCCTGCAAGCGCCCGCAACAGGGTGGATTTGCCACGGCCATTGGGCGCCACAAGCCCCACATGGTCGCCGTCGTTGATCACGAGGTTGAGGTTGGAAAAAAGCATCTCGCCGGCCCGGTGCCCGGCATTGCGAAGGCTGATCATGCCCATGTGTTAAAGTCCTGGTGCGGCGCGGATCACATCAACACGCCATTGGCCATCAGTACGACATCTGGCCAAAGCCAGGATGCCATGACGGGCAAACCAGAGGGAACGGGAACGAGTGCGTCCGGACCGGTACTGGTCAGCCCTGCAGCGAAAACCGCAGGGCATGAACGGGGCCGCGCGTGCGATGCGTCTGAAACACAGCCATGCAACCCTCCCGTTCGAGTACCGTGCTAAAAACTTAGCCCCGCGCGATGCGCAGGGCAAGTCATCTCAGACGAGATAGAAAACAAGGCTCAGCGCAGAGATGACGCCAAGGCGCGAGACGCGAAGATTGGCCAGCCGGTACGCAATACTCGAAAATCCGGCAGTCGGCCAATGTCCGTGCAACGATGAACCCGGCTTGACCCCTTGATACGCAGTACTGGGAAACCCGGCTCGCATACGGCAACTCCAGACAAAAACCGTATGTCCAGAGTTCTAGCAGGACGCACTTAAGAAAGTGCTTTCAAGAAGCAAACGAGGCGTAAACCTGCCGGCACATCTTGGGACGAATGTGTATCGATCCGGGCTGCGCTAGCTGGCGGGGCGCAGGGGCCGCGCCTCGACGATCCGGTCACGGCAATAGTCGAAATCGATGAGGTACACCCAGCCGTCATAGCTCGCCCGCACTTCGATCCGACCGTCATTGGGGACGTTGAGGTAGATGTCGGAATAGCCACGCGCCGCCACGGAGCGTCGGATTTCGCTATTGGTAAGGCAGGTGATACGGGTATTTGGAAAATCGCCCCATTCATCCCCGAAGTGAAAGCCGAAGCGCATCGCGCCTTGTGCCATTGCCGAAAGCGGCAGCATGGCAAAGATCGTCACGGTTGCAGCCGCCAGAATTTTTCCAGTGCGTCCGGTCATGTTCCGTCTCCAAAGGCCAGTGTTCCGGTCCGTTATGCCATGGGCCGCCTGAACCACACAGATTTGGTCCGTTCATCTCCCGTTCATCTTGACGGCCTCGACAAGACCATCCTTGTGGATTTGGCGCGGGCGCCCGGACCGGCGAAAACTCCTGCTATATGCTAGAAAACGAACCAGCCCGATTCGGGTTCAATGAGTGGAAGTGTATGTCCGACCTTTTCGAAAGCACCGCCCCCGCTGAACAGGCGCCGGCCCAGCCTGCGCCAGCCAAGGCCCCCCGCGCCGCCCAGCCGGCCGCGGATGCCTATGGTGCTTCCGACATTGAAATTCTTGAAGGTCTTGAGCCGGTCCGCCGCCGCCCCGGCATGTATATCGGCGGCACGGACGCCAATGCCTATCACCACCTCTTTGCCGAGGTGATCGACAATTCCATGGACGAGGCGATTGCGGGCCATGCCACGCGGATCGAAGTCCACCTTGGCGCCGATGGATACATTACCGTTACCGATAATGGCCGCGGCATCCCTGTCGAAAAGCACCCCAAATTCCCCAATCGCTCGACGCTTGAAATCGTCCACACCGTGCTCCACGCCGGCGGCAAGTTCGACAGCAAGGCCTACGAAACCTCCGGCGGCCTCCATGGCGTCGGCGTCTCGGTGGTGAACGCGCTATCGGACGACATGGTGGTCGAGGTCGCCCGCGACCAGCAGTTGCACCGCATTATCTTCTCGCGCGGCAAGGTCGTGCAGGACGTGGAGGCCGTGGGCCGGGTGCAGAACCGGCGCGGCACCAGCACCCGCTTCCATCCCGATCCGGAAATCTTCGGCGCCACGGCCCATTTCTCGCCGGGCCGCATTTTCCGCATGACGCGGGCGAAGGCCTACCTTTTCGGCGGCGTCGAGCTGCGCTGGAGCTGCGATGAGAGCCTGGCCAGTGACGATGTACCCGCCAAGGCCGTCTTCCATTACCCCGATGGCCTCAAGGACTTCATGGCCGCGCGCATCGAGGGCGAGACGCGCATCACCGACGAAATTTTCTCGGGCAAGAGCGGTAAGCCGGGCACCCATGGCTCGGTCGAATGGGCCATTGCCTGGACCCTCGCCGATGGCGGGGTGCAGTCCTACTGCAACACCGTGCCAACGCCCGATGGCGGCACGCATGAAGCGGGCATGCGCATGGCGCTGCTGCGCGGCCTCAAGAATTATGCCGAACTGACCAAGAACAAGGCGGCCGCAAACCTCACCACCGAGGACATCCTGGCCTCCTGCTCGGTCATGCTGTCGGTCTTTGTGCGCGAGCCCGAATTCGTCGGCCAGACCAAGGACAAGCTGGCATCCGGCGAAGCCACGCGCATCGTCGACAATGCCCTGCGCGACGCCTTCGACCATTGGCTCGCCGCCTCCCCGCAGCAGGCCGGCAAGCTTCTCGACTGGGCGGTGGATCGCGCCGAGGAGCGCCTGCGCCGCCGCAAGGAGAAGGAAATCGACCGGGCCAGCGCCACGCGCAAGTTGCGCCTGCCCGGCAAGCTGGCCGACTGCACGCAGAACGCTGCCCAGGGCGCGGAGCTTTTCATCGTCGAAGGTGACTCGGCTGGTGGCTCCGCCAAGCAGGCCCGCAACCGCGCCAACCAGGCTGTGCTCCCGCTGCGCGGCAAGATTCTCAACGTCGCCGGGGCCAGCCGCGACAAGGTGCATGCAAGCCAGGCCATTGCCGACATGATCCAGGCGCTCGGCTGCGGCACCCGGGATCGCTATACTGAGGATGATCTGCGCTACGACAAGATCATCATCATGACCGACGCCGACGTGGACGGCGCCCATATCGCGTCGCTGCTAATGACCTTCTTTTTCCAGGAAATGCCGCGCCTGATCGAGAACGGCCACCTGTTCCTCGCGCTGCCGCCGCTTTACCGCATCACGCAGGGCGCCAAGACGCTTTACGCGCGCGATGACGCGCATAAGGACGAGCTGATGCGGACCGAGTTTACCGGCAAGGGCAAGGTCGATGTCACCCGCTTCAAGGGTCTTGGCGAAATGCCCTACCCGCACCTGCGCGAAACGACCATGTCACCCAAGACCCGCACCCTGCTGCAGGTCAAAGTGCTGGATGACCGGGACGCCACCAAGACAACGGTGGACCGCCTCATGGGCAACAAGCCCGAGGCGCGCTTCGACTTCATCCAGGAAAACGCGGCCTTTGTGACCGATCTCGATATCTAGGAGTTACGCCGCGTCGAAGATGACGCGGTTGCGCCCTTCGCGCTTGGCCCGGTACAGCGCCACGTCGGCCCGCTTGAGCAGGATTTCCGACGTATCGGCAGCCATTTCGTTACGCGACACGCCGATCGAAACCGTCACTGAAAGTGGCCGCACGGCGTTCACCTCGAACATGCGCTCGGCCATGGCCTGGCGCACGCGTTCTGCCACGGCCTCCGCTGAAGCCATGTCGGTATCGGGCATGATCACCACGAACTCTTCGCCGCCCAGCCGACAGGCCAGGTCGACGCCGCGGATATTGCGCCGCAGCCGCGCCGCAAATTCCCGCAGCACGGCGTCGCCAATATCGTGGCCATGATTGTCGTTCACCGCCTTGAAGTGGTCGATATCGAGGATCATCACCGCCAGGTCACGCCCCTGCTCCTGCGCCTTGCCCAGCATGACGTTGAGATGGCGCTCGAAATAACGGCGGTTGTAGAGCCCGGTCAGCTCGTCGGTGACCGCCAGCGCCATTGTGCTATTGACGCTTTCGCGCAGTTCGAGCGCATAGCGGTGCCGCCGGATCTGCGTGCGCACGCGGGCCGAGAGCTCATTGCGTTCGACCGGGCGGGCGATGAAATCATTGACGCCGAGGTCAAGCGCCCGCACCACGCGCGGCTTGTCCCCGTCATCGGCCATCAGGATGATGGGCAGGCTGCGAGAGTGATCGACCGTGCGGACCTGCGAACAGACGCGGAGCGGATCAAAGCCATCAAGGCTCATGCTCACCAGCGCCAGTTCGTAGCTGGCGCCGGAAACCTGGAAAACGGCATCGGCCGGCTCGGTCAGGATATCGACGCGATGCTCGGCGGCCAGGTAGGACTGGATACGCTCGGCATGTCGCCGGTCGGTATCGATGATGAGGATGGAGCCGCCCGTCGCCGAAATGGCGTCCATGGCGCGCAGGGCATCCTCGATGGCGATCTGCTGGCCGGTCAGGGCGCGCGCGCGCAATTCGTCGGTCAGCGACTTCAGCCGCACAAGGCTCTTCACCCGCGCCATCAGCTGGGTATCGTCCACCGGCTTGGTCAGGAAGTCGTCGGCGCCCACTTCCAGCCCGCGCACGCGGTCCGAGGGCTGGTCCAGCGCCGTCACCATCAGCACCGGCAGATGGTGGGTGCGCTGGTCGGCCTTGAGCCGCCGGCAGACCTCAAACCCGTCCATGTCGGGCATCATCACGTCGAGCAGGACGATGTCGATGTCCTGCGTCAGACAGATTTCGATGGCCTGCGGACCCGAAGTCGCCGTCACGACCTCATAATATTCCGCTGTCAGCCGGGCCTCGAGGAGACGCACATTGGTGGGAATATCGTCGACGATCAGTACGCGCGCGGTCACTCAACTCACCCCGGTCACCCCTGGCCCGCCGTCACAGACGCTTCGGCGTCGAGCCATGCCAAACCCTTCACGCCATAGGCGATTTCGGGTCAGGCCGGGCCAATATAGTGGGCAATGGTTTCCAGAAAGTGAGACACGGAAATCGGTTTGGAAATGTAGCCTTCGCAGCCGCCCTGCAGGATGCGCTCTTCATCGCCCTTCATGGCAAAGGCGGTGACGGCGATGACCGGAATATGGGCCAGTTGGTCATCGTCCTTGAGCCACTTGGTGACCACAAGGCCGGAGACCTCAGGCAGTTGGATATCCATCAGGATCAGGTCGGGCATGTGGGCGCGGGCCAGGTCCAGCGCCTCCATTCCGTTGCGCGTCTGGATCACGGTATAGCCGCGCGACTCGAGCAGATCGTTGAAGAGCTTCATGTTGAGCTCGTTGTCTTCCACGATCATAACTGACTTGGGCATTGTCCCTCGCTCGAACCGCTGCGCCGGATTTGTGCCGGTGGTCCTGCATCTGGTTGGCCCGCACGCGGCAAGCCTTCGCTTCTTTAGCCAACTGGGCTAGCATCGAATCCGTTACAAAACACCAAATGGTGCCTGCCTTGCCGATTGCCAATCGCTCCACGCCCGACGTTTCCGCCCTTGCGGAAGCCTGTCTGGGATACCTGGCCGAACACCCCGAGGAGCTTCTGGCCTTCATGGAACAGGCTGGCCTTAGCCCCGACGCCCTGCGCCAGGCCGTCGGCACCGAAAGGCTGCAACGCGGGCTTATCGACCACTTTGCTTCAAACGAGGCGATTCTGCTCGCTCTGTGCGCCAATGCCGGGATCACGCCGGAAAACTTCATGCAGGTCTGGCACAGGCTGAACCGGACCGAATGAGATGAGCACCCCGTGGCTGTGCCGCGATTGCCTGAAATGGGAATCGGGCGGAACGGTGCCCATGCGCTGTCCCGCCTGCGGCTCGCCGCGCATCCGCAGCCACCAGGAGCTCTTTTCCCTCGATATCGCCCATGTCGATTGCGACGCGTTCTATGCCTCGGTGGAAAAGCGCGACGATCCCAGCTTGCGCGACAAGCCGCTGATCATCGGCGGAGGAACGCGCGGCGTTGTTTCGACCTGCTGTTACATCGCCCGCCAGTCCGGCGTGCGTTCGGCAATGCCCATGTTCAAGGCCCGCGACCTGTGCCCGGACGCGGTCATCATCAAGCCCAACATGGCCAAA
This sequence comes from Pseudomonadota bacterium, assembly GCA_023391095.1. GTDB lineage: Bacteria > Pseudomonadota > Alphaproteobacteria > Rhizobiales > Devosiaceae > Devosia. Next base: position 59,564 of record JAEWBN010000001.1, read on the forward strand.
TATGTCGAGGTCAGCCGCCAGATCCGGGGCTACATGAATGCGCTGACCCCATTGGTCGAGCCCATTTCCATCGACGAAGCCTTTCTCGACCTCTCTGGCACACAGAACCTCCATGGCACCCCGCCCGCCCTGACGCTGGCCCGTTTTGCCCGCGCCATCGAAAAAGACGTCGGCGTCACCATTTCGGTGGGCCTGAGCCACAACAAGTTCCTCGCCAAGGTCGCCTCGGACCTCGACAAGCCACGCGGCTTTGCCGTGATCGGCGCCGCCGAAACGCTTGGCTTCCTCGCCGACAAGCCGATCAGCCTGATTTTCGGGGTGGGCAAGGTCTTTTCCGAGACGCTCAAAAAAGACGGCTACATCACCATCGGCCAGCTGCAGCAGGAAGACCCGCATCGGCTCATGCGCCTTTACGGCGAATCCGGCGCCCGTCTCGCCCGGCTGGCCCAGGGCCAGGACAGCCGCCGTGTGTCCATCGACGGCGAGATGAAGACCGTTTCCTCCGAGACCACCTTCAACCGCGACCTCGCAAGCATGGAAGACCTCTCGACCCAGCTGCTCAAATGCAGCGAGCGGCTTTCCGAGCGCCTCAAGGCCAAGAACCTGGTCGGCGATACTGTAACACTTAAGCTCAAGACGACGGGATTTCGGTTGCGTACACGCGCCCGACACCTGATGATGCCGACACAGCTGGCCAATGTGCTCTACGAGACGGGCCTCAGCCTGCTGCAACGCGAAGCCGATGGCACGCCGTTCCGCCTGATCGGAATCGGCGTCTCCGGCCTTGAAACGGCCGATGGTTCGGACCCGTCCGATCTGCTCGAACCGCAGGTGGCCCGCAAGGCGGCCGCCGAGCGGGCGATGGACCGGGTGCGAAATCGGTTCGGACGCGATGCGGTGGTGCGCGGCAAGCTCTATACCTCGCGGCCCGACCCTCAGGCGGCGCCGCAATCCGAAGAAGAAGCAGACGACCTCAAAGGCGACACAGATGACTGACCCGATCGAAAAGCTCCGTGAATATGGCTATGAGCTGCCCGCCCCCAAGGCGCCGGTGGCCAGCTATGTCCCCGTCACCCGCAGCGGCAACCTCATCTATGTTTCGGGCCAGATTTCCAGCAATGACCAGGGCGTCGTGCAGGGCCGGCTGGGCGATACGATGAATGTCGTGCAGGGCGGCAATGCCGCCGAGCTCTGCGCCGTCAACATCATGGCTCAGGTCGTGCATATGGCCGGCGTGCCGCTGCATGAAATCAAGCAGGTGCTCAAGCTCACCGTCCTGGTCGCCTCCACGCCCGAATTCAACGAGCAGCACCTGGTCGCCAATGGCGCGTCCAACCTCTTCGTGGGCGTGCTCGGCGACAAGGGCAAGCATGCCCGCGCCGCGTTCGGCGTTGCCTCGCTCCCGCTCGGCGCCGCTGTCGAAATCGACGCGGTCATCGAGGTCTGATCGCCCTCCTGCGCCTCCCCTCCCGGGAGAGGCTTTGCCGCGCGCATCACATTCCTGCGCGCGGCCTCTATAGTCGTGACGGCATGGGCAAAGATCGGTAGGATTGAAGCGGAGCCCGCCCGGCCCCATATCAACCAGACCATTTCCCAAGGCTTCGACCTCTCCCGTGTCAGCAAGCGGCTACACCGCCACGATCCATCCCACGACGGCCTCCATTCCGGCCGAGGTGTGGAACAGCCTTGTCCCCGCGACGTCAGGCATTGCCGACAACCCGTTTCTCGACCACGCCTTTTTCCGTGCGCTGGAAGACTCCGGCTGCGCTACAGGCAAGACCGGCTGGCAGCCCCAGCACATCCTCCTTACCCATGACGGTGCGCCTGTTGGCCTCCTGCCGCTGTTTCTCAAATCCCACTCCATGGGCGAATATGTGTTCGACCATGGCTGGGCCAATGCGCTGGAGCGCGCCGGCGGGCACTATTATCCAAAGCTGCAAGGGTCCGTGCCGTTTACCCCGGCGACCGCTCCCAAGCTTCTGGTGCCCTCGGGGTCCCTCGAAGCGCAGGCCGCCCTGCTGCAAACGGCCCAGCAGCTGGCAGGCCGGCTCGATGCGTCATCGGTCCACCTGACCTTTGTCCCCGAGACCGAGTCCGAACTCGCTGGTTCGATGGATTGGCTGCGCCGCATGGACACCCAGTTCCATTGGCACAATCAGGGTTTTGGCAGTTTCGAGGAGTTTCTCGACACGCTGTCCTCGCGAAAGCGCAAAACCATCCGCCGCGAACGCCGAGATGCGCTGGCCGATGGCATCGCCGTACGCTGGCTTTCCGGCAGCGATATCACCGAAGCCCATTGGGACGCCTTTTTCGACTTCTACGAAGACACCGGCGCACGCAAATGGGGCCGCCCCTACCTCAATCGCACCTTCTTCTCGCTGCTCGGCCAGTACATGGCCGACCGTGTGGTGCTGATGCTGGCCTATGACGGCCAAACCCCCATTGCCGGAGCCATCAATTTCCGCGGCAAGGACCGTCTTTATGGCCGCAACTGGGGCGCCGTGCGCGACGTGCCCTTTCTCCATTTCGAGGTCTGCTATTATCAGGCCATCGACTATGCCATCGCCCACAAGCTCGCGGTGGTCGAGGCCGGCGCGCAGGGTGAGCACAAACTGGCCCGCGGCTACGAGCCGGTCACCACCCATTCGGTCCACTACATCACCCATCCGGGCCTTCGCCATGCCGTCGCCGATTATCTCGACGCCGAGCGCCCCGCCGTCGAACGCGAACGGGCCCTGCTTGAGACCTTTACCCCGTTCCGCAAGGGCGAACGGCAGGATCGCTGAGCGCGCATGTTCCGCCGACCGTCACCCTCGGGCTTGACCCGGGGGCCCTCCACTTGCGATGCCTTGAACAACACGAGGAGCGGCCGATGACCTACGATTCCAACAATATCTTCGCGAAGATTCTGCGCGGCGAGCTGCCCTGCCACAAGGTCTACGAGGACGAGACCGCGCTTGTGATGATGGACATTTTTCCCCAGTCCCGCGGCCACACCCTCATCATTCCCAAGTCCGCGTCGCGTAACCTTCTGGATGCGGATCCGGCGAGCCTGTCGGCCGTGATGCCGCTGGTGCAGCGCGTTGCCAAGGCTGTGCGCGCCGCCACCAATGCCGATGGCATCCGCCTTGCCCAGTTCAACGAGGCCCCGGCCGGCCAGACCGTCTTCCATCTCCACTTCCACATCATCCCCGTCTATGACGGCGCAGAATTGGGAGCCCATGGCGGCGGCAAGGCGGACGATGTGGAGCTGGCGGCGCTGTCCAAAGATATCGCAGCCTATCTCTAGGCCATGACACCCGCCCGCCACCTCGTCCTGGGCATGCTGCTGACAGCCGCCGCCGGCTTCATCGATGCGGTCGGCTTTATCGAGCTGGGTGGCTATTTCGTGTCCTTCATGAGCGGCAACACCACCCAGGGCGGGGCTGCGCTGATGGACGGCGCCTATCCGGTATTCTGGCTCACCATGGGCCTGGTGGCCCTGTTCTTTGCCGGCTCCACCCTCGGCGCCGCACTCGCCTTTGGAAATCTGCGCTGGGGACCCGCCGCCGTCAGCGGCGCCGTGCTTTTTGGCGTCGGGCTCACCATGGCGCTGGTGCTTGCCGGCATTCCCGCATCGTCGGCCATGCTGGTTCTGGCCGCTGCCGCAGGGGCGCAGAATGCCATCCTGCCCATGCGCGGCGCGGTCCGGCTGGGCGCGACCTTTGTCACCGGCACGCTCTATACCGCCGGCCAGGACCTAGCGCTGGCGCTGCAGGGCAAGGTCCATCGCTGGCGCTGGCTGCAGCATCTGGCCATCTGGCTCGGCCTGCTGGCCGGCGCCATTGCCGGCGCAGCGGCCTATCGCGGCCTCGGCATCGAGGCGCTTTATGTGCCCATCATCATCTATGCCGCCTTCACCCTCGGCCACCTCTGGGCAGGACGAACCGCCTGAGCCTCAGCCCTGCTGCGGCGGGGCGATGCGGAAAGCGATCTTGAACGCGATGGGGTTGATGATGCGCGTATAGATGAAGGCGATCGGCCAAGCGATGATGAAGGTCTGTGGCCATTTCCCAATAAAGCCGGACCCGAAAAAGATGAAGCCGAGCGTGCCCGACATGGTCAGCGCCATCATGAAGGTCATGGCCAGTTGCAGGACGAGCGTCGTTTTCTTGGGAAGCATTCTGGTCTCCGACAGGACAATGCAGTGACGGAGACAATCCCGCGCCAGCACCATCCCGTAAAAAGGGTTGGTGCCGAAGGGACGCTGGAGCGACGAGTGCCGCAGCCCATGCTGCGCTGCCGGGATAGCAACCGGCCACCTCTTATCGGCCCCCATCCCCTACCCGCCCCTTCGGGCCCCGGCAACCGGGCAGAAGGGATGGAAGCCATGCGGCCCACCCTCTTTCCAGACGCGACCGTTTGCTATCGAGCAGGCCCACTGGCCGGAGAAATCGCTCCCCTCAGTAATTGGCCCCGCCGGCAATGGGCCGCAGTTCCACGCTGAACCCGTTGACGTCATTGTCGACATGGAGACGCAGGAATTCCTCGGCAATGCGGGTCACGGCGTCGAGGTCGGGCGCTTCGAACACCGCATAGCCGCCGATCACTTCCTTGCTCTCGGCAAAAGGCCCGTCGGTCGGGATGACCTGCCCCGACTGCCCCAAGAGCCGCCTGCCCTGACTGTCCGGCGCCAGGCCGCCCGTCGAAATCAGTGCGCCTGAGGCCAGGTGCTTTTCCATCCACGGCCCCATGCCATCGATCAGGCCCTGCGGCACCGTTTCCGGCTTGAAATCGGGAGGCGCGATGATCGCCATGAAATAACGCATTGGGTGGTCTCCTCTGGTGCTGCTGGCTCCGTGTCCTGACCATACGACGAGCGAGACGAGTGATCTTCGACAGATACCCACCCTGATGGCGGGTTTGGGGTGGGTTGCGGAATGGCGGCTTTTGGGTTGCCCGATACGAAAAGCTGACTATCGCAGAATGGCACAGAAAGAGCTTCCAAAGGCCATCCGACGACGCTCATTAGTCGAAAGGGACGTCATCGGTTACTGGAAGTTGAAATACCGATTTCCGTAGCGGAAGCTAACGGTCTCCGCAAAGCCTTCTATCGTCTGAAAAAGCGCTCCTGGATGCATACCCACTGCGTAGAGCTCTCGCAACAATCCAAGCTTTCGGCCTTTTGGAACGACTATACTTCGGAAGCAGGCACTGCGATTCCTGCGAACGAAAGTGGTTTTGTCGATAGCTTGCACCTTTTTGCCGTGCACAGTGAACAAACCAGACTGCGCGTTCGATCTCCTAAATCGGTGGTACGGCCTTACGGCGATAGGAAACTCAGCTTTGACCAGACGGGGAAAAGTGCTGTCAGAGAGATCTATCACGTAGCCGTCCAGTATTGGAGAATCTGTAGGCGGCACAGTTTGCAAACCGATGCTGAATTTATTGAGCTCCCAAGGGTTAAGAGACCACACCACAGCGTCCGCAGATCCTTGCGAGGAGTCTTTGCAAGCAAAATACAAAGAGACCAAAGGATTTTCGGTCCAATCTAGTAGTCTTGTCGGCAGTCCATGGTGTTGAGCCAAAAAGAGCCAGTCGATATCCTTCCTTTCTCGGTGCTCCAGAAATTCAGAAGCGTATGCTCGAAAATCACGCAGCATCTCGCGCTCTAATTGATGTTCAAAATCACCTCGGTACAAAGTAGGCCGAAGCGCCCATTCAATATTTGCTTGACCCCTAAACCAGGGATTTTGTGTAGAATTTCTTATGCCGAATTGTTTTGAGCAATCCCGCGACCATTCGATAAAATCAGAAAGTTTCTCGATCTGTTCAGCCAATTCCACCCTCCCAAGAGTACCGACAGAAATTAGCTTAAGCTTTACGCCCGACCTCCGGCAACATTATCATGGCACACCGCCAGTGACGATTTACTCATTGCATGACCACGTACAGATCGTTGAAACAACCCAGCGTCTATTTTCCTAGCGGCCGCTTTTCGGCTTAAGCCTATCTACTCCCACAGTCCGCTTCGGGTTCGAAACCTGCCGTCCCCTCCCGCCTGAACCCCAAACTTACGAACCTCACCGCGCGTCACCCTCGGGCTTGACCCGAGGGCTCTATACTTGGCGCAACCAGCGCGACGGTCCTCTGTCCGCGCGCTCTCTGGATGGACATGGTGAAGTGAAGTGCCCTCGGGTCAAGCCCGAGGGTGACGCGCGGTGGACGTATGAAGTATTGCCGGGCCACACCCGCCCGGCCGTCACCCACGCCCCGCTCGTCCTATAAATGCTCCACCCACTCGTCACTCCGGCGAAGGCCGGGGCCCATCCTGAGATGGGGAGGGTGGACCCGGCCTTCGCCGGGATCACAGTCGGTGCGCACGGCGAACTGGGACGGCAGCCCCGGAACGAGCACAGCCCATAGGCGGGATAGCCGCCCATCGGAACACCCCTCTTGCCCCGCCCAAACAAAAAGGCCGGGATCGCTCCCGGCCTCTTTTTCCGCTAAAGCAGCGCGTCAGTTCTTGTCTGCCGTCGCCTTAGGCTTCTTCGGCTTGGGCAGCGCCTTGGGCTTTGCCGGACGGGGTGGCGTCGCGATCAGCTCCAGCTTGGCTTCGGCGCCCTCGCCCACCACGGCCACGGTGACATTGCCGCCATTGACCAGTTCCCCGAAGAGAACCTGATCGGCCAGCGGCTTTTTCACATGCTCCTGGATCACGCGGCCCAGCGGGCGCGCGCCCATGCGCTCGTCATAACCATGCTCGGCGAGCCAGTTGGCCGCTTCCGGCGTGAGATTGATCGTGACGCCGCGTTCGGCCAGCTGGCCTTCGAGCTGCAGCACGAACTTTTCCACCACCCGGGCCACCACTTCACGCGGCAGGGGCGCAAAGGAGATGATGGCATCGAGACGATTGCGGAACTCGGGCGTAAAGGTGCGGTTGATCGCCTCTTCGTCGTCCCCCTGCTCGCGCTTGCGGCCGAAACCGATGGGCGAGCGGGCCAGTTCTGCGGCGCCCACATTGGACGTCATGATCAGGATCACGTTGCGGAAGTCGACCGACTTGCCGTTGTGGTCCGTCAGCTTGCCGTGGTCCATCACCTGCAACAGGATGTTGTAGAGGTCCGGATGGGCCTTTTCGATTTCGTCCAGCAGCACCACGCAATGGGGATGCTGGTCGACGCCGTCGGTCAGCAGACCGCCCTGGTCGAAGCCGACATAGCCCGGAGGCGCGCCGATCAGGCGCGACACGGTGTGGCGCTCCATATATTCGGACATGTCGAAGCGGAGCAGTTCCACGCCCAGCGTATCGGCCAGTTGCTTGGCCACTTCCGTCTTGCCGACGCCCGTGGGACCGGTAAACAGATACGAACCGATCGGCTTTTCCGGCTCCCGCAGGCCGGCACGCGCCAGCTTGATGGCCGAGGACAGCGCCGTAATGGCCTGGTCCTGCCCGAACACGACCGTCTTGAGACTCTGCTCGAGCCCGGACAGCAGTTCGGCATCGGACTTGGACACCGATTTGGGCGGAATGCGCGCAATCGAGGCAATGGTGGTTTCGATGTCCTCGACATCGATCACTTCCTTGCGCTCCCCTTCCGGCAGCAGCTTCTGGCTGGCGCCGGTCTCGTCGATCACGTCGATGGCCTTGTCGGGCAGCTTGCGGTCGGTGATGTAGCGGGCGCTCAATTCCACGGCCGTCTTGAGGGCTTCGTCGGTATACTTGACCTTGTGGAAGTCCTCGAAATACGGGCGCAGGCCCTTCACGATCTCGATGGCATCGGGAACCGTGGGTTCGTTGACGTCGATCTTCTGGAAGCGCCGGACCAGGGCCCGGTCCTTTTCGAAGAACTGGCGGTACTCCTTGTAGGTGGTCGAGCCGATGCAGCGGATCGCCCCGCTCGCCAAAGCGGGCTTCAGGAGGTTCGAGGCATCGAGCGCGCCGCCCGAGGTGGCGCCGGCGCCGATCATGGTGTGGATTTCGTCGATGAACAGCACGGCATTGGGCTGCTTTTCGAGTTCCTTCATCACCGCCTTGAGGCGCTCTTCGAAGTCGCCGCGATAGCGGGTGCCGGCTAGCAGCGCGCCCATGTCGAGCGCGAAGATGACGGCTTCCTTGAGCACGTCGGGCACATCGCCTTCGATGATCTTGCGCGCCAGGCCCTCGGCAATGGCCGTCTTGCCCACGCCCGCATCACCCACATAGAGCGGGTTGTTCTTGGAGCGCCGGCACAGCACCTGGATGGTGCGGCGCAGCTCGCTGTCGCGGCCGATCAGCGGGTCGATCTTGCCGGCGCGGGCCTTTTCGTTGAGGTTGACGCAGAAATCGGCCAGCGCCGAGCTCTTCTTGCCTTCCGCACCGCCTTCGCCCGCTTCGCCATCCTCGGCGCCGCGCACCTTGCGCTCTTCGCTGGGGCCCGACTTGGTGATGCCATGCGAGATAAAGTTGACCGCGTCCAGCCGGCTCATGTCCTGCTGTTCGAGGAAGTACGCCGCATGGCTCTCGCGCTCGGCAAAGATGGCGACAAGCACATTGGCGCCCGTCACTTCTTCCCGGCCCGATGACTGGACATGGATCACGGCGCGCTGGATCACCCGCTGGAAGGCGGCCGTGGGCCGCGCATCCTGGCCGTTCTGCACGATCAGGCTGTCCAGTTCCTCGTTGATGAAATCTTCCAGATCGCTCTTGAGCGCGTCGATATCGACGTCGCAGCCGACAAGCACGGCGATCGTCTCGCGGTCGTCGGTCAGCGCCAGCAGCAGGTGCTCGAGCGTTGCAAACTCATGGTTGCGCTCACGCGCCAGGTTCATCGCCTGATGCAGGGCCTTTTCGAGTCCGCGCGAAAATGAGGGCATATGATGTTCCTATTGCTTTTCCATCACGCATTGCAGCGGATGCTGGTTTTTGCGTGCCGTATCCATGACGCGGGTCACCTTGGTTTCGGCGACCTCGTATGGATATACGCCGCACTCACCCACCCCCTTTTGGTGAACGTGCAGCATGATGCGCATGGCGTCTTCGCGTGACTTGTTGAAGACGTCCTGGAGCACCAGAACGACGAATTCCATCGGCGTGTAGTCGTCGTTGAGCAGCAGAACCCGATACAGGTTCGGCCGCTTGGTCTTGGGACGCGTCTTGGTGACCGTCCCGGATTCGAAATTGGTGTCTTTCCCGTCGCGGTTGCCGTCGTCCTTGTCGGCCATGGTCACGCGCAGGAACGGCACGTCCTGCGTCAGGCGCGGCTCTTTTTTTATGGGCAATATGGAAGTCCGGGTCATGGTCGTCGACTGTCGCCTGGGAGAAACGAAGCAGTTTGGTGGGAACCATTATGTAGGCAAAATCAGCCCGGTGTTAAGGGGCATGCCACCCGATTGGCTCCCTATGGCTGAATCACAACATTGTGCTGCCTTTAAGGGTCCTGCGCGGCGGTCAACGCTCACAGTCTGTTACCCAATTACGCCTTGGTGACACAAATCGATAGCATTTTACGGAATGGTAACGGCAGGGCGGTAATTTCCAGAGAGACGATAATCCGGGGTTTGGGGACACTCGGAAATCGTCGCGTCAAACGAGTTGCGTACGGGCCTGTTGCCCGAGTAAGTAATTGGAGTACCGGGTGATTTTCCTGGCGAAGACCCCTTGGCGTGTCAAATTTGCGCGCGCCGTAGCAGCCTTCCTCGTCGTACTCGCCGTCGGCATGAGTGCCGCAGCGCCGGTGCAGGCGATTGAAAACCTCCGCAAGTATGCCGGCATTGTCGTGGACGCCAAGTCCGGCAAGATCCTTTACGAAGAGCAAGCAGATTCAAAGCGTTACCCGGCCTCCGTGGCTAAGGTGATGACGCTTTACATCCTGTTCCAGGAGCTCCAGGCGGGCAATCTCAGCCTCTCCACCAAGATGACCGTGTCCCGCCACGCCGCCTCGGCCGTTCCGACCAAGCTCGGCCTGCGCGCCGGCGCGACCATCTCGGTCGAGGACGCCATCAAGGCTCTCGTGACGCTGTCGGCCAACGATATTGCCCGCGTCATTGCCGAGCATATCTCTGGTACCGAAAGCAAATTTGCCGAGCGTATGACCGCAACGGCCCGCGCCATGGGCATGCGCAGCACCACCTACCGCAATGCTTCGGGCCTTCCCGATGGCGGCCAGGTGACCACCGTGCGCGACCAGGCCATCCTGGGCATTGCCGTCTACCAGCACTTTTCGCAGTACTATAACTACTTCCAGACCACGAGCTTCCGCTTCGGCGGCAAGACCTATGGCAACCACAACCGCGTGCTGGGCTATATGGGCGCCGTCGACGGCATCAAGACCGGCTATATCAATGCCGCCGGCTCGAACCTGCTGACCGCAGCCCGCAAGGACAACCGTCACATCGTCGTCGTTGCCTTCGGCTTCAACTCCGCCGCTTCACGCGACGAGAAGGTCCGCCAGCTGGTCTCGACCTACCTCAACAAGGGCCGGCAGGGCAATTACCTGCAGACTGCCATGGTCCCGGTACCGGGTCGCCAGGGCAACACGCAGTTTGCGCTTGCCGCCGAGCCGCGCAAGGCCACGTTCGCCATGCCTGAGCCGATGCCTGCCTTCCGCTTCGCTTCGCTGGTTGCCAACAATGGGGCGCAGCCTCAGCCACAGGTCGCCGTCGCTGCATCCTCCGCGGTCGACGTGGCCCTGCCTGTGCCGCAGCCCGCCAATCTTGGGGTGACCCCTGCCGTTCAGGCCGCCAACGTGCTCGCGGCACCGACCCAGGCTGCCCCGGCATATCCCAGCCAGGACGTCATCGGCGCATGGCTGAGCGAAACCTACAATCTCGGAGCCCCGCCTGCCGCGCTCGGCCAGACCGCTCCGTCCGCCCCACTTCTGCCTCCGGGTGAAGTCGGTGGTGCCGACCAGCCCGTTGACCTGATGCATTCCGGCTCGGTGCAGACCGCGTCTGCCCCTGCCCCGGTCGGTGGTTGGATCGTGCAGATCGGTGCCGGCCCGTCCGAAGACAGCGCCCGCGCCATGCTTTCCGATGCGGCCAGCAAGGTCGGTGGTCTTGGCGACTTCCGCTCCTATGTCGAGCGCTTCGAAAAGAACGGCCAGACCTTCTATCGCGCCCGCTTCATCGGTTTCGGTAATCGCAATGACGCAACGGCCATGTGCAATCGCCTCAAGGACCAGAATCTGGCCTGCCTGGCGATGCAGGGCTGAAACACCTTCGGCACGGCGGACCAACCGCCGGCCGGTCGAATTGAGGGAGGGGCCGATCTTCGCCCTGCCCTCCGGGGAAGCAAATTGGTGCTTGTGTTTGGAGTAGCCCAATGAGTGATCGCAGTGCCCTTGTCGAACTGGCCAGCTTCATCGGCCGTTCGCCCCTGGCTTCCACCGACATGTCCATGCGCAACAAGGCGCTGCGCGGCGTGACCGAGCGCATGCTGCCGCGCCAGCGCCGCAGCGTCGGAGATCTTCTGGCCGTGGTCATGGTGCTGTCGGCGCGGACCCGCCGCATGGCCCAGGAGCCGACATCCGTAACAGTGGATGTCTTCGCCCCGGGCGGTGCCCGCGCCGTGAAGATGACTTTCGGCGACCTCTGAAATCAGACGTTCTGTGTGGCGCTCAAACGAGCGCCACAATCTTTTTGCGCTTCCAGACGAAGTGATACCAGCCCGCCTGCATCAGCATCATGCCTGTGAAGCTGGCGGCATAGGCCACCCAAATCCCAGCCAGTCCCAAGCTCGTCTGGCTCAGCCAGACGGCTCCCGGTAGTTCGATCAGCAGGATCGCGGCCAGAGCCATGATCATCGGCGCGTAGACCATGCCGCTTGCGCGCATCATGCCCGAAAAGACTACGCCCCAGCCAAAAGGCAGGATGGCCCAAAGGACGATGTGCAGCAGGTTCTCGGTCAGGTCCACGACCTCCGGATCGGTGATGAACAGCCCCACCAGGTGCTGGCTGAAGAGATAGGCCAGGATGATCAATCCGCCGGTAATGACCAGGTTGAGGATAAGGGCCGTCCGCGTGATCATGGCCAGGTCTTCCTGACGCCGCGCTCCGATGGCCTGGGCGCCAAAAATGGAGGTGGCTATGCCGATCGACATGGCTGGGAACTGCACGTAGTTCAGCACCTGGTTTAGCGCGCCATAGGCAGCTGTGGCGTTCGACCCAAAACGGTTCACGAGACCGACGATCACGATCCCGGCCACCGAGGCGACGATCATCTGCATGCCGGCCGGAATGCCCAACTTGAGGATGAGGCCGAGCAGCTTCACGTCTGGCTTGAGCGCCGCCAGAAGCCCCCCATCGGGGGCGAGCGGCAGTTTGCGGGCGCGCATATAGAAAAAGAGAAACGCCAGAACCACGACGAAACTACCGATGAACGCCCAGGCCGCCGACATCACGCCCAGTTGCGGCAGGCCCCACCAGCCCTGGATGAGCGCTGGCGTGAGCACCACGCCGACAAGCAGGCTGAGCACCAGCGAGAGGAGCGGGGTGACCGTGTCGCCCACGCCACGGAGCACCGTGGTGGCAACCAGAAAGATGAAGAAGCCCGGCTGGCCAAGGAACATGATGCGGGCATATTCGACCGTCGTGGCGCGGATATTGGGCGGCGCGCCTAGAACGTCCATGATGCTTTCAACAAAGAGCGTGCCCACGGTGGCAATCACAAGCCCCAGCACGAACGCAGCGGTGATCGTGGTTCCAGCGATCTGTTTGACGCGGTGAACATTGCCCGCGCCCCAAGCCTGGCCGATCAGCACGGTGGCACCGGACGAAAGGCCGATAACGAAGCTGATCAGCAGAAAGAGAATGGGGAAGAACGTCGCCAGGGCGGCCAGCGCGTCTACGCCGATCATCTGGCCGATGAAAATGGAATTGAATGTTCCCGACAGCGCCTGAAGGATATTCGAGGCCATGAGGGGAATGAGGAAGAAGCTGAATCGCTGCCACAGCGGGCGCGTCGATTGCGGGTGCATAGGAACTCCAGACGTCGGTAGTTGCGCACGTCAACAGGCGGACCCCGGTGTTCGGCACGATGCTCGCGGGAATTACGCGCTGCCGATGGGACCTGTGCACATCCCAAAACGGGATGCCGGCTGGACGAGCGCTGGAGGCTGGATGATGACGTTAACAAGCTGCATACGCCTGCCCCAAACAGCCGTCAATTGCCTCACAAAGCCCTGACGAGATCCCCCATCGGGAGTGACGTAGGCGCATCGCCTGGTGCAAAGCTGTGTTAGATCAGCGCCATGTCTGCGCCTCTTGTTTCCCCCGATTCCACCACCGAACAGTTTTTCGCGGGCGCTCGCGCCTGCCTGCCGGTCGCGATTTCAGTCGCCGCTTATGGTCTGGTCTGGGGCGTTCTGGCACGCGGCGCGGGCCTGTCCCTGATTGAAGCCGTAGCGATGAGCGGTCTGGTTTTTGCCGGCGCGGCGCAGTTTGTGGCGCTCGATCTCTGGACAACAACGCCGTCGACCCTGCCGGTCGGCGCCTTGGTGCTCGCGGCCCTGATCGTTAACTTGCGCTATCTTCTGCTCACGGCCACGCTGCGTCCCCTCTTCCACCCCGATCAGGTTCGCCGCGGTGCACTGAGCATGTATCTGGTGACCGACGAGAACTGGGCAATGACCGTGGCGGCCATGGCCAAGGGCGGCGGCTCTGTCGCCTTTCTCCTGGGTGGCGGAGTGCTCGCCTGGATTTCGTGGATGAGCACCAACATGATCGGCTACGGCCTCGGTTCGGCCATCGACGACCCATCCCGGTGGGGCCTGGATTTCGCGTTTACCGCCACCTTCCTCGCCCTGCTCCTGGGCATGTGGCGCGGGCGTGGGGACATCTTGCCCTGGCTCGTCGCGGCACTGGCAGCCATCGTCACGGCGCGTCTTGTTGAAGGCAACTGGCACATCCTTGTCGGCGGTATTGCCGGAAGCCTGGCGGGCGCCCTGGTGGAGGTGCGCAAGCATGCACAGCAGTCCTGAGGCCATGCTCGCCATCCTGGGGATGGCCATCGTCACCATTGCCGTCAAGGCAAGCGGCCTGCTTCTGGCAGATCGTCTGCCCCGCGAAGGTTTTGCTGCCGCCTGGCTCCGCCATATCCCGGGCGCGGTATTGGCTGCCCTCGTGGCGCCCGCCCTGGTCAGCGGAACCGCTGCTGAAGCCGTGGCGGCCGTCGCGACCGGCCTCATCTATGTCGCGACGCGCAATCTCTTTGCCGCCATGGCAACGGGCGTCATCACGGTTTACCTGATGCGACTGTGGCTTGGCGTCTAAACTTCGTCTGAAATGTCAGGAAGTGGTGCCCCCCGCGAGACTCGAACTCGCACGCCTTGCGGCGGAGGATTTTGAGACTAGCGCAGAGCGCTGGTGCGGGGGAGGGGAATCGAACCCCTATACCTTTCGGTGCCGCATTTTGAGTGCGGTGCGTCTACCAATTCCGCCACCCCCGCAGGGTGTCCACGGAAGCGTTTGACACACCGATAACGGGGTTGTCTATGGTGCCGTAGAGTTTTTGGCACAAAAAAACCTCAAGGATTACTAAGTCCTTGAGGTAATTAGCTTCGATAGCGTTTCAAAATCTCTCGCGATTTTGAGTCCTCTGCGTCTACCATTCCGCCAGAAGGGCACGGCAGGGTTCCTACCCCAGTCGCCTGCGTCGCGCAACAACTCTTGATGGGCTAATAGAGCCCACCAAAACCCTGGGCAACTGGAGCACCGGTAAAGCCGCCGCCATACTGCTGCTGCATCATCTGCTCGCGCTGTATCGCGTCGAACGTGTTGACGTCGAGGCCGATCACCGAAGTCATCAGATTGGGCCCGGTGCCGGGCTTGAACGCCTCGCGGATGGCCGCTTCCCCTTCGAACGCCTTCACGCCCGAATTGGGGTTGATCCAGGCCGTCGTCATGCCCGCTGGCACGTTGAATGGCGTCGGCGTCCGGCCCTGCAGAGCCTTGGCCATGAAGTTGGTGAAGATCGGCACGGCCATGCCGCCACCTGTGGAAGACGACCCCATCGAGCGGGGCTGGTCATAGCCTATATAGACCCCCACAGCCAATTCGGGCGTGAAGCCGACGAACCAGGCATCCTTGTAGTCGTTCGTGGTGCCGGTCTTGCCGGCCACAGGGCGATTGAGCGCCCGGGCTGCAGTGCCTGTCCCGCGCTGGACGACCCCCTCCATCATCGAGGTGATCTGGTAGGCCGTCATGGGGTCCAGGACCTGGGTACGATTGTCGATGATGCGCGGCTCGCCCTGGCCCTGCCAAGCCTCGGCGACGCAGCCATCGCAAACGCGCTGGTCATGCTTGTAGATGGTCTTGCCATAGCGGTCCTGAACGCGGTCGATCAAGGTCGGCACAATTTTGCGGCCACCATTGGCAATCGTCGCATAGGCCGCGGTCATGCGCATGGCCGTGGTTTCGCCTGCGCCCAAAGCCATGGCCAGCACGGGTTGCATATCGTCATAAATGCCGAACAGACGGGCGTAATCAGCAATGAGCGGCATGCCGATTTCGCGGGCCAGCCGCACGGTCATCACGTTGCGGCTGCGTTCGATGCCGCGGCGCAGGGTCTGCGGACCGTAGAACTGCTGCGAATAGTTTTCCGGCCGCCACACCGAACCGTCGCTCATCCGCACTTCCACAGGGGCATCAAGCACGACAGAGGCCGGTGTGTAGCCGTTGTCCAACGCCGCAGCATAAACGATGGGCTTGAAGGATGAGCCGGGCTGGCGCAGAGCCTGCGTGGCGCGGTTGAATTCGCTTTCGGCAAAGGAAAAGCCGCCCACCATGGCAAGCACGCGACCGGTGCGCGGGTCCATGGCGACCAAGGCGCCTTCGATTTCGGGCACTTGCTCGAGCGTATAGAAACCGTCCTTACCGGCAACAGGCGAGACATAGACCACGTCACCAACGCGCAGGAGATCCTGGATGGGCTTGGAAACCCAACGGACGTCCGGTCCGGCCAGCGTACCTTCGATGCGATCCGGAAGCACGGCATTGTCGATATTGGTATCGGGCCGCAAACCGATCCGAGCCTGGTTGTTGCCCGCTTCCAGTACAACGGCCAGCTGCCACTCAGGCACGTCGCTGAGCGGTTTGATCGCCGCAACATCGACGCCCCAGTCTTCGCCGATCTCGATACTGGCTACCGGGCCGCGGAAGCCCCTGCCCCGGTCATATTCGATCAGGCCATCCATCAAGGCGCGGCGCGCATATTCCTGAAGCCGCGGTTCCAGCGTGGTGCGCACGGAAAGCCCGCCACCGTATAGCTGGTCCTCGCCATAGAGCTTCGCCAGCTCCCGGCGCACATCCTCGGTGAAGTATTCCGCAGAATAAACCTGACTGCCGCCTGAGCGCGGGATGACGTTGAGCGGTTCGTCCTTGGCTGCAGCGGCTTCCGCAGGACTGACGAAGCCATTCTCCACCATGCGGTCCAGCACCCAGTTGCGCCGCTCAATGGCAGCCTGCGGGTAGCGGAACGGATGGTAGTTGTTGGCACCTTTGGGAAGCGCGGCGAGATAGGCTGCTTCGCTGAGGGTCAGCTGATACAGCGCCTTGTCGAAATAGTTGAGGGCAGCCGCGGCCACGCCATAGGTCTGTCCGCCGACAGAGCCCATGAATATCTCGTTGAGGTAAAGCTCGAGAATCTTGTCTTTGCTGAACGTGCTCTCGATGCGCAACGCCAGCAGCGCTTCCTGGATCTTGCGATCCCAGGTCTGCTCGAAGCTGAGCAGGAAGTTCTTGGCTACCTGTTGGGTGATGGACGAGCCGCCGCCCTGAATGGTGCGATTACCGGATAGATAGGCGCTCAGATTGTCGCGCACGGCGCGCATGACGCCGTCAATGGCAATGCCATTGTGGTTATAGAAGTCCTTGTCCTCTGCCGAAAGGAAAGCGTTGATAACCAGCGGCGGGACGGTTTCAATCGGCTGGAACAAGCGACGCTGACGCGCATATTCGGCTAGCAGGGTGCCGTCGGCCGCGTGAACGCGCGTGGTCACGGGCGGCTGATAATCCTGCAAAACGGTGTAGTCCGGCAGTTCCGCGATCACCGCGCTCAGATAGACGGCAGCAGCAGCCACGCCCGCCAGCCCCGCGAACATGCTAAAACCGAACAGCCAGCCCAATAGACGGAACATATGACGTCACTTATCCCCGGAATGCCGCATCAATTCCGGCGTCCGACTCATACCAGAAAGCGGCTCAAATGTGCACAACTCTGCCGCACAATCGAGCCATGTGACTGCCTCACTCATCCTCGGTCAGACCATCGAAGTACGTGGAAATCCCGCGCGCAATAGCTTCAGCCGTCCGGTCACGCCAGTCCGACTGGGTAAGATTGGCAGCGTCGCTGGCATTGGAGAGATAGCCAAGCTCGATCAGCACCGAGGGCACATCGGGAGCCTGCAGCACGAAAAAGTCAGCCTGCCGCACCGGGAACCGGCGCAGGGCCACACTGGGCTCGAGCTGGTGGACAATGGCTTGCGCGGCGCGGAACGAATGAATGCGCATTTCCCGCCGCATAAGGTCGAGCAGGATGTCCACCACTTCCGGCGTCATCTGCGGCATCGAAAAGCCGGCGATCACGTCCGACTTGTTTTCCCGGTCAGCCAGGACCTTGTCGAGCACATCGGTGGCATTCTCATCGCGCGTATAAACGCTGGCGCCGCGGATTTCAGGCTGCTGGAAACTGTCGGCATGCACGGACAGGAACAGGTCCGCCTTGTTGTTGCGTGCGAGTTCTACACGCTCCTCCAGCCGCAGATAGGTATCGTCCTCGCGGGTCAAGGCGACGTCGAAGCGCCCCGAAGCGATGAGAAGTTCCTGGAGCTTGAGCGCAAAGGCAAGGACAATGTCCTTTTCCTTGACGCCGTCCGGCGTTTCGGCGCCGCTGTCGATACCGCCATGGCCCGGATCGATGATGACCAGCGGCCGGCTGGTTACGGCAATTTCGGACCCGCCCGCAGGCGTCGATGCAGCAGGGGCTGCCAGGCTTGTCGAAGTAGCCTGGTCACGCTCGACATTGGCAGCAAATTCCTCTGCAGTTGCGGGAATGATGTCCACGACCAGGCGCGCCGGTTGCCCATCGAAGGGGTCGAGGACGTAAGCCTGTTGCACCTGCATGGGAGCGCTAAGATACAATGTGGTGCGCACCCGATCGGGTGCTGCCTGCTGTATGGAATAGGAGGCGATGCTCCCTCCCTCGCCCGCCGGTTTTCCCTCGGGCTCGGGCACCGAAAAGGTTCCCGCCCGCACGTCAACGGCCAGCCTGTCCGGTTCGGACAGCGACACGAAAGCGAATTCCGTTTTGGCTGCCAGGTCGATGACGAGCCGCGCCCGGTCTTCGGATGTGGTGACACGGGCGTCGATGACGTTGGGCAGTGCAATGGCTGTCGGCTCTGGCGGCGCGGGCGCTGCTGCATCCTGCGCGAATGCGCCTGTGGCCAGCGTTGCAACGGCCAAAGCTGCCAGCGCCAGTCGTCGTAGCAAAAATGTGGTCAAACCAGACCCTACCCCCGTTAGCGGATCGTCGTCTCGCAATAGAAGAGGACGATTCTGCGGCACTGACCGCCTTATGCGATGATTTGCAGCCGGGGCCAATAAACTGCGTGTTCAAAAGCCCGGATAACCGGCCGTTTTGACTTTCCTGTTGCCATTCCAGCGCAATATCCCTACACGCTAGAAGAGAAGGCGCGTGTGTTTCGACGGCCGGAAAACCATCCGAGATGGGCATTCCGGGCCAGGCGGGGCAGACCAGACGATCCCCGAAACGTGGCGGGTCCGGGCTGGAAGGAAGCGGCGGTTTCAGCGCCTTGAATGCAGAATTTCGGCCCGATCGGGCCGGACGGTGACGGCGGACGCTGTCGCCCAATAGGAAGAGGTCATATGGCCCGCAGGCGGACAAAGCGCGACGCGATCGACGTGTACGATTGCCGTTTTGCTTCGCCCCTTACCTCGGCCAGACCCAGTTTTACCGGTGTGCAGAACGTGACAGGTTCGCGCCCAACCCTACTCAAACCATTCGCCCCGCAATGCGCCATTGTCAGGATGCCGGTCTACCGGCGTCCTCTTGTCGGCGCGCGGGTGCGCGGAGCTCAATATGGCGACCAAGAGAATGCTGGTGGATGCCATCCACCCGGAAGAAACACGGATTGTCGTTACCGCAGGTAACCGGCTGGAGGAGTTCGACTTCGAATCGGCGACCCGCCGCCAGTTGCGGGGCAATATCTACCTCGCAAAGGTCACGCGCGTAGAGCCGTCCCTGCAGGCAGCCTTCGTGGAATATGGTGGCAACCGCCACGGTTTCCTCGCATTCAGCGAAATTCATCCTGACTACTACCAGATCCCCGTAGCCGACCGCGAAGCACTGCTGCGCGATGAAGAGCACGAGGACGATCACCACGAGGAAGCCGAGGAAGGTGCTGCGCCAGCGGCCGAAGCCAATGGTGACGCGGACGGCGACAGCGAAAACGGCGATAGCGAAGCCAGCCACATCGAGCAGGCTCCCGCCAATAGCGAGCCGGTGGAATCCATCGGTGGCGCGGATGCGCTCGAGGAAGTGCCGGAACGCCGCCGCTCGCATCAGCAGCGCCGCCACCAGTACAAGATTCAGGAAGTGATCAAGCGTCGCCAGGTCATGCTGGTGCAGGTGGTCAAGGAAGAGCGCGGCAATAAGGGCGCGGCTCTCACGACCTATCTGTCGCTCGCTGGCCGTTATTCCGTGCTGATGCCCAATACTGCCCGTGGCGGCGGCATTTCGCGCAAGATCACCAATGCAGCAGACCGCAAGCGTCTCAAGGAGATCACGTCCGATCTCGAGGTGCCGCAGGGCATGGGCGTCATTCTGCGCACGGCCGGCGCCTCCCGCACCAAGGCCGAGGTTAAGCGCGACTTCGAATATCTGATGCGCCTTTGGGAAAGTGTTCGGACGCTGACCCTGCAGAGCCAGGCACCCTGCCTCGTCTACGAGGAAGGCAGCCTCATCAAGCGGACCATCCGCGATCTTTACAACAAGGACATCGACGAAGTTCTGGTCGCAGGCGACAATGCCTATCGCGAGGCCAAGGACTTCATGAAGATGATCATGCCGTCCCACGCCAAGAACGTGAAGCCGTACTCGGATGAGCAGCCGCTTTTCTCCAAGTTCGGCGTCGAGACCCAGCTCGACCAGATGTTCTCGCCAACGGTCACCCTGCCCTCGGGCGGCTATATCGTGATCAACCCGACCGAAGCGCTCGTCTCCATCGACGTCAACTCGGGCCGCTCCACCAAGGAGCACAATATCGAGGACACCGCCCTCCAGACCAACCTGGAAGCGGCCGATGAAGTTGCCCGCCAGTTGCGGCTCCGCGACCTGGCTGGCCTGATCGTCATCGACTTCATCGACATGATGGAGAATCGCTCCAACCGCGCAGTTGAACGTCGCCTCAAGGATGCCCTCAAGGACGACCGTGCGCGCATCCAGGTCGGCCGCATTTCGCACTTCGGCCTCATGGAAATGAGCCGCCAGCGCATCCGCTTTGGTGTCGTTGAAAGCTCCACCCACAAGTGCCCGATCTGTGACGGCACCGGTCTGGTGCGCTCGACCGAAAGTCTGGCGCTGATGATCATGCGTCACATCGAAGACCACGTCATGCGCAAGCAGGGCCAGTCGATCAATGTGCGGGTGCCGGTCGAGGTTGCGCTCTACATTCTCAATTTCAAGCGCGACACGCTCACCCAGCTCGAGATCCGCAATAATCTCAGCATCACGATCACGGCCGACAGCAAACTGGCCGGTCACGACTTCCACATTGAAAAGGGCGAAGCGCGCGTTTCTGCCTATGCCGATCAGCGCGCTGCCGCGCATGTGCGTGTCGATAGCGCCGTGATCGAAGACGAGGTTGAGGACGATTCGGCCGTTGAGACCGAAGAGGCCGCCGAAGTGGAAAGCCGCGCTGATGGGGAAGGCGAAGGCAACGGCCGTCGCCGTCGCCGTCGCCGCCGTCGGGGCGGCCGCAATGGCGAGGCTGGGCCCCAGCAGGAGGCCAACACCGGTGCAAGCGAAACGGACACCGGCGACGAAGCAGAAGCCGAGGATGGCGACGAAGGCGCCACGCCGCGCCAGGTTGCCGAAGGTGAAGGCGAGGATGGCGAACAGCGCCGTCGCCGCCGCCGTGGCCGTCGTGGCGGCCGCCGCAATCGTCGTGATGGCGAAAACGGCAATGGTATCGAGGCCGGTGCAGCGGAAGCCGCTGTCGTCGCTCCCGCGGACGCCATTGTCGAGCACGTCGACCTGACGGATGCGCCCACAGGGGAAACCGTTGCCGCCTCGCAAGAGGTCGTGGCGGAAGCGGCTCCGGCTGAAAAGCCCAAGCGCACGCGTCGCAAGAAGGTTACGGAAACCGAGGAATCGGCTCCCGCTGAGACGACGCCGGTCGCCGCCGAACCTGCTGCCGACGCCGATGCTGACGCGCCCGTGGCGGAGAAGCCCAAGCGCAAGCCGCGGGCTCGCAAGCCCAAGGCAGAAGCCGCTGAGGCAGCTCCTGAGGCGGCCGTGGCTGAGGCCGCTCCGAGCGAAACCGTTGCGGCCGATACCGCTGCCGAAGCTCCTGCGGCTGAGGAAAAGAAGCCGGCGCGTACCCGGCGCGTGAAGAAGGAACTGCCGCCCGAAGGCGTCGTGGTGACCTCCAGCACATCGGCCGCTGAAGCTGAGCCGGTCGTTGCCGCCGAAGGCGAGACAGTGACCGAAGCTGATGCCGAGCCGGAAAAGAAGAAGAAGGTCGGCTGGTGGCAGCGCCGCCTTGGTCTCGGCTAGAAAAAAAGGGGCGGCCTCCGGGCCGCCCATTTCGTTTCAGCGGTTGAGAAAACCGCGCATCCGCTCCAGCGCCTCTATGATGGTCGCGCGCGTGCCGGCATAGCTGAAGCGCACATACCGATGCCCATCGATGCGGTCAAAATCGACGCCGGGCGTTGTTGCGACCCCGGCCTCTTCCAGCAGCTTTTCGGAGAAAGCGAGCGAGTCGTCTGAAAACCGGCTGATATCGGCATAGGCGTAGAACGCGCCGTCCCCAGCACTGGCGAGGTCAAATCCCAAGCTCCGCAGACCATCAACCAATAGATCGCGGCTTGCCGCATAGCTTGCCTTTTGCGCCTCGCCATAAGCGCGCTCGCCCAACGCAGCGGTGGCTGCGATCTGGCTCAACGTGGGCGCGGAAATAAAGAGGTTCTGCTGGAGGATTTCCGCTCGCCTCACCATCTCCTCGGGCAGCACCATCCAGCCGACCCGCCATCCAGTCATGCAGTGGAATTTTGAGAAACTGTTGATGATGAGAGCCTTGTTGGTCAGCTCAAGCGCACTCACCGATGGGCCTGTATAGTCGAGGCCGTGATAGATTTCGTCGGAAATGAAGGTCACGCCCAGACGCTCGCAGGTGCGGGCGATGTCGGACAGTCCTTCGCGGTCCACAACGGTCCCGGTGGGATTGGCCGGGCTGGCAAAGAGGAGCCCGTCAAAGGGCGTCTCGGCATGCGCGGCGGCCAGCTGGTCGCCGGTCAGTCGCCACCCGTTTTCAGGTGTCACCGGAATTTCCACCACTTCGAAGCCCAGTCCAAGCAGCGTGTTGACATAGGCTGGATAGCCCGGCCGCGTCACCGCAATGCGCGCCCCTGCTCCGAAGGCCGTGTGAAACGCGAGCACGAAGCCGGCCGACGATCCCATGGTGACAAGAACCCGATCCGGGTCGAGGCTGACCCCATGCTGGCTGGCGTAATAGCCCGCCAGCCCTTGTCGCAGTTCGATCAGGCCCTTGGCGTTGGTGTATCCCTGAGGCTGCGGAAGAGCTTGGCGGGCTGCGTCGATCACCGCGGGCGCCGGCGGTTGTCCCGGCTCTCCCAACTCAAGATGGCAGACCGTGCGCCCTTCAGCCTCCATTGCCTTGGCGCGGCGCAGGATGTCCATGGCGAGAAAGGGCCGCATCTCCTTGGGGCTTTGATCGGTCATGGCAATCTCCGGCGCAAAAAGCCGCCTTCGCATGTTTTGCGGCGCGGCTCCAGCCTCAACAACACGTGATGCCCGTCCTCACACCGCGTCAATCGGCGGGTGCTAGCCTACGGCGATGTCTGCTAGAAGGCAGCCACCGACTCGACGGAGCTCCGCATGAACCGCTTATCCATTGTTCTGGCCCTTGTGGCAGGCCTTCTGGCCGGAGCGCTCGGGTATTCGCTCCTTGATCGGCAGCAACCTCAGGTTGACGCCGTGGCCGTCCGCGCCATTGTGGATGAAGCGCTCGCCGAGCGGGACGCCGCGGCACCGGCCCCTGTCGAAAGCGTTGCAGCGCTCGATCCGGCAGACATCAATCCGATGATCGAAGACTTCCTGATGAGCGACCCCAAACTGCTCCAGCGTATGTCCGTGGCCCTCGAAGACATGCTCCGTACCGAGGAGCAGGGCCGCGTGCAATCCATGCTCACCGAATACAACGACAAGATCTACGGCGCGATGGGCGACGTGGTCCTCGGCAATCCCGATGGCGACGTCACGCTGGTCGAGTTCTTCGATTACAATTGCGGCTATTGCCGCACGGCCCTGCCCGATCTGGCGGCCTTGCTGGCCGAGGATCCAAACCTCAAGGTGATCCTTAAGGAATTCCCTATCCTTTCGAACGAATCCATCGACGCGGCGCGCGTGGCCGTGCTCGTGGGTCAGGCCGATGTTGACTACTGGGCGTTCCACGAAGCCCTGTTCACCAGCCGGGGCAAGGTCGACAAGTCCGTGGCCCTTTCCGCTGCTGCCGATCTGGGGCTCTCGTCGGTTGATCTCGAGCTGCGCATGGGCGACCCCGTCGTCGGCGAAACCATTCAGCGCTCTTATGAAATAGCCCAGGCACTGGGTATCAGCGGCACGCCGACCTATATCATCGGCAATGAGATCATCCCCGGCGCCATTGGCGTCGACGAACTGCGCAGCCGCATCGCGAACCTGCGGGAGTGTGGCGACACCCAATGCAGCTAGGCCCCACGCTAGCCTTTTCGGTGCATTTCGTGTAACCGCCCTTGCGCCGGACGAAACCCCCGGTGCACAAGGCTTGGATCATGGCTAAACGCGTTCTCGTCCTCAACGGCCCGAACCTCAACTTGCTCGGCACGCGCGAGCCGGGAACCTATGGTTCGGAAACCCTCAAGGACATTGAGGCGCTCTGCAAGGCAACCGCGCAGGAAATGGGTCTGGTGCTCGATTTCCGCCAGTCCAACCATGAGGGCGAGCTGGTCACCTGGATCCAGGATGCCCGCAAGACCGCCGATGGCATCGTGATCAATCCGGCGGCCTATTCGCATACTTCCGTAGCCATTCACGACGCCCTGCGGGCCGTCGGCCTGCCCACGGCGGAAGTCCATCTCACCAATATCCACCAACGCGAACCGTTCCGGCACCATTCCTATGTGTCGAGTGTCGCCTTTGGCGTCATTTGCGGCTTCGGTTCGCTGGGGTATAAGCTGGCCCTTCACGGTTTGGCCGAAAAACTCAAATAATGCGTCGACGCAAGAAGACGGGAGAATAACAGGAATGACGAAGTCATCGCAGGTGGATCAGGACCTGATCCGCGCCATCGCCGAATTGCTCAACAAGGAAAATCTCGCCGAGATCGAGATCGAGCAGGAGGATCTGCGGGTTCGCGTCACCCGGTCCTACCCCAACGAAGCGCCGACCTATGCGGCTCCAATGCAGTATATGGCTGCCCCTGCTGCGCCAGCCGCACCGAGCGCGCCCGCCGCTGCAGCCGGCTCCGTGCCCGCCGCAGCGCCCGCCAAGGCCGAAGATCTTGCGTCCAATCCCGGCACCCTGACCTCGCCCATGGTTGGTACCGCCTATCGCTCGCCCGAGCCGGGCAAGGCTGCCTTTGTGGAAGTCGGTACCAAGGTCTCCGAGGGCCAGACCGTCCTCATCATCGAAGCGATGAAGACCATGAACCAGATTCCCGCGCACCGGTCCGGCACCATCACGCGTATTCTCGTGGAAGATGCCCAGCCGGTCGAATATGGCGAGCCGCTCGTCGTCATCGAGTAAAGGGGACTTTCCATGTTCCAGAAGGTCCTGATCGCCAATCGCGGCGAAATCGCCCTGCGCATTCTGCGCGCCTGCAAGGAAATGGGCATCCAGACCGTTGCAGTCCATTCGACGGCCGACGCCAATGCCATGCATGTGCGTCTTGCCGACGAGAGCGTCTGCATCGGTCCGAATTCCGCCCGCGATAGCTATCTCAATATCCCCTCGCTTCTGGCCGCCTGTGAAATCACCGGCGCCGACGCGGTCCACCCGGGCTACGGCTTCCTTTCGGAAAACGCCCGCTTCGCCAAGATTCTCGAAGAGCACAAGGTGACCTTTATCGGTCCCTCCGCGCATCACATCGAAATCATGGGCGACAAGATCACGGCCAAGAAGACCGCGGTCGAGTTGGGCATTCCAGTCGTTCCGGGGTCCGCGGGTGCCGTGGAAACCGAGCAGCAGGCGCTCAAGACCGCCAAGGAAATCGGCTATCCTGTGCTGATCAAGGCAACCGCCGGTGGCGGTGGCCGCGGCATGAAGGTGGCGCAGTCGGAGTCCGAGCTTCTGGTGGCCTGGTCGACCGCTCGTTCCGAAGCCAAGGCGGCCTTTGGCAACGACTCGGTCTACATGGAAAAGTATCTCGGCAAGCCGCGCCACATCGAAGTGCAGGTGCTGGGCGATGGCCAGGGCAATGCCGTCCATCTGGGTGTTCGCGACTGCTCGCTGCAGCGTCGTCACCAGAAGGTCTGGGAAGAAGCTGGCGGCCCGACGATTCTGCCGGAAGAGCGCGACCGCATCGGCGAGATTTGCGCTTCGGCCATGCGCAAGCTGAAATACTCCGGCGCTGGCACGATCGAGTTCCTGTACGAGAACGGCGAGTTCTATTTCATCGAAATGAACACTCGTCTGCAGGTGGAGCACCCGGTCACCGAGCGCATCACCGGCATCGACATCGTCTATGAACAGATCCGCGTGGCATCGGGCGAAAAGCTGTCGATGACGCAGGATCAGATCCAGTTCTATGGCCATGCGATCGAAGTACGCATCAATGCCGAGGATCCGCAGACCTTCGCACCCTCACCGGGCACGATCACCTTCTACCATCCGGCAGGCGGCGTCGGCATCCGCGTCGATTCGGCGGTCTATCAGGGCTACAAGATTCCGCCCTATTACGACTCGCTGATCGGCAAGCTCATCGTCTACGGCCGTACGCGCGAGGAATGCCTCAAGCGCCTTGGCCGCGCTGTGGATGAGTTCGTTATTGACGGCGTCAAGACCACCCTGCCCCTGTTCCAACGCCTGATGAAGGAGCCGGACATCCTGGCCGGGAATTACGACATCCACTGGCTGGAAAAATTCCTGGCCAACAACAAGGCCTGACATTGAGGGGCGCGTCGGCGCCCCTTATCTTTGCACCATGGCCCGCCCCACCGACCCTTTCACCGTCGACATCACACCCGATCTGATCATCCGCGCCTATCGCGCCGGCATCTTCCCTATGGCCGAGGACGCGGCGGACGAGAATCTGTTCTGGGTGAGCCCGGAGGAGCGTGGCATCATGCCGCTCGACGGGTTTCACGCGTCCAAGAGCCTGCGCAAGGCGATGCGCCGCACCCCCTGGCAAATCCGCGTCGATACCGACTGGGATGGCGTGGTCGAAGGGTGTGCGACTGTCGGCGAGGATAGGCACACGACCTGGATCAACGGCACGATCCGTTCGGTCTATGGCGAACTGTTCCGTCGTGGCGTCGCCCATACCGTTGAAGCCTGGGACGGCGCCGACCTTGTGGGTGGGCTTTACGGACTTTCCATCGGCGCGGCATTTTTCGGCGAGTCGATGTTCCACAGGCGCACCGACGCGTCCAAGATGGCCATGGCCCATCTCGTCGAAAGGCTCAACGTCGGCGGCTATCGCCTGCTCGACACCCAGTTTCTCACCGATCATCTGGCCTCTCTGGGCGGGATCGAAATTTCGCGCGCCGAATATGAAGACCGGCTGGCCGACGCCGTCACCGCTGAGAGCGACTGGACAGAATGGGACAGGACTCAATGACCAAACCCGAAAGTCTCCCCGAAAGCTTCAGCCCTCTGCGTGACCTCGACTGGACCGAAATCACCGTCGGCCAATCTGGGTCCGATGTGTGGCGCATCGCGCTCGGCGACGGCAACCACGTCTTTCTCAAATCCGAGCCGGTTCATCCACACGCCGAGTTGCCCGGCGAAATCGAGCGCCTGAATTGGCTGACACGCATGGGTTTCAAGGCGCCGCGCGTGATCGACGCGGAACAGGACAGCGAGCGGATTTGGCTGTTGATGAGCGCGGTTCCCGGAAAAGACCTCACCCATTATATCGACCGCCCCACCGAGTTCGTTCGCGCCTACGCCCAGGGCCTCAAGCGCATGCACGCCCTCGATCCTGCCCATTGCCCGTTCGACCACAGTATTGACGCTCAGCTGGAAAAAGGCGCTGCGCGCGTTGCGGCCGGCCTCGTCGATGAGGACGATTTCGATACCGCCCGGCGCGGCTGGACCGCCAAGCAGGTTCTCGATTGGCTCCTTGCCAATAGTCCCGAAGCCGAAGAGCTCATCGTGACGCATGGCGACGCCTCCACACCCAATATTCTCGCGGATGGCGGGCGGTTTTCCGGCATGGTCGATTGCGGCCGCATGGGCCGCGCCGATGTGTGGCAGGACCTGGCCCTGGCCTGCCGCAGCATCGCTTTCAACGTTGGCGAACAGCACATCACCGAATTTCTACGTGCCTATGGCGCAGAGTGGGACGAGGCCAGGTACCGGTTCTATTGCACGCTGGACGAGCTCTTCTAGCCCTTGTCCACGAGTTTGAACGCCAGCGAAGTCACCCACTCATCCAGGTTCGGGTGCTCCACCGGGTCGCTCTCGTAGATTTCCAGTCGGCAGGCAAAATGGTCGCCATCGCCCTTAGGCACCATGTCCATCGGTCGGCCTGTTAGGCCAATCCAGCCGATCAGCATAGCGGTTGCGTCGATAAGCTTATCGGGATGGCCGATCCAGGTGACTTCCGCAAATTGCCCGCCCGGCAAAACGGCATTGCGCACCGCGCCGTCGTCCGGCCCAGGCCCACTCACTGCAATGCCGGCCTCCACGTCGAGGGTTCCGGCCATGTCGATACGCCGGTAGTTGTAGAAGGCATCGCCAACCGGCGTCAGGCCGTGGCGTTCGAGATAGGCAAAGAGCAGCGGAAAGCCGTCATTGGCGGGTCGCTGCATCTGCTGCATCGTCACCGTGAAAGGCACGTAGATATAATTCTGGGCCTGGCGCGTCCGAATTTCAGGCAAGTTCAACATGGTCGTTTCTCCCTTTGTCGGGAAGACAACGAACGGCCGAAGCAGATTTCGACAAAAAATCTAGCGCTGGTCAGGCGGCGGGATGTTGGTGCTGGTTTTGCACTCGATCAGCCAGATGTCATAGACGGCGTGGTCCACGGCGTTCAGCGCCGGGCTGTCGGCAAAAATCCACCCGGTAAAGATTCGCTCGCTGTCGCCCTCGAGGCTGCGCTGGTCCACTTCGATGAAGGACGACGTGCGCTGCAGCGTGTCATTGGCCGGCCGGTTGTAACAGGCGCGCGGGGTCACCTCGAGCGCGCCAAAAAGCACTGTCTCGTCGATATAGACGTCGAAACGGGTGATGCGGCCGGTGATCTTGTCGAGCCCGGCAAAGGTCGCCACCGGATTAGCGATGGGTTGAGCCGTGGCCGTGCCCATCAAGGGTCCCGGCCCGGCCAAAACCAAAAGCATCAGGGTCGCTGCAATTTTCCCGAGCGTGCGGGCCACGCCAGACCCCGCCTTATTCAGGCGACCAAGCCTGATAGTCGCCTGTGACGCGCGGGCGCTCACCCTTGTTCAGAAGGCTGCCGTCGGGGCGGTAGGCCTCGATCGTGCCGGTCAGGTTGGGCTGATGGGGCTTTTCCCAGGCGTGCGGCTTGTAGTCGGCCTGCGACGGCGGTGTATCGAGACGATAGTGCATCCAGCCGTACCAGCCCGGCGGAATGGCCGAGGCGTCGGCAGGCCCGGCATAAGTCACATAGCGCCGGTCCGCCTTGCGGTCCTGATAGTAACGGTTGCCGAATTCGTCGGAGCCGACATAGTCGCCAAAGCGGCGGATCCAAAGGCGCGTACCCCAGGTATTGCCACCCCACCAGGCGAAGATTTCCGACAGGAACTGCTTGATACCGGATTTGGCCACGAGACGATTCCGAATTGATATGCCGATTTGCCTGCGGTTTAGCACGTGCAAACGCGAGAGCCTAGAGCCTGCCGGCTCAGCAACGCTCTAAAGTCAGGCTTCCAATCGGCATTACCATGCCACTGTCGAAAAGTCTCATTCCCAAACGTCGCCATCCGAAAAGAGGAGGTAGAGCATGAAACTGCAATATGGTTGGGTGATCGTGGCCGCGGGTGCTGTGATTACCTGTCTGGCGATGGGGGCCATGTTTGCCCTTCCAGTTTATCTTCAGCCCATTGCCGATGAAACAGGGTGGACGCGAGCGGGCATATCGGGCGCCATGACGATCGGCTTCGTGGTCATGGGCGTTGCGGGCTTCTTCTGGGGAACGCTGACCGACCGCATCGGCGCCCGCCCCGTCATTCTCGTCGCGGCGGTCATGCTAGGTCTCGGCCTCTTCGTGGCCAGCCGGGCGACCGATCTCATTGTATTCCAGTTTGCCTATGGCGGTCTTGTGGGTGCGTCGGGCGGAGCGTTCTTTGCGCCGCTGATTGCCACCACGTTGGGTTGGTTCGACAAGCATCGGAGCCTGGCGGTTTCCCTGGTGTCCCTCGGCGGGGGCATCGCCCCGATGACCATCACACCCCTCGCCACCTTGCTGATCGAAGCCTATGGCTGGCGCAGCGCCATGATGATGACGGCCATCGCTGCCAGCGTTCTCATTCTCCCCGCGGCCTTTCTCATCCGCCGCGCTCCAGAGGCCCTGGCAGCCGCACCCACGCCGGGGAGCGACGTGGTGCCGGCTGAACCGCGTCCGGCCAGCATCGGCGCCATCTTTCGCCGTCCGCAATTTTTTATCCTGGCTGGCGTTTTCTTTCTCTGCTGCGCAGCGCATTCCGGACCCATCTTCCACACCGTGAGCTATGCCATGCTCTGCGGCGCCTCGGCACTGGCAGCGGCGAGTATCTACAGCGTCGAAGGGTTTGCGGGTCTCTTTGGCCGCGTTATCTTCGGGGTGCTGGCCGACAGGATCGGCGTGCGGCGGGTCATCGTCGCCGGCCTCGTGCTCCAGGCCGTTGGCATCTATGCCTATATCTATGTCAGCGAACTCACCCATTTCTACGGGCTGGCCGTCGTCCTGGGCCTGGTCTATGGTAGCGTGATGCCGCTTTATTCTGTGCTTGCGCGGGACTATTTCGGCCCCAAGGTGATGGGCACGGTGCTGGGTGGCATCACCATGACATCGTCGATCGGCATGGCCTTCGGCCCGGTGGGCGGCGGCTGGCTCTTCGATACTTTCGGTGATTATCACTGGCTCTATGTGGCCTCCGCCGCGGTTGGTCTGGCCGCCGCTGCCCTGGCGTTGGCCTTCCCGCCAAAGACCGAGGACACGACGCCGGAGGGCGCCGTGCCTGCATAGGCTCAGGCTGGGGTGGCCACGGCCGCCCCGCCATTGTCCCCATCATCGTCCTTGCCGGCCGCGTAAGCAGCCGAAAGCTGCCGGTAATAGGGCGAGTTGAATGCAATGATCGTGACGATCAGCCCTATGATGCCCGCCACCGTAAAGACCAGGGCGATGCCGCGCTCTGGTCCCGTGCCGAACCAGCCACCGATTGCGTCTGCGCCAGCCCCGTCGGTCATGAAGGGGATGAAGACGAACTGCGTCAGCGGGCCGATCAGAAAGGCCGTCAATGGCGAGGCCGACTGCTCTATGGATTGAGCAAAGCCGAACAC
Source organism: Pseudomonadota bacterium (assembly GCA_023391095.1). Taxonomy (GTDB): domain Bacteria; phylum Pseudomonadota; class Alphaproteobacteria; order Rhizobiales; family Devosiaceae; genus Devosia. The sequence continues at coordinate 90,480 of JAEWBN010000001.1, forward strand.
CCTGCCCTGCCGCTCCAGCGGCACAACCTTTTGCAAGGTCGTGTGTTCGGCGGCCTCTGCAAAGGGACCAAGGAACATCCACACAAAGCACCCGGCAGCCAGAAGCCAGAAGGACGACTGGATGGTGAAAACGCAACATACCGACCAGGTGATGACATTGACCATCATCAGGGTCTTGAGCGGATTGCGGCCCAGGCCGGTCCTGGAAATGATGATACCGCTCACGATGAACGCGACCGATAATACCCCGAAGGTCAGGCCCCAAACCTCGACAGCCACCAGCGAGAGGCCATAGGCGTCGAGCAGGGCCATGAAGACCCCGCCCAGGAAGTTGTTGAAGCAGGCAAAAAAGATCAGCGCGAACAGCCCGGGCACGGCGGCGATAACGCGAATGGTGCCGGCAATATCCACCCGTTTGGGTTCGACCGGCTCGCCCGCAACCGGCTCCACACGTCCCTCGTCCAGGGTCATCATGCCGAGGTGGAGAAACGCGATCACGGTGGTCGCCAGCGCCATGACCAGGACACCGAACATGCCCCAATAGGCTACCATGAAGCCTGAAATCACCGAGGTGGTGAGAAAGCCAATGCCCGATACCATGCCCACGAGTCCGTTGGCCTTGTCCCGCTCTCCTTCGGGAATGAGAATGGTAACCAGCGTGGGCAGCGCTATGGAGCGGATATTGCCGGCAATTACGCCAAGCATGGTCAGCAACACGAATATCCAGAGATAAGGACCGTAAGGGTCCTTGAACGCCCCTTCGGGCTCGGCGAGCAGCAGGGCAAAGCTGGCGGCGTAGAAGACTGCCGAAACGACGCTCGATCCCATCATCGCCAGCTTCTTGGAATTGTGGTCGACAATGGAGCCGAACCAGAAACCGAAGGCTGCCGTGAAGACGAGATAAAGACCAGCCACCATGCCTGTCGCAAACACCGACTGCGTCTCGAGGAATATCCAGAAGGTAATGGCGAACCAGACCGTAAAATTGGTTACGTTGGCCACAAGATTATTGGCCAGGATTTGGTGGAACGGCTTCATGATGATCACTCGCAACGGGCCGCTCGGCCCTTCTGTCCAGTTTACAGCGTTTCAGGCCACGATGACGAGTTATGTCAGCAGGCGGCACACCAGAGACGTTTGGGGCGAGCAGAAATCGACAACAAAGACTTGAGACCCGAAGATTATTACAGCCGTCGCCATGTCATCCATGCGCCCACCGGCCGGCTTCGTTTACTCGCCCTAAACCAAAAGCGCCCACGCTCGCCGGATCAACCAGTCCGGAGCAAGCTCATGCATGAAGATATTCAGCGCTGCGCCTATTCCATGTGGGAAGCAGATGGACGCCCCCATGGGCAGGACCAGTCCTACTGGTTCAAGGCGGTTGCAGAGATCACGGCAGAGGCCGCCAAGACCATACAACCAGCGCGAAAGCGCGCGGTGCGCACAAAAAAGGCCGCGTAAGCGGCCTTTCTGTATCCTGCTCAGGGCCCGCAGCCTACCACCGGAACCCAAACTTGCGCATGAAAGTGCGGTGCCTTTGGGGGATGTTTTGGTCCCAGGGCAATAACGTGACGCCGTGCATCGCTCGAGATCCGTTCCGCCTAGGTACAACTTTTGAGAGTGATAGGGCGGGCGCGGTGAGCATTGGCATAACGCTGTGTTCGTTTACGCCATTGTAAAACGCGCTGGCAACAACATCGGCAATTTGACAGCCTGCAGTGGTTTTTGCACTCACCTTCTCGAACTGCCATCCGGAGGCCACTTGGGGATGTATAGTTTTCGCATTGAGAAAAGTTCGCCCCGTTAGGGCCTGAGCTCGAAGCGTCTCTATGTACTCCATGGTGTGCTCGTATTCCACACCGCCGGTTTCGGCTATCACGATCTTGAGGCGTTTGATCTCGCCAAACCGCATCATACTGCTTTGGACGACTTGATGCGTCACGCGCTCCAAAAGCACGCGCAAACAAAAGTTGTAAAAGGTGTTTTTGCCGCCCGCCCTCGCTGCTCTGAGGTTTCTGTACCCGCGCATGTTCTCTTTGTGGGATAGAACCACAAAGGCAAGGAGAGGCAGCTCAGCTATTCCTTTCGCAACGGCGATACGGCTATCTTCATCAAGTCGGTTGTAGTGGAGATCAAGGTCGTAAGCCGGAGCTCCTAGTGCCTTTTGCAAGTCTTTGACCCAACACGCGGTCTGGGCCTCAAATCGTTTGGCGATGAGCACGCCTCCGAGAGCAAACCACTCCGTTGACCCTATGCCCGGCCGAACTCTCGGACGAATGCCGGCGTCTCCGGCTTCATCAACATACAAGACGAATTCGTATGATGCGGTTGGCCGACCTAAGCTCTGCGTTACAATGGCACGTCATCCCTTTCTGATCGGACCAACCCAATAAATTCGACCTGCACGCCGTCGTCGGCCTGGGCATCTCGTCTCGTCCCGACTACCAGACACGAGGCCAGTAAACGTCGTCCGCATAGTCCGACGGGATTTTTGACATGCGCGAGAGAGCCTGTGCGGCAAGGTCAATCTGCTGGCTGAGCTGGTGGATTCGCGCGGGGATGGGATTGCCGGTCACATATTCGCGCAGCCGCCACTCATCGAGCTTGAGCATGGCCTTGCGGCGCCTGGCTTCCGCTTCAATATGGCTGACATAGACAGGAGCATCATCGGCCACATGCCGGGCCGGCTCGCTCCACTCCCTCGTATCCTCGACAACTGCAAAGCGCATTTCTGATGATCCTGCATGCCCCCGGCATCCGGAGACAACAGGTTCATTTTGTCACATCCCGGTTACGGATCGGTAAGCAAGCCGGGCTTGGCTCCTGCAATCTGCGTGGTAGTTTGCCGCCATGACCATTCTTTATCTCATGGCGGCGCCAGCCGAATACGGTCCCCACCTGCAGCGTCTCATCAAACCGGTGATGATCGGCGTCGGCCCGGTGGAAGCCGCCATCAATACGATGCGGGCCTTGCAGGACCGTCACGCCAACCTGCCGCGCCTCGTCGTGTCGCTCGGCTCGGCCGGATCGCGCTCGCTGGACCATTGCGGTGTCTACCAGGCCATTTCGGTCAGCTATCGCGACATGGATGCGTCGGCGCTGGGCTTTCCGCGCGGCATCACGCCCTTTGTCGACCTGCCTGCCAGCATCCCGCTCGAACCGCTGGTACCTGGTTTGCGTCCGGCCACCCTTTCCACTGGCGCCAATGTTGTGTCGGGAGGTGCCTATGATGGGATCGCGGAAGATATGGTGGATATGGAGACCTTTGCGGTCCTGCGCGCCTGTCAAACCTTTGGCCTGCCGCTTCTTGCCCTGCGTGGCATTTCGGATGGCCAATCGGAACTGACCGGCCTTTCGGACTGGAAAGAATACCTGCACGTGATCGATGAACGGCTGGCGCAGGCGGTGGACCTGATCGAAGCCGCCTATTCCGACCGCTGACTGCGCTATTTCTTTTTGCTGTCCCGGCGGCTGCGTTGCCAGCTGGTCCAGCGGCGGCTGCCGCGCAGGATGACGGAGTTGACCGGTCCCTGAAGGAAAATGATGTCGACCGCCAGAAGCAGCAGGCCGAGCGGGAGCATCCATACGCCCAGAACGGGCAGGAAACTGAAGATACCGCCCAGCATCAACAGGATGCCCAGGGGCACGCGCACCCAGCGCGCTTCGGGGCGCCGCACGCGCGACAGCCAGTTTGCCGCAAATTGGGGGATGCGGCGTTCAAGCCGCTCAAAGAGACGGTTCAGGCGGTCTGCGCTCTTGCTCATCGCGTCTCCCTCGCTACCGTTTTTAAATGGGATCGTACTGAGGCGGAACAAGGGCTGCGGAACCGGGGCGCCGAGAAAATCGTTTTGAGGAAAACAGGAGCGTCCCCATGTCCATTGATCACGTCCTTGCTCGCCTCGGCCTGCGCGAAGAACCCCGTGGCCTCGAAGCCCAGCTGCGCACCATGCGCCGCGAGATCCGCCGCCTGAGCCATGCGCTCTCGAACCAGGCCGGTCACCTGTCTCACGACGCCCGCCACGTCGCTGATGAGTGGGGTGATACGCTTTCCGGGTTCAGCCGTGAGGCCCTGCGCCAGGGGTCGCATTTTGCAGGCATTGCCAGCAAGAATGCCTGGCGCAGTGCCGACGCGTTCCGGCGCGACCCGCTGCCGGCCATCGCCATTGTCGGGACGGCATTTCTGCTTTCTCGGCTCATGCGCAAGTAAGGGTTCATTTACCCTTCGACTGAGCGCTTCCTTAAGCCTATGGGCGCATTTTCGGGCCAAGCGACGTTTTCGCCACAGCCCGGAAAATAGACATGTCCCGCCCTGCCCGCGCCCTGCTCAGCTTTGCAGCCCTCGCCGTCCTGGCCACCAGCCTGGGCGGCTGCTCCTTTCTGGGCATGAACTTTGCGATGAACCGGATGAGCGAGAAGGAATGCATGATGCGGGCCATGTATTTCGAATCCAACCGCTCGAGTTCCGAAGGCATGCTTGCGGTCGGCACGGTTGTGATGAACCGCGTCAATGACCCGCGCTACCCCAAGTCCGTCTGCGAGGTCGTAGGCCAGAAGAACCAGTTTGCGCAGGGCGTGCTGTCCAAGCCTATGACCGATAGCGGTGCCGTTCTCGCCTCGCAGGTTGCCGATCAGGTGATGCGCGGCGCCCGCCATCCGGGTGTGCAGAATGCGCAGCATTTCCACACGGCCGGCCTGCGTTTTCCCTACAACAACATGTTCTATGTGCTCGAAGCAGGCGGCAACGAGTTCTATGAGAAGCGCTCGCGCTAGGTCGATCTATCGCTCGCGCGTTTGCTTGAGCACATAGCCGATCACGACAGCCATGGCCTCGTAGAGCTCGAGGGGGATGGTGTCGTCCAGTTCCACACCCGCCAGCGCCTCCGCAAGCACCGGGTTGGCCTCAATGACCACGCCATTCTCCTCGGCCAGGGCCACGATTTTTTCGGCCAGATGCCCGCGACCCTTGGCGACGACGCGGGGGGCTTCCGTCGATCCCTTTTCGTAGTGCAGGGCCACGGCAAGCGACTGGGGCTGCGGCTTGTCCTCGCTCATCGGGTCGCATCCACGAAATGACCGGCCGCCGACGGCACCTGAGGCGGCGCAGCCGGGGTTCCCGCGCGCACCAGCACCGAACTCGGTGCCAGCCCGACTTCGGCAAGACCGGCACGCAACCCGTCGAGATTGGCGGACAGCATTGCCGCCGTATCCGCGCGATCAGCCCAGATCAGGACCCCGGCCGTCCCGGCACGCAGTGAAATCTGGGCGCCGACCTCCCCCACCTCGTCGAGGTGCATGGCGAACTTCACCTGCCAGCCGCGATCCTCTGGCCGGCCGTCCTCCTTATCGGGGTCCCGATGAATTTGCATATGCAGCAGCGCCTGCTGCCCCGCCATGAGAACAGGTAGATCAAGGCTCCATTGGGCGCCGTCCTGCCGCGCCGCCGGTTCGGGGAGCGAGGCATTCTGGTGCAAGCGCAAACGCGACAAGGCCGCGTCTGTCCGCTCGAGCAACACCTTGCCTGCGTCCAGCGGCTCCAGGGGCAAGGATCTGGGTGCAGCGACATTGGGCTTGGCCCGCGGAACCTGCCCACGCACCGGTGGGGCAAGGCTCGAAACCTGTTCAACCTCGGCCTGGTTTCCAAGCCAGGAAAGGAGCTGACGCTGCAGGCTAAGGAGCGAGGATTTCATGTCTCCCGCCGCGCCCCGTGCCTGACCTGACGCAATTAAGGCCTCCTGGAATATCCCGGACTGCTGCACGGCCTTCTGCAGCACCGTCCCATCCACGCGCGGACCGTCCAGCGGTACACGCTGCGCCAGCACCTGCTGCATGGCCTTGGCCACCGGCTCGGGTACAGCCACCTTACCCGCAATGGCCGTCATCGCGCTCAGGAGGCTCAAGACGCTGTCCTGCCTTGGCGCCGCCGTGTGGACCATCTGGTTGAGGGCCGCCTGCACATTTGGCGCCGCTGCCAAAGGGCGCGCCGCCACTGCGCCGGGCTGTGGCCCAGCCGGTGCGGCAGGATGTTGACCGACACTTGTCGTCGGCGTGGCCTGCTGGACCGGCTGCGAAAAGGTGTTTGCCGAGGCCTGCAATGCGGGAGGGGCTCCCGGCGCCGCCAGATAGGGCATCGCCTGCCTGGACAGGCTGGCAGAAAGTTCGGGGCTGGTCCTAGGAGCCGAGTTTACCGTCGGCGATGTCGGCGGACTGGTGGGGCTCGTCGACGCCACCGGTGCGGAAGCGGTTACCGGATTTGCGGTCGGTGCCGCTGCTGCCGCTGGACCTGTAACGGCCGCGGGTTGCGTGGTGCCGGCGGGAATGGCTCCGGGCGCAGGCCCCGTAGGTAGAGCTGCCGGTGCGGAGGCCAAAGGCGCCGGACTTGGCAACGGCGGCTGTCCCGAGCCTGGCACCGCCGGCACAGGTGACGGCTGAGCACCTGACAGGGGCACTGTCGCGCCAGGTGCCGGCGCAGCTCGTGTAACCGGAACCGGCGAAGTCGATGTGGGTTGCGCCAGCGCTGCCGCCGAAAGCTGCACCGTTGTGGCATTGCCCTGCTGCGGTTGCGGCTGGGCGGTCGTGGCTTGGGGAGGCTTGATGGAAACCAAGGCTAGCGTCAGCTGGCCTTCTGCCTGCTGCACCGCAAGGGTCAACACGGTGCCTGGCGGCTGCGGAGCGGGCAGTTGCAGCGCCAGCGTCTGCCGCCCGATCAGGACCTGTGTCAACCCGTTGGGCAGTTGCGTGCCCACTCGGGCGTCGATGCTCTGCCCGGCCATCTGCGCAAGAGCACGCAGGTCTGCACTCGCCTGGGCGAGAGGTATGGACGGTAGCTGGGACGGGATACTCATCGGCCATCCGACTCCGGCGCATCATGCAGCCGAATACCAGTCTAGCCGATCACTCCGCTCCCGTCAGCAGCACGTCCGCCGGTCAGTTGGGACGAATATCGGTATAGTCCTTTGTCATCGGCTTACCGCGGAAGGTGACCCAGAAGAAATTGAGCGTGTAGGTGCCCGCCGTGCGGAACACGCCTTCCTTTTCCAGCCGCCGCCCGGAGGTCTTCATCTTGAGCGCAAAGGTCCATTTGACCTTGCCGACCTTGGAAAGCCGCACGGCCACATCCGTGTCTTCACCGAAAAAGGTGATCGAGCGGTCATAGCCGCCCACGGAGGCCCAGGCCTCGCGCTTGAAAACGAAATTGCCCCCCTGCACCACGGAGCCGACCCGCAGGACATAGCGGTTGAGCAGGTAGATGAGGTAGGTCAGCCCATAGAACATGCCGATCAGCAGCCGATTGTGCAGCGCCATGTCATAGTAGATATAGGGCCCACTGAGGCAGACGAGCTTCGGGTCCTTGCGGAATTCCTTGTCGACCAGCGTCAGCCAGCCCTCGGGCACCATCGTGTCGCTGTCGATATTGGCCACAAGGTCATAGCCCTCGCTGGCGGCAAAGCCGGCATCGCGTGCATTGACCAGGCCCTTTTTGGGCTCATCGACCACACGGACGCGCTCGAAGCTGCGGGCAATCTCGCCCGTCCTGTCGGTCGAGGCGTTGTTGACCACGATCACGTCCGCCGGCACGCCAGATCGATCAATCTCGGCCAGCACCGACTGGAGGCATTTGCCGATCAGTGCTTCCTCATTATAGGCGGGAATGACGAAGGCGATTTTCATGTGGGCTTCCGTGCGGGCCGTTCATTCGAATGGCGAGGACATAGCGCGCCGTGATGCCCCCGGCAACCGCGACGGAGTCCACCGCACAGGGGCGGGTCCAGTGTCACGGCCAAATCCGCCACGCCATGAACGCACAGGAGAGCGCCGTGCTCACTTGATTGTGGGGCCGGAATGGGCCCTCCTACGAGCCCGCAGAACCGAGTCGAGCCGGCCTCATGTCCGACAGCTTACCGTCTTCGCCCGAAACTGAAAAAGAGGACGACCACTGGCTGGCGCGGCTGCGAACCAAGTTGCGCCTCCTTTATCATGGCCAGTCGGCCAAGGCCCTGCGGTTCCAGGGGACCATCCTGGTGGTCGATCTGGCGATCATCGGGTTCTTCATCGCCAGCCCCCTGCTGCGCGACAGCGAGGCGTTTCTGTGGATCGACTACTCGATCGCGGCCATCCTGGCCATCGATCTGGGTGCGCGGGCGCTCGCCTCCACGCACCCTACGCGGTGGGTGCGCCAGTTCCCCGTCATCGTCGATATCTTCATTCTCGCCACCCTCCTGGCGCCCACCTGGCTCTTCAATCTCGGCTTCCTGCGCATCCTGCGCCTCTGGACGCTATCGCGCTCCACCATGATATGGCGGCCGCTCGAACGGCGCGGCCTGGGTGGATACCGCGACACGATCCAGGCCGTGATCAACCTCCTCGTCTTTCTCTTTGTCGTGACAGGCTTCGTCTACACGGCCTTCGCGCGCCAGGATTCTGGGATCGAGGGCTATATCGACGCGCTCTACTTCACGGTTACGACCATGACGACGACCGGCTTTGGCGACATCACCCTGCCCGGCACATTCGGCAAGCTGGCATCCATCGTCATCATGATCATCGGCATTTCGCTATTTGTGCGCCTAGCCCAGTTGATCTTCCGCCCCAACAAGGTGCAGTTCCCCTGCCCGCAATGTGGCTTGAGCCGGCACGAACCCGATGCCGTGCATTGCAAGGCTTGCGGGCACCTGCTCAAAATTCCCGACGAGGGACACGACCACTAGCGGTCGGAGCGCACGATCGGGAGACGGATCCGGAAGCACGCCCCCGGCAGCGATCCTTGGATGAGCTCAAGCGAGCCGTTCATCCGCTTGACGATCTGCCGGCTGATGGCCAGGCCAAGACCCGCGCCGCCCTGATCGCCGGCGCCTTCCACACCCCGCCAGAATTTTTCGAAAATCATCTTGCGATTGCGCCGCGCAATGCCCGGACCGTTGTCGGCAATCTCGACGACATAATAGCCCGCCCGCACCTGCGAGCTTACCTGCATCACCGGGCTCTGCGCGTCGTTGTACTTCACCGCGTTGGAGATGACGTTGATGAAGACCTGGCACAGCCGGTCCGCATCGCCTTCCACCATTGTTGTGTGGGCGCGCTCGCCCATCTGCAGCTCCATGCCCTTCTGGCGCACCAACGCGTCGCACACCGAAAGCGCGCGCTCCAGCGCCTCCTCGGCATCGATGGGCATGTTTTCCCAGCTCCGCTCGCCGCGTTCCAGCGCGCTGAGATCGAGGATTTCGTCGAGCAGGCGCGTCAGGCGCAGGCTCTCCTTGTGAATGGTCGAGATGAATTTCTGCCTTTGATGGTCGTCCAGCGACCCCGGTTCCATCAGGATTTCGGAGAAGGACCGGATGGAGGTCATGGGCGTGCGCACCTCATGGCTCACCTGGCTCAGGAACTCGTCCTTCTGGCTATCCAGTTCCCGCAATTGCGTATTGGCATCTTCCAGCTTCTGCGCGGTCAGGCGCAGCTCCGCCGAGGTCTTTTCCAGCTGCTGGGAATATTCGATGACCTGCTGGGTTTCGTCGGCCATCTGCATCATTTCCTCGAGCGAAATGGCGCCACCCGCTACCACCTTGGACAGCATCACGTGCGCCGAGGCCGCGCCGATGGATCCGGCCAGTTCGCGCTCGAGGCGGCCGATGAACTCCGGCGTCGGATCCAGCAGGGAAGGCTCGACCCCACTGTCGCGCGCCTCGCTTTCAAACAACGCCGCCGCCCGGCGCTCGCCCAGGACGCGTTCGATCACGAAATAAAGGTCATTGGCGGTAGCTGAGCCGCGCACGAAATTGCCGCGCGTCTGCGGGCCATGGCGGAATACGTCGACGAAGATGCTGGCCTGGATGCGTTCCAGGGCCGACTGGCTGGTCAGCAGCGATACGACGCAGAGGATGATGACATTGACCGAAAGGCTCCAGAAGGCCGCATGCGCCAGAGGGTCAAGGCCATCGAAGCCGAACATGGCCTCTGGCCGCAGCCAGGAAATCCCCCAGGGGCCATGGGCCAGAAGCATCGCCACTTGCGGCGATACGGATTCAAAGGATGGCAGGAAGCTGCACCAGACCCAGATGATGAAGCCCGCCGCGATAGCCGCGGTGGCCGCCTTGAGCGAAGCTTCCCGCCAGAAAATCGCGGCAATGACGGCCGGGAAAAACTGGGCGATACCGGTAAACGAGATGAGACCGATGGGGGCCAGCGCATTGGAGTCGCGGGTGAAGAAGAAATAGAAAAAGCCCAGCGACAGGATCAGCACGATGGAAATCCGGCGCGCCACCAGGATCATGCGCGTCACGCCCTGCCCATCCCCGCCGCCGACCGGGCTTACCCGCAGAATGAGCGGCATGACGATGTGGTTCGACACCATGATCGAGAGCGCGATGGACTCAAGGATGATCATCGAAGTGGCCGATGAAAACCCGCCGATAAAGGCGAAAAGCGCCAGCGCATCCTGCCCGAAGGCCATGGGCAGGGTCAGCGCAAACATGTCGGGGTTGGAGCCTTCCGGCATGGTCGCCAGCCCGAAGACGGCGATGGGCAGGATAAAGAGGCTCATCAGCATCATATAGGCAGGGAAGGCCCAGCTGGCGACGCGCAGGTGGCTTTCGCGCGAATTCTCGACCACCGTCACCTGAAACTGGCGCGGCAGGCAGACGATGGCCGCGACCGAGAGGCCAAGCGTGGTCAACCAGCGCTCGTCGAACGTGTCCTCGGGAAAGAAGGTGACGCCGACACGGTCGGCCTGGCTAAAGATCGCCTCGAACCCGCCCCCGACATAAACGACGAATATGCCAACCGCCACGAGCGCGGTGAGTTTTACCACGGCTTCAAAGGCGATCGCCGCCACAACCCCGTGATGTTGTTCCTTGGCGTCCACATGGCGCGTGCCAAAGAGAATGGTGAAGAGCGCCATGCCGGCGGCCACGCCAAAAGCAAGGCCCACATCGTCGATACCGGCGAGACTTCCCTGCCCGAATTCAGAGGCGCCTGCGACGGCCTGGATCGAGGAAGTCACGGCCTTGAGCTGCAATGCAATATAGGGCGCGATGCCGATCACCGCGATGCAGGTGACCAGCACGGCCAGCCGGTTCGACTTGCCGAAGCGGGAGGACAGGAGATCGGCGACGGACGTGATGCGCTGCCGATGGCTGATGCGCACAAGGCGGCGCAGGAGGAACCACCAGCCGACAAAGACGATGGTCGGCCCCAAATAGATGGTCAGGAACTCAAGACCGCTGCGCGCGGCATTGCCGACGGCGCCATAGAAGGTCCAGCTGGTGCAGTAGACCGAGATGGACAACGTGTAGACGGCCGGGGAGTGGAGAAACGACTTCTTGTTCGAGCGGGCGCGCCGGTCGCCAAAATAGGCAAGCACGAACAACAGGCCCACATATCCAACGGCGGTGGCGATCACGAAATCAGCCGACAGCATCAGCGTTCGGCCTCGCTGGTATCGGTATCCTCATCGTCTTGTGGCGCGGAATGGGCGAGCACCGCCGTGCCCGCGATCATCAGCACCCAAAGCGCAAAGAGGTAGAAGACGATCTGCGGCACGCCGAAATGATTGATGGGGTGGCTGAAAACGTAGACGGCGGGGGGCAGCATGAGCAGCGTGCCCAGGATCGTCAGCAGCAGCATGCCGCCGACGGTTCTACGCCTGTCCTGCCGCATCGCCCAGCAACTCGCGCACGGCGCCGACGACTTCGGCATTGGCATAGGGCTTGGTGACAAAGCTGTCCGCGCCCAGTTCCTCGGCAATGCGCCGGTCCTGCTGCTGACCCTTGGCCGTCAGGATGAGCACCGGCAGGTCCTGCGTCTGGCTGTCGGCGCGCAATTGGCGCAGCACATCGAAGCCGCTCCGCTTGGGCAGCATCACGTCCAGCACCAGCATACGCGGCTGCAAACGCCGTACCTGCTCCAGTACGGCATCGCCATCGGTTACCGATTCAATGCTCCAGCCAGCCCGCCGCAAGATGAAATCGAGCGACTCCAGAATGCTCGGCTCATCTTCGGCTATCAGTATGTCGATGGCCAATTTTCCCCCCGTGACATGGTCTCCCCTCCACGTCATCTCCCACTAAACCCCAATCAGCCGGAATCGCCAAGCGCAAATCCGGGTGGCACCAGCGGCGCGCGCATGACAGGAGCCGCCGATCCCGGTCCCAGTGCAGCCTCCTGGCGGCTGGCGCAGTCGGTGCGCGGGCACAGGCGGCAACTGGGCCCCACCGGAGTATCGGCGCCCAGGTCGTTTAGATCGAGCCCGCGGGCATAGACCGTGCGCCCGGCATGGAGCACATCGCAGGCCAGCATGATCGAGGTCACCACCGGAGCCTCGCGATAACTCGCCAGGCGCCGTTGCGTGGTGCGCGCCACGAAGAGATAGCGCGAGCCGTCGGAAAATCGCACCACCTGGCGCATCGGCGTGTCGGGGGTGCGAAAGGCGCCGTAGATCACCCAGAGCGGACAGGCGTGCCCGGCATTGGGCAGCAACAGGCCGGGCAGCGGAAAGTGCTTGGTCAACCGTCCCGCCGGATCGGACCGCAAGAAGCCGAAAGGGATGCCCTCCGCCCCCGGTCGCCGCAACGTCACCAGCCGCTGTGCCACCTGCTCGTAGCTCGCATTGAACGTCTGCCTGAGAAAATCGATATCGTAGGAAGACGCCTCCGCCTCATCGAGAAACGGCAGGTAGGGCAGTACAATCGCGCCGGCAAGGTATGAGCCCAAGGCCCGCCGCGCCAGCGTCAAGGCGTTGGCGCTGCCCAGATTGGCCAGCCGCAATACGTCGTTGATGGCGTCGGGCGCTGCCAGTTCGCCCAGCAATCGCGCCAACTGAAACTGCCGCGTGGCCAGCGTCGTCGACCCCTGGAACCACATGACCCGCCGAACCGGGTCGAACAGATATTGCCCAGGAAAATTCTCAAGCCCCTCACCGGGCACGCCACCCGTAACCGTGCGGACACCAAATCGCTCCTCGAGCATGGCCACGAGCGTATCGGCGCCAAAGCGTCCAACCGCTTCGACCTCGGCCCGCAGCGCGGCAGCCGCCTCTTCCAGTTCGGGGAAATAATTGGTCCGCTCGATGATGAGATCGTCGATTTCGCGTGCCGGCGATACCGTGCGCCGGTCGGCGCTGGAATGATCGAACTGGCCGATCAGGTTGCGCGCAACCTCGGTCAGCGTCAGCGCCTCGCGGCTGATGGCGCCGATGAAGCGCTGCCTCTCGGCATCGTCGAGATCCTGCACCTCTTCCAGAATTTCCGCGCTGGACCGGACTGCCGTAATCCCCGAGAGTACCTGATGCAGCAACTGGCTGAGGAGCGGGTCTGAGCGCAGCCGGTCGGCATAGGCGTCGGCGCTGGCCACCGCCCCGGTATAGGCGCGATGGAGCCGCGCCAGAGCCATTGCACTGGCCGGATACTGCGCCACCAGCTGGCGGCGTTCGTCGGGCTGAAAGGGCAACGACTCGACCATGGGATCGGCATAGGCTTCTTCGAGATCCTGCAGCAGCTTCTGCTCGGTCTGGCCCGTCAGCTCATCGATGTCGATATGCAGATGCAGCGCGACGCGCTGTAAAAGCGCGCCGGCAATGTCGCGTTTGTTGTTTTCGATGAGGTTGAGGTAGCTGGGCGAAATCCCCACCAGCCGCGCCAGTGCCGCTTGGGAAATCCTGAGCGATTTCCTGCGGTTGCTGATCCTGAAGCCGATCGGTGCCCGCATCCCACGCCCTCACCTTGTCAACGTTTTGACATATTTTCCGCGCCGCCAGATCAATAATTTACAGAATAGACGTGGTTTTACAATGGTCTATTGCTTGCGTTTTCAATTGCGTCGAAACTGAGCCCGCGGTGAACCCTCGGCAAAGCATCGAAGGTCCCGCGCCAAAGGAGGAGATCAATGACACTTTTGAAGCGCGGGCTCACCCGCCGCAAAGTCTTGCAGACCGGCATGGCCGGGATCATCGGTACCGGTGTTGCCCCCATGATGTTCACCAAGGGCGCCTGGGCGCAGGAAGACTTCTGCAACAATCCCACCGGCGACACCGTCACCATCGGTCTGAACCTGCCCCTTACCGGCGCCTATGCCGAAGAAGGCGCGGACGAACAGAAGGCCTATGAACTCGCAATTGCCCACCTCAATGGTGAAGGCGATGGCGGCCTGCTCAACGTCCTGGCCCCGTCCGCGCTCAAGGGCAACGGCATCCTGGGCAAGAAGGTCGGCTATGTGTCGTCCGACAGCCAGACCAAGTCGGACGTGGCCCGCGCTGGCGCAACCCGCATGATCGAGCGCGACGGCGCCATCATGATCACCGGCGGTTCGTCCTCGGGCGAAGCCATTGCCGTGCAGAGCCTGTGCCAGGAACTCGGCGTCATCTTCATGGCCGGCCTGACCCACTCGAACGACACCACCGGTAAGGACAAGCGTCGTTATGGCTTCCGCCATTTCTTCAACGCCTACCAGTCCGGTATCGCGCTGGGCCCCGTGCTCGGCGAGCAGTATGGTGCCAACCGCCGCGCCTACCACCTGACCGCCGACTATACCTGGGGCTGGACCCAGGAAGAGTCGATCAAGGCCGCAACCGAAGCGCTCGGCTGGGAAACCGTTGCCACCGTGCGCACCCCGCTCGGCTCGTCTGACTACTCGCAGTACCTCACGCCCATCCTCAATTCGGGCGCCGACGTGCTGATCCTCAACCACTACGGTCTGGACATGGTGAACTCGCTGCCCCAGGCCGTGCAGTTCGGTCTGCGTGACCGCCAGGCCAATGGTCACGACTTCCAGATCGTCACCCCGCTCATCTCCGAGCTCATGGCCAAGGGTGCCGGCGAAGCCGTGCGCGGCGTGTTCGGCACGTCCAACTGGCACTGGAACCTGCAGGACGCAGGCTCTGTGGCCTTCACCAAGTCGTTCGGCGCCGCCTATGGCTCCCCGCCGTCCCAGGCTGCCCACACCGCCTATGTGCAGATGCTGCTTTACGCGGATGCGGTGGAACGCGCCGGCACCTTCTATCCGCCGGAAGTCATCAAGGCGCTGGAAGGCCACGAATTCGACGGCATGGGCAATGGCAAGACGCTGTACCGCGCCGAAGACCACCAGTGCATGAAGTCCGTGCTTGTGGTGCAGGGCAATGAGGCCCCGACCAGCGAATTCGACGTCCTCAACGTCGTCCAGGAAGTGGACCGCGAAACCGCGACCTACGACCCGGCGATTTTCGGCGGCGAGCTCGGCCCGGCAGAACCTGTGCCCATGTGCGCCTAAGAGGCCTTGGGCCTCTTCCGACACACCGATCAAATCCTTGATCTGCCCTCCCCCTTCGCGGGGGGAGGGCAAGCCCAAGCGCTCACCTGTGCTCACCAGGGACTATCGGTCTAAGCTAGGACGCTTCTCATGTTCGAAGTCATCTTCCTTCAATTTCTCAACGGCCTCGACAAGGGCGCCGCCTATGCGCTGATCGCCCTGGGGCTCACCCTCGTCTTCGGCACGCTGGGCGTGGTCAACTTTGCCCACGGCGCGCTCTTCATGCTGGGCGCCTTCATCGCCGTTACGGTGCGCATGTTCCTTACCATGGAAACGGTCACCATCGATCCCGAGCGCCTCTCGCCCTGGGGCCAGCCGCTGGAAGTGCGCGAACCGCTGGTGCAGGCCTGGCTCGGCGATTTCGGCGCCGTTCTGGTGAATTATTCCGTGCCGGTGTCGATCATCATCGCCATCCCGATCATGCTCCTGATCGGCATTGCGCTGGAACGCGGCATCATCAAGCACTTTTACAAGCGTCCGCATGCCGACCAGATCCTTGTAACCTTCGGTCTGGCCATCGTGGCCCAGGAAGTCATCAAGGCATTCTACGGCCCCAATCCCATTCCGCAGCCCATGCCGACGGATCTGCGCGGTGCCGCCGATATTGGCGCGTGGCTGGGCATGCAGGCCAATGTCATCACCTACCCGATCTGGCGCCTGATCTACTTCATCTTCGCGGCCGTGGTCATCGGCGGGGTCTTCGCCTTCCTCCAGTTCACCACCTTCGGCATGGTTGTCCGCGCCGGCATGGCGGACCGCGAAACGGTGAGCCTGCTGGGCATCAATATCGACCGGCGCTTCACCATCATGTTCGGCCTTGCCGCTGTCGTGGCTGGGCTGGCTGGTGTCATGTACACCCCGCTCCTCCCGCCGAACTACCATATCGGCATGGACTTCCTCGTCCTCAGCTTCGTGGTGGTGGTGGTTGGCGGCATGGGCTCCCTGCCCGGCGCCGTGGCCGCGGGCTTCATGCTCGGCATCCTGCAGTCCTTCGCTTCCATGAACCAGGTGAAGGCCATCATCCCCGGCATCGACCAGATCATCATCTACCTCGTCGCCGTCGTCATTCTCCTTGTGCGTCCCCGCGGTCTGATGGGTCGGCGCGGTGTGATGGAGTCCTGACATGACCAATTTCATGTCCCGCAAAGACCTCACCCTTTTCCTTGGCTTTGCCCTTGTCGTCCTGCTCATGCCGATCTGGCTGGCGCCCTATGGCGCCGGCTACCCGGATCTGCTGCAGCGCTTCATGATCTACGGCATTCTGGCGGTCGGGTTTAATATCCTCTTCGGCCTCACCGGCTACCTGAGCTTCGGCCACGCCGCCTTCTTCGGCGTCGGCTCCTACACGGCAGTCTGGTCCTTCAAGCTGCTGTCGCTGGACGCCATCCCGGCGCTCGTCTTCGCCGTCATCATCTCGGGCATCTTTGCCTTGGTCATCGGCTTCCTCTGCCTGCGCCGCTCCGGCATCTACTTCTCGATCCTCACGCTGGCCTTTGCGCAGATGAGCTATAACCTCGCCTATTCGGTGCTCACCCCGATCACCAACGGCGAAACCGGTCTTCAGCTCACCCTGAGCGACCCCCGCTACCTCGACCAGATCACCGGCCAGACCTTTGTCGGCCAGCCCGTGCCGACCCTGCTCGGTCAGCAGCTGGGTGGCTTTACCGGCTTCTACTTCTGCGCCTTCTTCCTGATTGCGGCCTTCTTCTTCGCCCAGCGCGTTGCCGGCTCGCCGTTCGGCATGATGCTGCGCTCGATCAAGTCGAACCAGACGCGCATGCAGTTCACGGGCTTCAATACCCGCCCCTATGCCCTCTCGGCCTTCGTGATCTCGGGCATGTATGCCGGCCTCGCCGGCGCGCTCCTTGCGGTCACCGATCCGCTGGCCGGTGCCGAGCGCATGCAGTGGACTGCCTCGGGCGAAATCGTGCTCATGACCATCCTCGGTGGTGTCGGCACGCTGGTGGGTCCGGTCATTGGCGCCTGGGTCATCAAGTACTTCGAGAACATCCTCTCGGCACTCAATGACAATATCCTCGCCCGCTTCTGGAGCTTCCTGCCCGACGGCGTTGCCGATGTGGTGGTCAAGGTCACCAGCAAGTTCGTGGGCGATGGCTGGCACCTCACCCTGGGCCTGGTCTTCGTGATCATCGTGATCTTCCTGCCCGGCGGCATCATGGAAGGCGTGCGCCGCATCGGCGTCGCCATCAACCGCCGGCGTGGCGGTGCAACCGCCAACCAGACTCAAGCCGCTGAATAGGAGCACGACACATGGCAACACCCAATATCGTTCTCCACGTTGCAGACGTTCACAAGCGCTTCGGAGGCCTGCATGCCCTGGCCGACATCGACCTCGCAGTCGAAGAAGGCAAGACGCATGCGATCATCGGCCCGAACGGCGCCGGCAAGTCGACGCTGCTGAACGTGATCATCGGCAAGCTCGAGCCGAGCTCGGGTCAGGTGATCTTCGACGGCGCCAACCTCACCGGCCGCAAGCCGCATGAGATCAACCAGCTCGGCATTGCCCGCGTGTTCCAAACGCCGGAAATCTTTTCCGACCTCAGCGTGCTGCAAAACGTCATGATCCCGGCCTTCGCCAAGCGCGATGGCCAGTTCACCCTCAACATGCTGCGCTCGCTCGACAGCGAAACGGCGATCCGCGAGGAAGCCGAGCACATGCTGGAAGACGTGGGCATGATCAACCGCCGCGACATGCAGGCGGGAAGCCTCAGCCGTGGCGACAAGCGCCGCATGGAACTGGCCATGTGCCTGATCCAGCATCCGCGCCTGTTGCTGCTGGACGAGCCAACCGCCGGCATGAGCCGTCACGACACCAACACCACCATCGAGCTCCTCAAGAAGATCAAGCAGCGCGGGATGACCAAGGTCATCATCGAGCATGACATGCATGTGGTTTTCTCGCTGGCGGACAAGATTTCCGTTCTTGCCGGCGGCCGCATCATTGCGGACGGCACGCCGGACGAAGTCCGCGGCAATCCCAAAGTGCAGGAAGCCTATCTCGGAGGGGGTCACGAATGAGCGCCATCGCCATGACAACAGAAACCGTCGTCACCAGCCCGGCTGCCGAAATCGAGAGCAACCGCCCCTTCTTCTCCGTGCGCGATGTGCATGCCTACTACGGCGAAAGCTATATTGTGCAGGGCGTCTCGCTCGACATCCGCAAGGGCGAAATCCTGGCCCTGCTCGGCCGCAACGGGGCGGGTAAGTCCTCCACCCTGCGCACCATCGCACGCACCGACAATCCGCAGATGCGGGAAGGCGAAATCTGGCTCGATGGCATGGCCATCCACAAGATGAAGAGCTTTGAAGCCGCGCGCGCCGGCATCCAGCTCGTGCCGGAAGACCGGCGCATCATTCCGGGCCTTACCGTCGAGGAGAATATCGCCCTCGCCAAGGTGGCGCCCGGACATGGCTGGGAAGTCGAGCAGATCTACGAGAGCTTTCCGCGCCTGGCCGAACGCCGCAAGCAGGAAGGAGTCACCCTGTCGGGCGGTGAGCAGCAGATGCTGGCCATTGCCCGCGCTCTGGCCCGTGACCTCAAGCTCCTGCTTCTGGACGAACCGTATGAAGGCCTCGCGCCGGTCATCGTGCACGAGATCGAACGCATCCTGCATTCGATCAAGCCACTGGGCATCACCACCATCATCGTCGAGCAGAACGCCATTGCCGCGCTCAAGCTCGCCGACCGCGCGGTGATCCTGGACACCGGCGAAGTCGCCTTCGCCGGCACTGCCCAGGAAGTGCTCGACAACGCTGAGCTGCGCCACGAATACCTGGCCATCTGACGACTTGCCGGTCCGGGGACGCTCGTGTGCAGGCACGCCCGGATCGGCCCTTTTCTCGGCTTCGGCCGTATCGGTTACCCTGGGGTCTTTGGGTTCAAAGGCATGTTGCCGATCTCACCCTCTCCCCCCTGAAGTCCCCAGGGTTTCACCTCTCAAGCCTTTATCGTGACGCCGTGTTCCCCCAGCGCATCGCGCACCTCGCGCGCCATGTCGACCGCGCCCGGCGTGTCACCATGCAGGCATATCGAACGCGCTGCCGATTTCAGCACCGTTCCGTCAATGGCGACGATCTCGCCGCTCAGCGCCAGCCGCAGGCAACGCTCGACCACCTGATCCACATCGTGGATGACCGCGCCGTCCATGCTGCGCGGGGCCAGCATGCCATCGACCAGGTAAGCTCGGTCGGCATAGGCCTCCCGGATCACGGTCTGCCCCAGCGCCTGCGCCGCGTCCACCTGCCGGCTATTGTCGAGCGCAAGCACGGCCAGGCGCGGGTCGATGTCCTGGATGGTCGCAAACAGTTCGAGCGACAGATCGAGGCTTTCCGCCGCCTCGTTGGCCAGCGCGCCATGAAGCTTTACATAGGCCAGCGTTATGCCCGTCTCGGCTGCGATGTGCCGGATCAGGAACATTTGTTGCCGCAATTGGTCGAGCAAGGCCCGGCGCGGAATGGAGAGGCGCTGGCGGCCGAAATTTTCTCGGTCGGCATAGCCCGGATGCGCACCGGCCCGAATGCCGCGAGCCTTGCAGGCCTTGAGCGCGCGCCGGATGCTGGCAGCGTCGCCGGCATGTCCGCCCGCCGCGATGGACGCGCTCGACACAATGGCCAGGAGGTTATCGTCGCTGCCGGCGCCCTCGCCCAGATCCGCGTTGAGATCGATCCATGTCATCGGCTTGCCCTCAGAATGGCGTGTGCATGTTCGACAGTCACAGACGCAAATCGGACTTCGGCGCCGGGCCGCAACTGCGCGAAGCGGTCGAGATCGGCGGCGATCACCGTCCCGATGCGCGGATAGCCACCAGTGGGCTGGTGATCGCGCATCAGCACGATGGGCGTCCCATCCCCCAGGATCTGCACATCCCCCGGCAGCACCGGGTCGGAAATCAGCGACAGAATGCTCTCTCCCCGGAAAACGCCCGCTTCATCGGCAAGTCGCACGCCCATCCGGTCCAGCATGGTCGAAATCCGGAACGGCATGGTTACGAATAGTTCTCGCACGGATGCGGAGAAATAGCCGGCATGGAGGCCCCAGACAAATCGGATCGGCCCCGCCTCTGCGGTGGTCCCCACGGCAGTTCCCGGCTCGGCCCCCTCCCCGGCAAATTCGAGCACGTCCCCCGCCTGGAGCATCCGCCCGTCGATCCCGCCAATCCCCGCCCGCGTGCTGGTGGCCAGCGATCCCAGCACTGGATGGAGCTGCATGGCTGCGCCAAAACGCAGATAGCCATAATTGCCTGCGACACCCGGCGTGATGCTGATCCGGTCGCCCGCCTTCAGCACGGCGCCGCCGGGCCAGTCGAATTCCGCGCCGTTGATCCGCACAGTGAACACGCCGCCGTCCCAACCGAGGGGCAAGCGGCCCTCGGTCACCGTCGCCTCCAGCCCGGCCCGGGTGAATTCTAGCCCACCCGCGTCCACGGCCCCGGCCCAGCGCCCGGCCCGCTCATGGGCATCGCGATCCATCGGGCCCGACGCGCTGACACCGTGCGCCAGCATTCCCATGCGCCCTCGATCCTGCACGGTGGTGAGCGGCGCCACCCGGTCGAAGCGCAACCTCGCCTTCATGCCGCCGCCTCGAAAATGAGATGATCCCCTGCAGCAAGACGTGTCGGCGGCTCTGCGTCGGCATCGAAATTGCGAAAGTCGGTTGTGCCGATCCAGTGCCAACCCGTGGGAATATCGGTCGCCGCGAGCGCGGTCTGTCCAGCCGCAAAAAGGAGGGCGCCACTCGTCACTTTTGCCCGCACCGTCTGGCGGCGCGGCAGCACCAGCGTCTCCGGGTGAAAGCCGCAATAGACGAAACCGGGCGCAAATCCCGTGGCCAGCACCCGCAAGGGCTGCGCATTGTGCGCCGCGACGAAGCCATCGACGCTCATACCAAGCGCTCCGGCGACTTCGGCAAGGTCGGGGCCGTCGAACCGGACGGAAATGGTGTGCTCGGCCCCCGAGGCCGCCTCGCTTAGCCGCTGGAGGCGCAGGCTGATCTCCCCAGCCAGACGCTGCGGATCGACTGCCATGGGATCATACCGCACGAGCACCGAGACCAGGCTCGGCACAATTTCCAGCACGCCGGCAAGCGGCTGGGCTGCCAGTGTCGATGCCAGGCCAATGGCCTTGCGATTGGCCGCATCGTCCAGCGTCGTGCCGAACCGGACCAGCAGCGCGCTGTCGCCCAAAGGCTGAATTTGCGCCCGATCCGGCCACATTGCCCGCTTCCCCCAACGCATCTCTTACGAAGCGCAGTCCTCCAGAAAGGACGGCGCTCCGTCAAGTCCGTGCTCGGGTCAGTCGCCGGGTAACCGGCTGGTCAGTTGGGGTGAGTTTGTCCTGAGTTAATTGGGATCGCGACCCTCCTGCTCAACAACCGCATCAAACAGGTCCCGGGCATTGCCCACCCCGATGGCCTCGATGGCCACGGCAGCGATGGCGGCAAAAAGCTCCGCGATTTCCTGGGGATCGGTGATTTCGGCGTCGTCTTCGTCGGCGTCGGCGTTGATCAGGGTAAACACGGTAACGCGCCTCCACTCAGGGCGGGCTGCGGAAGTAGGGTATCGGTTTCCGCAGGGATCCCGCGACCACAAAAACCTGAAGCGCTAACGCCTCAGGCGAGCCTACGATCCCAGTGTGTGGCGATTCCTGTTACGTTTTAAATAACGGATTAGCCCGATCAGGCCTTCCGACCATCTTGCCGCATCGGACAGCAGGGCTTACTCTTCGCCCGCTTCGAGCCTGTCGATATAGGCTTCGATATCGTCCAGCGATGCCGAGAACGGCTTGGGCACATCCCCGTAAACGATCTTGAACGAGGCATCGTCCCGCAGCGCATGCCCGCCGGGCTGGCCGAGCACCTTGAGCTTTTCGGAAGTCAGAATGGTCAGGCCATGGCGCGCCGCAACGCGCTTCATCCGCCGCATGCGCGACGCATCAAATTCCTTGCGGCTCATGGACTTTCCTCCATCCGGATGTCTGCGCGGTGGCGCCCAGGCGTCTACATGCTGCCGGCCAACGCGCTTGTCAACGCGCCGCGCCTGAGGCTCGCCCACAGAGCCACTGGACAGTCCGCCCTGCCCCCGCTAAACGCTGACGCCAACGGGTAGGTGGCAGAGCGGTTGATTGCTCCGGTCTTGAAAACCGGCGAAGGTGCAAGCCTTCCGGGGGTTCGAATCCCTCCCTACCCGCCATCGCCGCCACGCCTGACCTTGGCGCTACGGTAGCAGCACCAGCGACCCTGTGGTCTTGCGGCCTTCCAACGCCCGATGCGCCTCAGCGGCGTCGGCCAGCGCATAGGTCGTGCTCGCCTCGACCGTGATCGCGCCGGACAGCACCGCGTCGAAGAGCGCTTTGGCGCTTTCCAGACGGTCGTGGCGGTCGGGGAAGTAATGGGCCCCGGTGGGACGGGTCACGTAGAGCGAGCCCTTGCGCGCCAGAATGCCCAGGTCGGGAATGCTGACGGGGCCCGACGCATTGCCGAAGCTCGCCAGGAGGCCGCGAGCCCGTAGGCAGTCCAGCGACCCGTCGAAGGTTGATTTGCCCACCCCGTCGTAAACCACATCGACGCCCCTGCCCCCGGTGATCTCTTTCACCCGGGCAACGAAATCTTCCGTCCGGTAGTCGATCACATGGTCACAGCCACGCGCCTTGGCGAGTGCGACCTTTTCTGCGCCGCCTGCCGTACCGATCACGGTGGCGCCAAGGGACTTGGCCCATTGGGTGGCAATCAGCCCCGTGCCGCCGGCAGCGGCGTGCCATAGGATGGTTTCTCCCGGCTGCACCGGCCAGGTCTTGAACAGCAGGTAATAGGCCGTCTGCCCCTTGAGCAGGATGGCGGCGGCGGTGTTGTCGTCGATCCCCGCGGGAATCGGCACCAGCCGGTCCGCCTCGATCAGCCGGTCGGTGGCATAGGCGCCAGCGATGCCCTGGTAGCAGACCCGGTCTCCAATGCTGACTTCGGTGACGCCTTCCCCGATGGCCTCCACCACGCCGGCGGCTTCATTGCCCGCCACAAAGGGCATGGGCATGGGGTAAAAGCCGCTGCGCTGGTAGGTGTCGATGAAGTTGACGCCGATCGCCGTTTGCCGGAGACGCACCTGACCCGGGCCGGGCGCGCCGATCTCGTGCTGCTCGGCCACGAGGACGTCCGGACCGCCCGCTTTTTTGACCGCAATGACGGTGCTCATCGGGGGCCCTTCGGCTTGCGCGGCGCAGATTTGGGACGGGCCTGCGCGCGGTTTACCGGCGAGCTCTTTGGCCGGGGCGCGGCCGCGCTGGCGGGTGCAGCCGCACCGGTTGCCGTCCGCGTTGCATTGACGGCGGCCCCGCCCATTGCGGCAAGCGCTGCATCGGTCGAAACCGAACCGGTATCGCCGGTAAAGGGCGAGAACTCGGCTTTGCCGGGCAGCTTGCCTTCGCGCTTGAGTTTGCGGTTCTTGGCGATGATGTTGATGGCTTCGACCAGCACCGAGAAGGCCATGGCCGAATAGATATAGCCCTTTTCGATGTGGAAGCCTGTGCCTTCGGCCACCAGCGTTGTGCCGATCAGCAGAAGGAAGGCCAAAGCCAGCATCTTGGTGGTGGGATGGGCCGCCACAAAGCGGGCAATCGGGCCGGAAGCGACAAACATCACGGCCACGGCAATCAGCACGGCCGCCACCATCACGCCAACGCGGACCGAATAGTCCAGCGTTGCCGGGACCATGCCCACGGCAGTGATGATCGAGTCGATGGAAAACACCATGTCGATGACCACGATCTGCACCAGGATGGCCTGCAGCGTCACCCCGACCTTGCTCTCGACCTTGGTCTCGTGCGGCTCCTCGATGGCCGCATGCATTTCGTGCGTCGCCTTGTAGATCAGGAAGCCGCCGCCCGCGACCAGGATGATGTCTTTCCAGGAGAAGCCTTGGCCAAAGAGCGTGAACACCGGCTGGTCGAGCTGGACGATGATGGAGATCAGCAACAGCAGCACGATGCGGAACACCAGCGCCAGCCCAATGCCCAGCTTGCGGGCAAATTCGGCCTGCTCACGCGGCAGGCGCGACACCAGCACGGAGATGAAGACGATGTTGTCGATGCCAAGCACGATTTCCATGACCGTCAGGGTCAGGAAGGCGGCCCACACGGCGGGGTCGGCCAGAAACTCAAACATCGGAAGCTCCGTTGGCTGAATCGAAATTGACGCTCAATCTAGGTCCGTCCCAATGCGCCGAGAAGGGGCACGATTGAGATTTTCCGGGCCTGCGGCACAAGGGAGAATGTTGCACGCCGCCGACCGCTGGTAAGGCCGCAACAGTGGATGCTAGGATTTCGTTCCACCATCACGGGAGGGCCCAAATGGAATCGTTCACGCCCCTGACTGCCGCGCTGGGCGGCGCCCTGATTGGCCTTGCCTGCGCCGTACTCTGGCTCGGCAATGGTCGCATCGCGGGGATCGCCGGCATTTTTGGCCAGCTGCTGCCTCCGGCCGAGACAGTCCTCTGGCGCATTGTCTTCCTTGTCGCTCTGATCGGCGGCGCTTGGGCGAGCGCGCAACTCCTGCCGGGCCTCGGGGTCGGCGGCAATGAGCCTGCGACCCTGGCCACGCCGCCGTCTGGCTGGCCCGTGCCCGCCCCGGTCTGGCTGGTCTTGGCCGGGCTGTTCATCGGCTTTGGCACCAAGCTGGGCAATGGCTGCACATCCGGACACGGCGTCTGCGGCTTGGCGCGCCTTTCCCGCCGCTCGCTCGTTGCCGTCGCCGTGTTCTTTTCGGTCGCCATTCTGACCGTCACCATTTCGGGGATTGTCTGATGAACGCCCTGCGCCTGCCTTATCTTGCTACGGCGGCCGTGAGCGGCCTGCTCTTCGGCGCCGGCCTCTACGTCTCGCAGATGGTCGATCCGCTCAAGGTCCTGCGCTTTCTCGATTTCACCGCCATCCCCTCCGGCGGCTGGGACCCGAGCCTGGCTTTCGTCATCGTGCCGGCCATCCTTGTCATGTTCGTCGCCGTGCGCATCGGCCGCCGCCGCCAGGCGCCGCTATTCGACACCCGGTTTCATGAACCCGAATATGATCGCGTCGATGCTCGCCTGATCTGCGGCGCGGCCTTCTTCGGCCTTGGCTGGGGCATGTCGGGCATTTGCCCCGGTCCCGCCATTGCGCTCGTGGCTTTCCCGCCCGATGGGCTCTGGATGTTTCTCGCGGCGCTGCTGGCCGGATCGCTGGCGGGAAGCGTCATTGTCCCCAGCGGCCGCATGCGCCGGCTCGAGGATGCCCGCTCATGACCGCAACGGCAGACGTCATCATCGTGGGCGGTGGCCTTGTCGGCCAGGCGGCAGCAGTTGCCCTTGCCCGGCTCGACCTGGCGGTCCTTCACCTCGCCCCACCCGCCCCGCCGGACCGGCGCACCTCGGCGCTCATGCTGCCCAGCGTCGATTTTCTCCGCCATGCAGGCCTCGTCGAAACGCCCGAGGCTGTCGGCCATCCGCTCACCGGCATCCGCATCATCGATGCCACGTCGCGCCTCATTCGCGCGCCTGAAACCCTGTTCCGCGCCAGCGAGGCCGGACACGATGCCTTTGGCTGGAACTTTGCCAACGCCGCATTGATGACGCGCTTTTCCGAGGTCGCCCGGTCAACCGGGCTCACCACCATTCCCCAGGCCGTCACCGCCTACCGGCGCGAGGGCAATCTGGGGGTCGTCGCGCTTGCCGACGGCACCGAGAAGTCCGCGCCGCTGATTGTTGGTGCCGATGGCAAGAAGTCGCTGATTCGTGGCGCGGCCGGCATCGCCACGCGCGAACATGCCTTTGCCGAGGCTGCTCTGGTCTGCGATCTCGAACTCGCCCGGCCGCTGGGCGGCGAGTCGGTTGAATTCCACTATCCGCACGGCCCCTTCACCCTTGTCCCGGCCGGCGGCAATCGCGCCAATCTGGTCTGGATCGACGAGGAGCCGGTGCTGCGCGCTGCACAGGCAGCGGGACCCGAGGCGCTTATCGCGCGTCTGATGGAGAAGTCGCAGCGCCTTTTCGGCGCCATTACCCTCGCGTCGCCCAGCTTCGTATTCCCTCTCAGCGTGCTCAGCGTCAATGTGGCCGGCCGTGACGGCGTCGCCCTGATCGGCGAAGCCGCCCATGCCTTCCCGCCCATTGGCGCACAGGGTCTCAACCTGGGCCTGCGCGACGTGGCCGATCTGATCGCTGCCGTCACTGCGGCCGACCGTCATGTCTCGGGCTGGGGATTTGCCGCCAGCACCGACTACGCCGCCCGCCGCGCCGGTGATCTGGCCCGCACGGGCGGCATGGTCGATGCCCTGTTCCGCTCGCTCCTGGCGGACTGGCTGCCCAGCCAGGCCCTGCGCGCCGGCGGGCTTTGGGCCCTCAAGATGCTGCCCCCGCTCCGCCGCCAGGCGTTTTCGCTGGGCATGGGCGAGCGCCCATAGAAAAGGGGCGCCACCCTCGCGGACGGCGCCCCTGAAATATCCGGAAGTCGCGGCTTACTGCGCCGGCGCTTCGGCCGGTGCGCCTTCGGTCGTGGCCGGGGCCGCGCCATTGGACAGTTCCTGGCGAAGCTGCTCGGCGCGATCCTGCAGCACCTGCTCGAGGGCGTTCTGGCCCGAAGACTGCTGCTGGAGCTGTTCGAAGGTCAGCGAGGCTTCGCCATCATAGGTGGCGGTGAAGCCGGCCAGGTTGATCTCGATGTTGAGATCCTGGTTCTGGCGGTTCTTGGCCGTCAGCGTCAGCTTGCCACCGCGCTTGAGCGAATTGACATACTGCTCGTTGATGACGAGCTGGGTCGAGCACGACTGGGTGTCACACAGCATGTAGGGCACGCGCACCGGCTTGGCGCTGTCGATCTGCCAGGTCAGGCCGAACGGCAGCAGAACCCCGAGCGGCACGGAAGCAACGGCCAGAAGGCGGCTTTCCTGGCCCGGATCGTCGCGCAGCAGGAACGAGCCGAGGAACTGGCCATTGGCCAGAACGACCTGGCGCATGATGCAAGCCTTCTGCCCATCGGGAAGCGGGTCGCAAACCTTGAGCCAGTTCTGCGACGGCATGTTGTTGACGGCAGCCTCGACCTCGGCCTGGGCAGCGTCGTCGGCAGGCGCTTCGGTGGTTTCGGCAGCAGGCGCTTCGGCAGGGGTCTCAGCCGGGGTGGTGTCCTGAGCGAATGCCGTGGACAGCATAAGCGCGGCCACCGCAAATCCGGCGACGAGGGGTTTCCTGAAAATCATAGAATGTCCTTGCCTTCCTTGGCGGTCCCGGCGGCTCTGAAAGCCACCTTCGAAACTGAACTGCCCTTCAAGGGCTCAAATCGGGCAATAACATGACCGATGACCCTTGCCAAAAGATTATGGCGCCCGCCTTTTCCGCACTCCCGCTCAAACCCGGTTTTCGGCCAGTTTCGCCAGCTTTGAGAGGATTGCCGCCGTGCCCTTGAGGCGATGTTCGGGCGTCGGCCAATTGCGCGCAAACACCAGCTTTTGATCGGGCTTGATGCGCACCTGGTTGCCCGGATCGCTGACCATCTGCACGAGGCCAGCCGGATTGGGGAATTCGTTGTTGCGCAGGGCGATGACCGCGCCCTTGGGCCCTGCATCCACCTTCTCGACATTGGCCTGGCGGCATAGCGCCTTGACGAGGATGACCTTGAGCAGGGCTTCCACTTCCTCGGGCAGCGGCCCGAACCGGTCGATCAGTTCGGCGCCGGCTGCATCGATCTCGCGGATTTCGTTGAGATCGCCCAGCTTGCGGTAGAGCTGCATGCGCAGCTGCAGGTCCGGCACATAATCCTCGGGGATCATGACAGGCATGCCCAGCGAGATCTGCGGGCTCCATTCGTTGCGGTCTACGTATTCTTCCTCGCCATTGCGAAGCGCCGCCACCGCCTCTTCCAGCATGGCCTGGTAAAGCTCGTAGCCCACTTCGCGGATATGGCCCGACTGTTCGTCGCCCAGGAGATTGCCTGCGCCGCGAATATCGAGGTCGTGGCTGGCCAGCTGGAACCCGGCGCCCAGGCTTTCAAGCGATTGCAGCACACCCAGCCGCCGCTCGGCCGTGTCGGTGAGCTTGCGGTCGGGCGGCACGGTGAACAGCGCATAGGCGCGCTGCTTGGCCCGCCCGATACGCCCCCGGATCTGGTAGAGCTGCGCCAGGCCGAAATTGTCGGCCCGATGCACGATCAGCGTATTGGCGTTGGGAATATCGAGGCCCGATTCGACGATCGTGGTCGCCAGCAACACGTCGAACTTGCCGTCGTAGAAGGCGTTCATGATGTCGTCGAGCTCGCCGGGCGGCATCTGCCCATTGGCAATGACGAAGCTGACCTCCGGCACCTGCTGGCGCAGGAAGTCGGCAATGTCGGGCTGATCCTTGATCTTGGGCACGACATAGAAGCTCTGCCCGCCACGATATTTTTCGCGCAGCAGCGCCTCGCGGATCGAAAGCGGATCGAAGGGCGAAATAAACGTACGGATCGCCAGACGGTCCACCGGCGGCGTCGCCAAGAGGCTGAGATCACGAACCCCGGTCAGCGCCAGTTGCAGTGTGCGCGGGATCGGCGTCGCCGTCAGCGTCAGCACATGCACATTGGCCTTGAGTTCCTTGAGCCGCTCCTTGTGACCCACGCCGAAGTGCTGCTCTTCGTCGATGATAAGGAGGCCCAGGTCGTTGAACTTGATGGTCTTGCTGAGCAGCGCATGCGTGCCGACGACGATATCCACCTGCCCGTCGGCCAGTCCTTCCTTGGTCGCCTTGAGTTCGGCGGCGGGCACCATGCGCGAGGCATGGCGCACCCGCACGGGCAGGCCGTGGAAGCGCTCGGCAAAGGTCTTGAAGTGCTGGCGCGCCAGAAGCGTGGTCGGCACCACCACGGCAACCTGCTTGCCGGAAAGCGCCACGGCAAAGGCGGCGCGCAGCGCCACTTCGGTCTTGCCGAAGCCCACGTCGCCACACACCAGCCGGTCCATGACCTTGCCCGAGGTCAGGTCGTCGAACACCGCCTCGATGGCGTTGAGCTGGTCTTCGGTTTCTTCATAGGGGAAGCGCGCCGCAAATTCGTCATAGGCGCCCGCATTGATATCAACCACATCGGCCTTGGTGAGCAGCCGCTGCGCCGCCAGCTTGATCAGCTGCTCCGCCATTTCGCGGATGCGCTTCTTGAGCTTGCCCTTCTTGGCCTGCCAGGCGACGCCGCCCAGCTTGTCGAGCGTCACCGACGCATCGTCCGAGCCGTAGCGCGTCAAAAGCTCGATATTCTCGACCGGCAGATAGAGCTTGGTGTCGCCCGCATATTGCAGCTCGACGCATTCATGTGGCGCCCCGCCGGCCTCGATCACCTTGAGCCCGAGGAACCGGCCGATACCGTGGTCCACATGCACCACAAGGTCACCGGCATTGAGCGAGGCGGCTTCCGTCAGCGCATCGGAGGCCTTCTTCTTGCGCTGTGGCCGCAGGATGCGTTCGCCCAGAATATCTTGTTCGGAGAGGACCAGCAGGTCCTTGGTCTCGAAACCGGTTTCGAGCGGCAGCACCACCAGCGAGGTGGTTGCGGCACTGGTCGTTTCCGCGTCCCGCCAGTTCTCCGCCATGCGCGGATTGGTCAGGCCATGGTCTTTGAGAACCTGCGCCATGCGATCACGCGTACCGGCGCTCCAGCAGGCAATGATCGCCCGGCGCCCGTCACGCCGCTCCGCCAGCAACCGGTCAACGACGGCCTGGAACAGATTGACGTCCGATGCGGCGCGTTCGGCAGCAAAGCTGGGCGCGATATGCCCGCCCGCATCGTCGCCCTTCTTGGTCTGTGGCGACAGGAAGGGCGAGAACTGGATGACCGACGCCCCAGCCAAAGCGGCTGGCGTCTGGTCCACGTCATAGAGCAGTTCTGGCTTGATCGGCTTATAGGGCGCCCCGCCCCCGGCCACCTGCGGCGCCAGCCGTGCCGCCTCGCGCGCATCGTAATAGTCGCGGATCTGCGTCACGCGGTCGGCAAAGGCCTCGTTGACCTGATCGTCGAAAACGAAGGGCGCATCGCCCGTATAGTCCGCCAGCCGGTCCAGATGCTCGTAAAAAAACGGGAGCCAGTGCTCGGTGCCTGAATAGCGCGACCCACCACTCACCGAAGCGTAGAGAGTATCGTCCACCGTGTTGCCGCCGAACGTCGCCGTGTACGTCTGGCGGAAGCGGCGAATGGTCTCTTCATTCAGCACCACTTCGCTCATCGGCGTCAGGTCGATGCGCTTGAGATTGCCCGTCGTGCGCTGCGAATCCGGATCGAAGGTGCGGATCGATTCGAGCTGGCTGCCGAAGAAGTCGAAGCGTAGGGGAGCGTCGGCGCTGGCGGGATACAAGTCCACCAGCCCGCCGCGCACCGCATATTCGCCGCTCTCGCGCACCGTCGGCACGCGCAGATAGCCGTTATTGGCCGCCCAGGCGACCAGCTTGTCGCTGTCCACCACACGGCCGACTGCCGCCGAGAAGCTCATGGTCTCGACCACGTCGCGCGGCGGCAGCTTCTGGATCAGCGCATTGACCGCCGTCAGCACGATGGCGCCCTTGGCGCCCGAGGTCAGCGCCGCCAACGTGTTCATGCGCGCGGCAATCGTCACATTATTGGGGGATACCCGGTCATAAGGCAGACAGTCCCAGGCCGGCAGCGTCAGGATCGTGTGGCCGGGCAGCATGGCGCCGAGAATTTCGGCCATGCGCTGCAAACGACGGCCATCGCGCGCCACGAAAACGAGGCTCGCCGCGTCGTCCGGGGCGTCCTTGAGCCGCTGCTCGACAAGCTTGGCGAGCGTCATGGGCTGCATGCCGTCCGGCACATTGGAAATGGTGCGGACTGCGGGCGCAATCCCGGACACGTGGTTCATTTGGAGATCCGGGCCTGATGATCGGCGATAACGAGCTCGAGGAAATCCCGGTCCACATGCGCAGGTGGTACTTCCTGGCGCATCACCCATTTGAGCAGCGGCGGGTCTTCCTCGTCCATAAGCGTTTCGAGCCGGTCGAGTTCCACCGGTCCATAGGCCTCGACATTGGCGTCGGCAAAGGGCCCGAGGATCAGGTCCATCTCCTTGGTGCCACGATGCCAGGCCCGATACCGCAAGCGCTTGCGGCGAATAGCAATGTCCTCACCGGCTGTCATCTGACGACCATGATCCCGTTTGTTCCCGATTTGGACATGTCTCTTACGCGCCTTCACCGGGAATGTCAGCCCTGACTTTCGCACCACAGTCCCAGCGCGCCGCCTTCGCCTCTCCCCGTACGGAGCGAACAGATTTCTGCGCCCAGCACAAAATCAGGCGGGGGGCTTCTCTCCGCGCCTCCCGATGCTATTGAAGGGAACCCCTCATCGCCCCTTCGGGGCACCTTCTCCCACAAGCGGAGAAGGGTAGACCGGCGTTTGGGAGAATCGCCCTTGTCCCGCCCCGAAAGCCTTCAGCCCCTGTTCCGTTCGCTGCACACCATCAAGGGTGTGGGCGACAAGCTGGCCGCGCTGCTGACCCGGTTCTTTGGCGCGCCGGAGGGTCAGGAAGCCATTGTCCTCGACATCCTCATGCACATGCCCTCAGGCGTCGTGGACCGGCGCCGTCAGGTGGGCATTGCCGAGGCCTATCTCAACCAGACGGTGACGCTCAAACTCCACATCGACAGGCACCAGCCGCCGCCGCGCGGCAAGCCGCATGTGCCGCACCGCGTCTTTGCCCATGACGAGACCGGCGACATCAGCCTCGTCTATTTCCGCGCGCAGGGCGGTTGGGTGGAAAAGGCCCTGCCCGTTGGCGAAGAGCGCTACGTCTCGGGCAAGATCGACTTCTTCAACGGTGAAAAGCAGATCACCCACCCCGATTATGTAGTCGAGCCGGACAAGTTCGGCAGCCTGCCGCTGGTCGAACCGGTCTATCCCCTCACCAACGGCCTCAGCTCGCGCGCACTGGGCAAACTGGTTCGCCAGGCCGTCGAGACCATTCCAGATCTCCCCGAGTGGATCGATGCGGATACACTTCGCCAGCGCCAATGGCCGGCCTTCGCCGATGCCATGCGTTCGGTCCACCTGCCGGAAGACCCCGGCCAGGCCGAGCTCTGGGCTCCTGCCCGCCAGCGCCTTGCCTATGACGAATACCTTGCCGGCCAGATTACCCTGCAACTCGTGCGGTCCAGCATGGTCTCCGAGCGTGGCATTGCACGACGTTTTACCGGAAACGCGACGGTCAGGGTTAACAGTCTGTTACCCTTTTCCCTCACGGAGGGACAGAAAAGTGCACTCCAGGATATCCTGAGCGACCTCGCGTCGTCAGAGCGCATGAGCCGTCTGCTGCAGGGCGATGTGGGGTCCGGCAAGACCGTCGTCGCGTTGATGGCCATGGTCGCCATGACCGAATCCGGTGCCCAGTCCGCCCTCATGGCGCCGACGGAATTGCTGGCCTCTCAACACTTTAGAACCATCCAGCCGATCTGTGAGGCCGCGGGCATCGGCGTCGCGCTCCTCACCGGCAAGATGGGCGCCGCAGAACGCCGCACCATCCGCGCCGGTCTGGCGGATGGCTCGATCTCCATCGCCGTCGGCACGCATGCCCTTTTCCAATCCGATATTGAATTCAAGGACTTGGGCCTCACCGTCGTCGACGAGCAGCACCGTTTCGGCGTCCACCAGCGCCTCGCGCTGTCGGAAAAAGGTCAGCACACGGACCTTCTGGTCATGACAGCGACCCCGATCCCCCGCACTTTGGTCCTCACCCATTTCGGCGACATGGCCGTCAGCGTGTTGCGGGAAAAGCCAAAGGGCCGCCAACCCATTGATACGGCAGTTCTTTCCATTGGCGATTATGCCCGCGTCGTCGCGCGTCTGCAGGCGCGTCTGGCCGAAGGAGCGCAGGCCTACTGGGTCTGTCCGCTGGTCGAGGAAAGCGAAACGCTGGAAGTCATGAGCGCCGAGGACCGGTTTGCCGAGCTCTCAAAAGTCTTCGGCAACGAAGTCGCCTTGGTGCATGGCCGCATGTCCGCGGCCGCCAAGCAGGACGTGATGAACCGCTTCAAGGCCAATGAAATCAAGCTCTTGGTGGCCACAACTGTGATCGAAGTCGGCGTCGACGTGCCTAATGCGACGATCATGATCATCGAACATGCCGAACGTTTCGGCCTCGCCCAGCTCCACCAGCTGCGCGGCCGCGTCGGTCGTGGCTCGCAACGCTCGGCCTGTCTGCTGCTCTACAAGGATCCGCTGAGCGAGACCGCAAAGGCTCGTCTGGAAACAATAAAATCAACCGAAGACGGCTTTGTGATTGCCGAGCGCGACCTTGAGCTGCGCGGCCAGGGCGATCTGTTGGGCACCCGCCAGTCCGGCATGCCGGGCTACCGCATCGCCGTTCCAGACGTGCACCGGCACCTGCTCGAATTCGCCCATGACGACGCCAAGGCGCTGCTCGCCCGCAATCCCGGCCTTTCCGGCCCGGAGGGAGACGCTGCCCGTACGCTCTTGTATTTGTTCAGGAAAGACCTCGCCATTCCACTGATCCGGGCCGGCTGAAGCATGGAACACGCCACCCAAAACAGGCCGGACGCTACGCCATACATCGTCCTCCACATCCTGCTGGCGCCGCTGATTGTCGACCTCACGATCGTCCTGCTGGGCGCCCTCAGCGCCCTGCCCGACCGCGACTTCAATTTCCAGATTCCATCAGCGGACCTTGGCGAAATCGCCCTGGTCTATGGTGCACTTTTCGCTTTCAGCTATGTGCTCGGGCTCGTCCCGTCAGTGCTCCACGCCGTGGCCATGATCATCCTGCGCCGCTGGCTTGGCGGGGGCGTGATCTGGCACCTCATGGTGCCAATAATCGGCTGGCTCAGCACTTTGCTGCTGATCCTGCTCTTCACCGGGTTTTCGCCCAACACCTTGGAGGACAGCGCCCGCATGGCCCTGTTCGGCAGCGTTGCAGCGATTGGGTGTCACGCCATAGCGTGGATGCGCCGCATACCACCGGTACGCGGCGCCGCTTAGGCGCTTATTCCACGGTCACCGACTTGGCGAGATTACGCGGCTGGTCGACGTCCGTGCCCATGAAGACGGCCGTGTGATAGGCCAGCAGTTGCACCGGTATGATCGCAAGGATCGGCGCCACGAAATTGTGGACGTGCGGGATCTCGATGATATCGGCGACGCCGTGACCGGCGGTCTTGGCGCCCTCCGCGTCGGTGATGAGGATGATCTTGCCGCCGCGCGCTGCGACTTCCTGCATGTTGGAGAGGGTCTTGTCGACCAGCTCATCGGAAGGTGCCACGACGATGACGGGCATTGTCTCATCGACCAGGGCAATCGGGCCATGCTTCAGCTCACCTGCAGCATATCCTTCTGCATGGATGTAGCTGATTTCCTTGAGCTTTAGTGCGCCTTCCATCGCCACCGGGAACATTGGTCCTCGGCCGAGATAGAGGACATCTTTGGCCTTGGAGAGGCGCTTGGAAATGTCCACGATCTGCTCTTCAGCCCCTAGGGCCGCCGACACAGCCGACGGCAAAGCCGTCATCGCGCGCACCAGCTCGGCTTCCTCGGTTTCGCTCAACACCCCGCGAGCACGGCCCGCTGCGATGGCAAGGCTGGCCAGCGCGGTGAGCTGAGCAGTGAGTGCCTTGGTCGAGGCAACGCCGATTTCCGGGCCACAGAGAATGGGGAACACGACGTCCGATTCCCGGGCGATGGTGGATTCCAAAGTGTTGACGAGACTCGCCACGTGCTGGCCCTGGCTGGCGCAATATCGCAAAGCCGCCAGCGTATCCGCGGTCTCACCAGACTGCGAAATCAGCAGGGACAGCCCATTCTTTTCCAGCGGCGGCTCGCGGTAGCGGAACTCACTGGCCACGTCGATATCGACCGGCAGCCGCGCATAGCGCTCGAACCAGTACTTGGCCACAGCGCCGGCGAAATAGGCCGTGCCGCAGGCGCTGATAGTCAGACGGGACAGTTCTGCCAAATCAAAAGGCAGGCTCTCGCGGATGCTCACCTTCTCGGCCGCCATATCCACATAGTGGCTCAGCGTGTGCGAGATGGTTTCAGGCTGTTCGTAGATTTCCTTGGCCATAAAGTGGCGATGATTGCCCTTGTCGACCAGCAGCGCAGAAGCTTGGGACAGCATCTGCTCGCGCTGTACCAGCGCATCGCTGCCGTCGCGGATGGTAACGCCCTTAGGCGTGATCACCGCCCAGTCGCCGTCCTCGAGATAGGTGAGGCGCGAAGTAAACGGGGCCAGCGCCATGGCGTCGGAGCCGAGATACATTTCGGTCGTGCCGTAACCGATGGCGAGCGGCGCGCCATGCCGCGCGGCAATCAGCAAATCCGGCTTGCCGTTGAACATGAAAGCGAGCGCAAATGCACCCTTGAGTTGCTTCAGCGTCCGGGCAACCGCCAGTTCCGGATCGGCGCCGCGATCGAGTTCGCGCGTCACCCACAGCGCCACAGATTCCGTATCCGTCTGCGTCTTGGGGAGGTAGCCGTCCTTTGCAAGATCAGCCAGAAGTTCGCGGAAATTCTCGATGATGCCGTTGTGCACCAGCGCAACCTTGTCGGTCGCATGCGGGTGAGCATTGTTCTCCGTCGGCGCGCCATGCGTCGCCCAGCGGGTGTGGCCGATGCCGATATTGCCGCTAAGGGGCTCCATGCCCAGCTTGCTGGCGAGATTGCCGAGCTTGCCCTCGGCACGACGGCGGGCGATGGTTCCAGCCTCCAGCGTCGCCACGCCGGCGCTGTCATAGCCGCGATATTCAAGGCGTTTTAGCGCATCCACAAGGCGTCCGGCCACCGGCGCGTCGCCGACAATTCCCACAATGCCGCACATCCTATTTCCCCTTGGCTGCCTTCTTGGCCAGCGCCCGCTCCTTGAGCTTGGCGGCATAGCCGGGTTTGTTTTCCTGCCGCGCCCGGCCCAGAGCCAGCGCACCTGCGGGAACGTCATTGGTGATCACGCTGCCCGAGGCGGTATAGGCACCGTCACCGATCGACACCGGCGCAACCAGCGACGCATTGGAGCCGATGAAGACATCATCGCCGATGATGGTCTTGTCCTTGTTCACGCCGTCATAATTGCAGGTGATGGTGCCGGCGCCGATATTGGTGCCGCTGCCGATTTCCGCATCGCCAAGATAGCTGAGATGCCCCGCCTTGGTGCCGGCCCCGATCCTGGACTTTTTCACCTCGACGAAATTGCCCAGATGGACATTGGGTCCCAATTCGGCGCCGCCGCGAATGCGGGCAAACGGACCGATGGAGGCCCCCTCCCCTATGATGACATCTTCGATATCGCAGAAGGCCCGGATTTCGACATTGTCCGCGATCTTGACGCCAGGGCCGAAGACCACATTGGGGAAGATCGTAACGTCCTTGCCGATCTCGGTATCGTAGGAAAACCAGACGCTGGCGGGATCCTTCAGCGTAACGCCCGCCTTCATGAAATCGTCGCGCCGCAATTGCTGGAATTGCGCCTCGGCCTTGGCCAACTGGCTGCGGTCATTGACGCCCATGACATCGATCTCCGGCGCGATGCCGTAGCCAACCTTCTTGCCCGCCTTGTTGGCCAGCCCGACCATATCGGTAAGGTAAAACTCGCCCTGCGCATTGTTGCTGTCGATCTGGTCAATCAGATCGCGGAACACTTCGGCCCGGAACGCCAGGATGCAGGCGTTGCAAAGCCCGATCTTGCGCTCTTCGTCGCTGGCATCCTTATGCTCGCGAATGGCCAGAAGCTTTTCGCCATCGGTGATGAAGCGGCCATAGCCGGTCGGGTCGAGCGGCTCAAAACCCAGAATGGCGGCATCGAGGCCTGCGTCCAGCCGATCCAGCACAGCACGGAAATTGTCTCCGCGCAGCAGCGGGTGATCGCCATAGACCACGGCGACATAACCCTCCGCCTTGTCGAACAGCTCTCGCGCCATGGAGGCGGCATGCCCCGTGCCTCGGGCAACAGTCTGCTCGAAGTGGCTGATGTCAGGATCAAACCTCGACACGACATCCCGGATGGCCTGGTGCTTCGGCCCCGTCACCAGGGCAATGGCGTTAGACCCTGCCTCCCGGGCCGCGCGCGCCACGTGACCGATAATGGGAAGGCCGCCGACCGGATGGAGCACCTTGGGGGTAGATGACCGCATACGGGTGCCTTCGCCGGCCGCAAGTATGATGGTCAGAAGTTCTGGCATAGGGTCGACTCCCGGCTTTTCACGACAAGCCGCATTCACAGATATATCTCAGGCAAGAGTTGGCGAACCGATAACAAACAGACCATTCTTGCGGCAAGCGCGGCCATCGATTCGGACGCGGCGGGGATCAAGCGTTGGCCAAGGCATCTGAACAGTTCCGTCAGTCGGACGTCGCCCTGTGGGGCATCGTCGCGCTGGTCTGCGGAGGACTTGCCGTGCTCGGCTCCAATGTCGCCGCCATGGTGCCGCAGAGCGTACTGGGCGGACTGCATCAGCCGCGCATTGCCGGCAGTTCCATCGAAACCCTGCGCCAGCAGGTTGCCGACCTCTCCGACCAGACAACACGTCTGCAGCGGGAAAATACGGCGCTCCTTTCGCGCCTTTCCGTGCAGGAGAAAAGTGACAGCGATGTGGTGCGGCGCGTCGGCGCCCTGGAAGTCAGCATGCCCAAGCTGCTTGAAGCCATCCCCGACACGGCGCTGGTCGATCGCGGCAGCGTCACCGCTTCGATCACGCCGAACGATGCCGAAACTTTTCCGGTAGAAGGCGGCTCGGTTGCGATCCGCCAGGTTCCGATGGCGGGGGCTACCCCGTCAGATGCTTCGAGCCAACCTCTGCCCCAAGCCTTGCCAGCGCAGGTCGCGGCCATTGCTCCTGCCCCGCTCAGCTACGGCGTCCAGCTCGGCGCGGCCGTGCCGCCCGAAGGCACACAGGCGCTCTGGGCCGATCTCAACCTCAAGCTCGGCCCCCTGCTGCTCGGACTTGTGCCGCTCGTCGCCGACGACGCCAGCGGGCAGTTCCGTCGCATCATCGTTGGCCCGTTCGAGGAACTGTCCGTGGCGCGCGCGCTTTGCGAGCGTTTCGAGCGGGTTTCCATTGCCTGCGCACCCAGCGCATATAGCGGCACGGTGTTCGATCCTGTTGGAGAGCCTAGCGAAGGCGGTTGACACCGGATCAACTCCCGCTATGTTCCGCCGCGACGCCACAGGGCGTCCTTGAGCATTGGGCCTGTCCGATGCCGCTGCCAAGACATGCGCCGGTAGCTCAGTGGTAGAGCATTCGACTTTTAATCGAATGGTCCTGGGTTCGAATCCCAGCCGGCGTACCATCCCCCTTTTTAGCCGCCTAGGCGCCCGGTCCCGACATGACTGATTGCCCCTGCGATCCAGACCCCTATGCCGAGCTGGAATATCGCGCCGATGCCGGCGAGCTGTCCGAAGAATTTCGAAAGCCGATCCGCATTCGCAATGGTCACCGCCGCCTGTCGCCACTTGGGTCAGCCGAGCCCCATCCGCGCGCCCGTCGATCCCTTATGTGAGAATCAGACGCGCTCCCTATGATGGGCGGCGTCATGCCGGAGGCTGCCATGTCCAACGATACGATGGAGCTGATCAAGGTCCTTGCGGCTGTGGTCCTGATCTTTGCCGCAACGACCCTAGCCATGCTCTACGGCATAGCGCTCCTCGCCCAATATGGCGCCGATCTGCCGATGATCGGGTCGCTGCCGCTCGCCCTGCCTCCGGAAATGATCCCGCTTCTGGCCGAAAGCCGGCTGTTCACCGTCCTTGGTGCCGTGCATGTCATGGCGACTGGCATTGCCCTGCTGCTGGCCAGCCATACGATAGACATGGCGCTCCTGATCACCGCCAAGGCGGCCACGGTGGTCATCACCGCCCTGCTCGGATTCGCCGGCGGCCATCTCGTCTATCTGCAGTTGACGGAAAATGCGCCACTGGCCGTATCCGGTCTCACGCCGGCCCTGGTCGCGCTGGTGGCCTTTCTCGTGCTCTCAAGCATGCTGAGCGTGCCCAGCTTGCGAAGGCTGGGCAATCTGCGCTTTCCCGTCGGCGTGGCGCTGGTGATCCTCGGCCCGGCCTTGCTGCTCTGGCTCTAGGCGGCGAGCGTCACCACGACGGCACCGCGCGGCGTCGCGACCACGGTGTGCTCATACTGCACGCAAAGCGCCGGCGGCTCCGCAGTCAGCGTCCACTCGTCATCTTCGTACATCTGCTCGGCCGATTTGCCGCCCAGCGACAGGAACGGCTCGATGGTGAAGACGAGGCCGTTGCCGATGACCCGCCGTTCCGAACGGTCCGGCCAGGTGGGGATTTCACCCGGTTCATCGTGCAGGCTGTCGCCGACACCGTGGCTGGCAAGGTTCTTGATCAGCGTATAGCCGCCCTTCTTGGCGACC
This sequence comes from Pseudomonadota bacterium, assembly GCA_023391095.1. GTDB lineage: Bacteria > Pseudomonadota > Alphaproteobacteria > Rhizobiales > Devosiaceae > Devosia. Next base: position 130,128 of record JAEWBN010000001.1, read on the forward strand.
TTTCCGATGGCCGTGCCGATATCGGCGACTGGCGCGCCGGCCTTTACCGCATTGATCCCCGCCCACATGGCTTTCTTGCCGTCGCGGCACAGGGCGTCCAGCCGTCTATCACCCTTGCCCAGCACATAGGACGCGCCGCAATCGGCGAAGACGCCGTCCTTGACGGCGGACACGTCGATGTTGACGAGATCACCTTCTTCCAGCACCCGGTCACCGGGAATGCCATGGGCGATTTCTTCATTTACCGAAATGCAGGTGGTGCCGGGAAAACCATAGGTCACGATCGGCGCCGACAGCGCACCGTTTTCGGCAAGGATTTTCGCACCGATCTCGTCCAGCTCCAGCGTGGTCATACCCGGCCGCATGGCCGCAGCCATGGCCTCGCGCGCCACGGCACAGATGCGGCCAATGGCCTTGAGCTTTTCGAGCTGTTCCTCGGTGGTGATGGTCACGCGTCAGCCCTTGTTGGCAAGGTAGTAGTTGAGAAGGCCCTGCGTCGAGGCGTCGTGCCCTTCGCCGCTGGCCTGTCCCTGCACCTTGGGCAGCAGCGCCTTGGCGAGCTGCTTGCCCAGTTCCACGCCCCACTGGTCGAAGGAATTGACGTTCCAGATTACGCCCTGCACGAACACCTTGTGCTCGTAGAGCGCCACCAGCGAACCCAGCAGTTCCGGGGTCAGCTTGGGATAGAACAGGGTATTGGACGGACGATTGCCCGGGAACACCTTGTGCGGGGTCAGTTCCTTGATCTGCTCCTTGCTCATGCCCTGCGCCTTGAGCTCGGCAACGACTTCCTCTTCAGTCTTGCCGAGCATCAGCGCTTCGGACTGGGCCAGGACGTTGGCGACCAGCTTGTCATGGTGCGGCGGCAACTGCTCATGCGGCTGCGCCGCGATGAGGAAATCGCAGGGAATGACGTCCGTACCCTGGTGGATCAGCTGGTAGAAGGCGTGCTGGCCATTGGTGCCCGGCTCACCCCAGACGATGGGGCCGGTGGACCAGCCAACTTCCTTTCCGTTGAGCGTCACCGACTTGCCGTTCGATTCCATGTCCTGCTGCTGCAGGTAGGCCGGGAAACGGCTGAGGCGCTGGTCATAGGGCAGCACGGCATGGGTCGAAAAACCCCAGGCATTGCGATACCAGACGCCCAAAAGCGCCATGATCACCGGCAGGTTGTCTTCCAGCGGCGTTTCGAGGAAGTGCCGGTCCATGGCATCGGCGCCCGCCAGGAACTTGGCGAAGTTGTCGTATCCGACCGCCAGCGCAACCGGCAGGCCGATGGCCGACCAGACTGAGTAACGACCGCCAACCCAGTCCCAGAAGCCGAAAATGCGGTCTTCGCGGATACCGAACTTGGCGCAGGCCTCGATATTGGTCGACACGGCCGCAAAGTGGTTGGGCACGGCCTCTTCGCCAAGCGTATCGGCAATCCATTCGCGTGCCGAATGGGCATTGGTCATGGTTTCGTCGGTCGTGAACGTCTTGGAGGCGACGATGAAGAGGGTGCGCTTGGGGTCGAGACCCTTCAGCGTATCGTGGATATGGGCACCGTCGACATTGGAGACATAGTGGGCGCGCAGGTCGGCCCGCGTATAGGGCGCAAGCGCCAGCGTCACCATTACCGGACCCAGGTCCGAGCCGCCGATGCCGATATTGACCACGTCGGTGAACTGCTCGCCGCCGTGACCGCGGATTTCGCCGTTGCGCACGGCGTTGGTGTAATCCTCGATCGCCTTCAGCACGGCGCGAACGTCGGGCATGACATCCTTGCCATCGACCTCGACCGGCTTGTCGCCCTGATAGCGCAGGGCCATGTGCATGACGGCGCGGTCTTCGGTGATGTTGATATGCTCGCCTTCGCACATCTGGGTGCGACGCTCTTCAACACCGGCCGCTCGCGCCAGGTCGAAAAGCGCAGTCATCACGGACTCATCGATCCGATTCTTCGAGTAATCCAGCAGGATCCCCGCGCCGGTTGCGGAAAAGCGCTTGAACCGGTTGGGATCCTCGGCAAACAGCAGCCGCATCGGCTGATCTTCCATCGCCTTCTTGAGCTTGCCCAGCGTTTCGAAGCCAGCCTTGCGTCCTGATTTAGCCATCAGTCGTGTCCCCAAAGAGGTTAAAGTGGTGGAAGGTCGCCGGCCGCCCAGGCAGCCCGCGTTTGGGCGGCAAAGTCCGCCATCCGGCCTTCCGGAATGGCCTTGCGCGCCCCCGCAGTCAGTTCCTGATAATAGGCCAGGTTGATCTGGGAAAGCACCATGGCGCCCAGAATCTCCTCTGTCCTTACCAGATGGTGCAGATAGGCCCGGCTCCAGCGGCGGCAATTGGGATTGGGCGATTGCTCGTCCAGCGGGCGATGGTCATCCCTATGCCGGGCATTTTTCAGGTTGATGACGCCAAAGCGCGTATAGGCATGGCCGTGGCGGCCGGCCCGTGTTGGATGCACGCAGTCGAACATGTCGACACCGCGCTCGATGCCACCCAGAATATCGTCGGGCTTGCCCACGCCCATCAGATAGCGCGGACGATCCGTCGGCAGTTCCGGCGTGATATCGGACAGCACGCGGAACATCACGTCCTGCGGCTCACCCACGGCCAGGCCGCCAATGGAATAGCCGTCAAACCCGATGGATTTGAGCCCCGCCGCCGACTTGGCGCGCAGCTCCGGGTCGTCCCCGCCCTGCACGATGCCGAACAGGGCGCGGTTCTGCTGATTATTGAATGCAGTCTTGGACCGTTCGGCCCAGCGCAGCGACAGCTGCATGGCCCGCTCGATTTCCTTGCGCTCGGCCGGAAGGCCAATGCACTCATCCAGCTGCATGATGATATCGCTATCGAGCAGCGTCTGGATTTCGATGGAGCGCTCCGGCGTCAACTCGTGGCTGGAGCCGTCAATATGCGACTTGAAGGTCACCCCCTTTTCGGTGAGCCTCCTCAGCTTTGCCAGCGACATGACCTGGAAACCGCCGCTATCGGTCAGGATCGGGCGTTGCCAATCCATGAAGTCGTGCAACCCGCCGAGCTTTGCGACCCGCTCCGCGCCGGGGCGCAGCATCAGGTGGTAGGTATTGCCCAGAAGAATATCCGCGCCCGTCTCCCGAACCTGCTCGGGATACATGGCCTTGACCGTGCCGACTGTGCCGACCGGCATGAAGGCGGGCGTATTGATCTCACCACGAGGCGTGTCGATGCGGCCATGCCGCGCCATGCCGTCGGTGGCGAGAAGGGAGAAGGTGACCAGTTTGTCTGTCGTCGTGCTCATGGGCCCGCGTTCTAGCCCGTGGCCGGTCTGGGGACAATGACTCCGGAGCCTGCAAAAGTGCCGAATTCTGCCATGATAGCCATGCGTTCCGCGCCGGCACGCTGTGATTCCTGATTTAAGAGATAGTTATGCGCCTTTTTCCCCTTTTCGCCGCCGCCTTTGCCATCGCCGCGATGTCCGGTCCCGCCGCAGCGCAGGATGGCGCCCAGCCGGTTCGCGAGGGCAAATATTATGGGTCCGGCGAAGGCGAGCTGACGGTCGACCTCCGCCATATCGAGAGCGACATCTACGCCATTTCCATTGAGACCGTCGTTCCCATTGAAAACGAGATGACCGGCTGCGGCGGGGGTATCGAGGGGGAAGTGATCCTCTCCTCAACCGGCGGCAATTTTTTCGTCGAAAACGAGGATTATGTGCCAGGCTCGGACAATCCCATGCTCGCCGAACAATATTGCAAGGTCGAGCTGCGCTTTGACGACGAGGGCTTTCTGATCCTCACCGAAGAGGAAGGGTGCCTTGCCTATCACGGCGCGTCCTGCGGCTTTTCCGGGACGCTGGTGCATGAAGGCGCTGCCGGCTGACGCTGCACCTTGGGCCTATCGCATCGCCTCGGTCGCGCCGGTACCGAAATTCAGTCGCGCCTATAGTAGGCGCGGCGGAAGGACCTGAGGTGATAGCCGTCACCTTCCGACGAGATGCGCCGCAATGCGGGTTGATGTGACGCGTTATCGGTGCGGACCGTGCGGTCACGCCTCACGCTCATTGTCGCGGGACCGGTCGCGGAACAGCAGCGAGGAGTCGCCGTAGGAATAGAACCGGTAACCGTCCGCGATCGCATGCGCATAGGCCGCCTTCATCGTCTCGAGGCCGGAAAAGGCGCTGACCAGCATGAAGAGGGTGGATTTGGGCAGGTGGAAATTGGTCATCAGCACATCCACCGTGCGGAAGCGAAAGCCGGGGGTAATGAAAATATCCGTGTCACCCACAAAGGGCTGCAAGGCACCGGTGGCCCGCGAGGCGGTTTCCAAAAGGCGCAGGCTGGTCGTCCCGACGGCGATCACCCGGCCGCCCGCCGCCCGCGCCGCATTGATCCGCTCGACCGTTGCCTGATCGATCTCGCCCCATTCGGAATGCATGACGTGGTCTTCGGTGTCGTCCACCTTCATGGGCAAGAACGTCCCTGCCCCCACATGCAGCGTCACCCGCTCCATGCTCACGCCCATGTCGGAAAGGTCCTGCAGCAGCTTTTCGGTGAAATGCAGGCCCGCTGTCGGCGCGGCAACAGCGCCATCCTCGGCAGCGTAAACGGTCTGGTAGTCGGTCTTGTCGCGTTCCTCGACACCGCGCTTGGCGCCGATATAGGGCGGCAGCGGCATGGCCCCATGCGATTTGATGGCTTCGTCGAGCTGGGCGCCGCCCAGTTCGAATTCAAGCGTCACCTCGCCCGTATCGCCCTTGCCCGCCACACGCGCCACCAGCGCATCGGCCTGGCCGTTCCCCAGTTCCAGACGGTCGAGCAGCGCCAACTTCTTGGCCGGCCGCGCAAAGGCGCGCCAGGTATGGGCGTCAACACGCTTGTGGAGATTGAACGAGACATTGGCCTGGTTCTCGCCGCGAATACGCGTTCCGCGCAATTCGGCCGGCAGCACACGCGTGTCATTGACGACAAGCACGTCGCCGGGCCGCAGCAGCGAGCGCAGATCGGGAATATGCCGATCCTCGAGCGGCTGGCCGGGGCGCACGACCAGCAGGCGCGCGCTGTCGCGCGGCTCGGCCGGATGGAGGGCGATCAGGGATTCGGGCAGGTCGAAGTCGAATTCGGAAACACGCATGGCGGCTCGTTATCATGTCGTCGCGACAACACAAACACAGCTGTCGCGCAAAGCGTTGCTAGAGCACGCGGATCATGACGGCTCCGGCCACCAGCAGCACGGCCCCCATAATGCGGCCGACCGATATTTCGCGCACCGCCATGCCCATGAAGCCGATCTTGTCGAGAAACAGCCCGCCCACCAGTTGCCCGGTCACCGATAAAGCCATCACCGCAGCCGCACCGATCATCGGCGTCAGCGTGATGTTGGAGAAAACGTAAAACGCCCCCAGCAGCCCACCCGCCACAAAGGTCCAGCCGGCCGGCGCGGCGAAGTTGATCGGCGTCTGCGAGAGATGACTGAACAGAAAGGCCAGCGCCCACAGGACAACGCCACCCGCCAGAAACGACACGGCTGCGGCTGCGACCGGCACTTCGAGCGCCTTGCCGAGACTGGCATTGATAGGCGCCTGCGCGGCAATGCAGGCACCAGCGATCACGCCCATCAGGGCCCAGAGGATTGCGTCCATTTTCAAAGCGATACCCGTGCGTGAGACTCAGCCGGCGGCCATGCCGTGCCAGCACACTCCCGCATGAGACTATCGTCAACCCGGCAGACCTGGCGGCGCCTAGCTCTCTTCGCAAATCACCGGCCAGGCCCCCAGACCGAGAATGCGCAGAGTTCCGGCCTGAACGAAATCGTCGCCTTCCATCGCGCGATAGAGGCGCAATTCAGCCACGCGGTCGTTCACGATGTCATCGAAAAAGTCGATCCGCAGGCCGGTTTCGTCGGCCATGCCCTGCCCGAAGGTGAAAATCTCGCCCGCGCCATAGGCCGGGTCGGTCACCCAGCGTTTTTGTCCGGCACTCATGCTGGCGCCGGCAAAGCCAAGGCCACCCGCGGTGCCCAGCGTCAGGCCGATCTCGGCCGCACCTTCAGGGGCGCGGCACAAGACACCCTGCGTAGCCCAGGCCGGGCCCGCGAGGGTGCTGGCGGCCAGGGCCGCCAGCAGAAGCTTATTCAGCGATGTCGGCGGCAACTTTGACCGAAACCATCTTGTCCGGATTGATCACCGGCTCGCCGCGCTTGATCTGGTCGACATTCTCCATGCCTTCGATGACCTCGCCCCAGACCGTGTACTGGCGGTTGAGGAAGGGGGCATCGGCAAAGCAGATGAAAAACTGCGAATTGGCGCTGTTCGGATCCTGGGCGCGAGCCATCGAGGCGGTGCCGCGCTTGTGCGGGGTCTCGTTGAATTCCTGCTTGAGGTTCGGATACTTCGAACCGCCGGTGCCGGCGCGGGAGGGGTTGAACTCGGGCAGGTTGGAATTGCCGAACTTCACGTCGCCGGTCTGGGCCATGAAGCCATCGATCACGCGGTGGAAGACCACGCCGTCGTAAGCACCTTCGCGCGCCAGCTTCTTGATGTGATCGACATGGCCCGGTGCCACTTCGGGCTTCATGGCAATGACGACCTTGCCCTTGGTGGTTTCGATGACGAGGGTGTTTTCGGGATCGGCATAGGCCATGGACGTGTCTTTCCGCGTTCGAGAAATTGTGGGCCCGGATTTAGGCCGATTGTGTGTCAGGCGCAAGGCGAAGCCGCCACTTCCCCAGTGAGCAGGCTAATCCAGCACGCCCGCCGACCGCGCCGTCGGAACCTCGGTTGCCGGGTCGCCATCCACCGCCGCCTCGATCTCGGGGACCAGCGTGTCGAGCAGATAGCCCAGGCTCAAAGGCGTGCTCCAGGAGAATGCATCGGCAAGCATCACGCCGGCAAACACCTCGCGGCCTTCGAGCTTGAACGGCGCGCGTTCGCGCAAGGTCAGCGCCTTGACCGGCTCAAAGTCGCCAGCGCCGGTAATCCAGATCACCAAATCCGCATCGATGATGGGCAACTGCTCCTGTGATGTGGTGGCATAGAAGTCATCGGGATTGCCGATCCGGTCCAGTGCCGGAGTAATGGTGAAGCCGAGCTGGGTAATGACCTGCGAGCGGGCATCGAGACCGCGGAACACGCCCAGCTGTCCATCCTCAGTCGTATGCACGACGCTGGCCGTCATGTCCTGCCACTCGGGATGGTCGGCCACGATCGCGGCAATGCGCTCCTGGATGGCGCCGACAACGGCTTCTGCCTGCTCCGACCTGCCGGTGACCAGGCCTGCCGTCCGGGTGATCTCGTACCATGGCGTTGACCAATCCGACTGGTCGGCAGCGGTTGCCACGACAGGCGCGATCTTGGACAGCTCCTGGTACTGCTCTTCGGTAATGCCCGAAACGACCGCCTCGATGACGTCCGGCTCCAGCGCCGCGATCTGCTCGTAATTGACTTCGGTCAACGCCACCAGTTGCGCGTCGCCCAGCGCCTCCTGGGCCCAGGGCCAGACCCCGAATGGATAGTCGCCGTACCAGTACTAGATGCCAACCGGCACCACACCGAGCGCCAGATAATGGTCGACCCCGGCATAGCTTAGCGTCACAATCCGTTCGGCTTTCTCTTCCAGCACGGTCGTGCCGAACTTGTGCTCGAAAACGAGGGGATAGTCCTGGGCGGCAGCGGGGCCGGCCAGCGCCAGCAGAGCGGCCAGGGGCAGAAAACGCGCAATCATGTCATGCTCTCGTATCGGTGGGGGGCCGCGCGCTCACCGATATTAAAGATGACAGTCGCAATCAAGATAAAAGACTTGGCGGCCAGGTTCGGCCCGGCCGCCAACGAGAGCAAGATTACTTGTAGGCGATCTCCGCCTTGACGATCTTGTCGGGGTTCTCCACGGCGCCATTGCGCTCCTGCGGACCCTTTTCCAGCGCGTCTACCGCTTCCATGCCGGAAACGACCTTGCCGAACACGGTGTACTGGCCATCAAGGAAGCTGGCATCGGCGGTGGTGATGAAGAACTGTGAATTGAACGAGTTCGGGTTCTGGCTGCGGGCGGCGCCAAGCACGCCGCGCTGGAAGCTTTCCGAATTGAATTCGGCTTCGACGTCGGGCAGTTCGGAACCGCCCGTGCCGGCCATGGCCAGATTGTAATTCGGGCTATCGGCATTGCCATTGGCGACGTCGCCGGTCTGGGCCATGAAGCCCTCGATCACACGGTGGAACACCACGCCGTTGTAGAGCCCTTCATTGGTCAGCGTGATGACGCGCTCGACATGCTTGGGGGCGATTTCGGGCAGCAGTTCGATATCCACTACGCCATCTTCCAGCGTCAGGATGAGGTGCGGCTTGCCCTCCTGCGCAAAGACGGGGGCGGCGGCAACGAGGCTCGCCCCCACGGCAAGGGCGGCAAAGGTACGGCGGGTCAACTTGATCATTTGGAACCGAGGGCCTTGAGGACAATTGGCGGGACGAAGGCGGAAATGTCTCCGCCCATTTCTGCGATCTGCCGCACCAATGTGGCCGAGATATGCCGCACAGGCGGGCTCGAGGGCAGGAAAACGGTCTGCAGGTCGGGCGCCATCTGCGCATTCATGCCGACCATCTGCATTTCGTAATTGTAATCGGTGGTGTCGCGCAGGCCGCGGATGATCAGCTTGGCGCCATGTTCCCGTGCTGCCGCCACCATCAGTCCGGAAAAGTCCACAATGCGGAACTGGGTCTGCGTCCGCAGGCCAATGGCGGGCAGGACCTGCTCGAGAATGGCAATGCGATCCTCATGCGTGAACAGCGGGTTCTTCTTGGTAGCACTGATGCCCACCGCGACGACCAGCGTGTCCACCAGCTTGCAGGCGCGCTCGATCACATCCAGATGCCCGTTGGTCAGTGGATCAAAGGACCCCGGATAAAAGCCGACTAGACCGCTCATATGTCCTCCCCTCATCTGCCATCGGTTCTGTCATGCGCACGCACGATTTGGCAAGGCAGGGGACCCGGCATGCCTAAGGCCGCCTTAGCACAGCTCGCGGACGAAAACGTCCTGATGCTCGGCATCCACATCGCTTTCGATCATCGTCCAACCGCTCAAGAGGTAATAGGTCCGCATGGTCGGCTTGGCAGACAGGAAGACGTATCGGTGGCCCTGCGACGTCAGCCTCTCCAGAAGGGCGCTGGCCAGGGCCATGCCGATCCCCTGCCCCCGGGCCGACGGTTCGACCCATAGGGCGGCAAGGCAGGGACCGAGATCGGGACGCGCCGGGATGTCCGAAGCGATGCCGGTCACGGTGCCCAGGAACATCTCCCCGCGTGCGGCCACCAGGGTCAACGGAAAGTCCTCGGCAGCAACGATATCCCACAGTGCTGCTTCCACATCGCCCAGGCTCTTACCGTCAGGCCGCCACCATTCCTGCCAGATCCGGTCAGCCACGACCGGGAGGAACTGCGGCGCTGCTTTCAGGTCGTGGATGCTATAGCCGACCTCAGACATCCACCTTGAAGCCAAGCTCGATTTCGCTGCCCGGCTTGCCGCGCAGGCCCCAGTTTTCACGCGGTACTTCATGGAGAATGGTCTTGATGTCGTGCTCGGCCAGCCCGAATGGCGCAAGTTCGCTCACCAGCGCGGCATAGAGCCGGCGCTTGGCGTCGATGCTGCGCCCGGTAAAGAGACTGATCTCGATGACCGTGTAGCGTGGCCCCACATGGGCGCCGCTGATGAAGGCATCCTCATCGATCTCGACGAGCCGCACGCAGCGGTCCCCTTCCGGAATGAGAATTCCGGCTACGAGTGCTCTCTGCACAGCTTCGAGGAAAGCCGTGCGGTCTGCGCCGAGCCAGCCGCGGCGCGTTTCAATTCTGGTGGAAGGCATTGGTCGGGTTTCCTGATGTAACGAATCAACTTGAACGGTGAACGTTCAGGCCCGTTTGAGCTCGGCCGAGTGCCATTGGAGCCATGCCGGGGGTATCAGGTTGACCGTGTTCATCGCGAAACTCCTCGCGTGCAGAAGGACATGCCGCACGAGTCTTGGCAAGCTCAAATTGACCATTCGCTAAGCTTGCCCGCATTCGTCTCTGTCGGCTGGACACCTAACTGGTAGTCTTGCGTAAGTAAATCTGCGCGGTGACCAGCCCGATGACTGCCTATCTTGATGCCATGCTGCGGTATTTCGAGTTTTCCGGCCGGAGTTCCCGTACGCAGTACTGGGTATTCTGGCTGGTCGCGCTCCTGCTTTCCCTGTTGGGCATTGCTGCCGACTACTATCTTTTCGGCATCATTCCCTCACGCGAGACGGCCGGGCCGCTCGGCGCCTTCATGGGCATCATTCACGTCTTCCCCGGCATCACCGTCACGGTGCGCCGACTGCATGATAGCGGCCGCTCCGGCTGGTGGTACTTCCTGCCCCTTATTCCGCTGATCGGCAGCATCATCCATCTTGTGATGATGTGTCGGAGTGGCGATCCCGCGGACAACGAATATGGCCCGGCAGGCGACGCCGCCCATGTTGCGGGCCCCGCACCGACCCGGATGTCGGCCTCGACCACCATCCCCCGCCAGATCCGCATGGGCAACAGCCCTGCCCGTCCCGCCCATGTTAACGCCGCCGGCGACGTCCAGCGCTTCATCTGACCCGGTGCCGCAAAGCAAACGGGCGGCCCAGGGCCGCCCGCTTCGTCATTCCTGCAACACGCTTACTCGGCGTTGCCTTCGGCTTCCGGCGCCGGGCCCTCATCCTCGTCGCCTTCCGGCTCGCTGATGCGCTCGACGGACACGACCTTTTCGTCCTCGGCCGTGTCGAACACGATCACGCCCTGGCTAGCGCGCGACACCATGCGGATCGGCTTGTCGCCACCCACGGGCAGGCGGATGGTCTGGCCGCCGTCGCTGATCAGCATGATCTGGTCGTCTTCTTCCACCGGGAAGCTGGCGACGAGATTGCCGTTCCGCTTGTTGACCGCCATGGCGACGATACCCTTACCACCGCGGCCGGTGATCCGGTATTCGTGGCTGGAGGTGCGCTTGCCATAGCCGTTTTCGGAAATGGTCAGGATGAACTGCTCGAGCGCACCCAGTTCGGCATACCGCTCCTGCGGCAGGCGGATATCGTTTGCCACGGCATCGCCCTCTTCCGCGCTGCCCGCCTCTTCGGCCTCGCCGCGCATGGCACGGCTCATCTTGAGATAGGCGGCGCGTTCTTCGGCCGAAGCGTCCGAGTGGTTGATCACGGCCATGGAAATGACCTTGTCGCCCTCGGCCAGCTGAATGCCGCGCACGCCCATGGAATCACGCCCCTTGAACAAGCGCACATCGTCCACGCGGAAGCGGATGGCCTGGCCATGCGCGGTGGTGAGCAGCACGTCATTGTTAACGGTGCAGGTGTCGACGCCGACGATCTCGTCGCCTTCGTCGAGCTTCATGGCGATCTTGCCGTTCTGGCGCACTTCGACAAAGTCGGCCAGCGAGTTCCGGCGCACCGTGCCGCGCGTGGTCGCGAACATGATGTCGAGATTGCCCCAGGAGGTTTCGTCCTCCGGCAATGGCATGATCGAGGTGATGCGCTCGCCCTGCTCAAGCGGCAGGATGTTGATCAGCGCCTTGCCGCGGGCATTGGCGGCCGCCAGGGGCAGGCGCCAGACCTTGAGCTTGTAGGCAATGCCGCGGCTGGTGAAGAACAGCACCGGCGTATGCGTATTGGCGACGAAGAGGCGCGAAACGAAGTCTTCCTCGCGGGTCGCCATGCCCGAGCGGCCCTTGCCGCCACGGTTCTGGGCCCGGTAGGTCGAGAGCGGCACGCGCTTGATATAGCCGCCATGGCTCACGGTCACGACCATGTCCTCGCGGGCGATCAGGTCTTCGTCCTCGAAGTCCGCCGCGTGGTCGGTGATTTCGGTGCGGCGCGGCGTCGCGAACTGGTCGCGGATTTCTTCCAATTCGGTGCGGATGATTTCGCGCACCCGCTCACGCGAGCGCAGGATATCGAGATAGTCCTCGATCTCGGCGCCCAGGCCATTGAGTTCGTCGCCGATTTCGTCGCGGCCCAGCGCCGTCAGGCGAGCCAGGCGCAGTTCGAGAATGGCGCGGGCCTGTTCTTCGGAGAGGTTGAACGTGCCGCCATCGTTTATCCGGTGGCGCGGGTCGTCGATCAGCTTGATCAGCGGCGCCACGTCGGCAGCCGGCCAGCGGCGGGTCATCAGCTGCTCGCGGGCCGTTGCCGGATCGGGGGCCGTCCGGATCAGCGCAATGACCTCGTCGATATTGGCGACGGCCACGGCAAGGCCGACCAGCACATGGGCGCGATCGCGCGCCTTGTTGAGCAGGAAGCGGGCACGGCGGGTCACCACCTCTTCACGGAACTCGATGAAGGCATCGAGGATCTGCTTGAGGTTCATCAGCTCCGGCTTGCCGCCGTTGAGCGCCACGAAGTTGCACCCGAACGAGGACTGCAGCGGCGTGAAGCGATAAAGCTGGTTCAGCACCACGTCGGGCAGCGCATCGCGCTTGACCTCGATGACGACGCGCATGCCTTCGCGGCTGGATTCGTCGCGCAGGTCGGCAATGCCTTCGATACGCTTGTCACGCACCAGCTCGGCGATCTTTTCGACCATGGACGCCTTGTTCACCTGATAGGGAATCTCGGTGATGACGATGGCTTCGCGTTCCTTGCGCACTTCCTCGATGGTCGAGCGCCCGCGCACGATCACCGAACCGCGCCCGGTCTCATAGGCCTGGCGGATGCCGGCGCGGCCCAGGATGATGCCGCCGGTCGGGAAATCCGGGCCCGGCAGGTGTTCGAGCAGTTCTTCTGTGGTGATCGCGGGATTGTCCAGCGTCGCCAGCACGGCGTTGATGGTCTCACCCAGATTGTGCGTGGGCACATTGGTGGCCATACCCACCGCGATACCGCCACCGCCATTGACCAGCATGTTGGGGAAGCGCGCCGGCAGCACCGTCGGCTCCTTTTCGGAGCCGTCATAGTTCTCGCGGAAGTCCACCGTGTCCTTGTCGAGGTCGTCGAGCAGGGAATTGGTGATCTTCTGCATGCGCACTTCGGTATAACGCATGGCGGCCGGCATATCGCCATCCACCGAGCCGAAGTTGCCCTGGCCTTCCACCAGCATGTTGCCCATGGAGAACTCCTGGGCCATGCGCACCAGCGCCATATAAACAGCGCTGTCGCCATGCGGGTGATACTTACCGATCACGTCGCCAACGACGCGGGCCGACTTGCGGAACGGCTTGTTGTATTCGTAGCCATTCTCGCTCATCGAGAACAGGATGCGCCGGTGCACGGGCTTGAGGCCATCGCGCACATCGGGCAGCGCGCGGCTCACGATCACGCTCATGGCGTAATCGAGATAGCTCTTGCGCATTTCGTCGGTGATGTAGATCGGAGCGATGTCGGAAGACGGCGCGGCGCCGCCTACATCTTCAGGCGTATCGGTCACGGGGTGATTCTACTCTGGTTCTGCTGCTGCATAGATAGGCGATTCCGGCCGGAAATGCCAATTTCCGGGCGTTGTCGCTGTGGAGATCGCCATCTCTCACGCGGCCGGATCGCTCAACGTGCCTCCACCCCGTCGAATTCGCTTCTCGCGGCGGAAATGGACCCGATGCTCTGGCTCGCCCACTCGATCAGATAGCCCATGGGCACGATCAGCGACTGGCCCAATTCTGTCAGCCGATACTCCACCGAGGGTGGCTTGGTGTCGAACACCTGCCGCGCCACGAGCCCGTCCCGCTGCAGGTCGCGTAGGGTCTGGGTCAGCATTTTCTGCGAAATGTCGGGCACTTCGCGATGAAGCTGGTTGAATCGCTTCGGCCCCGATGCCAGCGTCATCACCAAAAGCATGCTCCATTTGTCGCCGATCTTGTCGAGCACGTCACGCACCGGACAGGGCCCGGCAAGTCCGGCCGCCGCGTTCCAACGTTCAACATATACCGCAGCAATATCGCGGTCGGTCATGCTCTGCTCCACTGCACTGGCCCACTTACCTTGAAGTAATCTTCACCCGAAAAAGTGCCTCCTTTTTCCGATCCGGGAACCAGCCTAGATAGGCACTTACTTTTCGAAACTTACTCTCCAAAGCACAGCGCGACAAGGAGGGTTCGAATTTCGCTTATCAGGAGACTTGCCATGACCAGCTTTACTGACCTTACGCTTCTTGTCACCGGAGCCTCCGGCCATCTCGGGCGCCTCGCTGTCGAGGAACTTCTGGCGCGCGGCGCCAGTAGGATCATTGCCGGCACCCGCGATCCGGCCAAGCTTTCCGATCTGGCTGCGCGCGGTGTTGAGGTGCGCAAGGTCGATTTCAACGATCCCGCCAGCCTCGAAGCCGCCTTCGCCGGTATCGACCGCATGCTAATTGTCTCGACCGATGGAATTGGTATCCGCGTGGCCCAGCAAACGGCCGCCATTGCCGCTGCAAAGGCCGCGGGCATCAGCCATATCGTTTATACATCGGCGCCCGCTGCACGACCCAATGCCGATGCCGGTCTTAACCCCGAGCATTTCTGGACCGAAGTGGCGCTCGCCTCTTCCGGCGTGGGGTTCACCATCCTGCGCAACCACATGTATGCCGAGAACAACCTGACCAACGCGGGGCAGGTGATCGCCTCTGGCCAGCTTTTCGGCCTTATCGGCGATCGCGGTACCGCCTATGTCACCCGCGCCGACGCTGCCCGCACTGCCGCCGGGGCCCTCCTCAGCGCGGACGCCAATACGGTCGAAGACGTCACCGGCCCGGCCGCCGTCACCAATGTGGACCGCGCTGCGCTCTTCACCAGGCTCACCGGCAAGCCGGTGGCCGTGGTCGCCCTCTCGCCGGCCGAGCTCAAGGCCGGCATGGTCAGTGCGGGCATCCCCGAGGGCTTTGCAGAAGCGCTCGTCGCCTTCCAGCGCGACGCCGTCTCCGGCCATCATGGCGTCGTCACCGATGTGGTCGAGCGCTATTCGGGCCGCAAGCCGGACAGCCTTGAAACGTTTCTCCTGGCCAATCGCGCCGCGCTTGGCGCCTGATCACCCGGGCGGGCGGCGCAAGTCGTCCGCCATTTTTGTCACAGATGAATGCGCGAAGTCTTGCCGCTGGCGGCAAATGCTGGACGCCTTGCATTCAAACCCGTAGAAATCCTGCCCAATTCTTGCCGTCTTTCGGAGTCGGGTACTGGTGTCTGAAGGTTCTTTGTTTCGGCGCATCTGGTCGCGCATCACCTACGACCGCTCCATCGGCTTCGGTTTGGAAAATCTCGGTATCGCCACGGTGCGCGCCCCGCGCGTCATGGCCTTTATCGTGCTGGCCTTCTCGATCTTCTGTTTTACGCAGATCCCCAGGGCCAATGTCGATGGCGACCTGCTGCGCGTCTATGCCCATTCGGGTCACTATTACGACGCCTATGAGCACCTTTCCGAAACCTTCGGCACGTTCGAGAACGACATCTATGTTCTCGTGAATTCGGACAAGCTGGTCGATCCCGACGTCATCGAGCGGGTGCGCGAACTGGCCTTCGACATCGAGCTCAACGACTATGCCGTGGGCACCATGTCCCCGTTCACACTGCGCAAGCCGGATGGGAATGGCGGCTCGGTTCCGGCTGTCCCCGAAGGCATGCTGACGCCCGATGAAGTCGCCATGGCGCTCATGGACCTGCAGCAGAACGATCCGATGATGCGCAACCTGATCACGCCGGACCTCACAGGCGTCGTGCTCATCATGTTCCCCAATCAGCAGCTGATGGGCGAAACCGGCGTCAAGCCGATGATCGAGAGCCTGCGCGCTGCCATCGCCCCGTACCAGGACGGCGATCTCCAGATCGAAATCACCGGACCGCCGGTCTGGACCAGCGAAATGCTGAACGCGGCCGTCGATGACCAGGTCAAGTTCACCGTCTATGGCTTCGCCCTCGGATCGATCATCGCGCTGGTGGCCCTGCGCTCCATTTTCGGCGCCATTATCGTTGCCGCCACGCCATTCCTCTCGGTGATGTGGGCCATGGGGATGATCCTCTTCTTCTTTGGATCCTTCTCCTTCCTCACCATCATCGTCACCACGCTGGTGCTCGTCATCTCCTTTGCCGAGTCCATGTTCTTCACCTTCAACTGGCTCGCCTATTGGCGGGACGGCATGGAGCCGAACAAGGCGGTGGATGCCACGATCAAGCTGGTCGGTCCGGCCACCGCGCTGACCATGCTCGTGTCCATGGTCAGCTTTGCCTCCCTGTCGCTGACCCCCGGTCAGGGCGTGCAGGAATTCTCCATGGCCGGCGCGATGGGCTCCTTCCTGCTCTTTGCCTGCACCATGACCTTCCAGCCGCTGCTGCTGAAGCTGTCGCTGCGCCTGGGCTTCAAGGCTCCGCCCAAGTCGAGCATGCTGCTCACTGCCCCCCTGCCCGCCAGCTGGTTCCTCGCCAGCCGCTTCGGCCGGCCCATCGCCATCTTCGCCATTGCCGCGACGGCGCTGCTGATCATTCCCTATTTCCTGATCCAGCCGCGCTTTTCCTTCGAGGATTTTGTGGCCAGCGAATCCACCGCGCTCACCGCGGCCGAAAGCATCGACGAGGGCGTTGGCGGCGTTGCGCCCCTATACGTCCGGGTGCCGCTGGTCGAGAACAATCCCGATATCGGGGAAGTCGACTTCGAGCGGATCAAGATCGTCCACGACATCATCGAAGCCGAGCTGGGTGAGAACAAGGTGATCTCGGCCGCCAGCATGAGCAACTACACCGAGTCCGGCTTCACCCGTGCCCAGGTGCTCGATGCCGTCGGCCCCTTCATGCGCCAGCGCTTCGTGACCGATGACGGCTCGCAGGCCCTGGTCACCGGCTTCATGCCCACCATCATCGAGAGCGACCTGCTCAAGGATCTGGTGCATCGCATCGAGACCGAGCTGGCGGCGGCTGGCATTCCAGAGGCCGAACTGGGTGGCTTCCGCATTCTCACCACCTTTGCCACCGACGACATCGTGCGGGGCCTACAGACCGATCTCACCATTTCGGTCATCGTCAATCTTGGCCTGATCGGCTTTGCCTTCCAGTCCTTCCGCGTTGCCGCCGCCTCCGCCATTCCCAACCTGTTCCCCATTCTGGGCACTGAAGCCTGGCTCTGGCTGTCCGGTTCGGGCCTGCAATTGACCACCGTCATCGCCCTCACCATTGCCTTCGGTATCGCGGTGGATGACACCGTGCACTTCCTCTCCCATTACCTGCATGGTCGACGAGAGGAAGGCCGCAGCCACGAGGACGCCGTCAAGCACACGCTCCTGCGCATCGGCGGCGCCATTGTCGCCACCACGATCATCCTTTGCGCCGGCACGGCCATCCTCGTCTTCTCGGCCCTGCCGCAGGTCGCGCTTTTCGGCTCACTCTTCGTCATCACCCTGGCGCTGGCGGTGTTGGGCGATCTCTTTATCCTGCCGGCCCTCCTGATGGCGGGTGGCAAGTTCTTCCACCCGCTGGGCAAGATTCGCGTGCGCACCGCCGACCACGAGCCGACGCCAGACGACCCGACCGGCGATACGATCACCGGCGATGAGGGCACGGATGGGCAGGTGCCCGAACCCGGGCGCGGTTAACCCGGAGAGTGCAGCCAATGGTTCACTTTGTCGCGAAAAGGCTGCGCCGAATCCGGATTTGTTTGGTATCAGGAAAGACACAACTGCCGGGGGGCTTGTTGTCGTTGATGGGAGGCGTGACGCCATGACCTTTTTCGGACCCCTGACCCGCGCTGCAGCGCTGGCCGGTCTGCTCGTTTCCGCCGCAGCCGCCAGCCCGGTCATGGCTGCACCGGCCGATGTGGCGCTGATCAAATCCTATATCGGGGAATGGCGCGGCCGCGGCACGCTGACCGGCGCCAATTCCGAAACCGTGGTCTGCCGCCTCACCCTCACCCAGGGCAATCAGGACAAGGTCAATTACAACGGCCGCTGCACCCTGGCGGGCACCAATCTGTCGGTGGCCGGCACCATGGCCTATATCGAGCAGTCCAAGCGCTTCGAAGCTGCCATGACCTCCAATGCCACCTTCTCCGGCATTGCCGTCGGCCAGAAGCGCGGCAACAATCTGGTGTTCAACCTGCGCGAGCGCACGCCCGACGAAGAGGGCAAGGACATGAACATTTCCGCCCAGATCAACCTCTCGCCCGATGCGATCAAGGTCGTGTTCGAGGTGGTCTATGTGGAGTCCGGCGACAGCCTGCGCGCCGAAGTGCCCTTCAGCCGCTGATTTTCTGCATCCAGCTTTCGAAAGCGGCCCCTCTGCGGGCCGCTTTTTGCTGTGCAAACACAGTCTTAAACCTCTGCATGTTAGGGTTTGTGCGGAGTACCCGACCATGCCTGCCCTGCCCATCCGCCCTTCTTCATCCTACATCGATGCCCAGCAATCGATGGAATCGGGTGTAGACGGCTTTCTGCCCCGCCTTCGCGCCTGCGCCGCTGTCTCCGGCGCCGCACTTTTGGGCTCTGGCGGCAGCCTTCTCGAGACCGACGGCGCCGCATTGACGCTGCGCCCCGACGCTTTGCCGCTGGGTCAGATCGGCATGGTGTGGCCCAGCGGCCTGCGCAAGACCGATGGCCTGCTGATGGTCGTGCCGGTGCCGCCCATGATGGATGGTCGCCCGCTCTGGCTGGTCCTGTGGGACCGCAAGGCATGGCGTCCACGGGACGCGCACCTGCTGCTTGCCCGAGTTACCGAGCTCGTCGCCCATGTGGTGCTGGCGCGGATACGACAAGCCGATGCCCGCCGCGCCGCCATGTTCGACCGCGCCGCCGCCACGGCCCATCTGGGCGCGTGGTCCTGTTCCCTGCGGGATGAAAAGCTGGTCTGGACCAATGGCGTCTACGACCTTTTCGGCCTGCCCCGCGGCTCGCCCGTGACGCGCGAGCAGACCCTTGCCATGTATGAGCCGGACTCGCTGCACCGCCTTCAGGCGCTGCGCCAGCACGCCATCGATACGCTGGGCGATTTTACCACCGATGTGCAGATCACAACCGCCACCGGCCAGAACCGCTGGATCCGCATCACCGCCACCGTCGACGGCCTCCATGGCAAGCCCTTCCGGATTTTCGGGATGAAGCGGGACGTGACCGAGGAACGGCGCATGTCGGAGCGCATGCGCGAAATGGCGGAAACCGATGCCCTGACCGGCTTGGCCAATCGTGCCCTCTTTCAGCAGCGGCTCGATGATCTGCGCGGCGCGGTGGGGGGAGTGCCGGTCGGCGCGCTGCTGCTGGTCGATCTCGATGACTTCAAGGCCATCAATGACGGGCTCGGCCATGCCGCCGGGGATGCGTGCCTCGTAGAAGCGGCGCGCCGGCTGGTCGAGGCCTGCCCGAGTTCCGCTCTGGTGTCCCGCATTGGCGGGGACGAATTCGCCATCCTCACCGACAGCCGCCCGGAGATCGATCCCGAGGCGCTGTCGCATCGGTTGGTGGAAGTGCTCGGCCAGCCCTTCATGCTGGGCGGCCAGCCTCGACGCATCAGCGCCTCTATCGGGCTGGCGCTTTATCGCCATACCGACGCCGACACCCTCTACCGCAATGCCGATACGGCGCTTTACGCCGCCAAGTCTGCGGGTCGCAACACCTGGCGCGCTTTCGAGGCCGCCTGACCCCGCCATGAAAAAGGCCGGCTTGCGCCGGCCTCTTGATGATCAGAACGGGATGTCATCGTCCATGCCGCCGGGCTCGAAGGCCGGCGCATTGGCCGATGGCCGGCGTCCGCCGCCGCCGGAATTGTCGCGCACGCCGCGGAAGCCGGTATCGCCGCCCCCGCCATAGCCGCCGCCGCCACCACCATAGCCGCCGCCGTCACCGGCGCCTTCGCCACGGCCGTCGAGCAGCACCATGGAAGAGTTGAAGTTCTGCAGCACGACTTCGGTCGAGTACTTGTCCTGGCCGGACTGGTCCTGCCACTTGCGGGTCTGCAACTGGCCTTCGATATAAACCTTGGAGCCCTTGCGCAGATACTGCTCGGCCACGCGCGCCAGACCTTCCGAGAAGATCACCACACGGTGCCATTCGGTCTTTTCGCGCTGCTCGCCGGAATTGCGATCCTTCCAGCGCTCCGATGTCGCCACGCTCAGATTGACCACCTTGCCGCCGCTGGGCAGGTTCCGCACTTCCGGGTCATTGCCCAGATTGCCCACGAGGATGACCTTGTTCACGCTGCCAGCCATGGCACCATTCCTTCCAATTCAGTCCCGGTCTGCGCGGTCGCGGGACGCTTTCCTGAGCGGCGGCTAAGAAGCCCGTGCGCTTCCCGCCTGTCGCGGCACCATAGACCTTTCACAGCCCTACGCACCGTCCAATTTCTGCGAACTCCACAACTTCACCGCCACACAACGCCGGCGGTCGGGGCCGTCGCGCCGATCCTATTTGTTCTATTTATGTTCTCATCACTCGCTGTGTCAATGTTCGCCATGCGACGTCGGTTCCCATCCCTGCTGACTCCACCTGTCAGCAATCGGCCCTAGTCCCGGCTTGACCGAATCCCGATTGTTCTGGTTACGTTCACGAGAATCTGACCCGGCGAGTTGACTTGCGGGCGCCACGGTGAAGTCCTATCTCTTGGCCTTCGCCCGCCGCCCTCCCCGCCGGCGCGACACGCCAATGGACCGCACATGACCGAAAAGCCGAGCCTCAACCGCGAAATCATCGTGCGCGGTGCCCGCGAGCACAATCTCAAGGGCATTGATGTCAAGCTGCCGCGCGACAGCCTGATCGTGATGACGGGTCTGTCCGGCTCGGGCAAATCTTCGCTCGCCTTCGACACCATCTACGCCGAGGGCCAGCGGCGGTATGTGGAGTCCCTCTCGGCCTATGCGCGCCAGTTCCTGGAAATGATGCAGAAGCCCGATGTGGAGCACATCGAAGGCCTCTCGCCCGCCATTTCCATCGAGCAGAAAACCACGTCGCGTAACCCGCGTTCTACCGTTGGCACGGTCACCGAGATCTACGACTATCTGCGCCTGCTCTATGCGCGCGTGGGCATTCCCTATTCCCCGGCCACCGGCCTGCCCATCGAAAGCCAGACGGTCAGCCAGATGGTGGATCGGGTGCTGGAGCTGCCCGAAGGCACCCGCCTTTATCTGCTCGCGCCCATAGCCCGCGGCCGCAAGGGCGAGTTCAAGAAGGAACTGGCCGACCTGATGCGCAAGGGTTTTCAGCGCGTCAAGATCGATGGCGAGTACCACGAGATCGAAGACGCCCCGGCGCTCGACAAAAAGTACAAGCACGACATCGAAGCAGTGATCGACCGCTTGGTCGTGTCCCCCGATATTTCCGGCCGCCTGGCGGAGAGCTTTGAAACGGCGCTCAAGCTGGCCGAGGGCATCGCGCTGATCGAATTTGCCGACGAGAAGAACGAGGACGGCACCCCGCGCCAGATCACCTTCTCGGAGAAGTTCGCCTGCCCGGTTTCCGGCTTCACCATTGCCGAGATTGAGCCGCGCCTTTTCTCGTTCAACAACCCCTTCGGCGCCTGCCCGGTTTGCGATGGCCTGGGCACCGAGCAGAAGATCGACCCCGACCAGATCGTCCCCGATGCGTCGTTGTCGCTGCGCGACGGCGCCATCCTGCCCTGGTCCAAAACGTCGGCGCCTTATTATCTGCAGACGCTGCAATCGGTCGCCAAGCATTATGGCGCCTCCACGGGCACCGCCTGGAGTGACCTCCCGTTCGAAGTGCAGCACGCCATTCTCTATGGCACGGACAAGACCAAGATCGCCTTCGAATACCATGACGGCCTGCGCAAATACTCGACGGTCAAGCCGTTCGAGGGCGTCATCGGCAACCTTGAGCGCCGCTACAAGGAAACCGAAAGCGCCGGCATGCGCGAAGAGATCGAGAAATACATGTCCGCCAAGCCCTGCGTGGCCTGCGGCGGGTACCGCCTCAAGCCGGAATCGCTGGCGGTCAAGATCGATGGCCTGCATATCGGCCAGGTCACGGACATGTCGATCCGCAATGCGTCGCGGTGGTTCAACGACCTGTCGGGCAAGCTCAATGCCACCCAGAGCCAGATCGGCGAACGCATCCTCAAGGAAATCCGCGAGCGGCTGAAGTTCCTCAACGATGTGGGGCTCGAATACCTGTCCATGTCGCGCAATTCGGGCACGCTGTCCGGCGGGGAAAGCCAGCGCATCCGTTTGGCCAGCCAGATCGGCTCGGGCCTGACCGGCGTGCTCTACGTGCTAGACGAGCCGTCCATCGGCCTCCACCAGCGCGACAATGCGCGCCTGCTTGAAACCCTGCAGCGCCTGCGCGACCTTGGCAATACCGTTATCGTCGTTGAACATGACGAAGACGCCATCCTCACGGCGGACTACGTCCTCGACATCGGTCCCGGTGCCGGCGTCAATGGCGGGCGCATCGTCGCAGAGGGTACGCCGCAAGATATTCTCGACCACCCCGACTCCCTCACCGGCAAATACCTCTCGGGCCGCATGGGCATTCCACTGCCCCCCGAGCGCCGTGAGGGCAAGAAGGGCAAGGCCCTGTCGGTCAAAGGCGCGACCGGCAACAACCTCAAGAATGTTTCGGTGGATGTGCCGCTGGGCATGTTCGTGGCCATCACCGGCGTTTCAGGTGGCGGCAAGTCCACCCTGATGATCGACACCATGTATCAGGCCATTGCCCGCCGCCTCAACGGCGCGCGCGTTGTGCCTGCTCCGCATGAAAGCCTGACTGGTCTCGAATTCCTCGACAAGGTCATCGACATCGACCAGTCCCCGATCGGCCGCACGCCGCGCTCGAACCCGGCCACCTATACCGGCGCCTTCACGCCCCTGCGCGAATGGTTTGCCGGCCTGCCGGAAGCGAAAACACGCGGTTACGGGCCGGGCCGCTTCTCCTTCAACGTCAAGGGCGGCCGCTGCGAGAAGTGCGAGGGCGATGGTGTCCTCAAGATCGAGATGCATTTCCTGCCCGACGTCTACGTCACCTGCGACGTCTGCAAGGGTAAGCGCTACAATCGCGAGACGCTGGAAGTCCAGTTCAAGGGCAAGTCGATCTCGGACGTGCTCGACATGACCATCGACGAGGGCGTCGAGTTCTTCTCGGCCGTGCCCACCATCCGCGACAAGTTCGCCACCCTCCAGCGGGTTGGCCTAGGCTACGTCAAGGTCGGTCAGCCGGCCACCACCCTCTCCGGCGGCGAGGCGCAGCGCGTCAAACTCTCCAAGGAGCTCTCCAAGCGCGCCACGGGCCGCACGCTCTACATGCTGGACGAGCCGACCACGGGCCTGCATTTCCACGACGTGGCCAAGCTCCTTGAAGTCCTCCACGAACTGGTGGACGGCGGCAACACTGTGGTGGTCATCGAGCACAATCTGGAAGTCATCAAGACGGCTGACTGGGTCATCGACATGGGTCCGGAGGGCGGCGACGGCGGCGGCGAGGTGGTGGCTGTCGGCACGCCGGAAGAGGTCGCGGCAAACCCGCGTTCGCACACCGGCACCTTCCTCAAGGAAGTGATGGAGCGTCGCCCACACTATGCGACGCGCGCCGCCGAGTGACGTAATTTAGCACCACTGCCTGCTCGCATTGACCATGTGTGACGTGAGCGTGCTTCGCGCACGCTCAACGTTCACAGTCTGCTGACATTATCCACCAAGGGTGAAAGCCCAGCAATTCCGCATGCTTACAGATTAGGCGGCGTCAAAAAATAGGCATTTGCGACATTCTCGTGAAATTGCCATGCGCCCAGTGCATGTAGCGGTTGACCTATACGGCATGGAACCGATGGTCGAACACGCTCATCTTCCCTCTGTGCTGCAACCGACAACAAGGGAATAGACCCATGTTTGTACGTGCCGTCTGGCGCATGAGGCGCCTTGTCGACATCAGGCAGACGTTGCGGGAAATGGACGTCCCCTCAACGCGCGATGCCGATATGCTGGGGCTTACGGGCCCCGACTTCACCAAGATGACGCGGTCGCTCTTTGATCGCTAGCGCCATCAGGGCGCTCGAAATCGTGGTGGCCGCCAGTTTGCCCGCTGGCGGCCACAGTCTTGTCCCGAGCCTTAACGGAAGCTGAATGCGCACGATTAACGCCCTGCACCTGGCGCATGGCTCGATTGACCAATCTCGCTCTGCTCAGGGGCAATCAGCTCCCCTATATTCGTGACTGTAAACGAAAGGACAAATTCCGATGGACATCCGCAAGACCTTCAAGAAGTGGGCCGCTTACCAGCAGACCGTTCGTGAGCTCGCCTCTCTCGACAATCGTCAGCTCAATGATCTGGGCATTTCGCGCACTGACATCAGCCGCGTTGCTCGCGATCATGCCAATTCGCTCTAATTCGACTTCAGCGAATACTACACTCCGAACGCTCGCATCTCTCTGAGACGCGGGCGTTTTTGATTCCGGCCTTTGTGAACGCCAAATCCGGAACCGCACCTCCCTCCTCCCGTTCAGGCACCACAGCCAAACGACAGAGGAGTTATCCCCGTGCAGAATTTATCCGGTAAAAAGATCGCCATCCTCGCGACCGACGGCTTTGAGCAATCCGAGCTGCTGGTACCGCTGCAATCCCTGCGCGACGCCGGCGCTGAGGTCGACGTGGTTTCGCTCGAGGTGGGCGAGATCAAGGGCTGGGACGAGAAGGACTGGGGCCAAGCCGTTCCCGTCGACAAGGTTCTCACCGACGCCTCCGCGGACGACTACGACGCCATCGTGCTGCCCGGCGGGCAGATCAACCCCGACGTCCTGCGCGCCGAGCCTGCAGCCATCGAATTCATCAAATCCTTCTGGCAGCAGAAAAAAGTTGTTGCCGCCATCTGCCACGCGCCCTGGCTCCTTGTGGAAGCCGGGATCGTGAAAGGGCGCAAGGTCACTTCGTTCAAGTCGATCAAGACCGATGTGGTCAATGCCGGCGGCCTCTGGGAGGACAGCACGGTGGTCACCGACCAGGGCCTTGTCACGAGCCGCAATCCCGGCGATCTCGAAGCCTTCTGTGCCAAGATTGCCGAAGAAATCAATGAAGGGCGTCACGAGCGCCGTGCCGCGTAACTGATCAGTTGCCGGGACATGGCGGGCTTGCTATCTGGCTCGCCATGTCACACGAACCAATCCACATCGTCGGCGGCGGGCTCGCCGGCTCTGAAGCTGCATGGCAGGCCGCCGAGGCCGGTGCCACGGTCATTCTTCACGAAATGCGCGGCGTCAAAGGCACTGACGCGCATCAGACCGACGGCTTTGCCGAACTGGTCTGCTCCAACAGCTTCCGCTCCGACGATCATGAGCAGAACGCTGTTGGCCTGCTGCATGAGGAAATGCGCCGCTGCAATTCCGTCATCATGCGCGCGGCCGATCAGCACAAGCTGCCTGCGGGCGGCGCGCTGGCGGTGGACCGCGATGCCTTTTCGGCAGCCGTGACCGAGGCGGTGTCGAACCACCCCAACATCACTATCGTGCGCGAAGAAATCGCCGGCTGGCCGCCGGAGGACTGGAAGCACGTCATCATTGCGACGGGCCCGCTGACGTCCCCGGCCCTTGCCGAGGCTATCCTGGCCAAGACCGGCGAGGACTCCCTGGCCTTCTTCGACGCCATCGCCCCGATCATCCACTACGACAGCATCAACCACGATATTGCCTGGAAGCAGTCGCGTTACGACAAGGCCGGCCCAGGCGGTACTGGGGCTGACTATCTCAACCTGCCGATGGATCGTGACCAGTACTATGCCTTTGTGGAGGCGCTGAAGACGGCGCCCCTGCACGAGTTCAAGGACTGGGAAAAGGTCCCCTATTTCGACGGCTGCCTGCCCATCGAGGTGATGGCGGAACGCGGCCCCGAGACATTGCGCCACGGCCCGATGAAGCCCGTCGGTCTCACAAATCCGCGCAACCCGACCGTAAAACCCTATGCCATCGTCCAGCTGCGTCAGGACAATGCGCTGGGCACACTGTGGAACATGGTCGGCTTCCAGACCAAGATGCGCTACGGCATCCAGGCGGAGATCTTCCGCATGATCCCGGGGCTTGAAAATGCGCAGTTCGCCCGCCTTGGCGGCCTGCATCGCAACACATTCATCAATTCGCCCAAGGTCCTGACGGCCGACCTGCGCCTCAAGGCCGATCCGCGCATTCGGTTCGCCGGACAGGTCACGGGCGTTGAAGGCTATGTGGAAAGCGCCGCCTGTGGCCTCATCACTGGCCGCCTGACTGCGGCCGAGGTGCTGGGGGGCTCGCTGCCGACGCCGCCGCCGACAACCGCGCTCGGCGCCCTGATCGGCCACATCACGGGCGGCCACGTGGAGGCCGAAAGCTATAGCGGCGCCCGCTCGTTCCAGCCCATGAACGTCAATTTCGGTCTCTTTCCCGAGGTGACCGTCACCAAGCCGGAAGGCGTGACCCGTTGGCGCGGACCGGAAAAGACCATTGCCAAGCGCCGGGCCATTACCAGCCGCGCCCTCGAGGACCTGAAAAGCTGGGCCTGATGGCCCGGCTCACCGGTTCCGCAGGCCCCACCGGCCCAGCGTGGCAATCTTGCGCCAGTCCGGCTCGTCCCGCGGGGCGGCAAACGGCGTAGCACTGGCGTCCCGCCAGAGCGCCAGCTGCCGCTCCAGCACCGCAGTGATCGCGAAGGCGGGTTTCAACTGGCTGGGCAATGCTGCGATAGCAGCATTGGCTCTGGCCAGATGGTCGTCGGCCAGTTCTGCGATCTGGCCCAGTGCCGCCTGCAGCCCCTCGCTGTCCTGACCGCGGAAGAGCTCTGTCTCCCGAACGCCATTGGCTTCCAGAATGCTCCAGGGCAGCATGATCCGGCCTTGCGCGGAGACAAAGCCAAGGGCCCGCAAATGGCCGATCATGGCCTGCGCCACGCCCAGATGCCCGGCGGCGTCCCCCTCCTCCACCGGCCGTCCGCCATTGAGGATCATGGCCGAGAGCTGCAACAGCGTGGACGCTGTTTCCCCGGCATAGCCCTCGAACGTTTCAAGATCGGGCATGGGGTCGTCATAGAGATCGAACCGCCGCGCTCCCAGGAGCCGCTGGAACGTCCCGACCGGCAGGCCAAAGGTGTCGATCGTCTCGATCAGCGCGTCAGCCACCGGGTTTTGGCGCACCTCGCCATGACCCTCGCCGCTCAGGGCATCATTCCACCATTGCAGGCGGATTTCCCCCGGCTGTGGACCCGAGACGCGCTCGCGGATGCCCGCCACCTCGGCGTTGAAGGCATAAAGCGCCGTGATATGTCGACGCGCCTCGGCGGGGAGCACCAGCGTCGCGAGGTACCGGTCCCGGTCTTGGGCGCGAAGCGTCTGGGCGGCAATGTCGTAGCTCGTGTCAGCGCTCACCGCGCCTTCTCCACGGCAATGAACGCAGCTGCCACGGCACGATCCTCGGCAAGGAGCACGTTGTAGGTGCGCACGGCGCCGCCGGTCTGCGTGGCTTCCACGATGACCTGCCGCTCGCGAAAGGCGGCACGGATCGCCGGATCAATGGCAACGATATCGCCGCCAAGCCCGATCAGCAGCACGTCGATCTTGTCCGCGACCTCGAGAACAGGCTGCAAGCTCGCCAGCGTCAGTTCGGCCACTGTGGCGACCGGCCAGTTCTGCATCCTGCCGGGCAGGCACAGGAGCGAGCCGCGATGCGACATCTCGGCGAACCGAAAACCACCATTGCCGTAAGCATCGATGCCCACCTGCTGGGGGAAATGTGCATCGGTCGTAGTGGCGGCGGACGTATCGATCATGGGGACGGTCGCTCTCGTGCTCTCACCGTGGGGCTGAATGGATGGCATGAAAGCGCCCCGGCGCGAGCCGGAGCGTCATGACAATACAGCGTCAAGCCAGCCTAGACGGACGCCCCGTCGTTGGCCTTGAGCTTTTTGGCAGTATCGGCCGCCTCTTCCTCGTCGGACTTCTGCTTGAGGCCGAAATTGATGAGGATCGGGCCGTTGATGATGACCGACGAATACATGCCCACCAGCGAACCGAAGGTCATGGCGATGGTGAAGCTGCGCAGCGCCTCGCCACCGAAGAAGACCAGCGGCAACAGGGCCAGCAAGAGGGTGAACTGCGTCAGCGAGGTTCGCACGATGGTCTGGTTGATCGAGAGGTCGATCAACTCCGGCAGTGGCATCTTCCGGTATTTGCGCAGGTTCTCGCGAATACGGTCCGACACGACGACGGTTTCGTTGAGCGATATACCGACCAGGGTCAGCACTGCAGCAATGGAGCTGAGGTTGAACTCCATCCCCGTCAACGAGAAGAGGCCGATAGTCATGATAAGGTCGTGCGACGTCGTCGTCACCGCCGCAAGCGCGAACTGCCATTCGAAGCGGAACCAGATGTAGATGAGGATACAGACCAGGGCGATGATCACGGCAATGGTGCCGGTCAGTGCCAGCTCGCCCGATACCGTGCCGCTCACGGCCTCGACGCGGCGGACTTCATAATTGTCGCCGGCCAGTGCCTCTTGCACCTGTTGGACAGCGATCTGGTCGGCCGATTGGCCACCCTCTTGCGCCTGCACACGCACCAGAACGTCCTGCGGCGTGCCGAAGCCCTGCACCTGCACCTCGCCGAGATCAAGGCCCGACAAAAGCTCGCGCACCTGTCCCACATCGGCCGGACCGCCGACATGCTGCACTTCGATGGCGGTGCCGCCGACGAAGTCGATGCCGAGGTTGAAGCCCTTGGTGAAGGCCGACCCGATCGAGATCAGCGACATAATGATCGACAGTGCAATCACATAGCGGGAGATCTTCATAAACGGAATCTTGGTTCCGTCGGGGATGAAGCGGAATTTCTGGATGTTCAGCTTCTTGGGGCGAACCCGCTTGTACCAGAGGTTCACCTGGAAGGAGGTGACCGTGTAGGAGGTGAAAAGCGAGGTCAGGATGCCCAGGCCGAGCGTCACGGCGAAGCCCTGGATCGGGCCCGAGCCCATGAAGTAAAGCACCACGGCGGCGACCAACTGCGTCAGGTGCGAGTCGATGATCGTGCCCCAGGCGCGCTCGAAACCAGCATTGATCGATTGCAGCGGCGATTTGCCTGACGCCTGTTCCTCTCGCATACGCTCGTAAATCAGCACGTTGGCGTCCACGGCCATGCCGATGGTCAGGACGATACCGGCGATACCCGGCAGCGTCAGCGTTGCGCCCAGGGTGGAGAGCGCCGCGAAGATCAGGATGATGTTGAGGATCAGCGAGACGTTGGCGAAGACGCCCCAGACGCCATAGGCGACGACCATGAAGGACAGGACGAGGATGGCGGCGACGACGCCGGCGGTGAAGCCGGCCTGGATCGAGTCCGCGCCAAGGCTCGCATCCACCGTGCGTTCCTCAATGACGTCGAGGCTGGCGGGGAGCGCGCCGGCGCGCAGCAGCACAGCCAGATCGTTGGCCGTGGCCGTCGTGAAGCTGCCGCTGATCTGTCCCGAACCGCCGGTGATCGGCTGCTGGATCACCGGAGCGGTGATGACCTGGTTGTCGAGGACGATGGCAAAGCGCTGACCGACATTGCGCGAGGTGATTTCACCGAAGGTGATGGCGCCGCGCGTGTCGAACTTGAAGCTCACAACAGGGATGCCCTGCTGCTGGTCATAGGCCGGCTGCGCATCCACAAGGGATTCGCCGCCAAGGGCGATGTCTTCGTAGAGAAGCTCGCTGGTGCCGTCCTGGCTGGGTAGGATCATGGTTCCCACAGGCAGGCCCTGTGCCTCGGCCTGCGCCGCGGACATGCCGGGATAGACCATGTGGAAGGTCAGGCGGGCAGTCTGCGAAATGATGTTCTTGAGGCGCTCGCTGTCCCCGAAGCCGGGCACCTGCACCATGACGCGGGTATCGCCCTGGCGCTGGATGGTGGGCTCGGTCGTGCCCAGTTCGTCGATACGCGAGCGGATAACTTCGATGGACTGCGCAACCAGCGAACTCATGCGCTGGGTAATGCCTTCCGGAGTCAGCGTGATGGTCAGCTTGCCGTCGGCGGTTTCGCCAAAGCTCAGCTCATCGACACCCGTACCGGCGCTGAAGAGATTATTGGCAAGGGTATTCTGCAGCCCGCGGATCGCCGCTTCGGCCTGCGCCTTCTGGCTCGGATCGGTCAGCTCGATGGCGATGGTATTGGTCGCCACGTCGGTCGTGATCAGATTGCCGATGCCGTTCTGCGTCGCCAGGACGTTGCGCGCCTCGCGCCGGACGTCGCTCAGCCGCTGCGTCACGATGCCTTCGCGATTGACCTCGAGCAGCAGGTGAGAGCCACCCTGAAGGTCAAGGCCAAGCACCAGCCCAGGCTGCGGCAGCCAGCCAGGCAACGCTTCCTGAATCTGCTTGGGCAGGAAGTTTGGTGCCGCGAGCAGAATGCCCGCGATCGTGACGAACAGGATGACGAATACGCGGAACGGCGACTGGTTCATAAAAGACGTCCTGAAAGGCATAAAGCCGGAGCCTTTCGGGCTCCGGCTGGTTCGGCAGCTTATGCCGGCTTGTTGTCGTTGACCGGCTCGGACTTGGACCGCACATCGGCGACCATGTGCCGGACAACCTTGACCTTGACGCCCTGGGCGATTTCCACTTCGAGGTCTTCGCCATCGACAGCCTTGGTCACCTTGCCCACGAGACCGCCGGTGGTGACGACGGTGTCACCGCGACGGATGGCAGAGAGCATGGCCTGCTGGGCCTTGAGGCGCTTCTGCTGCGGACGGAAAATCAGCAGCCAGAAGATCAGCACCAGAAGCGCGATCGGCATAAGCTGGATGAAAATGTCAGCCATGCCACCACGGGCCCCAACCGCATCCTGCGCATAGGCGGGCGTTACAAACATCAAGCTGTCTCCTAAGTGTTTTTCTTTTTCGTATCTGCTGGGATGGGGCGGTCCGGCGCTGAGCGGTCAGGCGCTGGACGCTATCGGGCTTGCCTGCACTTGCGCCCCGGCCAAAATCGGGCGGACTATACATTTGGGTATGCGTGATTGCAAAGCCAATCCGGATGCGACAATCACGCCAGGTTACACAAGGACGGGATCGTTGAAGACCAAGGATTTTTTGGGCCGCATTGCCGAGGCTCTGGAAACAATAGCACACAGCGTGAACCCTGAGGCCGGCACCAACAGATTCGTCCTTGGGCCCGAAAATGCCTATCACTGGCAAGGCGATAGCGGGACCCTGCTGCCTGTGGCCAAGGTGTCGCGGGTACCCATCGACATGCTGAGGGGCATTGATCGCGTCCGCGACATCCTGCTCGCCAATACCGAACAGTTTGCCCGCGGCCACGGGGCCAACAATGCTCTCCTCTGGGGCGCGCGCGGCATGGGCAAGTCCTCGCTGGTCAAGGCAATCCACGCCGACATCTGCGAGCGCGAGGGATTCGAGCGGCTGGTGCTGATCGAAATCGCGCGGGAAGATCTGGAGTCCCTGCCCCGCCTGATGCGCGCCATTGCCGGGCAGGATGCACGCTTCATCGTCTTTTGCGACGACCTGAGCTTTGATGCCGGGGAAACGAGCTACAAGTCGCTAAAGACCATTCTCGACGGGGGCCTCGAAGGGCGGCCGGACAATGTGCTGTTCTACGCCACGTCCAACCGGCGGCACCTGATGCCCCGCGACATGATCGAAAACGAGAAATCCACAGCTATCAATCCCGGTGAAGCGGTGGAAGAAAAAGTGTCGCTCTCCGACCGTTTTGGCCTCTGGCTGGGATTTCACAATTCGGACCAGGACACCTATCTGGCGATGGTGTCGGGCTATGCCGAATTTTACGGCCTCACGATCGATGCCGAAACCCTGCGCGCCCGAGCCATCGAATGGGCTGCAACGCGCGGAGCGCGTTCCGGCCGCGTGGCCATCCAACTCGTTCGAACGCTTGCCGGTGAAGAAGGCAAGGCCGTCTAGGTCCCGTCCTACGAGACAAAAAAAGAAAAAGGCCGGGGCACCACGCCCGGCCTTTTTTGATACTGGAGGTCCAGATCGTCTTAGCTGGCGAGCAGCGGCACTGGATCGACCGGCGTCGCGCCCTTGCGCAGTTCGAAGTGCAGTTGCGGACGGGAAACCGAGCCGGTCTGGCCGACCGTGCCGATATTGTCGCCGCGATTGACCACGGCACCCTTGGCAACGCTCATGTCCTTGAGGTGGGCATAGGCGGAGACAAAGCCGTTGGGATGGCGGATCAGGATGAGGTTGCCATAGCCCTCGACGCCCGAACCGACATAGATGACGGTGCCGTTTTCGGCAGCCTTGACCGAGGAGCCTTCCGGCACGTCGATATTGATGCCGGTACCGCGCGATGCAGCGAAGTCCACGATCACCCGGCCCGATGCAGGCCAGCGGAACTTGTCGCTACCGGACATGACCGGTTCGGATGCCGGCGCGGTTGCCACCTGGGTGGGCGCGGCCTGCGCCGGAGCGGCCTGGACTGGGGTCGCGGCGGGCGCAGCCGGGGCGACGGGCGTCGTAGCCACGGATGACGGGGTCGTGCCAAGGGCCTGCGGGGCGGGCGCCAGGCCGGCGGGACGATTGTCCGGCAGGGTCATGCCGGTTGCTGACGGCGCCACAGCGGCAACCTGCGTCACCGGAGCCGCGGCGGGAGCAGCGGGCGCGCGGACCAGATCGCCACGGCCGGGAATGATCACCTGCTGGCCCACAACGATCTTGTCGGGCGAAGACAGGCCATTGGCCTGGACGATGGCCTGGGTGGTCACGTCATACTTGCGGGCGATGGTGTAGAGCGACTCACCGCTGGCGATCGTATGTGTGTAGCCGTTGGCGTTGGCAACCGGAGCGCTGACTGGAACGCTGGAATTGACCGGCAGGGCGGCATTGGGGGTAGTGGCGCCCATAACAACGGCAGCGGGTGCTGCCGGCATCGGGGCAAGGGTCTGCTGTGCGGGCATGGCTTGCGTGGCTCCCATTGGTGACGAGGCGCCCAGGGCCGGGAGGTCCTGAGACTGAACCGACGGCGCGAGGGCGGCCGTCCCGATCGGAGAGGTAGCGCCGATCGGCTGCGCGAAGCTGTTTTGCACTGGGGCGGGCGGCAGGTTGCCACCACCACCGATCCAGCCACCGCCACCACCGACATTGGCCGGAGGCAGGAACTGCTGCTCGGCGACCAGAACGGTGTTCGGCGCGCCAAGGCTGGCAGGCATGGGCTGATTGATTGTGGCAGGCGCAGACTGGGCGACTGATCCGGTGACGGTGCTGTCACCAAAGGTCCGACTGCCAAGGCTGGAGCAGCCGGAAAGACCAACAGCAGCGACCATCAGGCCGGCAAGGGCTACCGCGCTTCTGTGGGTCCGCGGGGAGACGCGAATACTCATCGGCTTACTCGTACGCAGGTACTCAACAACTGATTGTGAGACTAGGCCGGTAAGGTAAAGACGAGTTTAAAGCCGATGCGATTTGCGCAAAATCGTATGGGGGCGATTCAGGGTCGGGTAAGGTTAACCGGATGGACCCCGCCGCACGCCGAGGGATTACCGGCCTTTCAGCCGTGCCTGCCCCAGCCGCTCCAGCGCGCCGCGATGCGTTTGCTGGAGAGAAAAAGGCGTGACCGTAATGGCATTGCCGCTGCGCAGCACCTCGAAGTCGGCGTCCGGGTCGAGCGGCAGCGGTGTTTCGGGAATGGCCATGAAGAACTCGCCCTCCTGGTCGCTGCCATAATAGCGGATTGGCGAGCGCGAGAAGCGCTGGTGCGGCACCGCTGCAAGCCCGGTCACATCCGCCGTCGCGCAGAAGGGGAAGTTGACGTT
This sequence comes from Pseudomonadota bacterium, assembly GCA_023391095.1. GTDB lineage: Bacteria > Pseudomonadota > Alphaproteobacteria > Rhizobiales > Devosiaceae > Devosia. The sequence continues at coordinate 163,745 of JAEWBN010000001.1, forward strand.
GTAGAACACGTCGTCTCCGCCATGAGCCGCAAGAATGGCCTCGACCACTTCGGCGCCGAAGCGGCTCGCATTGGACCAGTCGGGCTTGTGGGTCACCGCATAGTCCATCGACTGGCTCATGGCGATGCCGATGGCGCCCTGCAGGGCCCCTTCCCGCGCACCGCCCGCCGTGCCCGAGCAGTTGACGATGTCTCCCAGGTTCTGCCCGGCATTGACGCCCGAAAGGACCAGATCGGCCGGCTTGTCGCCGAGCAGATGGGTCATGCCTGCCACGACGCAGTCGGCGGGAGAGCCGCCCACCACGGCAAAGCGGCGCGGCGCCCGCTCTTCGAAACGCAATTCGCGTCCGAAAGTGAAGCGGTGCCCTGCCCCGGATTGATTGCCGTCGGGGGCCACCACCCACACATCGTCCGAGATCGCGTTGGCGATCTCCACCATGACGGACAGGCCCGGCGCATCCACGCCATCGTCATTGGTGATGAGGATGCGCAGGCTCATGTCAGCGGCCGCCGATGGCGATGAGGCCACCCATATAGGGCCGCAGCGCCTCGGGGATCAGCACGGAGCCATCTTCCTGCTGGTAGTTTTCCATCACGGCGATCAGGCACCGGCCCACGGCCGTGCCCGAGCCATTGAGCGTGTGCACATAGCGCGGCGCCTGCTTTTCACCCGCCGGGCGATAGCGGGCTTCCATGCGGCGGGCCTGGAAATCACCACAGACGGAAACTGAGGAAATCTCGCGATAGGTGTCCTGCCCCGGCAGCCAGACCTCGATGTCATAGGTCTTGCGCGCGCCAAAGCCGAGATCGCCGGTGCAAAGATTCATGACGCGGTAGTGCAGCCCGAGCTTCTGCATGACGGCCTCGGCACAGGCCAGCATGCGCTCATGCTCGTTGACCGCGTCTTCGGGCGTCACGATGGACACCATCTCGACCTTGTTGAACTGATGCTGGCGCAGCATGCCGCGGGTGTCGCGGCCAGCCGAGCCGGCCTCTGAGCGGAAACACGGCGTCAGCGCGGTGAGGCGCATTGGCAGCTCTTCCTCGGCGAGAATGGTTTCGCGCACGAAATTGGTCATAGGCACTTCGGCCGTCGGGATCAGCGCAAGGCGGCTTTCGCCATGGGCGGTAAAGAAGAAGTCGCCATCGAACTTTGGCAGCTGGCCGGTTCCAAACATGGCCTCGTCACGCACCAGGTAAGGCGGCTGAACTTCCGTATAGCCGTGCTCGGTCGTGTGCAGGTCGAGCATGAACTGACCCAGCGCACGCTCGAGCCGCGCAATCTGCCCCTTGAGCACGACAAAACGGCTGCCGGAGAGCTTGGCGGCCACCTCGAAATCCATGTCCTTTTCGGCAACGCCGATGTCGAAATGCTCTTTGGGCGCAAAGGCAAAGCTCGGCTTGGCCGGACGCGCCTTGGCGACCGTTTCCGGCGAGCCATTGGGGCCGAAATATTCGACGTTGCCGCTTTCGTCCTCGCCCTCCGGCACATCGTCGAAGGCCATGTTAGGAATGGACGACAGGATATCGCGCAGCTCTTTTTCAACCGCGCGTTCTTCGGCTTCGCCGCCGGGAATGAATTCCTTGAGCTGGGCAACCTCAGCCATCAGCTGCGCAGCCTTGGCCTCATCCTTTTGCGCCTTGGACTGGCCGATCTGCTTGGACAGCGCATTGCGCTTCTCCTGCGCTTCGTTCAGCCGCACGATGATCTGCCGACGGCGCTCGTCAATGGCGATGATGTCGGAGGAGCGGACGGACACGTTCTTGCGCTGCGACATAGCCTTGTCGAAGGCGTCAGGATTGTCTCTGATCCACTTGATATCGAACATCATTGCTACGGGACGGGCCCGCCTCTTGGGTCATGCAGGCTCGGGGAAATGCCTTGGCACGCCTGCATGGCCAGGGCACGGAAACCGCGCCCTTTCGAGCGCGATTATTCGGACGATGAGCCGGTCAGTTCTGCTTCCTGCGCAGCAAGGGCTGCCTCGCGACGCTTCTGGATGATCCGCACCGAAATGATGCCGAGTTCGTAGAGAGCATACATCGGGATGGCAAGACCGATCTGCGAGATCGGATCGGGCGGCGACACGAAGGCTGCAACGAACAGAATTCCGACGATGGCGTAGCGGCGGCCCTTCTTGAGCTGCTCCACATTGATCAGGTCGATCTGCGCCAGGAGAGTCAGCACAACGGGCAGCTGGAAACAGATACCGAAGGCCAGGATCAGCGTCATGGCGAGGCCGAGATATTCGGAAACCCGCGGCAGAAGCTTGATCTCTTCGGTCTGCATATTGCTGAAAAAGCCCAGCGCCAGCGGCAGCACCACGAAGTAGACCATGGCCGCGCCGAGCAGGAAAAAGATCGGCGTGGCGACGAGATACGGCACCAGAGCGCGGCGCTCATGCTTGTAGAGGCCCGGGGCGACAAAGCGATAGATCTGCGTCGCGAGATACGGGAAGCCCAGGAAGATCGCGCCGAAGAAGGCGAGATTGAGCTGGGTAAAGAAGAATTCCTGCGGCGCCGTATAGATAAGCTCCATATCCGCCGGATCGGGATAGAGCGTGCGGTACGGGTTGAGCAGGATATCGAAAATATTGCCGGCGAAGATGAAGCAGACGATCATCAGCAGCACGATGGCGATCACGCTATGGATCAGCCGCTTGCGCAGCTCGATCAGGTGATCCATCAGCGGCGCTTCGCTCCCGGCCAGTTCGTCTTCCGGCTCGGCCGCGGTCTTGCTCTTGTCTTCGATCTGCTTGGCGTCGGCCATCTATCAGCTCTTCTCGGCCGTTTCGGCAGGGGTCTTGCGGGGCGCGCGCGGCTTCTTGACCGCTGCCGGTTGTTCGGTGGCAACCACTTCGGCCGGCTTGGCGGCCTTTGGAGCACGCGGCTTGGAGGCCGGCTTGGCCGCAGGCGCAGCCATCTGTGGCTCCTCGGCCAGCTTGACCGTCTTGGCGCGACTGGCCCTCGGCTTTGCCGGCGCAGCGCTTTCGGTGGCGCTGGCAGAAGCCGTCTTGGGCTTGTTTACCCTTTTGGGCTTGGCAGGCACAGCCGGCTCGGCTGCCGGCTGAATCGCCGCTGCCTTTTTTGCCTCTAGGTCCGCATAGGAAGGCGGGGTGGACTTGACGCCCATCACCGGCTTGGCGGCCACGGACGGCTTGAAGCCATAGTCATTGGCCAGTTCGGTGCCGGACTTGGCCGGGGTCATCCCGGCCTGCTCCTTGATCGCGTCGGCGACGCTCTCGACCGCCGGATCGGTCGGCTTCAGCACGCCCGTCGGGCTCTGCTGACCGTCCTTGCCGATGGCGTTGAACTCCTTGCGGATTTCGTCAGCGGTCTTTTTCAACGGATCGGCAATCGAAGCGCGCAGGTTGCGCACTTCATCAAGCCCGGTGGTCTTGTTGATTTCCCGCTGGAAATCCCGGCCCATGCGCTGGATCTGACCAACGACCTTGCCGATCTTGCCCATCACCATGGGCAAATCCTTGGGACCGATGACGATCAGCGCGACGATGCCGACCACCATCAGTTCTAACCAGCTTAGGCCGAGCATACAGAAAGCCTCCGAATGGCGGCCAAGCCGCCTTTAGCGGTTAAGGATGGAACGCTCAGGCGTCCTTGCTCTTATCCACTTCAGCGGCGTCGACGGTGCGCGGAGCCTCGGCCTGCAGGGTTGCGGGCTTGTCGTCGTCCCTCATGCCCTTCTGGAAGGCTTTGATGCCGGATGCGACTTCACCCATCATGCCGGAGATTTTGCCACGGCCGAAAAGAAGGATAACGACGACGGCGACGACGAGAATGCCCCAGATAGATGGCGCGTGCATGTTGGTCTCCCTAAAACTCGATACGCTTACGCGCGAAGATAGACCGAGAAATAGGTTTAATCGCGCCCAAACACAAGAACGTGTTCCGGATTGAGGCTCACGAATACGTCCTCACCCACAGCAAGTGCATCATTGGCGGGCTGGCGCAGTCCCAGCGGCGCGTCAATTCCACTCACCTTCACCTCGCAGATGTCGATGCCGATCGCGTCGCGCTTGCCCACGATGCGGCCCGGCGTCCCCGGTCCGTCGGCACGAATGGTCGCGCCGCCTGCCGGCCTTATGGCCACGGTCACCCTGTCGCCATCGGCAAAACCGGGCGCCGCGACCGGGCCAAGCGGCGTTTGCGCCATGCCGTTGCGCACTTCCGTCTCGATCTCGCCCAGCGGCGAGAAAAACCGCGCCGCAGCAAGGTCCACGGGCTTCCTGTAGATTTCGGTGGCCGTGCCGATCTGGGCAATGCGTCCGCCGCGCAGCAGCGCCACCCGATCCCCCATCACCATGGCTTCCTCGGGGTCGTGCGTCACCACAAGGCTCGTTGCATGGGTTTCGCGCAGCACGGCCAGCGTCTCGTCGCGCACGGTTTCCCGCAGGCGCGCATCAAGGCTCGAAAACGGCTCGTCGAGCAGCAAGACGCCCGGCCGCGGCGCCACGCTGCGCGCCAACGCCAGTCGCTGCTGCTGGCCGCCCGAAAGCTGGTGCGGATAATCCTTTTCCCGGCCCTCCAGCCCGACCCGTCGCAGCGCCGCCCGCGCCTGCGACAGGGCCGCCGCGCGGCCCAGCCGCCGCAGGCCGAACAGGACATTGTCCAGCACCGACAGATGCGGAAACAGCGCATAATCCTGGAACATCAGGCCAATGCCGCGCTTGTCGGGCGTCACCGTCCGGCCCGGCTCGGACATCAGTTCGCCATTGATCCGCAATGCGCCGGCGCTGACCGGTTGGATACCCGCCGCAACGCGCAAGGCGGTGGATTTGCCCGAACCTGATTCGCCCAACAGGCAGACGATTTCCCCCGGCCGCATAGAAAGGCTGAACCCGTCAAGCACGGTGCGCCCGCCCAGTTCGACGGAAACGGCGTCGAAATGCAGCGAGGCGGCAAAGGATACGCCGGCCGTGCCGCGTTGACCCCAGCCCTTGAGTTCGGCAGCACTATCGGCAGAGGTCATCAGGCGTCTTCATCATTGGCTTCAAGGTCCCCCGGATCGGACGGGTCGAGCGGATCCTCATCGTCCCGCAAGGCGCCATCGAACGGCAGAGGGATTTGCAAGTCCGGCGGCAATCGCCCGGACAAAAGCCCTGCGCCCTTGAGATCGTCAAGACCGGGCAGGTCCGAAAGGGTCTCAAGCCCGAAGTGATCGAGGAAAGCTTCGGTCGTGCCATAGGTCACCGGACGGCCCGGTGTGCGCCGCCGCCCGCGCATCCGCACCCAGCCGGCCTCCATCAGCAGGTCGAGCGTGCCCTTGCCGGTGGCCACGCCCCGCACTTCTTCGATCTCCGCACGCGTCGTCGGCTGGTGATAGGCGATGATTGAAAGGGTTTCGAGCGCGGCCCTGGAGAGCGGCCGGGTTTCCTGTTCCTGACGTCGCAAGAGAAAGCCCAGATCCTCCGCCGTGCGGAATGTCCAGCCCTCCCCGCGCTTGACCAGCACAACGCCACGGCCTGCATATTCCGACTGGAGTTCCCCAAGGAGCCCGACCACGTCGGCCCCTTCGCCCAGATAGGGCGCAATATCGCCGGGGCGCAGCGGCTCGGCGGAAGCGAACAGCAATGCCTCGGCAATGCGCAGCTGACGGCGCCGGACTTCGGCTTTTTCCTCGCCGCTCAATTTGTGTCGTCCCGGCGCTTGCGCACGTAAAGGGGTCCAAACGTTTCCGTCTGCCGCAGGTCGATCTTGCCCAGCCGAACCAGTTCAAGGCTCGAAGCAAAGGTCGATGCCCGCACCGTCGCCCTGTCGGCTGGGCTGACGAGATACTCCACGAGATAGGCGTCCATCGCCACCCATTCGAAACTGTCCCCGATCAGTCGCTGCAGCAGCTCGCGCGCCTCCTGAAGCGACCATACGGTGCGCACCTTGGGGGCGTATTCTGTCGCCGTTCCGCGTTCGCGCTGGCTGGCATAGGATTTCAGGAGGTCATAAAGGCTCGCTTCCCAGACCGAGCGCCGCGCCACCTCGATGGGCTCGGGCGCCCCGCGCGCGAAAACCTGCAAGCCCAGCCTTGGCCGGTTGACCAGCTTTTCTGCCGCCACGCGCATCGCTTCCAGCCGCTTGAGCCGGAACTGTAGCATGGCTGCCAGCATCTCGCCGCTTGGCTCGTCCTCCCCCGGTGCCTGCGGCACCATCAGCCGGCTCTTGAGGTAGGCCAGCCATGCCGCCATCACCAGATAGTCGGCAGCCACCTCGATGCGGCGTTCCCTAACCTTCTCGATGAAAGCCAGATATTGCTCCGCCAGCGAGAGGACGGAAATGGAGGAAAGGTCGACCTTCTGGCGGCGCGCCAGATCGAGCAGCAGGTCGAGCGGCCCTTCATAGCCGTCGACATCGACATGCAGCACGTCGCCCTGCGGGGCTGGCGCGGTGTCGAACCAATCGGTTGGTGCGCTGCTCATGATGCCGCGCCTGCTGGAGATATCATGCGCCATCCTTGGCCGCTCCCGCAGCCAAGGTCAAGAAGCGCAGAGGGCTAGCGAAACCGCCGCCTCAGAGCACGAAGCAGTCGCCACCTGCAGCCTGCACATTGGTGCAGATATTGGCGGCGGTGGCGCGGGAATCAGCGGGAGCCAACACGCGGTAGTAGATGCCGCGCTCGCCCAGATCGACGCGCTGGATTTCGAGACTGGCGCCTCCGAAAATCGGCCCGAAGCGCGAAACGATCTGCTGCGCCGTGGTCCGCGCCGCTTCCTCGCTGCGCTGGGAAGAGAGCTGCACATAGGCCGCGGCGTTGGATGCGGGCGTCGGTACCGCCGCCTGCGCACCGGCCGATGCCGGTGTAGCCGCGGGGGCGATGGGCGCTGCCGGCGGATTGGCCAGAGCGGCTGCGGCAAGCTGCTGAAAGTTGGCCGGGCGCTCGCGCGGGATGGTCACGGACCGTCCGGCGACCGGCGCACCAGCGGCGTCGATCACGGCCACGTCGGCACCGGCCTGAACCACCGGAACGGCAGGCGCTGCAGCCGCGGGAGCGGAAGCGGCGGCAGCAGTCGCGGCTTCTGCCTCTGCACTTGTGCTGGCGATCAGATCGGGTGTCGAAAAATCAGCGCCCGGAACATCCGGCACATTGGGCCGGTCGACAGGCAGCATGGCGGCGCCCGCGACGCTGTCGTCACCGGCTACGATGGTGCCGTCGGGCCGCACGGTCACGGTGCGCACCTTGCGATTGACGAGGCCCGCCTGGTTCGGATCGGTGATGCCCCCTTCCCCACCAGCAGCGATATTGCCTGCCGAGGCGACTTCGTTGACCGTTTCGAGGTCGGTCTGGTCGCGGGAAACGATCTGCTCCTGCGCGCCCGTATCGACGCCGGAAATTTCGTTGAAAACCACTGACTGCTCGGGCGCAGATTCAACCGGTGGCGGGGTTTCCTTGACGACAGCCGCGTCAGCCGCAATCAGCGGAGCCGGACCGGTCGGCGCACTGCCCTGCCCCAGGAGCCAGTAAAGCGCGCCACCGGCGACCAGCAGCAGAACGACAGCGACCACGGGCCCCGCCACGCTGCGCGAGAAGCCGAACGGCGGCCTCGCAGCGGCCCGGCGTTCGCGCCGGTCTGCGGCAGCCGGGGCGGCCGGGCGTGTATCTTCATTGACCCATTCGACCTGGGCCCCGGTCGCAGCAGCTGCCGCCAGGATGGCTTCGTCGACGGAATCAAATTTCGGCTTTGGCGGCTTGGCCGAGGCCGGCTCGGTCACAGCAGGTTCTTCGGGCAGGGTCGGTGTCGCGCGGCTGCGCGTCGCGCCGGCCACCTGGCCGAGATGGACAGCGGGGCCCACCAGCCGTTCGATCTGTGCCAGAGGATCGTTGGGATCCTTCGAGGGCTCGATCTCTTCGACAACGGCCTCTTCGATGGCATCCTGAACGGCTTCGGGCGCGGGTGTCTCGACCTCGACATGGGTCGTCGTGCCGACGCCGAAAATCGGCGCAACGCCAAAATTGTCGGGCTCCCGCGACGCAGGTGCCATCGCCGCTGGAGTCGGCGCAAGCACCGGAGCAACCGGCTCGACCTCCACCTCAGCCGCCATCGCCGGCGCGGCTTCGGGTGCAAGTTCGCTAGCGAGTTCGGCCGCGATCAGATCGGCAAGGCTGTCGCCGTCCAGCGCGGCAGGCTCTTCCTGAGCGGGCGCAGAAATCTCGGGCTCGCGCCGCGGCGGCACCGGGCTGACGGGCGCGGCAAACACCGGCTCGCGCTGCACCGGCGCAACCCGGTCGGCGACGCTGGAAGTCGGCCCGGTCGCCGGCTTCTGGCCGACATTGGCGTCAAAATCGAAACGGAACGGCGGCGGCTGGTTCGCGCCAACCGGCTCGACACCGGGAATGCGCACCGGACGCGGTGTCTCGACAGGGGCGGCAGGGGCCGCCGTTACACTTGCCGGGCGCAGAGGCGCCGCCGGTACAGCGTCGCCGGGGATACGGAGCGTCGGCGCCTGCGTGCCTTGGGCGCCAGTCGAGGGCTGCGCCTTGGTTTCGTCGGCCATCAGGCGGGCCAGTTCGGCGATCAGGTCGTCCGGTGCTTCGGTTTGTGAGGCCATGTATTGCGGCTTCGCTGCCGTCACGCGGCAGCGCCCCTAGAATGCGACAACCTTCCCTTTGGGAATTTGTCGCGAATGATCACACCAATACGCCCGAATTATGAAAGCTCCTCGGGTGCCGACACGCCCAGAATGGACAATCCGTTCCGGATCACCTGGCGCACGGCATCGACGAGTGCGAGTCGAGCCAGAGTCAACTTCGGGTCCGAAGGGTTAACAAAGCGTAAGGATACATCATCCTTGCCTTTTGCCCAGAAGCCGTGGAAGGCCGCCGCCAGTTCATGCACATAGAAGGCGACCCGGTGCGGTTCGTGGGCCACTGCCGCCGCCGCGACCATGCGCGGCCAGGCCCCGATCAGCCGGATGAGCTCCAAGTCTGCGGCGCTTTGCAGCAGTTCGATCTCAGCCCCGGCCAGTGCGGCCGGCGATACGTCGAGCTCGGGCATATCCCGCTGCGCCGTGCGGAAAATCGAATGCGCGCGCGCATGGGCATACTGGACGTAGAACACCGGGTTGTCGCGCGTCTGTTCCTTGACCAGCGCGAAATCGAAATCCATGGCCGCATCATTGCGCCGGAACAGCAGCATGAACCGCGTGGCGTCGGACCCCACCTCGTCCACCACATCGGCCAGCGTCACGAGATCGCCCGAGCGCTTGGACATCTTGAACGGCTCGCCGTTCTTGAGCAGCCGCACGAGCTGGCAGATGCGCACGTCCATGTCCGCTTCATTTTGCGACACGGCCTTCACGGCGGCCTGCAGGCGTTTCACATAGCCCGAATGGTCGGCGCCCAGCACGTTGATCATGTGCTTGAAGCCGCGCAGGTATTTGTTGCGGTGATAGGCAATATCGGCCGCGAAATAGGTATAGGAGCCATCGGACTTGATCAGTGCCCGGTCCGTGTCGTCGCCATAATCGGTCGCCCGGAACAGGGTCTGTTCGCGGTCTTCCCAGTCCTCGGGCGTCTTGCCCTTGGGCGCCTCGAGCCGGCCTTCATAGACCATGCCTTCTTCGCGCAACCAGGCCAGCGTTGCCTCGATATCACCGCCCGGCCCGTGCAGGGTCCGCTCGGAAAAGAACACGTCATGGTGGATGTTGAGCTGGGCAAGGTCGGCCCGGATCAGGTCCATCATGACGGCCAGCGCCGCTTCGCGGGCGATCAGCACCGCTTCTTCCTCGGGCTTGTCGAGAAGGCTTGCGCCATATTCGGCCTTGAGCGCTTCACCCACGGGAATGAGGTAGTCGCCGGGATAGAATCCAGGCGGGATGTCGATGCTCTCGCCCAGCGCCTGCCGATACCGCAGCAGCGCGGATTGACCGAGGATGATGGTCTGGCCGCCGGTGTCGTTGATGTAATATTCGCGCGTCACATCATAGCCTGACCATTGCATGAGCGAAGCCAGGGCATCGCCGAACACGGCGCCGCGCGTATGGCCCACATGCATGGGTCCGGTGGGATTGGCCGAAACATATTCGACATTGACCCGCTCGCCCTGCCCCAGGTCCGAGCGGCCATAGTTCTCACCCTGCGCACCGACCGCCTTGAGCACCTGATGCCAGATGGCGTTGGAGAGACGGAAATTGATGAAGCCGGGACCGGCGATTTCCACCGCTTCCACGTCCGGGGCCGAACGGAACCGCTCTGCCAGGCTTGCCGCGACTTCCCGCGGATTCTTGCCCAGAGGCTTGGCCACCACCATGGCGGCATTGGTCGACAGGTCGCCATGGGCTGCGTCGCGCGGCGGCTCCACCACGACTCGCGCCAGAAGTCCCTCATCGAGTTCGGGATAGTCGGCACGCAGGGCCTCGGCGACCCGGGTGGTGAAAAGAGCAAAGATATCCATGACAAACCTGCTGAAAGCGGTAGCAGGCGGTTAGCGGAATTCCGGGCGAGCGTCAAACAGGCGCTCATGTTCGTCGCAGGCATAAGGGTCGGTCATGCCGGCGATGAAGTCCGCCACGATGCGCGCCCGCGCCGGTCCGTCGACTTCCCGCGCCCGCTCACCCCAGCGCCCCGGCAGGTCGGCCCTGTCCATATATTCTCCGAAGAGGTTCTCGACCACCGCTTCGCTTTCGCGCACAGGCTCCATCACTGCCTCATGGCGGTAAACACGGGCGAACAGGAAGGCCTTGAGGCCCTTTTCGGCCACTGCGGTCCCATCCGAAAAGCCGACCAGCGTACGCCCGGCCATTCGCACATCTTCCGCCGACCGCACTCCCGCCGCCTCGATCCGGCTGGTGCTGGTGGCAATCACGTCTTCCACGGCGCGGGTGATCATCCGGCGCTGCACTTCATGGGTCTGCCGCTTGGCGCCGGCATCGGGGTAGTGCGCCAGCACTTCTTCCACGATCGGTCCGGCCATCGGCACTCCGATAAAATCCTCGAGCCGCACCAGGCCGGCCCGCAGGGCGTCGTCGATGTCGTGGGCGTTATAGGCAATGTCATCGGCAATCGCCGCAGCCTGCGCCTCAAGGCTTGCATGCGTATCGAGCCGCAGGTCTGCCGGCGCCGGAATGGCGTCGATGCCCGCAGGCAGCCCCTCCTCCACGTATCGGCCAACCGGATTGCCGGCGGCATCGGTCATCGGCCCATTATGCTTGAGGATGCCTTCGAGCATTTCCCAGGTGAGGTTGAGCCCATCATGCTCGGCATAGCGGTTTTCGAGCAGGGTGACGACGCGCAGCGCCTGCACATTGTGGTCGAACCCGCCCAGATCAGCCATGACCCGGTGCAGCGCCCGCTCCCCGGCATGGCCGAACGGCGTGTGGCCCAGGTCATGGCTGAGCGCCAGCGCCTCGGCGAGGTCCTCGTTGAGCCGCAGCGCCCGCGCGATGGAGCGGGCAATCTGGCTGACTTCGAGCGTATGCGTCAGCCGGTTGCGGAAATGGCGGCCCTCATGGGCCAGGAACACCTGCGTCTTGTGCTGCAGGCGCCGAAAGGCCGTCGAGTGGATGATCCGGTCGCGGTCGCGCTGGAATTCGGAGCGCGTGGGGCTGGGACCCGTGCCATAAAGACGCCCGAGGGACAGTTCGGGCTTGCTGGCATAGGGGGCAGTCTCGCTCATGTTTAAGGTCCGGCCTTTGCAACGGCGTTTGGAGCGCCTATCTTAGCGGCAGTGTTATGACATTACGACCGCCCGGAAATCCCATGACCGACGCTGCCCTTGCCGACCGCCCCGCCGTAACTCTTTCGGACCGCGCCGCCAAGCGCGTTTCGCGCATTCTCTCCAAAGAGGCTCCCGGCACCGTGCTGCGCATCTCGGTGGCCGGCGGCGGCTGCTCGGGCTTCCAGTACGAATACAACCTCGTGCAGGAAACGCCGACCGCCGACGATCTGGTACTCCAAAAGGACACCGCCACGGTGCTGATCGATTCCCTCAGCCTCGAATTCATGGGTGGCGCCGAGATCGATTTTGTCGACGATCTGGTCGGCCAGTCGTTTCAGATTAAGAATCCGAATGCCGTCGCATCCTGCGGATGCGGAACGAGTTTCGCGGTTTAGCTTCACCTCCTCCGGGCCGGACGTTAAGGTCTCGGCAAAGCGGAGGAATCGGGTGACCAATCGTATTGACGCGGCCATGGATGCCGCCATCGAAAACCAGACAATCGTTGGCGCAGAGCTGATCGTCGCTCGCCACGGTGACATCGTTTATCGGCGCACAACCGGGTGGTTCGACCGCGAAGCCGGCATCCCGATGATCGAAAACGCCATCTACCGCCTCGCCTCCGTCACCAAGCCCATCGTCGCGGCAACCGCGCTTGCCATGGTGGACAAGGGGCTCATTGCGCTCGACGCGCCCGTCGCCCAGTACATCCCCTGGTTCGGGCCCAGGCTCAAGGACGGCTCGGCAGCCCATATCACCATCCATCACCTCCTGACCCACACGGCCGGCCTCGCCTACGCCTATCCGCAGGACCCGGAGATTTCGACCGGTCTGATGGCGACGGGCAAGAGCTTTGAGGAGAATTTCTCCCGCGTCGCCCAGCATCCCCTCGAATACGAACCGGGCACCGCCTGGCTCTATTCGGTGGCCATCGACGTGCTGGGCGCGGCCCTCGCCGCGGTCCATGGCGGCTCCCTGCAGGATGCCGTCGCCACTTACGTCACCGGCCCGATGGGCATGGCGGACACCGGCTTTTTCGTCGCAGACGAAGCCCGCCTTGCCAAACCCTATGCCGATGGCACCCCGCCTGCGCCCATGACCGATCCGCAGATCGTTATCAACGATCGCGGCCAGCCCCTCACCTTCTCGCCGCGCCGCGTCTTCAACCGCGAAGGCGGCTATCAGTCGGGTGGCTCGGGCATGGCCGGCACGCCGGGCGATATCCTGCGGTTTCTCGAGGCCCTGCGAAACGGCGGCGGCGGCGCCCTCAAGCCGGCCACGGTCGCCCTCGCCTTTTCCAACCGCATCGGCAATGTCCCCCGCGAAGATGCCGGCATGCGTTTTGGCTATATCGGCGCCATCACCGAGGACCCGGCGGCCGCCAAGTCTCCGGTCGGCAAGGGCTCGATTAATTGGGGCGGGGTTTATGGCCACCAATGGCTTGTCGATCCGGCAAACGGGATTACCATGGTGTCGATGACCAACACGGCCCTTGAGGGCTGCACGGGCCGCTATCCCACGCTGGTTCGCGACGCCGTCTACGCCGAACTTCTCTAACGGAGGCCACGATGGCCCTGCGCATCGCCACCTGGAACATCAACGGCATCAAGGCTCGCATCGAGCTTCTGTTGCGCTGGCTGGACGAGGAAAAGCCCGACATTGTCGGGTTGCAGGAGATCAAGTCGGTCGACGAAGGGTTCCCGCGCGCCGAAATCGAAGCGCTGGGCTACAATGTCGAAACGCATGGCCAGAAGAGCTGGAACGGGGTTGCTCTCCTGTCCAAGCTCCCCTTTGATGAAGTTCATCGCGGCCTGCCCGGCGACGACGCCGATGAACAGTCCCGCCTGATCGAAGGCGTGTTCTCGACCTCCGCCGGCGTCGTGCGCGTCTGCAACATCTACCTGCCCAATGGTAACCCGGTGGATACGGAGAAATTCCCCTACAAGCTGCGCTGGATGGATCGGCTCAACGCCTATGTGGCCGGGCGGCTCGAGCTTGAGGAGCCCTTCATCGTCATGGGCGACTACAACCTCATCCCCGCGCCCATCGATGCCCACGATCCGGACGCATGGTGGGGCGACGCGCTCTATCGCCCGGAAAGCCTCGAACGCTTCCGCACGCTTACCAATATGGGCATGACCGATGCGCTGCGCGCGGTGAACAGCGAACAGGCTTTTACCTTCTGGGATTTTCAGGCTGGCGCCTGGCGCCGCAATGCCGGCATTCGCATCGATCACCTGATGCTCTCGCCGCTGGCGGCAGACCGGCTGGATGACGTGGTCATCCACAAGGACGTGCGCGGCTGGGACAAGCCCAGCGACCACGTTCCGGTCGAGGGACAGTTCAGCTTCTAGCGCCGGTTCAATTGCTGAGTTGTTCGCCTTCGATGAGGCCGGTGACGCTCAGACCCGTCACGCGGGCTTCGGGGGAAGCCACCGACAGCGCCCGGTTGAGCAAGTCGTCAGCCACCGCCTGGTCACCGCTGCCCCGGCACGTCTCGTGCGCTTCGTTGAGCCACATCAGGCCTTCGGCTTCGCGCGCGGGGTAATTTTCCATGCCGTTGAACAGCAGGTTGCCCAACTGAGCCTGCCCCAGGCAATGGCCCTTATGGGCAGCCGATTGCAGCCAGCGGGCGCTCAGCATGGGGCTCACGCCCAGGCCGTCCTCGCGCTGGTAAAGCATGCCGACGCGATACTGGGCTTCCGCATCGCCGAAATAGGTCGCGGCATGCAGCAGCACGCGGTGATATTCATTGGCATTCTGTGCAACGCCGGCCTCGGGCGCGCCCAGCCGGTAATAGTCCTCGCCCAGCTTGACGAAGGACCGCGCGACGATATCGGCCTCAAGGCTGCGCGGCGCGGCATCGGCGTGCTGGTTGGCGATCTGGGCGAAATAGCCGAAGGCCCGCGCAGGGTCGCGGTCCACGCCCTCGCCATTTTCATACATGGTGCCCAGCTGCCAGAGCGCCATGGGGCGGCCGGCCGCAGCATCATTTTCGAGAGCGGACAGGTAGGCGTCGTTGGAAACAATGCTTCCGCCACCATCCAGCATATTGGCCAGATCCATGGCAGCATCCGCCGCAGTCTGTGCCTGGCTGGGCACGATCGCGGCACAATAGGCCAACAGCATTCCTGTCGCGGCCGCCAGGTGATTTCCCCGGGTTATCCGCATGACACTCCTTTCGCCCGTCGCGAGACGGGCGGGCAATTTATTCCGGCCGGGGCGATCCCGAACCGACTGATGGGACGTCGCAGAGCGACCGATTGATGACTTCCAGCTTGCCCGCTCGACGCCGGCAGGGAAAGCAATGTGTGAAAAAACAGTAAACTCGATTTGTGACCGGATTCGGCCCAAACCTTCACTTCTGCTCCGCGCGCTTCGCAGCGGTGGCAAAACCTTCGATTTCAATGCCGTCAAAGCACGCACGCGTTCACCTTGATCAGGGCCAGCGGCCCAGGTCACCGATCGGGGGAAAGAAGTCCGAGCGCAACCCAGGTTGCGATGCCGCGCCCGTCAAGCACCCGCCCCCGAATGCCAGATGAGGTCATCTAGACCAAGATTGTGGCAGGAAAGGTCGTCAAATGGTTGCCGCAACGGGGCTCCCATCGGATTCAGCTTCGTTGTTGCGGAATCGTCACATTTGCCAAGGTCCGCCAGCATCTGGCGCTCTGCGCCGTGCAACGACCTCGCCGCCTGAGCATTTGTGCCTCGGTAAAGGAGGTGCCAATGATGTCCAGTGAGGCCGAAACAGGGACCGGCCGCGCCGTGCTGACAGTATGCGTTATGCTCGTCGCCGTGGCTGCAGTCTGGGTCGCAATCAAACTGGCGGGGCTCGTGACCTTTCCGCGCCGTCTGGTCGACCGGCCCAAGGCGTCGACGACGCCGGCGACGCGCTAAGCAAAAAGCCCGGCATTGCTGCCGGGCTTTGCTGATCAGCTGAGGCGCTCGAGCGCTTCGGTAATGCGGGTGCGCCGGTCCAGCGCAGCCTCGCGACGGGCCTTTTGCTCCTCGATCACCTCTTCGGGCGCCTTGGCGACAAACTGCTCATTCCCGAGTTTCTTGTCGATCTGGCCGATTTCGGCGTCGAGCTTGCCCACTTCCTTGTCGAGACGGGCCTTTTCCACGGCGATGTCGATAACGCCGGCCAACGGCAGGGCATAGGTCGCATCGCCCACCACGAACTGCGCAGACTCGCCGGGCACTTCATTGCGGGGCGAAATCTCTTCGAGCCGCGCCAGCCGCGAAATCAGCGACGTGCCTGCCACGAGACGCGCCAGCGTTTCTTCCCCGGCTCCGGTCACGACAAGCTGCAATTTGGCGCCGGCCGGCACGTTCATTTCCGAGCGCACCGAACGGACATTGGAGATCACATCCACAAGCCAGGCCAGTTCGGCATCGGCCGCAGCATCCTCGAGGCCCGACAGGTCCGGCCATTCGGTCAGGATCAGCAGGTTTTCCCGCTTGGGACCGAATTCACCCGTCTTCTCCCACAGCTCTTCGGTCACGAAGGGCATCATCGGATGCAGCATGATCAGGATCTGGTCGAGCGCCCAGGCTGCCGTAGCGCGGGTTTCGGCCTTGGCCGCTTCGTCCTCGCCGTTGAACACCGGCTTGGCGAATTCGACATACCAGTCGCAGAACGTGCCCCAGACGAAATCATAGGCGCTGTTGGCGGCTTCGTTGAACTTGTAGTCCTCGATGCCGGCGCGCACGGCGGCCATGCCGCGGGCCGTTGCGCCCACGATCCAGCGGTTGAGCGCCAGCTTGTTGGCCTTGGGATCGTAGCCCTCGACGCGGCGGCACTCGTTCATCTCAAGGAAGCGCGCGGCATTCCAGATCTTGGTGACGAAGTTGCGGTAACCCTCGACGCGCGAAATGGCGAGCTTGAGGTCACGCCCCTGCGCAGCCATGGCGGCCAGCGTGAAGCGCGTGGCGTCGGCACCATATTCATCGACAAGCTTGAGAGGGTCGATCACGTTCCCCTTGGTCTTGCTCATCTTCTGGCCCTTCTCGTCGCGGACCAGGGCATGCATGTAAACCGTGTGGAACGGCTCCTGCTCTAGGAACTCGAGGCCCATCATCATCATGCGGGCGACCCAGAAGAAGATGATGTCAAAGCCGGTGACCAGCACCTGCGTCGGGTAATAGCGCTTGAGCTCGGGCGTTTCGTCCGGCCAGCCCAGGGTCGAGAACGGCCACAGGGCGGACGAGAACCAGGTGTCGAGCACGTCAGGGTCGCGCACCAGTTCGACCGGCTTGCCATAGTGCTTTTCCGCAGCGGCCTTGGCCTCTGCCTCGTCATAGGCGACAAAGGCCTCATTGTCCGGGCCATACCAGGCCGGGATCTGGTGACCCCACCACAGCTGGCGCGAAATGCACCACGGCTTGATGTTCTCAAGCCAGGCGAAATAGGTGTTCTCGTATTGCTGCGGCACAAACTTGGTGCGGCCCTCGCGTACCGAAGCCAGCGCCGGCTGGGCCAGCACGTCGGCCTTTACCCACCACTGGTCGGTGAGGAACGGCTCGATGACGACGAGTTTGCTCTTCTCGTCATGCGGCACCATGATCTTCTTGTCTTCGATATGGCTGAGGCCGCGCGTCGGGTTCTCCTCGGCCAGGGCCGCGAGATCCGCGATGATCGCCTTGCGCGCCTCGAACCGGTCGAGACCGCGATACTTTTCCGGCACGAAGTCGGCGTCGATGATGGCGCCGCGCGTGGTGAAGACGTTGATCGGCTCAACGCCGGCGCGCACCCCCACTTCGAAGTCGTTGAAGTCATGGGCCGGCGTGATCTTGACGGCACCCGTCCCCAGCGCCGGGTCGGCATATTCGTCCGCAACAACAGGAATGCGGCGGCCGACCAGCGGCAGCTCGATGAACTTACCGATCAGCGACTGGTAACGCTCGTCTTCCGGATGCACGGCAACCGCGACATCGCCCAGCATGGTTTCCGGACGCGTGGTCGCGACAACCACATAGTCACGAGTTTCCGTGCCGGTGACGTTGCCCTCTTCGTCCTTGACCGGGAACTCGTAGGTCACGCCATCCGCCAGCGGATAACGCAGGTGCCACATGTGGCCCTTGACCTCGATATTCTCGACCTCAAGGTCGGAAATCGCGGTTTCGAGACCAGGGTGCCAGTTCACGAGGCGCTTGGCGCGATAGATCAGCCCGCGCTTGTGCAGCTCGACAAACACCTTGATGACGGCCCGCACCATCTGGTCGTCAGGCTCGCCCGCCGCGCCCATGGTGAAGCGTTCGCGCGAGAAATCAGCCGAAGCGCCCAGGCGCTTCAATTGGTTCATGATCGTGCCGCCGCTTTCGGCCTTCCACTCCCAGACGCGCTCGATGAACTTGTCGCGCCCCATGGTGCGGCGGTCCATCTGTTTCTCGGCCAGCTGGCGCTCGACGATCATCTGCGTGGCGATACCGGCATGGTCGGTGCCGGGCTGCCAAAGGACGTCCTTCTTCAGCATGCGGTTGAACCGGACCAGGATATCCTGGACTGTGTTGTTGAGCGCATGCCCGATATGAAGCGAGCCGGTGACATTGGGCGGGGGAATGACGATGGTGAACGTCTCTGCGCCGGGCTTGGCCCCTGCCCCCGCTGCGAAGGCATCGGCCTTGAGCCAGGCATCATAGATGCGGCCCTCGACGGCGGCCGGTTCGTAGGTCTTCTCAAGCATATGCGTCACTCGCGAACAGCAGCGACCCGCCCGGCAGGACCGTGGCGGGTCGGAAAATGGTTGGCTGACTTCAAGCAAATGCAGCCGGAGCGGTCAACAGCAAGTCATCGGCAACCCGCCGCGGGCTGACGCCGTTTTAGCCGGTAGCCCCACAGCAAGCCGGGACCGGAGGCCACCATGAAACCTACCGCTACCTTCGGCGCTGTCCTGATCGGTATTCTGGCCAGCGCCATGATACTGCCGGCACATGCCGCGTGTCCGCCACCCCTCCCGGGCGATACGGCAGCGGAAATCCGTGCAAATAGCGAGCGGCTTGTATGCCTGCAAACCGAGCTTGCCGCCCGTTCCGAGCAGCATCGCCTCGAACTGCAGATCGACGCGCTCAACGAGCGCCTGCGGAGCCTCGAACTACAGCGGCGGTTCGACGCCTTGCCGCCCGTGCCGCTTATCGTGGCGCCGCCGCTGGTTCTGCTCTGACCTATTCGCCGCGCGACACGCGGGCGATTTCCTTCTCCACCATGCGCTCGACAACGGATGGCAGGTTCTCGTCCAGCCATTCCTTGAGCATCGGGCGAAGCATGTCGCGCATCATGGCTTCGATGGTGAGGCCGGGATTGCCGATGCCCAGCGCGCTGAGCTTGCCGATGGAACTGCGCACGGCCGCCTTGGTGGCGGGTTCGAGCAGTTCGTCGGCAATGTCGGCGGTCAGCTGCGGATCGGGCAACGGCGCTGCCTCGGCGATGGCCGGGCGGACAGGGGCCACCGGTTCGGCGCGCATTTCGGGCTGTACGTCGCGCGCCGGGGCCGGATCGAAACTGGGCAAATCGTCGTCTGCATCGAAGGCAACGTCTTCGGCTTCGACCAGATTGGGCGCCCCGGCCTCTTCCTCGGTGTCGGCCAGAATGGAATCGAAGCTGAAGCCGCCAGGGGTGGCGTCGTCTTCCACGATCTGCGCGGGCGACAGGGCCAGCGGCTCGATGTCATCCAGCATGTCGCTGAGGTCTCGGTCGGCCTGTTCGCCCAGTGGGCGAGCCGGCGCGGCTTCCATTGGCGCCGGAGCGGCCTGCACCGTGGGGCGGCGCTGTACGCCGGCTGCGTCGTCATCCGCGATGATCTGTCGGATCGAGGACAGAATTTCATCCATGGACGGTTCTTTTGGAGCCGGCTTGTTCATCAGTGCCTCTTACGCATGCGCCCGCCAGGACCATGGCACCCGCAGCCGCCCGTCCTGATTCGTGAAGACCAGCTTAACTTTAACCGGCTGGATTAGGAATCATCCACAGGGGCGAAGATGACTTCTTCCACGAAAACTTGTGGCCGGGACGAGCCCGGCCACAGAGGATTTAAGAACTTTCGCTGATGGCTTAGTCTGCCACGGTGCGGAGCTCCTGCCAGACATCTTCCACGGTCTGCGTATAGGGCATGGCCGTCTTGATCTCGACCGGCAGGCCCAGATCCGAAGCCGTCAGCCGGCCCATGGCGCTGAGCAGGGCAAAAGTGGCGAGCACTTTATTATTTGAAGCCGAAATCAGGCTTTCACGAGCCGAGGTGAGGTCCGCCTGAGCGTTTAGGACTTCCAAAGTCGTTTTGGTGCCAAGATCGCGCTCCTGGATTACGCCCTCGAGCACCGTTGTGCTGGCGGCAACCGCTGCCTGGGCAGCTCCTATACCAGCGTCTGCACTTTGAATACCGCTCCAAGCAGCGATGACCGCTTCCCTTATGCCGTCATAGGCAGAAAGAGCGTCAACCTCGGACTTGATCTGGCCCAGATTCGCTTGACGCACTCGTGAGCCTGTCGCCCCACCCGAATAGATCGGTATCGAGATGCGGAAGCCGACTTGAGCATCAATTTGTCCACGACTTAGGGCCCCCTGTTGCCCCCAGGTGCTGCTAATCGAACCTGAAATCCCAGCGGTAGGACCAAATCCCGCCAATGCAAGGTCGACGCCGGCCTGCGCTGCACGAATACTCGCCTTCGCAAGCATTAGAGCCGGATGGCCCGATTCTGCTTCCGCCAACGAGGCATCCAAGGACCGCGGTATCATATTGCCGACGTTGTGACCGCGGCTCAGACTATTCGGCTTTTGACCCACCAGTGTTTCGAATCTGGCTTCCGCCTCTCGCAACGAGCCCAAAGAAGCTTGGTATGTGGCTTGTACCTGCGCCAGACGTGCTTGAGCTTGTGCAACGTCGATGCGTGTGCCCTCACCCACTTCGAGGCGATCCTGTGCAGACTGAAGCTGAGCCTGAAAGAAACTGATATTGTCTTGCCGCAACGCGAGCAGTTCACGCCCTGCCAGCACATCAAGATACGCTCGCACGACGTCATAGAAGACAGTCTGTTCAGCGGTCCGGATTCTCAGTTCAGCCACTTCCGCGCCCGCGCGGGCCGCCTCAATGCGAGCAGCAGTTGCGCCGCTGTCGAAAATGTTCTGTCCATACTCGAGGCTGGTAGAAAGTGAGGTGGCTCCATCGGACCATGAGCCGCCAACAAGGCTGGAACCGTAGCCACCGGAAACATTTGCCGAAATGGTCGGCATCTGCCCTGCCTTAGCCTGCACGATGCCTTCCGCAGAGGACTTGGCCTCTAAAACTGCGACTTTGAGATCCGGGGCGTGATTGTAGGCAGCTGTCAGCGCCTCTGTTATCGACAGAGCTGCCGCGCCAGAAACAGAGGTCGACAGCAGTGCGATCGACAGCAGGCTCGCGCCAAGATACCCACGAAACTTCATCAATCGCCTCCAGACACCGACACACTCATGCCCGGTAATGTGGGCCTAGACCAGCCCTGGGCAATCCATAGCATACGTTACCATTCACTTGTTGGATTTTTCGTAACCAAGAAGCAACAGCAGCCGCCACCGGAGCGGCGATTCATATGCTGGCCGTGAATATCGCGGTGCCCCCGCCCTGACAATATGCCTCGAGCGGGCGCGACAACAGCGCGCTATCGGTCTGGCCGGTCGGGCTTTGATGCATCCTCGTCGTCAGGATGGGTCGGCTGATCCTGTTCGGATCCATCGGGGCGGTTGCCCAGATCGTCGATATTGTCATCCTTCTGCTCGCCTGGGCCGGTTTCAAGCGGGGCCGGCGTGCCGGCTTTATGGTCCTGAGCCATGGGGCTACTCCTTATGCAACGGATCGATCCATCAACCCCTCGCCGCGCTATCCTGTTCCCTCGCCAAGAATGCAGCCGTGACATCGGGTCTGCTGAATATTCACAGTCCGGTAAGCAGGGCGCTTGCATAACCGGAATGCGCACCGTAGATAGCTGCGCCTAGAGGCCTCGTGGCGGAGTGGTTACGCAGCGGATTGCAAATCCGTGTACTCCGGTTCGATTCCGGACGAGGCCTCCACTCCCGAAATATGGCACTGTTTATGGCTCGGCGTTCTAAACGCCCGTTCGCATGAGACTTGCCCTGCCCCGGCTTTCCCGCTCAATAAAGGTGGCGGCCATGCAACTTTGCTTGGGCTGCCGGGGGACTGGACATGAGTGATACTGCCGCGGGCGCCATCAGGCGGCGCGATTACGCCCAACCGGTGATAGCTGGCGTGCTTGCTGCCATTGTGGGTTACGCCAGCACTTTTACGCTTGTGCTGGCTGCGCTCACGGCAGCGGGTGCATCGCCCCAGCAGGCGGGCACCGGGCTGTTTTCGGTCTGTCTGGCCATCGGCGTTCTCAATATCGTGGTGGCATGGCGCGCCAGAGTGCCGGTCAGCTTTGCCTGGAGCACGCCGGGCGTCGCCTTTCTACTCACGGTCGGGGAGCCCGTAGGTGGCTTTCCCGCCGTGGCCGGCGCTTTCCTGGTCTGTGCCGGCCTCATTGTCCTCACCGGCTTTATTGGTCCGCTCGCCCGGCTGGTCGCCGCCATTCCCTCGGCCCTGGCCAACGCCATGCTCGCCGGGATGCTGCTCAGCCTATGCCTTGCACCCATCACGGCGGTCGCGGAAATGCCGGCCCTCGCGCTGCCGGTTCTGGCGGCCTGGGCCCTGGGCCTGCGCTTTGCCAAGCGCTATGCCGTGCCCATCGCCGTTCTGGTCACGGGCATCGTGCTCGCCACGACCACGCAGCTTCCGCCCAACACCTTCGATGGCGCCTGGCCCAGCCTCGTGCCGGTCATGCCCGTCTTCACCCTCGACGCCATCGTGCGGATCGCCCTGCCCTTTTATGTGGTGACCATGGCCTCGCAGAACCTGCCAGGCCTCGCTGTCATGCGGGCCAATGGTTATCCGGTCACGCCCTCGCCGCTTTTCGTCCTCACCGGAGTTGCCAGCGCCGTAACGTCGTTTTTCGGCGGGCATACCAGCAATCTGGCGGCCATTACCGCGGCTATCTGCGCCGGGCCCGAATCTCATCCCGATCCGGCTCGGCGCTGGCCGGCTCCGGTCTCGGCCGGATTCACCTATCTGCTGCTGGGACTTCTTGCGAGCTTTGCTGCCGCCTTCATCGCCGCTTCTCCGCCCCTCCTGATTCAGGCCGTTGCCGGGTTGGCGCTCTTTTCCAGTCTCGCCACCGCGCTTGCTGCCGCGCTCCATGACGAAGACATGCGTCTTCCCGCCATCCTGACCTTTGTCGCCACTGCGTCGGGCGTGACCATCGTCGGCGTCGGCGCGCCGTTCTGGGGGCTGGTCGGCGGCATCATCCTCTTGCTGCTGCTGCGCAGCCCCAGACGTCAGTGAGCGTCCACCTCCTCATACTGTGCGGCGGGCAAGGCTCGCGCCTAGGTCATGTCCGCAAGGGGGACCTGCGGCTCGGCAACATGCGTCTCCTCGATCGCGTCATCGAGCGGCTCCGGCCTGTCGAGGAGCCGATTCTGCTGGCCACCGGTCCCGATGCGCCCCACGGCGCCCGGCCCGGCCCGGCCCTGCCCGATCCGCCGGGTCTGGCGGGACCCATGGCCGGAATCATGGCGGGCGCTCTTCATCTGCGCGACCGGGCCGCTCCAAAGGACGTTCTTGTCACCGTCGCGGTGGATACGCCTTTTCTCCCGCGTGATTACGTGACCCGGCTTGTCGCCGCCAGCGGGCCGCATCCGGCCTTTGCGAGCTATGCCGGCAACCCCTACCCCACCAATGCGGCCTGGCCGATGCCCGTTCTTGCGGATCTGCTCGCCCTCCTGTCGGCGGGAACGCTGCCGGACAGTCCGCGACGGGTCCTGGCAGGCGCGGAGGCGCAGGCGGTGGATTGGGCCGATGGGCAAGCCCTTGATCCCTTCGCCAATCTCAACACTGTTTCCGACCTCATCGCCCTTAGCCGCCGCGCCCGCATCGGGGACGAATGACAAGTTATTCACATGCACTTGCATTGGGGGCTTGGCAAAGCGGATCAGTTTGGGTACACGGACCTCGCCCTCGCCGAGAGGGCCTTTGAAAGTGTTCCGCGATAGCTCAGTTGGTAGAGCAAGCGACTGTTAATCGCTGGGTCGTAGGTTCGAGTCCTACTCGCGGAGCCACCTTTCCCTCCCCCCACATTGCCTGAATATTGTGCAGAGCGGATTGCTCTTGCCCGGCGTCGGGGTTAGGAGGGGATAACCCTCTGTTCAGGCCATTCCCATGACCACGACCTCTTCAGCCGCCGGTTCCGGCGCGCAGCGTACAGCATTGTCCATCATTCTTGCGGTGAGCGGCGCGCACCTGCTCAACGACCTGATGCAGTTCCTGCTGCCCGCGCTTTATCCCATGCTGCGCGAGACCTATTCGCTGTCCTATCTGCAGATCGGTCTTCTGACCCTGGGCCAGCAGATTACCGCCTGCGTGCTGCAGCCGGCCTTCGGTCTCTCCGGCGACGTCAAGCCGAAGCCCTATTGGCTGCCGCTGTCGGCCGGCATCATCACGGCTGGCATTGCCGTGCTTGCTGCCGCCAATGGCTTCTGGCTGCTGTTCATCGCTTCGGTCATCATGGGCACCGGCTCGGCGCTGTTCCATCCCGAAGCCTCGCGCGTGGCGCGCATGGCCTCGGGCGGCCGGCTGGGCTTTGCCCAGTCCCTGTTCCAGGTGGGTGGCAATGCCGGCACGGCGCTCGGGCCGCTGGCCGCCGCGCTGATCCTCCTGCCGCTCGGGCAGTCCAGCGTCTTCTATTTCATTGGCGTCGGCATCGCCGGCTTCCTGCTCCTGAGCTATGTCGGCCGCTGGTTCGCCGAACACCAGCGCCAGGCCGCCAACCGTCCGGCCGTCAAGGTAGCCAAGCCGGCGCTCAGCCGCGACCGGCTGGTCGTCGCCTTCGCTGTCATCGGCGCGCTCCTCCTCAGCAAGTTCATCTATATCGAGGGCCTCAAGAGCTACTACTCCTTCTTCCTGATCGAGAAATTCGCCCTGTCTGCCGAGGAAGCGCAGCTCTATCTCTTCGCCTTCCTGGGCGCGATTGCCGCCGGCACCTTTATCGGCGGCCCCATCGGCGACAAGTATGGCCGCCTCGCCGTCATCTGGGTGTCGATCCTGGGCTCGCTGCCCTTTACCCTGGCCCTGCCCTATCTCGACCTCTTGTGGACCGCTGTCATGAGCATCATGGTGGGCCTCATCCTCTCCTCGGCCTTCTCGGCCATGGTGGTCTATGCGCAGGAGCTGGTGCCCGGCAAGGTCGGCATGGTGGCCGGGTTCGTCTTCGGCTTCGCCTTCGGCATCGGTGCCCTGGGCGCGGCCGTCATGGGCGCGCTGGCCGACTGGATCGGCATGATCGCGGTTTTCCAGATCATCGCCTTTCTTCCGGCGCTTGGCCTCCTTAGCATTCTCCTCCCGCGCACCGCTGAACTCCACCCGGAAGGCAAACCGGCATGACCGATCCCATCCCCGACGTCGATGGCGAAAGCCAGATCACCATCACCCGCACCATCGACGCCAATGTCAGCGACGTGTTCTCCGCCTGGACCGATCCGGCGCTGATCGAGCAATGGCAGGTTGACGAGGCCGAGTTCGACGCCTTCGAAGGCGGCAGCTACCGCTTCGTCACTTTTGCCGAAGAGGACGACGAGGCCGATCACGAGGTGACCGGCGAGGTTCTGAGCTTTGTGGAAGACCAGCGCCTCGTGCTCTCCTGGGTGCACAAGGACGAGGATGACGAGCTGATCTTTGTCATCGACATCACCTTCACCGCCATCGGCGAGGACAGCACCCGCATCACCCTGGTCGAGCGCGGCCTGCCCCATGCCGATGCGCAGACCCGCATCTTTTCCATGGAAGCCTGGAGCTCGGCGCTCGAGCAGCTGGCAGAACTGATGGAATAGCTGAACCAGCAAGGCCCCGGGCGCGTATCCTCAGGACACGCCCGGAGCCCTGCCCTTGACCACCGCCCTTGTCTGGTTGCGCAACGATCTGCGCCTTGCCGATAATCCAGCCCTCGCCGCCGCCGTTCGCGACGCCCAGGACGTCAGGGCGCTCTATATTTTCGAAACCGATCCTGGCCTCCGCCCCATTGGCGGCGCGGCGCGCTGGTGGCTGCATTCGAGTCTGCAAAGCCTTGCGCAGGATCTGGCCCGCATCGGCATTCCCCTCCAGATGGAGACCGGCGAGGCAGGCGTGGTCCTGGCCCAGGCCCTCAAGACCACCGGCGCCACGGCCATCCACTGGAACCGCCGCTATTGTCCGGCCGAGCGCGCTCTCGACGCTGCGATCAAGCAAAGCCTGCGCGACGCCGGCGTTGCCGTCACCTCCCATCCCGGCAATGTCCTGGCCGAGCCCTGGACCATCGAGACCGGTCAAGGAAAGCCCTATTCGGTCTTTACCCCCTTCTGGAAAACCCTGCGCACCGCCCCGATTGACCGCCCCCTTCCGCCCCCGCCGGGAAAGCCCATCACGCCGCCGGATGTGGACACCGCCTATGCCCAACCCCATTGGGCCGGCAAGCTGGGCCAATATTGGCAGATCGGCGAAAACGCCGCCTCCGCCCGGCTCGACCGGTTTCTCGAAGAGAGCGTCGCGGACTATCCCACCGGGCGCGATGTTCCGGCGCGCGACGCCACTTCGCGCCTTTCGCCCCATCTGCGTTTCGGGGAGATCAGCGCCCGCCAGATCTGGCACCGCGCGCAGGCCTTTGCCCAGGCCCATCCCGCCAAGGCCGGCGCGGTGGACAAATTCCTCTCCGAACTGGCCTGGCGCGACTTCAGCTATCACCAGCTCTACCATCGCGACGACATTGCCAAAGTTTCGATGCAGCCCAAATACGAGGGCGTCGCCTGGCGCCACGCCCCCGCGCAACTGCGTGCCTGGCAGCGTGGCCAGACCGGCATTCCCATCGTCGACGCCGGCATGCGCGAGCTTTGGGAAACCGGCTACATGCACAATCGCGTCCGAATGCTGACCGCGTCCTTTCTGGCCAAGAACCTCCTGATCGACTGGCGGATTGGCGAGGACTGGTTCTGGGATTGCCTCGTCGATGCCGACGAGGCCAACAATCCGGCCAGCTGGCAATGGGTGGCCGGCAGCGGGCTCGACGCGGCCCCCTATTTCCGCATCTTCAATCCCGTAACGCAGGGCGAACGGTTCGATGCAACGGGCGACTACGTGCGCCGCTTCGTGCCCGAGCTGGCCCGGCTCCCCGATGCTTCCATCCACAATCCCGCCGAGGCACCGGTCGATGTTCTGGCCGCGGCAGGCATCACCATCGGCGAGACCTATCCCGCGCCCATTGCCGACCTCAAGGCCACGCGTCAGCGGGCGCTCGACGCCATCCGCACGCTTTAGGGGGAGAATTCCATTCCGCCATTGGCCAAACCGGCCACCCTGGCCTTGCGCGCGGGCGCGGATCAGGGGAACCCCTTGCCGTATGAAGGCCTTAGCGCTTGCGGCTTGAGGGGCAGCCCCCTACCATAAGTGTCTGATCCATCACCACATAGACTCATGGCCAAGCATCAAGACCTCATCTCCGCCATCGGCAACACGCCGCTGATCCGTCTCAATCGCGTTTCCACCCTCACGGGTTGCGAAATCTGGGGCAAGGCCGAGTTTCTCAATCCGGGCCAGTCGGTGAAGGATCGTGCGGCCCTGTTCATCATCCACGACATGGTCAAGTCAGGCGCGCTCAAGCCCGGCGGCACCATCGTGGAAGGCACTGCCGGCAATACCGGCATTGGCCTCACGCTTGTTGCCAATTCGCTCGGCTTCAAGTCGGTCATCGTCATTCCCGAGACGCAGAGCCAGGAAAAGAAGGACGCGCTGCGCCTTTACGGCGCCGAGCTGATCGAAGTCCCGGCCAAGCCCTACAAGCACCCCAACAACTACATCAAGGTGTCGGGCCGGCTCGCCGAAAAGCTCAATGCCGAGCTGCCCAACGGCGCCGTATGGGCCAACCAGTTCGACAATACCTCGAACCGTCGCGCGCATGTGGAAACCACCGGCCCCGAAATCTGGCAGCAGACCGGCGGCCGCATCGACGGCTTTATCTGCGCCGTCGGCTCTGGCGGCACTTTGGCCGGCACCGCCGAAGCGCTGCGGGCCCGCAATCCGGACGTCAAGATCGGCCTTGCCGATCCAGAAGGCGCCGCGCTTTACGAATATTATGCCCATGGCGAGCTCAAATCCTCGGGCAACTCCATCACCGAGGGCATCGGACAGGGCCGCATCACCGCCAACCTGGAAGGGCTCAAGGTCGACATGCCCTACCAGATTTCGGACGCCGAAGCCCTGCCCTACATTTTCGATTTGCTCGAACATGAAGGCCTTTGCCTGGGCGGCTCAAGCGCCATCAATATTGCCGGCGCCGTGCGCATGGCGCGCGATCTCGGGCCGGGCAAGACCGTTGTCACGATCCTCTGCGACTACGGCAATCGCTATGCCAGCAAGATCTTCAATCCCGACTTCCTGCGCAGCAAGAGCCTGCCGGTGCCGTCATGGATGGAAGGTCGTACACCCATCGATATTTCCAGCGTGATGGAAGCGGAGCCGGTCTGAACCGGCTCCTTTCGCCATCAGGCGGCAAAGTCCAGGTTCGTGGGTCCACGCAGGGCGTTGCCGTCTGGCGTGCTGACGGGAACGGCAGCGTCCACTTCCCCCAGCGCAAAGCCCCTTCCCCACCCCTTGCCCCGGCCCTTGAGGTAAAAGCCATAGTTGAGGCTCGTGGCCTCCTGCGGAATGTCGAGGACAATCTGGCGCCGGGTCCAGCCTGAGTCTCCGGTCACCGGCCCGTCAGATCCGTAGCGTTCGAGGTTCTCGAAGCGCAGCGATCCCAAAGGCCCGTCGACCCGAAACCAGATGGTGACGCCGCCGTCCACGGCCTCCGCCTTGAGATCGGCGCTAAGCTGCATCCGCTTGCCGCGAAAGCTGGCGGCATCCACCGACTGCATCAGCGTGCAGAAATCCTCCTGCGAAATCTCGGCGGCAAGCTCCGGCTTGCTCTCGATCCAGGCCGCGCTCTTTTCCCGGTCAACCCCGAGCCGGTAAGATGTGGGCGATCGACCCGTGCGGGTCCAGCCGTGTGGCACCACGTCGCCCGCTGTGCTGGCGGCTTCGATCCGGGCGCTGAGGATGTTCCAGTTCGCAAAGCCGAACTGGCGCGCCACCAGTTCAAGGCACTCGCTGTGGGACAGCTCGATATTGCGGTCGACCAAGCCCTGCCGCAGCAGCTTGGCCATGAGTTTTGCATCCATGAAACTATGCATGGTCTGATCCTTTCGACGGGCAAACGTGGTCAGTGCTCGCATTGCTGACGGCTCGCCCGTATCGATGGGTCAAACCAATCATGGAAAAGATGCATTCACCGTCCCTGAAGGGCGCGAGCGGCAGGCTGCATCAGCCAGAAGCAAAGACTAGTCCGATCCGGAGCACAGTCAAGCATTGCCGCAGCCGCCGCGAATGCTAGAGTGCCGCTCCCTTCAAACGTGGGTCCACCGTGTTCCGCATAGACGATCTTCTGCGCGCCATAGTCGCTGACTTGCATATCGTGGCGCTCATCGTGGGCGCGATCTACCTTCTGGCCATCGTTTGCGCAGTGCGGGAAATCCTCAACTCCCGCACCTCGCAGGGCTCCATAGCCTGGCTCCTGTCACTGGCTTTGCTGCCCTTTCCCTCGGTTTTCCTCTACCTCATCTTCGGCTGGAAGGCGTTTGATGACTATGCGCAGGATCGCGTGCAGAACGGCCGCGCCGATCGCCCGCTGCGCGCCCGCGACCTGGCGCTGGTGGACCGGGAAACCGACGAGAAATGGCCGGTTCAGGTGGCCGTTTCCGAAGTGCCCTTTCTCAAGGGCAATGACGTCGAAATTCTCGTCGATGGTCAGGCCACCTTCGACTCCATCTTCGCCGGCATCGATGCGGCCGAAGAATATCTGCTCGTGCAGTTCTATATCGTGCGCGACGACCGCTTGGGGCAGCAGCTTGCCGAACGGCTGATCGCCAAGGCCAAGGCCGGCGTCGCCGTCTATCTTCTTTATGACGATATCGGCAGCACCGGCATGCCCAAGCGCTACCGTCGCGAATTGCGCGAGGCCGGTATCAAGGTTGCCGGCTTCAACCACCGCCACAAGATGCTCCGCTTCTATGGTCCCGCCCGGATCAATTACCGCAACCACCGCAAGATCGTGGTGGCCGATGGCAAGCATGCCTGGGTCGGCGGACATAATGTGGGCGTCGAATATCTGGGCGAAGACCCCAAATTCGGCCACTGGCGCGATACCCATGTCCGCGTCTCCGGTCCCGCGGCCCTCGGCTGCGCGCTGCTTTTCCGTGAGGACTGGGAATGGGCGACAGGTGACAAGCTGCCCCATCGTCCTCCGGCTCAACTCGAAGCGGTGGGTGAGCAGTCGGTGCTGGTCATGGGCAGCGGCCCTGCTGACCAGCTCGAGGAATGCGCCATCGCCTATACCGATATCATCGGGCGGGCCCGTGAGCGCCTCTGGATCGTCAGCCCCTATTTCGTGCCCGATACCGATATCCGCACGGCCCTCTTCGCCGCCCGCCTGCGCGGGGTCGATGTGCGGATCATGTTGCCCGACAATCCCGACCACAAGCTCGTCTGGCTGGCCAGCATGGCCCATGCCGATGCCATGGTTGAACACGACATCGGCGTATACCGCTATGTCGACGGCTTCCTGCACCAGAAAGTGGTGCTGATGGACGACGAGATCGCCACCATTGGCAGCGTCAATTTCGACAACCGCTCCTTTGCGATCAACTTCGAGATCACGCTCTGGTTCACCGACAAGGACATGATCGAGCGGGTCGAAGCCATGCTGCTCAAGGATTTCGAATCCTGCCGCCAGGTCGGTCTCGCCGAAGTGCGCAGCCGTCCCGTCATGCTCTATTTCCTCAACCAGGCCGCGCGCCTGCTCTCTCCACTGCTCTGAGTGCCATGACCCGTTTCCTTTTCCGCGACGACGCCTATCTTTCCTCCACGCCCGCAACCGTGCTGGAGGTAACGGCCGAAGGCGGCGTTGTCCTGGACCAGACCGTTTTCTACGCCGCGTCCGGCGGACAGCCGGGCGACAGCGGCCGGCTCGTTCTGGCCGACGGGACCAGCCTCGTCATCGCCACCGCCATTCACCCCGATGGCGACAAGACACGCATCGTCCACGTTCCGAGCGAGGGGCAGACCCTTCCCGCCGTCGGCGACACGGTTACCGCCGAACTCGACTGGGACCGGCGCCATCGCCTCATGCGCATGCACACGGCCCTCCACCTTCTGTCCGTCGTCTTCCCCTTCCCCGTTACCGGCGGGCAGATCGGCGAGGACAAGGGCCGGCTCGATTTCGACATGCCCGAGGTCCCCGAAAATCTCGACGCCCTGGCGGCCGAACTCAACGCCATGATCGCGGCCGACCACCCCGTCACGTCCGAATGGATCACCGATGCCGAAATGGAGGAACGGGCGGACCTCATCAAGACGATGAAGGTCAAGCCGCCCATGGGTCAGGGACGCGTTCGCCTCGTCCGCATCGGCGACGTTGATCTGCAGCCCTGTGGCGGCACCCATGTCGCCAGCACCGGCGAGATCGGGGCGGTCGCTCTCGGCAAGATCGAGAAAAAGGGCAAGCAGAACCGGCGCGTCAGCCTGGTTTTCGCATGAGGTGACGCCATAGTGACCTTATCGCCTTAAGCGGACGGTCAGCGTTCACAGTCTGCTAACGAATTCGGCCTGGAATCGACTCTTACTGGATCGGCGGCGCGTACAGCAAACCGCCATTGCTCCACAGCGCATTCTGCCCCCGCAGCATGGCCGCACCGGTCTGGGCGCCGAAGTGGCGGTCGTAAAGTTCGGCATAATTGCCCACTGCCCGGATCGCGTCGGTCATGAAGGTTGGCCTGAGGCCAAGGGCCGAACCATAGTCCCCTTCTAGCCCCAGAATCCGGCGGACTGCGGGGGTTCTGGCCGCCGACAGGGAGTCGATATTGAGGCTCGTGACCCCCACTTCCTCGGCCGTGATCAGGGCGAAAATCGTCCAGCGAACGATCTCGAACCACTCGTCATCCCCCTGCCGCACCACCGGGCCCAGCACTTCCTTCGAGATGCGCTCAGGCAGGATTCGATGCAGCGCCGGCTCGGGCAATTCCCGCCGCACCGCCTGCAGCTGGCGCCCCGCGGCCGAGACAACCTGGCACAGCCCGGCGCGATAAGCGGTCAGCAAGTCCGCCGTTTCCTCGTACACGACTTCCCGGTAAGCGGTTTGATTTGCAAAGAAAAATTCGTCCAGCGCCGCCAGTTCACCGGCTCCGTCGACAACGCAGATGGAGACATTGTCGAGCTCATAGGCCGAGACGACACCGAGCGATTGCGGCACCAAAAACGCCTGCCCATCGAAGAAATTGGGCGTCACATACCGCGCCCCGAACTTGGTATCACGCCCGGCACTCCAGGCTCCGTTCCGCATGAGCACATCCACCCCACCGGTCTGGAGCGGCGCAAATCGCGCCTCGCCCCGGTAAGAGCGAAACTCGATCAGATCAGGATTTCCGAAGATCGCAGCCGCCAGGGCACGGCAAAGGTCGACGTCAAAGCCCGACCAGCGCCCATCGGCGTCCTGCTGGGAAAAACCAGCCAGGGCATTGCTCGAGCCGCAAACCAGAAAGCCGCGATCCCGCACCGCCTGGAGCGTCTGCGCCATTGCTGGCTGCGCCGCCAGGCCCAGGAGCATGACGGCAAAAAGCAAGGCTGACTGAAGCAGATGACGCACGAAGTAGGCTTTCTTTTCCTCGGCCTCATATTGGCAGCCATGGAAAAGGGGTCAAGCCGCGGACCGGCCCGACCCCCTGATAATTGCGTATGACCGGCGAAAACCGCCGGGCATCGGGCTTCAGTGCAGAATCTGGCTGAGGAAGAGCTTGGTGCGCTCGTGCTGCGGGTTCGAGAAGAACTGCTCGGGCTCGTTCTGCTCGATGATCTGGCCCTGGTCCATGAAGATGACGCGATTGGCCACCTGCCGGGCAAAACCCATTTCGTGGGTCACGCAGATCATGGTCATGCCTTCTTCGGCCAGGCTGATCATCACCTCGAGCACTTCCTTGACCATTTCCGGGTCAAGGGCGGATGTCGGCTCGTCGAAAAGCATGATCTTGGGCTGCATGCAGAGCGAGCGCGCAATGGCCACGCGCTGTTGCTGACCGCCGGAAAGCTGGCCGGGATACTTGTTGGCCTGCTCGGGGATCTTGACCCGCTCGAGGTAATGCATGGCGGTTTCCTCGGCCTCTGCCTTGGGGATGCCGCGCACCCAGATGGGAGCAAGCGTCAGGTTCTGCAGAATCGTGAGGTGCGGGAAAAGGTTGAAGTGCTGGAACACCATACCCACCTCGCGGCGCACTTCGTCGATGCGCTTGAGATCAGCCGTCAGTTCGGTGCCGTTGACGATGATCTGGCCCTGCTGATGCTCTTCGAGACGATTGATGCACCGGATGAGCGTCGACTTCCCCGAGCCCGAAGGCCCGGCGATGACGATGCGCTCGCCTTTCATCACCCGAAGGTTGATGTCGCGCAGGACGTGGAAATCGCCATACCACTTGTGCATGTCGATCACGTCGATCGCCACTTCGGTCTGCGAGACCTGCATCTGGCTGGTGTTGATCTGGCGGTCGACGGTGGTTTCCGAAACTTGGGACATGTGCGCTACCTCTTGTAGCCAGTGTTGAGACGGCGCTCCATGAAGATGGAGTAGCGAGACATGCCGAAGCAGAAAACCCAGAAGACCATGGCGGCAAAGATATAGCCGGTGGTCGCCGTATTGGCCGACTGCCATTCGATGGCGGAGTCGTTCTTGGTTTTGACCGCTTCAAGCAGATCGCGCATGCCGACGATGTAGACGAGGGACGTGTCCTTGAAGAGGGCAATGAAGTTGTTCACGATGCCCGGGATCACGTGCTTGAGCGCCTGCGGCAGGATGATGAACCACATCCGCCTCCAGTAACCCAGACCCAGGGCGGCGGCCGCTTCGTACTGTCCGCGCGGAATGGCCTGCAGGCCTCCCCGGACGACTTCAGCGACATAGGCCGAGGTGAACAGCGTAACGCCCACAAGCGCACGGAGGAATTTGTCCACCGTGGTCCCCTGCGGCATGAACAGCGGCAGCATGACCGAGGCCATGAAGAGGATTGTGATCAGCGGAACCGCGCGGATCAGTTCAATGAACATGACGCAGACGGTCTTGATGATCGGCAGGTTCGATTGCCGCCCCAAAGCCAGAACAATGCCCATGGGGAAGGACAGGGTGATGCCGACCACCGAGATGATCAACGTTACAAGGAGGCCGCCCCATTGTTCGGTGGGCACGACGCGCAGGCCGAAGGCACCTCCGGCCAGCAAGAAGTAGCTGATGATAGGATAGACGACCAGCAGCAGGACGGCATTGATCCGCTTGTAGGGGACCTTGGGGATCAGGATCGGCACGAGGAGCAAGGCTCCCAATGCGAAGACCAGATTGGGCCGCCAGAACTCCTGCGCCGGATAGAAGCCGTAAATGAAGAACTCCATTTCGGCCGCGATATAGGCCCAGCAGGCGCCGGCCGTTTCCAGACGACATTCCTCCACCGTACCGCCCGGGCCCACGGCATTGCCAAAAAAGAAGCCCCAAAGCGGCGGGATAATCCAGAGGAGAAAGGCCACACCCAGAACCGTCAGGACAGTATCGAGCGGCGTGGCGAAGAGGTTCTTCTTCATCCAGACCAAGGGACCGCTTGTCGGAGTAGGCGGGCGTCTGGCTTCGACGAACTCGGTACGGACGTATGAGATATCGGTCATTGCGCCCTCCTACCGTTCCACCAGCTTTACCCGGGCGTTGTACCAGTTCATCAGCGCCGAGGTGAGCAGGGAGAAAGTGAGGTAGACCAGCATAGTGATAGCGATGCATTCGATCGCACGGCCAGTCTGGTTCAGCGAGGTGCCCGAAAACACGTTGACCAGTTCTGGATAGCCAATCGCTGCGCCGAGCGACGAGTTCTTCGTCAGGTTGAGATACTGGCTTGTCAGCGGCGGAATGATGACCCGCATGGCCTGCGGAACGATCACCAAACGGAGCCGGTCGCCTTCCTTCAGCCCAAGCGATGACGCCGCTTCGGTCTGACCATGGCTCACGGCCTGGATGCCCGCGCGCACCGTTTCTGCGATGAAGGCAGCCGTATAGATGGACAGCCCGAAGGCGAGGGCGACGAATTCAGGCGGTAACTGCAGGCCACCCTTGAAATTGAACCGTTCGAGCACGGGGGGCTCGAAGGCAACGCTGGCACCACTGACCACGAAGACAATTGCGGTAATGCCAAACAGCAGCGCAACCGATGTCAAGAAAACCGGAAAGCGTTGCCCTGTCGTCTCCAGACGATTTTTTGCCCAGCGTCGCAGGAAAACAATGCAGACGATTGCCAGAACCAGCCCAAGCCAGACGAAATTGAACTGTTCGTCCGGGATCGGCCGGGGGATCATGATCCCGCGCTGATTGATGAAGCTGTCGAATGGCAATTCGAGCGAATTGCGCACGGCCGGCATCGACTTGAGAACCGCGAAGTACCAGAAAAACAGCTGCAGCAGCAGGGGAATGTTGCGGATGACTTCGATGTAGACGGTGGCAAGGCTGGACACGATGAAGTTCGTGCTGAGCCTGGCTATGCCGATGGTGAAGCCCAGGATCGTGGCGAAGACGATACCCACGACGGCCACCAAAAGCGTATTCAGCAGTCCGACCAGGAATGCCTCATAATAATAGGAGGCGCGTGACCACGGCAGGAGCGAAAAGGAGATATCGAAACCGGCCGTTCGCCAGAGGAAGTCGAAACCGGTTGTCTTGTTCTGGGCAGATAGGTTCGCGGCTGTATTCCCGATGATCCAGAGAATAAAGCCGACAAGGAGAGCCGCGACAACGACCTGATAGATAATCCCACGGATCACCGGATCGTTGAATATGCTGGCTCGAGGGGCAGCTTGGGGCCCCGTGTCGAGTGTCGTCATATGTAATGTCCCTTGGCCGCAACGTGTCGCTGCGCACTTCGCCCGGCGAAGCTGGCGACGGAACAAAAAGACCGGCGCTTCATAGGAAGCGCCGGCTCAATTCGTTCGGTTTAGCGGATCGGCGGGGAGTACTGGATGCCGCCGTCACGCCACAGGGCGTTCAGGCCGCGCTCCAGCCCGATCGGAGTGTCCGGACCGACGTTGCGGTCGTATGCTTCGGCATAGTTACCGACCAGCTTGATGATCTGGTAGGCCCAAGCATTGTCGAGGCCGAGCGGGGCACCGAATTCGCCTTCAACGCCCAGCAGGCGCTTGATGGCCGGATTGTCGGAGCCGAGCTGTTCGTCGACGTTGGCCGAGCTCACGCCCAGTTCTTCGGCTTCGAGCAGGGCGAAATAGGTCCAGCGGGCGATGTTGAACCACTGGGTATCGCCAGCGCGCACCACCGGGCCAAGGGGCTCCTTAGAGATGATTTCGGGCAGGATGATGTGGTCGTCAGGGTTTGCGAACTTGGAACGTTCGGCAGCCAGAGCCGAAGAGTCGGTCGTGTATACGTCGCAACGGCCATCTTCATAGGCCTTCACCACTTCGTCCTGGTCGACGAACACGACGGTGTTGAATTCCATGCCGTTGGCGGCAAAGTAGTCAGCGGCGTTGAGCTCGGTCGTGGTGCCGGACTCGATACAGATGGCGGCGCCGGACAGGTCCAGAGCGGACTCGATGCCGTCTTCCTCACGAACCATGAAGCCCTGACCGTCGTAGAACATGGTGCCCACAAAGCTGATGCCCAGCTGCGTGTCGCGGCTCATGGTCCAGGTGGTGGTGCGGGAAAGCACATCCACCTCGCCTGCCGAAAGGGCAGTGAAACGTTCCTGGCTGGTGAGCGAGGTAAAGCGGACGGCGTCAGCATCGTTGAAGATGGCCGCTGCCATGGCGCGGCAGAAGTCGACTTCGATACCGGTCCAGACGTTGTTGGAGTCGGGAGCGGAGAAACCGGGGACGCCGCCGGTAACACCGCACTGAATGTAACCCTTGGCCTTCACGTCATCGAGAATAGCCGCCTGGGCGGCTGTCGCGCCGAGGCCGAGAGAAGCCGCGACTGCGATCGAAACGAGCGCTTTTTGCATTGATTTGCCTTTTGTTTCCTGACCCTTTGTGCCGAACTTCTTGGCAAGCCAAGACTTCGGTCGCACCGTCGTCTTTGTTTGACGCCGTGATGCTGTTAAGCATGCAAGCCTCTATTGACTGTAACGTCAAGGGCAGTCGGTGTGATGAGACAGTGTTTCTGTCGCTTTTTTCACCAACCGAAGAATATGAACCGTTTTTGAGCAGCCAGGACCAATGACCCACGACACCCGCAATCTCCCCGGAAACCGGGCGATACAAACCGCCTTGGTCCAGGGTGGACGGAACCCACAAGATCAGTTCGGCTTTGTGAATACGCCGCCGTTCCGCGGCTCGACCGTTTTGTTCAACACCTACGCGGACCTCAAGGCGCAGCAACAGCCCTATCTTTATGGGCGGGCGGGCAACCCGACCACGGACGGGGTCGAATCAATCGTCACTGAATTGGAAGGTGCCCATCGCACCAAGCTGGTACCATCCGGGCTCGCCGCGATCACCATTGCGCTTCTGTCTTGCCTCAAGACCGGCGACGACGTGCTGATCACGGACAGCGCTTATGAGCCGACCCGCACCTTTGCGCAGGGCTTTCTCAGGCAGATGGGCATCACCGCGCGCTATTACGATCCGCGCATCGGCGCCGGCATATCCGACCTGATGCAGCCCAATACCCGCGCCGTCTTTGCCGAGAGTCCGGGGTCGCTGACATTCGAGATCCAAGACCTGCCCGCATTGGCCAGCGCTGCCCATGCCAATGGCGCCAGGCTGATCGTCGACAATACCTGGGCAAGCCCGCTTTATCTCAAGCCGCTGGCCCTGGGCGCCGATATCGTGGTCCACGCGGCAACCAAGATGTTTTCGGGCCATTCGGATGCTTTCGGCGGCACCATTTCGGCGACTGCGGAAAGCTGGGCCGATGTCGAGCGGGCCCGCACTTTGCTGGGATTCTTCACCTCTGGCGACGACGCTTTCCTGATTGCGCGTGGCTTGAGGACGCTCTCCTTGCGCATGGCAGAACATGAAAAGCGGTCGATCGAAATTGCCTCCTGGCTCGAAGGCCAGAAGGGGGTCGCGGCTGTGCTGCACCCTGCCCTACCCAGTCACCCTGATCACGCGTTGTGGAAACGGGACTTCACCGGTTCTGGCAGCCTGTTTGCGGTCTTGCTGCAGCCGGGCTCACAGGAAGCCATCGCGGCGTTCCTCGACCATTTTGAGCTTTTCAGTATTGGCTATTCGTGGGGCGGCTATGAAAGTCTCTGCATCCCCGCCACGCCGGAACGTGCCCGCACTGCCGTGCCCTGGGCACAAGAGGGCAATCTCTTCCGCCTCCATATCGGGTTTGAGGACATGAGCGACATCAAGGCAGACCTTGACGCCGCGCTTGGTCGCTACCTCGCGGCGGCCTGACGCAAAGCCCGCAATTTCTC
This sequence comes from Pseudomonadota bacterium, assembly GCA_023391095.1. Taxonomy (GTDB): domain Bacteria; phylum Pseudomonadota; class Alphaproteobacteria; order Rhizobiales; family Devosiaceae; genus Devosia. The sequence goes on from JAEWBN010000001.1 coordinate 201,991, forward strand.
GAGCGGCTTGCGGGCAATCCGCCCATCGGGAAGACGGGTGAAGAGCCAGCCGCGCAGCGCAAAGACATTACGCACAAGGTATGCCCCCAGCATCCCGACGATACAGCCGGCAAAAACATCGGTGGGATAGTGAGCCCCCACCGGCACACGCGACGCGGCCACGACAATGCCGATCACCAGGAATAGCGGGAACAGGCGCGGCCAGAGGAAGCCGATCACAAAGGCCATGGCAACGGCCGTGGCGGAATGGCCGCTCGGGAAACTCTGGAATGTCCAGTCATTGAAGATGTTCTGGAACGAAAAGGCGCCGACGGTTTCGAACTCGCTGGGCCGACCGCGTCCGACAATGCGCTTGAGGAGATTGGTGATCAGGCCCGGTGCGCCTACCCCGACAAAGACAAAAGTGGACAGCATCGCCAGTTCACCCATCACGCCTCGCCAAAGCCCCCTAAGGGGAAGCCGAACCAGGGCGAACGCAATGGCCAGAGCCAGTGAGGGAATCAGCACCCAGTCGGAAAGGCCGTAATCGGTGATGAAGAAGAATGGCGCTCGCCACTGTGCTGGCCAACCGATCGCGCCGCGGGAGGCCGCAGTATCAATCAGAGCCAACACACCCAGGCTGGCCAGCAACCCGACGAGAAAATAGGGCCAGGATTTGCGGCTGAGGCCGAGCGGCCAAGGCTTTTGAAGATCGATCATGCCGTCTATTTCCCGTGCGATGGGCCCGCGGTCAAGCCTGTGCTCAAATTGCATGCGGCCTTGCCCTTTACGCGCGAACAGGCTAACGGAAACGAGCGATTTCGGAGTGTAGCTCAGCCTGGTAGAGCACCGGTTTTGGGAACCGGGGGTCCAAAGTTCGAATCTTTGTACTCCGACCATCGCCCCGCATAGTGTTGAGGACTTTGCATGACCGCCCGTATCTACCGCCCTGCCCGCAACGCCATGCAGTCGGGCAAGGGTAAGTCGAAGAGTTGGGTTCTGGTGCACGAGCCGCAGGCGCCGCGCAGTATCGACCCGCTTATGGGCTATACCAGCAGCTCCGATATGGCCCAGCAGGTGCGGCTTTCCTTCCCCACGCTGGAAGAAGCCGAAGCCTATGCACAGCGCAATGGCATTCCCTATACGGTGCAGCCCGCGCATGAGCCCACGCCCAAGCGCGTGAGCTATCCGGACAATTTCAGGCACGACCGCAAGACGCCCTGGACCCATTGAGCGTTCTCGCATTGTGATTCCGAAAAGCGCCGCAAAAGATTGCGGCGCTTTGCTTTTTGGCGGACAGTCGACCTCACGTCATCTGCCGAGGAGCTTTGACCATGGCACACTGCCACCTGACCGCACTTGCGACGGCGACACTGCTGACCGTATCAAGCGCTGCGGCCGCCCCCGCCATGTGGAAGGTGAGTGACGGGGACAGCTCAATCTGGCTCTTCGGTTCGGTGCATCTGCTGCCCCCCGATATCGACTGGCGCACGGCTCATCTGGACAAGGTCATGTCCAAGGTCGACCGGGTCTATTTCGAAACCGACATCAGCGTCGAAGCGCAGATGCGGATCATGCCGCTTTCGTTTGAGCTGGGCTTCATGCGGGACGGGCGGTTGCTGAGCGACGTGATCGGGCCCCAGCTCACCGACCGCCTGCGCGAGGCCGCACATGACTACAACATGCCCATGCCTATGCTTCTGACCATGCAGCCCTGGATGGCGGCTACGTCTCTTTCCGTCGGAGTTCTTGCCGAAACTGGCTACGACCCCACCTTGGGCGTGGAACAGGTCCTGGAGGCCACGCTAGCAGCGGAGCGCAAGGGCTTCCTTGAAACGCCGGAGGAGCAGATTGGTTTTCTGGCCAGTGGCGACGAGGACGAGCAGATCGCCATGCTGAAAGCGACGCTGGATACGCTCGACGTCATGGTGGCCGACATCGACGCGATGATGGCGGTCTGGCTGGACGGCAATCCCGAAGCGCTCGGCGAGATCTTCGTGGACCAGATGGGCGGCTATGAAAGCGACATGGTCGACCGCCTTATCGACCAGCGCAATCACAACTGGGTCGGCCAGATCGAGGGCATGCTGGAGCGCAAGGAAAGCGCTCTTCTAGTGGTGGGCGCAGCCCATCTCGTGGAGGATGTGAGCGTTGTCAGGCTGCTTGAAGCACGCGGCTATCATACGGAGCGTGTTCAATAAAAAGGCCGGGCAGCAGCCCGACCTTCACTTTTTGATATTGGAATCAGACGTCGCTGAGGCGCGTCCAGGCGCTGTCGTTGTTGGACGACTTTACCGAAGCCGTGATGAACTGCATGCCTTCCACACCGTCTTCCATGGTCGGCAGGAGGGCTTCATATTCAGCACCCTCGCCGCGGATCACGGCCGCAAACTGGCTATAGATCGTGGCGAAAGCCTCGAGATAGCCTTCCGGATGACCGGTAGGAATACGGATATTCATCGACTTGGCCGGAGCCGAGGAGATGGAACCGCCGCGGGTCAGCAACTGCTTGGGCTTACCGAATTCGGTGAACCACATGTAGTTCGGGTTGTCCTGGCGCCATTCCAGCGAGCCCTTTTCACCATAAACGCGCAGCTGCAGGCCGTTTTCGCACCCGGGTGCGACCTGGCTGGCCCAGAGCATGCCCTTTGCGCCGCCTTCGAAGCGAAGCATGATGTGCACGTTATCATCGAGCAGACGACCGGGGACAAATGCGGTGAGGTCCGCTGCGACGGCTTCTGTCTTGAGACCGGTGACGAAGCGGGCAAGGTTATAGGCGTGGGTGCCGATGTCGCCGATGCAGCCGCCGGCGCCGGAGCGGGCCGGGTCAGTGCGCCATGCGGCCTGCTTGTTGTCGTCGCCGGTGGGCTCGGTCAGCCATTCCTGCGGGTATTCGGCCTGAACGACACGGATCTTGCCCAGAGCGCCAGCGGCGATCATTTCGCGGGCCTGACGGATCAGGGGATAGCCGGTGTAGTTGTGCGTCAGGAGGAACTTTGCGCCGTTTTTCGGCTTGATTTCCAAGAGCTTACGGGCATCCTCGAGCGTCGATGTGATCGGCTTGTCGCATATCACGTGGATGCCGGCTTCGAGGAACGCCTTGGCGGGACCGAAGTGCATGTGGTTCGGCGTAACGATGGACACAGCCTCGATACCGTCCGGACGGGCGGATTCGGCCTGGGCCATTTCCTCGTAGGAGGTGTAGATGCGGTCTTCGGCCAGACCGAGATTTTTCCCGGATTCCTTGGCCACTTCAGGGCGCGAGGACAGGGCGCCGGCGACCAGTTCGTAGTCGCCATCGATGCGGGCCGCGATGCGGTGGACGTAGCCGATGAATGCTCCGGTGCCGCCACCGACCATGCCCAGGCGAATGCGCTTTGCGCCGTTTTCAGCCATTTTCAGCTTCCTTGAATATGTGTTTTGCGACGAACAGGGTGGCCGCCCTGCGTTAGCAAAGCGGCCTTAATGTTAGCAGACTGTTAACCCTGAAGTCCGAGCATCTTGCGATTGGCTGCCTGATCGGTGCCACCGCTGGCGAAATCGTCAAACGCCTTTTCCGTGACGCGGATGATGTAGCTCTTGATGAGCTCTGCACCCTCGCGTGCACCGTCTTCGGGATGCTTGAGCGCGCATTCCCATTCGAGCACGGCCCAGCCCTGGAAGTCGTTGGCCGCCATCTTGGCGAAGATGGCCGGGAAGTCGACCTGACCGTCGCCGATCGAACGGAAGCGCCCTGCCCGGTTCACCCAGGACTGGAAGCCGCCATAGACACCCTGACGACCGGTCGGATTGAACTCGGCATCCTTCACGTGGAAGGCCTTGATGCGGTCCTTGTAGATGTCGATGTAGTCCAGGTAGTCGAGACCCTGCAGGACGAAGTGGCTCGGATCGTAGAGCAGGTTGGCGCGCGGGTGGTTGCTCACGCGCTCAAGGAACATCTCGTAGGAGACGCCGTCGTGGAGGTCTTCACCGGGATGGATTTCGTAGCAGACGTCGCAGCCGGCTTCATCGAAAGCGTTGAGGATGGGGGTCCAGCGGCGGGCGAGTTCGTCGAAGGCCTCTTCGACCAGACCGGCAGGACGCTGGGGCCACGGGTAAACGTAGGGCCATGCCAGGGCGCCGGAGAAGGTGGCGTGACCGGTAAGGCCCAGATTCTTGGAGGCCTTGGCGGCGTTGATGAGGGTCTTAACCGCCCATTCCTGACGCGCCTTGGGATTGCCATGGACCGATGCCGGCGCAAAGCCGTCGAAAGCGGTGTCATAGGCCGGATGAACGGCGACCAGCTGGCCCTGCAGGTGAGTCGACAGTTCGGTGATTTCGAGGCCGTGGCTGTTCACGATGCCCTTGATCTCATCGGCGTAAGTCTTGGACTCGGCGGCCTTTTCGAGATCGATGAAGCTCGACACCCAGGTCGGGATCTGCACGCCCTTGTAGCCAAGGCTGGCAGCCCAGCGGCAGATATTGTCGAGATTGTCGAACGGCGCCTGATCGCCCGCGAACTGGGCCAGAAAGATTGCCGGACCCTTGAGGGTTGTGGCCATGAAAAGTCTCCTCTCGCATCCCCGAAATGAACCGGGACAGACTGGTGTTTGGCTGCGGAACGTGCTGCCCGCATGAATGACGGGCGGCGATTGCTCGCCGCCCTGACATGTTAGTCGACACTGTTGACCGACGCCACGCGCCTGTCAATGAGGTACGTCCATCAGGCCTTGAGCAGGGCCCGGGCATCCTCGATATTCAGCGCACGCGGCCGCTCGCAAGTGGTCTGGAGCGTCAGCACCTGGCCGGTCTCCCCAGCCTTGAGCAAGCCGGTCATGACTTCCACGACATGCAGAGCCACGTCGAGGCCGCAACGGGCGGTGGCGCCGGTGTCGTGCGAGATCATCATGTCGGCAAGGCCGGCGCAACGGTAGTTGGCGCGCGGCGTCGCCTGGTCGAGACCCTGGTTCGGCTTGCCGAATGGGTGGTCCCAAGGCGTGACCGGGGTCCGGGTGCCATCGAGGGACGCCGTGACCAGATCGCCACCGAAGAAGTTCGGATCGGGCACGAAGATGGAGCCGTCGGTGCCGTAGAGCTCGATATTGTGGTGGCCATGCGCGGCCACGTCCCAGCTGGCGCCGATGGTGACGATGGCGCCGTTGTGGAACTCGAGAATACCGTGGATCGTGGTCGGGGTACCGACCTTGATGATGCTGCCCTTGTTGGGACCCTCGGCAGTCACGACGCGCTCCTCGCGAGCCATGTTGGTGAAGGCGGAAAGCTTCTTCACCGGGCCGAGCAGGTGCACCAGATCGGTGATGTAATAGGGACCCAGATCGAGAATCGGGCCGCCACCGGGCTGGAAGAAAAAGTCCGGATTGGGGTGCCAATGCTCCATGCCGCGGCTCATGACGTGCGTGGTGCCGCTCATGATCTTGCCGAGCTTGCCGCTGTCGATGATCTCGCGGGCCTGCTGGTGCGCGCCACCCAGGAAGGTGTCGGGAGCCGAACCAACCTTGAGGCCACGTTCATCGGCGGCCTTCTTGAGCGACAGGCCTTCCTCAACGGAGAGCACGAAGGGCTTTTCCGAATAGGAGTGCTTGCCGGCCGAGATGATGTCCATCGAGACGCGGTAGTGGGCGGCCGGAACGGTGAGATTGACGATGACGTCGATCTCGCTGTTCTTGAGCAGTTCATCGGGCGTCTGGGCGGCGACATTGAATTCCTCGGCGCGGCGCTTGGCCGCTTCGGGAACGATGTCGGCCACGGCGCGGACTTCGAGCCCCTTGAACAGGGGCGCGAGGCCGAGATAGGCGGCAGAGATATTGCCGGCACCCATGATGCCGACGCCATAGGTCTTGGCCATGTGGATTACTTCCAGTTCTTGGCGGTTGCGATCGAGCGCGTGGCAAAACGCACGGCATCGGTCGGATTGTCATGTTCGGCGACGAAATACTGCGCCTTGGTCTTGGCTTCGACCTTCTTGATCAGCTCGTCCCAGCCGACGACGCCGTGGCCAACGTCGGCCCAGCCGCTTTCTTCGGGGTTTTCACCTTCCGCGGCCAGGTCCTTGACGTGAACGGCCGTGATGCGGTCGCCATACTTGTCGAACCAGGCGATGGGATCGGCCTTGCCGCGGATCACCCAGGCAATGTCGCACTCCCACTCAATGGCGGGTGCCGTTTCGAGGATGATTTCCATCGGGGTGCGGCCGGACGTGGTGGGCACGAATTCGAAGTCGTGGTTGTGCCAGCCGAAGCCGTAGCCTTCCTTGGAGAAGGTCTCGCCCAGCGAGGCCAGCGTTTCGGCGAGCTCGATCCACTTGGATTCGTCCTCGCTGCGCTGGTCCGGCATGATGAACGGGCAATAGATGCGCTTAACACCGATGGCTTCGGCAATCTGGAGAGCCGAAGAGGTATCCTTGAGCTGGTCGAGGCCGAAGTGCCCGGTGGGCATTGCGAGGCCATTGTTCTTGAGATCAGCCGCAAAGCTGGCCGCCGTAGCCGGATCGGCATAGAGGCCGCCAAAGCCTTCAACCTGCTTGTAACCGAGGGAGGACAGCGTGCCGAAGAACTCGGACATCGAAGGAACGTTGCGGGCGCTGTAAAGCTGGAATGACAACTCGGTCATCTGGGCCTCTTCTAGTTGCATTTGGATGCGGAAAATCGCGTCGGAGCGGAGAGGTAGCCATCAGTCGAGCTGGCGTCGCCGCGCCGGGGCAGATTGGTTGCCGCAAAAGTAATATGAAGCGGCGCCCGAAGGGGGCGCCGCTGGTTTTTCGTTAGAGACGGTTTTCGGTCTGTGCGTTGAACAGAGAACCGCGGGCAATGTCGAAGCCCAGCGTCACCCGGTCGCCGGCAGCCAGCGGAATATCGCTGGAGCAGCGGAAGGTGACCGGCACGCCGGCAACCTTGGTCCAGGCCAGGGTTTCCGAACCCATGGGCTCGACGATCTCGATTTCGGCTTCGGTGGTGAAGGGCATGCCCTGCGCCGCGTCGCCGATAAAGATGTGCTCGGGACGAACGCCCAGCACCGCCTTGGTCGCGCTCGAAGGCGCAGCGACATACTCGTAGGAGCCAACCGGGATCTTGGTTCCGTCCTCGGCAGTGAAGGTCTGGCCTTCCAGCGTACCGTTGAGGAAGTTCATCGACGGCGACCCGATGAAGCCAGCCACGTAGAGGTTGACCGGCTTGTTGTAGATCGTGTGCGGATCGGCCAGCTGCTGGATCACGCCATTCTTCATGATGGCGATACGGTCAGCCAGGGTCAGAGCCTCGATCTGGTCGTGCGTCACGTAGATCATGGTGTTCTTCAGACGCGCATGCAGACGCTTGATCTCGACGCGCAGGTCCGAACGGAGCTTGGCATCGAGGTTGGACAGCGGCTCGTCGAAGAGGAACACGTCCACGTCACGCACCAGGGCGCGGCCGATGGCAACGCGCTGGCGCTGGCCACCCGACAGATTGGCCGGCTTGCGCTGCAACAGCGGCTCGATCTGCAGGATTTCGGCAGCACGCTTCACGCGGCTTTCGATTTCCGCCTTGGGCATGCCGGCGACGCGCAGGCCGAAGGAGAGGTTCCGCTCCACGCTCATCTGCGGATAAAGCGCATAGGACTGGAACACCATGCCGATGCCGCGATCCTTGGGCTCCATCCAAGTGACGTTCTTGCCACCGATGAAGATCTGGCCGTCCGACACGTCGAGCAGGCCGGCGATGCAGTTGAGAAGCGTGGACTTGCCGCAGCCCGAAGGCCCGAGCAGCACGATGAACTCGCCCTGGGCAATGTCCAGGTTCAGGTTCTCCAGAACCTTCACATTGCCGAAGTTGAGGGTGAGGTCCTTGATGGAAACGCTGGGTTGCATGTGTATTACCCCTTCACGGCGCCGGCAGCGACGCCGCGCACAAACAGCTTGCCGGATACAAAGTAGACAATCAGCGGCACGAGGCCGGTCAGCACGGTTGCGGCCATGTTGACGTTGTATTCCGGCGTACCCTGAGCCGAGTTGACGATATTGTTGAGCTGAACGGTCATCGGCTGGTTCTGCGTGCCGGCAAAGACGGCGCCGAACAGGAAGTCATTCCAGATACCGGTGATCTGCAGGATCAGCGCGACCACGAAGATCGGCAGCGACATGGGCAGCATGATCTCGAAGAAAATGCGCCAGAACCCTGCCCCATCGACGCGGGCCGCCTTGAAAAGTTCCTGCGGCAACGACGCGAAGTAGTTGCGGAACAGAAGTGTCAGGATCGGCATGCCGAAGATGGTGTGGATCAGGATAACCGCTTCGAGCTTGCCGAAGATGCCGAGTTCGCGGGTGATCATCACCAGCGGATAGAGCATCACCTGATAGGGGATGAACGAGCCGAAGATGAGGATCGAGAAGAAGATCTCCGACCCCTTGAAGCGCCAGTTGACCAGAGCATAGCCGTTGATGGCGGCGATGAAGATCGAGACGATCGTGGACGGCACGGTGATCTTCACCGAGTTCCAGAAGCCGGGGGACAGACCATTACAGGTCAGGCCCGTACAGGCACTGGTCCAGGCGCGCACCCAGGCATCGAAATTGATCTGGTTGGGGAGCGCGAAGATCGAGCCGAAACGGATTTCCGGCATGGTCTTGAACGAGGTCGTGACCATGACATAGAGCGGAAACAGGAAGTAGAGCGAGAAAAAGATCAGGGTCGAATAGATCATGATCTTCTTCGGCGTGAAGAAGGGCTTGGGCTTGGGGCCGCGCGGTCCGGCGGACTGGCCGGTCGAGAGCGGCGCGGAGCCGGGCATAATTGCGGTATCGGTCATTTACGGCCCTTTCCGCCAAATTCGAGATAGGCCCACGGGATCATGATCACCATCACTGTCAGCAGCATCATGGTGGCCGCGGCGAGCGCCTGGCCGATATTGCCACCGGAGAACATGTAGTTGACGACGTACTTGGCCGGCACTTCGGACGAAATGCCCGGGCCACCATTGGTGAGCGCCACCACAAGGTCATAGAGGCGGACAATGCCCGAGCCGATCAGCACCACGGCGGTGACGAGAACACCCCGCATCATGGGCAGAACGATGGAAATGTAGGTGCGCCAGGTGGGAATACCGTCGACGCGCGCAGCCTTCCAGATTTCCTCGTCCACGCCACGCAGGCCAGCCAGCATGAGCACCATGCAGAAGCCAACGCCCTGCCAGAGGCCGGCAATCAGCAGCGCGAACAGCACCATGCGCGGATTGGTGATCCAGTCGAAGGTGAAATTTTCCCAGCCCAGATTGCGCATCGCGGTCTGCAGGCCAAGCGTGGGGTTCATGATCCACTGCCAGACCAGGCCCGTCACGATGAAGGAGAGGGCGAAGGGGTAGAGCATGATGGTGCGGAAGGCGCTTTCAAAGCGGATCTTCTGGTCCATCAGCACGGCAAGAAGGAAGCCCAGGGTCAGCGTCAGCACCAGGCTCATGGCACCATAGGTGACCAGATTGGAAACCGACACGTTCCAGCGGCTCGTCGCGAACAGGCGCTCATACTGGTCGAAACCAACAAAGGAGCCGGTGGGCAAAAGCCGCGAATTCGTGAACGAATAATAGATGGTCCAAATCGTGCAGCCCACGAAGACGACCAGAACCGTGGCCATCATCGGAAGGGCCGCTATCTTGGCGGGCAGGTTGTGTAGGAAGGTTTTTTTGAGGAAACCAGGCCGGGCCGCATGGCTCGTTCCTTGATCAGCCCCGACGGCTGCATCCGCCATGAATCTCTCCATTAAGAAAGTGGCCGACCCCAAGAGAGGTCGACCACCGATTTCAGAAGTGAGGCCAAAGCCTCATCTGGTCACACCGGCTTAGTCAGCCGAAGCGATGATCTCGGCACGACGCTCGATGTAGTCATCAACGGTGACGTTCTCGTCAGCGAAGAATTCGAGGTCGAGGTCCTGCAGCTGCTGCTGGGTGTCGCTCGAGAGCGAGGAGTCACCGGAGGGCAGCAGGCCGTTGCCGAGCAGGGCGATTGCCTTCTGCATGCAAGCGTTCGCGCCCGACAGGTCGATGTCGGTACGGATCGGCATGGAGCCCTTGACCATGTTGAACTTCAGCTGGGCTTCGGGCGAGATCAGGATACGAGCCAGCTCGGCCTGAGCTTCGATCACAGCCGGGTCGGTGCCTTCAGGCAGCTTGGGGAAGTAGAACGAGTCGCCGCCACCGGTCAGCTGATCGCCAACGCCGAGAGCGGGGAGACATTCGTAGTCTTCGCCCGGGACGCCGCCTGCGATCTGCAGGTCGCCAGCGAGCCAGTCGCCGTGGATGTTGCCGGCAGCAGTGCCTTCGAGCAGCTGGTTGCCAACGTCACCGAAGGACGGGACCATGGTTTCGGGCGAGGTGACCTTGCGGAGCGAGTCCAGAGCTTCGGCAACCTTGCGGAATTCGGGGCTGCGAACAGCTTCCGGATCCTTGTCGGTGTTGATGCGCTTGACGAGGTCTGCACCGCCGATGCCGTTCATCAGAACGCCCGGGATACCGTTGATCGGCCAGCCAGAGGCAAGACCGAACGGCAGGATGCCGGCTTCCTGCAGAGCAGGCCAGGAGGCAACATATTCGTCCCAGTTGGTCGGAACCGGCTGGCCGATCTTTTCGTAAGCGGCGGTGGAGAGCCACAGCCAATCCCACGAGTGGATGTTGATCGGCAGACAGTAGAGACCGCCTTCATAACGGCAGGGCTCGAGCAGGGTCTGGTCGACGTAGAAGCTGTCGATATCGAGATCGGCAACAATGTCGGTCAGGTCGCGCATCAGGCCGGCCTGGATGAGTTCTTCGGCGTCACGGCCGGTATTCATCTGGGTGGCGCCCATCGGGTCGCCGCCGATGATACGGCTGATGATCACCGGGTTGGCGCCGGTACCCGAACCGGACAGAGCCGAGTCGACCCAGGTGTGGCCGGTCTGCTCTTCAAAAACCTTGGCGAATTCGGCGATAGCCGCGGCTTCACCAGCCGAGGTCCACCAGTGGGTCACTTCCAGCTCGGCAGCATAGGCCGTGGAGCCAAGGAAAGCGGTTGCCATAGCAGCAACCACTGCAAACTTCTTCATAGGTTGTCCTCCCAACGGAACACGAAGGAGCAGATGCTCCAGCGATGCACTGACTGCAGACCGACTACTCCTAAAGCGCAATCCACAATCTCGTGTAATCGATTGCATTATAGGTTCCAAAACCTTTGTGCAATCGATTTCAGGAGTTTCATACACAGCTTGCGGAGCTGTCAAGATCGATTTAGACCGTTTAGGTTACTGACAGCGAGAGGGGGCGCTGCCAGCAGTGGTCCAAACTCGAAAACCGCCGACAATTCAAGATGTTGCGCGTTACGCAAGGGTCTCCACGGCCACCGTGAGCAGGGCTTTGTCAGCCCCTCACAAGGTCAGCGAGATCACGAGGGAGCGCGTTTCGCAAGCTGTGATCGCCACAGGCTACACGCTGAACCAGGCCGCGCGCTCGCTCCGTCAAAAAACCGCCAAAACGATCCTGGTGGGCCTTCCCGATATCCGGAACCCGTTTTTTTCCACCGTGCTCGATTCCATTGAACGGGAAGCCACCAATCGCGGCTATAGCGTCCTCGTCGCAAATCTCCATCTGGGCTCCGACCCCGCCGGTAGACTACAGGGCTATCTGCTTTCAAACAGGGCGGATGGGCTGCTTCTACTGGATGGATCGCTTGACGCCGACCAGTTGCGGCGCATCACCAGCGTGCCCTATGCGGTGCCGCTGGTCATGGCCTGCGAAGACATTCCGGACTCCGGATTTCATGCCGTGGTGACGGATAATGTGGCTGCGGCGGCACGGGCCACGCAGCATCTCATCGACTTGGGCCATACGCGGATCGGGCATATTCTGGGCCCACAGGACAACATGATCGCAAGGGACCGGCTTGCCGGTTTCCAGCAGGCGCTGGCGGCGGCCGGTCTTTCCGCCCCGCGCGAATATCTCTTTCCCGGCAATTTCGGCATAGAAAGCGGCTACGCGGCCGTGGCCCGGTTCCGCACGCTGGTCGAACGCCCGACCGCTATCTTTGCCGCCAACGACGAGTCCGCGATCGGATTTCTGTCGGGCATGCGCCGTTACGGCCTGCGATGCCCTGAAGACCTTTCCGTTGTCGGCTTCGACGATCTGGCCGTAGCGGCCCACTATATGCCACCGCTCACGACGATCCATCAGCCCCGCGCCGCATTGGGCCAACTGGCCGCAGCCGCCCTGATCGACATGCTCGAGGACGGGGCGACCAGCCGCCCTGCCCTCAGGATTGTGCTGAACTCTGCTCTTGTCATCCGGCAGAGCACGGGCGCGCCACCCCAACAGGGCTAATCGGTGTGGCCTTTGGCGCAAAATGTTGTAAAGGAGCGCCCAGCGGTCCCGTAGCTCAGCTGGATAGAGCAGCAGCCTTCTAAGCTGTTGGTCACAGGTTCGAATCCTGTCGGGATCGCCAGTCATTTTCCCACATTGTCGCCTCGACGAAGTCGCCACACCAGGGCGGCTCGTCACAGGCGTCGAGAGCGTACCCAGGGTTGTCATTCTCGTGTGGACGCCCGCTCAGTGCTGTCGCTCTTGTAAATGAACCTACCTACCGCGCGCCGGAACACGCGTAAGAATATTTCAAAGGCATCATCGAGTTTTCCCGAAGGTTGGCATGCTGTCAGCGCATGGCAGCTTCACGATCACAAGTTGATGGTGTCAGTACTTCCCTCTTTTTAACAAATCCCTATTATGTTTTTCTGCTGTAGAGGCAGATGGGACGATGCTGATGGCAACGAAGTACAAGGTTGGAGATCTGGTACAACTGAAATCCGGCGGCCCTAAGATGACCGTAACAAAGCCGGACTACTATATAGGCGACGTTGGTGCCTATTGGTTTACTGGAACCAAGAAGCACAAGGCCGACTTCCCGCCGGAGGCCCTGCTTCCGGTTGATGGGGAAGCTGTCGCGACCGAGCAATCACCCCGCGCCAATTGAATCGCCATGCGTCTGCCACTGTGGTGGGCGCCAATCCGGGCAGCAGTTTTAGCGTCGGAGCGTGACATCGAGCGCCAGACTGCTCTTAATCGGCGCCGCCCCGACAAGTGGATCGGCCATCATACTCATTCGGTCTGAACCTCCGAGGCCACCCCGCCGTCAGTTTAGGCGCGATCCATTCCGCTACGATCCATTCCGCTACAAGGTCTACAGCAGATACCGACGCGTGTTTGCGGCGGTAGCACTCGACGCGCTCGCCTAACGCCTTGCACCACTGACGACGCCAGCGCTCTCCCTTTACAGGTTTCGCGGCAGGTTATCGGCGAACCACTGCGGGACTCGGCTTCACCATCGCATCGGATCGACGCACCACAGCGTCGCGACTAAGAGCTAGAAATGGGTTGTCCACGCCCGCGCGCGATTCACCCGGTTATGTAAGCCATTGATTTTGAGTGCAAAATGCAGTCATGTCGGCGCCATACTCACCTGTGCCGACAGTGTGAAATGTGGCGGGGTTGTGTCGAAGCAAAAATTGGGTCACACCTTGTTAGCCCTAACGGAGGTTAGTCCACTGGCTGACGACACCAAAAGGCCGACCATTGTTCTGTTCGATCTGGATGGAACGTTGGTGCACCACGTCAATCCGCGCGTGTTGCAGGCACTTGAGTTTCTGGATGACTGTTCGCACCGTACCGGCCGTCTCGTGGCGCGGTTTCGGCTGCACCGGCGGCATATGGCCATGGAGACGCGCAAGGCGCCGAACCTGCTGGTTCATCGCGCGATCCATAAGGTAAGACGCAAGTCCGTCGAGGAAATGCTCGTTCCTTGTGACACAATGCGCAACGTTCTGGAAAAGTTGCATTCCGAAGGTGTCACGCTGGGCGTGGTCAGCAACGGCCTCGGCCGTGGCTATGGCCATGACGTTCTGGAAGCCTTTGATCTGCGCAAGTATTTTTCGACCTGCGTGTTCCGCGAGGACGTAGCCCGCGGCAAGCCCTTTCCGGATTCCATCGTCACGGCGCTGAACGGCATCGGCCGTGACCTGCGGCGATCGGACGAAATCTGGTATATCGGGGACCAGCGCAAGGATATCGGCGCGGCTCTGGCGGCCTCGCGCGAAGTGGGCCGGTCTATCCGCTCCTTTGCACTGGGAGCCCGTGCAGCCCTTTGTTCCGAACCGGCATTGCAGCCGTCGCAAATCATGTGGACCGCGTCGGATTTCGAGCGGACCATTGCCTCGCTCTTTCCGCGCCAAGAACAGCTTCGCCCTCTGGGCTACACCGTGCCGGCGGCGCTGCTCTAGCCGCGCCGCGCTGGCGCTCGACTTTCCCTAGAAATCGAAGCCCATTTGCGTAACGGCCTTTTCCCGGGCAGCGCGCGCAACGGCGGGCGGCACCGAATCGTCGGCGAGCGCCATTTCAGGTGCGGCAGACGGCGACGATTTGCTCTTGCGTACGGGCTTTGCCACAGGCGTGAGAACCGGCTCCGGCACCGAGATGGGTTCGGCCACCGCGATGGGCTCCGCTGCCGTCTGTAGAGTGACGTTGGACGCTTCTTCCATGGCGGGCGCGTCCACCGGTTCGGATGCAGTTTCTGCGCCTTTGAGGGCCAGAACCCATTCGACGGCCTTGTCGAGCTTGTTCAGGCGGACGGAATAAAGGTTTTCGCGACCTTTCTTCACCTCCACCACCAGCCCCGCTGTCTTGAGCACTCGCAAGTGACGGGAAATGGCCGGGCGGCTGATAGAAAAGGCGTCCGCCAACTCATGCACTGGCTTGGGACCGTCGCGCAGGAGCTCAACGATCCGGCAACGGGAGGCGTCGGCGAGTGCGGAGTAAAGGGCGACAGGAGGCTTGGTCTTGCGAGTCATGACCATGGTTTAGAGTAACGCTGGCGTTACCCGTCAAGAGGAGCACGGCCGGGAAAGCTCTTGTTCACCAGGATTATTGGCCCGGCGTTTACAACAGCAGCATACCGGGCGTCCCCGGAAAGGAACTGGTCATACGCGCGCCACACGATGCTGTCAGGAGATGGACCATGTCCCAAGCAGAACAGATCGCAAAATCGTGGTGGCGCCGTCAGCCCGGACGCTATTCCCTGGCCGAAATCGTGGCGGATGCCACCGTGCATATCGTCGGGCTTGTGGGGGCCATTGCCGCCGGTTCGATCCTGCTTACGCTGGCGCTGATGCACACGGCGCCCGAAGCATTTCCGGCCCTATTGGTGTATGTCAGCACCCTGGTCGTCGTGCTGGGCGTGTCGCTTGCCTACAATATGTGGCCGGCTTCCCCAGTGAAAATGGCGCTGGCGCGGCTCGACCAGGCGGCAATTTTTCTTTTCATTGCGGGCTCTTATACGCCATTCTTGGCGGTCATCGGCGGGACACCCTCCGGGACGATCATGATGAGCCTGGTCTGGGGCGCCTCGCTGGTGGGCGTGGCGCTGAAGCTCGCCGTGCCCGAGCGGTTCGGACGGGTGGCGATTGCGCTCTACCTCGCCATCGGTTGGTCGGGGATCTTCGTGTTCCAGTCGCTTGGCCAGGCTCTGCCCGCCTCGACGCTCTGGCTGCTGCTCGCGGGCGGCGTGACCTATTCGGCGGGAATCGTCTTCCACCTTTGGGAGAAGCTGCATTTCCAAAACGCGCTCTGGCACGTATTCGTCGTCGCCGGGGCGAGCCTGCACCTGTGGGCCGTTATCGACTGCATGGTGGTCGCCCGACTTTAAGCCAGCGCTTTCAGTCGCTTAGGGCTTGGTGATGCGCGCGTGCTCGACGCGATCGCCGGCCTCGATCCCAAGTTCAACGGTGCGGCCGCCGGGGATTTCCAGAACGAACTGGACGGGGGCGGCGGAGGGAATCGAGGTTTCGTCATGCGGGCGGGCGTTGACGTGGATGTTCTTGATCTCGCCATCGGCGCCGATGAAGATCATGTCGAGCGGGATGAAGGTGTTCCGCATCCAGAACGAGACCAGCCGCTCCTGCTCGAAATCAAAGAGCATGCCGGCGTTGTCGGCCAGTTCCTGTACGTACATCAAGCCCTTAGCGCGCGATTCGGGCGTATCGACCACTTCCACCGTGAAGGCGTGGGCGCCGGTTTCGGACTGGATGACGAGACGGGATTCGTCGCTGCAGGCGGCCAGCGGCAGGCTGACGGCAAGGGCGGTGGAGAGGGCGAAAAAGGCGCGCGCCAACATGGGCATTAGGGTCTTTCCGCTAGCAGACTGCTAACTTTGAGCGTGGTTTTCGCGCCTTAATGCGAAGATGGCGCGTCACCCCAACCATCAGGACGAATTTCGGCCACCATGAGGCCCTTGGGGCCATTTCCATAGCGCACGAGAACGTACTGGCCGGGACGCAGTTCGGTGATGCCGAAACGCCGCAGGGTTTCCATGTGAACGAAGACATCAGGGGTGCCCTCGCCGGCCGAAAGGAAGCCAAACCCGCGAATGCGGTCGAACCACTTCACCTCAAGCCGAACCATGCCCGAGGTCGCCTCGACCACGACATGGGTGCGCGGCGCGGGCAGCTGGGAGGGATGGCGAGCGGTCGATTCGTCCATGGAGACGATGCGGAAAGCCTGCAGGCCGCCGGGACGATTGAGCGCTTCAACGACAATGCGCGCGCCCTCATAGGCGGTCTGGTAGCCATCGCGGCGCAGGCAGGTGACGTGCAGGAGCACATCGGGCATGCCATTGTCGGGAATGATGAAGCCGAAACCCTTGCCGGCGTCGAACCATTTGATGGCGCCGGAAATCTCGATCGTGTCGAGACCGGCCTGATCAGCCGTATTGTGGACGCGATCCTCCAGCCCTGTCTGATCCGACAGATGTGTGGACTCGTCGCCCTCGCCGCCGACCTTGGCCCCCATGCCCAAACGCCTTTTCACTCGCCCGCTGGTGCGGGTACTCTTCAACTGACCAAATTACTGTGGCCGATTCAGCGCCAAAAGTTAAGAAGGTCTTGCGATTTTGTCGACAGGCCAGATCATTGCCCATTGCGGTGACGGACTGCCGGCACAGAGCCCAAGGAGAGTATCTTGAAATACCTGCACACCATGGTGCGCGTCACCAATGTCGAGGAAAGCCTGCGCTTCTACTGCGAGGGGCTGGGACTGGAGGAAGTGCGGCGCACCGAAAACGAGAAGGGCCGCTTCACGCTGATCTTCCTGCGGGCGCCGGGCGACGAGGGCGGAGAGGTCGAGCTGACCTATAACTGGGATCCGGAAACCTATACGGGCGGGCGCAATTTCGGGCACCTGGCCTATCGGGTGAAGGACATTTACGCCCTGTGCCAGCACATGTCGGACATGGGCGTTGTCATCAACCGTCCGCCGCGCGACGGCCACATGGCCTTTGTGCGGTCTCCGGACGGCATTTCGGTCGAACTGATTCAGGACGGCCACCTGCCCCCGCAGGAGCCGTGGGCGTCGATGCCCAATACCGGCAGCTGGTAAATGCAAACGGGCGCGGCAGCGGCTGCGCCCCTTTCCAGACCATAGGCAGGCGAGCGGGGCTTGGGCCCATTCGCAAAACGCCAGCCTTAACCCCCTGCTAACCCTCTGGATTAGCGGGGGGTTAGCGAAATATCTCTAATTTTAGCGATCGAACCCACATGCCCATTGCCTGTTGCCTCTGTGCGACAATGGCCACGGGAAGGTCGCCATGCCCCGCCTTTATCGAATCGCCGCCTTAGTCGTTGTTGCCGCCACGCTCGCCGGGTGCCTGCCCATGGCCATGTTCGCCAGCGGGAGCGGCGCCGGATATTCGGGCCTCCGCCAGGACTGGGGCACGTTCGTGTCCTCCAAGGAGGTCAACGCGCTCTGCATCTCGCCAAAGCTGCGCTTCGTGATCTGGGAGTTCGAGGGCCGGTTCGGCAAGCGCATTGTGATGAATTCGGGCTATCGCAATGCCTTCCACAATTCGGCGGCGGGCGGCGCGGACAATTCCTACCATACCAAGTGCATGGCTGCGGACTTCTACATTCCCGGCGTGCCCAAGGAACATCTAATTGCCTTTGCCAAGACGGTCGATGGCGTCGGCGGGCTGGGCTGCTATCCGGGCCGCAACTTCATCCATATCGACGTGCGCGAACGCCCTCGCGGCTATCGCGGCCCGGTGACCTTTTCGGGCTGCTGAGGCAAAGGCCCGGAAAAGCTGAGCCTGGCTGTGGAAATCCACAGGCTCGGCAAAAAAACCTTATCGATCAACGCAAAGAGGGTTGCGTCCCGGAACAAGCCCCACTATACGACCGTCATCGCGCAGATGCGCCCTTCGTCTATCGGTTAGGACGGCACCCTTTCACGGTGCAGAGAGGGGTTCGATTCCCCTAGGGCGTACCACCCTCCCCTGCTTTTTCGATGCAGGTGGACGGGTCCCGCGAGAGAATGCGCCCATCGTCTAGCGGTCAGGACGACGCCCTCTCACGGCGTAAACAGGGGTTCGATTCCCCTTGGGCGTACCAGCATCATTTTTGTGCCCTCCCTCAAAAAGTTTACGCAATGAAGACGCGGGTAGAGCCGCATCGCCCTTCGATGACTTTGGACGCCTGCTTCAGCAAACTACAAGCCTGCGCGTGCGGCTGCATCAGCAACGAGCAGTGAGCTGTCCAAGCACGTATCCGCGTTGCAGGTTCGACGGAAACCCGCGGCGTGAACGTTCAGGTTTCCATGTCCGATTTTGCGCCACGCTAGTGCTTCGGAAAGCGGGCGTATAGGCAGTTAACTTATGGGGCCTCCACCTTTAGGGCAGGCACTACCCGGTGTACTCCGTTTGTTCACATACCTCTTGTGGTCGGCGCGGAATCAGGCCACCAAACCTTCATCCCTTTAGCTCATCGGCTTTGCCTCCAACGATCTTCGATCAATGGAGTATTGTGCCGATGAACCACCCAGACCCTCCAAAACCTCCCGAGCGACAATCGCATGCGTGGCTTTGGGCCACTGCAGCAGTCCTAACTGCTGTAGCTACGCTGCTTAAAGAGATCGTTGCCTTGGTCCGTACGATTGCCGGCGCCTAACATCAGCTTTCTTGCATGTGGCGGCTATGCAAACTGTTGCCAGTCAACAGCCTTGGTGGAGTTCGCCGATCATGGGTCAGCCCTTTCGGCTGAGCCGCGACAGAGCCATTGCCCGGACGAGCTGGCGGTGGCCGCGGGCGAGGCCTCGGCCGATGCTGCTGAGGGGGGTGTGTTCGCGTTTGGGGCGGGCTTCGAGGATAGCGGAGCAGAGGCTCAGAGGGCTGCGGCGGCTGCATGTGGTTATGCGGGCAAGGGTGTCAGCCGGGATGTTTATGCCGAGATGCTGAAGGTAGCTCAAGGCGACGGCGGTGTGGGGCGCAAGGCGTCGTTCGGCGCAGAGGCGTTCGAACAGGGGCCAATCCACCGCGCCATCGGAAATGAGCGCGGCGCAGTCAACCAGCCAGTCGCTGTGCTGATGGCCGTCGATGCCGCCGTGGGCGATTGCCATCAACAGACGGTCGGTGGCCGAGGGTACGCTGACGGGCAGGCCCAGGAAGGTCGTGCTTGTGGCGCGGGACCAAAGGGGCGTGGGGTCGGCGTCTGCCGGAATGAGCTGGTGGAAGGCAAACCTGTGCAGGTCGAGGTCGCCATGCTTGCCGCTATAGAGGTTGAGACCGGTCAGCCGCGACAGATCCGGCTCGCCGGGCTGGTTGTGGTCCCAGCCGTGTGCGCGAAGGGTTTTATAGGCCCGGTCGAACTCGGCGGGATGGACGAGGATATCGACGTCGCTGGCAAAGCGCCCCCTGACATCGCGCATGTCCAAGGCGGCACGGGCGGCACCCTTGAGCAGCATGACCGGCACATTCGCATCAGCCAGCGCCTGAATGGCAGGCTGGGCTGCGCGCAGGGTCATGGTGGAATGGGTCCAGAGCATGCGCTCTATGCCCTTGAGCCGGGCCCGGACCGGGCTCGCTTCGGTCGTGGCGGGCAGCCGGGCGGAGACGGCGACCAGCAGGCGCTGTTCGGCAAAGGTCACGTCGTTGAAATCGTGCGTGGTGAGCCAGGCGGCGAAGGCGCGTTCGGCTTCGGCGAGGTCTTGGACAATCGCCGCGCGCAGCAACAGGTCGCGTCCGCCCCTGGGCCAGGCCCAGGCGCAGGACGGAAAACGGGCGCCAGCGGCCGCGTCCATCAGCCGTCTGCCTTTTGGGCAGCGGCCTGCCGTCGGCGTTCGAGCGCGGCGCGGGCGATCTTGAGATAGGCGCCACCAAGGCTCGGGTTGCGGTAGGTGAGGCTTCCCGGCCGGATGCGGCGCAGGGCGAGCACTTCGGGGATCATGGTGAGGACATGGCCGCGCTCGCGCATGCGCGCCCACCAGTCGATCATTTCGCCAACGCGGCCCGGCGTATCGGCAATGGGGCCGGTTTCGAGGGCGACGGCCGTGCGCACCAGCATGGTGCTGCGGGACCAGCCATCGCGGGCCGCGGCATAATCAGCATTAGCGGGATCACCGGTGAAGCTGGCCAACGTGCCGAAGACGGCGGCGCAGTCAGGCGCGTCTTGAAGCGCAGCAAGCTGTTTTTCGATCTTGCCTGCAACCCAGAGATCGTCGGCGTCGAGCGTGGCCAGGAGCGGGGTTTTGACCTGCTGCATGCCGAGCGTCGTGGCGGGGCCCGGGCCGGCATTGGACTGGCGCAGGAGCGTGATGGGGCCGGACAGGGACGACACGACGCTGACGGTGTCATCGGTCGAACCATCGTCAACCACGATGACTGATGCGGGCGGAATGGTCTGAGCCAGAATCGAGTCGACCGCTGCCCCGATGGTACCCGCGCCGTTATAGACCGGGATGACGACTGAATAGGCGGCTACCATTCGCTATTTCCTGCAAGTTCCTTGCTGTCGAAGAGGCCCGGCGGGAATGGCGGCAGATTGCCCTTGCGGCGGCGCTGGACCGAGAGCAGCAAGGCGCGGGAGAAGTCACGCCGCAGCTGGGCCGTGTCGCGCGTGAGATTGGTGGTGTGCCGCCGGTAATAGATGCTGACGTCGTCGTGCACATGATATTGCGGCGCCGTCTCGAAAATGCGCAGCAGCAGATCCATGTCCTCGGCCTGTTTGAACTGGGTGTCGAACTGACCGATCCTTTGAAACAGGTCATATCGATACATGCCCGCGGCCAGTTGCACGCCGCGCACCGAGGCCGTCGGCGTGCCCGGCGCCGGTGACATGCGATCGGGGCCGGTCTCGCGGAACAGCAGGGTGGATCCATAGATCAGCTGCAAATCCGGATTTTCCGAAAGGATGGCCAGGTCGCGGGCATAACGGCCGCGCGGAATGAGATCGTCGGCATCGAGGAAGGTGACGAAATCGGTGTCGGGGGCGAGTGCGCCGAGCGCGATGTTGCGGGCTGCGGTAACGCCCTGATTGGGCGTTTCGATCAGGCGGATGGCGGGGTATTCCCGGGCCATCGAGGCGACGATGTCGCCGGTGGCGTCAGTCGAGCCGTCATTGATGACGATCATATCCAGATCGGCATCATGTTCCTGATCGAGGATCGAGGTCAGCGCGTCTTCAATGAACGGGGCGGCGTTGTAGGCGGCCATCATGACGGCGAGTTTCATGGCAACGGCGCCTCCAGAAATTGCGACACGGTGTTGGCGATGTCCTCGGGGTCCGGGCTGAGATCGAGATAATAGGCGGGGAGGCGCTTGGTCAGCGCGGTCATGAAGGTCAGCCCCTCGCGCAGGCCGCCCGGCAATTGCCGGAAATTGTTGGGCAGGAGGCCATAGAGCGCGGCACGCATGGGCGCGGGCGCGATCTGGCAGCGGGTCAGGTTTGAAATACGTGGAATGAGAATAGCTTTGAGCGCGAGAGAGCTGGCGCGGGCATGGGGCACGAGTTCGTCGAAATCGAAGGTGTATTTGCCCTGCCAGTTCAGCGCGCCGAGCGCGTGGGCGACGGGATCGACGCCGAGACGCGCAAGGCCGACAGAATCCTGCTTCATCAGCTTCATGACGGGCCAGGCGGTCGGCGCATCAGTGTCGAGGCTGAGAGCGACATAGTCATCGCCGACGCTGGTGAGGCCATGGAGGATGCCGGCAAGGGTTGTGCCGGACTTTCCGGCGCCGCCGGCACCGGCCAGCAGCACGCCCTGGCCACCCTTCCCCAAAGTCGCGGCGTGGACGAGGCGCATGCCCTGGGCCTGATAGCTCCAGTGGAGGAAATTGCGGAGCGGAAAGCCTTCTTCCCATGGCGGATAGGCCCCGCTGGCGAGGAGCGTCTGGATGCCGCGACGCTGCCGGCGGGAATGAAACTGCCAGAGGGTGTGGGCGGAATCGAAGGAGCCATCGAGGCCATTGGCTTCGAGTTTCTGAACGAACGCGCCGAGGCCGAAGGTGGGGGCACTCCAGTGGGCCTGCGGAAAAGACGGGGTGGTTGCGTGGTCGATGACGGCGACGCTGATCTGCATCTCTGCGCCGGCATAGGCGGGGTCATCGACCAGGGCGCGGCGGCAGAGGGCGGCGTAGCCGGGCGTGGCAATGGTGGCCGTCAGGGCGAGGCGCGGCAGGCAGAATTGTTCGACGGTGCCGGGGACTGATGCGCCGAGATCGAGGGCGGTCTGGGCGTACTGGACGACGGTATCGTCGCTGATGCCGACGGAGGCCATCAGTCGGCGGGCTTGTGCGGCCAGCCGGCTTCTTCGTCCACGTCATGCACCGGGTCGGAAACAAGCAGGTCCGCGAGGTCGTTGAAGACTTCCACCTCGAAGGCCAGGCCGGGGGCGGCGAGCGCTTCGGCAATGGGGTCCACCGGCGTCTCGGCGTCACGGGCGGCGGGGGTAAAGAGGCCGTGCTCGAGGAAGGATGCGACGACGGCGTCGACCTGGGCACGGACCGGGCTCGATGCGTCGAGCCTCGAACAGAGGGCTTCCGACGAATGGCCCTCAACAAGGCCCTGCCAGATCAGCGCGGTGCCGCTGGCGAGGCTGAAATAGTGACCCCGCGCAATGTCGAGCACGACGAATTCGCCGTCGAATTCTTCTGCAGCGATGTCGGCAGACGAGATTGCGTAGGTGTTTGCCATAGGACTGATGGGACCCAATAAATTCCCCTGTCCGTAGCATCGGCACTGTGATTCCGGCAAATGGCGGCGAGCGCCTAGCCCTTGAGGATGCGCGCGGCGATATCGGCGCATTGGCGGCGGATGTCCGGGACGGCTTCGATTTCAAAGAAGCGGCCGCGGGTGAGCGGGCCGACGGCGATGAGATGCCGGGAGGTCTTGCCGGACGTGTCGATCACCGCGCAGGTTTCGTCCACGTCGAGCCCGATATGAAGGGGATCCGGGCGCCCTGCCCCGGTCGCGATCAGGTCGCGGATGACCGGATTGGAACTCGATTTGACGTCCACGGTGACGCCACCGCAGTCATAAACGCGGGCGACGTCGAGGGTCTTGTGCTCGGTGGTGCCGCGTGGGCGGATGGTGGCACGAACCGCGGTGCCGTTGCGTTCGATGCCCATGAACTCGGCCGCGACGAGCTTGACCTGGCCGGACGCAACGGCTGCGGAGAGGCGTGCGTGCAGTTCGGGCGGCAGGCGGTGGCGGTGGATGTTCCACCAGGGCCTGAGGTGGCGCAGGGCCTGACGCTTGGTGCGCTCGGTCCAGCTTTGCCAGATGCGCTGGTTATAGGGGCGCAGGCCATCGATGACGCTGCGCCAGTTGCCGCCCTGTGCCGTGGTTTCGGCAATGAGGCCGCGGAACCAGCTCAGGAAATACGGAAGATTGGTGCCGAAGGGCACATCGGCGGCGTCGATGGAGAGCGGGGGCACATCCTCGTGGCCTTTGGGAAGCAATCCGTTACGGGACACGACCAAGATCTGGCCGCGATGGTCGGTTTCGGCAAGGGAGAGCCAGGCATCGACCATGCTGAGACCGGAGCCGAGAATGATGACGGGGGCTTCCGGGTCGAGCGGCGTGTCACGGTCCGACCCGACGCGCACGGCAATGCCGCGACCGCGGGAGGGCTGCGTCTCGTGGCCGACGGCCAGAGCGACGGTGTGGCTGACGATGCTGGTGCCGTTGTCGAGGACGGTTTCGACGCCCTTGGCGGTTTCGCGAACGGAAACAGCCTCCTCGGCCAGAACAACAAGGCGGCCCTGTGCGGATCGGCCAGCTTCGGTCAGCACGTGTTCGAGATAGGAGCCGTAGAGGCGGCGGGGGACGAAGACCCACGAGCCCTGAGGCGCGGGATAGTTCTTGGACTGCAACCAGCGCCAGAAATGATCGGGGTCATCGGCAAAGGCGCTCATGCCGCGCGCGGGGACATTGACCTTGTGATCGCGGAGGCTCGCGGAATAGGCAAGCCCCTGCCCGTATTGGCCACGCCGTTCCAAGAGCGTGACGCGGATATCGGTGTTCGGATCGCGTAGGAGATGGGCAGCGAGCAGGACGCCGCTGGCGCCACCGCCGATAATGGTCACGGATGGCTTGCCGGTACGGGTCATAGGGGCCTCCACCGCGCAATCATGCGGTCATCTGATTTTCAATAAGGGCATCGACGGCGCCGCCGCGCAACTGGGCGAGGCTGGTGTGGTCGAGAATGTCGGCCATGGCATTGCGCACTTCGAGCATGAGCTGGCGCACCTTGCAGGTGGCCACGTCACAATCGGTGCAGGGTTGGTAACGGGTCTTGCTGGCGCAGGGGATGGGCGCGAGGGGACCATCGAGCACGCGGACGATGTGACCGACCATGATGTCCTCGGCAGGCCGGGCCAGCGCATAGCCACCGGCCTTGCCCTTGCGGCTCTGGACGAAGCCGGCATTGCGCAACTCGCCCAGAATGGCGTCGAGAAACTTCTTGGGGATATTGTTGGCTTCGGCAATGGCGCCGACGAAAGCCAGCTGGCCGGGCTCAAGCTCGGCCAGGGCAGCAAGCGCCTTGATCCCGTACTTGCCCCGCTTCGTCAGCATGTCAGCGTCTCCACAACAGGCCGGAAATGAGGGGCCTGTTGTGATGCTGATAATGTCTAGCGAACTGATAGACAAGAGACGCGCCCGGCCGCTAGCGGAAGATGCCCTTGAGGAGGCGCCCTTCGATTTCGGCCAGATCGGCCGCGCCGCGCTCGCGTGGACGGCTGTGGTCGATGGAAATGTCGAGCGCGATCCGCCCCTCATCGAGAACAATCACCCGGTCAGCAAGGGCCACCGCCTCGGTCACGTCATGGGTGACGAAGAGTGCGGTAAAGCCCTGTTCCTGCCAGACGCGTTCGATCAGGCTCTGCATGGTGATGCGGGTGAGCGCATCAAGCGCGCCAAGTGGTTCATCGAGGGCGAGGAAGCCGGGCTGACTGACAAGAGCTCGCGCCAGGGCGGCGCGCTGGCGCTGACCACCGGAGAGGCGCGACGGCCACTCGCCGGCCTTTTCGGCCAGTTGGACTTCGGCAAGGGCGGCCTCCGCAAGCTGCCGGGCCTGAGCTTTCGGGACACCCTCTCCTAGCCCGACGACAACATTGTCGATGACGCTGGCCCAGGGGAGCAGGCGCGGCTCCTGAAAGACGATGCGAGAGGCGGCGCCTGTGGGCTGGTCATCGGGACTGGTGAACTCGATAGCACCCGAGGTGGGGGTATCGAGCCCGACGAGCAGGCGAAGCAATGTGCTCTTGCCGCAGCCGCTCTTGCCGACAATGGCGAGGAACTGACCCGCTGGCACGTCGAGATCGAGATCGCGGAGCACGGGCACATCGCCAAAGGACTTGTTGAGGCCGCGGATGCTGATGCCGACACCGCGCGGTTCAGCACGCTGGCGCGGGCTGCGGACCTCGTATTCGGGCTCGATCTCGCGGCCCCAGGCGGTGCGTGTACGGATTGGTGCGTTCATGGCTGTCAGCCTTTCACCGGTTTCTGGTAGGCAGGGTTCCAGGAGAGGGTCAGACGCTCGAGGGTCAGGGCGATGACATCGGCCAGCTTGCCGAGCAGCGCGTAGATGATGAGCGCCAGGATGACGACATCGGTCATCATGAATTCGCGGGCGGAATTGGCCATGTGGCCGATGCCCGACGATGCCGCCATGGTTTCGGCAACGATGAGGGTGAGCCACATGATGCCGAGCGAGAAGCGCAGGCCGACAAAGATGGAGGGCAGCGCGCCGGGGAAGATGACCTTGCGGAACAGGGTCCAGCCGCTCATGCCATAGACGCGGCCCATTTCGATCAGTTGCGGATCGACATTGCGCACGCCATGCAGGGTGTTGAGATAGATCGGAAAGAATACGCCGAGTGCGGTGAGGAAAAGCTTGGCTTCCTCACCGATGCCGAACCAGAGGATAACGAGCGGTATCAGCGCCAGGTTGGGGATGGTGCGCAGCATTTGCAGCGTCGTGTCGGTCAGGGCGTGGCTGAGGCGGGACATGCCGTTGGCCAGGCCAAGCAGGAAGCCGATGGAGCCGCCGACAAGAAGGCCCGAGATGGCGCGGACGGCGCTGGCGTGGATATTGACCGCCAGTTCGCCATTGAGCAGCCGCTCCCAGAAGGCCTGCACCACCTGGATGGGCGCCGGCATGAGCCGATTGGTGATCCAGCCGAAGGAAGACGCCGCCTGCCAGAGGACAACGATGGCCAGCGGCAGCAGGAATGGCAGAAGCGCGGTGGGCACGAAAGCCGTGCCCGCGGGACGCCGGGGCTTTTGCGGCACTTTGGGCAGGGTGATGGGCTTACCGAGTTCAGCAGCGAGGGTCATGTCGGCCTCCGTTCAGAGCAGGGAAGCGGGCCGGCGGACCGGCCCGTCACGGGGTCAGAGCGCGGGCGGGTACCAGACGATATCGCTGACGGTCAGCGCGCGAGGGATGATCTTGAGATCGTAGAATTCATCGGCCAGCGCCTGCTGGTAGGCGATGATTTCGTCATTGAGCGGCACGATGGCGCCAAGGTCGGCGCCCTTGCGACCAAGGGCGATGCGGGTGATCGGCACCGGCACGCCGTTGGATGCAGAAATGGCTTCGGCGGTGGCGTCCAGGTCGCCTTGCGCAGCCTCACCGACGAGGCGCAGTTCATCGAGAACTTCGGCAACGATGGTTGGGTTCTGGGCGGCATAGGCGCCGTTGGCCTGGAAGAAGCTATAGGAATCCACGATGCCTTCGGTGGTGGCGAGGACGCGGGTATCCGGCTCCTGTGCGGCAAGCGCGTAGTAAGGGTCCCAGATGACCCAGGCGTCGATCTGGTTATTGGCGAAGGCAGGCGCAGCGTCGGGCGGCCCGAGATCGAGCGGGGTGATGTCGCCGAGGCCGAGATCGGCAGTGCGCAGCGCCTTGACGATGAAGTTGTGCGAGCTGGAGCCGCGCTTGAAGGCGACGCGCTTGCCCTTGAGGTCGGCAATGGACTGGATGGGGCTATCCTGCTTGACGAGGATGGCCGAGCCATCAAGGCTGCCGGGATTGGCTGCAACATAGACGAGGTCACCACCAGCAGCCTGGGCGAAGAGTGGCGGCACGTCGCCGGTCGAGCCGAAGTCGATGGCATTGGCGCCGAGGGCTTCGAGCAGCGGCGGGCCGGAGGTGAATTCAGCCCAGGTGACGGTGATACCGCGCGGGGCAAGGCGCTTTTCAATGGCGCCGCTGTTCTTGGCGAGGGCGAAGACGCCCCCCTTCTGCCAGCCGATGCGAAACTCGGTGGCGGTGTCCTGCCCGCGGGTCGCGGTTGGCAGGGCCAGGGCTGCGGCGCCGGCCGCGATGAGTTGCAGGACGTGTCTGCGATTGGTCATTGGATGTCTCCGGGGATCGGCTCAGGCGCTTTGCGCCAGAAGGCCGGCATTGCGGGTTGCAGCGAGGCGCCAGCTCAACTCATCGACCACGCGTTCGACGCGGGCCTTGAGGTTGACGCTTGAGGGCAGGTAGTCGGTGAAATCGAGCTCGGTGGCGTAGATGCCGGTCGAGAGGATGTCGGCCGAGAAGAAGGCAAAGAGCGGCCGCAGGCCGTGATCGACCACCAGCGCATGACGCTCGCTGCCGCCGGTGGCGGTGAGCACCACCGGCTTGTCCTTGAGCGCCTTGGGATCGATGAGATCGAAGAGGTGCTTGAAGAGGCCGGTATAGGTGCCCTTGTAGACCGGGGACCCGACCACGAGAGCATCGGCGTTGGTGATAGTTTCGATCAGGGCCAGGAGATCGGGAGGGGCCTGGCGCGGGTCGAGGGTCGCACCCAGAGAGGGGTGGATATCCACGAGGTCATAGACCGTGGTGCGGGCCCCCACCCGATCGGCTGTGCGCCCGACGATGGTTTCGACGAGGCTGCGCGTGCGGGACGGCAGCGAGGATGAACCGGCAAAGCCGACAATGTTCAATTCAGACATCATGCACTCCGCTGCTGGGTGTTGGCGCGAGCGACGAAACGGTTGACCGGGCGCTCCAGGCCCAAGTTCTCGCGCAGGGTCGCGCCCTCGTATTCGGTCCGGAACAGGCCGCGCTTCTGCAGGATCGGCACGACCTGATCGACGAAGTCGGTGAGGCCCGTGGGCAGGACCGGCGGCATGATGTTGAAGCCGTCGGCGGCGCCGTTGCTGAACCAGTCCTCGATGGCGTCGGCAATCTGCTCGGGCGTACCGACGACCGTGCGGTGACCGCGGGCGGTGGCGAGCGAAAGATAGAGCTGGCGCAGGGTGAGGCCGGTGCTGGCGAGATCGGACACGAGCTTGAGGCGGCTCTTGTTGAGCTCGGTATTGCCCGGCAGCGGCGGGGCAAGGTCATCGAGCGAATAGCCGGAGAGATCTACCCCGACATAGTACTGCTTGAGGATGGCCCAGGCGATGGTGGGGTGAATGAGGGACTGGATGAACTCGTAGTTCTCCTGCGCCTCGGCCTCGGTGCCGCCCAGAACCGGGAAGATGCCGGGCATGATCAGCAGTTGATCGGGGCGGCGGCCGTATTTGCCGAGGCGGGACTTGATATCTGAATAGAATTCCTGGCCGGCGGCGAGGGTCTGGTTGGCGGTGAAGATCACCTCGGCGGTGC
This sequence comes from Pseudomonadota bacterium, assembly GCA_023391095.1. Lineage (GTDB taxonomy): Bacteria > Pseudomonadota > Alphaproteobacteria > Rhizobiales > Devosiaceae > Devosia. Next base: position 230,875 of record JAEWBN010000001.1, read on the forward strand.
GGGCAGCCAGATTGCGCCCGGCTTCGGAGGCGCCGGCCTGAACCACGACAGGGCGCCCCTGTGGCGAGCGGGCGACGTTGAGGGGCCCCGCGACATCGAAAAACTGGCCATGGTGGTCGACCTTCTGGACCTTGGTCGGGTCAAGGAAGATGCCGCTTTCCTTGTCGATGACGAGGGCGTCGTCTTCGTAGCTGTCCCAGAGGTCGAGCACGAGATCGACCACTTCCTCGGCGCGCTGGTAGCGATCGGCGTGGGCGGGATGGCCGGGGATGGAAAAGTTCTTGGAGACGTCGGCGGCGGTGGTCACGACGTTCCAGGCGGCGCGGCCCTTGCTGACGTGGTCGAGCGAGGCAAACTTGCGGGCGAGGAGATAGGGGTCCTCGTAAGTCGTCGAGGCGGTGGCGACAAAGCCGATGCGCTCGGTGACCTGCGACAGCGCCGACCACAGGGTCACGGGCTCGAAGTGAGCGGAGTGACTGACGCGGGCGCGGATTTCCGGGTCGCGGTCGCTGTCCCAACCGGCCGGGCTATCAGCGACGAATACCATGTCGAAAAGGCCGCGCTCGGCCGTCTGCGCCAGCTCACGGTAATGGTCGATGTTATGGCCGGCCGTGGCTTCGGACGCAGGATGCCGCCAGGCGGCGATATGGTGGCCTGTCGCCATGATGAAGGCGCCAAGGCGTATTTTCCGGGTGTGATCGCTCATCTCGACCTCTCGCTGGTTGCTGCGCTCGTTTCAGCGCCCAGCAATATTCAACTATGTCTAGTGAAGTAGTCGAGTATATGGTTTTGCCTTCTTCGCGGCGAATGCGGTTTGATGTTTTGCATTTGGGCGGGATGATAGTGTGCCTGTTCCGGGGGGCTCAGGTGGCGGGCAAATCGGGTCGGCGCAGGAACAGGTGTCTCCATGAAGCCCGCTCGGGGGTATGCGTGGTATGATCTGGCGCGGTTCCGGACACGTTGTTGGGGCATGTGCGTAGAGTTGTGGGAGCGGTGGATGCAGCCTGGGATTGCCTGGATAATCGGGGGTGGGTCGGGCATCGGCGCGGGTGTCGCAACGCTGCTTGCGGAGCGCGGATGGACTGTCGCGATTTCAGGGCGACGGCAGGAAAAGCTCGACGCTGTGGCCGCGACGCATGATGCCATCCGGGCGTATCGTCTGGATGTCACCGACCTCGACGCCGTGCGCGAGGTGACGCAACGCGTGCTCGATGACCTGGGGCGGATCGACCTTTTCGTGTTCGGGGCGGCTGATTGGCAGCCCAGCGCCGTGGGCGACTACGGGTTCGAGAAATTCCATCGGCTGGTCGACACCAACTATCTTGGCGTCATTCGGATGGCCGAGCCGGTGCTGACGCAGATGCGCCGGCAGGGCGGCGGGCATTTTGCCGTGATCGCCTCGCTGGCAGGATATTTCGGGCTGCCGCGCTCGGCGGCCTATTCGTCGACCAAGGCCGGGCTGATCAATCTGCTCGAGACCATGCGCACGGAGCTCGAACCCGAGAATATCAAGGTGCGCATGATTGCGCCGGGCTTTGTCAAATCGGAGCTGACGGCGCGCAATGACTTTCCCATGCCGCTGCTGCTCGAAACTGCCGATGGGGCGCGGCGGATCGTGGATGGCCTGACCCGTTCCGACCGGTTCGAGATCGCGTTTCCACGGCGCATGGTGTGGCTGATGAAAACCGTGCGCTGGCTCCCCTACCCGGTGTTTTTTGTGCTGATGCGCCGGCTGATGCCGAAGGGCGCAAAAACTTCGTGATGGAACGGAGCGAGTCGGGAGCCGTTTTCTCCTTATCCCGGAAATAAGGAGACAGATCATGGACCACTCAAACCATGTCCGCCTTTCGCCTGCCGAACTGACGCCCGCTATGCTGGATGGCGCCAAAGTCTATGGCGCCGATGACCACACGGTCGGTCACGTTTCGCATATGCATGGCAGCGGGCCGGGCAGCCAGATCATCGTCGATGTCGGCGGTTTTCTTGGCATCGGCGCAAAGCCGGTCGCCGTTCCGGCCAGCGATCTCGATTTTATGCGCGACGAGAATGGCGCGGTCCACGCGGTGACGACGTGGACAAAGGATCAGTTGGAACAGATGCCCGAGCATCACCACTGAATGAAAAGCCCCGGAGCGATCCGGGGCTTTTTCGTTACCGATTGTCGTCGATCTGCAGTCAGCGCCGCGGATCAGGCCGGGCGCCTGTATTGGTAGATGCCGACGTCGATGGAGCCTTCGGCAAAGCCGGCTTCGCAGTAGCTGAGATAGTAGACCCACTTGCGTTTGAAATACTCGTCGTAGCCCATGGGAGCGATAACGGGCCAGCGTTCGAGGAAGCGCTCGCGCCAGAGCTTGAGGGTCCGGGCATAGCTCAGCCGGAAGTTTTCGACGTTTTCCAGCACAAGGCCATAGCGGTCGCCGAATTCCTTCATCACGGTCTTGGTAAGCAACATGCCGCCGGGGAAGATGTAGCGCTGGATGAAATCGGGGCCGCTGCGGTAACCCTCAAAATCGGCTTCGTTGATGGTGATGGCCTGAATGGCGGCGGTGGCGCCGGGCTTGAGCCGATCATGGATGGTCTGGAAGTAGCTGGGCCAGTTTTCCTCGCCCACCGCCTCGATCATTTCGATGGAGACGATGTGATCGAACTGGCCCTGGGTGTGCCGGTAGTCTTCAAAGACCAGCGTCGCGAAGTCGTCCAGGCCCTGGCGCTCAAGCCGTTCGAGTCCGTATTTGAGCTGCTCGGCCGAGAGTGTGATGCCGCGCAGATGCGCCTTGTAGTCGCGCGCCACGGTTTCCGCCATGCCGCCCCAACCGCAACCGATTTCGAGCACCGATGAGCCCGCCGTGACGCCGGCCATGTCGGCCACGCGGCGATACTTGGCTCGCTGCGCTTCCTCGAGGCTCTGGTCGCCCGAGGTGAAGACGGCCGACGAATAGGTCATGGAGGGGTCGAGCCACTGCCCGTAGAAGTCGTTGCCGAGGTCATAGTGCTCGGCGATGTTCTTCTTGGAGCCCTCGAGCGTATTGCGGCGCGAGAGGTGGTAGTGGACGTCGGATGCAGCGCGGCGGAAGAAGCCGAGATTGGCGCGTGCGAACATCTGACGGTTCTGGAGGAAATAGCGGAACAGCGCTGTGAGATCGTCGACCTCGATATCGCCGTTCATATAGGCCGCAGCGAAGCCCACCGTGCCGCGCTGCATGGCCTCCGAAATCACCCTGAAATTCTTAAGGCGCAGCACCGGGTGTTCCCCCGTTGCGGCGTTTCCCGCGGTGCGTGTGCGCCCATCGGGGAAGATGACGGTGATGGCGCCATGCTGAGGCTTGCCGATCAACGCCATGCCGATCTTTTCCACCACCCAGGAGGCAATGGAGGTGCCGAAAGAAGGGCCGCTGGGAGAACGATCGACGGCAGTCTTGCTCATTTCGCCGCTAGTCCACTGATGTCAAACACGGGTGTCAGGCCGGCCGGCCGGACTTGTGCAGGTGCAGAGCGACGGGTGCGGCGGCGCACCGGTCCCTCCATGCGCAGATGCGTATGGATGAGTGTAGTCGCCGTAAATTGATATGCAAGCTCAGTTTGCCGTAGGCCCGCGCGGCTGCCATTTGGCCAACGGAAGCAGGAGGGGTCCGATTTCAGCGCGCGGGGGTGGCGATGTCCTGCACGCGGAACTGCACCTGTTCGCGGCCCTGATAGTGGTCCAGCGACAGGCCGCCGGCAAAATGCAGGGGCCGGTCGGCATCGAGCAGGAGCACGTCGCCCAGCGGTGTTCCGGCGGCGCGGAAGGCAATGGCCTTGAGGCGCGCCCCATCGTCGGAGGAAAGGGTGAAGCTGATATGGCCGCCCTTGCCCACGACCTGCGGGAACCGGGCGCGATGTGCGGGAAAAGCAAAGACGGGCGAGGGATTGCCGGAGCCAAAGGGCCCTGCCCGCTCGACGGAATGCAGCAGATCCGTGCTGGCGCCGCGGGCGGTGAGCGCGGCGTCGATCTTGAGGGCGGAGGCAGCGCGGGCGGCGCGGACGCTGTCGGTCAGGCGCTCGGCCATGAAGGCGCGGAAGGGACCGAGGTCGCCGTCGCGGAGCGAAACGCCCGCGGCCATGGCATGCCCGCCGCCCTTAGGGATGAGACCGGATTCGACGGCTTCGATAACGGCGCTGCCCAGATCAACACCCGGCATGGAACGGCCCGAGCCCGTGCCGCTGCCGTCGGCCTGCAGCGCGATGGCGAAGGCCGGGCGCTCGAAGCGCTCGCGCAGGCGCGCGGCGACGAGGCCGACGACGCCCGGATGCCAATTGGCGGAGGCGAGAACCAGAATGGGTGGACCTTCGCCGGAGCCGATTTCAGCCTCTGCGGTGAGGGTCGCTTCTTCCACCGCCTCGACCTCGATGCGCTGACGCTCGCCATTGAGCTCATCGAGCTGGGCCGCGATGACCATGGCCTGGTGATCGTCGTCGAGCGCCAGGAGGCGGGTCCCCAGTGCCGCGTCGCCGATGCGGCCTCCGGCATTGATGCGGGGGCCGATCAGGAAGCCCAGATGATAGGGATTGAGCGGGCCATTGGCGCGGGCGGCCAAAGCCAGCGAGGCCAGTCCGGGGCGCTCGCCGCGCCGGGCGACTTCGAGACCGCGCACCACAAAGGCGCGGTTGAGGCCGACGAGCGGGACAACGTCGCAAATGGTGGCGAGCGCGACGAGGTCGAGCAGCTTCAAGAGGTCCGGCAGGCCGGTATCGCCGCGATTGCGCAGGACACGGTTGACGGCAACGAGCACCATGAAGGTGACGCCGCCAGCGCAGAGATAGCCGAGGCCGGAAATGTCGTCGGGCCGGTTCGGGTTGACCAGCGCATTGGCTGGCGGCAAGTCGTGGTCGGAAAGGTGGTGGTCGATGACCAGCACATCGGCGCCACGGTTGCGGGCATGGGCAATGGGTCCGTCGCTGGTCGTACCACAGTCGAGCGTGATGATGAGCGTGGCGCCGGCATCGACCAGCTTGTCCATGGCCGCGATATTGGGGCCATAGCCTTCAAAGATGCGGTCCGGAATGTGGACCTGAGGATCGAGGCCGAAATGGCGAAGGTAGCGGGTCATCAGCGCCGTGGCGCAGGCGCCGTCGACGTCATAGTCGCCAAAAAGCGCGACGCTTTCATTGTCGGCTATGGCGCGGGCAATGCGCTCGGCCAGTGCGTCCATGTCCGTCAGCGTGGACGGATCGGGCATGAGCGAGCGGATAGTGGGTTCGAGATAGGTCTCGGCCTCATCGATGCCGACGCCGCGGCCGGCCAGGACGCGGGCCAGGATATCGGGAATGCCGGTGCGTTGCCCGATGGCGGTGGCATTGCGCGCGGCGGCAAAATCGAGACGGTCCACCCAGGCGCGGCCGGTGACCGATTGGGTGACGTCGAGAAAGTGGCGCTGCGGTTCGGGCATGCCCGAGGGTTAGGGGATTTTTGGCCGGCTGGAAAGGGGCTTGGCAGCGCTAGTCCTGGCCGTGGCGCCAGAAGGTCTCCTCGGTCAGGTCGTTGTCCTGCACGATCACTTCGACTTCGGTGTCATCGCTGGTGCGGGCCTCCTCGATGGCCGCCTCAATCGCGCTTTCGCGGGAGCTGAAGGGGCCGGTAATGGTGCCGCGGAAGGAAAACTGCCAGGCATTGTCGCGCTGGTAGACTATGAGGTGACGTTCCGTCATTTCGCTCTCTCCATGTCGCCATAACGGCGCCGCAGGCGGGACGTTCCAGCGGTGCCAGCGGAGTGGACAGGGAGAGATTACCGGGCGTGTCGAGCGCGAATCCAGCGCGTGGTCTGGCTCCATGAGCGCATGACCACGGTGGAGGTTTCGACGCTGTTACGGCGCAGGCGGACGCCTTCGGCCAAGGAGCCATCGGTGATGCCGGTGGCGGAAAAGAGCACATCGCCCGATGCCAGATCGGTAACATCGTAGATACGGTTCGGGTCGGTGATGCCCATTTCCCTGGCGCGCAACCGCTTGTCGGGCGTATCGAGGATTAGCTTGCCCTGCATGTGGCCACCCGTGCAGCGCAGGGCCGCAGCGGCGAGCACGCCTTCGGGTGCGCCACCGGAGCCGAGATAGATATCGACGCCCGTATCCTCGGTGTTGACCGCATGGATGACGCCGGCAATGTCGCCGTCGCTGAGCAGTTTCACCGAAACGCCGGCGGTGCGCAGCTCTTCAAGTAGGCCGCCGTGGCGGGGCCGGTCGAGGACGATGGCGGTGATTTCGGAAATCGGCACGCCCTTGGCCTTTGCCAGAGCGCGGACATTCTCGGTGGCGGACCATTCGATATTGACCGTGTCGGGGGCATAGCCGGCGCCGATGGCGATCTTGTGCATGTAAACGTTGCGGGCGACGTTGAGCAGGCCCCCGCGCTCGGCCATGGCGAGGACAACGAGGCTATCGGGCTGGTTCTTGGCGCAGAGGGTGACGCCCTCCAGCGGATCGACGGCGATGTCGACCTCGGGCCCCTGCCCCGAGCCGACCGGCTGGCCGACATAGAGGTCGTCGCATTCGTACTGCTCGCCCTCGCCAATGACGATGCGGCCGGAAATGGACACGCGGTCCAGCTCGGCCTTCATGGCCGCGACGGCGGCTTCGTCGGCCGCCTTTTCGTCGCCCTTTCCGCGCCAGGCAGCCGCGGCAATGGCGGCGCGCTCGGTGACGCGCACCATTTCAAGGGTCAGCGTGCGGTGGAGATGAGCCGGATTCCTGTCCGATTCGACCTTGCTGAGCTTCATCTGTCCTCCCTGCCGCAGGCGGCGTTTTGCGCCCAACCGCTTAGCCAGCCAGCGTGTCAGCCTTGCGAATGCGGCACGCTCAAGGTGCGCATTCGCCCGGGCATGACGCTGCCGGTGCCGATCGGATCAGAGCTTTTCGATGCGGATCAGCTGCGGTTCGCCGACTATGAACCCGTCCGCCGCGATCTGTGCAAGGGCTTCGCGCACGGATGATTCCAAAGTCTGCTGGGTAATCAGCACCACGGTGCGGGCCGCGGTACCATCGGGCGTGACGGCCTTGGCGCTGAGATCGGACCGCTGGATGACAGAATCGATGGAGATCAGCTTTTCGCCCATGCGCGAGGTGATCGCGGCGAGCGCGCCGGGAACATCCTTGGCGCTGAGCCGGATGTAGAAGCCTCCGGCATGCGGTCGCATTTCGGCTTCATTGAAGGGCATGAGCTCTTCGCTGGGCACGCCCAGAGGCGGCACGCGGGTGCCGCGGGCAATGTCGAGAATGTCGGAAAGAACCGAAGAAGCCGTGGGCGGGCCACCGGCGCCTGGGCCGGCCAGCAGCAGTTCGTGGACATGGTCGGTTTCGAGGGCGACGGCGTTCATTACGCCATCAACGCCGGCAATGGCGCTGCCCTTGGGCACGAAGGTGGGGTGGACACGCTGCTCGATGCCTTCGCCGACCCGCTCGGCAATGCCAAGGAGCTTGATCTTGTAGCCGAGATCGGAGGCGACCTGGATATCGTGCTGGGTGATGCGGGAAATGCCTTCGACGCGCATGCGGTCGGGCGCGATTTCGTAGCCGAAGCAGAGCGTGGCGAGGATCGAGAGCTTGTGGGCGGTATCGAAGCCTTCGACGTCGAAAGTCGGGTCGGCTTCGGCATAGCCAAGGGCCTGTGCATCCTTGAGGCAATCGGCAAAGGAGATGCCTTCATTGCCCATGCGGGTGAGGATGTAGTTGCAGGTGCCGTTCATGATGCCGAAGACCTTGGCGATGCGGGCCGAGCCCAGGCCTTCGCGCAAGGTCTTAATGACCGGGATACCGCCGGCAACTGCGGCTTCGAACCCGAGCTGGGCGCCGGCTTCCTCGGCCATGCGGGCAAGGGTGACGCCATGCTTGGCGAGCAGCGCCTTGTTGGCCGTGACAACCGGGCGGCCGATCTCCAGCGCCGCCTTTACCGCGGCAAAAGCCGGCCCGTCTTCCCCGCCGATCAGTTCAACGAAAAGGTCGATGCCTTCCCATTTGGCGAGGGCGACCGGATCGTCGAACCACTCGAGCCCGGAAATATCAATGCCGCGGTCGCGGGAACGCGAGCGCGCGGCAACGGCAACGACCTCCAACTGGCGGCCAAGTTTTCGGGTGAGTTCGGCGCCATCCTTTTGCAGGATGCGCACAAGCGTGGCGCCGACATTGCCGAGCCCGGCCACACCAATGCGCAGCGGCGCCTGGCGATCGGCCTCGCCAAATTCAGCCATGGTCTTGAGGATGCGCGCACGGGTTTCGGTGCGCGGTTCGCGGCCATCGCGCAGGTCGAACACAAAGAGTGGATCGCCTGCGACTGTGCGGCCGAAGCGGGTCGGCGTCCAGCCCCGAGAAGCGATGAAAGATTCGACGGATTGGCGGAAGGAGGCGATATCACTCATAGTGGCGCCATCTGCATAGGAAAGTGCCTAGCCGTCAATAGGAGTTTTGCCCCGCAGCTCCCGCCGCGGGGCAAAGCCTTTGTCAGTTGGCGTCGGCGGCAGCGGCGGCCTTGCCGAGACCTTCAACCAGCTCCGGCAAAGCCCAGCGCAGCGAAAGCGGCGTGACGGCCCCGCCGACAGCCATGGTGGCGCTGGTGCTGTCGATGACCACGACGGCACCCTTCTGCACCTGGGGGGAGCGGGCGATGGCCGGGTGGGCGAAGAAGGTCTGGGCAGCTTCCGGGCTATCGAGGAAAGCCACCATGATGTCGCCGGGGATTTCCGAGAAGTTCTCGTAGCTCAGCTTGTAGTTATAGGCGGAGCCATCGGTGCCTTCCGGCTCTTCCGTTGCAGTCAGACCGAAGGACAGAAGAAGCTTGGTGCGTGGATCGACGGCGCGACGAACGGAAACCTGTCCGTCACCGCTATCAACGAGATTGACCACCGACTTGCCGGCGATCTGGGGATATTTGGCGACTTCATCGGCAATGAACTGTTCGGTTTCGGCTATCAGCTGCTCAGCCTCCGCGCTCTTGCCAAGAGCGGCGCCGGTCACGCGGGTGACGTCCTGCCAGCTGGCGGTCCAGCGCGTTTCGGGGAAGACAACGGTGGGGGCGATCTGGCTCAGGCGGTTATATTCTTCTTCGGTGAGGCCGGAATAAACGGCGATGATGACGTCGGGATCCAGCGCCGCGATGGCTTCGAAGCTGGGCGCGCCGGCGCCGTCACCCAGAATGACCGGCATTTCACCACCGGCAGCGTCGATGGCCTCGCGGGTCCATTCGAGAACGCCCTCGTCATCGCCGCCGTAATTCATCGACGGGATGCCAACCGGCACGACGCCCAGGGCGAGCACGGCATCCTGCGTCCCCCAGCCCCAGGTGACGACACGGGCGGGCTCGGTTTCGATCGTGGTTGAGCCATAGGCGTGCTCGACAGTCACGGGGAAGGTATCAGCGGCGTGCGCCGCGAGCGTCAAGGGAAGAGAAAGCGCCAGTGCGGCAAGAGTTTGGCGGAGCATTTGAAACTTTCAGGTTACCGGTATTGAAGGATTCCAGCCGCACCTGGGTGCGGCCGGCAGGTGTGACGGATGCGCTTAGCGGCCAGCCGCGGCGGCGGCTTCGTCGATCAGCTTGATGTATTGGGGGTAGCCCCACTTGAGCGACAGGGCGCTGGGCGGGGAAATCGAATTGATCAGTTCGGGGCCAATGAGATGGGCAACGGCTCCGGCCTTCACCTGCGGGGTGATCGCGAGGCCGGGATTGGCGAAAAAGGCCGCGTCTGCTTCGGGCGTATCGAAGTAAGAAATGTAGATGTCGCTCTTCAGCTCGGAGGCCCGCTCGAAGCTCAGGGAAAAGTAGAACTGCTCGTCCTCGGCCAGGTCATCCACGCTAGGGGCCAGCTTGAGGCCAGCATCCTCAAGGAAGGTCATGCGTGGATCAAGGCGCGAGTAGACCGCGATGCTGCCCTGGTATTCGGCGATGCCGGCAAAGGTCAGCCCCTCGACGCGCGGATATTTGGCCGTCTCCTCGTCGATGAACTGTTCAAGCTCGGCAACCAGGGTTTCGGCCGCATCGGCCTTGCCCAGCGCAGTGCCGGTGATCAGGATGGTGTCCTGCCAGGACGTGCTTCAGGGATTTTCGGGATAGGCGACGACCGGAGCGATCTGGCTGAGACGGTTGTACTCGTCTTCCGAGAGGCCGGAATAGGGCGCGATGACCACGTCGGGTTCCAGCGCAGCAATGGCTTCGAAAGGCACCCCATCGGCCTGGGGAAGGATTTGGGGGAAATCAGCGCCCAAGGCGGCGACCGCGTCCTTGGTCCAGGCGAGCGCGCCGTTTTCATCGCCGCCATAGGTGAATTCGGGAATGCCCACCGGCACCACGCCTAGCGCGACCACGGCATCCTGGGAGGCCCAGCCCCAGGTGACGACGCGCTCGGGCTGTTCGGCAATCGTCGTTTGCCCGAAAGCGTGATCGATAGTGACAGGGAAAGCCTGCGCATGGGCAGCGGTCGGCCCGGCAACAGCTACGGCAAGGGCCAGGACAGAGAGGCGAGTGAACATTGACGCACCTTGGGATGAGAATGCGCCTTCTTACAAAAGATGATATTAGTTGTCATGTTAATTCGCACGGCCGTTCAGGTGCGCCGGGTCAACATGACCATGACCTCGTAATGGTCCGTTTGCGGGAACATGTCGAACAGGCGGGCCCGGTGCATCGCATAGGATGGCAAGAGAGCCAGATCGCGGGCGAGCGTTACGGCATTGCAGCTGGAATAGAGAATGGTGGGCGCGCCGAACTCTTCGAGCGTAGCGCAGAGCCGGTCGCCCAAGCCGCGCCGGGGCGGGTTGACGATCACCACGTCGGGGGCCTCGCCTGCCGGCAGGGCCGTCGCGTCCCCGACCTCAAAAGTGACATCGGACAGCCGGGCTTGCGACGCGCTCAGCCGCGCCGACGCGATGGCCGCTGCGCTGAGTTCGATACCGTGCACACGGCGGCCCGGCGCGGCGGCATGGAGGGCAAAGCCCCCTACCCCGCAATAAAGGTCGAGAACCGAGTGGGCGCCGACCTCGTCCACCCATTCGCGGGCCTGCCGGTAGAGCGCCGCCGCGATGGCCGTGTTGGTCTGAAAGAAGCTTGCCGGTTGCAAGTGAAGATGGATGTCGCCCATCTGCATGGTGAGCGTATCGGCCCCGGCGAGCGGGATTTCCTCCGCTCCTTCAAGCACGGCCTTATGCTCGGGCAGTAGATTGGCCGTGACAACCGCCAGCCCTGGCAGATCAGCCAGGAGGGTGGGAAGGTGCTTGCGCATGCGCCCGACCGGCTCCGTGGAGCGGAGCACGAAGCGCAGCATGAGCCGGCCGTCCGGCGCCTGGGTAAGGAGGACGTTTTTCAGTTCGCCGCGCCGGGTGGGCACGTCATAAGGTGTGATGCGCGCGCGGGCGATGAAAGCCGTGATCGGGGCGAAGGCGTCGCGCAGTCCCGGCTCAAGAATGGGGCAAGCGGTCAGGTCGATGCCGTATTGCCGGGCATCGAGGATGCCAAGTGTAGGGTTTGCGGCGGTGCCGCCAACAACCATTTTGGCCTTGTTGCGAAAGTCGCGGGGGCTGCTCAGCACCGGCGGCAGCCATTGCGCGTCCCCCCATGCGGCGAGCAGGCTGCGGGCATGATCGAGCTTGGCCGCGACCTGCGCGTCATAGGGCACGCCTATGTGCGTGCAGGAGCGGCAGAGGCCCCCTTCGAAATAGCCGCACTGCAAGGCGGCGCTCAACCCTGCATCCATGCGGCTACCCCGTCCTGAGCGGGAGGCGGAAATCCGCCTCCGCTGATGGCCTACTTATTGGCGGTGGCCAGCGGCACGACATTGCCCTGGCTGGCCTTGCCGCCCAGGAACTTCTTGATGTTGCGCGCGGCCTGGCGGATGCGGTGCTCGTTTTCAACGAAAGCGAGGCGAATGTACTGGTCGCCATATTCGCCGAAGCCGACGCCGGGAGCCACGCCGACACCGGTCTCCTGGATCAGGAGCTTGGCAAATTCGAGCGAGCCCATTTCAGCGAACTGATCGGGGATCGGTGCCCAGGCAAACATGGTGGCCTTGGGCACGGGAATGTTCCAGCCAGCGCGGCCAAAGCTCTCCACCATGACGTCACGGCGGTGCTTATAGACCTTGCGGACTTCCTCAATGACTTCGTCGGAGCCGTTGAGTGCGGCGACGGCAGCGACCTGAATGGGGGTAAAGGCGCCGTAGTCGAGATAGGATTTGACACGGGCGAGAGCCGCGATCAGGCGCTCATTACCCACGGCGAAGCCCACGCGCCAGCCCGGCATGGAATAGGTCTTGGACATCGAGGTGAACTCGACCGAGATGTCGATGGCGCCCGGCACCTGCAGGACGGATGGGGGCGGCTGATCTTCATCGAAATAGATCTCCGAATAGGCGAGATCGGAGAGGATGAAGATATCGTGCGCCTTACAGTACTTGACCACCTCGGTGTAGAAATCGAGGTCGGCGGTATAGGCGGTCGGGTTGGCCGGGTAGTTCAGAACCAGAGCGATCGGCTTGGGGATCGAGTGCCGCACGGCCCGATCCAGCGAGCGCATGAAGTCTTCGTTGGGATCGGCCGGCATGGACCGGACGACGCCGCCGGACATGATGAAGCCGAAGGAATGGATCGGATAGGTCGGGTTGGGCACCAGAACCACGTCGCCCGGCGCTGTGATGGCCGAGGCCATATTGGCGAAGCCTTCCTTGGAGCCGAGCGTCGCCACGACCTGGGTATCGGGATTGAGCTTCACGCCGAAGCGGCGGCCGTAATAGCTGGCCTGGGCCTTGCGCAGGCCGGGAATGCCACGCGAGGTCGAATAACGGTGGGTGCGTCCGTCCTTCACCGTTTCCTGGAGCTTGGCCACGATATGGTCGGGCGTCGGCATGTCGGGATTGCCCATGCCCAGGTCGATAATGTCCACACCCTCGGCCCGCAGCTTCGCCTTGATCGGATCGATATGGGCAAAAACGTATGGCGGCAGACGGCGGATGCGATGGAAGACTTCGCTCATGATTTCCTCTTTGGTCCCCTTGGGACCCGATGCTGGCCGCGACGCGCCAGGACAGGCGGCAGACCTCAACCAGAGGCCAAGATTATCGCGGAATTATGGTTTTGAAGCGGTTAAGCCCCTGCCGCTGGCAGGAGTGACAAATCTATTCGGCTCTTCCCGGCCACGCCGTGGCCATCGGGAAGAGCTATCGGGCGTTTGCCGCGGCGGCGGCACCAAAGGCCGCCACCGGATTGCCGGCGAGCTCAGCTCCAAACCATGCAACAGTGAACGGAGACGCCATGTCTCTTGCCCTTCAGAAATGACTTCTGGTACCACGGACGCGCGTGGCCGGAACCTTCATAGGGTCTGGCGGGTGCCTTGTAAATGCCATGCGGCAGTTACATCTAGACGCCCAAGCGGACCTCGCACCGCTCCATAGTCGTCAGGTAGGTGTATGAAAAAGCGCGTTGCGATTGCCACGATTGGCACTCTGGGAGACGTCCGACCGTACATCGCCCTGGCAAAGGAGCTGAAGAAGCGCGGCCACGATGTGGTGCTGGGTACCAATGCCGATTTCGAGCAGATCGTCACCGACGCCGGGATCGAGTTCCACAATCTGGGCACCAAGATGCAGGAATGGCTGCAGGATTCGCGTTTCGACAATGCGATGAGCCAGATGAAGCTGCACCATTTTCCGCAGATCCTGCGGGAAGGCCAGGCGCTGGTGGAAAAGGCGACCCGCAATGCCTGGGTGATGGCGCAGGGCGCCGACGCGATCGTGGTCTATATCAATACCAGCTTCGGCATCGACATTGCCGAGGCGCTGAACATCCCGGTCATCATGACCGCGATGCAGCCGCTGAATCCCACGCGGGAATTTCCGGTCTGCGCCTATGAATGGCCCGATCTGGGACCGACTTTCAACAAGCTCAGCTACATCACGATGAATGTGCAGCAGGCCTATTTCGACCTGCCGCGCGATCGGATGCGCAAGGAGCTGATGGGCCTGGGCCCGCGCAAGCGGGGCGGGCTTTTCAAGGACAGTCGCGGCAACAACCTGCCGACGCTCTACAATTTCTCGTCCATCGTCTCGCCGCGCCCGCGCGACTGGCCGCAGACGGCGCTGGTGACGGGATACTGGTTCCTCGAGGATGAGTCGGACTGGAAGCCGTCTCCCGAATTGCAGGCCTTTCTCGATGCTGGCTCGAAGCCGGTCTATATCGGCTTCGGCTCGATGCCGTTCGGCGCCGAGCAGAATACGCAGCTGCTGAAATCGGCGCTGGAAATGTGGGGCGGCCGCGCCATCGTTTCGCGCGGCTGGGGCGGGATCAAGGTGGATGAGCTGCCCGACACCGTCTTTGCGATTTCAGACGCGCCGCATGACAAGCTGTTTCCGCTGGTCTCGGCCGTGGTGCATCACGGCGGCGCGGGGACGACGGCGGCGGGCCTGCGGGCCGGCAAGCCGACCTTTGTGGTGGCCCAAGCCTATGACCAACGCTATTGGGGCCGCCGCGTGCGTGCCCTTGGCTGCGGCCCCAACCCGGCCCGTCTTCGCACCCTGACGCCCGAGAAGCTGGCCAATGCTCTGCGAGAGCTGACGACCAACACGGCAATGGCTGCCAATGCAGAAGCCATCGGCAAAGCACTTGCAGAAGAATCAGGACTTGCCACGGCCGCCAATATCATCGAAGCAACTATTGACGGCGCCAAGGCAGGCCAACGCCGCTTCACTGCCGCCATCTGAAGACTTGCGTGGGGGGCCGCGCATCCACTTTTGCAGGGGGACGCAGCGTGAAGATTTGTCTGGTGGGCGCCAGCGGGGGCATTGGCCGTCAACTGCTGACGACGTTTTCAAAAGATGCAGACGTCATCGCGGTCTATCGAAACCCGCCAGACCATAAGCCGCAAGCCGCCATTTCCGTGGCGCGATTCGACGATGGACCGGGGCTGGCCGGAGCCGTGGCCAGCGCGGATGTCGTGGTGCACGCCGCGCTCAACACGCGCGACAAGGGCCAGAAATTCATTGATGCCAACAAGGCGGTGACCAATCGCCTGCTGTCGCTGATCGAGCCGGGACAGTGCCGGCTCTTTGTCTATTTCAGCAGCCAGGTCGTTTATGCGGCGCTGGACCCCAAGGCGCATCCGATCCAGAGCGAGGATGCCGAGCTCAAGGACAATGGCGAGCTCGACTTCTACACACGCCTCAAGCTCGAAGAAGAGGACGAGGTCAAGCGCGTCTGCCGGCAAAAGGGCATCGACTATTTGATCGTGCGCCCGACGGTGGTCATGGGCCCGCACATGCAATGGTCGAGCGGCATCGTGCAGGCGATGCGCTTTGCGCCGTTCGGGCTCAAGGGCCGGACCATCAACCTTATCCATGTGGCGGACCTTGCCGACCAGCTCAATGCGCTGATCCACAAGGGCGTGGTCAACACGGTGGTCAATCTGGGCGATCTGGATGTGAGCTCGGACGACTATTTCCGCCATGCCGCCGGGCTGGCCAAGCGGCCGATGTTCTTTGCGCCCAACTGGATTGCCGATCTTGCCGGAAAGGCCATTCCCTCGACCCTGTGGTTTTTCGCGCATGACGTGACGGTGGACAGCCGCAAGGTGCGCGCGCTGACCGGGGTCGAGACGAACCGCGCATTGGCAGAGTTCTTCGATCCAGAACCCGCCATTGTCGATGGAAGCACCCTGCCCGCCATCAGCGCGACTGCGGCGTCAGGGCGGCGGTTTCACACCGTGGGACGGGGCTATTCGCTGTGGTTCAATGACCGGCCCGGTGTCGATCAGCTGGTTGTGGAGCGTTATGCCGGCGTCGTCCAGTTCGAGAATGGGCGGCTGACGGTCAAGGCGGGCACCTCGATCCGCGAGATGCTGGCATATCTCAGCCGCCAGAACATGACGCTCGAAACGCTTCCCGAATTCATCGATATCTCGGCCGGCGCCTGTTTCTTTGCGGAGGTGCACGGCAGTTCCTCGCACCATATCTCGATCTATGACCTGATCGAAGCCATCCGCTATGTGGACGAAACCGGCACGGAGCGCGACAGCCAGCGGGATGACGCGCTGTGGGACCAATTGCGCCTCAAGACGGGTACGATTGTCGTCACCGAGGTCACGTTCCGCTGTCGGCCGAGCTATTACCTCGGCAACGTCTTTGCCTGGGAGCCGGACACGCGGCTGGAGTACTATGCCGGGGGCGGCTATCGCGACAATTACGCGACCATGATCCACTGGTATCCCAAGCGCGCGGAGCTGCTGGTATACAAGATCAATCCGGTGGACGGGGTGGAAGCCAGCGATGCCCGGCCCTTTGCGCCGATGCGCGGGTCGCCCTACGGGATGCAGAAGCGTATTTTGAGCTTCAACCTGCGCGGCAAGGCGCGTGTCGCCGGGCTTTCCGAACGCATTCTTGCGCCCTGGACGGGGATCCCGGCAAAGGCCGTGGTTGGCCGCTTCTTCAAAGGCGCCAAGGCCAGGGTGCGCAATATGGAAGTGTGCGTGCCCGATACGCTGGCACCAGACCTGATCGCCCGGCTCCGCAGGCAGGTACCGGAGATGGGGCTTGGCCTCGACCAGGGGATCGGCGTGCGTTTCACCCGCAGCGCAGAAACCGGGCATGGCTTCATGTGGGTGGAAACCACCAGCACTGACGTGGCCCAGATCCACGCGATCGCCCAGATCACGCGCGAAGTTGCGGGTGAGCAGTTCTGGCTGCACCGGGGCAAGTATGTACCGCCGGGCATCGAGGCGAAGCATCTTTTCATTGCCCGGGCACCGCTGAGGGCCAACCCGCAGCAATAAGGGCGCCGATGGCGCCCTTTTTCTTCAAGCAGACTTGCGGGCGATTGCGTAGCTGATCGCCAGGCCTGCCAGCGCCGGAAGGATGGCGCTAAGAAGGACCAGGACGAAGAGCACCATGGCCGGCGGGTTGAGGATGGCCGCCAGGACGGCCACGACGCCACCGAGCATCATCAGCAGCCCGGTCCAGCGATGGGTCACGCGCCAGTTGTTCGCGTCGCGCAGGGTCCATGGCAGGCGGACGCCCGCGACCCAATTGGGCTGGGTTTTTGGCAGGTAGTTGCCGACCACCAGCAACATCGCGCCAACCAGCACGGCCACAAGGCGCGGCATGTCCACGGTGTGACCGAGGCCGAGCGCAATCGTTGCGGCCAGAATGATCAAGGCGAGAACCATGATGAAGGTGATGGTCGCCTCGATCACATGGCGTCCCGCTTCAAAATCCTTGCGCAATCCGGCCGGACGGAGAACGGCGAGAAGCCCGACCACAAAGGCAGCCATGGCAAAGGGAATGAGCAAAGCTATGGGCGCCGGTGCGAAATTGTCAGGCTGACCATCCGGGCCCCAGTGGATAGGCAGAATTGCGTCGAGCGGGACGAAAAAGAACGACGCCAGCGTAGCAGCGGCCAGAGCCAGACCGAGAACACGATTGAGCGGGTTCAGAAGGGGGCGGTCAGTCATTTTTACGCTCCGTAAGGTCCAGCAGGCCAGCGAGGGCCTCTTCGAGGACGCTGGTATTCAGATGATAGATGAGACTGGTTCCCTGCCGTTCGACGACGACGAGCTCAGCCTCCTTGAGCTTGTTGAAGTGGACCGAGAGCGTCGGGCGGCTGATGTCGAAATGCTCCGCCAATTCACCGGCGCTTTTCGGGCCTTGCTTGAGCAGGCCCAGAACTTTGCGCCGGACAGGATGGGACAGAGCCTCGAAAACGGTGTTGATCGCCAATCGGTATTCCTTCGTTGAATCGCTAATTAGATATTTTGCTAATTAGCGTCAAGGCTAAATATGCTGATCGCCGTTGGGTGCGGTGCCTTGCGTTGGTGCAAACAAAAACGGCGGCCTTTCGGCCGCCGTTGGAATTGCAGGATACCTGCCTTAGTGCGTGATATTCGCTGCCGTGTCGTCTGCCGGGTCCACCTTGGCGGGGACGGCAGGCTGGGCGTCGAAATCCCATTCGATGGGTTCGGGCTTGCGCACCAGAGCGCGCTCGATCACCTGGTCCATGCGGGAAACGGGAACGATCTCCATGCCTTCCTTGACGATATCAGGAATCTCCTGGAGATCACGAACGTTCTCCTCGGGGATCAGAACCGTCTTGATGCCGCCGCGCAGCGCCGCAAGGAGCTTCTCCTTGAGGCCACCAATGGGGAGTACCCTGCCCCGCAGCGTGATCTCGCCGGTCATGGCGACATCATTGCGGACCGGAATCCCGGTCATGACAGAGACGATAGCCGTGGCGAGCCCGATACCAGCCGAGGGACCATCCTTGGGGGTGGCGCCTTCGGGCAGGTGGACGTGGATATCACGGGTGTCGAACATCGGCGGCTTGATGCCGAAATCGATGGAGCGCGAGCGCACATAGGCGGTCGCCGCGGTCAGCGATTCCTTCATCACTTCCTTGATGTTGCCGGTGACCGACATGCGGCCCTTGCCTGGCGTCATCACGCCTTCGATGGTCAGCAGTTCGCCACCAACCGAAGTCCAGGCCAGACCGGTCACCAGACCCACCTGGGCTTCGGCTTCGATCTCGCCATGCTTGAACACCTGCGGGCCGAGATACTCAGCCAGCTTGGCGTCGTCGATGGTGATCGACTTGACCTTGGTGCGGACGATCTCGGTGACCGCCTTGCGCATCAGCTTGGAGATCTCGCGCTTGAGATTGCGGACGCCAGCTTCACGGGTATAGCCGCGAATGAGCTTCATCAGCATCTCGTCGGAGAGCACGAATTCGCCATGGGCGACGCCGTTTTCCTTGGCCGCCTCGGGGATGAGGTGCTGCTTGGCGATGGCGTGCTTTTCCTCTTCGGTGTAGCCCGAAAGGCGGATGATCTCCATGCGGTCCATAAGCGGACCCGGAATGTTGAGCGTGTTCGAGGTCGTCACGAACATCACATCCGAGAGGTCGAAATCGACTTCCAGGTAGTGATCGCTGAACGAGTTGTTCTGTTCCGGATCGAGCACTTCGAGCAGCGCCGAGGACGGATCGCCGCGGAAGTCCTGGCCCATCTTGTCGATCTCGTCGAGCAGGAAGAGCGGGTTGTTCTTGCCCACCTTCTTGAGCGACTGAATGATCTTGCCGGGCATGGAGCCGATATAGGTGCGGCGATGGCCACGGATCTCGGCTTCGTCGCGCACGCCACCGAGGGCCATGCGCACGAATTCGCGACCGGTCGCCTTGGCAATGGACTTGCCAAGCGAGGTCTTGCCGACGCCCGGAGGACCAACGAGGCAGAGGATCGGGCCCTTGAGCGTGCCGGTGCGAGCCTGCACTGCCAGGTATTCAAGGATGCGTTCCTTGACCTTTTCGAGGCCGTAGTGATCCGCGTCGAGCACCTTTTCAGCCAGAGCCAGGTCGCGCTTGACCTTGGACTTCTTGCCCCATGGCAGGCCCAGAAGCGTATCAAGGTAGTTACGGACCACGGTCGCTTCGGCCGACATCGGGCTCATGCCCTTGAGCTTCTTGATCTCGGCGTCGGCCTTGGCGCGCGCTTCCTTGGAAAGCTTGGTCTTGGCGACGCGCTCTTCCAGTTCGGTGATCTCATTGGCGCCGTCTTCGCCATCGCCCAGCTCGCGCTGGATCGCCTTCATCTGCTCGTTGAGGTAGTACTCGCGCTGGGTCTTTTCCATCTGGCGTTTGACGCGCGAGCGGATGCGCTTTTCCACCTGCAGGACGCCGATCTCGCCTTCCATGAGGCCGATGACCTTCTGAAGACGCTCGATGACGGACACCGTTTCGAGCAGGTCTTCCTTCTCGGGGATCTTGATCACGAGGTGGCTGGCAATGGTGTCGGCGAGCTTGGAGGCCTGCTCGATCTGGCCGACCGCAGCGACCACCTCGGCCGAAATCTTCTTGTTGAGTTTGACGTAGTTATCAAACTCGGCCTGGGCCGAACGAGCCAGGGCTTCGATCTCGGTGGCGTCTTCGGCCGGCTCGGGCAGGATCGACGCCTCAGCCTCGAAGTATTCCTCGGTCTGCAGGTAATTGTCGATGGTCGCGCGATTGAGGCCCTCGACCAATACTTTCACGGTGCCGTCGGGAAGCTTGAGCAGCTGCAGGACGGTGGCAATGGTGCCGGTGGGATAGATCTGGTCGGGCGCCGGATCATCGTCCTGGGCATTTTTCTGGGTCACGACAAGGATGTGCTTGTCGTCGCGCATGACTTCTTCAAGCGCCTTCACGGATTTTTCGCGGCCGACGAAGAGCGGCACGATCATGCCCGGGAAGACGACGATGTCGCGAAGGGGGAGAACCGGGTAAACCCGGTCCCGGCTGGTTTCGCCGGTTGGATTGACGTCCGACATCAGTTTTCCTTTCCGGGGCGCGCCGGAGGGAGGAAGAAAGCGCGCCCATTGCGACTGCCCTGACCAATTAAGGCTGGGCGATTCAGGTTAATAAATAGGGTCGAGGCCCCCTGCCGCAAGTGAGGGTTAGCGGATTTGTGACCGTTGGGCAGCATACGCACAGGAGATATGTGCGAATGGATAGAAACACTTGTGTGCCCTGGATGCAGGCTTGGACCATGGGCACCGTCGACGGGCCTATGCAGGAGCCTGGCCGGCTGAAATGACTGCGCCGCCAGCCCAGAGGCCGACGGCGCAGTTTGATTTGTGTCGAGGTCCCGATCAGGCAGAAGCGGTTGCTTCTTCCTTCTTGGAATATATGTAGAGCGGACGGACGTCCTTGCCCTTCACCACATCCTCGCTGATCACGACTTCTTCGACGCCTTCAAGCGACGGCAGATCGTACATGGTGTCGAGCAGGATGGCTTCCATGATGGACCGCAGACCGCGGGCGCCCGTCTTGCGCTCGATGGCCTTTTCGGCAATCGCCTTGAGAGCATCCTCGTGGAAGGTCAGTTCGACTTCTTCCATCTGGAAGAGGCGCTGGTACTGACGCACGAGAGCATTCTTGGGCGCGGTCAGGATTTCGATCAGGGCCGGAATGTCGAGATCTTCAAGGGTCGCGAGGACCGGCAGACGGCCGATGAATTCCGGGATCAGACCGAAGCGGACCAGATCTTCGGGCTCGACATCGGCAAGGATCTGGCCGACGCGCCGGTCGTTGGGATCCTTGACGGTGGCCGAGAAGCCAATGCCCGAGCCTTCGCCGCGGGCGGAAATGATCTTTTCCAGACCCGCAAAAGCGCCGCCGCAGATGAAGAGGATATTGGTCGTATCCACCTGCAGGAATTCCTGCTGCGGGTGCTTGCGGCCACCCTGCGGGGGCACGGAGGCAACGGTGCCTTCCATGATCTTGAGCAGGGCCTGCTGCACGCCCTCGCCCGACACGTCGCGGGTGATCGAGGGGTTGTCCGACTTGCGCGAAATCTTGTCGACTTCGTCGATATAGACGATGCCGCGCTGGGCCTTCTCGACGTTGTAGTCGGCGGCCTGCAGAAGCTTGAGAATGATGTTCTCGACGTCTTCGCCCACGTAGCCGGCTTCGGTCAGCGTGGTGGCGTCGGCCATGGTGAAGGGCACGTCGATGATGCGCGCCATGGTCTGGGCGAGCAGGGTCTTGCCCGAACCGGTCGGTCCGATCAGCAGGATATTGGACTTGGAGAGTTCCACATCCTGGTTCTTGGACGCGTGGTGCAGGCGCTTGTAGTGGTTGTGCACGGCCACGGAGAGAACGCGCTTGGCCCGGAACTGGCCGATCACGTAATCGTCCAGCACCTTGCAGATTTCTGCCGGGGTGGGCACGCCGTCCGAGGACTTGACCATGGAGGTCTTGTTCTCTTCGCGGATGATGTCCATGCACAGCTCAACGCATTCATCGCAGATGAATACGGTGGGACCGGCGATGAGCTTGCGCACTTCATGCTGCGACTTGCCGCAGAACGAGCAGTACAGCGTGTTCTTGGAGGTTTCGCCGTTCGTTGTCTCTTTGGACATCCAGTCACTCCCGGGGACCAACGGCCCCCAAATTCAAGCGTTAGCGAAAACCGTAACGCTCAACACATAAAGAAAGTCTAAGCCGAAACGACCTTAAAGGCCGTTCCGGCTGGGTGCAATTGCGCTTGGATCACAGTCCACGGCGCACCAGCATTGTGATTAATGCGCAGCGGGTCAGACGGATGCCTCCGGAACCACGCGCTTTTCCATCACGGTGTCGATAAGGCCGAAGGCCTTGGCTTCTTCGGGGGAGAGGAAGCGGTCACGCTCGAGGGCGTTCTCGATTTCCTCATAGGTCCGGCCGGTGTGCTTTTCGTAGATCTGGTTCAGGCGGCGCTTGAGGCCTTCAACTTCCTTGGCGTGGATCAGGATATCGGTGACCTGACCCTGGAAGCCGCCGGACGGCTGGTGCACCATGACGCGGGAATTGGGCAGCGAGCTGCGCATGCCGGCTTCACCGGCAGCAAGCAGCAGCGAGCCCATGGACGCGGCCTGGCCCATCACCATGGTGGCGACAGCCGGGCGGATGAACTGCATGGTGTCGTAGATGGACAGACCAGCCGTCACCACGCCACCGGGGGAGTTGATATAGAGCGCGATTTCCTTTTTCGGGTTTTCCGATTCGAGGAACAGAAGCTGCGCCACGATGAGCGAAGCCATATTGTCCTCGACCACACCGGTGACGAAAATGATGCGCTCGCGCAGAAGGCGCGAATAGATGTCGAAGGCGCGTTCGCCGCGGTTCGACTGCTCGACCACCATGGGAACGAGCGTGTTCATGTAAAGATCGTGCGGATCCCGCATAGAAGAGCCCCTTGGCAACCATCCGCGTCGCGAGCCGGATGATGCACTTGCTTGGTTTGAACCATGACCCTGCCGAACCCACTGGCCAGCGGCAGGACATGTCGGAATATCGAATCAGCGCGACTGGCCGATTGCAGGCGACGCCGCCTTAATGGGCGGTAAAGGCACAGATAGGCCGCAATGTGGCCAGCTTCAATAGCCGGGCCGCTTTGCCGCTCCCAAAGGGTTAAGCGAGCCGTCACGTAAACGCGATGGCTACACCCTTCTTGCGGAAATAGGCCTGCATGAGCTTGCGGCCCTGGCGGTTGCCCTGAGCCAGCTTGGCCGTCTCGAAGGTTGCTTCCTTGAGGCCTTCCCGGGCCATCGCCGCCTTGAGGGCAGCGATATGGGTATCGAGGTCCTCATTGTCATTCTTGATCGACGCGTAGATGGCATCGATGGCGGCGGATACGGTCAGGTCGCTCACGGGGCGTGCTCCTCGGATATTCTGCCCCCTTCCCTAACCGATTTTTCGGCAGGAGCAAGGCGAAGGGCATAGGCAGGCGAAGCGCGAGGCCCTAGAGTTTGACCAGACGATCAAGAAGACCCATCCATGGCCTCCATCCTTCAAGTCAAGCCGATCACCGACGTCCCGCAGCACCTACGCGCCAGCGCCCAGCCGCAGGACCCGGCCTTCTACCAGAACCCCTACCCCTTCTACGCGCAGCAACATGCCAGCCACCCGGCATTCTTCTGGGAAGAATACGGTCACTGGTGCTTTGCCGACTTCAAGACGGTGAGCCTGCTTTTGCGCGACAAGCGGTTCGGTCGGGACATCTTGCATGTGGCGACGCGGGAGGAGATCGGTCTCCCCGAGCCCAAGCCGCATACCGCGGACTTCGATCTCACCGAGAAATATTCGCTCCTCAACCTTGAGGCGCCGGCCCATACGCGACTGCGCACGCTGGTCAACCGGGCCTTTGTTTCGCGGCAGGTGGAGCAGTTGCGGCCTCGGATTCGTCAGCTGGCGCATGAGCTTATCGATGGTTTCGAAGAAAATGATTCCGTTGATCTGATCAAGGCGTTCGCAGCCCCGATCCCGGCGATCATCATTGCGGAAATGATTGGGCTGCCCGCCGAGATGGCGCCCAAGCTGCTGGAATGGTCCAACCGCATGGTGACCATGTATATGTATGGGGTGACGCACGAGACCGAGCTCGACGCCAACCATGCGGCTGCCGAGTTCACCGCGTATCTGCGGGGCGTGATTGCCGAGCGGCGCAAGGCGCCGAAGGAAGATCTATTGAGCCACATGCTGACGGCAGACCGCGACGGCGATGTGCTGATCGAGGATGAGGTGCTTTCCACAGCCATCCTGCTGCTCAACGCCGGACACGAGGCCACCGTGCACACGACGGGCAATGGCGTGAAGTCGATCCTTGAAAGCGGGCTCGATCCACAGAGCCTGTTCGCGACGCCGGAGCAGGCCGAAAAGACGGTGGAAGAATGCCTGCGCTTCGACGCGCCGCTCCATCTGTTCACCCGCTACACGCTGCACGACGATACGGAACTCGAAGGCATCAGGCTGCGCAAGGGCGATGTGGTGGGGCTGATGCTGGGCGCAGCGAACCGGGACCCGGCGCGCTTTGCCAATGCGGATACATTCGACCCGTTCCGCACGGATGGGGCCAATGTCAGCTTCGGCGCCGGCATCCACTTCTGCATCGGGGCGCCACTGGCGCGGATCGAATTGCAGGAAGCAATGAAGGTGCTGTTTGAGCGCCTGCCAAAGCTGCGGATCGCCGAACCACCGCGCTATGGCAATGTGTACCACTTCCATGGGCTTGAAAAGCTGGTGGTGAGCTGGAAGTAGGTCCCTGCTCGGCGTTGCGCTGGTCCCCGACATCTCAAAGTGAAACGCCCTCGGGTCAAGCCCGAGGGTGACGAGCGGTGGTAGGGTGGCCGCAATATCCACACGAGAGCGGCTAAGAAAAAGGGGAGGCTGGTGCCTCCCCTTTTCATTTGTCCGTATATGGCGGGCTTACTGCGCCGGGACAGCGTCAGCGTCGGCGTCGAGGGCTTCGATGCTTTCGCCGCGGTCGTAGGTGGCCTGATCGAGAATGCCCTGGCGCTTGGCGACGATGGTCGGGACCAGAGCCTGGCCGGCGACGTTGACGGCGGTGCGGCCCATGTCGAGGATCGGGTCAATGGCCAGAAGCAGGCCGACGCCTTCGAGCGGCAGACCCAGGGTGGAAAGGGTGAGGGTCAGCATAACAGTCGCGCCGGTGAGGCCAGCGGTCGCGGCCGAACCGATGACGGCCACGAAGGCGATCAGCAGATAGTGCTCGATGCCGAGGCTGATGCCGAAGAACTGGGCGACAAAGATGGCCGAAATCGCCGGATAGATCGAGGCACAGCCGTCCATCTTGGTGGTCGCGCCGAGCGGCACGGCGAAGGACGCATATTCACGCGGCACGCCGAGGTTCTTCTCGGTGATGCGTTCGGTGACCGGAAGGGTGCCGATGGAGGAACGCGACACGAAGGCGAGCTGAATGGCCGGCCAGGCACTCTGGAAGTAGCGGATCGAGTTGAGGCCGTTGGCCTGCAGCAGGACCGGATAGACCACAAAGAGCACCAGGGCGAGGCCGATATAGATGGCCGCGGCGTACCAGCCAAGCTGGGCCAGCGCATCCCAACCATAGACGGCCACGGCATTGCCCAAGAGGCCGATCGTGCCGATCGGGGTCAGGCGGATCACCCACCAGAGGATCTTGTGGATCACTTTGAGGAAGGAGCGGGTGAAGGCGATGAACGGGTCAGCAGCCGGACCGACGCGCAGGGCGGCGATACCCACAACGATGGAGATCACGAGGATCTGCAACACGTTGAAGCTAAGGCTGGTGGTTGCGCCGCCGTCGGTGACACGGGTCGAGGCGGTAAGACCCAGAATGTTGGCTGGGATCAGGCCCTTGAGGAAGTCGAGCCAGTTGCCGGTGGAAGACGGAGCGCGGGCGGCTTCAGCGGCGACTTCGGTGTTGAGGCCGGGCTGGATGATGAGGCCCAGGGCAATACCGATGACCACGGCGATCAGCGCGGTGATGGCGAACCAGAGAAGCGTCTGCCAGACCAGCTTGGCGGCGTTCTGCAGTTCGCGAAGGTTGGCGATGGACGCGACGATGGCGGTAAAGACCAGAACCGGCACCAGAGCGCGCAGCAGCGAGACGAAGGACGAGCCGACGGTCGACAGCGTCTGGGTCAGCCAGTTGGCCGCGCCGCTGGCGTCGGGACCCATATTGCGGGCGATGAAGCCCAGGATAAGGCCGATGACCATGGCCACCAGGACCTGGAAGCCGAAGTTGAGGTAAAGCGGCTTGGGCGCGCGGGATGCACCGGCCGAAACGGAAGTGGGCATGAAAGAACCTTTCGGAACGGAGGGGTGCACACGACTTGGGCACGACGCCTCACAATTGCCCAGACCATACGCCTCACCGCAATCAAATGCAGCGCATTGCGTTCCGTTTCCTCCGGCGGTGGAAGGTAAATCCATCGCAAAGAGGCGCTGGAAATGAAATTCCTGTTCAGAGGCGGCGCGTAAGGACCGTCACCAGCCCGGCGAAGGCCGGAAGCGCGAGGAGACTCACCGTCATGGTGACCATGAGTGGGCCGGGTCCCGGATCAAGCCAAGCCAGAGCTGCCAAACCAATGGCGACTGCGCCGATTGCCAACCCGGTCGCGCGATGGACGAGGCGCCATGAGCGGTCGGATGCAATGGGCCAGGGCATGCGGATGCCCGCATAGGTGTGGCGCTCCGCTTCAAAGACCACCACAGCCAGCACAAGCAAGGTCGCGGCCAAGAAAGCTGCGGTGCCGCGCACCAGATCAAGGTCCGATCCGATCCCGAGAAACAGCAGGCCAAGCTGGCAGCCTGCGGCGACGGCGAGCAGGAGCGTAAGGGCCGAATCGAGGATGTGCCGAACCTTCGCCATGTGATTGCTGGTGAGGCTGCGGCCGAGACAGAAGAAGGCCAGCATCGACACCAGTTGGGCCAGTGGGGCGATGGACACCGCGAGGTTACGCGGCCAGATCCAGTCCGCCGTGCTGCCCTGCCAATGCATGGGAAAGCCAAAGCTGTGGGGAACGTTCACGATGGCGACACCAGCCATGGCAAGGGTGACGCCAAAAATCAGCAGATGGAAGCGGGTGACAAGGCTGGGCATGGAGCGGGTCTAGCAAACTGGCACCCATATGGAAGCTTGCGACGACCAAAGCTAGATCAGCGCGGAATATTCTTCCCTGCCCTTGATGCAACGGCGGTGGCGGGGCCTAGTGCTGCGTCAGATGCAGCGACAAAAAGAAAAGGGCCGGTTTCCCGGCCCTTCGCAAAATTGGATCGTTCCAGCGATTAGCGCTTGGAGAACTGGAAGGAGCGGCGAGCCTTGGCCTTACCGTACTTCTTACGCTCGACAACGCGGCTGTCGCGGGTCAGGAAGCCACCCTTCTTGAGGGTCGGGCGCAGGGCCGGCTCGAAATAGGTGAGAGCCTTCGAGATGCCGTGACGAACGGCACCGGCCTGACCGGACAGACCACCACCGGCCACGGTGACGTTGACGTCATACTGGTCGAGACGCTCGGTGGCGACGATCGGCTGCTTGACGATGAGCTGCAGAACCGGACGAGCGAAGTACTTGGCGAACTCGCGGCCGTTGATGG
The DNA here is from genome assembly GCA_023391095.1 of Pseudomonadota bacterium. Lineage (GTDB taxonomy): Bacteria > Pseudomonadota > Alphaproteobacteria > Rhizobiales > Devosiaceae > Devosia. Next base: position 258,249 of record JAEWBN010000001.1, read on the forward strand.
TCAGCGTGCCCTTGCCCGGCTTGATCCAGACGCGAGCAACCGCGTTCTTGCGCTTGCCGGTGGCATAGGCGCGGCCGAGGCTGTCGAGCTTCTGGGTGTGGACCGGAGCCGTGTTGGCGGCGGGAGCTGCTGCCGAGGTGCCGAGGTCTTCGAGGGAGTTGATGGTTTCGGCCATTTTACTTCACCCGCACGTTCTTGGAGTTCATCGCAGCCACGTCGAGCTTCGACGGGTTCTGCGCTTCATGGGGATGCTCGGCGCCGGCGTAAACACGCAGGTTCTTGAGCTGGGCGCGGGTCAGCGGGCCACCCGGCATCATGCGGCGGACGGCGTTTTCAAGGACGCGACCCGGGAAGCGGCCTTCCAGCAGCTCACGTGCGGTGCGATCCTTGATGCCGCCGGCGTAGCCGGTGTGCCAGTAGAAGCGGTGCTGGTCGAGCTTGCGACCGGTCAGCTTCACCTTGTCGGCATTGATGACGATGATGTTGTCACCCATGTCCATGTGCGGGGTAAAGGTCGGCTTGTGCTTGCCGCGCAGGCGCGAAGCGATGATAGAAGCGAGGCGACCCACGACCAGCCCTTCGGCGTCGATGAGGATCCACTTCTTCTCGATCTCGCTCGGTTTTGCCGAGTACGTGCTCATATCGAAATCCCTGAAAATCAGCAGCCGGTCCACGGGGAACCGGCCAGTTCGGCGCGGTGAATAGGCGAGATTCCGCCCTCGGTCAACACCCTAAATAAAGCCGTTGTATTTCAAAGGCTTACGGATGCGGTATTATTTTACCGCGCCGAGGGCGTGGGTTTTGGTCATATCCGCAAGGTAGGCGGCGATGGCGGACGCAAGAACAAAGGCCAGCCCCTGATGGGCGACAGCCAGATCGATGTTGATCATCGAAAGAAGCGTAGCAATGCCAAGACCGACCTGGGCGACGACCAGGACCATAATGATCACCAGCCAGCGGTGCACGCCCCCAAGTCCATTCCCGCGTGCCTGGACGAACAGCATGGCGGCGGCGACGATGGTGATGATGTAGGCGATCATGCGGTGGTTGAACTGGGCCGTCAGCCCATGTTCGAAGTGGCTGCGCCAGGCGGGATCGTAGCTATAGAGACCGTCGGGAATGAACTTGCCTTCCATCAGCGGCCAGGTGTTGTAGCCCCAGCCGGCCTGGATGCCGGCAACAAAGCCGCCCGCAGCAATCTGAACGACCAGAAGCAAAAGGAGGAAGGCCGTCATTCCCCTATTTCCGGCTGTCACGATACCCTCAGTGGGCTCGGGTCGCATTCGGCGCGCGACGGCGACAAGTGCCAGAAGCAGCGCAAGCGCGGCCGTCAAATGGGTGGCCAGGCGATACTGGGAAACAGAGGTGAGTTCGGTGAGCCCGGAAGAAACCATCCACCAGCCCAGAAATCCCTGGAAACCGCCCAGCACGAAAAGGCCGGCCAGGGGCACCGCCATGTCACGGGTGAGGCGCTTCTGAAAGAGAAAGACGACGAAGGGAATCGCGAAAGCCAGGCCGATGATGCGGCCAAGAAACCGGTGACCCCATTCCCACCAGAAGATACCCTTGAAATCCTCAAGCGTCATCCAGTGGTTGTACACCTCGTATTGCGGGATCTGCTTGTAGCCCTCGAATTCGGCTTGCCAGTCCTCAATGGTGAGCGGCGGAATGATGCCTGAAATCGGCTTCCAGGTTGTGATTGACAGGCCAGAACCGGTCAGACGGGTCATGCCGCCGACCATGACCATGACCAAAACCATAAGGGCAATGACATAGAGCCAGATGCGAACCGGACGCAGGCGGTCGGCAACAATGCTCACCTTGCCCGGTGCGGCGTCTTGTATCGAGGTCACGGCAGAATTCCGGTATCAGTTCAGTTGCCGGAGTGGTAATCCCGCCCTACCCCTATCGCAACAGTCCAAATGCCGCATATGACCCAGCGCCAGCGCAAATTGATCGGAGCCTTTCTGCTGCCCATCTCGATCATCGTTTGGTCGGTGTTCGCGACGGCGATTTATCTGCAACTCCCCGAAGGACTGCCTGGCCTTGTGCTGGTCGGGTTCTTTATTATAGCCGGCATGGGTTGGCTTTTGCCGTCCATGGCGATTATTCGCTGGATGGCGAGGCCCGACGGGAATGGGAATATTGGATAGGCTGCTGCTGCACCGGCTGTGGGGTGTGTTGCCCTGGAGCCTGTTGGCTCTGGTCGCGCTGGGCATTGCCCTGCTCTACCTTGTGCTCGATACCAGCAATGGCGCGACGGGCCTCACCTGGGTGATCCTGCGGTGGTTTCATTCGCTCTGCTGGCTGTTGCTGGCGCTGGCCGCGCTGGCCATGGCTCAAATCACGCCCCTGCCCGCTGCGTGGGCCATTCCGCTGGCCGCCGCCGGTGGCGTCGCTTACGCGATTTTCATGGTGACCGGTATGGCGTCAGGCAGCGTGCTGCGCTGAGCTACTTCATGACCCTGCCGATCTGGGTAAACAGCCCGCCGCTTGCGAAAACATCGACATAGCGGCGTTTCTGGAAGTAGCCATTGAGCGAAACGCGCGGCAGCGCTGTGGGGGTTTCGAGGTGGTGCGGGTAGAGCCCGCCGGGCCGAGTGGTGACCGCGGTGCGGAAACCCAATTCAAGCGCCAGATCGAATTCCCGCGGTCCGCAGGACAGCGGGCCACCGAGTGGGTAGGAAAAGTGAGCGGGCCTTTGCCCAAACTGGGCGGCGATGATGTCCACCGATTGGGAAATCTCGTTGCGCGCCTGCTCCAGCGGCAGCTTGGCCAGTTCGTAATGGTTCACGGTATGTGCGCCGATCGTGCAGAGCGGGTCACCGGCAAACAGCCGCAGCTCCTCCCAGGACATGATGAGATCGCGGCACTGTTTCTCTAGATCGTAGCCGTAGCTGTCCGTGAACTCAGCCAGCAGCTTGAGCCGCTCCGGCTCGGGCATCTTGCGCATCTGCCAATAGAGACGATTGAACGCCTCCTGCTTCTGCGCGGTCGTCCGGGTATCGACATATTCGGTTTCGTCGCCCTCGGTGAAAGCAACGGCTTCCTGCCGCGCGATGATGTCCTCAATGGCCTGCCACCAGACCTGCCCCACGCCATCGGGAAATGCTGTGGGGACATAAAGCGTGAACGGGGCCGCATGACGGTGGAGAATAGGCAGGGCGTATTGCAGATTGTCGCGATAGGCGTCGTCGAAAGTGAGGACGACGAAGGGCCGGCCCTTGGCGGGCGCCGCAAGGCGCTCAAGCGCCTCGTCGAGGCTTACGACGTCCACCTTGAGCTCGCGCAGGCGCTCCAGCGTATAGTCCAGAAAGTCCGGCGTGATCTGGAGGATCGCGTTCGGGGAAAAGGCTGCCGGCGCATCGGGCAGGACGCGATGGAGCGTGAAGATAACGCCGCGGCTCTTTGACAACAGCCGGCTCAAGGCTGGGAGGCGCGTTGCCCAGATCAGATCGAACGCGGCGCGGATGGCAGTGTATTTGAGGGACACAGAATGCTCCCGGTCAGGCCGCGACAGCGTCGCCCAGCGCTGCGATATCTACCCGCGGCAGCCCGGCCTCGCGGAGGCGGTCGCGCGCATCTTCGAGCGCATTGGTGTCCCCGTCCTCTGGAGAGACCAGAACCACGCGGCCATCGAGATCGGCAAAGAGCGGCAAGGCAGAATGGCGGCCGATCCGGCCGGTCAGAACCACAACCACTTCATATATGTCACCAAGCGCTTCAACGAGCACTTGCGGCTTGGGAGACGCAGGGTCGATTGCGTCGCCTGTCCCCCAGAGCACTTCAGCAAATGTATTGTCGGCCGACTTCTGGACGATGTCGCCGAAGGTGGCATCATCCGTGCTCAGGTCGGTTATTCCAGGCACGTCGCCCGACCGACCGGTGCCGGCGTCGATCAGCGCGACGCTCAAACCCTTGGCGAGGGCGGTACCGACCAGATCCTCTGCGAAGTGACGGCCGGGGCCGTTGGCGCCATGGTCGGCGATCATGACAAGATGGGTCTGCCCCAGGACCATGTCGGAAACGAGGTCGGCATGGCTCAGCACTCCGCGCCTGGAACGACGGGGAGCAGCCGGAACAGCCGGCTCGACCTCTTCAGTCTCGGCGCGTTCCTCTGGCAGCGGCTCGTCTACCGCAGGCTCTGGGCCGGTCATCATCAGCGAACGGATGAAGGCGCGTTGGGCCTCGATGTCCACGGATGGCTGGGCGGCGGGTACCGGCTTTTCATCCAGCCAAGCCGGGGACTCAGAATTTATGGGCTCAGCCTTGATGGCGGCGCTTTCAGCGGGAGTGTCAACGATCGGCTCGCCATAGAACAGCTCGGGGCCGGCCAAATCGTCTTCGGAAACGGGTTCAGCCTCAGCGACAGCATGCAACGGCTCCTCACCCGGAAGGACTTCCTCTTCATCAAACCCAGGGTCGAAATCGGCGGTTTCCGTGACCGGGCGGGCAATCGGCACGATCGCCCTGCCCGACATCAGCTCGGCGAAGATGATGGCCCCAATCTGGAGAGTAGCAGAGACGATGCCGACGGCGAGCAGGATCAGCGAGGACTTTGGCGAAGCGGGGCTGACGGAGGGGGCGGCAAGGGAGACAACCCGCACGTCGGGAAGGGTGGAATTGCCTTCAACGCGGGACGAGGCTTCGTTGTAGCGGAGGAGATAGGCTTCCAGCAGATCGCGCTGGGCTTTTGCTTCGCGCTCAAGACCATCAAGCGCGACAGTGTCGATGGTGGCCGTCGAAGCAGTGGACTTGGCACGGGCGAGATCGGCCTGCAAAGACGCTTCGAGGTCCGCCTCGATCTGGGCTTCCGCTTCCAGGGCGTCGGCCACGCGCTGTCCTTCGGCACGAATCTGTGCGTCGAGCTCGGCAATCTGCGCATTGAGCGCACGGATCGTGGGGTGGTTGCTCAGAAGCGTGGCGGAACGCTGCGCGCGCTCACCCTGGAGGCGCGCCTTTTCCTGCGACAGCTGCTGGATGACCACAGAGTCGCGCACATTGGCGACACCCTCGATGGGCTGGCCGCGCTGGATGAGACTGCGGATGAGCGCGGCGCGCGACTGGGCGACATTCTTGCGGCCCTGCGCTTCGGTGATCTGGGACGATATTGTGGACAGCTGCTGGTCGAGCAGGCTGGTGTTGTTCTGGCCGGTGAAAAGGTCGTTGTTGACCTTGAACTCCGCGACGGCCGATTCAGCCTCCTGCACGGAAACGCGCAGGCGGTTGATCTCTTCACCCAGCCATCCCGAAGCATCAGCGGTGTCGGAGATGGAGAGCGAAGCGCGGCGGGCTACATGCGCGTTGGCCACGGCGTTGGCGATTTCGGCCGCCAGTTGCGGATCGGCGGAACGAACCAGCACGGAGATGATCCGCGAATCCCGCTCCTGCACCACGGTCAGACGGTCGTAGAGCGTGGCGAGCACGGTTTCATCGACACTGACCGGCGTCGAGGCGCGACCCATAAGCTGGAACACGATGGACAGGGGGGAGAACCCGGCCTTGCTGCCATTGAATTCAGGATTGGACCGCAGGTCCAGTTCGTCGATGACCCGCACAAGGGTGTCGCGGGACTTGAGCAGCTCGATCTGGCTGGAGACAACGCCTGCCTCCCCGCCAGTGAGGGACGGCGCTTGCTCGTTGGAGGCCCGCACATAGGGATTAGAGCGCGGCTCGACCAGAATTGAAGCGGACGATTCATAAAGGCGCGGCTGGAAGATCAGCCAGACAAAGGTCAGCGCCAACAAGGCGAGCGTAACGGCAATAATACGCGGCAGACGGCGAATGACAGCCGAAAGAACGGCGCCTATGTCAATCCTGGCGTCCTGAAAACCCGCCGACTCATGTGCCATGTCACGTCCCCGCATCCGGATTTACCTATGCGCAGGCGTGGTCAACATTCGGTTAATCTTGCTCTCATCTGGCAGATCAAAAGGGACGGCATAAGGACATTCTTAACCATAAGTAACCAGAGTGAGATCAACTCGAACGCGCGGGATTCTCATGCGCTGGCTGCCTATTCTGCTTCTTGCCCTGACCATGCCACTGGCCGGCTGCGCTTCCACGCGCCCGGCCACGTACCTGGTCGAGACCAAGGGCCCCTATCTCCTCGACAGCGGAGATGTCGTGCGGGTGACCGTTTATGGCGATGCCGAACTCAGCAAATCCTACCGCGTCGACGACAATGGCGCAGTGGCTTTCCCTCTTGTCGGTCCGGTGCGCGTCGCCGGGAGCACAACTGCGCAAGCGGCGTCCCGGCTCGCGGGAGCGCTGGCCAACGGCTACATGCGTAATCCCGATGTCGCTGTCGAAATCGAGCAGTACCGGCCGTTCTTCATTGAAGGCCAGGTCAAGAGCTCTGGGCAATTCCCCTATGTCTACGGCATGACGGTTAGGGCCGCGATCGCGACAGCCGGCGGGTTCACCGACACGGCCGACCGCAACCGCGCAATCATTTATCGCCGGCAGGGCAGCGAAATGGCCAAGGGCACGGTCGATCTCGATTATCCGATCTACCCCGGCGATTCCGTCGTGGTTCTGGAGCGCTGGTTCTAGCGTGGCCGAGCAGCGCCTTCGTATCCTCCAGGTCATGCGGGCCCCTGTGGGTGGGCTTTTCCGCCACGTCGCCGACCTGACACGCGCGCTTCATGAGATGGGCCATAGCGTGGGTCTCGTCGTCGACACGCTGGCCAATGACGCTCAGACCGAAGCGCGCCTCACAGCGCTCGAGCCCTATGCCGAACTCGGCATCCACAGGTTTCCAATGCCGCGTCTCTTCGGCAAGGGCGACCTGACCACGCCCTTCGCAGTCAACCAACTAGCCAAGAGGCTCAAGGCCGATATCCTGCACGGCCATGGCGCGAAGGGCGGTTTTTATGCGCGGCTGGCTCTTTATGGCGGCGCGCGGGCGAAAGCCTTCTACACGCCTCACGGCGGCGTGCTGCATTTCAAGCCGGACGCCCTTTCCGGCCGGCTGTTCCACCGGCTTGAGCGGACGCTGATGGGCAAGACCGAGGCCATCATTTTCGAGAGCGCCTTTGCCGAGGCGACCTATTCAAAACTCATCGGCAAGCCTACCTGCCGGAGCACGGTCATCCACAATGGCCTTGCCGAGCACGAGTTCGATCCCGTCGCGACGGCACCGGACGCGGCCGATTTTGCGTTCGTGGGTGAACTGCGTGCTCTTAAGGGCATATTCCTGCTGGCCGAAGCCATTGCTAGCGTGCGCCGCCCAGATGGCGTGCCTGTGCGCATGGTGATGGCTGGTGATGGTCCAGACCGGGCGGCGCTGGAAGCCCGACTGGCAGAGTTGAGTCTTTCTGACCGAGTCACCCTGCTCGGCTCGCGGCCGGCACGCGACGTGTTCGCCCTGGGGCGCTGCCTCGTCCTCCCCTCGCTCGCGGAGTCCCTGCCCTATGTGGTGCTGGAAGGCGCCGCTGCGCACAAGCCCGTGATCACCACCAGCGTCGGCGGCATTCCCGAGATTTTTGGGCCCCTGTCACACCAACTTGTCGCGCCCGGGGACGCGACGGCACTCGCGACCGCGATGCAGCAGTTTCTCCACGATCCGGACGGAAGTGCCAGAAGGGTGCAGCAATTGTTCGAGCGGGTGCGCGAGGGTTTTTCAGTCGAGCAGATGGCCACCAGGATTGGGGCGCTCTACGCGAGCGAATAGGCCAATCCCACGCTCGGGTTTCACCGAGTATAAACGCATAGGGTGGATGATGCCGGCAGTAAACGAGTGCCGGTAGGCCATTATGTATCGCGTCGACCCCCAAAAGGCCATCACCGACCACGCCGCGCGTCAGTCACAGGAGGACGATGCCGGTCCACGCCTCTCTCCGCAGGCCGAGGCAATCATACAAAGGCCCGTCGAGCCGAACATGTCCGGTGCCATTGTTTCGGGCGTGGCGCAGGTGGTCGAAGCGCTACTGCTCATGGCGCTCGGCTTCGGCATTGAAGCGATCTATGTGATCGAAGGACAAAGCACGTTTTATGTGCCGGTGATCGTGGCGACCGCCCTACTCGCCAACATTCTGTTCAATGCGGTCCGGTCGCACCGCATCGTTGCCTACCGGACCGTCGTGTCCCAACTTGGTCGCGTGCTGGCGGCGTGGACAGCTGTCATGATCGTGCTGATGGTCGGCGTGTTCGTCTTCAAGGCGGGCGATCTCATGTCCCGCGTCTGGTTGGCGACCTGGTATGTGACTGGCGCCGTGACACTGATTGCCTTCAGGCTGGGCTTGCGGGCACTGATACAGAACTGGACGGAAGCTGGCCGGCTCAAGCGGCGCACGGTCATCGTCGGCGGCGGAGATGACGCGGCTGCGCTGATCGAGCAGATCAATGCTGGGGCAAACAAGGACATCAATCTCCTTGGCCTTTTTGACGACCGGGTGGACGAGCGATCACCGGACTGGGTGGCCGGCTACCAGAAGCTCGGCAAGGTGTCCGACCTCATCGAATTTGCGCGCCGCACCCCCATCGACCTCGTGATCGTTTCCATGCCCCTTTCAGCAGAAAAGCGGGTGCTGGACATGTTGACCCAGCTCTGGGTGCTGCCCGTCGACATCCGCCTCTCAGCGCATATGAGCAAGCTCCGGTTCACAGACCGGGCCTATTCCTATGTGGGCGAAGTCCCGGTCCTCGACATGGCCGACCGGCCCATCTCGGACTGGAACCTGATCTTCAAGTGGATTTTCGACAAGGCCGTGGCCCTGGTGGCCCTTGTCCTTCTCTCGCCCGTCATGGTGATCACTGCCATTGCGATCAAACTCGAGAGCAAGGGGCCGGTTTTCTTCGTGCAGAACCGGCACGGCTTCAACAACGAGCTGATCCGCATCTACAAGTTCCGCTCGATGCGGACCGACATGCTCGATGCATCCGCGGCCAAGCTGGTGACCAAGAACGATCCGCGCGTGACACGCGTGGGCAAGATCATCCGCAAGACGTCCATCGATGAACTGCCTCAGCTGTTCAATGTGCTCAAAGGCGAGCTGTCCATAGTCGGACCGCGCCCCCACGCCTTGCAGGCCAAGGCGGCAAACCAGCTCTATTACGAGGCTGTCGAAGGCTACTTTGCCCGCCACCGCGTCAAGCCGGGCATCACCGGTTGGGCCCAGATCAATGGCTGGCGCGGGGAGACTGACACGATCGAGAAGATCATGCAGAGGGTCAATCACGACCTCTACTATATCGAGCACTGGTCGATCCTCCTTGATCTCTACATCCTGGTGATGACGCCCGTCTCGCTCATCGCCAAGAACGAGAACGCCTATTGACGGCCAGCGGCACCTTCGACGCTGACCTCGTGCAGGCCGGGGGCGACAAACCCGGCCTTGCTCATTTGCGCAGGCGAGCCGCGCGGCTCATGGACATGCTGGTCGCGCTCTGGATTTTCTCGGGCGGCATCGTGCTCTTCGAGCCCTCGCCCTATGAGCTGACGTTCCTGCTGCTGCTTCCCGTCGCGATCTTTGCCGGCGTCGGCCTTTACAGGTCCACGCTGGGACTGATCGGGATCATCATGGTCTTCACGCCCTTTGCGCTGATCGCCTGTTTCCAGGTCAAATTCTCGACCATCCCCGAAGCGCTGATCTTTTCAATCGTCACCGTCTTTTTGATGGTGACCTCATATTTCGTCGCGAACTATATCGCCGACGCGCCGGTGCGGCGCATGAAGCTGATCATGGCTGCCTATACGGTGATCGCCGTGATCGCTGCTGCCATTGGGACACTCGCCTATCTCGGCATCATGCCGGCGGCTGATCTGTTCCTGCGGTACGGGCGTGCCAAAGCGACCTTCAAGGACCCCAACGTTTACGGCCCGTTCCTAGTCCTGCCCGCAATGTTCGCGCTACAGCGGGTGTTGCTGGGCCGAGGCTGGACGGTGATCTTTTCGGGCGCCATCTACATGGCGCTCTTCGTCGGCGTCTTTGTCAGTTTTTCGCGCGCGGCATGGGGGCACTTCGCGTTCTCGTCTCTGGTCGTTTTCGCGCTGGTGTTCCTGCTCGAATCGACCGCGCGGGAAAAGGTGCGCATCATGATGATGGCGCTTCTGGGCGGACTGATGCTGCTGATCGCTCTAGCCGGCCTGCTGTCGATCCCGGCAATTGGTGACCTGTTTGAGACGCGCACCGGGGCGCAGACTTATGACACTGGTGAGACCGGTCGCTTCGGTCGCCAGGCGTATGCCTTTGACCTGGCTCTCCAGAACCCGTGGGGCATCGGACCCGGAGAGTTCTTCAATCTGCGCATTACGGAAAACCCGCACAACCTCTACGTATCTGTGCTGCATGTCTATGGCTGGGGCGGCGGCGCCATGTTCTACCTGCTGTTCGCCGTGACGCTGTGGAAGGCGTTCGGGACCATTGCCCGCCCTTCACCCTATCGGCTACTCGCCATTCCCGTCTTCGCGACCATCACCGTCGTGATGGGGGAATCGATCATCATCGAATCCGATCACTGGCGGCATCTGTTTCTGCTGATCGGGATGGTCTGGGGCCTGTCAACGGCCATCGAAAACGCGCCGCGCAAACCCTACAGGCGCGACGACGCGCTGATCTAGTGCGCCGAACGTACGGCACACCATCGAACGATTTGGTTTTGGTGAATGGTCGGAGCGGCCGGATTTGAACCGACGACCCTTTGTCCCCCAGTTCTAGCGCCATCGCTAAAAGCGTAATAGGTTCAGATCGATAGCCAGGGGCGTTTTGCAATCCGCCATTTCTGGGCGCATTGATTCTGAACAGAAAATCGGAGCCGATGTAAAATGAGCCAAGACGATTTTGTTGATGATTTCGGGTTCGTTTATCTCGTTCTGACAGCCGACAGGGCGGCGGGGAAGATCGGGTTCACGACCAATCCTCGAGCTCGCTTCGCTCAGCTGCAGACGGCCCACCATCTGCCGCTCAGCCTCGAGTTCGCTATCCCCGCGCGCAAAGAGGTCGAGAAGCTGCTGCATGAGCACTTCAAACCGAATAACATCCGCTTGGAGTGGTTCTCTGATGTCGACGCGCTTGAGGAGTTCTATTGCGAGCTCGAGACTGAATATGCGGACAACCAGCTGCGAGAGATGTTCGACAACGGATCACCGCCCGATCTCAACAGCGATGACTTTATTGCGGTCGCGAACCGGTCTCCAGAACTGGATCGACCAGCGCAGGCAAATTCAGATCCACCGAATGTCTGCATCCCTCGCAATAGGCCGTCACCCCGTAACGGTTCTCAATGAGGTCTGCGAGCGTTGTGATGGAGAGGGACATGCCGCGAGAGGATCATGGATGCCCGGAACCGGCAAGCCGCTCACATGGAGCTGATAGTCGCAGCAATCGAAGCGGTAGACCATCTGGAGCTTTCCGGCTGTCCGGTAGCATGACCAATTCCAATTGGCAGGGCATGCGTGGATCGGGCAGAAAATGGTCATGGGTAGATTTCCGTCCGCGTGAGCCAGAACGGGTGGCACCTGTTCCAAATCTCCGCCCGCATGCCGCCCTTCACCTGTCGGGGCTCCGCCTCGATCAGATAGGGCGTGGTGATGTGCTCGCCCACGCTACGAGGGGCATTGAGCTTTGTGGTTGGGGTGACGGGGACTTGGCGGTTTGCTGCGCCGAGCTCCCCCACATACCAGGAGAAGCCTTGAGCGGGGCACTCTCGAAGCTTCCAATATCGGAATTGCGCGATTGTGCCCCCCTCGCTTTCTTGGACGGCAATGAGCTCGAACCGGGAATACACTGGAAAGAACCGCGTTTCGACGGCGGGCCCCACCATGAAGCCGACCATGACGACGACGATGGTGAAGAGGAAGCCGAGAATGGCGTCCCGCACTGTGTTCGGATCAGCCAATTTTCAGCCCTCCCGCAAGGATGAAGGCCACAAAGGCGCCGATCACTGCCGTTCCGACGATCCAGAGCAGCTTGGTGAAAGCGCCCTTGATGGATTTGATATCGTCGCGCACATCAGCAATGTCCTTCTGCATGGCCTTTTCGCGCTCCTCTCGCCGGGCATCGTCAACGCGCCGGTCGCTCTGGACCGCCTCAAGGGCTTCAAGGCGGCGGCTCATTTCCGACGCCTGCTCGACCTGCCGCGTATGGCTTGCGGCAAGGTCTGTGTGATTGCGCTCCGTGGCATCGAGCCGTCGAAGGATGGATTGGATTTCGTCTGTCACGGCGCGCCTCTGGGCCTAGAGCGGAGGGGTTAGGGGTTGGTCAGCCGATCCCAGAGGGTGCGCGGTTTCGGCGCCGTCGCGGCCACAGCCTCAATCTGGCTGGCGGCCCGGGTGTTAGGAGCAATGGCCACCTTCTGCCCGTCGCTGGTCACAACCTGGGGCTTCACCGTCGCCCGGTAGGACATGAACTGAGCCCAGAGGTAGAGGCCAAGGCCGATCAGCGCGGAAACGGTCAAGCCGCCGCCCTGCCCCGTCAGGACCGCCACGATGGTTTCCTGATGCTGTGCCGGGAGGGAGTTGTAGAGCGTGACGAGCATGGTCACGAGGCCGACGAGCTCGGGTACGCGGCGGGCGATCCAGCCGATGATGACGTTTTGGAACATTTCAGAACCTCACTTGGGTGATAATGAAAAAGGCCGCCGCAGCGACCCCGAGGATGATGATGATTGGCCATGGGAAGCCGCCAGCGGAGCCCGTGGGCGGCGGTTCGGGCGGTTCCGGCTGAGTGGGCGCCGGGACGGGCTTGGAGGGCTCTGCGGCCATCTGGAGCGCGAGAGTGCGGACGCCATCGACGCGGGATTTCCAGCCCTTGCCGAACACTGGCCAAGTTGAAAGACGCTGGAGGAAAGCAAGGCGCTTGGCGCAAAGGTCGGCAATCAGGGTTTTGGCCGAATGGCTCTCGACGGCCTTGAGGGTCAGCGGGCCGATTTTGCCGTCCGGCGCCGTACCGACGAGCTCCTGCATAAAAATCGCCGCTCGGGCCGGTCCGCTGTTCACCGCGAAGTCGAAGACGGCATAGTCGAGGCCGGAAGGCAGATCGTCGCCGCGGATCACGTCCCAATATCCGGCTTTGTAGATCCGTCGAAGCTGGGCGTCGGTGATGTTCCGCAGGTCGCTCTTGGAGGAACCGGGATAGTAGCGGAGGAAGGTGGCGAAGGTGACGCCCTTCATTGTCGCCCCGCCCGGATCGGAGGGATGATCTGCCCATCCGCCCTCATGCTTCAAGACAGCAGCAAGCGATCTCTCGAAAGAGCCTTTGGCCATTACGACCTCCTAGTGGATATGAAAAAGCCCAGCTCTGGGGCTGGGCTTGGGGGTTACAAATGATGTGAGGGTGTGGGTGGATCAGAACTCGGGATCGGGCACGAAACGGAGGCCACGGCTGGCGAGAATGCCCGCGGCGTGGTCGGTGGGGATCACGTCGCCAGAAGCCGAATAGACCTGTAGGTTCGCGCCGCTGATCGCTTCCTGTGCGGCTGCAGCGTCAATGATGCCATCCTGCCCCCACACGTTAGTGCCGATGTCGGGAAGGTCTCCGTTGGCCATGGCCTGCCACTCGGCAACATCCTCGTCGGAGGCCGACGCGTCACTCATCAGGAAGTGGGTGGCGGGGCTTTCAGTTGTCGCGTTGGGATCGTCGGTCAGCTTGCGGCTGAAGGTGCCAGGGCCGCGCCCCATAGCTTCCCAGACTTTGTTAACGTTCTCGCGGGCAGCGGCAGTGCAGACGCAGATTGCAGGGAGGTTGGCCATCGATTGGCTCCTATATCTTGAGAAGTTGGGAACAGAGGCGCTTGGCAGTGGGCAAGTCCATGGTGGAGCGTCCACCCAGCGGAACCAGCAGCGAGCCACCGAAGAAGGCCGTGGCAGTGCCGTTGTTGTTGACCGCTCCGACCAGCCATGTGGTGGCTGTGGGCAGCGAACCTGTCCACGCACCCGAGCCGACGACTTCGCCATCGGCGAAAAGGTATGCCGTGGTACCGTCCGTCCAGAGACCAACGACATGCTCCGCGCCGCGCAGGTCAATGCCGGTGCTGTCGATAACCGTCT
>JAEWBN010000005.1 GCA_023391095.1 Pseudomonadota bacterium
CGTACTCGACGTGCGCTGTCGAGATCGTGATGCCGCGCGCCTTCTCTTCCGGCGCCGCGTCGATCTGGTCGTACGCCTTGAACTCGCCGAAGTACTTCGTGATCGCAGCCGTCAGCGACGTCTTGCCATGGTCGACGTGACCAATCGTGCCAACGTTAACGTGCGGCTTCGTCCGCTCAAACTTGCCTTTTGCCATCTCAGGCCTCCATTCTCTCGCGCCGGTTACAGCGCCAATCTAAATATTTGGCGTAATGCCTTGGAGTTACGCGTATTTCTTCTGAACTTCCTGCGCCACCGCGGTCGGCACCGGATCGTAGTGGTCGAACTGCATCGTGTACTGGGCGCGGCCCTGGGACATCGAGCGCAGGTTGTCGACGTACTTGAACATGTTGGCCAGCGGGACCATCGCGTTGACCACGACGGCGACGCCGCGGGTCTCCTGGCCCTGGATCTGGCCACGGCGGGAGTTCAGGTCGCCGATGACGTTGCCGACATAATCCTCCGGGGTCACGACCTCGACCTTCATGATCGGCTCCAGAAGCTGGACGCCGAGCTTCGGCGCGGCTTCCTGGAAGCAGGCACGCGACGCGATCTCGAACGCCAGAACCGAGGAGTCGACATCGTGGAAGGCGCCGTCGACGAGCGTCGCCTTGACGCCGATCATCGGGAAGCCCGCGAACGGACCCGAGCTCATCTTGCTCTGCAGGCCCTTCTCGACGCCGGGGACGTATTCCTTCGGGACCGAGCCGCCGACGATGGTCGACTCGAACTTGAACTCCTCGCCCTCGGCGTTCGGCTCGAAGCGGATCTTGACGCGAGCGAACTGGCCCGTGCCGCCGGTCTGCTTCTTGTGGGTGTAGTCCTGCTCGTGGGTGCGCGTGATCGTCTCGCGATACGCGACCTGCGGAGCGCCGACATTGGCCTCGACCTTGAACTCGCGGCGCATGCGGTCGACGATGATGTCGAGATGAAGCTCACCCATGCCGGCGATGATCGTCTGGCCGCTTTCCTCGTCGGTCTTGACGCGGAAGGACGGATCCTCGGCCGCCAGGCGATACAGGGCCTGGCCCATCTTCTCCTGGTCACCCTTGGTCTTCGGCTCGATGGCGATCTGGATGACCGGCTCGGGGAACTCCATGCGCTCCAGGATGACGGGCTTCAGCGGATCGCAGAGCGTATCGCCGGTGGTCGTCTCCTTGAGACCGGCCAGGGCAACGATGTCGCCGGCGAAGGCTTCCTCGATGTCCTCGCGAGAGTTCGCATGCATCTGCAGCATGCGGCCGATGCGCTCCTTCTTGCCCTTCACCGTGTTGTCGAGCGACACGCCCTTGGTGAGCTTGCCCGAATAGATGCGGCAGAAGGTAAGCGAGCCGACGAACGGGTCGTTCATGATCTTGAACGCCAGCATCGACAGCGGCTCGCTGTCGTCGGCATGGCGCTCGATCTCGGCCTCGTTCTTCGGGTCGATGCCCTTGATCGCGGGAACTTCGATCGGCGAAGGCAGGTAGTCGACGACGGCGTCGAGGAGCGGCTGGACGCCCTTGTTCTTGAAGGCGGAGCCGCAGAACATCGGGAAGAACTTGACCGCGATGGTGCCCTTGCGGATCAGCGCGCGCAGTTCGTCGTTCGACGGGATGTTGCCCTCGAGGTAGTTGTTCATGGCCTCGTCGTCCATCTCGACGGCGGCCTCGACCAGCTTCTCGCGATACTGCTCGGCCTTTTCCTTGAGATCGGCCGGAATCTCGACGACGTCCCAGGCGGCGCCCAGCGACTCGTCGCGCCAGACCAGCGCGTTCATCTCGATCAGGTCGACGACGCCCTTGAACTCGGTCTCGGCGCCGATCGGCAGCTGCATGACGACGGCCTGGGCGCCGAGGCGCGAGCCGATCATCTCGTGCGAGCGGTAGAAGTCGGCGCCGATCTTGTCCATCTTGTTGCAGAAGATCATGCGCGGCACGCGGTACTTGTCCGCCTGGCGCCACACCGTCTCGGTCTGCGGCTCGACGCCGGCATTGGCGTCCAGCAGGGCGACGGCACCGTCGAGCACGCGCAGCGAACGCTCGACTTCGATGGTGAAGTCGACGTGGCCGGGGGTGTCGATGATGTTGAAGCGGTGCAGGCGGCCGTCGCGGCCCTTCCAGAACGTGGTGGTGGCAGCCGAGGTGATGGTGATACCACGCTCCTGCTCCTGCTCCATCCAGTCCATCGTCGCGGCGCCGTCGTGGACTTCGCCGATCTTATGGGACTTGCCGGTGTAGTAGAGGATACGCTCGGTAGTCGTGGTCTTGCCGGCATCGATGTGGGCCATGATGCCGAAGTTGCGGTATTCGTTGATCGGATATTCGCGAGCCATTCTCGTCTGCCTTCCTGTTACCAGCGGTAGTGCGAGAAGGCACGGTTGGCGTCAGCCATACGGTGCGTGTCTTCGCGTTTCTTGACGGCCTGGCCGCGGCCATTCATCGCATCCATGAGCTCGCCGGAGAGGCGCTCGCGCATGGTGTTCTCGCCGCGCTTGCGGGCGCTGTCGATGAGCCAGCGGATGGCCAGGGCCTGCTGACGGTCGGCACGGACTTCAACCGGCACCTGGTACGTGGCACCGCCAACGCGGCGCGAACGCACTTCGACGGCCGGACGGATATTGTCCAGGGCGCCGTGGAACACGGTGATCGGGTCCTGCTTGGTCTTGGCTTCGACGATGTCGAAAGCACCATAGACGATGGACTCGGCAGCGGACTTCTTGCCGTCCTTCATGAGCGAGTTCATGAACTTGGTGACGACCAGATCGCCGAACTTGGGATCGGGAATGACTTCACGCTTCTCGGCGCGGTGACGACGGGACATCGCTCAATATCTCCTTACTTCGGACGCTTCGCGCCATACTTGGACCGGCGCTGCTTGCGGTCCTTCACGCTCTGCGTGTCGAGGACACCGCGGAGCACGTGGTAGCGAACGCCCGGCAGATCGCGCACGCGACCGCCGCGAATGAGCACAACGGAGTGCTCCTGCAGATTGTGACCCTCGCCCGGGATGTACGAGATCACTTCGCGCTGGTTGGTCAGACGAACCTTGGCAACCTTGCGCAGAGCCGAGTTCGGCTTCTTCGGGGTCGTCGTGTACACACGAGAGCAAACGCCGCGCTTTTGCGGGTTGGCTTCCATGGCCGGAACTTTGTTCCGCTTTGGCTTGCTGGCGCGTGGCTTGCGGATCAGCTGATTAATGGTGGGCATTGCGCTCTTTCCATTGGTCCAAAATTATACGGTCTACACAAGCAAACCAAAGCGGCGCTCGCTCGAACCTTTCCAGATTCGGCGGCGCCTCAGTTGCAGCGGACCACCCGCCTTTCGGCAGCAGTCATGCGCACAAGGATTTACTTCGTCTAGTTACCCGACAGTGTGTTTGATTGTCCTGGATTCCCGCGCTAGGTGGCAGGGACCCGGTGTGACAATCACGACCGACCGCTAAGGTAGCCGCTGTTTAGAACCGATGACTCGCCCCGTCAAGGATTCTTTCGTGAAAAATCCGAAGGAGAGCCTTGCGTTTTGGCGGCATCGGGCATTCGCACGCGGCACGCGAGAATTGGACGGATCAGCACCAAAACGTTCGGCAACATGGAACATGGTTTATCACATCTGATGACCATGGAGCCAGATTGAGGTCTGCATCGTTGCCGTCGAGTTTCAAAGAGGTGTCCCATAATGACTGAAGACCCCAAGATCCCCCTGAACGACGGCAATGCCATCCCCCAGCTCGGATTCGGCGTCTGGAGGCTGGAAGAAGACGATGCACCCGAAGTCGTGAATGCCGCCATTGAGGCTGGCTACCGCCATATTGATACCGCGCAAGGCTATGAGAACGAAGCCGGCGTGGGCCAGGCGATCCGGCAGGCCTCGATTGGTCGCGATGAACTTTTCGTCACGTCCAAGCTTCGCAATGGCCACCAAGGCTATGACAGCGCCCTCCGGTCACTGGACGAATCCCTGGAACGGCTGCAGCTCGACTATCTCGACCTCTTCCTCATCCATTGGCCTGCACCGGCTCATGATCGCTATGTCGAGACCTGGAAAGCCCTGGTCGAGGCCAGGAACCAGGGGAAGGTCAAGTCGATCGGTGTATCGAACTTCCTTCCCGAGCACTTGCGCCGCATCATCGACGACACCGGCGTCGTGCCGGCCGTCAACCAGCTCGAGTTGCATCCGGCCTTCCAGCAGCGCGATATTCGCGAGTTCCATCGCGACCATGACATCCAGATCGAATGCTACAGCCCGCTCGGTGGCAAGGAATCCAACCTGCTCGACAATCCGGTCCTGACCGAACTCGGTGAGAAGCACGGCAAGTCCGCCGCCCAGGTGATGATCCGCTGGCACTTGCAGCAAAATCTCATCCCGTTGCCCAAGAGCAGCAAGCCCGAGCGCGCCCGGCAGAACTTCGACGTTTGGGACTTTACCCTTAGCTCCGACGATATCGCCAGGATCGACGCGCTTGATCGCCCTGACGGCAAGACCCTGCCCCATCCGAACGAGAACAATGACCTTTTCTAGCCGATAGCGAGAACCGGGCCCGGCCTGTTGTAGAGGCCGGGCCGGTCCCCATATGTTAGGCTCCGCGCCACACCCGGAGCCCCCTGTGACCGCCCCTGCCCTGCGCGTTGCGCTCAAACTCGACATTGTCGTCATCGGCGCCGGACAGGCTGGGCTTAGTTCCGCTTATCATCTGAAGAAGCTCGGACTGACGCCGGGCGAAGACTTTCTGGTTCTTGACCAGGCGCCTCGCCCTAGCGGGGCATGGCAGTTTCGTTGGCCAACGCTCACGCTCAGCACCGTCAATCGCGTCCACGACCTGCCCGGCCTGGGATTCGAAGCCTTTGCCGGCGACGACAAGACTGTGAAAGCATCTGTCGCTGTGCCCGACTACTTTGCCGCTTACGAAGATCATTTCGACCTGCGCGTCCTTCGTCCCGCCAAGGTTCAGGTCGTGTGCGACCGTGGTGAAAGGTTGCGGGTGGAGAGTGACCGCGGGCTCTTCTCAGCCCGCGGCATCATCAATGCCACCGGCACGTGGGAACAGCCCTATATCCCGGACTATCCCGGTGCAGCGCTCTTCAATGGCCCGCAGCTCCACACCCGCGACTACCGCGAAGCGTCCGCATTCGCCGGCAAGCATGTGCTCGTGGTGGGCGGCGGCATATCGGCCATCCAGCTTCTGGACGAAATCTCCCAGGTGACCCGCACCACTTGGGTAACCCGCACCCCGCCACGCTGGCGCGAGGGCCCCTTCGACGAGGAAGCCGGACGCGCCGCCGTGGCCATGGTGGAAGAGCGGGTCCGCGCCGGCCTGCCTCCGCGCGCCGTTGTCTCGGTCACCGGCCTTCCCGTCACGCCGGCCATCGAAGCCATGCGCAACCGAGGCGCGCTGGAGCGGCACCCCATGTTCTCCGAGATCACACCAACCGGGGTAAAGTGGGCCGATGGCACAACCCTCGATGTCGATGTCATTCTCTGGTGCACCGGGTTTCGCAGTGCACTCGACCACCTCGCCCCCCTGCAATTGCGCGAGGAAAGCGGCGGCATCCGCATGACCGGTCGCCTCGCAACCGAGGTCGCCAAGGACAAGCGCATCCATCTTGTCGGCTACGGCCCGTCCGCGTCGACCATCGGCGCCAACCGGGCCGGCGCCGCCGCTGCCCGCGAGCTTGTCGACCACCTTGGGCTGCGCACAAAAACCGCGCCCTGACGCAGCAAACAATTTCAGCCAAAGAAGAAGGGGCCCCGAGAGGCCCCTTCTTGAACATGCGATGATTGCCGCTTACTCGGCAGCAGGTGCCGCGAGCTGGACCGTCTCCGCCTGACGGCGGCGTTCTTCCAGGATCAGGTCGTCGCGCTTGGCGGCGATCTGCTTGGCCTTGGACTGGCCGGCACCGGTACCCGCCGGGATCAGGCGGCCGACGATGACGTTTTCCTTGAGGCCTTCGAGAAGGTCGGCCTTGCCGGAAACGGCAGCTTCGGTGAGCACGCGGGTCGTTTCCTGGAAGGAAGCGGCCGAGATGAACGAACGGGTCTGCAGCGACGCCTTGGTGATGCCGAGCAGAACCGGATTAGCGGTCGCCGGCTTCTTGCCTTCGGCAACAAGCGCGTCGTTGAGCTCGTCGAAGTCCAGCTTGTCGAGCTGCTCGTCCTTGAGCAGGCCCGAGTCACCGGGTTCCACGATTTCGACCTTCTGCAGCATCTGGCGAACGATCACCTCGATGTGCTTGTCGTTAATCAACACGCCCTGCAGTCGGTATACTTCCTGGATCTCGTTGACGAGGTAGCGTGCCAGTTCCTCGACGCCCTTGATGGCAAGGATGTCGTGCGGAGCCGGATTGCCGTCCAGGATGTATTCGCCCTTCTCGATGGTGTCGCCTTCCTGGAGGTGGAACGGCTTGCCCTTCGGGATCAGGTACTCGACCGGATCTGCACCTTCCTCGGTCGGCTCGATGATGACGCGACGCTTGTTCTTGTAATCGCGGCCGAAGCGGATGGTACCATCGATCTCGGCGATGATGGCGTGATCCTTCGGACGGCGAGCCTCGAACAGTTCGGCCACACGCGGCAGACCGCCGGTGATGTCCTTGGTCTTGGCGCTTTCGAGCGGGATACGGGCAAGCACGTCACCCGGAGCAACCTTCTCACCCGGCTCCACGGCAATAACCGCGTCGACGGAGAGCAGGTAACGGGCGTCGCCGCCACGCTCCACCTTGGCAACCTGACCGCCACGGGCAATGGCGAGTGCGGGCTTGAGGCCTTCACCACGCTGATTGCCGCGCCAGTCGATGACCACGCGCTTGGTGAAGCCGGTGGCCTCGTCGGTGTTTTCCGCAACCGAAGCACCGTCGAGCAGGTCTTCAAAGACGACCTCACCCTCGACTTCGGCCAGGATCGGACGAGTGTACGGATCCCATTCGGCCAGACGCTGGCCACGACGGACGCTGTCGCCTTCCTTGACGAGCAGCTTGGAGCCGTAGGTCACCTTGTGCGTGGCGCGCTCCTTGCCTTCGTCATCGAGGATGACGAGAGCAACGTTACGAGCCATGACCACCTGCTTGCCACCCTCGACATTGGCGAGGTTGGGGTTGCGGATGGTGATCTTGCCTTCGGCGCCGGACTCGAGGAACGAGCTGTCGACCACCTGTGCCGTACCACCGATGTGGAACGTGCGCATGGTGAGCTGGGTGCCGGGTTCACCGATGGACTGAGCAGCGATAACGCCGACAGCTTCACCGATATTAACCGGAGTACCACGGGCAAGGTCACGACCATAGCACGCAGCGCAGCAGCCCTGACGCATGTCGCAAGTCAGCGGCGAGCGAATACGGACCGACTGGATGCGGGCCTCTTCGATCACATCGATATGCTTTTCCTCGAGCAGAGTGCCCTTGGGCGCAATCAGGTCGCCAGACAGCGGGTGGAACACATCGTCGGCCGTGGTACGGCCCAGGATGCGCTGACCCAGCGAAGCCACGATCTGACCAGCGTCAACGATCGGCTCCATGGTCAGGCCGCGTTCGGTACCGCAATCTTCGGTGACGATGATCGCGTCCTGCGCAACGTCGACGAGACGACGGGTCAGGTAACCGGAGTTGGCGGTCTTCAGAGCGGTATCGGCCAGACCCTTACGGGCACCGTGCGTCGAGTTGAAGTACTCGAGAACGTTCAGGCCTTCCTTGAAGTTCGCGGTGATCGGCGTCTCGATGATCGAGCCGTCGGGCTTGGCCATCAGGCCGCGCATACCGGCGAGCTGCTTCATCTGTGCCGGCGAACCACGAGCACCGGAGTGGCTCATCATGTAGACCGAGTTGATCGGCTTCTGGCGCTTGGTCTCCGCGTCGATCTGAACGGCAGCAATGCCCTTCATCATCTCTTCGGCGATCTTATCACCGCACTTGGCCCAGGCGTCGACGACCTTGTTGTACTTTTCGCCCTGGGTGATCAGGCCGTCATTGTACTGCTGCTCGAATTCCTCGACCAGCTTACGGGTCTCTTCCACGATCGTGTACTTGGACGCAGGGATAACCATGTCGTCCTTGCCGAACGAGATGCCGGCGTCACAGGCGTTCTTGAAGCCGAGCTGCATGACGCGGTCACAGAAAATGACTGTCTCCTTCTGGCCGCAACCGCGATACACGGTGTCGATCATCTTGGAGATCATCTTCTTGGTCA
Source organism: Pseudomonadota bacterium (assembly GCA_023391095.1). Taxonomy (GTDB): domain Bacteria; phylum Pseudomonadota; class Alphaproteobacteria; order Rhizobiales; family Devosiaceae; genus Devosia. The sequence continues at coordinate 8,196 of JAEWBN010000005.1, forward strand.
TCAGCTGGTTCGCGGTCGCGAACGGCACTGCCGGGCTGAGCGGCAGGATCTGACCGATCAGCATGCGGCCCGGGGTCGTTTCCACGATCTCGGTGGTCTGCTTGCCCTCGGCATCCCAAGCGGGCACGCGTGCCTTGATCTTGGTGTGCAGGGTGACGACCTTGTTGTCCAGCGCGTGCTCGAGTTCGGCATAGGAACCGAACGCCATGCCTTCACCCGGCTCGCCTTCATTCATCAGCGACAGGTAGTAAAGGCCAAGCACGATATCCTGGGACGGCACGATGATCGGCTGGCCGTTTGCAGGGTGCAGGATGTTGTTGGTCGACATCATCAGGACGCGCGCTTCCAGCTGCGCTTCGAGCGACAACGGGACGTGCACGGCCATCTGGTCACCGTCGAAGTCGGCGTTGAAGGCCGAGCAGACGAGCGGGTGCAGACGGATCGCCTTGCCTTCGATCAGAATCGGCTCGAACGCCTGGATGCCCAGACGGTGAAGCGTCGGCGCACGGTTCAAGAGAACCGGGTGCTCGCGGATCACTTCATCCAGGATATCCCAGACTTCCGGCTTTTCCTTCTCGACCAGCTTCTTGGCCTGCTTCACCGTCGAGCTGAAGCCCTTGGCTTCAAGGCGCGAGTAGATGAACGGCTTGAACAGCTCGAGCGCCATCTTCTTGGGAAGACCGCATTGGTGCAGCTTCAGGTTCGGGCCCACGGTGATCACCGAACGGCCGGAATAGTCCACGCGCTTGCCGAGCAGGTTCTGGCGGAAGCGGCCCTGCTTGCCCTTGAGCATGTCGGACAGCGACTTCAGCGGGCGCTTGTTGGCGCCGGTAATGGTGCGGCCACGGCGACCGTTGTCGAACAGCGCGTCCACAGCTTCCTGCAGCATGCGCTTTTCGTTGCGGATGATGATGTCAGGAGCACGCAGCTCGATCAGGCGCTTGAGGCGGTTGTTGCGGTTGATCACACGACGATAAAGGTCGTTGAGGTCAGACGTCGCAAAGCGGCCACCATCCAGCGGCACCAGCGGGCGCAGCTCGGGCGGAATGACCGGAATGACCGTCATGATCATCCATTCAGGCTTGTTGCCCGAAACGATGAACTGCTCGACGATCTTAAGGCGCTTGGCGAGCTTCTTGGGCTTAAGTTCAGTGGTAGCCTCGGCAATTTCCACGCGCAGGTCAGCCGCGATCTTGTCCAGATCGAGCGACAGCAGGATTTCGCGGATGGCTTCCGCACCGATCTTGGCGGTGAAGCTGTCGGCACCATACTCGTCCTGCGCGTCCAGGAACTGCTCTTCGGTGAGCAGTTCGTTCTGCGTGAACGGGGTCAGGCCGGGATCGAGAACGACATAGTTCTCGAAGTAGAGGATGCGTTCGATGTCCTTCAGCGTCATGTCGAGCAGCAGCGCGATACGGCTCGGCAGGGACTTGAGGAACCAGATGTGCGCAACCGGAGCGGCGAGCTCGATGTGGCCCATGCGCTCGCGACGGACGCGGCTCAGGGTGACTTCCACACCGCACTTTTCGCAGATGACGCCCTTGAACTTCATGCGCTTGTATTTGCCGCACAGGCACTCGTAGTCCTTGGTCGGTCCGAAGATACGGGCGCAGAACAGGCCGTCACGCTCGGGCTTGAACGTACGGTAGTTGATGGTCTCGGGCTTCTTGATCTCGCCGTAGGACCAGGAAAGGATTTTTTCGGGGCTCGCGATCGAGATTTTCATCTGATCGAAAGTCTGCACGGGGACGGCCGGGTTGAACGGGTCCATGACGTGGGAATGATGGTTCATCAATTCTCTCCTCTTTCCATCGGGAGGGGCAGTGCCCGCTCCCTCAGGAAGTGAATGGGGGTAGGAAGTGCCGGATTATTCCGCCGCTTCCTGAGGAGGTGCGAGCTCCGCTTCAGCCTGGCCGGGTTCGCCGCCCTGGTCGCGCATGTCGAGTTCGACATTGAGACCGAGCGAACGGATTTCCTTGACCAGCACGTTGAAGCTTTCCGGGATGCCCGCTTCGAAGGTGTCGTCACCGCGCACGATGGCTTCGTAGACCTTGGTACGGCCCGCCACGTCGTCCGACTTGATGGTGAGCATTTCCTGCAGCGTATAGGCGGCGCCATACGCTTCGAGAGCCCACACTTCCATCTCGCCAAAACGCTGTCCGCCGAACTGGGCCTTGCCGCCGAGCGGCTGCTGGGTGACCAGCGAGTAAGGACCAATCGAACGGGCGTGGATCTTGTTGTCCACCAGGTGGTCGAGCTTGAGCATGTAGATGTAGCCCACGGTCACCTGACGGTCGAACTGCTCGCCGGTACGGCCGTCGAACACAGTCGACTGACCCGAGGACTTGAGCCCTGCCCGCTCGAGCATCTCCACGATGTCGGCTTCCTTGGCACCGTCAAACACCGGCGTCGCAATCGGAACACCCTTGGACAGGTGCTCACCCAAACGCACGATACCATCGTCGTCCAGATCCGTAATCGTCTCGTCATTGGCGAACAGGGTCTGGATTTCCGTACGAAGCGGCTTGAGATCGCCCTTGGCCTGATAGGCGCGAACCATCTCGTCGATCTTCTTGCCCATGCCGGCACAGGCCCAACCCAGGTGGGTCTCAAGGATCTGACCGACATTCATGCGCGACGGCACGCCGAGCGGGTTGAGCACGATGTCCACCGAAGTACCGTCTTCGAGATACGGCATGTCTTCGACGGGCACGATGCGGGAAACCACACCCTTGTTACCGTGACGGCCGGCCATCTTGTCGCCCGGCTGGATCTTGCGCTTGGTGGCGATGAAGACCTTGACCATCTTCATCACGCCCGGGGGCAGTTCGTCACCGCGCTGCAGCTTGTCCACCTTGTCGATGAAGCGCTGCTCGAGCAGACGACGGCTTTCCTCGTACTGGGCGTGCAGGGCTTCCATCTCGGCCATGACCTTGTCGTCATCGACCGCGAACTGCCACCACTTGGAACGCGGCTGGCCTTCGAAGATGGAGTCATTGAGCTTGGTGCCAACGACATAGCCCTTCGGACCTGCGGTCGCGGCCTTGCCGAACAGCATTTCCTTGAGGCGCGCATAGACGTTACGGTCGAGGATCGACTGTTCGTCGTCGCGGTCCTTGGCGAGGCGCTCGATTTCTTCGCGCTCGATGGCCATGGCGCGCTCGTCCTTGTCGATGCCGTGGCGGTTGAACACGCGCACTTCAACAACAGTACCAGCATCGCCGGGCGGAACGCGCAGCGAGGTATCGCGAACGTCCGAAGCCTTTTCACCGAAGATGGCGCGGAGGAGCTTTTCTTCCGGCGTCATCGGGCTTTCGCCCTTGGGGGTGATCTTGCCGACCAGGATATCGCCCGGCATCACCTCGGCACCGATATGCACGATACCGGCTTCGTCGAGGTTCTTGAGCGCTTCTTCCGAAACGTTCGGGATATCGCGGGTGATTTCTTCCGGACCGAGCTTGGTGTCGCGGGCCATCACTTCATATTCCTCGATGTGGATCGAGGTGAAGACGTCCTGCATCGCGATCTTTTCGCTCAGCAGGATGGAGTCTTCGAAGTTGTAGCCGTTCCAGGGCATGAACGCGACGAGCACGTTGCGGCCCAGGGCCAGGTCGCCCAGTTCGGTCGAGGGACCGTCCGCAATGATGTCACCGGCGTTGATGTGATCGCCAACAACCACCAGCGGGCGCTGGTTGATGCAGGTCGACTGGTTCGAACGCTGGAACTTCATCAGGTTGTAGATGTCCACGCCCGACTTCGACGCATCGGTTTCTTCCGTTGCGCGAATGACGATACGTGTGGCGTCCACCTGGTCCACGATACCGGTACGCTTGGCAACGATGGCGGCGCCGGAGTCACGGGCAACGACCGGCTCCATGCCGGTACCCACAAACGGGGCCTCGGCACGCAGCAGCGGCACAGCCTGCTTCTGCATGTTCGAGCCCATCAGGGCGCGGTTGGCGTCGTCGTTTTCAAGGAACGGGATCAGCGAAGCGGCAACGGACACCATCTGCTTGGGCGAAACGTCCATCAGGTCGACGTTTTCCTTGGGCGTCAGGCCGTTGTCACCGGCGTGGCGAGCCACGACGAGATCGTCCTTGAGAGTGCCGTCAGCATTGAACTGCACGTTGGCCTGGGCGACGTAGTGCTTGGCCTCTTCCATGGCGGAGAGATAGACCACGTCGTTGGTCAGCTTGCCGTCGACGATCTTGCGGTACGGCGTTTCGATGAAGCCGTACTTGTTGACGCGGGCATAAGTAGCCAGGTTGTTGATCAGACCGATGTTCGGGCCTTCCGGCGTTTCGATCGGGCAGATACGGCCATAGTGGGTCGGATGCACGTCACGGACTTCAAAGCCCGCGCGCTCACGGGTGAGACCGCCCGGTCCAAGAGCCGACAGGCGGCGCTTGTGGGTGATTTCGGAGAGCGGGTTGGTCTGGTCCATGAACTGGCTGAGCTGGGACGAGCCGAAGAACTCGCGCACAGCGGCGGCAGCCGGCTTGGCGTTGATCAGGTCCTGCGGCATGACCGTGTCGATTTCGACCGAGCTCATGCGCTCCTTGATGGCGCGTTCCATGCGGAGCAGGCCAAGACGGTAGGAGTTTTCCATCAGTTCGCCGACGGAGCGAACGCGACGGTTTCCGAGGTTGTCGATGTCGTCGATTTCGCCACGGCCGTCGCGCAGGTCGACCAGAGTGCGGACGACTTCAACGATGTCTTCCTTGCGCAGCGTGCGCATGGTGTCGGGCGCGTCGAGCTCGAGGCGCATGTTCATCTTCACGCGGCCGACCGCGGACAGGTCATAGCGCTCGCTGTCGAAGAACAGCGACTGGAACATGGCTTCGGCCGTTTCAACGGTCGGCGGCTCGCCGGGACGCATCACGCGGTAGATGTCGAACAGGGCGTCTTCACGCGACTCGTTCTTATCCACGGCAAGCGTGTTGCGGATATAGGCACCGATGGAGATGTGATCGATGTCGAGGATCGGAAGCTCGTCGAAGCCAAGGTCGACCAGCTTGGTCAGCACCTTTTCGTCGATCTCGTCGCCGGCTTCGGCATAGATCTCGCCGGTCTTGAGGTTGACCAGGTCTTCGGCAATGTACATGCCGTAAAGGTCTTCATCGACCGCAAGCAGGTGCGTCAGGCCGTTCTCGGCCAGCTTCTTGGCCTGTCGGGCGCTGAGCTTCTTGCCACCTTCATGCACGACGTCGCCCGTCGTGGCATCGATCAGGTCGTGGGTCGGCTTTGCGCCCTTCCACTTCTCGGCATCGTAGGGAACGCGCCAGCCCTTCTCGGTCTTTTCGTACTGCAGCTTGGTATAATAGGTGTCGAGGATTTCCTCGGCATCCATGCCCAGCGCCTTGAGCAGCGATGTGACCGGAATCTTGCGGCGACGGTCGATACGCGCGTAGACGATGTCCTTGGCGTCGAATTCGATATCGAGCCACGAACCACGATAGGGAATGATACGGCCGGCGAACAGCAGCTTGCCGGACGAGTGCGTCTTGCCCTTGTCGTGATCGAAGAACACACCCGGCGAACGGTGCATCTGCGAAACGATCACGCGCTCGGTGCCGTTCACAATAAAGGTGCCGTTAGACGTCATGAAGGGCATGTCGCCCATGTAGACGTCCTGCTCCTTGATGTCCTTGACCGAGCGGGCACCGGTTTCTTCGTCCACTTCGAACACGATCAGGCGCAGCGTGACCTTGAGCGGGGCAGCGAAGGTAATATCGCGCGCACGGCACTCATCAATGTCATACTTGGGCTGTTCGAATTCGTAGCGCACGAATTCCAGGCTTGCAGTGTTGGAGAAGTCGGTGATCGGGAAGACCGACTTGAACACGGACTGCAGCCCTTCTTCCGGCCGGCCGCCCTTGGGCTCATCGACCTGGAGGAACTGATCATAGGAAGCCTTCTGGACTTCGATCAGATTGGGCAGCTCCGTGACTTCGCGGATGGACCCGAAGGACTTGCGAACCTTGCGGCGGCCGTTGAACGTGGTAGCCATGAAAGCTCCTACTTTCAGATGTGTCACCTGCCGACCGGGCAATGAACCATTGCCGGCGGAGGCCTTTTTTGTCTCGGAGGCAGATATCCAAAGACCCGACTATCAGCCGTCGGCGCTCGGGATATATGCCTGGTCGTCTCGATGGGGCCGGTCGATGCCATTCGATCTCTTCCGGCCCCGGAAAAGAGATCACAGCTCCGTGATCAGCGACTAAATCCCCGCACGCAGGCAAGCCCGCGGCGAGGTCATCAGAGGCTTCAAACTGCCTGCGACATCCAAAATCGTCATATATTTCCGCAAATTGGCGCTTGGACCCATCCAATCGGCCCAGCGAATCGTCCGTCAGAAAACGGAAAAGCGAAATGGCACATAAAGCGCCATTTCGCAAATTTCAAGGCAGGAACTGAAATTACTTCAGTTCGACCTTTGCGCCGGCGTCTTCCAGCTTCTTCTTGATGTCTTCGGCTTCAGCCTTGGACACGCCTTCCTTGACGGCCTTCGGAGCACCTTCAACGAGTGCCTTGGCTTCGCCCAGGCCCAGACCGGTGATGCCGCGGACTTCCTTGATGACGTTGATCTTGTTGTCGCCGAAGGCGGCGAGGATCACGTCGAATTCAGTCTTTTCTTCAGCGGCAGCAGCCGGGGCAGCGCCACCAGCAGCGGCAACGGCAACCGGAGCAGCGGCGGAAACGCCCCACTTTTCTTCCAGCAGCTTGGACAGCTCGGAAGCTTCCAGAACGGTCAGGGCGGACAGGTCGTCAACGAGCTTGGCGAGATCAGCAGCCATTTTATACTCTTTTCAGTTTTAGGTTCAGGTTCGAATGATGAGGTAGTTTGGAACGGCCTTACGCCGCTTCGCTCTTTTCGGCGTGAGCCGCGAGAACGCGAGCAATGCCCGCACCCGGCTGCACGAGGATGGAAGCGATGTTCGTTGCCGGCTGCTTGACGAGGCCTGCGAGCTTGGCGCGCAGTTCGTCCAGCGACGGCAGGGTCGCCAGAGTCTTGACGCCATCGGCGTCGAGAGCGGTCTGACCCATGGCACCACCGAGAATGACGAACTTTTGGTTCTTCTCGGCGAAAGCTGCTGCGATTTTCGGCGCAACGATGGGGTCTTCCGCATAGGCGATCACGGTCGGGCCGGTAAACAGGCCCGAAATGTCCGCGACATCGGTTTCCTTAAGAGCAAGCTTGGCAAGGCGGTTCTTGGCGACCTTGACCTTGCCGCCAGCCTTCTTGACCTGCACACGCAGGTCAGTGAACTGGGCGACGGTCAGGCCGGTATTGTGCGCAACCACGATCGATCCAGCGCCCGCGAGGGCTTCCTGGAGCGAGGCAATGACTGCACTCTTTTCCGCTCTTTCCACACTAGTCTCCACTAGTCTGGTCCCTTGGGCGAACCCGCAGAACCATTGCCAATTGCTGCCCCCTGCCCTTTTCGGACCGGGGAACAACGGTTAGTGCCTGCCAACCGGGAGCCCCCAAGGGGCAACTGGCTTAGGTTCGAACCTCAACCCCTGGGCCAAAAGGCCGGAATTGGGTCTCACCCCGTCTATTGCTGGCCCCGAAATCGGGATTAACGGCTGATGCCGGCCGGCAGTCTGGGACAGGACTTTCTCAACAAAAGGTCAGACCTTCCGTTGAAAGACCGGGCGGATGACCGCCCGGAATTCTCTGCGCGGGGCTATACCTCAATCTTTCGCCCACGTCACCACCCGACTTGATCGGGTGGTCCACGGGGCGCGCCTGCATCGATGGATCGCCCGGTGAAGCCGGGCAATGGCGATGCAGGAGGTCAAGCCTCTTAGACGGCAGTGCCCGGCTCGACATGGACGCCAGGGCCCATGGTGGAGGACACGGCAACCTTCTTGACATAGGTGCCCTTGGCGCCAGCCGGCTTGGACTTCACGACAGCGTCGGTGAAGGCCTTGATGTTCTGCAGCAGGGCTTCTTCCGAGAAGGAAACCTTGCCAACACCGGCGTGGATGATACCGGCCTTTTCGACGCGGTACTCAACAGCGCCGCCCTTGGCAGCGCCGACAGCACCCTTGACGTCCATGGTCACGGTGCCAACCTTCGGGTTCGGCATCAGGTTGCGCGGGCCCAGGATCTTACCAAGGCGACCAACCAGCGGCATCATGTCCGGAGTGGCAATGCAGCGATCGAAATCGAGCTTGCCGGCCTGGATGGTTTCCATCAGGTCTTCGGCGCCAACGATGTCCGCACCGGCGGCCTTGGCTTCGTCGGCCTTGGCGCCACGGGCAAACACGGCGACGCGAACGGTCTTGCCGGTGCCATTGGGCAGGGACACGACGCCACGCACCATCTGGTCGGCGTGACGCGGGTCAACGCCCAGGTTCATCGCGATCTCGACCGTTTCGTCGAACTTGGCCGAGGCCTTCGACTTCACCAGCTTGATGGCGTCTTCGAGCGAATAGAGCTTGTTGCGGTCGATGCCTTCACGGGCAGCGGCGACCTTCTTTGCGATCTTTGCCATAACTCTTAGCCCTCGACCTGGATGCCCATGGAGCGCGCGGAACCGGCGATCATGGTCATTGCGGATTCAACGTCATCGGCGTTGAGGTCCTTCATCTTCTTTTCGGCGATATCGCGCAGCTGAGCCTGCGTGATGGTGCCGGCGCTGTCCTTGCCCGGGAGCTTGGAACCGGACTTGAGGTTGAGCGCCTTCTTGATGAAGTAGGTCACCGGCGGCTGCTTCATCTCGAACGTGAAGCTCTTGTCGGCATAGGCGGTGATCACGGTCGGAATAGGCGAGCCCTTTTCCAGTTCCTGCGTAGCCGCGTTGAAGGCCTTGCAGAATTCCATGATGTTGAGACCGCGCTGACCGAGAGCGGGACCGATCGGGGGCGACGGGGTGGCAGAGCCAGCCGGCACCTGGAGCTTGATATAGCCCGTAATCTTTTTAGCCATTTTTCATCCTTCTAGGTTGCCCCTGGGGCAGTTGATGCCGTGGTGCGGTTTCCTGATGCTGGCTAAGCACCATCCCCTTCCACGGGTTTTCCGGGTCACCCCGGCACTCCGGCTCACGCCGGAATTCTTCACAAGGCGCGCAGAGGCAGCGCCGTGTCAGACCTTTTCGACCTGACCGTATTCGAGTTCCACAGGAGTGGGACGACCAAAGATCGACACCTCGACCTTGAGGCGGGAGCGCTCCTCGTCCACTTCCTCGACAATGCCGTTGAAGCTGGCGAACGGGCCATCCGAAACGCGCACGCTTTCGCCAACCTCGAAGCTGACGGACGGCTTGGGATGATCCACGCCTTCCTGCACCTGCTGCAGGATGGACATCGCCTCGCTTTCCGAGATCGGCATCGGCTTGTTGTCCGCGCCGAGGAAACCCGTGACCTTGGGCGTATTCTTGATCAGATGGAATGCCTCGTCGGTCATATCCATCTTCACCAGCACATAGCCGGGGAAGAACTTGCGCTCGGCGTCAACCTTGCGGCCGCGACGGATCTCGACGACCTTTTCGGTCGGCACGATCACGTCTTCAAACAGGTGCTCGAGCTTCTTCTGTGCAACCTTCTGGCGAATGTCTTCCGCCACCTTGCGCTCGAAGTTCGAATACGCCTGAACGATGTACCAGCGTTTGGCCATAAAGGGTGCCGCTCCCAGTAAACCTAAAACCTGACCCGCTTAGCGGATCGACAGCATCAAGGAGACGAGCCAGGAAATGACCTGGTCCGCCAGCAGAAAGAAGACACTGGCCAGGATCACGAAGACCAGAACCATGATGGTCGAGATGACGACCTCATTGCGGCTCGGCCAGGTAACCTTGCTGACTTCCGAGCGAACCTGCTGAAGAAACTGGACTGGGTTCGGACGGGCCATGCTCAATACTACTCTTCTGTCTTGGTGCAAAACCAAAGGCCGCGCAGGAATCCCGCACGGCTAGAGACCGGTTCTCTAGAGGCTTTGCCTGCATATTGCAACAGGCAAGCCAACAAGAATCGACTGCGCTGGCCATGCCCATTTTGCCACTCCTGTAAAGCATAAGTGCAAAACTTGAGAGAAAAGGCTTGCCAGCCGTTCGGCGATGCAATTGGATCAAAATGTGCCCAAAAAGTGGCAGAGCTCATGGAGGGAGCGATGTCGTTTGAAGTGATTGGCTGCCAGCTGCTGCATTTTGGCCCCCACCGGACCATTCGCGACCGCATCACCGGAGCCGTCCGCGTGCGCATCCGCGAACGCTTCATGGGCAATGCAACCGAATATTCGCTCGATCTGCCCGTCAAGGCCGACTGCGGCCCCCTGCCCGCCGATCAGGTGCGCACGGCCCTGCTCTCCCATGCTGCCCACCAGCTCAACAAGCTGAAGGCACGGCACATGGACAAGCTCCCCGCCGCCGCAGAGTAACAAATACATTAGCGTCGCAAATAGAGACGTATATACTGGACCGACGCCAACGGTTCAGTTTGGACTTCTATTGTGAGCAAGACGACCCCAATTTCGTCGACGCGCTTTACCGCGCCGGTCAAGGGCGAGGAACGCTTGGTTTCGACCTCATTTTATCGGGGCGAGACGGCGCAATATTATCCTCGAAAGAGCGACATTTATCGGCCTGACGCAATTCCCGAATTCATCCTCAAGGGATGGATGCCGGAAACGCCCATGATTGGTCCCGACAGCACCATTGTGGCATTCGGGTCATGCTTCGCGGCAAACATCGGGTGGTATCTTTCCAGCCTCGGCTTCGACGTGTCGACGCGACGGGAAGGCAAGGCATATGTCCAGAAGATCACCGATGGTCTGGTCAACGTATTCGCGATCGCGCAACAGTTCGAATGGGCCTGGGAGAACCGCGTACCGCAAGTCGAGCTGTGGCATGGCTGGAAAGCCGAGGAATATGGCTATGACGAGGATGTGCGCCTTGCGACCAAGGCCCTGTTCGACGAGGCCGACGTTTTCATCCTCACTTTCGGTCTCTCGGAGATATGGTACGACGAACCGACGGGCGAAGTGTTCTGGCGAGCCGTCCCACAGGACCGCTTCGACCCCACCCGGCACAAGTTTAGGCTCGCCACCTACCAGGAAACCTTTGATCAGCTCTCGCGCATCTACGAACTGATCCGTCGACACCGACCAAACGCAGAGATTGTGTTTACGCTCTCGCCCATTCCCCTGGCCGCTACCTTCCGCTCTGTTTCGGCAATTTCCGCCAACGCACAATCAAAAGCGGTGCTCAAGGTCGCGATTGACCAGCTTCATCGCGATAAGAGCGTCCAGGACACCCGCTTCCACTATTTCCCCTCCTATGAGGTCGTGCTGCAGGGTTTTCGTGATCCGTTCACGCCGGACCTGCGCCACCCGTGGGTTCATGTTCTGCGTTGCAATATGAAGGCGTTCGAGCGCTATTTCTGCAGGACAGGAATGGATGATGCCGCATTGACCCAGGAAATTGCCAGCGCCTTGGCCTTGGATGAGCAGCTGACCAGCGACAAGAAAGAAGACGTCGCCGTCACGCTCTCCAACGCTCAAACCGAATGGCGCTCCGGCCTCACCGCTCCATCAGTGATCAACGAGGAACGAGAAAAACGGCGCCAGCAGAGGCTTGCGGACCGCGAAGCCCGTGTTCAGGAGCGGGATAAACGGCGTGAGGCCCGTTTGGCCAGCCGCTCGGCCGGAAAGTGAAATGAATGCTCGGCAGGCACCGGTTGCGCATCGTGCCGCCGGCATAACTCAGCCAGGCACTATGCCCTCGACGCCCCTGACATCCGACACCAGCCCGCTGCCCTCCTGAGCGTAGACCAGCGTTGAGCGCATCGTGCGGTAGGGATCGGCGTTGAGCCCCAGGATCACGAAGCACAGCAGCATGGTCACCCCGAACACCGCCAGCGCATTGCGCGCCGCCTTCGGGGTTCCGGCGTTGACCAGCGCAATATTGAGCGCCGTCACCACCGACAGCATCAGGATCAGCAGCCATTTCGTGTCATCGACCGCGCTTTCACCGATGGCCAGCCGCAGGTTTCTGGCGTCCTGCAACTCATCGAAATCGCGGATCACTTTCCCCAGGATGACATCGGGAACGCCTTGGTCATGCAGCGCCATGATCTGTACGCGCAGCACCTGGACCGCCTTGTCGACCTCGGCATCAGCCACACGATTGTGCAGCTGGCTCCATTCTCGGTCCACCACGCTCTGGGCGTAGTGATTGGCCGCCTCCACCAGTGTCGGCCAGTTCAGCGCCTCGGGCGCTGCCGCCCCGATAATCCTCAGGATGGCCGAACGCTCCGCCAGCGCCGCCTGGTCGGCCCTGTTCTGCAGGGAAAAGATGTCGGAGGCCGCAAAGCCCAGCGATAATGCCCATGCCGTAGAGGTCACGGCCACAAAAGTCGCGGCAGGCAGCCGCTCGGACAGCGAACCCGGCAGGCGCCCTAGATACCAGACTAGCGCCAGCCCCGCCCCGATGCAGAACAGCACGAACAGCAGGACGACGGCGATGAATGCCGCGAACGGCAGGGAAAGAATCGTTTGCAATGAGGTCCCCTCCAGATGATGGGCAATGTGCGGATTGAGACGCCCCGCGTCGAGGTGGCATTGGCAAAATTGGTTGCGGGGAGGTTGCTGCCGCGCCGACATCGCACTCAGGGTCACAACCCTGTTGGGATTGCGAAAAGTGCCCCTTGCATCCTTCGGATTTTGCCTTTAGACACGGCCTCGCCTGAAGGGGTTTAGCTCAGTTGGTAGAGCATCGGTCTCCAAAACCGAGGGTCGTGGGTTCGAGTCCCCCAGCCCCTGCCAGGCACAAATTTCCGACATTACCATGCCCGAACCGCTGCCTTACGGCAGGACGTGCCCTGCCGCGCGGAAAAGGCGATACCATTCTTCGCGGCTGAGCGTCACCGACGACCCTGCCGCCGCTTCGCGCACACGCTCGCCCTTTGTCGTGCCGAGCACCACCTGGATATTGGCCGGGTGTCGGGTGATCCAGGCAACCGCAATACCGGTGGGCGTCACGCCATACTGCGACGCAAGGGCATCGAGCGCATCGTTGAGTTCGGCGTAGTTTTCGCGATCCCCGATAAATACCCCGTCGAAGAACTGCTTCTGGAACGGCGACCACGCTTGGAGCATCACCCCCTTGAGGCGCGAATAGTCCAAAAGGCCGTTGTCCCGGTCGATGGACTGGTTGAGCCCGGCCATGTTGGCTGCAATGCCCTGGGTAAAAAGATTGGCATGGGTGATGCTGAGCTGCACCTGGTTGAACAGCAGCGGCTGCTGCACGGCGCTCTTGAGCAGTTCGATCTGCCCCGGCGTGTGGTTGGATACGCCGAAGTGCCGCACCTTGCCCGAGGCATGCAGCAGCTCGAACGCTTCCGCCACCTCTTCCGGCTCGACCAGCGTATCGGGCCGATGGAGCAGCAGCACATCGAGATATTCGGTCCGCAGCGCGTCCAGGGATTCGTCCACCGTCTGGAGGATGTGCTCCTTGGAAAAGTCGAACCAGCCTTTGCGGATGCCCACCTTGGACTGGATGAACATGGTGTCGCGCTGCGCGGCCGTAAGCTGCATGGCCGCACCAAACCGCTCTTCGCACAGATGGCGTTCGCCGCCATAGATGTCGGCATGATCGAACACCGTGACGCCGGCCTCGAGCGCCGAGCCGACAAGATCGCGAATCTCGGCGTCGCTCATCTTGGTGATGCGCATGAGCCCCAGCACCACGCTGGAGAGTGTGAGATCGGTATGCGGAACGGTATAGGTCTTCATCGGAAACTCGCGATTGGGCTCGCCCAGCCCTATCCGATTCCCGCCGAAAAGACCCGCTACCTGCTCGGCCAAGAGGCCGCCGGGCCCGAATTGCGCTGCACAGAATGCTTTGGCAAAATATGCAGCACTTAGGCCCTCAGCGGGACCAGGACATGACACGGCTGCATTTGCATCAGGAGCGTCACGCAATCGACCGCATCGGCTGGCTGCGTGCCGCCGTGCTGGGGGCAAATGACGGCATCGTGTCCACCTCCAGCCTCATCGTCGGTTTTGCCGCCAGCGCAGCAGACCACAGTGCCGTCATTTCAGCGGGGGTTGCCGGCCTTGTCGCCGGCGCCCTGTCCATGGCCGCTGGCGAATATGTGTCCGTCCAGTCCCAGGCCGACGCCGAAGCGGCCGATCTTGCACGCGAACGCAAGGAACTCGCGGAAATGCCCGCCGAGGAGCTCGACGAGCTCACCCAGATCTATGTCCAGCGCGGCCTCAGCCCCACCCTCGCCCGCCAGGTTGCGGTGGAGCTGACCGCCAAGGACGCTCTGGCCGCCCATGCACGCGACGAACTGGGCATGGCCGATCATCTGGCCGCCAACCCGCTTCAGGCCGCCCTGACCTCCGCCGCCACCTTCGCCGTCGGTGCTGCCATACCCCTCGCTGCCGTCTTGCTGGCCCCGAGCGATATGCTGCTCTGGGTCACCGCAGCGGTCACCACGCTAGCCCTTGCGGTACTGGGCGCCTTGGGCGGGTGGACCGGCGGCGCCGGCATTCTGCGGCCGGCCCTGCGGGTGCTGTTCTGGGGCGTGCTGGCCATGGCCGTAACCTTTGGTGTGGGTTCGCTGTTTGGGCAGGTCGTCTAGCCTGCCCATTCGCCCAAGGAAGCTAATCTTGTCTCGTGCCTTGTTATCAACACGGTTCGGTGCCATAAAGCTAAGCATACGTTTTCAGCCTAAGTCGGCTCGCTGCTCGCCGTGATTTTCGGCCCTTAGCTCTCTGATCTGTTTTGCGAACGTTGTTAGCCCTTCTGCATGTTGCGGAGGGTAATCGCTCGTCACGCTACGGCTTCGAGCTAATAGGAAAATCCCATGTCCAGACTCAATGGCACCGTCAAGTTCTTCAACACCACCAAGGGCTTCGGCTTCATCACTCCCGATTCCGGCGGCAAGGACCACTTCGTCCACATCTCCGCTGTGCAGAATTCGGGCGTCGATGGTCTCTACGAAAACGACAAGCTCTCCTACGACGTCGAAACCGGCCGCGACGGCCGTGAATCGGCCATCAACCTCGTTCTGGCCAAGTAAGCCAGCTGCAAGGTTCCGAAAGGCCGCCACTGGCGGCCTTTTTTATTGGTGCTGTCGTCAGAAACGAGGAGACAAAGATGCAGCCGGGTAAAGGCGCCATCGAGCGCGCATTCGAATTGGCCAGGAGCGGCCGCTTCACATCGCTGGGCGAGCTCAAGTCCGCTGTCAGCAAGGAAGGCTATCAGGCCGACCAGCTCCACGGCCCGTCCTTGGGCAAGCAACTGCGCGAAATCATGAAATCGAGCGTCCTGGCCAAGTGATCAGGCCCTGATCATCAGGCCCTGATCATCAGGGGCTGCGGCCGGTTAGCCAATCTGCGTTTGGGAAGCTCTGCGCCCTGAAAACGAAAACACCGCCAGTTCAACAACTTGGCGGTGCCGGGTGGTGGAGGGGACTGGATTCGAACCAGTGTAGCCTGAGGCGTCAGATTTACAGTCTGATGGATTTAACCACTCTCCCACCCCTCCACATTTCCGGGCAGGAAACGAAGCGACTTGCGTTTCGTCGGGCGGTTTATGGTTGGCTGTCGCACAGGTGTCAACACCCAAGGCGCACTCACCCGCAAGATTTTGACGCGATTGCCATTTTGTGGGGAGCCCGAACACCATCCCCTTGCCATTAAGGGGCCGATCTTGCTAAGCGAGGCCATTGGTTTCGCCCACGGGCGGGTATAGCTCAATGGTAGAGCAGCAGCCTTCCAAGCTGAATACGCGGGTTCGATTCCCGCTACCCGCTCCAGTTTCCTCGTCCCCCCCACGACCAATCGTCCCCCGCCGCAGGCTCGGTGCCTTGATGTCGCTTGCAGCCGGACGCGGTTAGCGCTACCGCTCGGCTCATGAGCCGCAACAAATTCCCCCCCAAGCCGAAATACGATCCCGATACCGGGCCGGTCTATCTTTATGGCCTGCACACGGTGCGCGCCGCGCTGGAAAATCCCAGCCGCATCAAGAAGGAGCTGTTGGTCACGCCCAACGCGCTCAACCGGCTCAAGGAAACCGGCGAGATCGGCAAGGTCAAGGTCACCGAAACCACGCCCAAGGAGCTCGACCGGCTCCTCGGCGGCGAAGCCGTTCATCAGGGCGCAGCGCTGGAAGTGGACCCGGTCAGCCGTTTCGGCCTCGACGATATCCACGAGCCCAAGCTGGTCGTTGTGCTCGACCAGTTGACCGACCCGCACAATGTCGGCGCCATCCTGCGGACCGCCTGTGCCTTTGGCGCCGATGCGGTCATTACCACGGCGCGTCACTCGCCCCGCGAAACCGGCGTCATGGCCAAGGCCGCTTCGGGCGCGCTTGATCTCGTCCCCATGATCGAGGTCCGCAACCTGGGCGACGCCCTAGAAAAGCTCAAGGCGCGCGGCATGGTCGTGCTCGGCTTCGATTCGGAAGCCGAAACCCAGCTCCGCCCCCGCACCGACACAACGCCGCTGGCCGTCGTCCTCGGCGCCGAAGGCAAGGGCCTGCGCCAGCGCACCCGCGAGCTCTGCGATGAAATGGTCCGCCTCGACATGCCTGGCCCGATCAAGTCGCTGAACGTCTCCAACGCGGCCGCCATCGCCCTTTTTGCCGCCACTGCCGGACGCGTGTCGTGAGCCAGTTCGAACCCTTCGCCATCGCCCTGCGGCTTTCCGGCGTCACCCTCGACCAGGCCGCGCTGGATAGCGCCCTGCGCCAGCTGACCATCCGCTTCGAGCCCGAAGACGCCGACAACAGCTTCTACGCGCAGGTGGATGTGCCCACGGATAACGCAGTGCGCGCCATCCTCGAACTGGCCGACCGTTCCGGCCCGGCCATTTCTGCCATGCTGGAAGACCGCCGCATCGGTAAGGCCGTGCTTGATATTGCCTTCGACTATCCCACCGAAGGCGAATCCATGTCGGCACGCCTGCCGGCCCATGCCGCGGCGGCCATCGCCCAGCACGGCATAGACATCGAGATCTCGGTCTATCTGACCGATGTCGAAGAAGACGAAGAATAAGAATTCAGGAATACCGCGATGCAGAACTGGGCAGGCAACGTCACCTTCAACGCCGCGCGGGTCGAACGGCCCACCTCGCTGGCGCAGTTGCAGGATATCGTCCGGCAGTCCCCCAAGGCGCGCGTCGTGGGAACTGGCCATTCATTCAACCCCATTGCCGACACCGATGGCACGCTGATCTCGTTGCGGGACATGCCGCGCATTGTCGAAGTCGACACCGCCGCGCAGTGCGTGCGCGTCGATGGTGGCGCGACCTATGAGGACGTGGCGCCCATCCTGCACGGCGCCGGCTTCGCATTGGCCGCCCTCGCCTCCTTGCCCAGCATCACCCTGGCCGGCGCCGTCAGCACGGCCACACACGGCTCGGGCGATCGCAACCGTAACCTTTCGGCTGCCGTTCGCAGCCTCACCCTGGTCACCGCCAACGGCGATCTCGCCACCTTCGATCGCAGCCATCCAGACTTTGCCGGCATGGTCGTCGGCCTCGGGGCGATGGGCGTTGTCTGTGAACTGACCCTCGATGTCGTCCGGCAGTTCGATATTCGCCAGAACATCTATCTCGACCTGCCTGTCCCCTCCCTTCTTGCAGACTTCGACGGCGCCATGTCCGCCGCTTACAGCGTCAGCCTCTTTACGCGCTGGCAGGGCGATGTGGTCGATCAGCTCTGGATCAAGGCTCTGGATACGCCGGAAGCGCCGGTTCTGAGCTTCATGGGCGCGCGTGCCGCTGATCGGGCCGTCCATCCTCTGCCCGGGGGCGATGGCTCGCGGTGCACCATCCAACTGGGTGAGGCCGGCCCGTGGCACGAGCGGCTCTTCCACTTCCCCATTGGCAGCATCAGCGCGACAGGCGCCGAGCTGCAGTCGGAATTCTTTGTCCAGCGCCAGGACGCCGCAGCCGCCTTTGCCGCACTCCACGCCGTTCAGGACCGCATCAGCGGCCCGCTGTTCATCTCCGAGATCCGCACCATTGCCGCCGATGATCTGTGGCTGAGCTCCGCTTACGGCCAGGAGAGCGTCGGCTTTCACTGTACATGGAAGCCGCAATGGGACGCCGTCATTGCCGCGGTAAAGGTCATCGAAGCGACCCTGGCGCCGTTTGCACCGCGTCCGCATTGGGGCAAGGTCTATACCGTGCCCGCCGCCGAAGTGCGCTCGCGCTATCCGCGCATGGCAGACTTCGCCGCACTGGTGCAGCGGCTCGACCCTGAAGCCAAGTTCCGCAACGACTTCGTGGACACCCTGCTCAACGGCTGAGAGCCCAATCATCCCCTTTCACCGTGGGCGCCGGAATAAACCATTTCGGCGAACACCTTTGGACGCGCCTGCGCGATTGCATTAAGACTTCGCTAACCATTGCGAGGCCCCCTATGCGTGTACCCGCCGCAGGACAACCGCTCGACGAACGCCGCATCGTGCGCGAGGGCAAGGCCTTGGCCGAACGCATGCTTGCGGGCTATGCCGTGACGGCCAATGGTCGCTTCGTGCCGGAAACGGAAGTCCATCGCCTCCGCGCCCGCCTGCTCGGCCGTATGGAAAGCGCGGCGCAGACGCTGGCCCTGCTGTATCGACGTGCCGGCAACGGCCTTTGGTAACCGACTGGTTTCCGCTCAGTTGACTACCGAACCGTCCTGCATCTCGGCTGTAATCACGCTGCGCGAGAACACCCCGGTATTCTTGGGCGCCAATCGCACCACCGAATAGCCGCGCGCTGACAGCTCCGCCAGAAAGCCGGGCAGCATGTCCACCGTGCGTTGGTGGATGTCGTGGAACAGGATAATGCCGCTGCCCCGTGCTTCCAGCCGGTCCAGCGTCCGCTGCATCACGACCGCGGCGCTGTCCATGTAATAGTCCTTGCTGTCGACATCGACATCCAGCACCACCATGTCGCCGTGCAGCAGCGAGGTGCGCAGATATCCGCTCTGCGCCAGATAGGGAAAGCGGAAGAACGGCGACAAGGCCTGCCCGCCCGCGCCCAGCGCCTCGGCAACGGCATTTTCACCGCGCACGATCTCGTCCATTGCCTCGTGCCGCCCAAGCGTCGTCAGGTC
Source organism: Pseudomonadota bacterium (assembly GCA_023391095.1). GTDB lineage: Bacteria > Pseudomonadota > Alphaproteobacteria > Rhizobiales > Devosiaceae > Devosia. The sequence continues at coordinate 27,257 of JAEWBN010000005.1, forward strand.
GACATGATCATAGGTATGGCTGCCCACGCTGTGCCCGCGCTGCGCCACCTGCTGGGCGAGCCGCGGATGCGCCTTGGCCGCCGATCCCAGCATCAGGAAGGTTGCTTTGACCCCATGCGCGTCCAGCGCATCGAGAATGGCGGGCGTCTTGCCGGGCCGCGGGCCGTCGTCAAACGTAAGGATCACCTCGCGGGGCTTGAGCACGATATCGGCGGTTGAAGCCACCTGCAGCGCGCGCCCCGTCAGATTGCCGGAAGACCGGATAACGCTGGGCATGGCCTGCTCGAGCCGGGGGCTGGCAGCCTGCCGCACCGAGCCGGTGACGATGCTGTCCTGCGCCGCGATCGGTCCGGCGGCGACATGGGTGCTCTGGCTAACCGGTTTGGCACACCCGCCCAACAGCGCGGCGACTAGGCCGGCAACGACAACCGCACGAAACAACCGCACTGGAGCACCCGAAACAGAAGATTAACTGGGCACCACAATTTGCGATTATGGTTAATATTCCGCTCGTGAAAGCTTAAGAACTACTTACTAACCAATGATTTAGCCTTCCGCCCCAGAGTATCGAGGGCAGAAAGAAACGCCGACCGGTCGGTGGGCCGAAAGCCGGGATTGTAACCCTTGATCTCGCCGGTCTCCCGCAGATGCTGTTTGAGATCCCGCATGGCCAGGGCCATTCCGATGGAGGCCGTGGTAAAGGGCTTGCCGGTAAAGCCCAGCACATGACAGCCCTTGTCGATAGCCCGGCTGGCGAGCGGAATATCGGCCGTGAGGACGATGTCGTTCGCCTGCGCCTGCTCGACGATCCAGTCATCCGCCGCGTCCGCCCCGGCGGGCACCACCACGACCTTCACCATCGGATCGCGCGACGGCCGCACGCCGCCATTGCTGACAAAGACGATGACAAGGCCCAGCCGCTCGGCAACGCGTCGCGCCTCGTCCTTGACGGGGCAGGCATCGGAATCGACGTAGATAATGGGATCAGCCATAGCCCCTCCATAAATCCGCACCGGCATTTGATCCAGGGCAAACGGCGCGGCCACCACGCTTGCTAGATACCGGAAAACGCATCCGGAGCCCGGCCATGGATACCGATACCGCCACGCTTGTCGACCGCTACGCCCAGCCGGTCCCCCGCTATACCAGCTACCCCACCGCGCCGCACTTCCACGCCGGCATCACTCCGCAAACCTATGGCCGCTGGCTGGCCAACCTGGCGCCGGACGCGACCCTCTCGCTCTATCTCCACATCCCCTATTGCGACCGGCTCTGCTGGTTCTGCGGCTGCCACACCAAGCACACATTGCGATACGAGCCGGTTACCAATTATCTCAGGGCGCTCCATGCCGAGATCGATTGGGTCAGCGGGAAACTTGCCGGTCGTGGCCGTGTCACCGCCATTCATCTCGGCGGCGGCTCGCCAACCCTGCTGACGCCGGAAGACCTCCTCGCGCTCAAGGCAAAGCTGGCCTCCGCTTTCACCATCGCGCCCGAAGCCGAGATCAGCATCGAGATCGACCCCAACGATATCGACGACGGCCGCTACGATGCCATGGCCGCATTCGGCCTCACCCGCGCCAGCCTCGGCGTACAGGATTTCGATCCTGCCGTGCAAAAAGCTATCAACCGCCTGCAAAGCTTCGAGCAAACCCGCGAGGTCGTCGATGCCATGCGCCGCCGCGGCGTCCGCTCGGTCAATCTCGACCTGCTCTATGGCCTGCCCTTCCAGACTCAGGAAGGTCTTGCCCGCACCATCGCGGCCGCCCTGACGCTCACCCCCGACCGCGTCGCCCTTTTCGGCTACGCCCACGTCCCCTGGATGAAGCCGCACCAGAAGATGATTCCCGAGGACGCCCTGCCCGACCGTTTCGAGCGCTTCGAGCAAGCCCGCCTAGCAGCCGCGCTGCTGCGGGACGCCGGGCTCGAGCCCATCGGCTTTGACCATTTCGCCCGTCCCGCGGACAGCCTTGCCATTGCCGCCCGCGCCGGCACGCTGCGCCGCAATTTCCAGGGCTATACCGATGACGCCGCCGACGCCCTCATCGGCCTTGGCGCCTCCGCAATCGGCCAGCTTCCGCAGGGCTATGTGCAGAACATTACGGCGACAGGCGACTACAGCAAGGCCGTCCTTGCTGGCGGCGCCGCCACGGCCAAGGGCTTTGCCCTCACGCCCGCCGACCGGCTCCGCGCCCATGCCATCGAAAAGCTGCTCTGCACCTTCCGCCTCGCGCCTTCCGACCTCGCTGCCTTCGACGCCGCCGGTCGCGCGCTCATGCTCGAGGCCCGCACAATCGCACAGGCCGATCCCGATGGCCTCACCACCATCGAGGACGGCGCCCTGGTCGTCACCGAGCGCGGCAGGCCCTTCGTCCGCACCATCGCAGCGCGCTTCGACACCTATTTCGGCACCGGCACCGCGCGCCACTCGGTTGCGGTCTAGCGCTGGGGAATCGCCGTGAGAAAAGCGGCGAGCAACGCGTCATACCGCGCCGGCGCCTCATGCCAGGACTGGATATGGTCCGCGCCGGTGCGCAGATAGGTCGTCAGATTCGGCCGCGCCGCCACCAGTCCGTCGCTGCCAGCCACCGGCACGATCCGATCCGCATGCCCGTGTGACAGAAACAGCGGCCCGTCGAACCCCTCGAGTTCCGCCCGCACATCCGCCTCGCCCAGCCGCAGCGGCAGCATCAGGCCGGAGAGCGGCACCCCGATCCCGGCCAGCACCGGCGCCAGCGGCAGCCCCATGCCGCCCACCGTGCTCGCCACAATGGCCGCAAAATCCAGCGCCGGCGCATCGAGCACAATGGCCGCGACCCTGTCCGCCCGCGCCGAACGCCGCAGGAACTGCCCCACAATCCCCCCGCCCATGGATTCGCCGACCAGCACGACATCATCCGCGCCATTGTCCAGCGCATGCTGCACCGCCGCGTCGAGATCCCGCCACTCCGTCAGCCCAAAGCCGTAATAGCCGCCGGGATCAGCCGGCGCCCCCTCATCGTTGCGATAGGACATCAGCAGCGTCGGCAGCCCGGCCTCTTGGAGCACCGGCAGAAACCGATAGCCGTTCTCCCGGCGCCCGCCGATGCCATGCACGAACATGGCCCAGCGCGTCTGGCTCGCCCCCTCTGGCATCACCAGCCAGGCCGGCATGTCGCCGATCGCGGTGGGCAGGCTCACATCCGAGAATGCGTAGCCATAGGCCGCGCCGGGATCGCCCACATAGCCGATATCTTCGGGCCGTTGCGGCGCGGGCCAGCCGTCCCCCTGCGCCGTCGGCGCCCCGACCCGCAGGATGGCGCCAAGCTGGGTGGCGACAATGGCGCCGCCGACAAGCGGATAGCTCACAAGGAGCACCGCCACGGCGACCGCAACAATCCCACCCAGCCTGCGCAATGCGGGTCTCTTAGTAGACGACCACCGAGCGAATGCTTTCGCCCGAATGCATCATGTCAAAGCCCTTGTTGATGTCCTCAAGACGCAGCGTATGGGTGATCATCGGATCGATCTCGATCTTGCCGTCGAGATACCAGTCCACGATCTTGGGCACATCGGTGCGGCCCTTGGCGCCGCCAAAAGCGGTCCCCATCCAGGTGCGGCCGGTCACCAGCTGGAACGGACGGGTGGAGATTTCCTGCCCCGCGCCCGCCACGCCGATCACCACCGACTTACCCCAGCCGCGATGCGCGCTTTCCAGCGCCTGACGCATAACCTTGACGTTACCGGTGCAGTCGAATGTGTAGTCCGCGCCCCCGATCAGGTCGCCGCGGCGCTTGGTGAGGTTGATGAGATAGGGAACGATATCGCCGTCGATCTCGGTCGGATTCACGAAATGGGTCATGCCGAAGCGCTCGCCCCATTCCTTCTTGCCGTTGTTGAGGTCGACGCCAATGATCATGTCGGCCCCGGCAAGGCGCAGCCCCTGGATGACGTTGAGGCCGATACCGCCCAGGCCGAACACCACGGCGGTCGAACCGATTTCCACCTTGGCGGTGTTGATCACCGCGCCAATGCCGGTTGTCACGCCGCAGCCCACATAGCAGACCTTGTCGAAGGCTGCGGCCGGGTCGATCTTGGCCACGGCGATTTCGGGCATGACCGTGTAGTTCGAGAAGGTCGAGCAGCCCATGTAGTGGAACACCGGCTTGCCCTCGAACGAGAAGCGCGAGGTCCCGTCGGGCATCAGCCCCTGCCCCTGCGTCGCACGAATGGCGGTGCAGAGATTGGTCTTGCCGGAACGGCACGAATAGCATTCGCGGCATTCGGGCGTGTAGAGCGGAATGACGTGGTCGCCCTTTTTGAGCGAGGTCACGCCCGGCCCCACATCGACAACGACGCCCGCGCCTTCATGGCCCAGAATGGACGGGAACAAACCCTCCGGGTCCGCACCCGACAGCGTGAAGTCATCGGTGTGGCAAAGGCCGGTGGCCTTGATCTCGATCAGAACTTCGCCGGCCTTGGGGCCCTCGAGGTCAACCTCCACGATTTCAAGCGGCTTGCCAGCGGCAAAGGCTACGGCGGCGCGGGTTTTCATGGGCAGTCTCCAGGGCTTAGATTCGTTAGCCTGAAAGTGGCACACCCGGCCACAAGTGCAACCTGCATTTGCGCGCAGGCAATCGGACGCGCAGCCGACGCCCGCCGGGCTCGCCAGTGCTCTTCTCTTCAATGGTCTGGAATGTCGGCAGCAATGCCGGCGCAGAAACAGCCGCGCTCAGCCGCCGCCGCCACCAAGGCTCATGATGACGTTGACGGCGGAAGCCAGGAGGATCGTGTTGTAGAGGTGCGAGAAGACCAGGTGGAACATCACTCGGCGGCGCATCTCGTTGGTCGTCACCTTCGTGTCCGAAGTCGCGACCGAGGTACCCACAGTGTAGGAGAAATACATGAAGGCCACGCCATCGGGCTCTTCATCGCCCGGGAAGTCGAGCCCGCCATCCACGTCGGCGTCGCTGTCCTTCTCGTCCGGCGCCTGGTAATATTCATAGGCATAGTGGAGCGCGCCCAGCGCCTGCACCGTGAACCAGCCCAGAATCACCGACGCCACCCCGAGGATCACTTCCAGCGGATCGGGTTGCTGCCCCGTGCCCAGCGCCATGGCCAGCGACACCACCGAGGCGGCAACCACGATCACCACGATGACGAATATGCCGGGAGCCGGCGTATCCTCCTCCCGCGCATGCTCGCGCAGGTAGTCGGCGGTCAGCCGGGGCAGCTTCAGAAAGGTGATGGCCAGAAAGGTGACAAACAGCACGTTGGCGCCAACGCCCACAGCATAGGTCGGCGCAAACCACACTGTTGCGGCAAAGGCCGCAATGCCAAGGCCCAGCCCGATATAGGACTGGGCATGGCGCGGCATCAGCCGGTCAAGGGTGCGCCCACCCGTTTCAGTGTCAGCCATACCAGATGCTCCGGGCCAATCCGCGGTGCGGACAAGCCCTTAAACGCCTGTCAGCCCGCAATGGCTCCCGGACCCGGCTCGGCGCCCGGTGGCACCTTGCCCATGATGATCATGCCCAGCACTTCGTCCTTGGTCACGTCGGACGTCTTGGCCTGGCCCACCACCTGGCCGTTCTTCATCACCACGACGCGGTCGGCGAGGTCGAACACGTCATGAATGTCGTGGCTGATCAGGAAGATACCGATCCCCTCGGACTTGAGCTGCTTGATCAGTTCGCCCACTTGCGCCGTTTCCTGCGGGCCGAGCGCCGCGGTCGGCTCGTCCATGATCAGGATGCGGGCATTGAACAGAATGGCCCGCGCAATGGCGACCGACTGCCGCTGGCCGCCCGAGAGCGCCTTTACCGGCTCCTTGAAGCGGCGGAAATTGGGGTTGAGCCGCCCCATGACCTCGCGGGCCCTCGATTCCATGGCCGCGTCGTCTAGCGTGCCCAGCGGTGTCACCATTTCGCGGCCGAGGAACAGGTTGGCGGCAGCGTCCACATTGTCCGCCACGGCAAGCTGCTGGTAGATCGTTTCGATCCCATAGGCCTTGGCGTCGCGCGGATTGTTGATCGTCGCGGCTTCCCCGTTGATCCGGATATCCCCCGTATCGCGGCGATAGGCGCCCGAAAGGATCTTGATCAGCGTCGATTTACCGGCCCCATTGTGGCCCAACAGACCCACCACCTCACCCCGATGCAGGCTCACGGAGGCCCGGTCGACGGCGCGAATGCCGCCGAAGGAGATGGAGATGTCGGTCATTTCGACCAGTGGCGTGCTTGCATCCAGCATGAACGCAACTCCTACTTCTTGTTCCGGCGATAGAGCGTGTCCAGCCAGACGGCGAAGACCAGCACAATGCCGACGACGATGGATTGCAGCGGGCTGTCGAGGCCCATCAGCACCATGCCTGATTGCAGAGACTGCATGACGAGCGCGCCCAGGAGCGCACCGGCAACCGTGCCCACGCCACCGGCCAGCGACGTCCCCCCGATGACCGCCGCGGCGATCACGTAGAGCTCGTCCAGCGTACCCAGTGCGTTGGTGGCTGCGTTGAGGCGCGCCGTGGAAATGGCGGCCGCAATGGCGCAGAGCGCGCCCATCAGCATGAAGATCTTGACGGTCACCCAGCGGGTGTTGATGCCCGCCAGTTCCGCAGCTTCGGGATTGCCGCCCATGGCGTAGACGTAGCGGCCAAAGCGGGTGCGGGTGGCAAGGAAAGTCATGACCACACCCACGCCCAGCGCGATCAGCACCGGAATGGCAATGCCGTGGGAGATGAAGAGCCCGCTTTCCGGCACAGAGATATTGTTCGCCGTCGCGTAGTTTTCAGCGATGCGCACCGGCCAGGGATAGGCATTGGCCACGGCAACCGCGGCAATGGTCACGCCGCAGCCGATCACGGCCAGCGCAACCTCCGCCCAGACGGGCCGCTGCGGAAATTTGAACCGGCGGCGTTGCACGCGGCCGAAATAAAGCGCGGCAACAATGGCGGCACAGGCAAGGGCGGCAACCACCCAGCTCCAGAAGGCGCCGATCGAACCGAACGGTCCGCCGCCCATCAGCTGGAAGGTCGAATCCATGGGCGCCACGGTCCGGCCGGCGGTTACCCACCAGGCGGCCCCGCGCCAGACCAGATATCCCCCCAGCGTCACGATAAAGGCCGGCACCTTGAGATAGGCGATGATGCTGCCCTGCAGCGCGCCGATACCCACGCCGGTGACGAGGCCCGCCAGCAGCGACAGCGGCCAGATCAGCGGATGGCCGAGGCCCAGCCCGAATTGCACCGGCAGAATCTGCGTCTGCATCACGCCCATCACCATGCCCACAAGGCCCAGGATGGAGCCGACCGACAGGTCGATATTGCGGGTGACGATGACAAGCACCATGCCGGTCACCATCACGGCCACAGAGGCCGTCTGCACCGACAGGTTCCACAGGTTGCGCGGCGTCAGGAACAGGCCACCGGAAAAGATGTTGAAGCCGATCCAGATAAAGGCAAGGGCACCGATCATGCCCAGAAGGCGCGTATCGATCTCGGTTGCGGTGAGAAATCTCTGGAGCGGATTTTGTGTTGCCTGAGCGGCCGGCGCAGTGCCGGACATGGCCTGTTGCTGTGCCATCTGGGTCCCCCGTGGAAAGGACGCGCGCTCAGGACGGCGCAGCGTCATCCAATGTGAAGGTGCCGCAGCGTGCCGCGACACCTTCATTTAGTTTATACGCAGATGGTCTCAGTCACACGCGGCAACCGAACCAGCGGCAACGCCCTGGCAGACCACGTCCTTGGCCACCCAACCGGCGTCGATCACGACGTCGAGGTTGTCCTTGGTGATGGCGACGGGAGCGATGAAGAAGGCGTTCATTTCGACGCCCTTCGGGCCACCGGCGAAGGGGACGACGCCGGTCACTTCGTTAAGGGCCTTGCCGCCAGCCAGTTCGAGGGCAACTTCTGCTGCCTTCTTGCCGAGCTCGCGGGCATCCTTCCACACCGACACGGTCTGGGTGCCGAGCGCGATACGGTTGAGGGCGGCGTGGTCGCCGTCCTGGCCCGACACCGGCACGGAACCGGCCAGACCCTGCGCAGCCAGGGCCGCAATGGCGCCACCGGCTGTACCGTCGTTCGAAGCGACGACGGCGTCGACTTCGTTGTTATTGGCGGTCAGGAACTGCTCCATGTTGCCCTGGGCAACTTCCGGGTTCCAGTTTTCGGTATAGGCTTCGCCAACATTCTTGATGGTGCCCGCGTCGATACCGGCCTGGAGCACTTCCATCTGGCCTTCGAACAGGAAGTCGGCATTGGGATCGGCCGAGTTGCCCTTGATGAAGACGAAGTTGCCTTCGGGCTGGACAGCGGCGACACCGGCGGCCTGCAGGCGACCCACTTCTTTGTTGTCGAAGGTCAGGTAGAACGCATCAGGGTTCTCGATCAGGCGGTCATAGCCCACCACCGGGATGCCTTCGGCAACCGCGGCGGCCACGGCCGGACCAACGGCTTCGCTGTCCTGGGCCAGCACGATGATCGCATCGGCGCCCTGGCTGATCAGGCTTTCGATGTCGGTGAGCTGCTTGGAAGCGGACGACTGGGCGTCGGCTGAAATATACTGCGCACCGGCAGCGTCCAGCACGGCCTTGATGGCGGCTTCGTCGGTCTTCCAGCGTTCTTCCTGGAAATTGTTCCAGCTCACGCCGACCACGATCTGGTCCTGCGCCACCGCCGTACCGACGAGCATGGTGGATGCAAGCAGAGCTGCTGCAAACTTGTTCATGAATAGTCCTCCCAATGGGCAGCAAGCTGCCCTCAATGCAACGGGAGACAGTCCTCCTACTGGGCTCTCCCCCTTGCGCCCTTGAGCATTATTTCAATGCTCGAAAAAACATCTCGCATTGGCAAGGCACGCTGTCAACGGCAATTTCGAGCCTCGAACAAAATCTCGGTTGCGATATCAGGCGAGGAATGGTGAGTATCGCAGCAGGCGGAGGAGTAGTTGGTTGGCGCGTACCGTCAGCGATAGTGACAGTGTCCGGCGGGAGAACCGCGCGCTGCTGCTCAGCGCCTTGCGGAACAACGGCCCGCAGTCGCGCACGGCGCTCGCCACGCTGACCGGCCTCAGCAATGCCAGCGTCACCGCCATCATGCAGGATCTGCTCGCCCAGGGCCTGGTGCTCGAGCTCACCAGCACCGAGCGCACCGACGGACGCCTGCGTGGCCGCCCCGCCACCCTTGTCGGTTTCCAGCGCGAAGCGGCCTTCATCGCCCTCTTCGAAATCGACGTGAACAAGACCCGCCTCTCGCTGATCGACTATGCCGGTGTCCTGGTGGACCGGCTCGAAATCGGCATCGGCCCCACCACCTTCCGCGACACCCCGGCCGATCTCTTCCTGGCCCAGCGCCTCGAAAGCCTCCAGGCCCGCAACCCCTCGACCTCGGGCACCCTGCGCCGCATCGCCATATCCGTGCAGGGCGTTCTCGACCGCGAAGCGACCGGCCTTAAATGGTCACCCATCGCCAATCTCGCCGGCACGCCCTTTGCCCGAACCCTTTCCGAACGCACCGGCCTGCCCGTGGCCCTGCACAAACGCGGCCGGCTCCTCGCCGAGGGCGTGCGCTGGCTCGATCCGACCCTGCTCGATGTCAGCGTTGCCACCGTCTTTGTCGGCTCCACCGTGGCCATGGGCATCAGCCATCTCGGCCAGAGCCGCGGCCGCGGCGACGATGGCGGCACCGAGTTCGGCCACATGAATCACATTCCCGGCGGCGCCCTGTGCCGCTGCGGCTCGCGCGGCTGCATCGAAGCCTATGCCGCCGACTATGGCGTGCTGCGCACCGCCTTTTCCGTGCCCGAATCCGCCACCCCTGCCCCGGCCGTCCCTTCCCAGCAGTATGAGAGCCTCATCCAGCGCGCCGAAACCGGCGATCGCAGCGCCACCCATGCCTTCAACCTGGCCGGCCGTGCCATCGGTTATGGGCTGAGCCGCATGCTGGCCATGTTCGACCCCACCCACATCCTGATCGTCGGTCCGGGAGCCCGCGCCTTGCCCCTCATGCGAGGTGAAATCGACGCAGCCCTCGACACATCCCTGCTTTGCCGCATCAACGGCCGCCCCGAGCTGCGCGCCCACCACGACGAGACCGAGCCCATCTTCAAGGGCCTCCTGATGAAGACCCTGGCCGATACCGACCAGCTCGACTTTGCCGTCCTCACCACGCGTACCAGCGTCGCCAGCTAAGCCGCCCCGCAAAACAAAAAGGGCGCCCGCAGGCGCCCCTCGCTAAAGTCCCAGCCGCCCGATCAGCACATCGGCCAGCACCGCCGGCTCTTCCTCGGCGCCGTGCAGCACCACTTCGGGCGCTGTCGGCGACTCGAACGGGGAATCGATGCCGGTGAAATTCTTGATCTCCCCGGCCCGCGCCTTCTTGTAGAGCCCCTTGGGGTCGCGCGCTTCGCACACCGCGAGCGGGGTATCGACATAAACCTCGGTAAAATCGAAATCCCCGGCGATTTCCCGCGCCAGCCGCCGCTCTTTCTCGAACGGCGAGATGAACGAGACCAGCACGATCAGCCCGGCATCGGCCATCAGCCGCGCCACTTCCGCCACGCGCCTTATGTTCTCGACACGCGCCGCTTCGGTGAAGCCCAGGTCCTTGTTGAGCCCGTGCCGGACATTGTCGCCGTCGAGGATATAGGCGTGGCGCCCTTCGGCGGTAAGACGCTTTTCGACGATGTTGGCGATGGACGACTTGCCCGACCCCGAAAGACCGGTGAACCACACGATCCGCGACGTCTGCCCCTTCATCTGGGCGCGAACCTCGCGGTTCACGTCAAACGACTGGAACGTCAGGTTCTGCGCCCGGCGCAGGCCGAAATCCACCGTGCCCGCGCCCAGCGTCGCATTGGAAATGCGGTCCACGAGGATAAAGCCGCCGGTCAGCGCATTGGCCGCATAGGCGTCGAAGGCGATGGGCTTGTCGGTGGCAATGGTCACCGTCGCCACCTCGTTGAGGTCGATCTTGGTCGCCGCCGTCTGCTCCAGCGTATTCACATTGGTGCGGAACTTGAGGTCAGTAATCGTCGCCGGAACCGTCTGCGCGCCGATCTTGAGCAGATACGAGCGCCCCGGAAAGGCCGGCTCCTCGTTCATCCACACCAGGCGCGCCTGGAACTGGTTTGAAAATTCCGGCGTCTCCCCAGGCCGCGACAGCACGTCGCCGCGCGACACATCGACCTCGCGGTCCAGCACCAGCGTTACCGCCTGCCCCGCAACGGCGGCTTCGAGATCGCCATCCATGGTCACGATGCGCTTGATCACCGCCGGCTTGCGCGAGGAGGCGATGAGCACATCGTCGCCCACCTTGACCACGCCCGAGGCAACCGTGCCCGAAAAGCCGCGGAAATCGAGGTTCGGCCGGTTCACCCACTGCACCGCAAACCGGAACGGCTGCGCCGAGCTGTCTTCGGAAACCTCGATGCCCTCGAGATAAGGCACCAGCGCCGTCCCCGCATACCAGGGCGTGCGCGGGCTGGGGCCGAGGATATTGTCGCCCTTGAGCGCAGAGACCGGCACGGCATGGAGAGTCTTGAAGCCCAGCGGCTCGGCAAAAGCGCGATATTCGGCAACGATCCGGTCGAACACGGCCTGGTCGTAGCCGACAAGGTCGATCTTGTTGACCACCAGCACCACATGCTTCACCCCGATCAGCGACAGGATAAAGCTGTGCCGCCTTGTCTGGGTCAGGAGGCCCTTGCGCGCATCCACCAGCAGCAGCGCGAGATCGGCATTGGACGCGCCCGTCGCCATGTTGCGGGTATATTGCTCGTGACCGGGCGTATCGGCGACGATGAACTTGCGCTTGTCGGTGGAAAAGAACCGGTAGGCGACGTCGATGGTAATGCCCTGCTCGCGCTCGGCCACCAGGCCGTCCACCAGAAGCGAGAAGTCGATGCCCTCGTCGCCCACGGTGCGGTTGTGGCTTTCCTTGCGCAGGCTCGCGAGCTGGTCGTCCAGAATCAGCTGGCTGTCATAGAGCAGCCGCCCGATCAGGGTCGATTTGCCGTCGTCGACGCTGCCGCATGTCAGAAAGCGCAGCAGCGACTTGCCGGTCTGCTGCTCGAGCCACAGGTCGAGATCGGTGTTTGGGTTGGCCATGGCGAGGGACATCCTAGAAATAGCCTTCCTGCTTCTTCTTTTCCATCGACCCCACGGAGTCCGAATCGATCAGCCGGCCTTCGCGCTCTGAGGTGCGGCTGGCCTGCATTTCCATGATGATGGAGGGCAGGTCTGCCGCGGTGGAGCGGATCGCGCCCGTCAGCGGGTAGCAGCCCAGTGTACGGAACCGCACCACTTCCTCGCGCGGCGTCTCCCCCGGATTGAGCGGCAGCCGCTCGTCATCCACCATGATCAGCGTGCCGGACCGCTCAACCACTGGTCGCGGCTTGGCAAAATAGAGCGGCACGATGGGAATGTTTTCCGAATAGATGTAGGTCCAGACGTCGAGCTCGGTCCAGTTGCTGATCGGGAAGACGCGCATGCTCTCGCCCGGATTGAGCCGTGTATTGAACGTGCGCCAAAGCTCGGGCCGCTGGTTCTTGGGGTCCCAGGCGTGGCTCGCATTGCGGTGCGAAAAGATGCGCTCCTTGGCGCGGGACTTTTCCTCGTCGCGCCGGGCCCCGCCAATGGCAGCGTCATACTTGCCGGCATTGAGTGCCTGGCGCAGCGCGGCCGTCTTCATGATGTCGGTATAGCGCGAAGAGCCATGATCGAACGGGTTGATCCCGTCCCGCACGCCATCGGCATTGGTATGGGTAATCAGGTCGAACCCGTATTCGGCGGCCGTCCGGTCCCGAAAGGCGATCATTTCCCGGAACTTGAACGTCGTATCGACATGCAGCAGCGGAAACGGAATCTTGCTCGGGAAAAAGGCCTTGCGCGCCAGGTGCAGCAGGACGCTTGAATCCTTGCCGATGGAATACATCATCACCGGACGCTCGAAACTTGCCGCGACTTCGCGCAGGATTTCGATGCTTTCGGCCTCAAGGGCCTGCAGGTGGGTCAGTCGATTGTGGGTCACTGTCGGGCCTTACCAGGAACCGCGCGGCAAGCGCTGCAAAACTGGCCCGTAAATACTGCCTTCCTCCGCACTTCTACAAGCCGTCGAAGCCGGATCAATTTGCGGGAGCAAGCGCTTAAAGGAAATTAGTGCGCAATGTCTTCGAGTGGCGAGAAACAGGCCCAAGGCTCGCTTGCAAGCACGACAGCCTGTGCGAGGAAATGCCGGCAAAGAGAATAATAATTTAACCCGGCTACGCCGCCGGCAGCGCCAGCCGATCATCCTGCACGCCGGGCAGCGGCAAGGCTCCGCTCGGCGTCTGCACGAACGCGCTCATGACACCACGCGCCGCCCGGCGCGCCAGCACCACATTCTGCTCGCTGAGATAGGCAAACGCTTCCTCGAGCGCATCGGGGATGAGCCCGTCATATTCGCCCACCAGTTCTTCTGTCAGCGCGGTCACCACATAATGGCGGGCTGCCAGGTCGTCGGAAACATCGGTGGTGCGCGCCAGCACGACGATACGCGCCAACAGCCGGCAGATGGCGGGATCGAGCCCGGTGCGCCCCAGAAGCGCATTGAGCGACGCCTTGCTGCCATTCGCCAGAAGCGAAAAGACCTTGTCCTGGCCCACATCGGCGAGCGCGGCGATGCAGCGGGAAAAGAACATCACATGCCCGCTGACCATGGCATGCAGCAGCAGCCTTGTGTTGATCTGTCCGGCCTTGACCAGTTGGTCGGCAAAGCCATCATCGGCCGGCACGGTTTCCCCGATTACCGAAACCGCCTTGTCGGTCCCATCCCGCAACAGCTTGTCGAGCCGGGACGGAATGATCGAACCCTTGACCAATCGGCAGCCACGCAGGCTCTCGGAAACCTTGCGCACGAGCAGCAGCCGCGCCGTGGCCGGCAGGTCCCGCCGGGCAAGCATGGCGCCGCGCAGGCGTGCATCGTCGCCCTTCGCCATGGCCAGCGTCGAGAGCACATCGCCGGCCAGGGCGATGTCGTCGCGCTGTAACAGGCTCAGCGTAATATCGGGACAGTCCCGGCCGATCAGCAGTCCGGCAATCCTGCCGCTCAGCGGCTTGCGCTGGGAAATGGCAACCAGGGTCTGCAATTCGCCGGCCTTGGCCAGAGGCGCCAGGTCCGCATCGATCAGGATGGGAGAATATTGCAGCACGGCCCGCGCAATGATCGGGCTGTCATGCAACAGGGAAATGATGATGGGCCGCGGAGCCTCTTCGGAATGCAGCAGGCCATAGGCCAGTGCCGCGCGAACCTTGACCGAGGAATCATCGAGGAAATTGATCAGCACCGCATAGAGCGCGGCATGCTCGTCGGCAGGTCCCGTGTGGGACAGATAGGCCCGGGCCGCCAGGTGGGCGGCGTGGCCGCGTTCGTCGCAATCGCTGGACTGACACAGATCCGCAAAAGCCTGGTACCCGATCATGCACACCACTCCGCATGTTTGCGGAAGCGACACTATCGCGCAGTGCTTAAGGAACGGTTCACCATAAATGCAGCAGCCGTCCGGCGTCTGAAATTACGGAGTTAGCCGATGAGGTAGGCGACGCCTTGCCACAGCCCGATGACGCCAACCCAGCAAGCCAGAGCCAGCCCGGTAATGACCAGTCCCCGCGGCACTTCGATGGCCACGTGTTCAAGGCCGTGAACCCTGTCCTGCATGTAAGCCTCCCGTTGTCGTAACTGGCACGAGCCAAACGAGTAGACGCCAATTTTCTTAATGTTGTGCGCCCTGGAATGGTTCGCTTTTTATGAATCCTACCGGCTGTAAAGTTGAGTGAAAAATCCTGAGCCCTCAACGGCTTCGGACGGCTCATCCGGCACGGTCTTGAAGAGGCCGGTAAACGACATGTCATCTTGGGAAAACCGCGATGGCAGAGCCGGCTCGGCCTGCCGCGCCGAGGCAGCGGGCCCTGCGCCCTGCCCCGTCATCTGCTGCACCGCGAACCCGGCATTGGCCCCGCCCTCATGCTTGGCCACCAGCACCTGGTAGACCTGCCTGATGCTGCGGGCCTGCCCGTCGCGGTCGTAAAAGATGGCCCTGTTGGCCGCCGCCTGCCGCGGGAAAAGATTGACCGCGATCTGGTCGGGATTCTCCAGCCCCGCCCGGAACATGCGCTCGGCCCCCTGCGCGCCCAGGAAATGGGCGATATAAAGCTCGCCCGCGCTCGGCATGCGCCCGAAGGCGGAGCGCAGATATTCGCCATTGGTTCTTGTGAACGCCGCGGCCATGTCGGCCGCGATCTGCGGGTCCTCGCGCAGCTTCAGGATCTGCGCCCGCACCTGCGGGTCGCGCACCACGAAGTCGCCATTGCCGTTGACCTCGATCTTGCTGGCGAAGTTCTCATAGCCAAGCCGCGGCCCGTGTTCCTTCATCACCTGCAGCCATGTCCCTTCCAGAAACTGGAACAGCCCCACGGCAGAGGAGGTGCTTGCCTTGGCCTGCGGGTTGAGGCTGCTTTCGCGGATCGCGGTCTGCAACAGATAGCCGAAGTCGACCCCGCTGCGGTCACCGGCGGCCGTCAGCGCATTGGCAAGACCCTGCGATATCGAGACTGGCTGAACGCCCATTGGCGGATGTTCCGCAGTAGAATCACGTTACCGACGATAACACGCGATCAACGCTAACAGTCTGTTAACTATAAGCCTATGGATGCCACTCTGTGACAACGTGAGCCAGCGTTGGACGCGGACGGTCTTCAATCGTCGCGCTGGGCGTCCCGATATGGACGAAACCCACGATCTGCTCGCCGTCCCGCGCCCCGATCATGGCCGCCGCCTCGGCGTCGAACGCATACCAGCGCGTCACCCATGACGCCGCAAAACCCAGCGCAAACGCCCCGTGCAGCAAGTTGAAAGCCACATTGCCCGCCGACAAAAGCTGTTCAATTTCAGGCACTTTCGGGTGATTCTGCGGAGACGAGATAACCACAACGCTCAGCGGCGCCGGCAGGAACCGCCCCCGTTCGATCTCCAGTCCGGCCGCATCGAGACCCGGATTCCGCCGCGCCGCAATGTCGGCCAGCCGCTCGCCCACTTCGCGCCGCGCATCCCCTTGGATAACCACCAGCCGCCAGGGGGTAATCTTGCCGTGATCGGGTACCCGCGTCGCGATCTGGAGCAGCGTTTCCAGCTCCTCGGCGTTCGGCCCCGGCTCCTGCAAAAACGCCATGCCCACCGAGCGGCGAGTGAGCAGATAATCGCGAAGCGCTTGATTTGCAGGCATTTTTCTCTCCGAATACGCGACGTCAGATAGCCTGCTTCCGCCAGCAAAGCCAAGCTGCACCCCTTAAAAAAGCGGCTTCCCGACCTCTGAGCGGTTCCAAAACCCCCGCGACTATGACACAGCTTTTGCAAATTTCTGGCCTATTGGGCAGCCTTTAGCCGGCTGCACCCTGCCTCGACCTACTGGAGTCCTTCATGCGTTTGGCACCACTCCTGGCGCTTCCGATGGCCCTGACATGCCTTGCCGGCCCGCTCCCGCTAGTGACCTCGGCAATCGCCCAGGAAGAAACAGTCGAGATCCCCCTGCCCCGTCCGCGTCCTGATCGGTCCGCCACCGAAACCGCGGCTCCGGCCGCTGAGCCCACTGCGGCAACGGAAGCCATAGCCGCGCTCGCCGACGTGCCCCAGCCGGTCGCGCTTGCAGCCCGCATTACCGAAGACGGCACGCCAATCCCGGAAGGCCTGGTTTGGCGCGTGTTTGAGAGCACCCCCGACGCCAATGGCGAAATGGCCCTGGTCGCCAAATCCGAACAGGCCTCCCCCCGGCTCGAAATCCGACCCGGCAAATACATGGTCCATGTGGCCTATGGGCAGGCCCAGGTCAGCGAAGAGCTGTCTGTCGTGCCGGGCGAAAATACCCTCGACATCGTCCTCAATGCCGGAGCCCTGCGCCTCAACTCGGCGGTCAAAGGCGACATCGCCATCTCCCCCGCCCTGCTGACCTACGAGATTTTCACCTCCGGTCAGGACACGCCGCGCGCCATGGTCATGGATGGCCTGACCCCTAACACCGTCGTGACGCTCAACGCCGGCACTTACGAGATCGTCTCCCATTTCGGCTCTGTCAACGCGACGGTGCGAGCCGACCTCAAGGTCGAGCCGGGCCAGCTCACGGATGCCACGCTTTACCACCAAGCCGGCCAGGTATCCTTCCGCCTCGTCTCCGAAGCCGGCGGAGAGGCCATTGCCGACGTGGAATGGACCGTCCAGACCGAGGACGGCACCGTGCTTTTCAGTGAGCGCAGCGCCTTTCCGTCGACTGTGCTGGCCGAAGGCGAGTACCTTCTTCTCGCCAAGTTGGGCCAGCAGGTCTTCAACCGCGAAATCCAGATCCAGGCCGGAAGCCCGCGCGAGATCGAAGTGCTGTCGAGCGCCTTCTGACCTCGCAGAGGTTTCCGGGCTTCACCCGGCAATTGCCCCTTTCCCCGCGTCGGGCTAATTTCAGGTCCCGAAAATGGCGGCTGTGCGCAGGCCGGCCGGGAAAAAGGGAGAGTTCCATGTCGATTGGTCCAGCCGTAGCCCGGCGCCTGTCAGCGCTCGCCGCCGCATGCCTTATCAGCGTTGCCGTGCCCTCTACTGCCTTGGTCGCCAAGGAGAAGATCAAGGGCGGCGCCAAACCGGCCGACACCGTCGCGGCGTCCTATGATATTTCAATACCGACCATTGATGCGACAGGCTCCAATGTCTCCGAGGACGTGCTTCGTGACATCCTGAGCGGCAATCTCGCGCCGCATGCTGAAGCTCTGGCCAACCTCAAGGCTGCCGGCATCACGGTGCCGGAGATCACCATCACGCTCTCGGGGATCGAGGACGACGAACCCTACTCTGCCGACATCATCATTTCCGACCTCGAACTAGCTGATATCGCTGACGGCGTGGCCGATGCCGTCACTGTTGGCAGCGTGACGATGGCAGCCGACGACGCGCGCTTCTCCTTTGGGGAGATGTCCGCGAACAACTTCAATATAAGCGGCATGCTCGGCGTCTATGGACTGGTCGATTCCGGCGTGACCGGCATGCAGACGATCTACACCGATTTTGTCTCCACCGGCGGGACACTGGACGCCGAGGACGTTACCTGCACCATTGGCGGCGTCGCGGGTGCCGAGTTCAAGGCACGCCCACTACGTACCTCGTTCGCCGAAATCGTCGCGCTCGCCGAAGTGGCCAACGACGATCCCGACGAGGTTGATCCGGCCATGCTCGGATCGATCCTGCGCCTGTACGCGGACATCTTTACCGCCTTCGAGACCTCGGAAGTGACTTTCGACGGCATGGTTTGTTCCGGCCTCGACGAAGAAGACCGCCCGGTGTCCTTTGAAATTGCCGGCATGGTCATGGGCGGCATGGCGCCTGGCATTTACCCCTCTCTCACCGTCGAAGGGTTCAACCTCGAGGTGGAAGGCGATGGCTTTGCGTCCCTCGACAGCTTCACCTTCAAGCCCATGGACCTCAGCGGTCCGATCGCCGTTCTGGAAGCGGCACCGGAACAGGTTGACGATGCCTGGATCGAGGCAAACGCCCGCGCACTCGTTCCGGCCATGGAAGGCCTGTCTTTCGCCGGCTTCGACATGGACGTTGCGGACCCCGAGGATTCTGACGCACGGGTCAAGGCGAGTATCGGCAATTTCGATCTCAGTCTGGCCAGCTACCTCAATGGCATTTCCACCGAGATCGACATGTCGGCTCAAAACATCCGTGCCGACCTGCCCGAGGACAGCGGCGACGAAAGTCTCGAGCAACTGCGTGCCCTTGGCATAACCTCGATCGACGCTGGTTTCCGCTTCGCCGCCGCTTGGAACGAGGCGAGCGAGACCATCGAGGTCGAGGAAGTGTCGATGTCCGGCGTCGACCTTGCCGGATTTGTCCTGGCGGGACAGATCACGAATGCGACTGCCGACCTTTTTGCGCTGGACACGGATACCGCTCTGGCCGCCGGCCTTGGCCTTGCAGTCAAGTCGCTGGACCTCTCGGTGACCGATAACGGCCTGTCAGAGATCATCCTGTCCATGGTTGCCGCAGAGCAGGGCGGCGACCCGGCCAGCCTTCGCGCCGTGTTTGCCGGGCTGGCGCAGGGCACCGTGATCGGCTTCATGAGCGATGTGGCTGACGCGGCCAAGCTGGGCGAAGCCGTAAACCTCTTCGTCAGCGGCAAGGCCCAGAGCCTGCGCATCGGCATCGAGGCCAAGGAAGAGCCTGGCATCGGGCTCACCGATTTCATGGAGGCCGAGGACGATCCCGCCGCCCTCCTGAGCAAGGTGAATGTCAGCGCCGAGGCAAAATGATCCAGAGGCCGCCGAAAGGCGGCCTTTTCATTGCTGCCATCATAAGCAGTGCCCGCTCATTGATCGCCAGTCGGCGTGCCGCGCAGTTTCTTGACGTCCGAGCGGATCGCCTTCCCGGCGAGCCTGCGGCGCTTTGAGGCCAAGGTTGGTCGCGTCGCGATGCGTGGCTTGGGCGGATAGGCGCCTTCCCGGATCAAGGCGACCAGCCGCGCCAGCGCCTCGGCCCTGTTGAGCGGCTGGTCACGGTGCGAGTTGGACGTGATGACGACGACGCCGTGCTTGGTCAGGCGACTGCCCGCGAGGCCGGCAACCCGGCGCTTGACCGGCTCGGGCAGGCTCGGCGAATTGAGAAGATCGAAGCGCAGTTGCACCGCGCTCGCCACCTTGTTCACGTTCTGCCCGCCCGGCCCCGAGCCGCGCACAAACGTCTCCTCGATCTCGGCCGGATCGAGGGAAATGGAGCGGGTGATAACAATGGGATCGGCCATCTGTCTCCCGCTCCCTGCTCAGCTAGCGCTTCCACCGTCCGGTGAAATAGACTTCCTCGTCGTGGATGATGCGGCCCTTTTCGGTCGTCCGGAACTTGCCCGGCTCGACCTCTTCGACCCACTTCTTTTTCAGCATGCCGGCGAAGGTCTTTTCGCCGATATCCTTGAAATCGTCAGGGCCGAGCACCTTGTCTTCTCCCATATGGAAGAGGGCTTTCATCTCCCGGTTGGATGGACGCTGCGGCATCAGGCAGCCTTCTCGGCCTTTGCCCGCAGATCGGGCGGGGTCGCCTCCGCGATCAGCGAAACAAGGGCATCCATGAAGGGCACGACCTGCTGGCCTTCGGTGCCGAGACGACGCACGGACACATTGCCCTCTTCGGCCTCGCGACGACCTACCACGAACAGCAGCGGCACCTTGGCCACCGAGTGCTCGCGCACCTTGTAGTTGATCTTCTCGTTGCGTGTGTCGATCTCGGCGCGGATGCCGGCCTCGCGGAGCTG
Organism: Pseudomonadota bacterium; assembly: GCA_023391095.1. GTDB lineage: Bacteria > Pseudomonadota > Alphaproteobacteria > Rhizobiales > Devosiaceae > Devosia. The sequence continues at coordinate 47,548 of JAEWBN010000005.1, forward strand.
GCGCACCAGCTTCTCGGCATATTCATCCGCTTCCGAAACGATGGTGGTCACCACGACCTGCGTCGGCGCCAGCCACATCGGCAGCTTGCCCGAGCTGTTCTCGATCAGGATGCCGATGAAACGCTCGAAGCTGCCCAGTACCGCACGGTGGAGCATGATGGGGCGATGCTTGGCACCATCAGCGCCCACATATTCGGCGTCCAGACGCTCCGGCAGGTTCGGGTCGACCTGCAGCGTACCGCACTGCCAGTCGCGGCCGATGGCGTCGGTCAGCACGAATTCGAGCTTCGGACCATAAAAGGCCCCCTCGCCCGGAAACACCGTATAGTCGTGACCTGCAGCCTTGCAGGCATTGCCGAGCGCGGCTTCCGCACGATCCCAGCTCTCTTCCGAGCCGATGCGCTTCTCGGGGCGGGTGGACAGCTTGATGCGCCATCCTTCAAAGCCCAGATCGGCATAGACGCTCGCCAGAAGATCGATGAACTTCTTGGTTTCGGCTTCGATCTGGTCTTCCGTGCAGAAAATATGCGCGTCATCCTGGGTAAAGCCACGCACGCGCATGATGCCGTGCAGAGCGCCCGAGGGCTCATAGCGGTTGCAGGAACCGAATTCGGCCATGCGCAGCGGCAGATCGCGGTAAGACTTGAGACCGTGGTTGAACACCTGCACGTGGCAGGGGCAATTCATCGGCTTGAGCGCGTTGATGGCCTTGGTCTTGGCATGCTCCTCGTCCACTTCGACGATGAACATGTTCTCCTGGTAGTTGTCCCAGTGACCGGACTGCTCCCAGAGCTTGCGGCTGACCACCTGCGGGGTGTTCACCTCGACATAGCCGTCGGCGCGCTGCTTGCGGCGCATATAGTCCTGAAGCGCGACATAGATGCTCCAGCCCTTGGGATGCCAGAAAACCTGACCCGGCGCTTCTTCCTGCATATGGAACAGGTCCATCTCGCGCCCAAGCTTGCGGTGGTCGCGCTTCTCGGCCTCTTCCACCATGAGGAGATAGGCGTCGAGCTCTTCCTTGGTGGCGAAAGCCGTGCCGTAGATGCGCGACAGCACTTCCCGATTGCTGTCACCACGCCAGTAGGCGCCCGCCACCTTGGTCAGCTTGAAAGCCTGGCCAACATCCTTGACCGAGCGCATATGCGGGCCACGGCAGAGGTCGATCCACTGACCCTGCTTGTACATCTTGAGCGACTGATCGGCCGGAATCGCGTCGACCAGCTCGACCTTGAAGTGCTCGCCCTTGGCGCGGAAGAAATCCTTGGCCTGGTCGCGGGTCCAGATTTCCTTGGTAAAGGCAGCGCCGCGCTCGATGATCTCGCTCATCTTCTTTTCGATGACGCGCAGCTCATCCTCGGTAAAGGGCCCCTCTTCCCGATAAAAGTCGTAGTAGAAGCCGTTCTCGATCACCGGACCAATGGTCACCTGCGTCTGCGGCCAGAGTTCCTGCACCGCCTCTGCCAGCACGTGTGCAGCGTCGTGCCGGATCAGCTCCAACACGTCCTTGCTGCCATTGTCGCGCGTGACGAATTCGATAGTGCCATCGGCTTCAAGCGCATCCGACAGATCGGACAGCACGCCATTCCACTTCATGGCGACCGTCTTCTTGGCCAGGCTCTTGGAGATTCCCTCGACCACGGTGGTGCCGGTGGTGCCGCGCGGGAACTCGCGAGATGCACCATCGGGGAACGTCACCTTGATCGACATTTTGGAACTCCGGAATTTGCTCGTCTCGCCGGCCATTCCGGCAAGAGCGGACGAATTAGCACGAATGACGCGGATTTCCAGCTTTTACTTGCCGCTCAGACCGGGAGCCCGTCGAATTGCGGCAGATCGTCATTGATCTCGTACCAGGGCGCCTTGGACCCGGCAAAAATATGAAAGGATGGCCGCACGGTGGGGCTGTCGATCAAAGTGCCAAGCGTGACATGCCCATTCCCGTTCTCGGCAATGAAAGAAAAGAGCAGCGATCCGCAATGCCGGCAATGCGTGTCGTGGGTGTCACCAGCGTCCCCGTAGATCAGGAGATCATTCTGCCCGGCAGTGATCCGGATATGCTCGAACTTGATCGAGGCCATGGGTTTGAAGGCAGACCCGGTTGCGCGGCGACACCGCGAGCAATGGCAGTAAAAAGCCGCATCAAACCTGTCCGGAACGGCATATTGCACCGTCCCGCAATAGCAGCTGCCCCTAAGCGTGGCCGTGTCCGTCATCGCTTCCCCTCCATGTCCCGAATTTCCATGGCACATACCAGCGCCCCGCTATCGGCAATGCGTCCGGCACCGGGTCGTAGCCGTGCGAACCGCCCGGGCGGCACCGCCACAGCCGGGCAAGGCCCATCCAGCCTCCCGGCCAGAAACCGAATTTCCAGATCGCGTCCCGGGTATATTCCGAGCAGGTCGGCAAATGCCGGCAGCTGCGCCCGGTAAAAGCCGAGAGCGTGTACCGGTAGAGCGTGATCAGGAACACGGCAGCGACCTTGAACGGAAGATCGACGACGCGCCAGAAATGCGTGCTGAATCGATCCATCAGCCCCGCGCCGTAACCGACTGAGAAGACTCGGCCTTTTCCAGCGCCGCTGCCACGGCATCGAACACCAGAAGCGTCGAGATGTGCCGGTTGGGGTAGTCGCGCACCGGCTCAAGATACCTAAGGTCCGCCCATTTCCCGGCGGGCGGCGGTCCCCCTGCCTTGAGCATGTCGTGCATGGTCTGCCGCAGGCCGATGAATTCAGCCACCGGCGTCCCAACCACTTCGCGCGCCACCACGGCCGCCGACGTCTGCCCCAGGGCACAGGCGGACACTTCGTGCCCATAGCCGACGATCACGCCGTTCTCGATTCTGATATCCACCTCGATCATCGACCCGCAGACGCGGCTGACCTTGCGCGCAGAGGCATCCGCATCGGCCAGCCGGCCCGGCTGCGGCGCATTTCCCGCCAGATCGAGGATCTTTTCGGAATAGAGATCGCTCAGTTCCATGATGCCGACAATTCTGTTTCTTGTTCCGGTGTCACCGTGCTTCTATATAGGAGCTCTCCCGCGGCCTGTCAGGCATATCCGCTGCTGACATGATCCGACGCGCATTAACATGCGTTATGTAAGTGGTCGCCAAGCAAGGAGCTCGACCCATGGATGCCCCAGTGAAGCCGCTCTTGTCTGCGGCAGCAAACAGCTCACTTCCAGTGCGCCCGACGCGGGAAGAGGCCGAAGCCGCGGTTCGTACCCTTATCGCCTGGGCCGGAGACGACCCGACTCGCGAAGGCCTCTTGGAAACGCCGGCACGCGTTGCCAAGGCCTATGGGGAACTCTTTGCCGGCTACGGGCAGGATGCCAGCGCGGTCCTCTCGAAGACTTTCAAGGAAGTCGGCGGTTACGACGACCTGGTGCTTGTCCGGGACATTCCGTTCTACGCCCACTGCGAACACCATATGGTCCCCTTCTATGGCAAGGCGCATATCGCCTACCTGCCCCATGACGGCGTTGTCGGCCTCTCCAAGCTCGCGCGGCTGGTGGATGTGTTCGCCCGGCGGCTGCAGACGCAGGAAACAATGACGGCGCAGATCATCGATGCCATCAACGAAACGCTGGGCCCGCGCGGCGCAGCCGTCATGCTCGAAGCCGAGCACATGTGCATGACCATGCGCGGCGTCAAAGCGCACGACGTCAAGACCGTCACCCACCGCTTCACCGGCGTCTTCGCCGAGGATCGCGTCGAGCAGGACCGGTTCTTCGCCATGGTCGCGCGCCGCTGAAGAACTGAATCACTCACAAGGACAAGCGCGATCAAGTGCGCTTGTCCCGATCATGTCATAGACTGCCCGCCTCAATACGGGATCGTGTCCATGTCTGTCGTCGCCAAGATGATCTGGCTTCTGGAAAGCCGCTCGGCCGAAGAGCTGGATCTTGAAGCCTTGGCAAACGTCACCGGGCGTTCGCGAAGCTATCTGTCCCGCATATTTCCGTTGGTCACCGGATACTCGGTGACGGAATATCTGCGCGCCAGACGCCTGAGCGCGGCCGCCACCATGCTCGCCGACGGCGCTCCAGACATATTGTCGGTAGCGCTTGAAGCCGGCTACGGCTCCCACGAGGCATTCACCCGCGCTTTCCGCGACCACTTCGGTGTTACCCCGCAGCAGGTTCGCGCACAGCGCTCAACGTCTGGCCTCAAGCTCATGGAGCCGCTCCGCATGGATCGTCACAGCACCACCACCCTCACCCCGCCGCGTTTCGAAGATCGCGCCGAAATGCATTTCGTCGGACTTTCCCAGCAACACGACATGAAGTCCCCCGCCGGCATCCCGGAGCAATGGCGCCGCTTTCAGCCCTATCTGGGCAATATCGACGGCGCTATTGGCGACGGCGATTTCGGCATCTGCTGCGTCTCCGATGACCACACCTTCCAATACATCACCGCGGTCGAGGTCCGGCCGGGCGCTGAGACTCCGCCCGGACTCAGCCGGCACCACTTCCCCGCCCTGCGTTGGGCGCGGTTCGCGCACCAGGGCGACGTCCTCTCGATCCGCCAGACAGTCGGCGCCGCAGAGCAGTGGCTCCACGACAATGGCTACGAGCCGGCCGCCGAAATGGCGGCCTTCACCGAATATTACGGCCCCGAATTTGATCCGCAGACCGGAAGCAGTGACATAGAAGTATGGTTCGGCCTCAAGGCCTGACCGTACTGGTCATGTCGGCGGATGCGCGCTACAGGCTCTTGCACCACTGCAGCTTCAGGCGCGCATCATGACCATTTCCTTTGCCGACCCCAGGGGTCTCGACCACACAGCACTCGAAGAGGGCACGGCCTTCGCGCCCCGCTTTGACACCCATGGCCTCATCACCGTGGTCACCGTCGAAACCGGCAGCAATGACGTGCTGATGGTCGCGCATATGAACGCCGAAACGCTGGCGCTGACGATCGAGACGGGCATCGCCCACTATTGGTCACGCTCACGCCAGTCGATCTGGAAAAAGGGCGAAACCTCCGGCGAATTGCAGGAGGTTGTCGAACTGCGCATCGACTGCGATCAGGACTGCCTCGTCATGGAGGTCCGTCAGACCGGCCGGGGCGCAGCCTGCCACACCGGGCGCAAAAGCTGCTTTTATCGTCGGGTGGTCACGAGTGACGGCGAGGCCGCTCTTGAAGATGCGGGCCTGCCGAGGCTGTTTGATCCGCGCCAGGTCTACGGCTGACGGCCGCGCCGTTCAAAGAGCCCGACAAGCAGCAACCCCGCGAGAAACCCGCCCAGATGCGCCTGCCACGCGATGGCCAGGTCGCTGCCCGTCAGCATGGGCAAAAGCGGCACGGCCGCATTGAGGGCAAGCCAGATCAGCGCAAAAAAGCGCGAGCGCGGATTCTGGAATGTCTCCTTCAGGGTGGCAAGCCGGCGTCCCAGCATCACCGTTTCCCCCGTTTCGGGATGACGGGCCACGACTGGCGGCTGGAAGATGAAACGTGTCGCCGCCCCGGTCAGTCCGGCCACACCGCCTGATGCGCCGATCAGGAAGACACCGGTATAAAGCGTGGACAAGGCAAAGAAGGCGGCGCCGGCGGCTGCCGACACGAGAAAGATCGCCACCATCGCCCCTGCCCCATATCGTCGCGTCACCGGCGTCGCAAAGATGACGAGCCAGGCGACGTTGAGCAGCAGGTGATCCCATCCCGCGTGCAGAAGGGCATGCGTGAACGGCGTCCAGAGCAGTGGCAACAGCAGGCTCGGATCATCGCCACCATAAACCAGTCGCAGCGGCTGGAATGCAAACCACTGGACGAGCTCGCTCTGCCCCTCCGGGTTAAGCACCAGGGTTGACGCCAGGTGAATCGCAACCAGGAGGCCTGCCAGAACCGTCACTGCGCCGGGCAACAGAAACACCGGCTCGCGCCCCTGCGGCGCCTGTTCCCGATCTTGTTCAGACATGTCCGCGCTCCCCCGCCGTGGCGCGCCACGGGTCTCCGTTAACTTTTCCACATTCGTCCATCGGCGTTAACCTTAACTCTTCTTTAAGCGGGCTTTGTGGGTGCCGTTTTGCGATTGTCGGGCGTGTCGGGTGTTTAGGTTTTCAAGACTCACCCAATGGCCTTGCGAGCGGATTTTCCAACATGCAGATGCTGAGCACCAAGACGCTCTATACCTACTGGAACACGATTCGGGGTTCGCGCAGCGCCCCCGACCGGCGCGATATCGATCCCACGCGCATTCGTGAAGCGCTGGCCAACACGTTTATCCTCGAGCTGGACGAAGGCGACCGCTTTTCGTTCCGGCTGGCCGGCTCGCACCTCTGCACCAGCTATTGCCGCGAGCTCAAGGGACGGTCCTTCAGCGGCCTCTGGCATGATCGCGATCAGGATGCAGTCGGCACGCTGATCCGCGCCGTCACGGAAGATCACGCCGTTGCCCTCCTGACGTTCCAGGGCAGCACGGCTCTTCAGACCAAGGTGACCTTCGAAACCCTGCTGATGCCGCTCCGTCACAATGGCAGCACCCATACCCGTGTCCTCGGTTCCATGTCCGCCCTCGACGAGCCCTACTGGCTGGGCGTGCAGCCCATCCTCGAACAGCGGATCACCGGCCTGCGCCTGATCTGGCCCGACGAAGTGGCGGCAGAACAGGATCTCCGCCAGGTTGCGACCGGCGCTGTCCATGATGTGGAATTTACGGCTCCCGGCGCTCCGCACCCCTTCCAGACCACGGTCTATGGCCGCTCGGCGCGTCGTTACGCTCATCTTGCTGTCATCGACGGCGGTCGTAGCTGATCATTGCTTTTGACGCGCCATTTCTGGCGCGATCTCACCTTGCGTTAACCAAGAACGTTTAACCTGGCTGTGAAACTTCATCGGCCCGGCACAGGTTGACGCATGCTCAGTGATGACATTCCCGCTCCCGTCGCAGCGGCTGTCTTGCGGCCCCCGGCCCTTGAACAGCAGTTTCAGCGCGTCAAGGTGTCGATCCTCGGCCGCTACATGCTGGCGGACCGGCGGGAATTCCCATGCCAGGTCCTCTCCATGTCTCCCGGCGATGCCGTAGTCATCGCACCTGTCGCCGGCATCGTGGGCGAACGCGTTATCGTCTATCTCGATCACCTCGGCCGCATCGAGGGCACGGTCCTCGAACAGGTGGACGGCGGGTTTCTGATGGATATCGCCGCTTCGCCCCGCAAGCGCGACAAGATGGCCGCCCAGCTCACCTGGCTGGCCAACAAGGACATCCTCAACCTGCCCGAGGACCGCCGTCACGAGCGCGTGGTCCCCGACATCCGCCATTCCACCGTCGTCCTCGACGATGGCCGCCGTTACAACTGCAAGATCATCGACATTTCGCTCTCCGGCGCCGCCATTGAGCTTGATGTTCGCCCGGCAATGGGCACGCCCATCACTCTGGGCCGGATGCGTGCGCGCGTCGTGCGTCACTTCCAGAATGGCGTTGCGGTAGAATTCGCGTCCGCGCAGGAAATCCTCACCATCGTGCAGCAAAATCTGCGCATGAATTGATCGTGAGTGCAGCCCCAGCCGGTTGCCCCGTGCAGCGGCGCGGCATAATGCTTGCGCATGCCTAGACTTATTCCCGTCCTAACTCTCGCCATCGCGATACTGTCGACCGGCACGCCCGCATTTGCAGGCGGCAAAGCGGATTGGGAGTGGTACGGCTGGAGCACCATCAAGGTCAGCAAATGCGTTGCCTCTAGGGGTAGTGTCGATTGTCCGGGCGTACGCCAGAAGTGGGATTGGAAACGCGACCAGTGGGTTGAAGTGGCCGTCTCGGTGAATTCTCGCACTGTCTCCCTGTTCCAGCGGGTCACCAACAAGGATCGCAGCGACCGCGACGATGTCTGCGTGACCGTGCTTTTTCTCGATGCCGCGGGCGAGACCGTCCTTGCGCATCACCAGAACTGGAGCAGCGATCCCTCCTCTGTCACCGAGCGCCAGTTCAGTTACCCCGCCGCGGCCTGGCCGCAGGTCGCAAGCATTGCCGTCGGCTCCAAGCAGTGCCGTAAGGGCCCGCACCAGGACGACGCCATCTATGCTGCGGTGCTTGCCGGCCTGCCGCGCTAGGCGGCCAGCCATGGTGAACAAAACCTTCCAGATACCTGTAAAACACGCATAAAAACTACACGGCAGTTTTCGGTTCGGGGCAATTGGCCGCCCCTAACGTGGTCTCCATCAGGGAGATCACACTATGTTTTTCAGCAAGAAGGGGCTTTTCGCGATTGTGCTGCTGGCACTTTCGGCCATTGCGTCCACTGCCCCGGCCGCTGCACTCGACCTCACCAATGTTGCTTTCATCCAGACCGCTGCCGGCAAGAGCTCGATCCCTGTGGGTCACCTGGAGTTCTGCAAGGCGCGCCCCGATGAATGCCGGCCCTATGACCGTGTGGTCCCCGCAATGCCGCTGACCGAAACGACCTGGCAGCAGCTGGTTTCGATCAACGCTTTCCACAACCAGAACATCGTCCCCGTCACCGATGCCGAGCTTTATCGCGTCGATGAATTCTGGACCTATCCCAACGGCTATGGCGACTGCGAAGATTTCGCGCTGATCAAGCGTCGCGACCTGATCAATGCCGGCTGGCACCCGAGCACCCTGATGATCGCCGTGGTCCGCGAGGCCAATGGCAATGGCCACGCCGTCCTGATCGCACGCACCGATCGGGGCGATCTGGTGCTCGACAATCAGGAAGGCCGCATCCTGCTCTGGAACGAGACGGCCTATAAGTTCGTCAAGCGCCAGTCGCAGGCCAATGCAGGCGAATGGGTCGACATGATCGACGACCGCGTCCAGATCGTCGCCGCCAGCATGTAGAAATTAGTTTCCGGACCCCGCCCAAAGCCTATCCCTGATAGGGGTCTGAAGAGCAAGGCCGGCCTCGCGAAAGCGGTGCCGGCCCTGCTGTTTGCAGAATTGGTTCTGGCGTTAGTAGCGCACGAGCACGTAGATGCCGAGAAACAGCATGCCGGTCAGGAACGCCCAGCCGAAGCCGACCAGTGCCGAAAGCAGCACCGAGGTCATGGAGATCGTGCCGTTTTCCTCGTGCCGCCAGCCCAGCTGGAGCATGAGATAGGGCCCGCACACAAAGCTCATCGCCAGATTGCCCAGCGAGCCCATGAAGGTCTGCCCATCCATGCGCAATTCCGCCGGCTGCCGGGTGACCCATTGGTAGAGATGCGTCGCCATGCCGGCCATGCACAGCCCGACACCCATCATCAACGCTGCAAGCACGAAATCCCTGGTCATGTCGCCCATCCCTGTTCCGGCGTCGCGGCCAAATCTTTACCTTTTGTTAAGCATAATGGGCGCCCTATGCGGTGTCACTTCCAGTTGGATAAATTGGTTAACGCTGGCCATGTCGCCGCCCGTAGAGTCACCATCCCTGCGCGGATCGAGCCATCTGGCCTATAACCTTGCGGGCATTGCCACCTTGGTGCTGCTTGTGGCGATTGCAGCGGCATACGGCATCGATCAGGCCACCCGGACCACCCGCCCCCTGCCCGCCTCGATTACCGACGGCAATGCCGTTGAGCAGACAATTGCAGGGCGAGAGCTAACCATACCGGCCAGCTGGTTCCGCTACGGCGAGCAGATCAGGAGCGGTTTTGCCAGCCAGGTGGACCTGCGCGTGCAGCTCGATCTGCTTGCAGCTGAGCCGCCCATGCCCGTGGACGTCACTCTCCTGCCGCGCAGCCGTGCACGGGCCAGCAGTGTCCTCCTGGACACCGTGTATCTGCATCAGTTTGCGGATGGGGCGGAAGGCGGGGTGCCGGGCCTTGTCGGCAAGCCTCTGAGCGATGGTAATGGCTATGCGGGTGAGACCGTCTGGTATGACGCGCTCTCACCCAATCCCTTCGTGGCCAAATGCGCAGATCCGGTCGAAACAGGGCAGACGGCGCGCTGTGTGCGCACCGTTCAATTGCCCAGCGGTCTGGCTGCGATTTTCACGTTTGATGCCACTGCCCTGCACGGATGGCGGGAGTTCGATGGGCATATGGCCCAGTGGCTGGGCCGGATCGGCGCTCTCTAGCGCCAATCGCCAGTTCGTCTTAGATCACTCGATGTCTTCGAGATCGATATCGAGGATCGACATGGAAAACATGTAGGACTTGTCGCCGTCTTCGTCGTCCACATGGATGAGGCCGATCGACTCTTCGCCGATAAACACTTCCACCGAATCATTCAGCTTTGCGCGCGGCCGCACGTCGATATTGCGGTTGTTGAAGGTGCGCTGCAGAAATTTCTGGAGCTTGATGATCTCGGGATGGTTCACGGTCTTTCGTCCTGCTGATGGCGTTGGGCCGGCAATCTAGAGCTTGGCCCGACGCTGGCAACCCCGCGCCGGGTAAATTTTAGCGCGCATAATGCCGGCCAGGCGCTTGCGGCGCGTCAGGCGTTATTGTCGTAGACCAGCACCATCTGGTCCATGACCAGCGCCGGCTGGGCGCAACCCGCCTCGCCGATCACCTTGGCCGGCACACCGGCGACCGTGGTACGCGGCGGCACTTCCTTGAGCACGACCGATCCAGCGCCGATGCGCGAGCAATCGCCCACGGCGATATTGCCCAGCACCTTTGCACCGGCGCCAATCAGCACGCCATTACCGATCTTGGGGTGGCGGTCCTCATCCGACTTGCCCGTGCCGCCCAGTGTCACATTCTGCAGCATGGAGACATTGTCGCCCACCACAGCGGTTTCCCCGATCACGAGACCCGTTCCATGATCGAGCATGATCCCCTTGCCGAACGGCACGGCGGGATTGATGTCCACCTGGAACACCAGGCTTGCGCGGCTCTGGAGGTAAAGCGCGAAATCGCGGCGCCCGGCCTTGTGCATCGCATGGGCAAAACGGTGCGTCTGGATCGCCTGATAGCCCTTGAAGAACAGCAACGGCTCGATGGCGCGGTGGCAGGCCGGGTCACGCTCAAGCGTGGCGGCGAGGTCAGCCCGTGCGGCATCGCCAATGGCGGGATTGTCGCGCACGGTCTCCGCGAAAGCCTGCCGGATCATGTCGGCGGAGACTTCCTCGTGGTCGAGCCGCGCGGCAAGCCGATGCGCCAGCGCGTCTTCGAAAGTCTCATGGTTGAGCACGGTGGACAGCACCAGATTGCCCATCGACGGCTCGTTTTCGAGAATCTGGCGAGCGCCAGCGCGCACCGCTTCCCAGACGGGATCCACGGCCTTGATATGCGCTGTTTTCTTGGCATTGCCGCTCATGGCGCCGCACTCCGTTTCATCGACTTTCGCCGATATAAGCGAGATTGTTCTCCAAAACAAAGCCCGCTGAGCCAGATTGGTTCACGATCCGCGCATATTTGGAAATGTCCGCCCCAAAAACTCAAGGGCTGCAGCCTTGAACACCTTATCGCCGGTCGCGCGCATGTGATCGCGCTTGGGGATAATGACTGCCTCTCCATGCGGAAGCAGGTCTGCCAGCGGCTCGGGCGAGCCCGCCATGTCATCGGCTGCGCCAACGGCGACAAGAACCGGCACTTCGATGCGTCGCACATCGGCGCGCGCCATGGCTTCGCGCGACGTTTCCATGCACGCCGCCAATGCTTCCCGATCCGACCCGGTGTGATCGGCAAAAATGCGGAACTGCCGCGCCGTGGGATGGGAGAGGGAATCAAGGTTCGGGGCCCGCAGGCCGGCGATGATGTCATTGCCGTCGGTAAGGCCGTTGATGAGATTAAGTCCCATGCCCCCGAAGATGGCGGCAGCAACGCGCTCGGGATGGGCATAGGCGAGGAAGGCGGCGATACGCGCGCCCATGGAATAGCCCAGAAGCGCCGCCCGCTCGATGCCCAGGTGATCGAGAAGCGCCAGCCCGTCCTCCGCCATCAGCGCGGGATAATAAAGGTCGGGGTCATGCGGCTTTTCGGATGCGCCATGACCGCGATTATCCAGCGTAATGGCCTGATATCCTGCCTCGGTCAGCGTTTCGACCCAACCGGTATCGATCCAGTTCACCTTGCCGCTGGAGGCAAAGCCATGGATGCACAGCACGGCGGGACCTTCGCCATGGATTTCATACGACAGCTGCAGGCCTGCGGACGTGAAGAACGACATCTCTGTCACCTTTGCTTTTGTGAGCCGGTGTTGCGACTCGGGCGGTCAAAATCAAGCGCATTCCGTCGCAAGCTAGGCCCTTTTCTTGGCGGGGGCCTTTGGCTATGGTCGCGCCAATTCCAACACCATCCAGGTTTTACCCATGGCCCACGGTTCGACCCCGCATTTTCATAACACCGAAGGCCTGCGGTCCATCGAGATCGGGTCCAAGGAATTCATGTGCGTCGGCGCCCTGCCGCCCTTCGACCATCCCCATGTCTTCCTCGATATGGGCAAGGACACCGAAGTTGTCTGCCCCTATTGCTCGACGCTGTACCTCTTCAAGCCCGAACTGGGCGCCGGTCATGCCAATCCCGCCTCGGCCCTTTTCGAGGCCAGTGCAGCCTGAGTTGTGACCATGCCCGCTTCGGGCCGTAGTTTCATCATTGCCGGAGCAGGTATCTCCGGCATGACGCTCGCATTGGGTCTCGCCAAGTTCGGCGCGTCCGTTGTGGTGCTCGAGCGCAGCGAAACCCTGCAGGAATTCGGTGCGGGGCTCCAGATCAGTCCCAATGCCCGCCATGTCCTCAATTCCCTCGGCCTCGACGGCGCCCTTGCCGATGTGAGCTTCGAACCCGCAGCTCTCGACGTCTATCCGCAGCGCGCAGCCCGGCCGGTGGTCAGCATGGAACTGGGCGCCCTGATGCGCCAGCAATTCGGCGCGCCCTATGCCGTGATGCACCGGGCTGACCTCGCCAATGTGCTCTACAAGGCCTGCCGGCGCTTCGCCAACATCGACATCGTCTTCGGCGTCCGCGGCTGGAATGTGGTGTCTCACGCCCGTGGCGTAACAGTCGCTATCGACGACACGTCCGGGCAAAGCCGCACCACCCGAGCCGATGCCTTTATCGGTGCCGACGGCGTGCATTCGCAGACCCGTCGCACCGTGCTGGGCGGCCAGCCGGCCACGTTCGGCCGTCGAATCGCCTGGCGCGCTCTGGTCCCAACCGACAGCGTCGCCGACAAGATCACCCCCGACCGCGTGTCGATCTTCCTCGGTTCGGGCTTCCATCTGGTGTGCTACCCCACCCCGCATCGGGGACAGGTGAACCTGGCGCTGTTCACCCCCTGCGACACACCCGAGCAGGCTGGCCAGCCCGAGCTTTCCCGCCCGGGCGAACGCGTCGCCGCCATCCTGGCCGCCGCCGGCCGGAGCTGGACGCCGTGGCCGCTTTACACGATCGACACACCGCTCTGGCATAAGGACAAGATGGGGCTTATCGGCGACGCCGCTCACGCCATGGTGCCGTTCCAGGCGCAGGGCGCCGCCATGGGCATCGAGGATGCCGGAACGCTGGCGCCCCTGCTCGCCAGCGCGACGGACGCCGAAGCCGCCTTCACCCAATATGCCCAGGCGCGTCGCGACCGGGTCTCGCGGGTGGCAGCGCTATCGGCGCAGAATGGCCGCATTTTCCACATGCCCTGGCCGCTCTCGGTCGCCCGCGACAGCGTTATGCGCCTTCAGGGGCCGCACGGGCACCTCAAGCGCCTAGGGTGGATTTACGGCCACAGGGTCGATCCCGGCAGCCCCCCGAGCGGTCACAACCGCTGAACCAAACCGCATGCGGCCTTGCGCGCCGCCATTGCGCCGTGTCAATTGCGTGGACGAACACGGGGCGCAAACAAGAAGGTCCGAACACCTGCATGCAAGCTGCGACGCGCTCCCGACTGGCACTGACCTGCATTCTCATCACGGTCCTGCTCGACATGATCGGCGTGGGCATCATCGTGCCCGTCCTGCCCGAACTGCTCGAGGAATTGACCGGCGGCAGTGTCGCCGAAGCCGCCGTCATCGGCGGCTATCTCGTCTTTACCTATGCCTTCATGCAGTTCGTCTTCTCTCCGGTCCTGGGCAATCTTTCGGACCGGTTCGGGCGGCGACCGGTGCTGCTGCTTTCCCTTTTGGGGCTAACCTTCGACTACCTGATGATGTCGATTGCCCCCTTCGTCTGGTACCTCTTCATCGGCCGCATCATTGCGGGCGTAGCGGGTGCGGCGCTGGCAACGGCGACGGCCTATATGGCGGACATCACCCCGCCCCATAAGCGCACGCATCGCTTCGGTCTCATCGGTGCAGCCTTTGGCCTCGGCTTCATTATCGGCCCGGTGATCGGCGGCGAATTGGGCGAATTCGGTCCGCGCGTGCCTTTCTATGCTGCCGCGGGCCTGGCCTTTGCCAATTTCCTCTTCGGCCTTCTGGTCCTGCCCGAAAGCCTACCCAAAGCCAACCGGCGCAAGTTCAACATCCGCCGCGCCAATCCCCTCGGCGCCGTCATGGCGCTTCGGCAATATTCCTCGGTGCTGTGGCTTCTGGTCGTGCTCTTCTTCCTGCAACTGGCGACGCAGGCCCTGCCGACCATTTTCAGCTATTTCACCGTCGAAGTGTTCGACTTCTCCTCGTCCACGATTGGCCGCACCCTGGGCGCCTTCGGCATCGGCTTTGCCGTCAGCCAGGCCCTGATCGCGGGCCCCCTTTCCAAGGGCATGGGCGAGCCGGCCGTGGGAATGATCGGGCTGGCCGCGGCCGCCATCGCCTTTGCCGGCATTGCCTTCTCGGCCGATGTGTACCAGCTCTATCTCTTCATTGCCGTCGGCTGCATCAGCGGCCTGGCTCCACCGGCCATCAACGGCGTGCTGTCCCGCCAGGTGCCGGACAACAGCCAGGGCGAGTTGCAGGGCGCGGTGAATGCCGCAAGTTCCCTGGCGACCATCATCGGGCCGCTCGCCGCAACGCAGATTTTCTCCTACTACACGGCCGCCCCATCCACCGGGCACTACTTCCCCGGCGCCCCCTTCGTCGCCTGCGCCGTTGCGGTTGTGATCGCGCTTATTGTGTTCGCCATCGCCGCCCTGCGCTTTGACCTCGGCCGCCGTCCCAGCATTGCCGACCATCCGCACGCGCCCGAAGTGCCGCCGCCCGGCCAGGTCCGTGTTGCCCCGCTTGACGATGACAATGACCATTTCGATCCGCCCCGCCACTGAAGCCGACTGGCCTGCCATCAAGGCCATTGTGGGACCCGTCCTCGCCGCGGGAGAAACCTACGCCGTCGACACCGGTCTCGATGCGGAGGGGCTTCGCGCCTACTGGATGATGCCCGCGCACGAGGTTTTCGTCGCAGAGGTCGATGGCGCCGTCGTCGGCACCTATTACCTTATGGCCAACCAGCGCGGCGGTGGGGCCCATGTGGCCAATTGCGGCTACATGACAGCGCCCGAAGCCCGGGGAAAAGGCGTGGCCCGCGCCATGTGCCTTCATTCTCTGGAACGGGCAAAGGCCCGGGGCTTTCGCGCCATGCAGTTCAACCATGTGGTGTCGACCAATACTGGCGCCGTGGCGCTCTGGCAGAAGCTTGGCTTCGAAATCGTCGGCACCCTGCCAAAAGCCTTCCACCATCCGGTTCATGGCTATGTGGACAGCTACGTGATGTTTCAGGCCCTGGTCTGAGCAGCGTTTCGGCTTTTCCGGCGCCCGCAAGTCACTATGCCTGAGGTACGCAGCACCCCCACCTAACCTCCCCCTGATAGGGGGAGGAACCGATCCAGTTCGTAACGGCTTCGGTAAACACCTCTTCTCCTCCCCCTCCTTCAGGGGGAGGTCGGGTGGGGGTAACCTTTCAAGTAAAGCGCATCGCCCAAACAAAAAGCCCCGCCGAAGCGGGGCTCTTCAAACTCGCTTTTAGGCTTACTTGCCCAGCGTCGACGGCCAGGTGCCGTGCAGGTCGGACCCGCGGCCTTCGATCTCGAAGCCATGCGCGCCGAAGAAGTCGCGCTGGCCCTGCGTCAGGTTGGCCGTGCCCTGGGCCTGACGGTAGCTGTCGAAGTAGCTCAGCGAGGCGGAAAGGCAGATCATGGGGAACTCGCCAACGGCGGCAGCCGCCACGACCTTGCGCAGGCTCGGATGGCTGTCCTTCATGATCTCCACGAAGTCGGGCACGACGAGCAGGTTGACGGCTTCGCCCTTGGCATAGGCCGACGACATCTGGTCGAGGAAACGCGAGCGGATGATGCAGCCGGCGCGCCAGATCTTGGCGATCGTCGCCAGCGGCAGCGACCAGCCGAACTCTTCCGAAGCCTTGGCGATCACGGCAAAGCCCTGGGCATAGGACACGATCTTGCCGGCGAGAAGAGCCTTTTCAAGGTCAGCCAGCGTCACATCGGTCTTGGCGCGGTTGGGCTTGCCATAAATGCCTTCGGCGGCAACGCGCTCGGCCTTGCGCGAAGAGAGCGAGCGGGCAGCCACGGCGCCTTCGATAGCGGTGGCCGGAACGCCCATCTGCTGGGCCACCACGGCGGACCACATGCCGGTGCCCTTCTGACCAGCCTTGTCGAGGATCAGGTCAACGAGAGGCTTGCCGGTTTCAGCATCGACAGCCTCCAGAACGTGACCGGTGATTTCGATCAGGTAGGAATTGAGCGGACCCTTGTTCCACTCCTTGAACACTGCGGCGCATTCCTTGGCGGACATGCCCAGGCCATCGCGCATCACGCCATAAATTTCGGCGATCATCTGCATGTCGCCATATTCGATCCCGTTGTGGATCATCTTGACGAAGTGGCCGGCGCCGCCTTCGCCCAGATAGGCGCAGCAGCTTTCGCCGTTGAACTGGGCCGCAATGGCGGTCAGTACCGCTTCGGCATTGTGCCACTGTTCCTTGGAGCCGCCGACCATGATGGACGGACCATGACGGGCGCCCTCTTCGCCACCGGAAACGCCGACTCCGAGATAGCCGATATTCTTGGGCTTGAGATAGTCGAAGCGCCGCTGCGTGTCGGTATAAAGCGAGTTGCCGCATTCGATGATGGCATCGCCCGGCTCAAGATGGGGCAGCAGCTGCTCGATCATGTCGTCAACCGGCTGGCCGGCCTTGACCATGATGATGATCGAGCGGGGCGCCTTCACCGTCTGGACGAAATCGGCCAGGTCGTATTTGGGAATCGTATTGCCTTCGAGGCCCTGCGCCTTGGCTTCGGCGACAAATTCGTCAATGCGGCCAGCCGAGCGGTTGTGAACGGCAACGGTATAGCCTTTTTCGGCAATGTTGAGCGCGAGATTGGAACCCATCACCGCAAGGCCGATCAGGCCAATATCCGCAGTCGACATCCACAAAGTCCTTCCCAGATCGTCATGACACGCACGCGAGCTTGGCGCGCGGGCGGAAATGATCACAATATGCCGCATGAAGGAAGGGCGGAATGGACAAAATTCGGTCACGTCCAGGCCTTGTATGGCAGTTTCTGCCTGTCCTTGCCTCGATCCGCAGACCAGATTACCAAGCGACCAGGGATGGGCCTGTGGAGGAGCGAATGACAACCAAACAATCGCCATTCGATCTGACCGGCAGGCGTGCCCTCGTCACCGGGTCGAGCCGGGGCCTCGGCCTCGCCATGGCCCGCGCCCTGGCCCAAGCAGGCGCATCGGTCGTGCTCAACGCGCGCGACAGTGTGGCCCTTGGATCCGCCGCTGCCGACCTCGCCGCAGAAGGCCATGGGGTGCGCGCGGTCGCTTTTGACGTCACCAGCCGCGACAGTGTCGGAGACGCCATTGCCCATATCGAGGACGAAATCGGCCCCATCGATGTTCTCGTCAACAACGCCGGCATGCAGTTCCGCTCCGCCCTCGAAGCCTTTCCGCCCGAGAAGTTCGATCAGGTGATCCAGACCAATGTGACCTCGGTCTTCAATGTCTCCCAGCTCGTTGCCCGCCACATGATTGCGCGCGGACGTGGTAGGATCATCAATATCTGCTCGCTGATGTCGACACTGGCCCGCCCATCCATTGCGCCCTACGCGGCATCCAAGGCGGCGGTGGCAAACCTCACGCGCGGCATGGCCGTGGACTGGGCCCGACACGGGCTCAACGTCAACGGCATTGCGCCCGGCTATTTCGCCACCGAGCTCAACGCGGCTCTCACCGCTGACGACAAGTTCAATGCCTGGATCGAGACCCGCACGCCCATGGGCCGCTGGGGACAACCCGAAGAACTGGGCGGCGCTGCCGTCTTCCTGGCCTCCGAGGCCTCACGCTTTGTCAATGGACACATCCTCTATGTCGACGGCGCCTTCACAGCCACAGTTTGAGCCTGCCCGCATCATCATCGTCATGGGCGTTTCGTCGTCCGGAAAGTCCACCGTGGGCGCCGCCCTTGGCCGGGCGCTGCATGCGCCGTTCCTGGATGGCGACAAGTATCACCCCGAGGCCAATGTCGAGAAAATGCGCAACGGCATCCCGCTGACCGACGAGGACCGCTGGCCCTGGCTCGAAGCGCTCAGCGCTGCCCTCGTCGAGGCGGCGGGCAGGAAGAATGTCGCGGTCGGCGCCTGCTCGGCACTGCGCAAGGCCTACCGCGATTTCATCACCGAGAAGGCCGGCGAGCCCGTACTCTTCGTCTATCTCGATGGCAGCCGGGAGATCATTGCCGAGCGGATGGCCAAGCGCAGCCACGAATACATGCCAACGAGCCTGCTCGACAGCCAGTTCGCGACACTCGAAGTGCCGGACCCGGCCACCGAAAATGTCATGAAAGTGCCGGTCACCGATCCGGTCAATCGCATCGTCACAACGGTGACCGCCGCCCTGCCTCAGCACAAGAGCTTCAAGCGCTGGCAGTAAGCGACGCCGATGCCTCCAAGTCCGAATGCGTCGGCGCAAGGCAGACGCATTCGGCAAAAATGCCGCCTGCTACTGCGCAGTGAACCCGCCATCAACCAGATGGTAAGAGCCCGTGATGTTGCCAGCAGCGTCGGACAAGAGGAACAGCGTCAGCGCAGCAACCTCATCCGATGTCCCCAGCCGCCCCAGCGGATGAAGCGCGGTCAGCCCGTCATGGGCTTCCTTGTTCATGCCCTGCAGCAGCGGCGTCTCGATAAAGCCGGGTCCGACAGCGGTGACGCGAATGCCCTTTTTGGCATAGTCGAGAGCCGCCGACTTCGTCATGCCGACCACGCCGTGCTTGGCCGCTACATAGGCCGGCGCATTGGGGAAGGCCACCGACCCCAAAATGGAAGCCATGTTGACGATGGCGCCACCACCGGTCTTCAGCATGGCGGCGATCTCGTATTTCATCGAATAGAAGACCGAGTGCAGATTGACGTCGATGACCTTGTGCCAATCGTCGAAACTGTAGTCGCCCAGCGGTGCGGCCGCCCCGCCAATGCCGGCATTGTTGACCGCCAGGTCGAGCCTGCCAAAGGTATCGACGGCAAATTGCACCGCCTCCTCTACCCGGTCGTTTTGCGACACGTCCACGCTGAAGGCAGCCGCCTCGCCGCCGGATGACGTGATGGTGTCGACCAGCTTCTGCGCAGCGTCGAGCTTGAGATCGGCGACGACGACCCTGGCGCCCCGCCCGGCGAGCTGCGTCGCCACCGCAGCACCGATGCCGGATGCCGCGCCCGTCACAAAGGCGACCTTGCCTGCGAAATCCTTATCCATGGGAAACCTCCTTCGGTTATGCCCCAAGGCTAGGCTCCGTCAGCGGGGCCCGCCATGATCAAGGTCAAACCGCGAGCAGACTCATCCGTTCCCCAAACGCCTACGCAACGTCCGGCTCAATCGCCGGCACACCAGGATTGCGCGACAGGCTCGCATTGGCATAGCGGTCGTCGTGGCTGACTTCGGCGCCGGCCCAATCGGGCAATGTCACCGCCTGCCCTGCTCGCTCCAGCTCTACTTCGGCCATAACCAAGCCGGCATGAGCCCCTTCGAACACATCGACCTCCCAGACCAGACCGGCGAAAGGCACGATATGCCGCCGCTTCTCCACCACTTCCGGCCGCGCCATCTCGAGCAGTGCCTGACCGTCAGCCAGGGGAATTTCATATTCGAATTCCGCACGCGATAGGCCGCTGGTGGGGCCCTTGAGGGTGAGGAAAGCGCGCTGGTCATCCACGATGCGGATGCGCACGGTAGCCTTGGCATTGGTGGAGAGATACCCCTGCCGCATGGCGGCGACGCTCTCGACGCCGCTCCGCCAGTCATCGCCGCGCACCAGAAACTTGCGTTCGATCTCGATCCCCATGCTCATCCCCTGCCGTTTTGGCGGACCATACTGCGTGGGGCTGAACGCAACCAGTGCGGCAAAAGGAAAGGGCCCCTTTCAGGGCCCCTGAGCATCCTTAGTTCTTCAGCGCTTTGCTGGCCTTGTCCTTGAGCTCGCCGGCTTTCGCCTGAAGCTTGCCCTCGGCCTTGTCCATCTTGCCTTCGGCCTGCAACTTGGAGTTGCCGGTGAGACCACCGACGGCGTCCTTGACTGCACCCTTGGCCTGCTTGCCGGCGCCTTTGACTTCATCCTTGTGCATGATGGTCTCCTTTCAAGAAACTTGCCCGATTAACCCCGATCAAGCCCGAACCGTTCCGTTCCTGCCGATCACATCGCCGTGGCACGACACCGCGCTTGGTCAAACCGCACCGTGTCTGCTAGATGGCGCTATGCCCGGACCCATGCCCACGCTCGTCGATTATTTCCCGCCCACCGACCCCTATCTCAACGTCATCCATGTCGATGACGACATTCTGGTCGTGGACAAGCAGTCGGGCCTGCTCAGCGTGCCCGGCAAGGACCCCAGCCTCTGGGATTGCATCGAATATCGCGCGCGCCAGACCTACCCCACCGCGGGCATGTGCCATCGCCTCGACAAGGACACATCGGGCGTATTGGTCCTCGCACTCAACAAGAAGGCGCATGGTTTCATCGGCAGCCAGTTCGAGCACCGCAAGACCACCAAGCACTATGTGGCCCGCGTCTCCGGCATCATCGCGGAGGATGAAGGCCTGATCGACCTGCCGCTGGCGACGGATTGGGAAAACAAGCCCCGTCAGCGGGTCGACCATGACAATGGCCGCCCAGCACAGACCCAGTGGCAGGTGATCGAGCGCGAACAAAACGCCACCCGCGTCAAGCTCGTGCCACTCACCGGCCGCACCCATCAGCTCAGGGTTCACATGAAGGCCATCGGTCATGTGATTCTGGGAGATGCGTTTTATGCCGGCGAAGCCGACCTCAAGGCCGCCGACAGGCTGCAACTGCACGCCGCCGAACTGGGCTTCACCCACCCGACGACGCAGGAATTCATGACCTTCCGGGCGCCCGTCCCGTTCTGACCGCCGTCAATCCGCCTCGCCGATATACCCAACCTCGATGCGCTGGAAGAGAACGCCTTCCTTCATCGTATCGAGCCAGCGGCGGAATTCGGCCACGTCGGCAAATCCGGCGCGCCGCGCCTCGGCGTCCGTGACCGCGTCTGGGCTCATATCCGTCACCGACTTGATGGCGAGCAGGCCAACCTTGGTCTTGAGCGTGCCGCCGGCCTTGACGGTTGGCCGGTTCCAGCGCCGGAAAACCAGGTCCACCTTCCCGGCCTTGATGTCTTCGAGCAGGTCGCGTTTGAGCAGCATCAGTCCAGCACCGCCGTAGCCGTAATTTCGATCCGCAGGCCCTTGGCCAGCAATTCCTTGACCACGACCGTGGCGCGAACCGGATAAGGCTCTGCGGTAAAATACTGCCGATAGACCGCATTCATCCCGGCGGAGTCGGCGGTGTCGACCAGGAAGATCTGCACCATGACCAGATTGGCCAGCGTCCCGCCCGCGGCCTTTATGGAGATTTCCAGATTCTGGATGCAGCGGTGTGCCTGCGCCTCGATCCCGCCGTCGACGATCTCGCCGGTGGCCGGGTCCTCGGCAATGGCCACAAGCCACACATGCTTTCCCGCCCGCACCGCATCACTGATGGGCGCTGAAGACGGCGCAATGCCGGTTTCGATACGTTCGATCATCTGACCTCCGGGGAAGAATCGTCAGGGCACAATTGTCATGGGCCAAGCCTTGTGACAAACACGGCCATCCGAGCCAAGCGGGCGTGGTGGAATTGGTAGACACAAGGGACTTAAAATCCCTCGGCGCTAGCCTTGCGGGTTCGATTCCCGCCGCCCGCACCACCGCCCGATTCTCCGACTTGCGTCCGCCCATGCCGGGTCTAGAGTGTCCTTCAGCAGCGCCACGAGGCTGCTGCAGCGCAGGGAGGACAATCGTGTATATCACCACCGTCGAACCCGAACACGCCACCGGCGAAATCGCCGACATCTATGCCGGCGAGATCCGGTCCATGGGCCGCGTCATGCAGGCCACCCAGTGCTGGACGGCTCGCCCCAATATGCTGGTGCCCGTCGAGCATCTCCTTCACCAGATGCGCGACAACTTCTCGCTCGGTCTCGTCAATTTCCGGCTGATCACCCTGATCGCCGCCAAGCACGTGCCCTCGAGCTATTGCACGCATGTCTATTTCAAGGCGCTCTCGTCCGCGCTGGGGCGCGAACAGGTCCTGGCCATCCATCGCGACTTCCGCAATGCCGGGCTGAGTGCACAGCAGGTAGCGATGCTGGCCTATGTCGAGCAGATCGCGCAGGACGCTTCGCAAATCGGGCAGGCCGATATCGACGCCCTGCGCGCGGTAGGCTTTTCCGACCTCAACATCGCCGACATCGCGCTGGCGGCGTCCTTCCGGACCTTCCTCAGCCGTTATTTCGACGCGGTGGGCGCAACCGTCGAGCCCGACTTCCTGGACGCCGATCCAGAAATCCGGGCCGAACTGTCCGTCGGGAAAGCCTGAGAGCAAAACCCGGTCGGGGATGCGTGCTTAGTCCGTACCGCCCGAGATCGGAGCCACATAAGCCACGTCCAGGTCCCACGGAAAGAAGATCCAGGTGTCCTGGCTGACCTCGGTGATGAAGGTATCGACCATGTCGCGGCCCTTGGGCTTGGCATAGACGGTGGCGAAGTGAGCGCCGGGCAGCATTTCGCGCACAACGCGGGCGGTCGAGCCGGTATCGACCAGGTCATCCACGATCAGCACCTTGCCGCCGTTCTTGGCAATGTCGAGAATCGGCGGGCTGATTTCCTTAAGCACGCGGATGCCGCCCTGGTTCTGGTGGTCGTAGCTTTTGACGGCGACGGTTTCGACGGTGCGGATATTGAGCTCGCGCGCCACGATGGCGGCCGGCACGAGGCCGCCGCGGGCAATCGCCACGACGGCATCGAAGCTGCCCATGCCTGCAAGGCGCCAGGCCAGGGCGCGGCTGTCCCGGTGGAACTGGTCCCAGGTGACGGGAAACGACTTCTGGTTGGGGTTGCTCACGAGGCTCTCCTGGCGGCGGCGCAAAGAAACAAGGGCCCGTGCTTAGCAAAAGCCGAGCCATCCGCCAATTCTTCTGCGGAGATTTCCCTAGGTGGCGTCCGACGACTCAATAAGCTTCTTCGGGCGGCGCGATCCCGGCCTTGCGGTGCGCCTCGGTCACCATGGCGCGCACTTTTCCGGTCGCCTCTTCGAGGCGTAGGGGATCAGAACAGCGCAGCACCAGCTCGGTCATCACCCGGCTCTGGCCCATCTGCGGATAGGACCCCATTTTGACGTCCGGATACTCTTCCTGAAGCGCTGCCAGCGGCGCCCCGATGGTCCCCTCGCCCACAGCCGCCTTGACCGTCACCGACATCACCTTCTTGCCGCCCTGAAGCGTCGGCGCGATAGCTTCGAGCATGGCGCGCATGATCACCGGCACGCCGGCCATGACGTGGACATTGCCGATCCGGAAACCTGGCGCTGCGCTGACCGAATTGACGATCAGCTCCGCGCCCTCGGGAATGCGGGCCATGCGCAGCCGCGCCTCGTTCACTTCGGTGCCGGTCTGCTGCCAGCGCGCTTCCAGCATGGCGCGCGCTTCGGCGTTGATCGGCAGGGCCACGCCAAAGGCAGCCGCAACCGCGTCTGCGGTAATATCGTCATGGGTCGGCCCGATGCCGCCGGACGTGAACACATAGGTATAGCGCTCGCGCAGCGCATTCACCGCCTCGACGATGGATTCCTTGACGTCGGATACGACCCTGACTTCCGTCAGGTCGATCCCCAGGTCGGTACAGAAGTCCGCCACCGCCCCGATATTGACGTCCTTGGTGCGCCCCGAAAGAATTTCGTCGCCGATGACGATCATTCCGGCGGTTACGCGCGTATCACTGTTTGTCATGTCGATGGTTCCGGTGGGCATATCTGGATGCCCTGCCCCCGGCCGGCAAGTCAAGCAAGTCTGCATACCGCGCCTCGACCCTTCCCATTGTCAGGACATGTCCCTATTTTGTCAGGAGGAGTCTTGCCAATGATCACTTATGTCGATGCCAGTTCGAAAGCCCGCCGCACGCCGGGGGTCATCCCCTTGCATGGCGATGAGGGGTTTGAATGCATGCGCCGCGCCGGTGCCCTGACCGCGCAGGCGCTCGACATTCTCACCGAATATGTCGAGCCGGGCGTGCCCACCGAGACCATCGACAAGATCGCCTATGAATTTGCCCGGGATCATGGCGCGGTGCCGGCCACCATTTTCTACCGCGGCTACCGGCATTCGGTCTGTACCTCTATCAACCACGTCGTGTGCCACGGCATTCCCGATAACCGCCCCCTGCGGGACGGCGACATCGTCAATATCGACCTGACCCTTGTGGTCGATGGCTGGCACGGCGATTCGAGCCGCATGTATCCGGTGGGCGAAATCTCGCGCAAAGCCGAGCGGCTGATCGAAGTCACCTATGAATGCCTTGAAGCGGGCATTGCGGCGGCCAAGCCGGGCAGCACCACAGGCGATATCGGCGCGGCCATCCAGACCATTGCCGAAGCCGAGCGCATGAGCGTCGTGCGCGACTTTGTCGGCCATGGCCTGGGCAAGCTCTTCCACGACGAGCCCAACATTCTCCATTTCGGCACGCCCGGCACCGGAGTGCCGCTGCGCCCCGGCATGATCTTCACCATCGAGCCCATGATCAATCTGGGCCGGCCGCATGTGAAAATCCTGTCCGACGGGTGGACGGCGGTCACGCGGGACCGCACGCTTTCCGCCCAGTGCGAACATTCCATTGGCATCACCGAGACCGGTTGCGAGATTTTCACCCTATCTCCGGGAGGCCTCTTCAATCCGTTGGCAAACCGGGCGGCAGCGTGAGCGACGACAGCAAGAGCAAAGGCATGGCCGAGGCGGCGCGACCGCATTACCTTGGCCATCGCGAGCGTGCCCGGGACCGCTTCAACGCCATTGGGGGCGAAGCACTGGCCGATTACGAACTGCTCGAGCTTGTGCTGCACATCATCCTGCCGCAGCGCGATACCAAGGCGCTGGCCAAGGAACTCCTCAGCCAATTCGGCTCCTTTTCCGGCGTATTGGGCGCATCCCCCTCCCGGCTTGCCGAGATCAAGGGCCTCGGGCCCACCTCGATCACCCATATCAAGGTGGTCCAGGCCGCGGCCCAGCGCTATGGCCGTGACCAGATCGACCGTGAAAAGCCGATCCTGGCCTCCTGGTCGCAACTGATCGACTACTGCCGCAGCCAGATGGCCTACGAGACCATCGAGCAGTTCCGCATCCTCTTTCTCGACAAGAAGAACCGTCTGATCGCCGATGAAGTCCAGCAGGTCGGCACCGTGGACCATACGCCGGTCTATCCGCGCGAGGTCATCCGCCGGGCGCTCGAACTTTCATCCACCGCCCTGATCCTGGTGCACAACCACCCCTCGGGCGACCCCGCGCCCTCGTCTGCCGACGTGCGCGTGACGCGGGACATCGTCGAGGCGGCAAAGCCGCTCGGCATCACCCTTCACGACCACATCATCATCGGCAAGTCGGGCCACGCCTCGCTGCGGGGACTAAAGCTGATCTGACGGCGGAGGCGCGGCCGCGCGCCGTCCAAGCAGGCTATCTGCCTTTTGCCGCAACCCACGCAGGCCAACCCTGACCCTATTATTGGCCTTGGCCCAGGCCCGCACCCGCTGGAAATTGCGATGCAGGGCCACAATCAGCGCTCCCCGCTGGTTCAGCCCGATATAGTGCTGCCGCAGCCGGATCTGCTCATTGCACCAGTGCCGCTTCTCGTCGGTAAAACCCGCGCCCATGTCGAAGACCCCAATGCCCACGTCAAAGACGGTCTGCATGACATTGAGCAGGCACTGCTTGCCCGGCGAGCCGGCCTGAACAGCCGGATCGTCGCTCATCGAGGAAATCAGGCAGAACATGCGCTCGCCATGGACGATATTGTAGCGCACCGCCACGACGGCCCTGTCCAGCCGCAACACATGCAGCCGCACTTCGACCCCCGACCCCGGCCGCGCCAGCCCATGGTAGAACCGCACCAGGTCATCGGCGACAAACGTGTCCCGTATGCCCTGCGCCCGGAACCGCGCTGAACGCTGGCGGAACATGGTATCGATGACGGGCGCCATCTGCTCGGGCGCGGTAATGGTTTCAAACTCGACCCGGCCCATGGCGGCCAGCCGCTCGCCCTGCTGGCGATCATGCTTGCGGCGGGACCGGCTGCGCTGCTCGCGATCGCACTGCTCCCAGGAGTCGAAGCGCGCCCTGTACAGCGTCTCGATGTTGATCGTAACGCCCAGTTCGTCGAAGAGGCCGGGATGTCCCCCAACCTCGATCGGCACGGAACGCAGATAGATCAGGTCGGCACCGGCCAGTTGGCCCGTCATGGCCTGCCAGAGCGCCGCCCGGCCGAGAATGCCGAGCGCGGCGAGCCGCTCATAATCGGCAATGGGCGCGTAGCAGCCGACATTGGCCCCGGGAAACCAGGTGAACACGGAGACACCGTGCAACACCTTGCGCTGCAGCGGCAGCAGCGCCAGCGGCTGCCCGTCCACCTCACCCACCACATAGCGCTGCGCGGCCAGCGGCAGCTTCCGGTCGGTGACCCACTGCTTGATGAAATCGTAGCTCTGGCCGGGCGACTCGATGGCGCCGGTCGACAGCGACCGCCACACCGCCTCGACATCTTCGATCTTGCTGGTCACCCGCACATTGATCTCACCGCGCACCTGTGGCGGCGCGACGACTTCGATGGCACTTGCGTCCATCCGTATCGTTGGGTCGGTCAAAATGTGGCTATCGGCGTTCACGTCGATCCCGTCTGGCTCTCATTGCGCGGCGATATTTGGCGATGAGGAGTAAAGCGGGTCTGAAAATGGACGGATTCAATCGATTTCGGCAGGCCAAAGTCAAAGGAGGGTTAAGTCCGTATTACTCCGCCCGCAACAGTCCTACCCAAATGCCGCCAGGCCCGGGAACGTCTCGAGGAACCAGTAGGAGATACGGGTAAAATTGCCGGTGAGAAACAAAAGACCGGTAAAGACCAGAAGGCCGCCCATTACTTTCTCGACCGTGCCCAGATGCTTGCGGAAGCCGTTGAAGAACGTCAGGAACGGCCCCACCGCGATACCGGCAAGGAAAAACGGAATACCCAGGCCCAGAGAATACAGCCCAAGCAGGGATGCGCCCTCCCAGGCCGTGTCGCGGCTGGCCGCCACGGAAAGAATCGCCGCCAGCACCGGTCCGATGCAGGGAGTCCAGCCGATGGCAAAGGCCAAGCCCAGCAGAAACCCGCCCACCGGGCCCGACGCCACGCCCGGACCATTGTGGCGCAACTGCCGGTCGAGGAAGCCGATGCGGTAAACCCCGAGGAAATGAAGGCCCATGGCAATGATGACCAGGCCCGCCACCGGCGTCAGCACCGGCAGGAGCTGGCGGAAGACCTGCCCAAAGGCCGTGGCCGTCGCACCCAGCGCCACGAAGACCACGGTAAAGCCGAGAACGAAGAAGATGGAGGTCGCAGCTACCCGCAGTTGCAGGCGCCCGCCCACCGTGGCGGATTCAGCGCGCAACTGGTCGTAGCTCGCCCCGCTCATATAGGTGAGATAGGGCGGCACCAGTGGCAGGACGCATGGGCTGAGAAAACTCAGCACGCCCGCGCCAATCACCAGAGGCAGAGAAAATTCCAAAGCGACGCTCCTTCTTGGTGTCCTCTCTACCGGCTGTGCAAAACAAAGCAATGAGCCCGACGGTCGCAATGCCGGTTTTGTGATGCCCGGGCATCCCGGGTGTGCCTTTGCGCCGCGAAGCTGCGCCGCGCCATGATCGGCAGCATTTCGCTCAGCTTTCTCCTTGAGCGTTCAGAATTTTTATAGGACTGGCCGCGATGGTACATTATGTCGCAGCGCGCTGCGCACGCCTCTGGAGGTCTGGATGGGGGTATTCCAATGACCGACCGCAGCGACCAGATCATCGGTTCGGTCCTGGCGTCAGCAGCCGGAATTCTGACGCTGGTCATGCTCCTGGCCGGTTACCACCTCCCCCCGGACAAGGGTGAACTGGGCGTCGTCTTCCCCCCATGGATGGACGAAGCGGCCTCCATGACCGCAATCGTCAGGGCCGGTGGCAGCATTGCCGCAGGCACGCGCTTTTCAAACATCGTCGTCGCATTTGCACCCGATCCCGGCTTCAGCGACCGGGTTCGCGAACATGGTGCATGGCTCACCACCGCCGCGCGCGGCCTGTGTGCGCCGTTGGAGGGAACTCAGGCATGAACCTCGATATTTTTCGCCGCCGCGTCATAGTGGTACTGGGTGCGCTCATCGGCATTTTGGCCCTTTCCACGGTAAGCGTCGAACTGCTGCGCTTCGGCGCTCCGGGGCCCGGCACAATTCTGGCTGTCGGGCTGGCCGCGCTCATGGCCGTGGGCTTCCTCATATTCCGGATGCGCCCGGCCAGCAGGCATCTCATCGTCGCCGTGCTGATGGGTCAGGTGGCCGCCAGCCTTATCGCCATGCGCGGCCACCCGGTTCAGGTGGACATGCATATGGCCTTCTTTGCCGCGCTGGCGATGAGCGCCCTGCTCTACGACATTCGCTCCATCATGATCGGCACTGCCCTTGTTGCCGTCCACCACCTGGCGCTCGGGCTCTTTATGACCGACCTGGTCTTCTATGGCGGCGGCGGGTTCGAGCGAATTTTGCTCCATGCCGTCATCCTCCTTGCCGAGGCCGCTGCCCTGATCTGGATGACCGTCAACACCAACAAGGCCCTGATGATTGCCGAGGAGCGCACGCTCGACGCTTCCCTCAAGACCGAAGAGGCGCGCAGCAGCGCCATCGAGGCGCAGCAGGCCGCGCATGTGAACACGCTCCATATCGAGCAGATGGCGCGGTTGCAGGCCGAGTTTGCCGCGGTCGTGGAAGCCGGTCTGGCTGGCGATTTCAGCAAGCGCATGGACACCCGCTACGAAGACAACGCGCTGAACGATCTGGCCGACGCCACCAATGCGCTGGTCGAGCAGGTCAATCACGGCCTGCAGTCGACCCAGTCGGTGCTGCAGTCATTGGCCAATGCGGACGTCACCAGGCGCGTCGAGGGCCAGTTCCGCGGCGTGTTTTCAGATCTCCAGCTCAGCACCAATGCCGTCGCAGAAAAGCTCAGCGAGATTGTCGGACAGCTCAAGCACGCGTCGACCTCGCTCAAGACCGCCACCGCAGATCTCCTGTCGGGGGCCAACGACCTTTCCGAACGCAGCGCCAACCAGAGCAAGACCATTTCCGGCACGTCCAGCATCATTGCCGAGCTTGCAGGTACCGTGGAAAGCAATGCGCGCCAGGCCGTCGACGCCAGCGCGACGGCCATGGCTGTCACCAGGGCTGCGGACGAAGGCGGTCAGGTCATGCAGGAAGCAAATCTGGCGATGGACCGGGTTACCCAGTCCTCGCAAAAAGTAGCGGACATCGTCCGTCTCATTGACGACATCGCCTTCCAGACCAACCTCCTTGCGCTCAACGCGTCAGTGGAAGCTGCGCGCGCCGGCGAAGCCGGCAAGGGCTTCGCCGTTGTCGCCGTGGAGGTTCGCCGTCTGGCGCAGAGCGCTGCCGAAGCCTCGGGCGACATCAAGAGGCTGATCGAGGACAGCTCGGCCGAAGTCGTCACCGGCACACGTCTGGTGGCAGAAGCCGCCCAGCGCTTGGCCGCCATGGTCCAGTCAGCCCATGCCAATATGAAGGTCATGGAAGCCATTGCCGCCCATAGCAGCGAACAGACCAGGGCCATTTCCGTGGTCAACGACTCGGTGCGCAGCGTCGATGAGCTGACGCGGGAAAACGCAGCGCTCATTGAGGAGATCAACGGGTCGATCGCCCAGGCGGAAGCGCAGGCCACCGAGCTCGATCAGATCGTTGGGGTTTTCACGGTGGAACCGTGCCGCCCCAGGATCATCGTTGCAGCCTAGGGTGCGCTCCGGCCACGACCAAAGGACAGTTGGAGCGCACTTGCCCCGGCACGGCGACGCCCCTATAGCCTCGGAAAACACCTTTCGGAGCCAGAGCCATGTCCACCCGTCCGCTGCGCATTGCCCCCTCCATCCTCTCGGCTGATTTTTCCAGGCTGGGCGCGGAAGTGGACGCCATCGTCGCGGCCGGTGCCGACTACATCCATGTCGACGTCATGGACGGGCATTTCGTGCCCAATATCAGCTTCGGCGCTCCGGTGATGAAATCCATCCGCAGCGTCACCGACCGCCCTTTCGACGTTCACCTGATGATCGCCCCGACCGACGCCTACCTCGCCGATTTTGCGCAAGCCGGTGCCGACATCATTACCGTTCATGCCGAAGCCGGCCCGCACCTGCACCGCTCGCTCCAGGCCATCCGCGCGCTGGGCAAGAAGGCCGGCGTGGCGCTCAACCCGGCAACGCCCGTCTCCGCAATCCAGCACGTCATCGACGACGTCGACCTGATCCTGGTCATGAGCGTCAATCCCGGCTTTGGCGGGCAGAAGTTCATTCCTGAAAGCCTGACCAAGATCCGGCAGGCCAAGGCCCTGATCGGCGGCCGGGACATTGATCTCGAAGTGGACGGCGGCGTTGACGCAAACAATGCGCGCGCCATCGTCGACGCCGGTGCCAATGTGCTGGTTGCAGGCTCGGCCGTTTACGCGGGCAATGATCCGCAGACCTATCCGTCCCGCATCGCCGCCATCCGCAACGCAGCCACGACCCTCCAGGCCTAGGCTGCCACCTGCGGCAGCGTCAGTTGCAGGCCCGCAGACCGGCTGGCCTGCCAGACGAGGCGGAACGGCTCCATGCGGTGATCGAACAGGATATAGCCATCGCTGCCGATGCGCTTTTCCTCGTCGAGCCTGATGCGCAATCCTGTTTCCGAGAGGTCGAGGACCATGGCTGGGGAGCGGTTAAGTCCATTGCCCCACACAACGGTAGCGCGCAGGTTGACGGCCCTGCGGGGAGAAAGTCGGCGTTCGGTATACATGCCTCCGATGTGCCGCGAGTCGCCAAATGCAAACCTAACCGAAAAGTTAAAATGCAATCTTTCACAGGCGGCCCGACGCGGTTTGGGGGTGGCCCTTCCGATGCACTCGGAGTAGTGAGGGCCAAACACAGGCCCTGCCCCTGGCGCGGCCTCCCGTCGCTCCGCCCTGAATCCTTTTCTTATCTTGCAAGGCTAAGCCCATGATCCCGCGCTATTCCCGTCCCGAAATGGTTGCCAACTGGTCGGCCGAGAGCCGCTTTGCCATCTGGTTCGAGATCGAAGCGCACGCCACCTCCAAGCTGGCCGAACTGGGCGTCGTGCCGAAGGAGAGCGCCGACAAGATCTGGGACGTGATGAACGCCCGCAAGGCCGAACTGGGCGACTACGGCTTCGACGTGGCGCGCATCGACGAAATCGAGCGTACCACCAAGCACGACGTCATCGCCTTCCTCACTCACCTGAGCGAAATCGTCGGCCCCGATGCCCGCTTCGTGCACCAGGGCATGACCTCGTCGGACATTCTCGACACCACCTTGTCGGTGCAGCTCAAGAACGCCGCAGACATCCTCATCGCCGATATCGACGCCCTGCTCGAAGCCCTCAAGCGCCGGGCCTATGAGCATAAGAACACCATTACCATTGGCCGCAGCCACGGCATCCACGCCGAGCCCACCACATTCGGCGTCAAGCTGGCCGAGGCCTATGCCGAGTTCACCCGCAACCGTGCCCGCCTCGTCGCTGCCCGCGACGAGATCGCCACCGCGGCCATCTCCGGCGCCATCGGCACCTTCGCCAATATCGACCCTTCGGTCGAAGAATATGTCGCCGAAAAGCTGGGCCTTTCCATCGAGCCCGTCTCGACCCAGGTCATCCCCCGCGACCGTCACGCCATGTTCTTTGCCACGCTGGGCGTCATCGCCTCCTCCATCGAGCGCGTCGCCGTGGAAATCCGTCACCTGCAGCGCACCGAAGTGCTCGAAGCCGAGGAATATTTCTCGCCCGGCCAGAAGGGCTCGTCAGCCATGCCGCACAAGCGCAACCCGGTGCTGACCGAAAACCTCACCGGCCTTGCCCGCCTCGTCCGCGGCATGGTCACCCCGGCGCTGGAAAACGTCGCGCTCTGGCACGAGCGCGATATTTCCCACTCCTCCGTCGAGCGCATGATCGGCCCGGACGCCACCATCACGCTGGACTTCGCGCTGGCCCGCCTCACCGGCGTCATCGACAAGCTCGTGGTCTATCCGGAAAACATGCGCAAGAATCTCGACCTGCTCGGGGGCCTGCACAATTCCCAGCGCATGCTGCTGGCCCTCACCCAGGCCGGCTACAGCCGCGAGGACAGCTACGCCGCCGTCCAGCGCAATGCCATGAAAGTTTGGGAACACCGCGGCGACCGTACCGGCCTGTTCGCGCAAAATCTCAAGGATGACCCGCAAGTGACTCTGAGCGATGCGCAAATCGACGCCATGTTCGATGACGCCTATCATTTGAAGCACGTCGACACGATCTTCGCCCGGGTCTTCGGCGCATGAGAATCGCCGATTGCGATATCCTGATCATACCGGGGCTGGGTAATTCCGGCCCCGGACACTGGCAGGTGCGCTGGGCCGAAAAGATGCGCACGGCCGCCATTGTCGAGCAGGCCGATTTCCACGACCCCGACCCCGACGACTGGGCCGATACCATCGTCAAGGCCGTCGAGCTGGCCGAGCGCCCCGTGGTTCTGGTTGCCCATTCGCTGGGCTGCATCGCCGTTGCCCGGGCCGCAACGAAACTGCCTGCGGGCAAGGTCCGCGGCGCCCTCCTCGTGGCGCCCCCCGACATCCACCGGGATGATGCGCCGCCGCAGGTCAAGGACTTCGCACCCGTCCCGCGCGATCCCCTGCCCTTTCCCTCGCTTCTGGTCTGCTCGGCCACCGACCATTACTGCGCGCTCGAAACCGCCGCCGACCTGGCCGGCGCCTGGGGCTCGGAATTCCACAATGCCGGCGAGGCAGGCCACATCAACGTCGCCTCGGGCCACGGCCCCTGGCCCGAAGGCCTGCTGATGTTCACCCGGCTGATGCAGCGCCTCTAGCGCACAAAAAAAGGGAGCCGGCAGAACCGGCTCCCTCCAAAATCCGTCTGAAGAGCGCTTAGCCCTCGCTGGCGATCTGCTCATTGGCGACGCCGACCAGCTGGTCCATCTTTTCACGAATGGCCGCGTCGGAAATCGAAACGCCCTTGGCCTTGAGATCGGCGGAGACCTTTTCGAACACATCGTCGTCGCCCGGCTTGGCGAAATCGCTGGCGACAACTTCGGCGGCGTAGGCATTGGCCGCATCACCGGTCAGGCCCAGCAGTTCGGCGGCCCAGATGCCCAGGAGCTTGTTCCGGCGCGCTTCGGCCTTGAACTTCTTTTCCGCGTCGAAAGCGAACTTGGCTTCCTGGCCCTTCTGCCGATCTTCAAACTGGCTCATAGTCTCTCCCGTGTGCCTGTGATGTCGCCGCGAACCGGCTTCACTGCTGGACATAGGCGGTCTTTGCCGCCAAATCAACGCCGGCGCCGGGGCTGCGACCCCATAACCCGCGCGCTCCGGCGTCAGGAAAGCCCTTGCATTCCTGCCCCGTTCTGGCGCATGAAGCGCCCAACTTCCCCCGTCACATCAGGGCACCGGATTCGAGATGAACCGTAGACGTAAAATCTATGAGGGCAAGGCCAAGATCCTGTTCGAGGGTCCCGAGCCCGGCACCCTGGTGCAGTATTTCAAGGACGACGCAACGGCCGGAAACGGCGCGCGCCACGAAGTCATCGATGGCAAGGGCGTGCTCAACAACCGGATTTCCGAGTTCGTCTTTTCCAAGCTGAACGACCTGGGCATCCCGACCCACTTCCTGCGCCGCATCAACATGCGCGAGCAGCTGATCAAGGAAGTCGAGATCATCCCGCTCGAGATCATCGTGCGCAACTACGCGGCCGGGTCTCTGGCCAAGCGGCTCGGCCTCGAGCCCGGCACCCGCCTGCCCCGCTCCATCATTGAATTCTGCTATAAGGACGACGCCCTGGGTGATCCCATGGTCTCCGAAGAGCACATCACTGCTTTCGGCTGGGCCAATCCGGCCGAGCTCGATGACATCATGAGCCTGGCTGTCCGGATCAACGACTTCCTGACCGGCCTGTTCATGGGCGTCGGCATCCAGCTCGTCGACTTCAAGATCGAGGTCGGCCGTCTTTACGAGGGCGACCTGATGCGCGTCGTCCTTGCTGACGAGATCAGCCCCGACAATTGCCGTCTGTGGGACATCAAGACCCGCAACAAGATGGACAAGGATCGCTTCCGCGAAAATCTCGGTGGCCTCATCGAGAACTACCGTGAAGTGGCCCAGCGCCTCGGCATCCTCGTGGAAAACGACAACGCGCTGACCACCGGTCCGCGCCTCGTCCAGTAAGTTTCAGGATAGTATCTGATGAAAGCGCGCGTCGTCGTAACGCTCAAGAACGGTGTTCTCGATCCTCAGGGCCAGGCTATCGAGGGGGCCCTGGCCGGCCTGGGATTTGGTGGCGTCGGCAGCGTGCGTCAGGGCAAGGTTTTTGACGTCGAGATCGAGGGAACCGACGTGGACGCCGCGCGTTCCCAGATCACAGCGATGTGCGATAAGCTCCTCGCCAACACCGTGATCGAAAACTACTCGATCGAAATCTCAAATTAACGCCTTTAAGGCAGTTTACCTTTCGCGCCACCGTCAGGCGCAGGACCATATAGCTATGCGCAAGACCCTCGCTCTCTCCGTCATGTTCTTCGCCTCGCTCGGACTGCTTTTTGCAGCTTATGCGTCAGTTCCGGTCTGACCGGATACGGCAGCGCGAGCACTGAAAAGCGGTAACCATTCCGCTTAAGTGTACGCCTCGGATTAACAAACACACAGCCTGCCTTCCGCTATGATGGCGCCGATTGGATCGGAGATCGTCATGCGGACAGATGCTGCGCGGCTGGATTGGGTGGACATGGCCAAGGGCCTGTCCATTTTCCTTGTCGTCACGATGTATTGTGCCTCCAGCTTCGGTGAGGAAACCGGCCAGGTCAGTTTTCTGCACTGGTCGATAGCCTTTGCCATGCCCTTCCGCATGCCGGAATTCTTCCTGCTGTCGGGCCTGTTCCTCAGCCAGGTGATCACCCGGCCGTGGCGCAGTTTCGCCGACCGCAGGGCAGTACACTACATCTACTTCTACGCGCTCTGGGCGGTGATCCACATCGTCTTCAAGGTGGCGCTGGTCGGCCGTGACCCGGTGGGCGCGGCCAGCTATCTCGCCTGGGCCATCGTCGAGCCTTATGGCGTGCTCTGGTTCATCTACATGCTGGCCGTATTTGGCCTCGCAAGCAAACTCCTCCACGATTTGCGGGCGCCCCATTGGGCCGTGCTGGCAGTGGCCGCCATCCTCCAGATGGCCTCGATCCATACCGGCAGCTACCTGATCGACCAGTTCGCCGCGTACTTCGTCTATTTCTACGCCGGTTCCGTTTTTGCCCCGCAGCTCTTCCGGCTTGCCGATTGGGCCGCCGACAACGTCCTGCCGGCCCTTGCCGCCCTTGTGGCATGGGCAGCGATCAATGCTGTCATGGTCTTTTCTCCGGGCTTCCGCATGGACCCGGTGCATATCCAGATGGGTTGGGGCGCCCTGCCCGGCGTCCATCTCATCCTGGCCCTCACCGGTTCTGCCGCCGTTTGCGTCGTCGCGGCCCTTCTGGCCCGCCTGCCCTGGATGGGCTGGCTGCGCTGGCTCGGCTCGAAGTCGCTGGTGGTTTACGTGGCCTTTGTCCTGCCCATGGCCATTGCCCGTGTCATCCTCGTCCGCCTCGGCATCGAGGAGCCCAATGTCGTGAGCCTACTGATGATGATCGCGGCGATCACCGCGCCGCTCGTGCTCTGGTGGCTGACGGAAAAAACGGGGTTCGGAAAGTTCCTGTTCGCCCGCCCCGCCTGGGCCCACCTTCCCGGCACAGCCGGCCGCCCAAAAGCGGGCGCAGTCCCCGCAGAATAAAACAAGGCCCCGAGAAATCGGGGCCTTTTGTTGTTTACTGGGTCAGTGTCCGGAACACTGACGGTACGATGGGCCTGATCCGGCGCCCGCCTGAACGGGCAGCACCTGCACTCGTGCCATTGGCTGCAGTGGCTGGACGGTCTGTGGCTTGTGTCTTGTCGGTCATTGTCGCCTCCCATGGTGATCTGCCTTGCCAACGCTCGATCCGGCGCAAGGTTGCGGCCGTCCGAATTACGCATCTGGCGCCGTGAGGCCCTTGCCTTTTCCTGCAAGACTCACCACAAGGGCCTCGCACCACCCCTGACAGCAAAGGATTGCGCGATGAAGGCCGCCGTCATCGTATTTCCGGGACTCAATCGTGACCGCGACATGATCGCGGCGCTGACCAAGATCGGGGGCGCAAAACCGGCCGTCGTCTGGCATCAGGACACCGATATTCCCGATGTCGATCTGATCGTCATTCCCGGTGGTTTCTCCTATGGCGACTACCTGCGCTGTGGCGCCATTGCGGCCCGTTCCCCCATCATGGACAAGGTCCGTGAACGCGCCGCCCGCGGCGTCAAGGTCATGGGTGTCTGCAACGGATTCCAGATCCTGATCGAAGCCGGCCTGCTGCCCGGCGCGCTGATGCGCAATACATCGCTGAAATTCGTCTGCCGCGAGGTCAAGCTCGAAGTCGCCAATGCCGACACCGACTTCACCCGTGGCTACACCAAAGGTCAGATCATCCGCTGCCCGGTGGCCCACCATGACGGCAATTACTTTGCCGATGCCGAGACGCTGGCGCGCCTGGAAGGCGAAGGCCGCGTCGCCTTCCGCT
Organism: Pseudomonadota bacterium; assembly: GCA_023391095.1. GTDB lineage: Bacteria > Pseudomonadota > Alphaproteobacteria > Rhizobiales > Devosiaceae > Devosia. Next base: position 84,603 of record JAEWBN010000005.1, read on the forward strand.
ATGCCGAGGGAACCAACCCCAATGGCTCGATCAACAACATCGCCGGCATTTTCAACGAACAGAAGAACGTGCTGGGCCTGATGCCGCATCCGGAAAACCTGATCGAGGCCGCCCATGGCGGTGACGACGGCCGGGCGCTCTTCGCCTCCGTCCTTAAGCAAGTCGCCTGACCCCTTCCCGGCCCTCCCACTTCCGGTTGTCTTCGATGTCCCTTCGCAACGATCCCGCCATCACTCCTGAACTCGTCGCCAGCCACGGGCTGAAGCCGGATGAATATCAGAAGATCCTCGATCTCATCGGGCGGGAGCCGACCTACACCGAGCTGGGCATTTTCTCGGCCATGTGGAACGAGCACTGCTCCTACAAGAGCTCCAAGAAGTGGCTGCGCACCCTGCCCACCACGGGTCCGCGCGTCATTCAGGGCCCGGGCGAAAATGCCGGCGTCGTCGACATCGGTGACGGCCAGGCCGTCGTCTTCAAGATGGAATCCCACAATCATCCGAGCTTCATCGAGCCCTATCAGGGCGCGGCGACGGGTGTCGGCGGCATTCTGCGCGACGTCTTCACCATGGGTGCGCGCCCCGTGGCGGCTATGAACGCCCTGCGCTTCGGCGCGCCCGATCACGAAAAGACCCGCCACCTGGTGTCCGGCGTCGTGGCCGGTGTCGGTGGTTACGGCAATGCCTTTGGCGTCCCCACCGTGGGCGGCGAGGTCGAATTCGACGCGCGCTACAACGGCAACAACCTCGTCAACGCGTTCGCCGCTGGCCTGGCTTACACCGACAAGATTTTCTACTCCAAGGCTGAAGGCGTTGGCCTGCCGGTGGTTTACCTCGGCGCCAAGACCGGCCGCGACGGCGTCGGCGGGGCAACCATGGCATCGGCCGAATTCGGCGATGACATCGAAGAGAAGCGCCCCACAGTTCAGGTCGGCGACCCCTTCACCGAAAAACGTCTCCTCGAAGCCTGCCTCGAGCTGATGGCCACCGGTGCGGTCATCGCCATTCAGGACATGGGCGCTGCCGGCCTCACCTGCTCGGCCGTCGAAATGGGCGCCAAGGGCGACCTCGGCATCGAGCTCGACCTCGACAAGGTGCCGGTGCGCGAAGAGCGCATGACCGCCTATGAGATGATGCTGTCCGAAAGCCAGGAGCGCATGCTCATGGTGCTGCATCCGGAAAAGGAACCGGAAGCGCGCAAGGTTTTCGAGAAGTGGGAGCTCGATTTCGCCACCGTCGGCAAGACAACCGACGACCTGCGCTTCCGCGTTCTGTGGCAAGGTGAGGAAGTCGCCAATTTGCCGATCAAGGAACTTGGCGACGAAGCGCCCGAATACGACCGCCCTTGGGTCGAACCCCAAATCCCGGCCCCGCTGGCCAAGACCGACGTCCCGCAGATGGATGTGGCCGAAGCCCTCCTGGCGCTGATCGGTGGTCACCACTGCTCGTCGCGCCGCTGGGTCTATGAGCAGTACGACACCCTGATCCAGGGCAATTCCATGCAGCGCCCCGGCGGCGATGCCGGCGTCATCCGCGTCGACGGAGCCGAGCACAAGGGCCTCGCCTTCACCTCCGACGTCAATCCGCGCTATTGCGAAGCCAACCCCTATGAAGGCGGCAAGCAGGCCGTCGCGGAAGCCTGGCGCAACCTGACCGCCACCGGCGCCGAGCCCCTTGCGGCCACCGACAACCTCAATTTCGGCAATCCCGAACGTCCCGAAATCATGGGCCAGTTCGTCAAGGCCATCGAAGGCATTGGCGAAGCCTGCCGCGTCTTGGAATTCCCCATCGTCTCGGGCAATGTCAGCCTCTACAACGAAACCAACGGCCGCGGCATCCTGCCGACCCCGACCATTGGTGGCGTCGGCCTCCTGCCCGAATGGAACAAGAGCGTCGGCATCGGCTTCGTTGCCGAGAACCAGCCGATCCTCTTGATCGGCGGTCCGGCCGAGCGCGGCACCCATCTGGGTCAGTCGATCTACCTGCGCGACCTCTTCGACCGCCGCGACGGCGACGCCCCCCATGTGGATCTGGCCGCTGAAAAGAAGACCGGCGATTTCGTCCGCAAGCTGATCCGCTCCGGCGTCGTCACCGCCTGCCACGACCTCTCCGATGGCGGCCTCGGTGTGGCGCTTGCCGAAATGGCGATCGCCGGCGGGATCGGCGCGACGGTGACCGATGTGGACGGCAATGACCCCATCCTCACCTTCTTTGGTGAAGATCAGGGACGCTACCTCGTAACGCTCAATCTCGACCCGCAGGGCGACGAGATCGCCGCGCTTTGGCACGAAGCAGCAGAACTTGGCATTTACGCCCCATGGATCGGGGTCACGGGTAACAGTCTGCTAACTTTGGGCGCCGCAAAGCCAATACCTGTTAGCACTCTCAAGGTGGCTCACGAGGCCTGGTTCCCCACCTTTATGAACGGCTGAGGTGGCATTTCCGCCACCCTGCCATATGATCGCCGCTCTTTGGGACGCTTTGCTGTACTGAAGGCAGCGTCGCCACGGAGTTGGAGAAAATCATGAAGCGTAGCGGATTGCTGGCTGCGGCTATCCCCTTGTATTTTGGGCTTTTTCCGGCTTTCTCCCTGGCGCAGAGCGTCAGCATCAGCCGCTCCATCCTGCCCGACCAGCCTTATACGCTGATCTATCCCGAGGGCATGGTCGTCAGCGGCGGCACCGATACCCCGCTGGTCCTCAACCATCCCAACGCCCCGGTTCGCTGCGACATCGCCATCGTCCCGGTCGAAGACACCAACTGGACCGCCCAAGCCGCCCTCGGAGCCCTCGATCCCACCGAAGTGACGGCAGCCTGGGCCGACACCCTGCCCGGATTTTCCTTGGTCAGCACGGGACTTGTGGACTTTCAGGACGCCAGGGCCCTGAGCTACCAAGGAACAAGCACCGAGTCCCCGATGGGCGTCCCGCTGACACTTGTTCACGCCGAGACGGTATCAAACGCCCGGGGCTATGCCCTCGATTGCGTCTACGCCACCGAGGCTGCCGCCGATGCCAAGCCCTTGGTGGACTTCATCATTGCCAATTTCGCCACCCGTTCGGATGCCGACTGCTGCATCGGCGCGACTGTTGTGCCGGAGCCCGAGGGCGAGACTGCCACACCATAATCGCGGGCCACGGCGATTGAAGCCGGGGGGTCTGCGTGCCATATCAGTCTGAAGCAAAGCGACGACGCTTTGCCACCTGACCAGCACGGAGATTGCGAAATGCCCATGGACGCCACCGAGATCGAGCGCCGCATCAAGGCTGCTCTGCCCGATGCCGAGGTGGAAATCCGCGATCTTGCCGGCGACGGCGATCATTACGCGGCGACCGTGAAATCCGAGGCCTTCCGCGGCAAGTCGCGCGTGGCCCAGCATCAGCTGGTTTATGCCGCCTTGCAGGGTGACATGGGGGGCGCCCTACACGCCCTTGCGCTCCAAACCGGCGTGCCGGACTGATGCCCGGACTAAGGGATTCTCTTGATCTGATCCGCATGGTGCGGCCCCAGGCCGGCACCGCCGCTATCGAGCACGAGATCCTGGCCGAAAAGGCCAACTCGCTCGGCGCCGCCGAGGCGCGTGTAAAGCGCGCCGTGGCCGCATTGGCATCTGAGGTCGGCGACCAAACCCTTCGCGAGGCCCGGGACGCCGTCTGGTGCTATTTCGTGCAGCGCGAACTTTTGGGGTTTGACGACCACGAAGAGGTCATCGCCGACCTCCAGATTCCGCGCGCCGTCCTGCTTGGCCTTGGCGCTGCTGCGACCTGAACATGCCAGATGCAGCTTCAAGACGCGCAGTTGTCTTCGACGTCGACGGGGTATTGGTTCACGGGTATCACGCCAAACCCGATCAAAGAGATGCCTGGGACTTGGCGCTCGCTGAACATGGAATCAGCGCCGATCGTTTCCAACGCGAGTTCATTTTCGACATCTTCATCAAGCGCGTTCTGATCGGCGAAGTCCCGATGGTGGAAGCGCTGGACCAGCGGCTCAAGGCCTTTGGCTACAAAGGGTCGACGATGAAGATCCTTGACCTCTGGCTGAGTTTCGATTGCAACCCCAACATCGCCCTGCTTGAGACGATCGGCAGGCTCAAGAAGTGCGATGACGTCGTACTGTATCTGGCCACCAACCAGGATCACAGCCGCGCGCAGTTCCTGTGGCAAACCATTGGCCTGCGCGATCTATTCGCGGACATGTTCTATTCAGCGCGTTTCGGGCGGACGAAGTACCACAAGAAGTTCTTTGAAATGGCCGAGGAGCGCATGGTTGCGTCCGACGCGCGGCCCATCTTCTTTGACGACACGCAGAAAGTGCTGGACGTAGCCCAAAAGGTCGGTTGGGAAACCGTGCTTTTCGAAAAGAATGAAGACGTTACCGCACACCCATGGCTTTCTGAACGCCTGATCTAGACAAGCGAGTGCCGCGGTGGTGGTTAAGATGCAATGACCAGGATTATCCCGGAGCAACTTAAGTGAAACGCGCACTGCCCCTTATCGCGACAAGTCTATTTGCCCTAGCCAGCCCGGCCTTTGCCGATGAGGCACGCTGCTTCGCAAACGCCCAGTTCCTGGTCATCGCGCAGGAACGGACGGAGAGCGCAGGTACCGACATTCTGGCGCGGACCACCGGGGCCATCATGCCCTGCACCTATAGCGTGGCCGACGGCGACGTCATGATCGGCGATGCCGAAGACCCGTTGTGGTTCAATGCCCTGGCGGGCCAGTACCTCATTCTGGAGCGCTCAACGGGTCCCGAAGGCAACCTCGTCATCTACGATCTGACTCGTCCCGAAAAGCCGGTGCTCGATCTGCCCGCGGAAAGTCATCCAATCGTGCTCCCGCAGGACGTGATTTTCTGGGCCTTCGATGGCGAGGCCAGTGTGGAAAATTGCCCCGGCATTGCCGAGAACACTGCCAATGGACTGGGCACCATGGTGACCGCGGAGACGGTATTCAGCCTCCTCGACGCCAGCCTCGCGCTCACGGGCCGTACCCGGTGCGTCGCAACCCAGTAGCGTTCAACAGTACGATCAGCACCCTCGACACTGGCGGGGCGCTATCTTATCTAAAGGCAACTTCATCCGGCCCTTGAACCCGGATTACTGAAAGGCTCCTCCAATGACCGATATCAACGCCTTCATCGACGATCAGGTGAAGAACAACGACGTGTTCCTTTTCATGAAGGGCACTCCCGACTTTCCGCAGTGCGGCTTTTCCGGCCAGGTCGTCCAGATTCTCAACTATCTCGGCGTCGACTTCGGCAGCGCCAATGTTCTGGAAAGCGAAGAGCTGCGCGACGGCATCAAGGCCTACACCAACTGGCCGACCATCCCGCAGCTATATGTAAAGGGCGAGTTTGTCGGCGGCGCCGACATCACCCGGGAAATGTTCCAGTCTGGCGAGCTCCAGGCTCACTTCGAACAGGCGGGCATTGCGGTAAAGCAGAGCGCCTGATCCGACCTCGGGACGCCGTCAAAAAGGGCCGCCGTTGCGCGGTCCTTTTCTTTTTGCGTCCGTATCCATCACCCGATCTGATGCCGGCCATTTCGGAATATCGTTTGTTTGGCCGGCGCAGTGGCGTAGAATCGGCGGACCGTTTTCGAGTCCTGCTATGTCCGTCACCGCCGCTCGCTCTGCCGTTCCCTTGCTCGTTCTCATCATTGCCGGCTGCCTCATCGCCGCTGTCGGCAACGGCGTCCGCACAAGTTTCGGCCTTTTCACCTTGCCCATGTCGTCAGATCTGGGGTTGACGCGAGAAGGTTGGGGCATGGCTATGGCGATCCAGAACCTGGTCTGGGGTATCGCCCAGCCCTTTGCTGGCGCCTATGCCGATCGCGTCGGGACGGGGCGAACCATTGCCATCGGCGCCGCAATCTATGCTCTGGGTGTTCTGGGCATGGCCTTCGCCCCCTCTGCGAGCATGCTCGCCGTCACGGCCGGCATCGTGACCGGCGTTGGCATTGCCATCTCGTCCTTTTCGGTGGTGATGGTTGCCTTCGGCCGCTCGGTTCCGGCCGAGAAGCGTTCGCTGATTTTTGGCGTAGCCACGGCCGCTTCGTCCTTTGGCCAGTTTGCATTTGCGCCGATCAGCCAGGGCTTCATTAATGCCTTCGGCTGGCAACAGGCGCTGATCTATCTGGGCATGGCCCTGCTGCTGATCATTCCTCTGAGCTATGCGCTGCGCGGCAAGGCCGAGACACCCGCCGGGGAAAGCCACATGCCCTTCGGCCAGGCTCTGCGGCGCGCCTGGAGTTTTGGCTCCTACCGGCTGCTGGTCATCGGCTTCTTCGTCTGCGGTTTCCACATCGCCTTCATCAATGTCCACCTGCCGGCCTATCTGGTCCTGTGCGGCCTGCCGCCGGAAGTTGGTGCCTGGACGATTGCCGTAATTGGCCTTTTCAATATCGTGGGATCGCTGTCAGCCGGCTATCTGGGCGGTAAACTGCCCAAACAGATGCTGCTGGCGTCAATATATTTCCTGCGCACCGTTGCCATTGGCCTTTTCCTCATTATCCCGGTGAGCGAAGTCAGCGCCTATGCGTTCGGCGCCGCAATGGGCCTGCTCTGGCTCTCGACCGTTCCGCCGACGGCAGGCCTGGTTAGTACATTTTTTGGCCCGCGCTATATGGGCATGCTCTACGGCGTGGCGTTTTTCAGCCATCAGGTCGGCTCTTTCATGGGGATATGGCTGGGCGGCGTAGCCTTCGATCAGACGGGCTCATACAGCCTCGTCTGGTATCTTGGCATCATCCTCGGCCTTGCCTCGGCGGCCTTGCATATCCCGATCAATGAGCGCCGTGACGATGGCTTTGTCTTGAAGGCTGCGTAATTCTTCCATCGGCCTTTACCGATTGACGGGTTGCCAAACCGACCCGACAGGTTCATGTTCCGGCCAATCCTTGTGCCGCGTCCGTCGGCAGTGACGAGTTTCAATTATGTCCGATCATTTTACGCGGGTTCTCTCGCGTCCTGAATTTATTGCCCTGATCGCCGCGCTGATGGCGATCAATGCCTTGGCTATCGACGTCATGCTTCCCGCCCTGCCCTATATGGGTGAGGCGCTGGGCATCGATAACGAGAACGAGCGTCAGTTCGTCGTGTCGTCCTATATGCTCGGCATGGGCATCGCCGTGCTAGCCTTTGGGCCGCTTACGGACCGATTTGGCCGCCGGGGGCCCTTGCTGGTTGGCGTCGCGATCTACGTTGTCGCGGTGTTCATGGCGGCCTTTGCGCCCAACTTCACGACCTTGCTGATCCTGCGTTTCATCCAGGGCATGGGGGCGGCCAGCGTTCGCGTCATCGCCACCGCCGTCGTCCGTGACCGGTATTCGGGACGCGAAATGGCCGAGGTCATGTCACTGACTTTCATGGTCTTCATGGCAGTGCCGGTGATCGCGCCCGGAGTTGGCCAGGTTCTTCTCCTGACCGGTCCCTGGCAGTCGATCTTTGTTTTCATGGGCCTCCTGGCCATGGGACTCTGGGTGTGGACCTATGCGCGACTGCCCGAAAGCCTGCCCGTTAGCCAGCGTCGGCCGCTAAGCGTGTCGGGCATCCTCGACAGCTTCCGGATCGTCTTCACCAACCGCGTGGCGATTTCCTATGGCCTTGCCGGGACGTTCCTCTTCGGCGCGCTCTTTGGCTTCATCACCTCTTCCCAGCAGATCTACGTCGATATTTACGGGCTGGGTGTGTGGTTCCCGGTGGCCTTCGCCGCCATGGCTGGCCTGATGGGTGTCTCGTCCTTCACCAATTCGCGGGTGGTGCGGCGCTTCGGCATGCGGCGGCTCTCGCATGGCGCGATGCTGGTTTTCACGGGCGTTTCAGCCATTTGGCTGGTTCTGGCGCTGGTCGGCTTCCTGCCGCTCTGGCTGTTCTTCAGCCTTCTGGCCATCATCATGTTCAGCTTCGGCTGGGCCGCGTCGAACATGAATTCGCTGTCCATGGAGCCTCTGGGCAATGTGGCCGGCACTGCAGCTTCGGTGTTCGGCTTCATCCAGACCGTGGGCGGGGCGCTGATCGGGTCCTATACCGGCCTTCACTTCGATGGCACCACTGTGCCGGTGGCGACTGGCTATTTCCTGATGGGCATCCTGACCCTCGCCTGCATCCTGGTCGCCGAAAAAGGCCGCCTGTTCGGTGTCGGCGAGCAATACAAGGACGATGCTGAGCCCGTGGTGGACATGCACTAAGCGGTAAAATTAAAGACCGGTCCCGGCCCACGGCTGGGACCGGCATGTTTGGGTCCTGCGGGACGCTACCGGTCGTCGAGAGCCGCCGGCAGGCTGATCCTGTCGAGCAATTGCTCGTAGGTCACTTCCACGTTGAGGATATGCGCCCTGGTGGCGCTGACCGCCTTGGCGACGTCGGCCTGGAGAATGGCGGTCAGGATCTCGTCGTGTTCCTGATAGGATTTGGCGAGGCGCCCCGGGAGAATGAACTGCGCCCGGCGATAGGGCGACAGACGCTTGCGGGTCTGGGTGGTGATTTCCACGAGATAGAGATTGTGGCTGCCCGCCGTGATGGCGGCGTGGAACTGCTCGTTGATCGCCCGGTAGTTGTCGAGATCGTTTTCCCGCACGACCTTGGCCATCATGGCATGAATGTCGATCAAACCGTTGCGCTCGGCGGCGCTCATACGAGAGGCGGCATTGGCGGCGCACATGGCTTCGAGTTCGGCCATGACATTGAACATGTCGCGCAATCGCTCGGCGGAAAGACGGCTCACGACCGCGCTGCGATGGGGGCGCGTTTCCACGAGCCCCGAAGCTGCCAGATCGCGAAGGGCCTCGCGCACCGGCGTGCGGGACACGCCATAGCGCTGGGCAATCTCGCTCTCATCGATGGACATGCCAGGCCACAGCACGCCCTGGGCAATATCGTCGGAAAGACGCTGGCGGACTTCCTCCGCTCGGGTCTGCTTCCGCTGCGCCGGCCAAGACTCGCCGGCAGCCAGGTTCTGCACCATATTCGCTCCGAATCCTGCGCCCTGATCATAGTCTGGACAGGCAGTGTCTGTCGCCAGACATAGATGATCAAGGCGTATGCAGGACATTATACAGTATTGGCCAGGGGAATGGCGCTCACAATGCCGGCCGTTGCTGGCGTCGCCCTGATGGCTCTCAGCCAGCGCATGAACAGCAGACACCCGGCAGCGCCAATGCCTGCCAGAACACCCAGCGCAATGCCCACCGGGCCCAGCGCAAAGGCGTAGCCGGCCAGCCAGGCAACGGGAAAGCCGAGCAGCCAATAGGAAACGACGCCGATGAACATGGGAATGCGGGTGTCCTTGAGGCCGCGGAGGGCACCATTGGATGCCGCCTGCAGGCCATCGAACAGCAGATAGCCTACGAGCACCATGTTGAGCAGCCGGACAAGTGCGGTGATGGCGCCGATGTCGGCATTGTCCGGACCGATGAAGATCAGTGTGAGCTGGTCGGAGAAGACGAGGATGGTAACGCAGAAGGCCAGCATCAGCGCGCAGGCAAAGCCGATGGCCAGGTTGCCGGCAAAGCGCGCATCGGCTGGCCGCCCCCCGCCCATATGAAAGGCAACGCGAACGGTTGCCGCCTGACCCAGCGCAAGGGCGGGCATAAAGGCGATGGCGTTGAGCGAATGGGACACCTGATGGGCAGCCAGCGCGACTGTGCCGAAGCCGCCCATCAGCAGGAGTACGACCGCGAGCAGTCCCATTTCGGCGGCATAGATGAGAGCGATGGGCAGTCCGATGCGGAAGACGGCAATGGCGCCCTGCCCGATCTCGCCGGGCCGGAGATTTCCAATGTCTTCCGGAAGCAGCCGGCGGACCAGGGCGTAGAGCGCCACGATGGCCGCGATCAGCCACCAGGTGAGGGCGAAGGCAAGGCCCGCCCCGGCAATACCCATGTCGGGTGCACCGAAGACCAACCAGATGACAAGGCCTGCATAGACCGGAATGCCACAGGCCGAAGCAACAAGGATCATCCAGGTGCGCTGCTCGACGGCCAGATGGAAGCGCAGGGGCGCCAGCAGCAGAATTGCCGGAAGGCTCCAGATGCCCGTCGCCATGTAGCGCCCTACGCTCGCGATAACCTCCGGCTCGAAGGCAAAAAGGGAAAGCAATGTACCCAGATTGGCCAGGGCGAGCATGGCCAGAACCGAAAGCAGCGCCGCCCAGATATAGGCTCCGGCAAAGGCCTTGGCGGCCATGCCGGCATGGGACAGGCCAGCCGCCTTGGCCCCGCGATCAGAGGCCAGGAGCGGCTGCGCACCGGCTACGATGCCTTGGCTGATAACGGTGACGGTCTGAATGATGACCCCGCAGAGGCCCCCTGCAGCAAAGGCCGTGCTGTCGAGCCGCCCAAGGGCCATGCTGCCGATCAGCGACATGGCAAGCTGGCTGAGCTGGGCACCGGCCAGAGGCAGGGCGATCGAAATCAGGGCGGCCAGTTCGAGCCGCCCCCTTGTGGTGAGAACCATGATCAGGCCGCTTCGGCCGTGCGCCGTGCAAAGGCTGCTATGATCTCCTCGGCGTTGCGCCTCGCGCCGGCCTGCAGGTATTCCATGGCGACAAGCGCGGAATCATGCGCGGCAGGACTGGATCCGGTGACGCAGTCTTCCACCACGCGGCAGTAATAGTCGCCCTGGTGGGCATCCACGAAACTGTAATGGATGCAGACATCGGTGAACCCACCGACAAGGATCAGGGTTTCGGCCTTGAGCCCGCGCAGCAGGATTTCGAGATCGGTGCCGTAGAACACCGAATAGCGGCGCTTGGCGATCTTGTAGTCGCCCGGACGCATTTCCAGCTCCTCGAAAGCGAACTCCGAATAGGGAGAGCTTTCAAGGCAATGCACGCTTTCGCTACCGTCCAGCTCGCGGCCAAAATCGATCATGTCGTCGCGGTGCACTTCCTTGACGAAGACGACCGGGACATCGGCGGCGCGCGCTGCATCGATGACACGCTTGGCGCGCCACATCCGCTCGACCGCGTCCGGCATGAATTCGAGACGCGAGGACTCCGGGCGGGGCATGAAGCCACCCTTCTGGATATCGACCGAGATCACCACCGGACGGCCGACGATCATGGGCTTGGGAACAATTGGGTTGGACTGGGTCATGCACTTCTCCTGCGAATGGCAGAAGAGTGCTGACGGAGCAGGAGCGCATCCATGCCTTTGAGCGCAATTTTACTTGCACCAAGCTGCAAGTATCAGGAAGGCATCAAACCGCGCGCAATGTCGAGCATGGCTTCGGCCAGCGGAGGCGGCTCATCGGCTTTGATGGCAAGCTGCATTTCGGCCCGGGCATAGAACAGCTCGGGCAGGATCGGAACAAGCCCGGCAAGCGCCGGCGTCCCCTCTACATAGTGGTCGGGCAGGAAGCCGACATAGTGACCACTCTGTACTAGGATAGCCAGGGCTTCGATATGGTCGACGCTGGCCGTGCGATGAAGCAGGTGGGTGTATTTGGTGCGCGGCCCGCCCTGGGCAAAGGCCAGCCCGGCATAGTCGTGTTCGGCCAGTTCCTCGGCCGGGGCGCCGCGGGCCATGGGATGATCGGCGGTCGCATAAAGATTGCTGGTCTCCTCATAGAGGGGGAGACGGCACAGATCGCCGGACTGGCGCGGCCGCGCCACCATGATGCCGACATCCACCCGGCGCTCCCCCAGGGCGCGCTCGATTTCCGATGGCGGCTGGATGGCCAAATCGATGTCCACCGCAGGCAGGCGCCGCTTGAATTCGCCCAGGAGGCGCGGCACCAGCCTGGACGGATGACCCAGCACGCAATCGACCATGCAGAGCTTGAGCTTGCCGCTCATCTCCTCGTGCAGATGGCGCATTTCCCGCTCGAACCGGTCAAGGTCGCTGAGAAGGCGCCCGGCCTTCTGCAGCACTTCGGCGCCGGCCTGGGTGAGCATGAAGCCCGCCCGGCCCCGGGTGCAGAGCTTGGTGGAGAGCCGCGCTTCGAGCCCGGTCACTGCCCGGCTGATCGCCGGCATGCTCATCTGCAGGTCGGACTGCGCCGCTGAAAGCCCGCCCGCTTCGGCGACCACGCAGAAGATGCGCAGGAGCCGGATATCGGCCTCACCGAGACGAAATCCTAAAAAGCGGCGCGAAAATCCGTCCGAGCGCTTCATTGGCGCAATCCAGCATGCAGCATTGTATGCAAGAAAGTGCATTCGTGATCATATTGCCTATAATTTATGCACACTCTACTGACGCCAGTTTATTGATCAAATCGCTCTGCCTTGATTTTGCTGAAACTTTCGCTCCCGCGCAAGTTGGCACGGAACCTGCAAGACAGGTGGCGTCATTCAACGCCCAGGAGCGAATATGCCCTCCAAGATCATCCTCCCGAACCAGAACCTGGTGTCTCGCCGCTCCGTCCTCAAAGGCATGGGCACCGCTGCCCTCGCCGGGGCGATCGGCATGCCGTTCATCAGCCGCGCCATGGCGCAGACGCCGCTGCGGATCTCCAACTTCGGCGGCTTCTTCGAAGAAGCCTTCGCTGCCAATGTCTACCCTGCCTTTACGGCAGCCACGGGCATTCCGGTCCAGTCCATTCCCCAGTCGGGCGGCGCCCAGTTCCTGATCCAGCTGGCTCAGGCCAACCAGGCCGGCGCCGCGCCGATGGATATCTGCATCGCCGGCCAGGCCGAAGTGCTGCGCGGTCGCCAGCAGAGCCTCTGGGCGTCGGTGGATGAGAGCCGTCTCACCAACCTTTCCAACATCATGGAACCCTACGTCTACCGCACCGATACCGGTGTGGACGGCGTCGGCGCCATGGCCTGGTACATGTCGTTCATCGCCAATCCCAACGAGTTCGAAACCCTGCCCACCAGCTGGCATGAGCTGTGGGGCGACCATCCCGGCGCCTGGGGCATCAACAGCGGCGGCACCTCGCCCATCCTCGACGTCGCCGCAGCGCTGTTCTTTGACGGCGCCTCCACGCTCGACACCGAGGAAGGATGCCGCGCGGTGCTCGAAAAAGTGGCCGAGCTCAAGGCAAATACGCGCCTGTGGTGGACGGACGAAGGCTCCATGCAGAGCGCCTTCCAGAACGAGGAGATCATTGGCGGCACCTATTTCCACGACGTCGCGATGATCATGAAGAGCGAAGGCACGGTGATCGAATCCATCTTCCCCGAAGAGGGTGCCGTGCAGGGCTACAACGCCTGGTGCGTGCCCTCATCGGTCGAGATCACCGATGAAATCGTCGCCTTCCTCGACTGGAGCGCCACGCCCGAATGCCATGAACTGATTACCCGCCACGTGATGGCCGCGCCGCTGATCGAGCGCAGCAAGCTCAACATCACCGACGAAGAGTTCGCCGCAGCGTCCTCCACCACGCCGCCGATTCTGATCGCGTCGGAAGGCAAGGTGAAAAACGCGGACTTCCTGGCCCAGGAATTCATCCGCATCCTCTCCGCATAAGGCAAGACTATGAGACTGGAAGTCGCAAACCTCACCAAGTCGTTCAAACAGGGCAATGCCGTCGACGACGTCTCCCTGCAGGTCCCGGAAGGCAAGTTCGTCTGCTTCCTCGGGCCATCGGGATGCGGCAAGACCACGCTGCTGCGCATGATTGCCGGCCTTGAGCAACCGACTTCCGGCTCCATCAGCATCAACGGGCGTGACATCACTGTCACGCCCACTCACGAGCGCAATTTTGGCATGGTGTTTCAGTCGCTGGCGCTGTTTCCCCATCTCAACGTGGCCGACAACATCGCCTATAGCCTCAAGCTGCGGCAGATGCACAAGCGCTTCCGCAACGAGCGCGTCGCCGAACTGCTGGACCTCGTGGCCCTGCCGGGCGTCGAGAAGCGCAGCGTCGACCAGTTGTCCGGCGGCCAGCGCCAGCGCGTTGCCATCGCCCGGGCCCTCGCCCAGGAGCCGCGGCTGTTCCTGATGGACGAACCGCTGTCGGCGCTCGATGCCAAGCTGCGCGACCACATGCAGGTCGAACTGCGCCAACTGCAGCAGCGGCTCAAGATCACCACGATTTTCGTGACCCACGACCAGCGCGAGGCCATGACCATCGCCGATATCATCGTGGTCATGTCCAAGGGCAAGATCCAGCAGGTCGGCTCGCCCATCGACATCTACCGCCGCCCGGCCAACCGCTTCGTCGCCAATTTCATCGGCCAGTCCAATCTGCTCGACGTCGTGCCCGTGGCCGGCGGCGTTCGCCTAGGCGAGGCGCTCATCCCCCTTGCCGAAACCGCCGCGCCGGATGCCACCACGCTCTGCGTGCGGCCCGAAGACGTCATCCTCACGCCGGCCGACGCGAGCCCCACCGGGCTCACCGGTGACGTCAGCTTCGTGCGTGACGTGGGCTCGAGCGTCGACATCACGCTCAAATGGATGGATCGCGACATCCTCGCCACGACGACGCCGGCCCATTGGGCCCAGCTGTCCGGACAGCCGCGGCTCGGCATCGGCTTTGCCGACAATGCCGCTACCCTGCTGACGCACTGATCGGAGTTTTCATGGCAACCCTGACCGAAACTCCAAGCCCCCTCATTCCGGCAGCCTCATGGGGTGAACGGCTGAAACGCCTCCCCTCCCCGACACTGCTCTGGCCACTGGCCATGCTTGCAGCCTTTTTTGCAGTGCCGCTCTTCCTGTTGTTCCGGGTGAGCGTCGCCAACCGCGATCCGGCGGTTTACGCCGGCACCGGCTTCACCCTTGATGGCTTTGGACAGCTGGCCCAGCCGATGGTGACCAACGCACTGGTCTTTTCCATCTTTCTTTCGCTGCTGGTGGCAACCATCAGCATGCTGGTGACCTTTCCGGCGACCTATTTCATCACGAGGCTTGGCAAGAAGGCCCAGGTGGCCTGGCTCATCGGGTTCCTCAGCACGCTTGCCCTTTCGGAAGTGCTGATCACCTTTTCCTGGCAGGTCCTGCTGTCCAAAAAGGCCGGACTTTCCAACATCGCCGTCATGCTGGGCATGATGGAAAGCAGCGTCTCGCTGGCCCCCAGTTTCGGTGCCGTGGTGGCCTGCATTATCTATCTGGTCATCCCGTTCAACTTCATCACGCTCTATCCCGGCCTGTCGCGGGTGGATCCCTCCTATCTCGAAGCGGCCCGGACACTCGGCGCCCGCCCTTCCCGGGCCTTCTTCACGGTGCTCCTGCCCCTGATGCGCAAGCCTATCGCCACGGGCTTTCTCACCACGGTCGTGATGACCATCGGTTCCTACATCGTGCCGGTCGTGCTGGGTGGTCCCGCGAACTGGACCGTGGGGGTGGTGATCAGCGAGGTGGCCATGACCGGCCAGAACCTGCCGCTGGCCGCCGCCATCGCCATCCTCCTCATGCTGATTTCCGCCGGCATGGCGCTGACCATCCAGCGCCTGGGCGGCAAGGGGTATGCCTCATGATCATCACTCATCTTTCCACGGCTGCACGCCTTGTCTTTCTCACGCTGGTCGCCGGCTTCCTGGCCATGCCCATCGTGGTGGTATCGCTGGTGAGCTTCAACCAGACCTCGCAAATGGTGTTTCCACCCAGCGAGTGGAGCCTGCGCTGGTACTTCGACTTCTTTTCGGACCCCACCTGGGTCAGCGCCTTCACCCACTCGATCGTCATCGCGCTGGCGGCCGCCGCACTTTCCACCAGCATCGCGCTGCCTATCGCCTATGCCCAATGGCGGCACCGCTCGCGCTTTGCCAATATCCTGGCCGGCCTTGGCGGGTTGCCCTTCGTGCTGCCCTCGGTGGTGATTGCGATCCTGTTCCTCTTGTTCTGGGGCACGATCCGCCACGTCGGGCAGATCGAGAACATCATCATCAGTCACGCGATGACCTTCGTGGCCATGCCGCTGGTGATGATCACCCTGGGCTTCGCCTCCATCGATGAAACCCTGATTGAGGCAGCCAAGACCATGGGCGCGCCCGAAGAACACGTCTTCACCACAGTGGTGCTGCCCATCATCTTCCCCTTCATCGTCGCCAGCCTGATCTTCGTGGCGATCTTCAGCCTCAACGAATACCTGATCGCCTACATGGTCGGCGGCTTCGCCACCCAGACCCTGCCGGTCAAGATCTTCGCCAGCATGCGCACCGGCTTCTCGCCGGCCATCTGCGTCGCGGCGGTCCTTTTCCTCACCATCGGCCTCATTGGCTTCCTCACCATCGCCCGCTTCGGCAACCTGCCCAAGCTGATGGGCGCTAAGGGCTAACCGTCTTTCAGAAAGGCAATTCCATGACTGTCAAAAAGCAGATTCCCCTCATCGTCGGCCAACCCGCGCTGATCGTCGTCGATATCCAGAAGGCCGGCCCCGAAGGCGGCATTGCCCTGATGCCCGGCATGGCCGAGGCCATGCAGCGCGCCCGCCCCGTGATCGATGCGGCGCGCGCCAACGACATTCCCATCGTGTTCCTGCAGGAAATCCACCGCCGTACCGGTGTCGACATGGGCCGCGAAATGGATGGCGACGAGGACATGCACCTACATGAAGACTGGCCGGGCACGGCAATCGACGCCGAACTCGTAGGCCTGCTTCCGGAGGACTACGTGATTCAGAAGCGCCGCTATTCCGGCTTCATCGGCACCGATCTTGAAATCCTGCTGCGCGGCCTAAAGGCCCAGACGCTGTTCCTGGTCGGCGGGCTGACCAATGTATGCGTGCACTACACCTTCGCCGATGCGCACCAGAAGGATTACCACGTGCGCGTAGTCGAAGATGCCGTTGGCGGATCGAGCCTGGATGCACATGCGGCAGCACTGAACGCCATGGAATATCTACAGCATGGCGCGCGCCGCAGCTCTGATGAAATCGTCGCGGCCTTCAACGCCTTCGGCGCCGGCAACCAGAGCAAGGTGGCCTGACAGTGGCATTTTCATCCGCAGCCCGGACGCGGGACCTCTGGCAGGTCCAGCGTCCCCGCATCGAGGCCCTGTTTGCCGAGCTATGGGCGCAACCCGAAATGCCGGCCATGGAATATGTGTCCATGGCCGCACTTTCCGGCTATCTTGCGGAAAACGGCTTTGCCGTGGAGACGGGGGCCGGCGGCGTGCCGACGGCCTTTGTCGCCCGCAAGGGTCGTGGGGACGGCCCGCGTATCGGCATCCTGGCCGAGTATGACGCCCTGCCCTCTCTCGACAATGAGCCTGTGCCCTATCGCAAGGGCACAGGACGCAAGCCCGGCCATGGCTGCGGCCACAACCATATCGGGCCCGCCAATACCGGTGCCGGCATTGCCGCTGCCGCGGCGCTGGCCGACATGGACCTGGTAGGGGAAATCGTCGTCATAGGCTGTCCGGCCGAAGAGATCTGCTGGGGCAAGCTGGCCCTGCAGGCCGCTGGGGTATTCGACGGGCTCGACATCGTCCTCACCTCCCATGGCGACTACCAGAATGGATCGCTGGCGCGGCCCTGCCACGCCTCGGGGTCGGGTGAGTTCCGGTTTTTCGGCGACAGCGCCCATAGCGGCATGGGCACCACCCGTGATGCGCTGACCGCAGCCGAAGCGGCCATTGCTGCCTTCGAGGCCAAGCGCACCGCGCATGATCCGGACCTGCAATTCAAGCACATCTTCCGCATAGCCGGCATTGCCCCGGGCGTGACGCCGGAGGAAGTGCGCATCTGGTGCTCGGTCCGTCACCTCGATTTCGACGTGCTCGTTTCCGGCTACAACCTGATGGAAGAAACATTTGCGCAGGTTGCTGCCGATGCCGGAGTGGACTTTTCGGGGCACCTGATCGCGGCCAGCCGCGGTTATCTCGGCAATGACACTGTCGGCCGCCTCCTGCAGGACGCACTGGAGATCACCGGGCCCCCGGCGTGGAGTGACGACGACATTGCCTGGATGGAAGAACTGAGCCGCCACAGCACCCCCGGCCAACCCTTCGAACTGCATCGCGACCTCGCCTACTTCGACGACGGTGTTGACTATTACGGGCAGGACGACGGGGACCTGAGCTGGGCCGTGCCGCTGGGTCGGGTCAACTGGGCCTATCCCAAGACCGTGCCTATTCATCACTGGGCCTGGACCGCGTTGTCGGGACACAAGGCCAGCTCGCCGGGGGCGCTGATGGCGTCCGAAGCGCTCGCCATTGCCGCGGTGGAACTGACGCAGCGCCCCGATCTCGTCGCGAGGGCCAAGGCGGAACTCAATGAGCGCCTGGCGGGCAAGCCCGTTGCGCCCCCGCTCTATGGCGCAGATCGCATACTCAAGACCGACCCGGCCGCCTTCTGGGATGCCAGCTGGACCGACTGAAGGACCAAAAATGAGCTTTACTGACACCAAGGCGCAGATCGAAGAAAACCGCCGCCGCTACGAGGCGCTCAAGGCTGCCGGCACCGGACAGGCCCCCAAGACGATGCCGGCACCCACGGCGCGCGATGCGGCCCCCATCAACGTAGAAGAAGTCGTGTTCCGCGAAACCGTGCCTGGCGGGTGGTATGCCAACTACACCATCAAGGCAGGAGAACGCCTGCGCCTTGCCGATACGACCGGCAAAGCATCCGTCGCGCTGCTCGCCTGGAATGCTGCCGACACGTCCGAACGCATCAACCACGCAGATAGCATCAAGATCCAGTGGACCGCGGCGCTCGGCAAGGGCCGCCTGATATTCTCCGACATGGGGCGGGTGCTCCTCTCCATCGTCGAAGACACGAGCGGCGCCCATGATGTGCTGGCCGGCGGACTGAATGCTGCGGGCACCGCGCGCATTTTCGGCGCCGATCCCAGCCTGCGCAACACCCGGGATAACATGCTGCTGGCGGCCGGAAAGTTCGGTCTTGGGCCGCGGGACATTCCTCCGATGGTGACGTTTTTCGCCCCGGTGAGCGTTGCCGAAGATGGCGCCCTGTCCTGGGAGGACAGCATCAAGCAGGCTGGCGATCTCGTCGAACTGCGCGCCGAAATGGACCTGCTTGTGGCCATATCGTGCTGCCCGCACCCGCTTGACCCGGCGCTGGTCTATGCGCCGGGCCCGGTCGAGGTGGCCGTACTCCCGGCGCGGCCCGTAGCCGAGGATGATTTCTGCCGCACCGCCACGCCGGAAGCCGTACGCGGCTTTGCCAATACCGATGCTTATAGAGCCCTATGAGACGATTATGACCGCACAGACACGTCTGCTTGAAAGCCACCACATTCCGGCGCGCAAACCCTGGTCCGGTGTAATCCGCAAGGGACAGGTGCTCCGCATTATCGACAGCGAGGGGCAACAGGCCATCGACACCCTGTTCTACCGGCTCGACGACCATGCCGAGCGCTACAGCGCCCAGGACACGCTTCAGGCCCAGGGCAGCGCCTATATCACCACCGGCAGCGCGCTTGTGTCCAATGCGGGCAATGTGATGCTGCGGGTGACCGACGATTCCTGCGGGCGCCATGACACCTCGGCCGGGGCCTGCTCATGCGAGTCCAACACGGTGCGCTTCGGCCAGCACACCAAATTCGAACACGCCTGCCGCGAGAACTTCCTGCTCGAAGTGTCGCGCTATGGCATGAGCAAGCGCGATATCGTGCCCAACATCAATTTCTTCATGAACGTGCCGATTGCGCCCACCGGGGACCTCATCATCGATGACGGCATTTCAGCGCCCGGCTCCTATGTCGAAATGGTCGCGGAAATGGATGTGCTCTGCGTGATTTCCAATTGTCCGCAGATCAACAATCCCTGCAACGGGTTCAATCCCACTCCTGTCGATGTAGAGATCTACGAGCAGGCTCCGGCGTGAAGGACAAGACCATGAACCTCCCCCAAGTGCTGGATTTTGCCAGCCTGCGCCAGGCCTATGCAGAGGGCGCGACGCCGCTCGACATGGTCGAGGCGCTGATCGCGCGCATCAACGCCGCCACCGACCCCGCGATTTTCATCACCCGCACGCCAGACGAGGCTATGCGCGCTGCCGCCCGCGACCTGCTCGAGCGCGCACCGCAAGCCAATTCCCTGCCGCTCTGGGGCGTGCCCTTTGCGGTCAAGGACAATATCGATGTGGCCGGCCTGCCGACCACCGCGGCCTGCCCAGAATTTGCCTATACGGCCCAGGCCGACGCCACGCTTGTCGCCCGCCTCAAGGCGGCCGGCGCCATTGTCATCGGCAAGACCAATCTGGATCAGTTCGCCACCGGCCTCAATGGAACCCGTTCGCCCTATGGCGCGCCGCGCTGCGTTTTCGACGCCGACTATGTATCGGGGGGATCGAGCTCGGGTTCGGCGGTGGCCGTGGCGCTGGGTCTGGCGGCCTTTGCGCTTGGCACCGACACGGCAGGGTCCGGCCGGGTGCCGGCCGCGTTCAACAATCTTGTCGGCGTCAAGCCGAGCCCGGGCCGGGTGCCCAATACCGGCGTCGTCCCTGCGTGCCGCAGCGTCGACGTCGTGACCATGTTCGCGACCTCGGTGGCCGACGGGGTCGCCGCGCGGGCCATTGCCGAGGGGCTGGACACGGCCGATCCCTTCTCGCGCCCGGCGAAGGACATCGGCCTGCCCGCGACGCTGCGCGTGGGTGTGCTGCGGGACGCCGATCGGCAGTTTTACGGCAACGACGCCTTTGCCGCACTTTATGCCGAAGCGATCGAGCGGGCGCGTGACCTTGGGGCGGAAATTGTCGAGTTCGACTATGCGCCGTTCCGGGACGTGGCGGCGCTGCTCTACAACGGCCCCTGGGTGGCCGAGCGCCTGGCCGCGATTGCGCCCTTCTTCGAAGCCCATGGCGAAGCAATGGACCCGACGGTGCACAGCATTATCGATGGCGCAAGGCAATATTCGGCCGTGGACGCCTTCGAGGGCCGGTATGCGCTGGAAAGACTGCGGCACCTGGCCAATGCCGAATGGGCGAAGGTCGATGTGCTGCTGCTGCCCACCTCGCCAGACATCCAGACCGTCGAAGCGATGCGGGCCGATCCGGTGGCGCTCAATTCGCGCTTCGGGCTCTACACCAACTTCGCCAACCTGCTTGGCTATAGCGCCATCGCCGTTCCGGCCGGTTTTTCCTACCGCGGCCTGCCCTTTGGCGTGACGCTGGTCGGGCCGGGCGATTGCGACGCGGCCTTGGCCGGGTTTGCCGCAAAGATGCACGCGGCGGCAGGAACCGGCGCTGGGCTGGATCGCGGCTTTATGCCCCCGGCGGTGCCGCCCTTGGCCGATGACCGGCTGCACATCGCAGTGGTCGGCGCGCATCTGACCGGCATGCCGCTCAATCCCGAGCTCCTCGCGCTGGGAGGGACACTGGTCGAGGAAACGACGACCGCCGCCAAATACCGGCTCTATGCGCTCGCCGGCACCGTGCCACCCAAGCCTGGGCTTCAGCGGGTCAGCGGCGATGGCGCAAGCATCATCGTCGAGGTGTGGTCCCTGCCCGCAGCCGGATTCGGTACATTTGTGTCGAAGATTCCGGCGCCGCTGGGAATCGGCAAGCTCGAACTGGCCGATGGGCGGCAGGTCAGTGGCTTTCTGTGCGAGCCGGTCGCGCTCGATGGGGCGCTCGATATTACCGGCTTTGGCGGCTGGCGGGCCTATATCGCCGACAAGCTGAAAAAGGCGAGTTGATCGATGGGCCGGGGTCGAACCCCGGCCCTTTCCGTTCAGGCAGCCTTTCGCAGGGCGGCCAGCACGTCCCGGACATTATTGGCATGGACGGGCTCATAGGCTTCGAAATATTCGACACCACCGGTCGCCAATGCTTCCGCTGCAAAGGTGCACATGTCGAGCGAAGCCAGTTCCGGTTCATCGGCCAGACGCAGCAGCTTTTCGATATAAAGGCGCGTCGCGGTGATGAACTCGCGGCCATAGCCCCCTGCAGCGATCTTCTCCACCGTGCCGTGATTGGGCAGGATACGCTCGAAATCCCAGCTTTCCATGCGTGCCAGATCGACCAGATGCTGTTCGAGGCGATCCGGTTCGGACACATAGGTCACGGTATCTTCCAGCGTGTCGCCGGCAAGCAGCACCCCGCTCTGGGGGAGCAGCGCAACAGTCTCGTCGTAGCTATGGATGTCGAGGTGGCGCAGCTCCACCACCGTGTCGCCCACGCGCAGCTCACGTTCACTCTCGAAAATGCTGTTGGGCATAATCAGCGGCTTGATTGGCGGGTCGTTGTTCTCGAGATCGTCCTTGTTGGCGATCAGGGCTTCCTGCGTAAAGCGGTTGGCGATGATCTCGCAGTCGCTGAACACCTCATTGCCGGCGACATGGTCGGTGTGCCAGTGGCTGACGACCAGCTTCATGTCCCGCACGTCCTGCTCTTCCAGAAAATCGCGGATCTTGCGCGCGTGGATGAGCGACATATGCGCGTCGTAAACCAGAGCCTCCCGACCCTCGACAATGGCGAAGCTCGCCGTACCAAGGGTGAAGGCGCCATCGTCGAGCCAGTTGGGACCCGGCGAATGCGCCCGCACGCCCGGAATACGCCCGTCGTAGAAGGCGTAGAGGTTAGGATAGGGCTTGAGGACCTGCATGGTCGAGCCGAGTTCGAAAGTCATGAATGCACTCCTGAAGGGTCGACTTATTGTATGCAATAGAATGCCAAGCGCAATAAAAAGCGCGCGATTTAATCATAGCCTATCTTATATGCATTCGGCCTACAGAACGAGCTTTACGGACCAGCGGATTGGCGTAACCCCTTGTTCCCAAACGCCATTGGGTTTGGCACGCACCTTGCATCGCTGATGGCATGAGTTAGCGGCTAGGGTTCCGGCGTCGATGACGTGCTGGTCCGAGAGCTGCACCCGGCCGGGAGACATCCGGGCGGCATCACGGCGGGACAAAAGCCCGGGAGACCTCTGTGGCCAAGGGATTGGCGGCATGATGGTCGCCACCAATCCCCTTCGAATTGAAACGAACAGGGACTTGGTTATGACACTCGCAAAGCATCTTCTCCTTGCCGCCACGCTGTCCACAGCGTTGATCGCCCCGCCCGCGCTGGCGCAGCAGACCGATTTCAAGGTCGCATGGTCCATCTATGTTGGCTGGATGCCCTGGGGCTATGCAGCGGACGCCGGCATCGTCGACAAGTGGGCCGAAAAATACGGCATCACCATCGAGGTGACCCAGTTCAACGACTATGTGGAGTCGATGAACCAGTTTACCGCAGGCGCCTATGACGCGGTGACGCTGACCAATATGGATGGGCTCTCCATCCCTGCCGCAGGCGGCGTCGACACCACCGCCGTCATCGTGGGCGACTTTTCCGCCGGCAATGACGCCGTCATTCTCAAGGGCGAGACCGATCTGGCCGCGATCGCGGGCCAGAATGTGAACCTGGTCGAGTTTTCGGTGTCCCACTATCTGCTCGCACGAGCCCTCGACAGCGTGGGCCTGACCGAACGCGATGTGAGCGTGGTCAATACGGCAGACCCTGACATGGTCGGCGCTTTCCAGACGGCAGATGTGACGGCCATGGTGACTTGGAACCCGATGGTTTCGGAGATTGCCGTCCTTCCCGACGCAACCAAGGTGTTCGACAGCGCGCAAATCCCGGGCGAGATCATCGACCTCATGGTGGCCAAGACCGAAGCGCTCGAGGCCAATCCCGATTTTGGCAAGGCGCTTGCGGGCATCTGGTACGAAACCATGGCGCTGATGACCGCTGATACGCCCGAAGGCGCCGAAGCGCGCGCTGCCATGGGCGCAGCATCGGGTACCGACCAGGCTGGCTTTGAAGCCCAGCTCGCCGCCACCGAACTCTTCGCAGAGGCGGCGGACGCCGTTGCTTTCGTGACCTCGCCAGACCTCCAAACGACCATGGATCGAGTGCGCACCTTTCTCTTCGAAAAGGGACTGCTGGGATCGGGCGCGCCGTCTGTCGACGTGATCGGCATCGAATTACCCGACGGCACGGTGTTGGGCGACAGCGCTAACATCAAGTTCCGTTTCACCGCCGAATACATGCAGGCGGCAGCGGACGGCGCTCTCTGACACGGCCACCGCCCTGTGCCGGCCGGCACGGGGCGCCATTTTCTCGCAAGCCAGAGCCGCCATGCGCCTCATCAATATAAAGCCCAATCGCACCACGGCCATGCTGCTGGCGGCACTGCCATTTGCACTGGTCGTGCTGGCCTATGCCTTCGGGTCGGCGGCGCGGCTGGCGGATAATCCCAGCGACAAACTGCTGCCGGCTTTGGGTAGCCTTGCCGACGCGATCAACCGCATGGCCTTCACGCCCGATGTGCGGACCGGCGAGTACCTCCTGCTCGTCGATACCCTGGCCAGTCTGGGGCGGCTGGGCGCCGGTCTTCTCATCGCCACCGCCATCGCGCTGGTCCTGGGGATGCTGATCGGTATGCTCCCTGTTCTCCGGACCACGCTGGCGCCGTTTATCGCCGTCGTTTCCATGGTGCCGCCGCTAGCCCTGCTGCCGGTGCTTTTCATCGTCATGGGACTGGGCGAAAGCGCCAAGATCACCCTTATCGCGCTGGGGATTGCGCCGATCATGACGCGCGACCTGGCCTTCAAGGTCATGGACCTGCCGCATGAACAATGGGTCAAGGCCCAGACCCTGGGCGGCTCATCCTGGCAGATCGGCATGAGGGTGATCCTCCCGCAGGCGCTGCCCCGCCTATTGACCTGCCTCAAGCTGCAACTGGGCCCGGCCTGGCTGTTCCTTATCGCTGCGGAAGCCATCTCGTCCGATTCAGGGCTGGGCTACCGGATATTCCTGGTGCGCCGCTACCTCTCGATGGATGTGATCTTTCCCTATGTGGCCTGGATCACGATCCTTGCCGTGCTCATGAACCTGTTGATCGACTGGGCGCGCGATACTGCCTTTCCCTGGAGCCGGGGGACGGCGGGATGAGCGAAATCACCGTTTCCGATGTCTGGCAGGAATATGGGGACCAGATCGTCCTCGAGCGGATATCGCTGACCATTGCCTCGCGCGCCTTCGTGGCCCTTGTTGGTCCGTCAGGATGCGGCAAGAGCACGTTCCTGCGGCTCTTGCTGGGAGATGAGCGCCCCTCGCGGGGAACCATCATGCTTGATGGCGTGCCCCTGCCCGCCGAACCTGGTCCCGACCGGGGCGTGGTCTTCCAGCGCTATTCGGTGTTCCCGCACCTGACGGTGCTAGGCAATGTGCTGCTGGGGCTGGAGTGGAAAGCCTCTCGGGGCCGTTCCCGACTTTTCGGCGCAGCCCGCCGCGATGCCGCGGAAAGGGCACGCGCAATGATCGCGAGCGTCGGGTTGGCCGGCAGCGAAGACAAGTATCCCGCCCAGCTTTCGGGCGGCATGCAACAGCGTCTGGCACTGGCCCAGGCGCTCGTGACCCAGCCCAAGGTACTGCTGCTCGACGAGCCCTTCGGGGCGCTCGATCCGGGCATCCGCGCCGAAATCCATGCGCTGATGAAGCGCCTCTGGCACGAGACACCGCTGACCGTGGTCATGGTGACCCACGACATGCGCGAAGCCTTCACCCTTGCCAACCGGGTGATCGCCTTCGAGCGCATCCGCAAGCGGCCCGAGGAAAGCCAACGCTACGGCGCCAGCCTCAGCCAGGACATCACCATCTGGCCCGAGCGCATCGCTGGCGGTCCGGATCCATACAGCCTCGACCGGGACGGCCCGGTTCTTTCAGTGGCACCCGGCCGGGACGACCCGGCGACGCAAACCTTGCCGGGAGACTAGGCATGTTCACCAAGGTCCTTGTTGCCAACCGGGGCGAAATCGCCGTCCGTATCATCCGCACCCTGAGGCGAATGGGCATAGCGTCGGTCGCCGTCTATTCGGACGCAGACCGCTTCACGCCGGCAGTGTCGCTGGCCGATGAAAGCGTGCGGCTGGGTCCTGCACCCGCCACCGAAAGCTATCTCAACATCGATGCGGTGATTGCTGCCTGCAAACAGACAGGCGCCCAGGCGGTGCATCCGGGCTATGGATTTTTGTCCGAGAACATCGCCTTTGCCCGGCGCCTTGCAGCCGAGGGGTTCGTCTTTATCGGGCCGCGCCCCGAGCATATCGAAGCCTTCGGCCTCAAGCACAAGGCGCGTGAACTGGCCGAGGCCAGCCACGTGCCCCTCCTGCCGGGAACCGGCCTGATCGACAGCTTGGAGGAGGCTCTCAGCGCAGCGGCGGTGATCGGCTTTCCGGTCATGCTCAAAAGCACCGCCGGGGGTGGCGGCATCGGCATGCAGCTCTGCGACGACGAAGCGGCACTGCGGGCGCGCTTTGAAAGCGTGCAACGTACAGCGCGCGCCAGTTTCGGCGATGCCCGGGTCTATCTCGAGCGCTTTGTGGCCGATGCCCGCCATGTCGAGGTGCAACTTTTCGGCGATGGCGACGGCAAGGTCATTGCATTGGGCGAGCGCGACTGCTCGCTTCAGCGGCGCAACCAGAAGGTGGTGGAGGAAACGCCCGCCCCGCTCCTGCCCGAACCCGTGCGCCAGCGGCTGCACAGCGCCGCCTGCGATCTCGGCGCGGCGATCAGCTACGCCTCGGCCGGCACGGTCGAATTCATCTACGATCCCAAGCGGGAAGAATTCTATTTCCTTGAGGTCAATACGCGCCTCCAGGTGGAGCATCCGGTGACCGAGGCGGTGTTCGGCATCGACCTCGTGGAGTGGATGATCCGCCAGGCCGCCGGGGAACGGGTGATCGAGGGAGCCGGGCCGCTCGTACCCAAGGGTGCGGCCATCGAGGTTCGGCTTTATGCCGAAAAGCCGAGCGCCGACTTCCAGCCGAGCGCCGGCCTTCTGACCGAGGTCAGCTTTCCCGACGATATCAGGGTGGACGGCTGGATCGCCACCGGCAGCGAAGTAACGCCGTTCTACGACCCCATGCTTGCCAAGATCATCGTCGCCGGCACGGACCGGGCTGACGCCATCGGCAAGCTGCAGGCAGCACTCGAAGCGACGCGCGTCGCCGGCATTGAAACCAATCTCGGTTACCTTCGGGCCATTGCCGGATCGGAGCTGCTTGCTTCGGGCCGGGTGGCGACCACCGCGCTGCGCAGCTTTCCCTTCGTGCCGGACAGCGTCGATGTGATCGCCCCCGGCGCCCAGTCCAGCATTCAGGAACTGCCCGGGCGGCTGAACCTGTGGCATGTCGGCGTGCCCCCGAGCGGTCCCATGGACGAGCGCTCGTTTCGTCACGCCAACCGCCTCGTCGGCAATGCCGACACCACGACAGCACTGGAGCTGACCGTGTCGGGACCCACCTTGCGGTTCAATGCCGGCGCGCGGGTGGCCATTTCGGGCGCAACCATGCCCGCCAAGCTGGATGGCGTGCCTGTGGCTCATGGCACGGCCATTGATGTCGCGCCCGGGCAGATATTGTCGGTCGGGGCCATCGATGGGGCGGGGCAGCGCAGCTATCTCGCCGTCGCCGGCGGGTTTGCGGCGCCGCTTGTGCTTGGCTCGCGCGCGACCTTCGGACTGGGCGGCTTCGGCGGACATGCGACCGGCGTGCTCAAGCCTGGTGACACGCTCAATCTGGCACGGGAAAACCAAAGCGACGCACGTCCACCCGAAGCTCCGGCACCGCTCGGCCGCCATTGGGATGTCGGGGTGGTCTATGGGCCGCATGGCGCGCCGGATTTCTTCCAGCCCGAAGACATCGACGATCTATTCAGCGCCACCTACGAGGTGCATTACAACAGCGCCCGCACCGGCGTGCGGCTGATCGGCCCTGCCCCGCGCTGGGCACGCAGCGACGGTGGCGAGGCGGGGCTGCACCCGTCCAACCTCCATGACAATGCCTATGCCATCGGCGCCATCGACTTCACCGGCGACATGCCCATCATTCTGGGCCCGGACGGGCCCAGCCTGGGCGGCTTCGTCTGTCCCGCAGTGATCGCGCGGGACGAGCAGTGGAAAATGGGCCAGTTCAAGCCCGGGGATACGATCCGCTTTCACCCACAGGCGCGGGCGGGCGATGCCGTTGCCGGGCCTGCCATCCGCGGGGCGAATGTCGACGCCGGATCGCCCATTGTCGGGGCGTCCACCGAGGGTCCCGTATCGGTTGTCTACCGGCGCCAGGGCGACGACAATCTCCTGGTTGAATATGGCGCCATGACGCTGGATGTCGGGCTGCGGCTGCGGGTGCATCTGTTGATGCAGGCGCTTCTGGCGGCCCGGCTGCCGGGTATTATCGACCTGACGCCGGGCATTCGCTCGTTGCAGATCCATTATGACGGGACGAGCCTGACGCGCACACGGCTGCTTGGACTGCTCAAGGAGATCGAAAAGTCCCTGCCCGACGCGAATGATGTGACAGTGCCGAGCCGCACCGTCTACCTGCCACTGTCCTGGAACGATCCCGACGCGCAACTGGCCATGCGCAAATATCAGGAACTGGTGCGGGCCAATGCGCCCTGGTGCCCGGACAATATCGAGTTCATCCGGCGCATCAACGGGCTCGCCGATATCGAGGCGGTCAAGCAGACCGTGTTCGACGCGAGCTATCTGGTACTGGGGCTCGGCGACGTCTATCTCGGCGCGCCGGTGGCGACCCCGATCGATCCCCGCCATCGCCTTGTGACCACCAAATACAATCCGGCTCGGACCTGGACGCCGGAAAATGCCGTGGGCATCGGCGGGGCCTATATGTGCATCTATGGCATGGAGGGGCCAGGCGGCTATCAGCTCTTCGGGCGCACGATCCAGGTCTGGAATACCTGGCGCACGACGCCCGCCTTCAAGCCGGGCAAGCCCTGGCTATTGGATTTCTTCGACCAGATCCGCTTCTACCCCGTCGAGCATGCCGAGCTGACAGAGGCCCGGGCGGCCTTTCCCCATGGCGGCTACCCGATACGGATCGAGGAAACCGAATTTTCCCACGCCCGGTATGCCGACGGCCTTGCCCGCGACGCGGACGCCATCGCCACTTTCAAGCGGCAGCAGCAGCAGGCGTTTGAGGCGGAACGGCAATATTGGCGGGACGCGGGGCTGGACAGCTTTTCGACCGACGAAGCAGCTGAAATGGCCGAGGAAGCCGCGATCCCTGCGGGCTGTTTCGGTGTGACCAGTGGCGTTCCCGGCAGCGTCTGGAAGATCCTTGTGGACGAGGGCGGCTACGTGGAAGCGGGCGAACAGGTCGCCATCATCGAATCCATGAAGATGGAAATTCCGGTCATTGCGCACGCATCGGGCCGCGTGACGTCCATCCGTTCCAATCCCGGCCAGACCGTGCGCAGCGGCGACGTGCTGGCCATCATCGAGGAAATGGCATGACCAATCTATTGCGCAGCGTGCTCGACGCCATCACGCAATGTCTCCTGGCGCGGAGCGAATATTACCGGCGGCTGCGCGAATAGCCGGAGGCTTGACCCTGCGGCGGCGCTAGAGGGTAAAAACCTCGCGCCGCAGCTCGTCCCAGCTCGCCTTGTCCGGCGCAACAAGCAGGCCGCCATCGACGTCGGTGGGCCGATAGGCCGAGCCGTCGAACCTGGCGACATGGGCGCCCGCTTCGCGCATGATCAGGGCGCCGCCGACATGGTCCCAAGGCATGAGCTTGTTGTAGGCCAGGAAGTGCACATTGCCGCCGGCAGCAAACCGGTATTCATGGCCGGCGCAGCGATAGCTGGCGCTCATCTTGACCTTGGCCAGATTGCCCATGATGCGCGCGCGGTATTCGAGCGGCATATATGAGGTCGATGCGAGGCCGCCCATTTCGGACAGCGGCACCGGATCGGCAAACTTCTGACGCAGCCGGCGGCCATCGGGAATGACCTGCCAGGCCCCGCAGCCGCGTTCGGCCATGAGGAAGTCGTCACCCATGGGATCGTAAATGACGCCGGCGACGGGCTCCCCGTTCTGAACCACCGCCGCCATGACGGCAAACAGCGGCAGGCCACCGGCAAAATTGGCAGTTCCGTCAACGGGATCGACGAAGATCGTGATTCTGTCTTCGAGGTTCGAGCGCAGCAGGGCCGGATTGGCAGCCACCGCTTCCTCGCCAATCACAAGCGTATCGGGCGAGTGGTCGCGGATGGCGGCGGTGATCACCCGCTCCGCATTGGTGTCCGCTTCGGTGACGAGGTCGAACGCCCCCGTCTTGGTCTGGATCATCCCGTCATCGAGCCGGCGGAAGCGCGGCAGGATTTCCTCCTGCGCGGCGCGGCGGAGGATAGCGGCGAGACGATCGATATTCATGAGGCTAGTTGTCCTTGGGCTTGGGCGCGAGGCCGGCAAAATCGAAAAGACGCGGATCCAGCATATGACTCGGATTGATATTGCCCAAGGCCCGGATCATCACGTCCTTGCGGCCCGGCATGGCCTTCTCCATGTCGGTGAGCATGGCTTTGGTAACATTGCGCTGCAGACCATCCTGGGAGCCGCACAGGTCGCAGGGAATGATGGGGAAGGCCATGGCATCTGAAAAGCGCTGAAGGTCTTCCTCGGCGCAGTAGATCAGCGGGCGAAGCACTTCCAGATCGCCCTCGTCATTGACCAGCTTGGGCGGCATGGCGGCAAGCTTGCCGCCGTGAAAGAGGTTCATGAAGAAGGTTTCAAGACTGTCGTCCCGATGATGACCCAGAACGAGCGCGGAGCATCCCTCCTCGCGCGCAATGCGGTAGAGATTGCCGCGCCGCAGGCGCGAGCAGAGCGAGCAATAGGTCGCCCCGGCTGGCAGCTTGTCGGTGACGATGGAATAGGTGTCCTGGTATTCGATCCGGTGTGGAATACCCAGGCCCTCGAGGTAACGGGGCAGAATGTGCTTGGGGAAGTTGGGCTGGCCCTGGTCGAGATTGCAGGCCAATAGTTCGACCGGCAGCAGACCCCGCCACTTAAGATCCAGCAGCAGCGCCAGCAGACCGTAGGAGTCCTTGCCGCCACTCAGTGCAACGAGCCACTTGTCGCCCGGACGCACCATGCCGAACTTGTCGAGGGCTTCGCGCATGTTGCGGATCAGCCGCTTGCGCAGCTTGTTGAATTCCACCGAGCGCGGGGCGTTGGCATAGACGGGGTGAGCGCCGCCTTCGGCGTCGTCATCCGCAATGGCTGGGGCTTCCATCGCCGCGCTCATGTCAAAACTCTCGATTGATCAGTTGCGCTAGCTGATAGCGCCGTTACGCTCTCATGGAAAGCCAAAGCGAAGTGCACAACCTTACCAAACTTTCATTGGTACTCCTTGATTTGCGCGCTTTGTGGCAGTTGGATGAAGCCCTCAACACACCCTCTGGAGTCTCACGGTGTTCCGCTCATTTTTTCCTGTACCGAAACTCTTCTTTTCTTCCGCCATCGTCTGGATGCTGCTGACAACCTTGCTGTTCCAGCTGGCGGGCGAGCCTGTCCGTTCCGTGATCAGCATCGACCGGTTTCTGGCGCCTGCCGTCTGTGCGCCCGATCAGGCGCCCGTCGCAGAAACACCGGTTGCGCCGGACCCCAATGCGCTGCCTGCGCCTGAGGGCGGGCCTCAGGCGATCGATCCGTCCGCGCCAGCGCCCGCCACCGAGCAGGCCGCCATTCCGGAAGCGGCAGCCGTCACGGCCAATTGCGTTGCCGAAGGCAGCACTTTCCTCAACGGCGATCGCGTCTGGGAATATTGGTACATCTTCATCTGCACGGTGCTGTTCTGCGCCTTCTGGTATGTCTACCGGCGCAACGAATGGTACTGGTGGAGCGTGGTGGGCAGCGCTGTCCTGTTCCTTGCCACCTATAGCCAGGTGCAGCTTTCGGCTTTCGTGAACTTCTGGCAGGGCGGTTTCTTCAACGTACTGCAGGGCGCACTGGCCGAACCGGGCTCGGTGTCGCCCGATGAATATTGGCCGTACGTTGTGACGCTGATGGCAGTGCTGCTGCCCAACATCATCTTCCTCGTGCTCCTGGCCTTCTTCAATTCGCACTACGTGTTCCGCTGGCGCAAGGCGATGACCTCCTACTACATGCAGTATTGGGACCGGGTCCGCACGGTGGAAGGCGCAGCCCAGCGCGTACAGGAAGACACGATGCGCTTCGCCGGCATCGTGGAAGATCTGGGAACGAGCTTTCTCGACAGCCTGCTCACGCTGGTTGTGTTCCTGCCCATTCTCTGGGGCCTGTCGAGCAACATTACCTCGCTCTATGGCTTCGATGACATTCCGGGCAGCCTCGTATGGATCGCGCTGGTGGTTGCCGCCTTCGGCACGGGCCTGCTCTGGATCGTCGGCATTCGCCTGCCGGGCCTCAATTTCGAGAACCAGAAAGTCGAGGCCGCCTTGCGCAAGGAACTGGTCTATGGGGAGGACAATCCGGAGCGGGCCAGCCCGCCGACCTTCCGCGAGCTCTTCGCCAATGTGCAGAAGAACTATTTCCGCCTCTACTTCCACTACACCTACTTCAACCTCGCCCGGTACGCCTATCTGCAGGTGGCTGGCTACGTGCCGTTGCTGACGCTGTCTCCGTCCATTCTGGCGGGGACGATCACGCTGGGCGTCTACCAACAGGTGCAGCAGGCGTTCGGGCAGGTAGCGAGCTCGTTCCAGTTCTTCGCCAGGGCCTGGACCACCATCGTCGAACTGCAGTCGATCCACATGCGCCTGCGCAAGTTCGAGAGCTTCATCCCCAGGGACCAGGAGCCGATCAAGGAAGAGCTTTCCGACGCGGCGACGCTCTAGCTCGGCAGACATATTGGGATCGAGGGGCGCTCCGGCGCCCCTTTTTTGTTTGGGCACACACCACTGAACAAGACACATCCTACGGTGCTCCCTGCGGACGTGTTGCGGCCATCCACCCGGGCAAAATCGGCGAGTGGCCGACGGATCACGCCCGTGGTTAGCAGCGACATGTGGGATGAATGGAGGACTGCAGGGCCGGCAAAAGCAAAAGGGCCGCTCCGAGGAGCGGCCCTTTCGAATTTCGGAAGTCGGTCGCGATTAACGCGAGTAGAATTCGACGACCAGGTTCGGTTCCATCTGGACCGGGTACGGCACGTCGGACAGGGCCGGCACGCGAGCGTAAACGGCGGTCTGCTTGTTGTGGTCGACTTCGATGTAGTCCGGCACATCGCGTTCGGCCAGCTGGTTGGCTTCCAGAACGACGGTGAGCTGCTTGGAGCGCTCACGGATTTCGATCTTGTCGCCGATCTTGACCTGGTAGGACGGGATGTTGACGCGCTTGCCGTTGACCAGGATGTGGCCGTGGGACACGAACTGGCGGGCAGCGAACACGGTCGGGACGAACTTGGCGCGGTACACGATCGCGTCCAGACGCGATTCGAGCAGACCGATCAGGTTCTCGCCGGTGTCGCCCTTGCGGCGGGCAGCTTCGTCATAGAGCTTGCGGAAGCCCTTTTCGGTGATCGAGCCGTAGTAGCCCTTGAGCTTCTGCTTGGCGCGCAGCTGCAAACCGTAGTCCGAGAGCTTGCCCTTGCGGCGCTGGCCGTGCTGGCCGGGGCCATAGGCACGTGCGTTCAGCGGGGACTTCGGACGGCCCCAGATGTTTTCGCCAAGGCGACGGTCAATCTTGTACTTTACGGAATGACGCTTCGACATCGCGTATCCTTCTTAAACGTTTGAATGGATCGCGCCCTCCTCTGCCCTCCTTGCGAAGGGCCGACAGACTCCCAACAGAGAATCCCGGGTGCGCCTATGGGCCCGAAGGCCGGAATAGGTGGGCGCGTCTTAGAGGCGCAAACCTGCCGAGTCAAGCCAAGGCGGGCTTTATCAGGCCATCCGCTTGTCGAGACTGCGCTGGTTGCGCAACTCGGGGAAGAGCCCCGCCCAGACGCCGGCAATGATGACCGCGCCCACGCCGCCCATGATGGCAGCGGGGACCGGCCCGATCAGGTGCGCCACGCTGCCGGCCCGGAAGTCGCCAAGCTCGTTGGAGGCACCGATAAAGACGGAATTGACGGCGTTGACGCGTCCGCGCACCTCTTCGGGCGTCCACAATTGCATGATCGTGTCCCGTATGGTGACGCTGACCATGTCGGCGGCCCCTACCAGCGACAGTGCGGCCATCGACAGCCAGACATTGGTGGAGACGCCGAAGACGACGGTGAAGACGCCGAAAAGACCCACAAAGACGAACAGGAGCTTTCCGGCATGGTCGCGCACCGGATGGCGCATCAGCCAAAAGGCCATGATCAACGCACCAATGCCGGGCGCGGCACGCAGGAGGCCCAGCTCTTCGGGGCCAGCCTGAAGGATATCCTTGGCATAGATGGGCATCAGCGCCACGGCGCCGCCGGCCATGACGGCAAACATGTCGAGCGACATGGCGCCCAGAACGACCCGGTTGGAAAAGATGTAGCGAAAGCCGCCCAGCAGCGTTTCGAGGCTCTTGGCCTGGGTGTCGCGGACCTGGGCCGGGCGCGGAATAAGCGTCACCAGCACAATGGCGGCCAACAGCAGCGTGGCGGATGTGCCGAAGGCGATTTCCGGCGAAATGCCATACAGCAGACCGCCGACCGCGGGCCCCATGATGGAGGAGAATTGCCAGGCCGAGGCATTGGCCGTGATCGCATTGGCGAGGGCTTGGGGTGGGACGATGTTGGGCGCCAGCGAATTGGCTGCCGGTGCCCAGAAGGCCCTCGCTGTGCCCAGGACAAACAGAATCGCAAAGATCGGCCAGATCTGGTCCGCATCGGCATTGGCGAGGAGGAAGAACCCCACCGCGCAACCGGCTTCAAAGACAAGGCAGATGCGCATGATGGTGCGCCGGCTGAAGCGATCAGCAGCAAGGCCGGTAAAAAGAATGAGCAGCAAGGCGGGCGCAAAGAGGCACAGCCCGACTACCCCCAGCAGGAAGGCATTGCCGGTGACATCGTAGATCTGCCAGGCGACCGAAACCGCCATGATCTGCACGGCGAAGCTGACAAACAGCGTCGTCAGCCAGAAAAAGCGGAAGCCGGTGTAGTGGAAGGCGAATTTGGAGGGTTCGGCGGCGGAGGGTGTGCTCATGGTGCTAGAGCCATGTCACTTTGTCGCGGACGGGTCAAAGCCGGATTCGGCGCATCCGGTACGGACCGGGCGAAATTGATTGACGTTCCGGACTTAGGGCGCAAGGCGGCGTCGGCCAAGCGACTAGTCTTCGGCCTTCTTCTGGCGATTGGGATTGGGGCGCTCGTGGCGACGGTCGATGGAGGAAATGACCCCGCGCAGGGTGCGGATTTCCTGCGACGTAAAGCGACCACGGGTGAGCGCGGTGCGCAGATTGTTGACCATGGAGGGTCGCTTGTCGGGCGTAGTGAAGAAGCCGGTCTGGTCGAGGACGCCCTCGAGATGCTCGAAGAGCCCCACAAGTTCGTTTCGCGGGGCGGCTTCATCCAGACCATCTGAAAAGGGCAGCGCCCTGCCCTCCTGACTGGTCCGACGCCATTCATAGGCCATGAGCAGCACCGCCTGGGCGATATTGAGCGAGGCGAAGGCCGGCTCTACCGGCAGCGTGACGATGGCATCGGCCATCGCCACTTCCTCGTTGAGCAGCCCCCAGCGCTCGCGACCGAAAAGCAGGCCCACGCCCTGCCCGCCCGCGACATAGGCCGCCATTTTCGCCGAGGCCTCCTCTGGCCCCAGCACTTCCTTTTGCATGTCGCGTGAACGCGCGGTGGTGGCATAGACCAGCTTGAGGTCCGCCATCGCCTCTTCCAGCGTTTCGAACACCCGCACCCGATCCAGGACGTGATCGGCGCGGGAAGCGGCGGCGATGGCCTTTTCATTGGGCCAGCCGTCCCGCGGACGGACAAGGCGCAGGTCCCACAGACCGAAATTGGCCATGGCGCGGGCAGCACTGCCGATATTCTCGCCAAGCTGGGGCTCACACAGGATGATCGCCGGGCCCGGCTTGAAGCTGGGTTCCTGTGACCGATCCGTTCCCGCCATCTTTGCCGTCCTCGTCCTGATTTCCGGCGCCCAGGTCCCGGACCACCACCCGGTTTCGCCCAACGCGCTTGGCCTCATACATCGCCTTATCGGCGAGAGAAAGCATTTCAGGAAGATCGGCTGCGGCCATGGCTGCGGCAGCCACGCCCACGCTGATGGTCATGTTGACCAGCTTGCCTTCGTCGAGACGGATTTCCAGGCGCTCGACCTGTTCGCGAATGCGCTCGGCAATAAGACGGGCATGGGCAAGCTCGGCGTCGGGCAGAAGCAGCCCAAATTCCTCCCCGCCAAGACGGCCGAACAGGTCACCGCCCCGAATGGACCGGCGAATGACAGCAGCGAGAGTGACAAGCGCCTGGTCACCTGCCGCGTGGCCATGGTGGTCATTGATGCGCTTGAAGTGGTCAACATCAAGCAACACCACCGCGAGCGGCGCGACACGTTTCGTCTGCTGCTCGATCATCGCGCTCGCCTGCTGCATGAAAGCACCGCGATTGAGCGCCTCGGTCAGCGTATCAAGGCGCGCCGCCTGCTCGAGCTCGGCGAACTGGCGGCGCCGCTCTGAAGTCGCCGCGGCTACCAAAACGGGGGCCAGCGCAATCATGGCCACCCCCAGATGCACAGCGGCCAGCAGGGGATCGTTGAGGCCAGCCGGGCCAAAGTTATAGAGGCCCCGGCTGAGCGCGAGCATGACGATCGTGGTGAAGGCGACGATCAGGACGCAGGTGGCCGCAAGCGGGATCGACAGGGCCGCCCAGATGAGCGCGGGCACGGAAAAGACCAGCGCAAAGGGATGGATGACGATGCTGACCAGCAAGGTGATGGCAACGGTGAGGATCGGGATCAGCGCCGGTCCCGAGAGCAGTTCGTTCCAGCGGCTGCGGCCCGGCCAGCGCAACGGCCAGTTGATGGCCACAAGGCCCGGCATGAGCACGAGATAATTCATGAACTCGGACGCGAACCAGGTCCGCCAGGCATCGAAATAACTCAAGTCGGACGTGGCTGCAGAAACCGGCCCGCCGATGACACCCGCAACGGACGACGCGACGATGGTGGCTGCGGCCAGCGCGGTTACTGCCCGCACATGGGCGAGCCCAACATCGCCCCTCACAAGCGCGTGGAAAACAAAGGCGAAAGTGACGGCGCTGACCATATTGGAGGCGGTCAGTTGCAGCGCGTGCCAAGGCAGGTCTCCGGCGGCGAAACCTCCCGCCTGATAGCCGAGGAATGCACCGGCCAGGGCTGGCAGGCGTTGAGCCGAGGGCACCTGGAGCAAGACAGCGGCGAGAACCGCGTTAGCCGGCCAGAGCGGGGCAAGGAAACCAACCGGGCGCGTGAGGACGCCAATCACCGCCATAACGAAGATGGCAATGGCAACGGTCAGCGCTGTGTGGATGGCAGATGCTACTGGATCGCGGCCGTGCTCCGGCAACTGCGGGGCGACAGAAGAAGACAGCATGAGGGGCCTTTAGACGCTAGTTCAACCCGCGCCATCCACGAGTGCCCGGTTCCCCCTCGAAACAGGACACTCCCTTGGATAGAGCTGATTGAACTAGAGCAGTTCCACACCTGGAATGCAGCAACTACGCAGGCCAGCCATGCGATTTATGCCAATCGACAAATCGACATGTCATCGTTAACTTAACGCGCGCGAGAGATCAGGCAACCTTGTCACGGAGTGGAAGCTCGAACACCTTGTTGTCGGGCCGCCATTCGCGATCGAGGATAGCAAAATGCAGCTCCTCGTCCCATTCGCCCTGAAACAGGGCATGCTCACGATAATGAGCTTCAAGGCGCATGCCGAGCTTCTGCATCAGCTTGATCGAGTGGTGACATTTGCCGTCACAGCGCACAAAAAGACGATGCACCCGGAACTGATCGAAGGCGAGGTCGAACAGGGCGCTCAGCGCTTCTGTCATATAGCCCTTTCCGCTTTCGGCAGGATTGATCGCAAAGCGAACTTCGCCCTGGCTTGCCGTTGCGTCGGACCATTTAAGATGAACCTGTCCCAGCAAGACTTTGTCGCCCTTGCGGGTCACAGCCAGACTGAGCGTGTCGCCCGGACGGTGCAGCACCACCTGATTGCGCATCAGCTCCACCGCCGCCGGAACGTCTTCCTTGTAGCGCGTGGGGTGGACGAGATAGCGCTGAAGAACGGGAAGAGTGTGATAGCGCGAAACCGCTTCAACGTCGGCGCGCTCAAACGGGCGAAGCACCAAATGGGAGGTTTCGATGGGTAGCTGCATGGACGACATGGTGGTGATTTCCTCCGCCAAGGATGTGTAAGCCCTGCTGCGAGAACGATGATCACCGAACGGCGTTCCTGCCTCTAACTGGAATATTTTGCTTTTTATCAGGCGCTTATGGGAATGCTTAAATTCTCGGCATTTGTCCCTGCGTGGCCCGCCACTCCCGCCTCAGAACTGCGTAATAAAACTCCTCGTCCCAGCCGCCTTTGAAAAGTCCATGCTCGCGGAAATGCGCCTCCCGGCGCATGCCAAGGCGTTCCATGAGGCGCCAGGAGGCCACGTTGCGCGCGTCGCACCGCGCAAATATGCGGTGCAGATCGGCCGGTCCGAACCCGAGAGCCATCAGCCTCAGGCAGGCCTCGGTGGCGTATCCCCTACGCTGATGATCCGGGTGGAATATCCAGCCGAGTTCGCCCTGTCGCCCTTCCTGCGAACGCCAGATCAGCGACACTTCGCCGACCAGCATGCTGTCGTCGCGACGTTCAACAGCCAGAATGATCCGATCCCCCTCCTTGGCGAGATCGAGTTGCGCGGTGCGTTGCTGAATGGCCAGTGCGCACTCCTCCCGGCTCAGCGGAGGATCGAAGAGGTATTGGGCTACGTCCTCCCGGCCGCGATATGCGAAAACGGCGTCGACATCGCCCCGGGTGAAGGGCCGCAGCCGCAACCGTTCGGTTTCCAGGGGATATTGCGGATGAAGGGCCATCAGGTTTCCTCGCTGGATAGGCAGTTTTGCCTCTTGGAGGGTCTATGGCAAGCTCCGCTTGCGCCCTGGCTGCAGGCGTGCCAGCCTCTCAGCCATGAGCCAGGATGTCATGCCAGTTCTCAACCTGAATGCCAGCTGTGACTGCGGAGCCATCACGGTTTCGGTGAACGGCCGTGCCGTTTCGATGTTCCAGTGTGCATGCCGCAATTGCCAGATCGTTTCGGGCAGCGGCCACACCTCGGTCGTCCTCTTCCCAAACGAGAGCGTGAGCGTCGTCGGCGCAACCAAAAGTCATGTCCGTCCAGCCGATTCCGGAGCGACCTTCACCCGGCACTTCTGCCCCGAATGCGGCACGACAATCCATGCGCAGTC
Organism: Pseudomonadota bacterium; assembly: GCA_023391095.1. GTDB lineage: Bacteria > Pseudomonadota > Alphaproteobacteria > Rhizobiales > Devosiaceae > Devosia. The sequence goes on from JAEWBN010000005.1 coordinate 123,598, forward strand.
CTCGCGGGCGCCTGCCTTTCGGATTCTGCCCGCGGGCCTCTTCGCCGGGCAGAATGACTGGTTCGTGCCAAACCAGCTGATCTTTTCCCGCAGTCATGTCGCATGGGACCTTGTGGACGAAACCATTCCGCATCACCCAGCTTATAGGCCGGATAAGTCGCGATGAGCATGGCGCTCCAGGAACTGGCGGACCGTATCCGCGGACTGCTTCCGGACCAGAGAGGCATTGTCGAAAAGAAGATGTTTGGCGGCATCGCCTTCATGTTGGATGGAAACATGCTGGTCTGTCCGACCCGGGAGGGCGCGCTGATCGTGCGTGTCGGCAAAGAGAATGTGACCGATGCACTGGCCCAGGCGGGCGCCGAGACCATGGAAATGGGCGGTCGGGCAATGAGCGGCTTCGTGGTTCTTGCCGGCGACGCGATCGAGGATGACCTCGCGCTGGCAGCTTGGCTCGGACGGGCACGGGCCTTTGTCTCCACCTTGCCCGCCAAATAGGCATGGCCCCTTGCCGAGCCTGACTTTGCGCTTTTCAGCCACGATGCTATACGGGCGCAAGAACGGCAAATGCCGAAATGCGCATTTCTTCAAGGGAGTTTTTCGATGAGCAAGATCAAAGTCGCCAACCCGGTCGTGGACCTCGACGGCGATGAGATGACCCGCATCATCTGGCAGGCGATCAAGGACAAGCTCATCCATCCCTACCTCGACCTGCCGATCGAATACTACGACCTGTCGGTCGAGAACCGCGACGCCACCGACGACCAGGTGACCGTGGACTCCGCCAATGCCATCAAGAAGCATGGCGTGGGCATTAAATGCGCGACCATCACTCCGGACGAAGCCCGCGTCGAAGAATTCGGCCTCAAGAAGATGTGGAAGTCGCCCAATGGCACGATCCGCAACATTCTGGGCGGCGTGATCTTCCGCGAGCCCATCATCTGCAAGAACGTGCCGCGCCTGGTGCCCGGCTGGACCCAGCCGATCATCGTTGGCCGCCATGCCTTCGGCGACCAGTACCGCGCCACCGACTTCAAGTTCCCCGGCAAGGGCAAGCTGACGATGAAGTTCGTCGGCGAAGACGGCACCACCATCGAGCACGACGTGTTCGACGCCCCCTCGGCCGGTGTTGCCATGGGCATGTACAACCTCGATGACTCGATCGCCGACTTCGCCCGCGCCTCGATGAACTATGCGCTCAACCGCGGCGTGCCCTGCTATCTCTCGACCAAGAACACCATCCTCAAGGTCTATGACGGGCGCTTCAAGGATATCTTCCAGGAGATCTACGACGCCGAGTTCAAGGTCAAGTTCGAAGAAGCCAAGATCTGGTACGAACACCGCCTGATCGACGACATGGTCGCTTCTGCCCTCAAGTGGTCCGGCGGCTATGTGTGGGCCTGTAAGAACTATGACGGCGACGTACAGTCCGACACCGTCGCTCAGGGCTTTGGCTCACTGGGCCTGATGACCTCGGTGCTGATGACCCCCGATGGCAAGATCGTGGAAGCCGAAGCGGCCCATGGTACGGTGACGCGTCACTATCGCCAGCACCAGCAGGGCAAGGAAACCTCGACAAACTCGACCGCCTCGATCTTTGCGTGGACCCGTGGCCTGGCGCACCGCGCCAAGCTCGACAACAACGAGGAACTGGCCAAGTTCGCCGCCACCCTCGAAAAGGTCACCGTCGACACGATCGAAGAAGGCAAGATGACCAAGGACCTCTCCCTTCTCGTCGGCCCGGACCAGCCCTGGCTTTCGACCCTCGGCTTCCTCGACGCCATCGACCAGAACCTCCAGAAGGCCATGGCGTAACTCAGGCAATTTCTGCAACGTTCAAAGGCCGGGTCATAGACCCGGCCTTTTTCATTTGCATACTTCGCCGCAGGTGGCGGGACCGGAGGGCACCATGAAGTGTCGATATTGGCTCCTGACTATTGTCGCAGCCGCCGGAGTGGCTGTTCATTTCCACAATGCCAGCTGGCGTGTGGCACCGCCGGCAAGTCCTCAGGTAAGCTTGATTGCCCATCGAGGTGTGCATCAGACCTATCACCGGGCTGATCTCGACAACGACACCTGCACCGCCGAGCGGATCGACACGCCCCGTCACGGTTTGCTGGAGAATACCCTACCCTCCATGGCCGCGGCATTTTCAGCGGGCGCCGACATTGTCGAGATCGACGTCCACCCCACGACCGACGGGGAGTTTGCTGTTCTCCATGACTGGACCGTGGATTGCCGCAGCGACGGCACCGGCGAGACACGCAAGCACAGCATGGACGCACTGCGCGCGCTCGACATAGGCTATGGTTATACCGCTGATGGCGGAGCCACCTATCCGTTCCGTGGCAAGGGCATCGGCCTCGTGCCCGAGCTTAGGGAAGTCCTTGAAGGATTCCCCGACCAAAAATTGCTCATCAACTTCAAGAGCCGCGACGCTCGTGAAGGCGATATGCTGGCGGCTTTATTGATCGACCGCCCTGACTGGAGGGGCGCCGTTTGGGGCGCCTATGGCGGTGACGAACCGACATATCGGGCGGCAGAACAAATAGACGGCCTGCACGTTTGGTCGCGCAGGGGACTGATCGATTGTCTGGGCCAATATATCGCGCTTGGCTGGACAGGATTTGTGCCTGAGGCTTGCCGAGGCACCAAGGTGATGATCCCCATCAATATCGCGCCCTGGCTTTGGGGCTGGCCGAACCTGTTACAGGACCGTCTGCGAGCGGTAGACAGCCAGATCATCCTGCTCGGACCATTTGAGGCCGGGGATCCGGGGACTGCAGGCATTGATGACCTGGAGACGCTGGCCAACGTGCCGGAGAGCTTCGAAGGGTATATCTGGACCAACCGCATCGAACTCATAGGTCCGGCGTTTAAGGGCCTGGACGCTCTACAATTACCGCCGCCGCCCTGATGACGGACCAGGTTTTGACTTGTATGGTAAGTATCCGCCTTTGAGTCCATTCTCCATATTGTACGGATATTCGCGATGCCGGGCGGCGTCATCCTTGCCTTCGTGGCCTATGCCCTGTTTTCAGTCTCAGACGCGCTGATCAAGGCCACTGGCCCGGCACTTTCAGTTTTCGAGATCGCATTTTTCACGACGACCTTTTCGGTTATCCCAGTGCTTGTCACCAACCGGAACGAGCGCTGGCGCGACATCTACAAGCTGCATCACCCCTGGCTTGTGCACCTGCGCTGTGCGACGGCAATTCTAGGTACGGCCTGCGTGATGTATGCGTTCACGCACATAATGTTTGCCGATGTTTACGCCATCGGCTTTACGACCCCGCTGTTCGTGACTCTGCTGTCTGTGCTGCTGCTGCGCGAGCACGTGGCCTGGTATCGCTGGATTTTGCTGATCATCAGCTTCCTCGGCGTGCTTCTGGTGATCCGTCCGGGCGTCAAGGAACTCGAACTCGGTCACTATGTGATGATGTTCGGCGCGGTTCTGGGGGCCGTGACGACGACCATCCTGCGCCATGTTGCGCCGCGCGAGCGCCGCATCAGCCTTGTCGGCCTTCAGGCGCTTTACTCCGCCATATTCAACGCCATTCTCATGGTTCCGACCTTTGTCGTGCCGACCATAGAGCAGCTCGTTCTTCTTGTGGGCATAGGCCTTATCGGTGGCATCGGTGGCCTTCTGGTCATCCAGGCCTGCAAGGTCACGCCGGCCAACCTCGTCGCGCCGGTACAGTATAGCCAGCTTATCTGGGCCATTCTCTTCGGCGCGATATTCTTTGGCGAATATCCCGACTGGATTGCCATTGTGGGCATGCTCATCGTGGTCGGCGCGGGCCTGATGAACGTCCTGAGCGAGAGACGGCCCATCCGCTGGAAGCCGCGGGTGTTCTTCTTCCGCATCGGCGAATAGCAAAAACCCCGCGTCTGTGACGCGGGGCTTTTCTTTTGCAGTTCCGGCTTAGATGAGGGCGCGGATCGCGGCGATGGCCTCGTCGGCCTTGGCCCCGTCCGGGCCGCCGCCCTGGGCCATGTCCGGACGGCCCCCGCCACCCTGCCCGCCCAAGGCTGCCGTGGCAGACTTGATCAACGTGCCGGCGGCATATTTGCTGGTCAGGTCGTCGGTGACGCCGATGGCAACGGTACCTTTGCCATCTTCACCCTTCAGCACCATGACCACCACGCCCGATCCGATGCGTTTCTTTTCAGCATCGACAACCGACTTGATGTCCTTGGCGGCAACGCCTTCGACGACCCGGCCGACAAAGGTCACGCCATTGACGGTCTCGTTGGCTGCCCCGGCCGCACCGCCACCACCGAGAGCCAGCTTCTGGCGCGCGTCGGCGAGGGCCTTTTCGGCGCTCTTGAGCTGGTTCTGCAGGGCCTCGATGCGGTCAAGCACTTCATGCGTGCCCGAGCGGAGGAGCCCGGCGGCAGAGGCAACGATAGTGGTGTTTGCATTGCCACGGTGACGGGCGGCATTGCCGGTCAGCGCCTCAATGCGGCGCACGCCGGCAGCCACGGCGCCTTCGGAGACCACCGAAACCAGGCCGATATCGCCGGTGCGACGCACATGGGTGCCGCCGCAGAGTTCCACGGACCAGCCAAGACCATTGCCGGTCGGCTCGCCCATGGAGACGACGCGGACCTCATCGCCATACTTCTCGCCGAACAGGGCCCGGGCGCCGGATTCCTTGGCCTCTTCGACGCCCATCAGACGAGTTTCGACCGGGGTGTTCTGCAGCACGATGGCGTTGGCGATGTCTTCGACTTCCGCAAGTTCCTGCGGCGTCATCGGCTTGGTATGGACAAAGTCGAACCGCAGGCGATCGGCCGAGACCATCGAGCCCTTTTGCGCGACGTGGTCGCCGAGCACGAGGCGCAGCGCTTCATGCAGCAGGTGGGTAGCCGAATGGTTGGAGCGGATGGCCGAACGACGCTCGTGATCGACGACCATCTCGACGGCCTGACCGACCTTGAGCGAACCCTCCTTGACGGACACACGGTGGGCAAAGACCCCCTGATACTTATTGGTGTCCGTTACCTCGGCCAGAACGCCATCGGCCTTGATGACGCCCTGGTCGCCGACCTGGCCGCCGCTTTCGCCGTAAAAGGGCGTCTGGTTGACGACCACAACACCATCCTGCCCAGCTTCGATGGCAGGAACTTCCTTGCCGTCGACGAGGAGAACCTTGACCTCGGCCTCGGCAGTCTCGGTTTCATAGCCCAGGAACTCGGTGGGTCCCAGCTTGTCGGCGAGACCGAACCAGACCGTGTCCGTCCCGGCTTCGCCCGAACCGGCCCAGTTCTTGCGGGCCTCTGCCTTCTGCTGGGCCATTGCGGCGTCGAAGCCGGCCTGGTCCACCGAAATATTGCGCGAGCGCAGCGCATCCTGCGTCAGATCGAGCGGGAAGCCGTAAGTGTCGTAAAGCTTGAATGCTGTCGCGCCATCAAGCACGGCCCCTTCCCCCAGACCCGACGTCTCAGCTTCGAGGATCTGCAGACCCCGGCCCAGTGTCTTGAGAAAACGACCTTCCTCGAGACGAACGGTTTCAGCAATCATGGCTTCGCCACGGCTCAGTTCCGGATAGGCCTGGCCCATCTCGCGGACGAGAGCAGGCACGAGCTTGTAGATGGTGGGCTCGCTGGCACCCAGGAGCGTGGCGTGACGCATGGCGCGGCGCATGATGCGGCGCAGCACATAGCCACGGCCCTCATTGGACGGCAGGACGCCCTCGGCAATAAGGAAGCTCATGGAGCGCAGGTGATCCGCGATGACGCGAAGCGAGCGATTGCCGGGCCCGTTGACATCGGCGTTGGTGGCGTGGGCGGCGGCGCCGATCAGCGCCTTGAACAGGTCGATGTCGTAGTTGTCATGGACGCCCTGCATGACGGCAGCAATGCGCTCAAGGCCCATGCCTGTGTCGATGGACGGACGCGGCAGGCCGGTGCGCGTGCCATCGGCATGCTGCTCGAACTGCATGAAGACGAGGTTCCAGATTTCGATCCAGCGGTCGCCATCCTCATCCGGGGAGCCCGGAGGACCGCCCCAGATCTTATCGCCATGGTCGTAGAAGATTTCCGAGCAGGGACCGCAAGGGCCGGTATCGCCCATCTGCCAGAAGTTGGACTTGGCGCCCAGCCGCACGATGCGGTCTTCTGAAAGCCCGGCAATCTTCTTCCAGAGCTCCATGGCCTCGTCATCGTCCTGATAGACGGTGACCATGAGTTTTTCCTTGGGGAGACCCCAATCCTTGGTCAACAGGTTCCAGGCCAGTTCGATGGCGCGATCCTTGAAGTAGTCGCCGAACGAAAAGTTGCCGAGCATTTCAAAGAAAGTGTGGTGGCGCGCGGTGAAGCCGACATTGTCGAGATCATTGTGCTTGCCGCCGGCACGGACGCATTTCTGCGCCGTCGTCGCGGTGGAATATGCCCGCTTCTCGACACCAGTGAAAACGTTCTTGAACTGCACCATACCGGCATTGGTGAACATCAGCGTCGGGTCATTGCGCGGGACGAGCGGGCTGGACGCGACGGCCTCGTGGCCGTTCTGAGCAAAGTAGCCGGTAAAGCTCGAACGAAGATCGTTTACGCTGGTCATGCAGAGGCTTTCATGGCGAGCGGACGCGAGCGCGCCCATTAGGAAAATCGGGGCTTTTTATCGTGACGGGACAAGCTGTGTCCAGCAGTGCTTGCGCCCTTTAGGGAGGGAGAAAGGTCATGATCACAGGCGATCCGCACGGACGATAGCTTGAGAAGCACGATCCGCTGCCTACAAACAAAGACCCCCGCCGAAGCGGGGGAAGATGCATGGGATCTGAAAGGAGGCCTATTCGTCGCTGGCCGCGTCTTCTTCACCACCGGCGACAAGGAGCACTTCGCCAAGCAGACCGGAACTTTCGCGGACGCCCTGCTCGATCGTATTGGCGATCTCGGGGTTGTCCTTGAGGAACTGGCGGGCATTTTCGCGGCCCTGCCCCAGACGCTGGCTATCCCAGGAGAACCAGGCGCCGGACTTGTCGACGATACCGGACTTGACGCCCAGATCGAGCAATTCACCGGTCTTGGAAATGCCCTCGCCATACATGATGTCGAACTCGACCTGACGGAAGGGGGGAGCAAGCTTGTTCTTGACCACCTTGACGCGGGTCTGGTTGCCAACGACCTCCTCGCGATCCTTGAGGGCGCCAATGCGGCGGATATCGAGACGGACCGACGCATAGAACTTGAGCGCGTTGCCGCCCGTGGTGGTTTCCGGCGAACCGTACATCACGCCAATCTTCATGCGAATCTGGTTGATGAAGATGACAAGACACTTGGACTTGGAGATGGACGAGGTCAGCTTGCGCATGGCCTGGCTCATCAGGCGAGCCTGCTGGCCGGGAAGGCTGTCGCCCATTTCCCCTTCGAGTTCGGCACGCGGCGTCAGTGCAGCGACCGAGTCGACGACAAGGACGTCAATGGCGCCAGAGCGCACCAGCGTATCGGTAATTTCCAGAGCCTGCTCACCGGCGTCGGGCTGAGAGATGAGCAGATCATCCACGTTGACGCCCAACTTGCGGGCATACACCGGATCAAGCGCATGTTCAGCGTCGACAAAGGCGCAGATACCACCCTTGCGCTGCGCTTCTGCAATGACATGAAGGGCCAGCGTGGTCTTGCCCGAACTTTCCGGCCCGAAAATCTCGACGATACGGCCCTTGGGCAGGCCGCCGATCCCCAGAGCGATGTCGAGTCCGAGCGAGCCGGTGGAGATGGCTTCGACCTCGATCGCTGAGTTTTCACCCAGCCGCATGATCGAGCCCTTGCCGAAATTCCGTTCGATCTGGCTCAGCGCCGCAGCAAGAGCCTTATCCTTATCCATAGATCCACCTTCAACGACCCGAAGCGGCGAAGCTGCCATGATGAAGACTCCTTATTTCACGCCCTCGCGCACCGTGCAACGAAAGCTCTGTGCAATTTCCGTGCTTCATTTGTTCTCATTTTGTTTCATTCCCGTCAAGGGACAAAATGCGAACACTTGCTGTAACACCCCGTTGCCGCCCAAGGCCGATTCGGATGCCGGACCCTGTCAGCATGAAAAAGTATGATTTTTGACTGGACAGGCTGCGAGTGGATGCGTTTTATGCGGGCCAACCGCCCAAGGAAGGGCTCCTGAGCCGAGGATTTTCCCGATGCACCTGATCCAGTTTTACGACGACAAGGGGAACCGCGCCGTGGGCGTGACGCGCGATGGCGCGACCCACACGGTCAACGGCGTCTCCACTGTCTATGAACTGGTGCAGAAGGCTCTTTCGGGCATCAATGGCCTTTCGGCAACTGTGGACGCACAGGGACTGGGGGCGACAGTGGACAAGGTGGCGCTGGCGCGCGAAGGGCGTCTCCTGGCCCCCATCGACCATCCCGATCCGGCCCACCTTCACGTTACCGGCACCGGGCTGACCCATCTCGGATCTGCTGCAACCCGCGATAGCATGCACAAAAACGCCGACAAGCCGGACACCGAGCTGACGGACAGCATGAAGATGTTCCGCATGGGGCTAGAGAACGGCAAGCCCGCTGCTGGCGAAAAGGGCGTGCAGCCGGAATGGTTCTACAAGGGCAATGGCCACATCGTCGCAAATCCCGGCCATCCGATCCCTTCGCCCTCTTTTGCGCTGGATGCCGGCGAAGAGCCTGAAATTGCCGGCATCTACCTGATCGACCAGCACGGCCAGCCGCGTCGCCTGGGCTTTGCCCTCGGCAACGAGTTTTCGGATCACGTCACCGAGCGGATCAACTATCTCTACCTGGCCCATTCCAAGCTGCGTTACTGCTCGTTTGGCCCCGAACTGCGCGTCGGCGACCTGCCGCGCCATATCGAAGGGACCTCGCGTATCGTGCGCGATGGCGAAGTGCTCTGGCAGAAGCCATTCCTCTCCGGCGAGGATAATATGAGCCACACCATCGCCAACCTCGAATATCACCACTTCAAGTACGACCTCTTCTGCAAGCCCGGCGACGTGCATGTGCATATGTTCGGCACGGCGACGCTGAGCTTTGCCGACGGAATTTCCACCAAGCCGGACGATATCTTTGAGATCGAGGAAAGCCAGTTCGGCCTGCCGCTGCGCAATCCGGTGCGGGTGGAAGACGAAAAGCCGCTGATCATCAACGGCCTCTACTGACCGTCTCCAATTCTCGCTGTCACGCGGCCGGGCTCAGTCCCGGCCGTATGTTTTTTTCGGGCAAAAACCAGGAAGGACGACGATCCGACTTTACGGCGGAAGACTGACATGTCAGTTATCCCGGGCACCGCAGGAGGATGACATGACCGCACGTCAGTTCGAGAAGCGCCGCATTGCCCAGACCGATCTCGAGGTGACGACGCTGGGACTGGGCGGCGCTTCGCTGGCCGGTATCTTCAGCGCCGTGCCGGGCGATCAGGCGCGCGCGACCGTCGCTCATGCGCTCGCCATGGGCATCAACTATGTCGATACCGCGCCTCAGTACGGACTTGGACGCTCCGAGCACCTGGTGGGGGAAGTAGTAGGCAACGCCAATCCCCGCCCCGTCATCTCCACAAAGGTGGGTCGCCTTCTGCGCCCGACTCCGTCCGACCAGCAGGACAAGGGAAACTGGATCGACCCCCTGCCCTTCAACCAGCACTACGACTACAGCTACGATGGCGTGATGCGGTCCTTCGAGGATAGCCTGCAGCGCCTGGGCCTTGATCGGGTCGACATCCTGTATGTGCATGATATCGGCGTCGCTACACATGGCGTGGAGGCCAACAAGCCGCTCTGGAACCAGCTGGCGACCGGGGGCTACAAGGCACTTCGTGAATTGCGGGACAGCGGCGTCGTCAGGGCAATCGGCCTGGGTGTGAATGAATGGGAAGTCCTCATGGACGCCTTCGCGCTGGGCGACTGGGATGTGTTCCTGCTGGCCGGACGCTACACGCTGCTCGAACAGACCTCGCTTGATCCCTTCCTCTCGACATGCATCGAGCGCAACGCCTCGGTTGTCATCGGCGGCCCGTTCAATTCCGGCATTCTCGTCGGTGGGGACAAGTTCAACTACGAGCGCGCACCCGAAGCCGTGGTTGCCAAGGTGAAAGCCATCAAGGGCGTGTGCAGGGATTTCGGCGTGCCGCTTCCCGCCGCTGCACTGCAGTTCCCCCTCACCCATCCGGCCGTGTGCAACGTGCTGCCTGGCCCGCGCTCCCCGCAGGAACTGGACGGCATCCTCGACTGGTGGGACGTACAAATCCCGGACGATCTGTGGTCTGCCCTGGCAGAGAAGGGCCTTCTTGCCCCGGGAACGCCCATTCCGGGCGGCTCGGCCTGATCGCTGTTAAGCCTCTCCACCAAATCCCGACCGCGCCGCGACGCGACCTGCTAGATACTGGAAGCGCATAAGGCGCGGCCGGTCCACGCAGCGGGAGTTGCCATGTGGCGATGGATGAAATGGTGGGACGGGCCCGTGCGCGGTCCGATACAGTTGGCGGGCGCAATATTGGGCTCTGCCTACCTCTTCTTCTTTCATGACGGCCGCTGGCCGCGCCAATATCCGACCCTTTTCGAACAGTTCCAGACCGGATCACCGTCCGACTTCGCTGTGATCATGTCCCTGGGGATGATCATCTGTATTGGCTACGCCGTCGCCGTGACCATTGCCGACTACCGGGACGGACGGTGGTGACCGGGACTGCACCCCTAGTTGAGATCGAGGGCGTAACCCTTGAGAGTTTCCAGCGGTATTAGTCCAAGCACCTGCTGGTTTGTGGCCCGCAGGTAGACGCGCGGCGCCTTTCCGACCTCATGCGCCTGCAACCAGCGCATGGCCACGAGACACCAGCGGTTGCCCGGCACCAGTCCCTGAAAGCCGAATTCGGGTCGCGGCGTGGAGAGGTCGTTACCGACGCTGGCCGAGAAGGCGAGGAAATCCGCTGTGGCCTCGATGCACACAAGATGCACCGCCGCCCGATCCGGCCCTGCTGCGCAATAGCCGGTGCGGAAGAACCCGGTCAGCGGGTCGCTCGAACAGGGCTGGAGCGGCTCGCCCAGAACATTGCGTTCATCGGCCCCTTCCCAGCGCGGCTGCGCCGTCATGCGTCCTTGTCCTGCCGACCAAGCACTTCCTTGACCTTGGAGTTGATCTGGTCGAGCGAATAGGGCTTGGGCAGGAAATCGACGCTGGTATCGTCCTCGATATCGCGGCGTACGCTTTCTTCGGCATAGCCCGACACGAAGATGACCTTGAGATTGGGCGCCTTCTCGCGCACCACCTTGAGCATGGTTGGCCCATCCATTTCGGGCATGACCACGTCGGAGATGATGAGATCGACTTCGTAGTTGAGGTCGTCCAGCACATCGAGCGCTTCTTCGCCGCCGTCGGCCTCATAAACTTCGTAGCCGGTGGCCTTGAGCGCACGTGCGGAAAATGCCCGCACGCTTTCCTCGTCCTCGACCAGCAGGATGCGCTCGTGGCCAGTCAGATCCTTGGCCGGCGCCGCTGCGGCAGCGGCCTTGTTGGCAGCCTCTTCCGCGGACAGCACATAGCGGGGCAGGAAGATCTTGAATGTGGTGCCCACGCCAACGGTCGACACGGGATAGATGAAGCCTTCGGTCTGCTTGACGATGCCATAAACGGTGGAGAGGCCCAGGCCGGTGCCTTTACCCAGTTCCTTGGTCGTGAAGAAGGGCTCGAAGATTTTTTCGATCACCTCCTGGCTCATGCCGGTGCCGGTGTCTTCAACGTCGATCAGCACATAATCGGCCGCAGCCATGCCCTCGAACTTCAGCCCAACCGCTTCCGTTTCGGTGACATTGGAAGTGCGGATGGTGATCGAACCGCCATTGGGCATGGCGTCGCGGGCATTGACGACGAGGTTGATGATCACCTGTTCGAGCTGAACCACGTCGGCGCGCACCGGCCAGATGTTGCGGCCGTGTTCGACGGTAAGACTATTCTTCTCGCCGATCATGCGCTTGAGCAGAACGGTAAGGTCGTCGACGATGAGCGGCAGTTCAAGCACCTGCGGGCGCAAAGTCTGCCGCCGCGAGAAAGCCAGCAGCTGACGGGTCAGGCCCGCTGCACGATTGGCGTTCTGCTTGATCTGCATGAGTTCGTTGAACGACGGATCGCCGGGCTTGTGCTTGAGCAGCAGCAGGTCGGAAAAGCCGATGATGGCGGTGAGCAGATTGTTGAAGTCGTGTGCGATGCCGCCGGCCAGCTGGCCGACAGCCTGCATCTTCTGGCTCTGGGCGAATTGCGCCTCGAGCTTGCGCTGGTCGGTCATGTCGAGCGCATAGACATTGACCTGTTCGGGCGAACCCGCGCTGGTTTCGGATGCGGAAATATAGAGGCGTACGGCGTGGTCGCCCTCGGCATTGAGCACGGCATCGACCGGCTCCACCTCCGAGCGCTGCGCCCCGGCATCGGCAATGGCTCGAGCCAGCCGTTCGCGGCTGCCCTCGCCGACAAGAGCACTCAATGGCTGAAGTTCGAGACTCTTTTCCTCGCCCGACCACCGGAAGATGCGCCCGAATGGCGCATTGGTTCGGATGATGCGCCCTTCCCCGTCAAGCGTTGCGATGGCAAACGGCGTATCGTTGAAGAAGCGGGAGAAGCGCACCTCGGCAGCGCGCAGTTCTTCTTCGGTATCCGGCGCGTTGGACTTGTCGAGCACCAGCGTCCGCGTCTCGCCCAGCTCGCCCTCGGCCAGGCGCGCGGCGCGATGCAGAAGCCGCACCGGCAGCTTGGTGCCATTGCGCCGGACAAGGTCGATGTCGATGATTTCCGTCCGGATTTCGCCGTCACCGCGCCCGCGCATCAGGAGCGATGCACCGTCTCCGCGCACGATATCGCTGAGCGCCAGCTGACCGGCATTGAACTCGGCGAGGTCATAGCCGAGCCAGTCTGCAAGGGTGGAGTTGAGATACTGGATGCGCCCCTGCGCATCTGCCGAGAAGAAGCCGGATGGGGAGTGGTCCAGATAGTCGATGGCGCGCTGCAAGTCTCGGAAGGCAGTCTCGTTGCTCTCACGGTCGCGGGTAATGTCTTCCACCGACCATGCGAGCAGCGGCTTATGGGCCTCGTCGGTTTCAGGAAGCGGCCGGACCGAGACGCGGTACCAGAAGACCCGGCCCGATTCCGCCTGCGATCCGCCCAGCCCGCCGGGCACGCGGACGTCTTCGATGGCGCTGCGGCCATCCTTGGCCGCGCGTGAAAGACGATAGATCGCTTCTCCGGCATCGGCGACGCCGGCAAAAAGGCGCGGCACGCCTACCGGCACGCCATTGGTCACGGCACCCGGGAAGCCGCCATATTGCTGGTTCACGTAGGAAATCTTGCCATCCCGATCGGCAATCACCAGCCCCGAAGGCAGGCTGTCGACAATGGCATGGCTGACGGTACGGCGCTCTTCGGTCGCGGCAAAGCGAAAGAGGCCAGCCGCAAGGCCGAAGAGGAAAAACACCCCTGCCACCGCCAGTAGACCCACAAAGGTCATCACCACTTCGGGCGGAATGGCCTCGCCGAAGAGGGTAAAACCAATGGCCACGAGCACCAGCACCGCGCCCAGCAGAACCACGCGCCACAGGCCGCCACCCTCGCGGGCCCGGTTCATCAGGGGTTCGGGATAATTGTCCTCGCCGAGCGGCGTCGATGCCATTGTGCAGTGCTCCAGCGCGCAGGGAGTGGTCCCGAATCGGGACACTCGAAATGGTTTAGCAAATGGACCGCTGGCATGGGAGGCCGAAGCGTCTTTTTAACAGGCGCTTTGGCCAATTGCGGGTCAGGCCGACGGACGCCAGCCGCCGCGGTTCGTCTTGAGACGCATGACGAAGCCGATCACCTCGGCGACGGCCTTGAAATGTTCGCCCGGAATGGTCTCGTCGACGTCAACCGAGGCAAAGAGCGCTCGGGCCAGGGGCGGATTTTCGACAATGGGCACATCGTTTTCCTTGGCGACGGCACGAATACGCAGGGCCACGGCATCGGCGCCCTTGGCCACGCATTTGGGGGCATTCATCGACTTGTCGTATTTGAGCGCCACCGCAAAGTGCGTCGGGTTGGTGATGACAACCGTGGCGTCCGGAACTGCCGCCATCATGCGGCTGCGCGCGCGCTCCTGGCGCAATTGACGAATGCGTCCCTTCACATGCGGGTCGCCTTCCATCTGCTTGTATTCTTCGCGCGTTTCCTGAACCGTCATCATCTGCTTCTTCCACCATTTCTGGCGAACATAGAAGAAATCGGCGCCGGCAATGACGGTCACGACGGCCAGCGTCGCAATGAAGATCTTGGTCCCGAGCTCCTGGAAATCGAGGAGAATAAAGATCGGGTCTGCGGTCATCATCGTGTCGAGCCGGTCGCGTTCGGGCCAACAGACGGCCACCACCACCGCCCCGACCACGAGGATTTTCACGAGGCCCTTGCCGAAATTGACCAGCGCCTCACTGGAAAAAAGGCGCTTGGCGCCTGACAGAGGGGAAATCTTGGAAAATTTCGGCGTGATCGGTTCCACTGACCATACCGGCCGGTGCTGGATCAGGTTGGCCAGAACACCACAGACATAAAGAACGATAAGCGGCGCAAACACCACTCCCAGAAGGGTCAGGGCGAGCGCCGTGAAAAAGTCAGCGAAGCCGGCACCTTCAACGTCGAAGAGATCGGCGTTCATGATGATGAGGCTGAGCGAACTGGAAAGGTTCTGCGCCGTCCATGGAGCCATCATCGAAAAAACAATGGCCGAGCCCAAAAGCATGAACCAAGTGGTGACCTCTTGGCTCTTGGCGACATCGCCCTTCTTATGGGCGTCCTCAAGCTTCTTTTGGGAAGGGTCTTCTGTTTTGCTGTCCTGATCGGGAGCGTCGCTGGACATGGCTCAGCCCCTCCACATCGCCAGGTGGTTCTCGAAGGCCGAGATATACCACCCCATCATCATGGTGAGCAGGATCGCAAAGAGCAGGAGGCCAACGATGATATTGGCCGGCATGAGAATGAAATAGACCTGCAATTGTGGCATGAGCCGCGCCAGCAGCCCTGCCCCCAGGTTGAAGACCAGACCGAAAACAATAAAGGGCGCGGACATCTGCACACCGATGCTGAACGCACCCGACACGGTCCGGACGGCAAGCTGCATGGCGTCTTCGATCATCAGCGGATCGGCCGGCGAGAAGATCTGGTAGCTTTCATAGATGGCAGCCAGCGCCACATGGTGCAGGTCGGTCGCAAAAATCAGCGTGATGCCAAGGAAAGACAGGAAACTGGCAAAGACCGCCGCCTGCATGCCTGCCTGGGTAGGGTCCGCAGCGAGAGCACCGGACAGGCCGGTCTGGAAGGCGATGATGGCGCCGGCCACCTGCGTCGCCATGACCGTGATGCGAATGATGGCACCGATCATCAGGCCAATGGCGATTTCGTGGACCACAAGACCGGCCAGACCCGGCAGGTCCTGTGGCATTGTGGGCATGATCTCGCTCAAGAGCGGAAACACCACCAGCGTAAAGGCCAGCGCGAAACTGAGCCGCATGCGCACCGGTATCGTCTGCTCGCCCAGCGCGGGCATGAGCATCATCATGGTCCCGATGCGCGCAAAGAGCAGCAGATAGATGAAAGCGGTGGCGGGCAGCCAATCGAGGCTGAGCGTCACCTCAGCCGCCCACGATAATCATGTCCACGACGCGATCCATATACGCCGCCATGGTCGCGCCCAGGAACGGCAGCGCGATCAGCATGGTGATGAAGATTGCCACGATCTTGGGCACGAAGACCAGGGTCATTTCCTGGATTTGCGTCAACGCCTGGAACAAAGCGATGACGACACCCACCAGAAGGCCCACCAGCATCATCGGCATTGACACGATAATAAGGGTCCAGATGCCCTGTGTCGCAATATCGAGTGCTTCGGCGCCAGTCATGACTTGGGTTCCGGTGGAATCACCCACCAATGGTACAGCAAATCGCCGTCTCATCGCCTCGAAAGCGGCCGATCATCGCCCGCCTGTGAAGCGACCGACAGCGGACGACCTAGATGGGCATCCGCATGATTTCTTCGTAAGCGGCAATGACCCGGTCGCGAATGGTCACCATGCTTTCAATCGCCATTTCGGTTTCGCTGAGCGCGGTGACCATGTCGACCACATTGGCCTTGCCGTTGACCATGTCGATGGCCATCTGGTCGGAAACCTTGCCCTGATCGACAACGCCCTGAACATTCTGAGCCAGAATGTCGGCAAAGTTGGTGCCTGAACTGGCCTTGGCCGTGAGGTCGGTATTGGGCTTGGCGGCCTGATTGATCAGACGGCTGGCCGATGCATAGGCGTTAGTGGCGGCGCTGAACGGGGTCGTGGCCATGGTGGTCGCTCCTGGAACTTTTAGCCGCGCAGGATGTCGAGCGTACGCCCGAGCATCTGGCGGGTCACGGTCACCACGTTGAGATTGGCTTCGTAGCTGCGCTGGGCCTGGCGCATGTCCACGGTTTCGATCAAGGTGTTGACGTTGGGATATTGCACATAGCCATTGGCGTCCGCGGCGGGATGCCCGGGCTCAAAGCGCGAGCTGAAATCGCTCATGTCGTAGGCCAGCTTGCCGATTTCCACGACACGGCCACCCACTTCGGCGTCATACGCCGTCTGGAACGTCGGAATACGACGCCGGTATGGCTCGTCGCCCGGCGCTTTGCCGGCGGAGTCTGCGTTGGCGATGTTTTCCGCAATAACCCGCATGCGCGCGGTCTGGGCATGCATGCCGGTCGCCGCAATCTTGAGCGAAGAGTTGAAGTCCATAAGCTAAAGCCCCCTCAAGCGTTCTTGCCGAGCGCAACACGCAGGATGCGGATGGATTTCTGGTAGATCGTGGTGGCGGCCTGGTAATCCATCATGTTCGTGGTCACCTTCATCATCTCGTCTTCGAGCGTGATGCCATTGCCTTCGGGCGTGACCTCGAAACTGGCCATGCGCTGCGCATCGAATGCACCACCGCCACCGGACGAAACCAAAAAATGCATCGGCTGGGTGGCAGATGTCGTGACGCTGGCAGAGCTGCCGAACCCGGCGCGATCGGCGAAATCGTATTGCTTGAGGTCCCGTCCCCGATAACCGGGCGTTTCGGCATTGGCGACGTTTTCGGCCAGAAGGCCCTGACGCTGCTGATGCCAGCGCATCTTGTCGGTCAGCGCCGAAAAAACCGGCATGTCCATCAGACCCATTGACCGACTCCGAGGGATGGTTGGGGAACTGGGCAAATTCTGCCGGGAGATGGTTAATCAAGCGTTAATTGCGCGCGCTTCGTGTTGCAAACCGCAAGACAGGCGGCAATGGCAGGCAAAATCTGCCCATGCGATAATCCAGTTCCGCCACAGAGCGGTCACTCCGGGATTGTGTTATAGGACGATTCCACTCTGATACCGACCTGGAGCGCGGCCTGTGCAGTTTCTTTCCAGCCTTTTTGGCGGCAACGGCAATCAACTTCTGACTATGCTCTTTGCCTTGGGCGCTGTCCTCGTGCTGATCGTCCTGGGCGTGTGGCTTCTGAAGATGGTGTTCAACGTTTCGGGTAACGCCGTGCGAGGCCGCAACCGGCGACTGGCCGTCGTCGACACACTGGCGCTCGACCAGAAGCGTCAGCTGGTGATGATCCGGCGCGACAATGTCGAACATCTCATTCTTTTAGGGGGACCGCAGGATGTTGTCGTGGAAACGGGCATTCCTGTCGAAGAGCAGCCCCTTGGGCAAACCAGTCGCCGGCCCATCCCGACAGTCCCCGCGCCGCAGGGGCGCAAGGTTGCCGGCCCGACTGAGCCGGGGGCACTTTCGGCCGAGCCACAGGGCGGGCCGGCAAAGCCGGCTACCGCTATTGAACGGCTGCGCGAACTGGGCCAGCCCGCTAAGCAGCGCGGACCACGCTCGCTTCGCCATACCGGACTGCTGCGCCCTGTCAGCGCCCAGGATGACACGATGCCGGGGCAAAACCCTGACAAATCGCCCGTGAGCCAGGCCGACTCAGCTAAAGAGGGCTCAAAGGACGAGGACCTGGAGAGCGCCGGACTTGAGCAGGACCCCAGCAGCGGAGCCAATCGGGGCTAACCAGCCTGCCCGCAGGGGCTGGACGCGCGCACTTGCCGTTCTGCTTGCCAGCGGCCTCCTGTTCGGCCTTGCGACAAAGGCAGGGGCGCAGGACCTCAGCATCGATTTTGGCGACGATTCCAGCCTGACAGAGCGGGCCATCCAGCTCATCGGGTTAATCACCCTTCTGTCGCTGGCTCCCTCGATCCTTGTGATGGTGACCAGCTTCACCCGCATTGTCGTGGTCTTGTCATTGCTTCGCACCGCCATAGGGCTTCAAACGGCACCGCCCAACTCGGTGATGGTGTCGTTGGCGCTGTTTCTGACGCTGTTCATCATGCAGCCGACGCTGCAGCAAAGCTACGATCAGGGCATTGCGCCCCTTCTGGCCGGACAGATCGAGTTCGGAGAGGCCTTCGAAGAGGGTGCCGCCCCCCTGCACGAATTCATGCGCGCCAATGTGCGCGACAAGGATCTCGAACTCTTTTACGACCTGACCGAGGCGGCCCCGCCCGACGAGCCTGAGCAGATTGCGCTTCAGCTGCTCATTCCGGCATTCATGATCTCCGAATTGCGGCGCGCCTTCGAGATTGGGTTCCTGCTGTTCCTGCCGTTCGTCATCATCGACATGGTCGTCGCCTCGGTGCTCATGAGCATGGGTATGATGATGCTGCCGCCGGTCGTTATATCGCTCCCCTTCAAGCTGATATTCTTTGTACTGGTGGACGGCTGGTACCTGGTTGCCGGCTCACTGGTGCGAAGTTTTTCCGGCTAGCAATCCGCGGCGTCACTAAAGCCATACGGCCCCCCTTGGCCTTCTCAAGCTGCGCGAGTTTGCGTAGGTTAGCGGGCGGCGAGCCCCGCACCCGCCTCAGAAGCTTTGAGGGGCGCAAGGGCGCCCTCCCCGCCATAAGTTTCACGGTAGGACGCCAAGAAAGCCGTGAGGCTGTCGAGCGCCGCCACCTCGGCAGCGACCTTCTTGAACTCAAGACTAGTGGCCTGGATGGGACCGGTCACGAAGTCGAACATCGGCCATTCGGGTGCACTGACCATCTGTTCGCCGAACTTTGCCCGCAGGCGCGAGAGCCCGAGATTGTCACCGGCCAGCACATATCCGACGCCCGCCTTGATGAGGTTCATCCGGGTGACCCGGTTAAGTGGCTTGCCATCCGGCTCGCGGCCATAAAGGGCTTCGATCATTTCCGCGGCCTGCGCATAGCGGCTCGCGCGCCAATGCGCGTCTATCCGCATGAGTGTCGTGTCCTTGCCATCCATGCCGTTGAGCAGGTCCAGCGCCAGCTGGTCACGTCCCCCGTCGATCATGGCGCGCGCTTCAAGAATGCGCCTCTGGCGCACAAGAGACTCGGGCAGGTCGGGGAGCCGCGTGTCGTTAAGCACGCGAATGGCTTCCTGCGGCTTGCGGTCAGCCAGGTAGATGACAGCAAGGTCCGCAGCAATCTGGGTGCGTGCCACGCCCCGCAGGCGATTATCGAGCTGGTACTGCAGCAACTCCGCCGCCTGCGGCAGGAGATCAACACGCACCAGCCGCCGAGCCAGGTTGCGGATCATTTCGTCTCCGCGGGCCCCCGGCGGGGTCAGATGACGGAAATCATAGTAGATGCCAAGCGCCTCCACCGGCCCAATGGAGTCTGCCACGCCATTGAGAAAGAGGTCCGCAAACATGGTCTGGGCCTGGTCGCGCAGCGAATTGACCTGGGGGCTTTCGGGATAAGAGGAGATGGCAGCTTTGACCGTTTCGAAGCCCAGCCGATAATCACCATTGCGGAAATAGAGCCGCGCCAGCAGCGTCTGCATATCGGCCTCAAGGGCGTCACCGCGCCACAGCATGGTTTCGGCCGACAGCGTCTGGGTGGCCTTGCCGACATCCAGCCGGCCTTCCTTGTCGAGCAGAAGCAACGTCCGGTACACCGCTTCCGCCCGGGCAGGACGGACCTCGGAGGCGATTACCTGACCGTAAATGTCGAGGGCTTCCTGATGACGGCTACGGGCTTCTTCAACGCGGCCCGAGAGCAGGTGATAGGTCGCCATATCCTCGGGCGACAGGACAGAAGCGTCGACCGCATCAAGCGAATGCTCTGCCATCGTGGGATCTTCGGTCTCGATGGCGGCGCGGGCAGCGGCGAGATGGAAGTCATTGCGGGCCCAGATCGGATAATTCTCCGCGACAGCCCGGGCCTCGATTGCATCCAGCCGTGCACCCTTGAAGTCATTATCGTCGACCCGCGCGATCGTGCGCCAGAACTGGGCGTCCACCTCCTGCTCCATCGAAGGGGCATTGAGAACCTGCAGGGCATCCCGCGAACGGCCTGCCTGCACATTGGCGATCGCCTGGGTCATGCGGATGCGGCGCGTGAGATCCTGCGCGCGCAGATCGTTTTCAAGCACCCGCAAGACGCCCAATGCCTCGAACGACAGGTGGTTGGCGAGAAAGTACTGGGCCAGATCCAGGCGAGCGATATCGCGGTCGCGCCCTTCCCCGGCAGCAGCCATGCGTTCCAGCTCGTCGCGCCGGGCGATCAAGGCGCGCGGGTCACGTTCTTCGATGCTGCCGAGATCAACATAGTCCAGCCGCTCTGATGGACGGGCGGTTGCGGCCATGCTGCGCAGGGTGTCCATGGCGGATACGGTAAGACCGCTGCTGGCCGAGATGACAGCCAGGGGCGCATCAAGAGCAACATTTAGACTGGGCGACTTTGGCTTGATGACCAGGCCATGGACGCTGCGCAGGGCCGTGAAATCCACATAGTCCAGCGTCCGCGTAACGCCGCGCGCAGGCGGATAAGCCGTGACGACCCGCAGCATGTCCCCAACGAGGGGATCGTGGAAATCATGGATGCGGCCGGGTCGGGCAATATCGGCCACCATTTCGAACGAGCCCTCGGCGTCACGCCGCCGCGAAAGGCTGACCGGTTCGGTGGGACTCAGCATCATGTCGCCGAGCGACAGAACCCAGGCCATACCTTCCGAGCCAATCGTCGCGAGCCTGTCACGCGACAGGTCGAGGCGAACCACCTGGTTGTCACCCGAACCGATCACATCGAATGCGCTGGCAACGCTTTCCAGTTCGCTGGCATTGGATGGCGGCGCGATGCCGCTGACTGTGTCGAAGACCAACCAAAGGGCGTCGCCACGACGAAAGATCGCTGCGGGCGTTTCCTGTTCAAAGGGAAACACCACCCGTACCGTATCCCCCACCGTGTTGATGAATGGCGTGACGGTCGTCGGCGCGGCAGCCCGCAGGGCTGTCGTGTCGGCCTGCGCAGCCGCAGGCTGAGCTTCCTTTTCCTGCTGGTCCGTGACGGTCTGCGCGAGGTCTGCGGCCGTAAGCATCGGCAGCGGCGAGCCCGCCAGGTCTACGTCGAGGACGTAGGAGCTCGGAGTGATCTCGTAAAAGCGCGGCTGTACGCCTTCGGCGAAGAGGAAAGACACCACAGCCCCGTCGGGCGATGTGCCGGTCTCGACCGAAACGACCTCTGCGGGCAGCATGGCCAAAAGATCGGAAATGTCGGCTTCGACCGGCCATTCGAAGTTGGCAACGCCGATCTCTCCGACCTGCTCGAAGCTTGCATCGGTCGGCACAGTCCAGTCGAATTGGACTCGGAGGAAGGTCGCGTTCCGCCCCACGCGAACGTCCACCTTCGGATCCAGCTCGGCGGCCATACGCGCCTTGCGATCCTGCTCCGCCTTGATAGCAGCCAAGCGGGCGCGCTCGGCCAGCTGGTCGATAATGTCCTGTGGCAGCGGTGGTGGCATGCCCTGCCATCCCGCCGGCAGAAGATCGATAAAGAGCTTCTCCCCGGCCTCGATCCGGTTGAACGTGAAGCCGGACTTCAGGCCAATGCGCAGCCCCCGTCCGTCCGGGTCGACCCGCGCCACCGAGAGATATTCCGGCATGGTCGAGGCGACATCGGGCAGGATGACGTCAATCGGACTGTCGAATTCGAGAGAAAGCACCCCATTCTCGATGCGCATCCGGTAGGGCGGAAGCTGGTCGAGCGAGGGAAAGCTGAGAATGAGCCGACCGAAGCCTTCTTCCTGCGTCGTAAAAAGCTGCCCCTGATCCTGAGCAAAAACGGTAGCGCCCATGGTCAGGCCACCGACCATGGTCGTCATGGCAAAGGCCATCCTGGCCCGCCACAAACCTTCTCTCCACGCGGTCCTCACCGGCCTTCTGCCCGCCCGACACCTGTGTCGCGTTTTGGGAGGAACACATTCCCCACCTCAAAACGCGAGGGTTACAACCACTCACTCGGTTTGAACCCTAACGGCGCGTGCTTAACGCAGCCCTAAAAGGCGGTTTGAATTACTGCCCAACGATCTGCGGCAAGGCGGCAAGATCATCCGGTGTCATTGACTCCAGCGGATCTGTTTCTGCCGAGGCAAGGCGCACAGTGAGCTCCTGGGCGCGCCCGGTATTCATGGCAGCCAGAATTGGGGCCATCTTGCGCGGCGTCATCATCTTGGCCACGCGCACCAGCACTTCCATGTCCAGCTGGTCGAAGATCGCCGCGGCGTCCTTGGGCTTCATCGTGCCGTACATGTCCACGATGGCGGCAAACTGGCCCTCTTCCATGGCCTTGCGCTGTTCCACAAGCGAGGCGATCTGATCCTCGATGCTCTGCAGGGTGGCCTGCCGCTCGCCGATGCGCTTTTCGGCAGCGTCCACCAGCGAGGCGCGCATGGCCAGTTCCTGGGCATAGGCATCAAGTTCGGTACGCCGCGCCGCCAGACGTTCGAGCAAAGCGCGCTCGGTAGGCGTTGCATCGGCAGAACTCAGTTGCACGGCGCCTTCTGGCGTCAGCGCCTGGGGGACGGCGTCGCCGGGCAGCGGGCAATCTGCAGGAACCACCATAAGCTGACCATCGGGCGACGGTACTTCCTCTTCTCCGCCCGCGGGGCGCGGATCGCAGGCATTGAGCTGCGCAATGACATTGCCCTCCTGCCCCTCTGGCCCATCAGCAAGCGCGGCAGTGTCGGCGCCAGCCTCGCCATGTTCACCCTGCGCTTCACCCCCATGATCGCCCGAGGTCGCCTCGGCTTGGCCGAGCGTTGGAGCACTATTCTCAAGGGTTGGGCTCGTGTCCGACAGGGTTGGCTCCCCCGCCAGAGTGGGAGTTGCTCCCCCCTGCTCGGCTGCGTTGCCCGCACCACCGCCAGCGCCACCGCCAGCGGCTTCCGCCCGAGCCACGCCCGTCAGCACGTAACCACCCTGCGTCACGATCCCCACAGTCTTGAGGATCAGCAGGGCCGCAACGGCCAGGATGACGATGGGAAGAAGCCGGACGGAATTCACGCGGCAGCCCCACGGCTACGGACGCGGTCCGACAGTTGTTGCAGAGCCGACTGCACCTTGTTGGGCTCTTCCACCGGCTCGATGGCCCGGCTGTGCTTGGCAACACTGGTGATGCGCGCAATCCGCTCCATCAGGACGGTGCCGGCATTGACGTGGTTGGCCAGCTCGATACCGAACCGTTCGGCCTCTTCCAGGCGGGAATTGAGCGTGAGGTCTGCCTCGACCGCCGTAGCCTTGAGTTCCTTGATCGCCTGATTGGCAAGGTTGGTGGCGCCGACGAGGTCGGCCACCATCTTGCGCATGGCGTCCTTGTCCTGATGCAGGCGCTTGAGGCGCTGGTTGAGGACCACGCAGTAACCGATGGTCATGGCGAGGAGAATGGCAACGGCGCCTTCAACTATTATTCCGAGCGGCAGACCAAACACTATCGTCCCTCCAAAGATTCATCGATTGCCTCAAAGGCGGCCATGGTCACCTTGGGCGGGTTGAGCGGTCGGGTGACCCGCACGGATACGTGGTTGCCGATATGACCCATGATCGCTTCCGTCAGCTCGACATCGCCGCAACGCAGCCGCACGGGGTCACTGGGACCCCGGTCGAACATGACTGTCTGGCCGGGCTCAAGATTGAGCACCTTGGAGAGCGGCAGGTCCTGCTCATGCAGCACGGCTTCGATCTCGACATCGGCCTGATAGATTTCCGTGGCGAGGTGGCCTTCCCAGATGGGATCACGGCCGAACTTTTCGCCCATGAACATCTGCAACAGCTGTTCGCGGATCGGCTCGATCGTCGCGTAGGGGAGCAGGATTTCGATCTTGCCGCCGCGATCGTCCATCTCGATGCGCAACTCGATCAGGATCGCGGCATTGCCCGGCCGGGAGATGGCGGCAAAGCGCGGATTGGTTTCCATGCGCTCGAGCTTGAAGTTGATCTGCGTCACGGGGTCGAAGGCGCGATGCGTGTCATCCAGGATGACCTCGATCAGCCGACGCGCCAGCGCCATTTCGATGGTTGTATAGGGCCGACCCTCGACACGGATGTTGCCGCCCACGCGACGGCCACCCAAAAGCACGTCGATCATCGAGTAGATGAGGTTGGAATCGACGGTGAGCAGGCCGTAATTGTCCCATTCCTCGGCCTTGATGACGGACAGGATGGCCGGAAGTGGAATAGAATTGAGATAGTCGCCAAAGCGGACCGAGGATATGGAGTCCATGGTCACTTCGACATTGTCTGACGTAAAATTACGCAGCGACGTCGTCGCCAGCCGGACCAGCCGGTCGAAGACGATTTCGAGCATCGGCAGGCGTTCGTAGGACACGAGCGCCGAGTTGATCAGAGCCTGAACGCCGGTGAGCTCGACATTGCTGCCTGCACTCGCGTCGAACCCTAATAGGCTGTCGATCTCGTCCTGATTGAGCACGCGATCAGCGCCACCATCGCCATCGCCATCCGTGCCCTCGAGCATGGCCGCCCACTCGGCAGCCGCAGCCGCGGCGCGATCTTCCTCGCTCATCTCGCTTTCGTCAGCAGAGACATCAAAATTGGCGGCCCCGATATCATCGAGGCCCCAGTCATCGCTCAGCTTGTCCTGGTCGCTGGGCCCAGCCATCACTGCACCAGAATTTCTTTGAACAGTATGGACTGCACGTGTGCCGGATAGATCGCCAGGTTCACGCGGCGCAGCAATTCTTCCTTGAGCCGGTATATGCCAGCCGAACCTTCAAGGTCGCTGCGGCGAAGCTCGCGCATATAGACCTGGAAAGAATCGATGACCTTGGCGAGCCGCGGCTGGATCTCCGCCATCATGGCTTCGTCTTCCACTTCCAGAGCCACGGTGAGCTTCATGAAGGCGGGCGTCTCACCGTCACTGTTGAGGTTCACCATCATGGGCTGGAGATTGAAGATAAAAGTGTCATGCCCCGCCGCGCTTGCCGCGTGCTCTTCGGTGGCTGCCGTCTCAGCGCTGCCCGAGGACGACAGGAAAAAGAAAAGGCCAGCCCCGGCGATCAGGACGACGGCCGCTGCGGCACCAATAATGATGAAGAGCTTGGGAATGCCCTTTTTGGCCGACGCCTCGTTTCCGACTTCCGCTTCCGCAGCCATGAGCGGCCCCACAAACCCAAGCAAATCCGGACGATTCCGGCGCCTGCCCAGCTAAGGCTGACTTGGTTAACGAAAAGTTACAATTGCACCCGAACCGGCAATTTTTGCCGGGCATCTTTTGCCGCAAGAGCCGGCAAGGCTTACCCTTCGCTACCAAAACCGCGCAACTAAAGCATTGATTTTACTATAATAACGACCTTGGCATGGTTTCTGCAAAGTAAATGGCGAGGCCCCGGCTTGGGGAAGTTGGCGCCTCGGGGACCAGACGGGGATCGCAATGATCGAGAACGCACAGCTCATAAGCTTAAGCAGGCAGATCGCCCTCCAGCGGCAGCTCGATGTCGTGGCCAACAACGTGGCCAACATCAACACCACTGGCTTCAAAGCCGAACAGCTGCTGTTCGAAGAATATGTGATGCCCGTCGCACGGGACCAAACCTTCCCGAACCTCGACCAGCCTCTCTCCTACGTCCAGGATTGGGCGACCGTACACGACCTTTCTGCTGGCGCCATGCTCCAGACCGGCAACGACCTCGACGTCGCCCTGAATGGGGAAGGCTTCTTTGCCGTGCAGACGGCCGGCGGCGAACGCTGGACCCGCTCTGGTGCATTCCAGATCAACAGCAACGGCATGCTGGTCGACATGTCCGGCAACCCGGTCCTCGGGACTGGCGGCCCGATCCAGTTTGGGCCGGAAGAGACCGGCATTACCATCGGCGCCGATGGAGCCATCTCGACTAGCGCCGGCCCCAAGGGGCAGCTGCGTCTTGTCGAATTTGCCAATGCGCAGGAACTAAGCCGCGAGGGCGCCAATCTTTATGCCGGTGGCACACCGGTCGCCGCAACCAATACGCGCGTCATGCAGGGTTTCATCGAGCGCTCCAATGTCTCGGGCGTCGCCGAAATGGCCGAAATGATCCGCGTCACCAACGCGTACCAGTCCATCGCATCCCTGTCCGAGCGGCAGGATGATCTGCGCCGCAGCGCCATTCAGCGCCTCGGCGACGCGAACGCCTGATCCAAGGGGATAATGCCATGAAAGCTCTTTATATCGCATCGACCGGCATGAGCGCCCAGGAACGCAATGTCGAAGTCATCTCCAATAACATCGCCAACATGCGCACCACCGGCTTCAAGCGGCAGCGCGCAGAATTCCAGGACCTGCTTTACCAGCAGGTGACCCGCGCCGGTGCGCAGACATCCGAACAGGGCACCATGGTTCCGGCGGGCCTCGAAATCGGCTCGGGCGTGCGCACGGTGGCGTCGCCCCGCGTCATGAGCCAGGGCAATGTGAACATGACCGAGCGCGAGCTGGATGTTGCCATCCGCGGCGAAGGTTTCTTCATGGTCGACCTTCCCGATGGCCGCACGGCCTATACGCGCGACGGTTCGTTCGAACGCGATGCTGAAGGTCAGATCGTCGACTCTCAGGGCTACCCGATCAGCCCGGGCATCACGATCCCGGGCGACGCCCGCGGTGTCTCCATTTCCGCCGACGGCACGGTCGAAGCCTTTATCGGCACCGACTCCGTCCCGACCCAGCTTGGTCAGCTCCAGCTCGCCCGTTTCGTCAACAAGTCCGGCCTCGAGTCCATGGGGGACAATCTGTTCCTCGAAACCGCCGCCAGCGGCCCGGCTCAGGTCAGCGTTCCCAATGCCGACGGCACCGGCAATCTGCTGCAGAACTATCTGGAAATGGCCAACGTCAACTCGGTGACCGAAATCGCCGACCTGATCGCCGCCCAGCGCGCCTATGAGATGAACGCGCGGATCATCTCGGGTGCCGACCAGATGATGCAGGCCACGAGCCAGCTTCGCTAGGGAGATCGAGGATGATCAAGCGCCCGCTCCTTGCAACTCTGGCACTGGCCCTGTCGGTCAGCTGTGCCTTCGCCGCGCCCCTGCTGCGTGCAGATGTCGTGGTTTCGGACGCCATCGTGACCGTCGGCGACATGTTCGACGACGCCGGCCCGCTGGCAGAGCTGCCGCTGTTTCGTGCTCCGCAGCCCGGCACCACCGGTAATGTCGATCTGGCAGCCATTCGCCAGGCCACCTCTCGGATCGGTCTTTCGGATTTTTCGCTCAACGGGGTATCCAGCGTCCGCGTGTCCAGGGCATCGGTCCAGGTGGATCAGGACATGCTGGCGGCGCTGATCGCACAAGACCTGCGGGCCCGCGGCATTCTTTCCGGCGGCATGGATGCTCAGGTCAATTTCACCAGCACGATCGAGCCCGTGGCCGCCGCATCGGTACAGGTCCCCGCCCATCTCCAGGTCCTTCGCTACCTCCCGGGCAATGGCACTTTCTCGGCAAGCTTCACCATTGCCGGCGTGGACCGCAGAATTGACGTAAGCGGCACGATCGCTCTCACCGTGGACGCGCCGCATCTGGCCGCGGCCCTCCCCGCTGGCACCGTGCTGCGCGAAGATCACATCGTCATGCGGCCTGTGCCGGTCTGGCAGGCGGACGCGCAGGGTATCCCCTCCGTGGATCAGCTGATCGGCATGGCTCTCAACCGGCAGAGCCGCGACGGCATGCTGCTGCGCGCCAATGATGTGGGCGTGCCGCTGGCCGTCTCCAAAAATGAACTTGTCACCATCTACTTCCGTCAGGGTCCGATGACCCTGACTGTCAAGGGCCAGGCCGTGACCGGCGCCGCCAAGGGCGCACCGCTCCAGGTCCTCAATCTCGTTTCGCGTCGCGTCATCAGCGCGGTCGCAGTCGCACCCGGCGTCGTGGAGATTTCCGCCGCCCCCGTCACCACCGCCGGCCTCTAGGAGCAGGACAAATGAACCTCGCAAAGATCGCCACCCTGCTGACCCTGACCGCACTGCTCGCAGGCTGCAACACCATGGACCGCCTCGCCAGCGTCGGTAACGCGCCGGTGCTCACGCCGATCGCCGACCCCACCACCACGGCGGGCTACCAGCCGGTGCGGATGCCCATGCCCGAGCCGATTGCCGATACGTATCAGGCCAATTCGCTTTACCGCACTTCTGCCCGCGGCTTTTTCAAGGACGAGCGTGCCCATCGCGTTGGCGACATCCTGACCGTCCTCGTCACCATCGACGACAGTGCACAGATCAACAACACCACCCAGCGCGCCCGTAACTCCACGAACTCGGCCGGCATGGGCGGCATCCTCGGCGCTGCCGTTGGCGGCGTCGCTATCGGCAACGGGACGATCGATCCTTCGGCCGCCATCGACTTCAATTCCGGCATCAAGGACTCCGGCAACGGTTCGGTGAACCGCAAGGAATCCCTGGAAACCTCCGTCGCCGCCGTGATCACCCAGGTTCTGCCCAACGGCAACCTGGTGATCGAAGGCCGCCAGGAAGTGCGCGTGAACTTCGAAGTCCGCGACCTCATCGTCGCCGGCATCGTGCGCCCCTCCGACATTCAGGCGAACAATACGATCCAGTCGTCCAAGATTGCCGAGGCGCGCATCTCCTACGGCGGTCGCGGGCAGATCACCGATGTGCAGCAGTCCCGCTACGGTCAGCAGGTGCTTGACGCCATCCTGCCCTTCTAGGCCCCTCCTTTCGGCGGCGTCAGCTCCCCCGTTGGACGCCACCGCATTCCCCGGTCGGTCCAGAAGGACCGACACGATCCCGCCGCAGAAGCGGTTGGATCTTTCCCAAGGCGCAGCTCCCCCCGGGCTGCGCCTTTCCCCTTTCCGGCGGAACATTTCTCCGGCGCGCAGCCTTTTGTGAAAAAAGGAGGCTGAAATGAACATTGGCTCTGCAGTCGCGATCGGCGTCGGATGCGCCATCGCTCTGGGCATTACGCTCGACAATTACGGGTTGGGAATTGCGCTGGGGGCTTTCCTGGGCTGCGCCTTGGCCGGCGCTGGCTATGCGCGGGACAAGAAGTCGGGACCCACCGACAAGTCTTGATCGTCCTTCGCGCGTGTGGAACAGCTTTGGAACACACGTGGAGCGACCATGACCTTTCAAAAACTTGACGAGCTGGGCCGGCGCCTCGAAGCGCTCGAACACGCCCTTTCCATCTTGGGTGCTGACGAGGCCACCCATATGGCGCCTGGCGGCGGCGACAAACGCGCCGAGGCCATGTCCAATCTCGCCGGGATGTACCACGCCCAGGCCACCGCGCCCGAAATTGCAGACTGGATCGGCGCTGCTCGCGATGAGAGCCTGACGCCGGATCAGCAGCTCGCACTCGACGAATTCGAGCGCGCTTACGTCAACGCCACATGCCTGCCCACGGAATTCGTGGAGCGGCGTACGGCCGCCACCATGCGGTCGGAACAGCTTTGGCGCGAGCTGCGGAGCAAGGGGGACTGGGCCGCGTTCCGCCCGTCGCTTGAAGGAGTGGTCGACCTCGTACGGGAAGAGGCTGCCCTGCGGTCAGCTGCCACCGGCCTCGGCGCGTATGATGCCCTGATGGACCAATACGATCCGGGCAATCGCGTCGCCGACATCGATGCGACATTTGCCGATCTCAAGGCTTTCCTCAAGGACTTTGTCCCGCAGGCCCTCGCGGTGCAGGAAGAGCGGCTGTCCCGCCGCCCGCGCAAAAGCCTCAATGGCCCCTACCCCATTGAACGCCAGCGCGAACTGGGCCTCGCTGCCATGCGCGCCGTGGGATTCGACTTCGAGCACGGCTCTCTTGCCGTGTCCCATCACCCCTTCTGCGGCGGCGTCCCATCTGACGTCAGGATGACGACGCGCTACCGGACCGACGAGTTTTTGTCCTCCCTGATGGGCGTGCTGCACGAAACCGGGCACGCACTCTATGAACAGGGCCTGCCCAAGGAGTGGAGCCACTGGCCCCTCGGCAAGGCGCGCGGCATGGGCATGCATGAGAGCCAGAGCCTATTTGTCGAGATGCAGCTGGCCCGCAGCGCCGAGTTCTGGGAATTCCTGCTCCCGCTAGTGCACGATCATCTCGGCCCCGATGCCATCCCCGGCTGGGACGTTGCCGACATTCTGAACGAGGTCAATTTCGTTGAGCGCGGCCTTATCCGGGTGGACGCAGACGAGGTGACGTATCCGCTTCACGTCATCCTCCGCTACGAGCTGGAAAAGGATCTCGTCTCCGGCAAGCTCCAGGTTCGGGACATCCCCGAGGCCTGGGACGCCCGGATGACCGAATATCTGGGCCTTTCCACAATCGACAATCCCAAGGACGGGCCGATGCAGGACGTCCACTGGCCGGGTGGCGCCTTTGGCTACTTTCCCAGCTACACCCTCGGCGCCATGATCGCCGCACAACTGGGCGACGCAATGCGCAGGGATATCCCCGACATGGCCGATCAGATGCGCCACGGAGAGTTCGGAGCGATCAACCAGTGGCGTTCCGACAAGGTGTGGACGCAGGCCTCCCGCTACTCCACGCCGGACCTGATCACGCGCGCAACGGGTGAGCCTCTGAATGCCGATCACTTCAAGGTGCACCTTAAAAGCCGATACGGCGGTTAGCTGAAAGGCTTTTCAACCAAGGGGTTAGTCCCAGAACCGGAATCACTTTCCCCGGCGAGCCACCAGACGATGTCTGATCGAAAACGCCGGACAGAAAATAAAACGTCGAATACCCGGCGGCCGACTCGTCGGCCGCAGAGAAGTGCAATTCTGCCTTCCGATTGGAGATCGAAAAAATGCGTGTCGTCGTTTTTGTCAAAGCCACCCAGGACAGCGAGCAGGGCCGGATGCCCACGACGGAGCTGCTTGAGGCCATGACGAACTATAATGAGCAGTTGATCAATGCCGGCATCATGCTTGGAGGGGATGGATTGCGCCCCTCGTCCTTCGGCAAGCGGGTGCGGTTCAGCGGCTCGGACCGCTCGGTGATCGACGGGCCCTTCGCCGAAACCAAAGAACTGGTTGCCGGTTACTGGATCTGGGAAGTCCGCGATATGGATGAGGCGGTCGAGTGGGTGAAGCGGTGCCCAAATCCGATGTTCACCGACAGCGAAATCGAGATTCGACCCGTAATGGGCGTCGAAGCCTTCGACGAAATCATGACCCCCGAAATCCAGGCGGTCTATGACCGGAACGTCGAGCGGAGCGGCGGCAACTAACCCGGAAACAAAAAAGCCCGCATCACTGCGGGCTTTTTCATATTCCGTACAAGTGCAAATCACTCGTCGCGATAAACCTTTTCGCGCCGCTCATGCAGCTCCTGCGCTTCCAGGCTGAGCGTGGCAATTGGGCGGGCGTCGAGCCGGGCAATACCGATTGGATCGCCCGTTTCCTCGCAATAGCCGTAGGTCCCATCGTCAATGCGCTTGAGGGCTGCGTCGATCTTGGCAATCAGCTTGCGCTGACGGTCACGCGTCCGCAATTCCAGAGAACGGTCGCTCTCAGAGCTGGCGCGGTCGGCCATGTCCGGATGGTTCTGGCTCTCTTCCTGGAGGTTTTCGAGCGTTTCCCGGCTCTCACGCAGGATTTCGTCTTTCCAGGCATTGAGTTTGCCACGGAAATATTCCCGCTGGCGCGGGTTCATAAACGGCTCGTCCTCGCTGGGGCGATAGTCCGTAACTTCAACCGAAGACATTAGCAGACTCAACTCCAATGCACCCTTGGCGGCCTATATATGCGCCTCGTCTCTACGGAGCAAGCGCGCAACGCGAGGCTCCTTAACACGCCAGCCCGCGCGCGGCGCACACACATTTTCTTGGAGTGACAATAAAGTGATGGCGTTACTTGCGCCGTTACTTTGCGTCGGGGAAACGACCATGCTTTGCGAGTTCAACTAGGACGCGCAATTCAATCTCATCGACGACAGCATCGAGATTTGGATCGACCCGCTCGCGCAACTGCGCCAATTGCCCCGCCATGGCGCTGAGCCGCTCTGGGGAAACCCGTCCCACTAGAAGGTCGGCCTTCATGGCTTCGAGCAGATCAAGCAGGGTCGCACCGCGCTCCCTCGTGCGCCGACGGCTTTCACGGAAGTCGCCGACGGCCTGAAGGGCGAGGATTGCATTGAGCTCGGTCGCCGGCGCTACCGGCGTTGCAGCGTTGGCGCGCGCCGGGCCATCCATGCCGGCGGGCACGAAGGCAGGGCCAGATCCAACCTTTCCGGCTGGACCGCGGCCTGCAACACCAGTGCTTCGATTGGTGGCATCAATGCGCACGGAGAGACTCAGGTTCATCAGCGAGACATCGGCAAAATCTGCCGCCGCAGGTTAACAAGTCCTTAATCCGCCCTGCAGGAATTGCCGACCCCGCAAATGGCCCGGGCTGGCAACGCGGACAAACATCCCGAAACACGCCGATTTCCGCCTGATCTTCACGCTTTCTCACAATTGGCACGCTTCTCGCAATGGAGACCCTGAAAGTTGCGCCATGGGGATGGCGTGACGTCAAGTCGGGGACTGCGATGCCAAACCGCCTGTTTCGAACCTGCATAGCCGCCACGCTCAGCCTGGCGCTGACCTTGGTGCCCCTGGCCAATGTTCAGGCGGCCCCGGCGCGCATCAAGGACATCGTCGACATGGAAGGCATCCGCGAGAACCAGCTCGTGGGCTATGGACTTGTGGTGGGCCTGAACGGAACGGGCGATAGCCTCAACAACTCGCCCTTCACCAAACAGTCCCTTCAGGCAATGCTGGAGCGCCTGGGCGTCAACACGCAGGGCGAGAATGTCCGTACCGCCAATGTGGCGGCTGTCATGGTCACCGCCAACCTGCCCCCCTTCGCCACGCAAGGCTCCCGCATGGACGTCTCGGTGGCCGCGCTTGGCGATGCCGACAGTCTCCAGGGTGGCACCCTGCTGGTCACGCCCCTGCTGGGCGCCGACGGTGAAGTTTATGCGCTGGCTCAGGGCCCGGTCAGCATCAATGGCTTCAAGGCGGAAGGGGACGCGGCCTCCATTATTTCCGGCGTCCCCACAACCGGACGGATTTCCTCGGGCGCCCTGATCGAGCGCGAGATCGAGTTCCACCTCGGCTCCCAGACGTCGCTGCGCCTGGCCCTGCGCAATCCGGATCTGACCACGGCGCGTCGCATTGCTCTGGCCGTCAACGACTTCATCGGCGTCCCCACGGCGGTGCCGGAAGACCCGGCGACCGTTCGCCTGACACTGCCGCGTAACTTCAACGGCAACATTGTCGATCTTCTCACCGATATCGAGCAGTTGATTGTCCAGACCGATCAGACCGCCAAGATCGTAATCGACGAAAATTCCGGCATCATCGTCATGGGCAAGGACGTGCGGGTCTCAAGCGTCGCCGTGGCTCAGTCGAACCTGACCGTCACCATCGCCGAGGATCCGACAGTGGTTCAGCCCAATCCGCTCAGCCTGGGCCAGACCGCCGTCGAGCCCAACACCACTCTCAACGTCAACCAGACCGACACAGCACTCCAGGTCGTCCCTGAGTCCGTGACATTGCAGCAGTTGGTGGACGGGCTGAATGCCCTAGGCATCTCTCCCCGCGACCTCATCGCTATTCTCCAGGCCATCAAGGCCACCGGCGCCCTCCAGGCCGAAATCGAGGTGATGTAATGAACGCTGCTTCAATCATCTCGCCAGCCGGCGCCACGCAGTTGCAGTCCCTCCGCCGGCAAGCCGAAGAACTTGAAGGCGTATTCCTGGGCATGCTGACCAAGCAGATGTTCTCCTCCGTCAAGACGGACTCGGAGAGCTTCGGCGGCGGTTTTGGCGAAGAAACCTGGCGCGGCATGCAAGCCGAACAACTCGCATCGGCCATGGCTGCAAATGGCGGCCTGGGAATTGCCGATCAGATCATGGGCGACCTCCTGGCTCTCCAGGAGGCCTCCAGCAACACTCAATCCCTCAAGAACGCCCCCTACGGAGCCTACACAAAATGACCGCTGCAGCCCGCATTGCATCACTCGATTCCCTGCCGGCCGCCGACCTTTGCGGTCAGGCCGAAGCCGCTCTCTCCGCGCTGGTGGACATCATGAACCAGGAAACCACTCTCCTGCGCGCCGGCCATATGCGCCAGGCCGCGCAGCTGACGCCCGACAAGACGCGGCTTGCACAGGACTATGTTGGCCTCGCCCGTGCCGTACAGCGCCAGAGCGCGCGTCTCGCCCAGCAGGCACCGGCCGCAATCGAACGTCTCAAGGCGGGGCACGAAAGCCTTGCCACGCAGATGGCGGAGAACCTGCGCGTGCTGGCTACGGCCAAGTCTGTGACCGAAGACGTTCTGACAGATGTCGCCCGCATCGCCGGCCAGCAGAACCGCGCCAGGACCTATGGCGCAGCAGGACAGATCGCAGCTGACCCGGCAGCATCGGCGCGCGGCATTGCAGTCAACCGGGCGCTATAAGCCAAAATTTGAGATAAATGC
This sequence comes from Pseudomonadota bacterium, assembly GCA_023391095.1. Taxonomy (GTDB): domain Bacteria; phylum Pseudomonadota; class Alphaproteobacteria; order Rhizobiales; family Devosiaceae; genus Devosia. The sequence continues at coordinate 158,312 of JAEWBN010000005.1, forward strand.
TGCCCGTTTTACTTAGCTCGACGTAACGAGCTCCAACTAGGATGCCCCCGGAATTGGTCTATTTCGGGGGATGACATGATCGGCAATCTTGCCATTGAGCCCGTGACTGCTGGTGGCGCGGCACTGAGCGAAAACCGGTATCGTCCGTCGACCGGCGAACGCACCATCCTGCATGACAGCACCCAGCAGGCCGCAGCCGGTTCCCGCCCGGGCGATCGGAGCCCGCAGCGAAATGGCACCTCCCAGAAATCTGCGCCGGACGCGGAACCGGAAACCTTGCGCAGTGGGGCGTCAAACTTCGCCGCAGCCGTATTAGCCGGCGCCCTCCCCCCAACGCCGCAAAGCCTGGACGAGCTTTTTCGGCGCATTGGGGCAGCCGAAATCCCCCAGGAATCGGAAGCCCGCTTGAAGGACCTCCTGGCTTAGTTAACGGCTTGCTGCTGCCTGTTGGACACGCACTTTCCTCGAACCCCGGATATCCGGGGTTTTTGCATTTTTAGTCAGTAAATACGCGCCGCTAATTGCCCAATATTTCGGCAGCCATTTAACGCTTCTTTATTGCCTGCCGGATGAGGATCGCCCTGCCTCAGGAAGAGGCGTGTTAGTTTGCGTAATCCTAGAAAAGGACTGCCATAAATGGCTGATATCTCGCTCTCCAAAGCCGTGCGTTCCAACCTGCTGTCGCTCAAGGGCACTGCAGACATGATGGCCGCCACTCAGAACCGCCTTGCGACTGGCAACAAGGTGAACTCGGCTCTGGACAACCCGACCAACTTCTTCACCGCACAGGGTCTCAACAGCCGCGCTGGCGATCTTAACCAGCTCATGGACTCCATGGCCAACGGCATC
>JAEWBN010000006.1 GCA_023391095.1 Pseudomonadota bacterium
CCGCCAGCGTCTTGCCATTCCAAGCCCGCTGGCTCATCGCCAGCCCGATCACCTCCCCCGGATCATTGGCCGGGGTTGGTCCGGTGTTCTCCTGAAACAGCCGGTCGGTCTTGGTGAAGTCGAACCACAGCCCATCCGACTGCGCAGCCATGAAGGCGTCGAGGTCGATACCCCCTCCCGTTCTCCGTATGGCACTCAGCCCCAATCCCATGGATAGGCTCATACCCATTTGGCTTTACTCCTGATGTGGTGAAAGGCCCTGAGCAAGGGCAAAGAAAAACCCGCCGACGCGGGCTATTTGTGTTCAGTTGATAAGCTCGGATATTAGTGGTGCCAGCGCTCTCGCGGGCACGGACAACCTCTATGTGTTGGATGGGGTGGTGTTGGTGGGCGGCTAGGCGCAGACAGAATTTGCCGCTATGATCCGCGCCATAGAAACCTTGCTCATCGTTCTGCCGATGCTCGCTATAGCCGGACTTGTCGCCTACATCGGCGGCACGTTACCGGAGTCGGAATGGCACGCCGTGGACGGGCCTTCAGGCGAACGCATGTGGGGCCGCAAGATCAAGGGCGAGTGGCAGTACCGCCCTATGACGGTCGAAGAGTACAACGAAGACGTGGCGATCCGCTGCCTCTAGAGCAGGGGCGAGACGGCTTCCATCACGTTTGGCAGGGGTCGTCTTCTTTCTTGATCCAGATGATGACCGGAGCGTCCTTCGGGTCTTCTCCATCCGGCACGTCTTCGTCTTCCCAGTCGTCAGGCATGGCGACCTCTCCGCGCTTGCTTTCCAACAGTGGTCGCAGGAAGTGGCCCTAGCTAGGCGTCAAGTGCGGGGCTCCGCAAGCGCTCTACTAGACCGACCGAGAGGATAGAGCCACTTCGCGCCGACGACCGCGCGCGCCAGGGCGCTGCCGATCCAGATGCCCCAGCGCTCAACCGTTCGCTCCCCCGCGATAGCCACAGGGATGGTTGCCACAGTTGTCGCGAACCCTAGTGCCAATCCCACCTCCAGCGGGCGGGATTCAAGCAGCCCTGTTGGGATGAGCGCCGCCACCCCTATCCACATCACCGGCACAGCAAACAGGTAGAAACTATAGCTGACCCTGCCTAGAAGCTGCACAGGCCTGCTGGTTAGGGCGTCGGATAGCCAGCCATCCCTCTTCCCGTGGTAAATCTGCCCAACGAGCAGAGTTGCTAATAGGGCCTGCGCCAAGATACCCATGTCCGTCGTCATGGGTATGAAAAGACGCCCGAACATGAACAATGTCACGGTTATTGGCAGGCTCGCTGACGGGATTTTCCTGAACCACTCGCGGCTCGATGGATCGGCCAGCATCATCCCGAGAAAGAACGCAGGCAGCGTCGGCGCAAGCATCTTTGAGCCGAATACGAGGTAGTCGCTTTGCCAAGCTGCGAGCGAATATGCGAGAGCCAGGACTAGTCCTGCAGGCCCCAACTTTTGGGCCAGTATCGCTCCAACCAAAATGAACGGAACCGCGAGGACTTCCGCTTGGAGTGTCCACGAAGCCCCGTGAACGGTAATCTCCGTTAGGAGCGCGTTGGAGATGATGAGGTCTAGCCTAGATGCAGCCACCCAACCGCCAAACCCGGCAAAGCTGCCGCCGCGAGCGAGAACCATCACCGACAATAGGTGCATGAGGGCAAGGCACACAATCAAGGCTGGGTATATTCGGAAGGCGCGCTTGATCACGAAAGCGACGACCACTGCCCCAGTGACAGGCTTCCGCTGCAGGGACGCACTCAGCACCAAGCCACTCAGAACGAAGAAAACATAGACGGCATTCTCACCGTTGAAGATGAACAACGCGATCTTGGTCAGAACCGCTCTCAGGCTTGAAAGCTCCTGCACCGGAGGATGCAGAACCTCCGTTACAATCGCTCCGCCGTTTACAAGGATGCTGTGATAGAAAACGACGGCTAGAGCGGCAATGCCCCGCAAGCCGTCGATAGCCGAGTTTCTTTTGTTCATGCGCCCTTACCGCACCGTCACCCGCTTTTCATTAACCTGAAAAGGGGGTGACGGCAATGCGCCCGCGACTAATTGATGAGCTTTGCCTTCCTCATGGCCTGCTCAACGGCAAGCAACCTCCGATTGCTGTTCACCACGGCATTATCCAGCCCCTGGATCGCTCCTTGACTGTAGGTGCCGCCGTGCGTCTGCCCGGCATAGGCCGCCCACGCATCCTTCAGCGGCGTGCCAGTACCCGCCGTCCAGCCACTGTCGAAGGGGGCATAAACGTTGCTCCCAAGATTGTCGCGAATGATCGAGTTAGTAGTCCCGACGCCTCCGATTGGGACCGTGTTCCCCTCGCTCACGTCGTTGCCCACGATAACTTGATTGTCTGTGTTGTAGTAGATGCCGAACCCGCCGGTCTTGTTATGCCCAAGGATCGAGTTGCCAACGATTGTGGCGCGCCCGTCTACGTAAACACCGAAGACCTCGCCTGCCACTCCCTGAGAACCATTGCCCCGGACGTTGCACCCCGTGATCGTGACTCTTGGGCAACCGCTCACAATGCCAGAGTAGCTATTGTTCATGACGTGAGCCGCAATAATGCGCCCTGCCGTGTTGTTCGCGGTGACAGTTATGCCCCTACCTGTGCCGGGCGCTGGCGTCGAATAATCCACCCCGCAATCAGACGTGCCGTTGATCTCGGCTGCGAAACCGTCCACCGTGAACTCTACGGTACCGAAGGTGTTGATGAAGAGGCTGTCACCGCCCTCCTCGCCGGAGAAGCCGCCAAATACGCGGACGCCATTGATCGGCGTGGAGGCGGCACCGTCATAGAAGACGCCGCCAGCCTTGTTGGCATAGCTCCACCAGCTAATGAGCGGACCGACCACAGCAGAACTGCCGTATCGGCTGACATAGTGAATACCCCAACCATTGCAGGTTTGGGCGAAGCAGCGTTCAATCTCCCATTGAAGGCCGCGATTGACCATCTCTTCATTGCTGACCCGATAGCCATCGCCATAACAGTTGGCTGCAAAGCAATTCTCCAACTTGGAATAGCTGGTAGGACAGAGACGGAAGCCGTGCCAATGACCCTCGCTGTTCACATTGAACAGCTTCATGCGCTCAACGAGGTCTGTGGTGTGGATGCCGTTTTGGGCGTTCGATGTCGGAGTGTTACCGCGCAGCAGCCGGAAGTCGTGCATCTCCACGTAAAGCAAGTTGGCTGCGACGCTGATGCCGTGACCCGTCGAGTAGGTGCGCAGGATCGTGCTGCCGTTACCGGCACCGATTAGCCGCGTGTTGTGCTGGCTGATAGTGAGGGTGCTATTCAGCCGATACGTGCCAGGCGGGATGAAGATGTCTCCGCCGGCATCTGCTGCCGCCTGAAACGCGGCTGAGCAGTCCGCTGTGCCCGTTGGGTCAACAGCGCCGAACTCAAACACTGATCTGGTGAGGGACTTGCTGAGGTTGGGGTCGAGCTTCGCGCGTGTCGCTGCGCCATCCGCAAGAGAGAAACTGAAATCTTGCCATGCGGAAGAGTGCCAGACCCGCAGCGAGCCAGTGGTGGTGTTGAAATAGATCTGCCCTTCAAACGGCGTACCAGCGGCAGCCGTAGCAGCCGCATCGTCGGCTAGCGCTCCGAGGTAGCGGCGCAGGAAGTCGTCAAGCCTCTCCTCAGCTTCGGCGCTTAGCTCGTCCAGACCTTCCAAGATGCTCAGGAAGGCGGAGCGCAGTTCGGACTTTTTGGGGTTGTAAGGGCCGCTCTGCGGATCACCGACAGGAAGAGGCGCGCCAGTCGGCTCGCCGGGCAGGCCGTCGCCGGTGTACCGCTTGAACTCGCGGAAAATGGTGTTGACGATATCGCTGAGCGCCATGTGCAAGCCTCAAGAAAAAGGCCCGCCGAAGCGAGCCGTAGTAGGACCATTTTTGGTGAAGGGACGCGCGTTGCGTCAGGTGACTTCGATGTCTTCTAGGTCCGACCAGTTGCCGGCCGTAGAAAGCGGGCCAACCCAGCGGACGCGGACCTGATGAAGCCCCGCGACGGTCGGGCCGAATTCGGCGTCCAGATCATTGTCTGCGTTGTTCATCGGTTGCCAGATTGAACCGGCGCCGATGCGGACTTGCGCCTGAAGGGTGAGGCCCGTTCGCCCCGGCTCTGCCACGGTGACCTCAACATAAGGGCCATCGTCCCGGTCATCCTGTTCCAGAGACAGGATGTCGGGCACCGGAAGCGTGAGGTCGGGTCGGGTGTCTTGTGGCGGCGGCGGGCTCTCGCCTTCCTCTGCCGTGGTCCAAGTGTAGCTCTCTTCGGAGATCGACATGACGCTGATCTCTACGCCCGTCAGGTCGGGCTTGATGCTGAAGCCAGCGACGAAGAAGGCATCATCGATGCCCAACTCGGGCAAAACGACGCGCACAGTCCGCTCTCCAAGGGCGTTCAGTGCGGAGAGGTTGGCAACGATGGTGCCCTTCCACCTCGGGTTACTCTTGGCGATGTGGATCTTCGCCAGTCGCCGCGCCTGAGTGGCCGAGGGCACCATGTCAAGGTGCAGGTCGGAGGTGAGAACGCCCCGATCCGCCTGGTCTTCAAGGTCTTCCCATGCGGTGGCCTCGGTTGTCTGGTAGTCGTGCGACGGCGAGGTAAACAGCACCTTCAAGTCGTTAAAGGCGGAGAAGCGGTTGTTCCCCTGCTCCATTGAATGCGCGAGGATGTCGCTGTCGCGGATCGTGACGGTGGGAGGCTCCCACTTACCGCCGCGGATAGCGATCTTGCCCTCTGCCGTCTGATAGAACTCCGCATCGCAGGCGGAGCGCATCTTGTTGAGCACGTCCTGCGGATCATCGGTGAGGCTATAGATGCCCCAGAGGCGATAGCGCCGCTCCGTTCCGCCAGACGCTAAAGGCACGGCCTGATCGCAGAGGTTGGCGAACTCGATGAAGCTGGGAATGTCGATGTCATCGAGGGCGCGACGATAGCCGTCTGGGTGCGTCAGATAATCGAGGATGCAGAGGGCCGGATTGTCCGACCATGCGGTGAGGCCGGTGCGGGGGTCATACACAGGGCTCAACCGAGCCACTGTTCTAAGCTGCGTGTTGCTACCTTGCGGGAAAATCTGCTGGTAAACATCTGGTGACGGGGACGCGAATTCTGCAATGAAGTAGGCAATGCCCTTGAGCTGGTGGGCGGAGGTCCACACCGAGGGAAAAGCGGTAGTGAGAGTTGCACTCGCTGCCTGCGTGTCGGTCCCATAGAACCACTCAAAGCGCACCCAGCCCGCAAACGGTTCAGTCACCACAGACCCCGCTCCATCCAGGGCCACCATGCGGTCACCAATCCACCATTCCTCGAAAGCGTCGATGCCGCCCGAGTGAACCATAATGGCCTGCACGAGCTGTCCGTCCTTGCTCTCCCAGAACGCACGGGTTCCACCGAGCTTCGCGCGCCCATAGCCGCGGATACGGGCGCCGGCCGACTGGTTCAGGGTGGCCTGCGCCTGTGGCGTGGACGTAGATGGCTTCGGGCCGAAGGCCCCGCCAATAAGCGCCTGCGCGCCGAGCAGCGCGGCGCCAATAGCGATGTTCGTTACCGCGCCACCGACAGCCATGGCAGCAGACAGGGACAGGCCGAGGTTACCCAAGCCAATCGTGACCCAGGCACCGATGGTGGAAAAGATCGCCATCTAGAGAACCTTCACCCAGGCGACTTCCGCCGGTTCAAAGCCGTTGCGCTTTAGGATTTCGGCGGCACGTTCGTTGTGCGGCGGAGTTGACATGCGTGCCGCGAAGCATCCGCTGTCTTTGGCCCAATCGAGGTAGGCGCGGAGCAGCCGAAGCCCGCCGCCGCCTTCCGCCCACCACCCGTGCTCCGCAGCAACCGGCAGCATCGAAATGGAGGCAGTGCTGATGGATGCGGCGAGGAAACCCGTTGGCCCCTGCCCTGCATCCCAGACACGCACCCAGCCCATCCGAGGCGAGTGCAAGAGAATAGTGAGGAACCGGGCCGAAACCTTCGCATCCATCGGCAACGGCGACTTCACCGAAGCATGCAGCCGCTCGACCATTCCGACGATGGCCGGAATGTCTGATGCACCAGCAGGGCGGATCATCAGACCACAGGCCAGTGGATGGTTTTGGACACGAGGTCCGACACTTGCTCGAGCCCCCGGTCGCCGGGAAACCGCTTGTTCTGGTCGCGGTCGGTGTAGAGGCCATGAGCCGGACGGCGGCGGTTCGTCCACAGGCTTTCCGCAGTGAGCGAGATACTGCGTTCTTGCGGCCCCTGCGCCGAGTAGGTCATCTGGTCCATCAGCCACGAGGACACGGCGAAAGGCTCGTCCAAGAGGCTCCACGGCTGCACAGAGGCGTCATCAGGCGTCACGTCGAAAAATTGGATGTAGATAGTCGCCCTGCGGTCTTTCACCCGGTCTGAGGCGTTCCTAGCCAGTGTGACGAGCGCGGCATCGATCCCCGACAGGGTAAACGTGGCTTTCGGCGCGACAGTGCCGATGGGCATCTCAAGCCCGTCGATCTGGATTAGCTCGCCAGTGCCCTGCCAGGTGTGCCCGCCAGCCTCTAGGTCGCCATAGCCGAACCAGAAGCGGCGCGGAGTTTCGCGGAAGTCCATGTGGACCAACAGCGAGGCAGCGACAGTTCTGCCCGCCATCTTCGCGGCGACTGTGCTTGGAAAGAACCCCATGGTCAGATGGCCTCGACCAACTCAAGGCCGGCAGTGCCCCATCGGCCCATATCAAGCTCAAGCTCGCCGGTCTGGTCAGTGGCAAACCGCATCAGGCACACAGGCCGGTCGAGGATCACGCGCTCTGCCATCACCGCAGAGGCACGCAGGCGCGGCCATATCTGCACACGCAGCGGCCCTGTTTCTGTTTCCTGCCATGCAGACTGCACCATGTAGAGGCGCTGCCCGATGCCGATGTACTGGCCGGGCCGCGGCCCATCCCCATCGTTGATGATGAGGCGGAGCTGCGTAGCCCCCGCCGCGGCAGGAACGTGCAATTGTGCGTGGTTGAACTCTGACTGGGCGAAGCCCGACAGGTCGAAGTTGAGGGTATCCTCGCCATACTCGGCAACGGGCTGCTGGTCGAACTCGCGACCGTTCATGTTGCGGACGCCGTAGCGTTCCCACTTCGGCACGAGACACGTTCCGGCGCGGCCCTCCATCAGCGAGACGAAGGCGCGCCAGGCTAGAACCGACTCCTCCGTCAGGACCGGCAGCGTCAGGTTTGCCCGCCACCGGCCCGAGTTCGATACCGTGACCTGTTCGGAGCCGGTGAGCGACGCGCCGCCAGAGCGAGACTGGTTCTCTGGATGAAAGAGCGCGCGGCTGGGGAAAACTGCGGCCGGCCAATCGATTGCGTTAGCTGGCATCAGCCTTGCCTCACCTGGATATCCTGCATCAACGATGGGAGATTGCGGTTGTTGGCCTTGATCTGCTGGCCGGCCACTTGACCCGCCACTTGAGTGACGAGAGGGACGATGTTGCCGTTCTCGACGCCAAGGCGAACGTCCACGGTGATGGCGCCACCACCACCGCGTTCCTGCCCCGGCTTGGTGATGCTGACATGCTCGTTGGGGCTGGCCTTGAAGGCGACAAGCTGGCTGTCGATGCCGCCCGAGCCGCCAACCTTGAAACTGCCGCCGTTCGCGAAGCCGAAGAGCTTGCCGATGCCACCCAAGAGGCCGCCGCCGCCACCAAGCCCGCCGCCCAAGCCACCAAGCAGCAGATTGAAGCCATAGTCTAAGAACAGATCGCCAAGCTTTCCGAGCAGCCCCGACACTGCATCCATGGCGTTGCCGCTCCCAGTCACCACGGCCTTGAAGATATCCTTGAAACCGGTGGCGAGTGTCGATGCGACTGACTTGCCGATATCACCCATGTTCTGCATGGATGCCGACGCATTGTCGGCAGCATTGGCAAGCTTCTTGGCGCCGCCCGCCGCACCGCCGCTGCCCGAGCCACCATCGCCACCAGCACCACCGTCAAACGCAGTGCCGAGTGCGGCGATCTCGGCGGCGGCAGAGCCCGCCTCATCACCAACCAATCCGAGCGCCTTGCCGAGTTCCCCCAGATAGTCACGACTGAAACCGGATTGAAACGCGCTCTGCACCACGCCGCCTAGGTCAGCCAGGGCTCCAGTCGGATCGCGCTTGAACCCGGAGAGGTCGGCATCAACCAGCCCACCAAGACCGGGTATATTGCGTAGCGCGCCCACTATGCCGTTGACGCCGTTCTGCACGATATCGATGGCGCCATTCATGGCATTGGTGAAGATGTCGGCGAATGCGGCGGGCAGCAGACTCCACCCTGCTACGACTGCATCGAACGCGCCGACGAAAAGACCGATTACGTTGTTTACCGCGCCGTGAACGATCCCCACAAAGTCGATGCCGATAACCTGCTTGATCTCGTCGCGGAAAAGGAACGCTGCCGAAACCACAGCCGCCAATGCGACCGCAATCAGGCCCACCGGGTTCGCCGCTGCCGCCACAGCAATCGCCCGCAATCCGCCTACAACGGCGGCAGACATGGCCGTAGCCGCACCGCTTATAGCTGCCCAGATCGTTGGGCCAAGAGCGGTCAGGACTGCGGCACCGGCCACGCCAGCGGCGCGAGCAATGACGTCGAAGTTCTGCGACACGAAATCAAGCGCAGCAGCCACGGCCGTGAGCGACATTTCGAGGCCGCTATTGGCCCCGATGGCATTGGCGACAGTCTCGAAAAACTCCTCGAGCGCCATTGTGGCCCGCGCCTGCGCAGCCGTGAGGCCAGTGAAGCCTGATGCCGCCACGCCCTTGACCTGCTCATTGAGCGCATCCATCACGACACCCTGGGCGCCGATCAGGTCATTGGCCTGCATGAAGCTGTCGATCATCGCCTTCTGCTGATCGGTGAAGGTGATGCCACGCTTGGTCAGCATGGCGAGGCCCTTTTCGGGATCAGCCAAGGCCCGAGCCAACCCTTCGACGTTCTGCCTGAGATCGCCGCCCCAGGCCGCCGACATGTCGTCAGCCAGCTTGATGGCGTCGAAGAATACCTCCCGGCTAAAGCCGAACGTGGCGAGGTTCGTCGAGACAGCCAAAACCTCCTCAGCGGCGCGACCGGTAGAACGCTCAAGCCGGTCGGCAAAGTCCGACACTTCCTTGCCGCTAGTCTGAGCTGTGTTCCCGACATTGGCCAACGCCCGATCAAGCTGGGCAGTCAACTTGCGGGTTTCCTCGATGCGCCCCACAGCTTGACCGATGCCGTCCGTGAGGCCAGCCAGTACGGCCACGCCGCCAAGGGCAGCGAATGCCTTGCTAAGGCCGCTCATGGCGCCCTTGGCCTTGTTCATCCCCTGCTCAAACTCCGCAGAGTTAAGGCCAAGATCCACGCGAAGAGCACCAACAACGGCTGCCATGGCTACCTCTTACGTTTGGACAGGATGGACTTGAGGATGGCGATCTGCTCATCAGCCGTCTGCGCGTGCCGCGGAGGCTGCTTGTCCGTCTTGAGCAGACTTTCCAGCGTCGGCATCTTCTTGGGCTGGTGGTAGGCGTAGGCGTTTAGCTGGGCTGTATGCCAGGCAAGCGCCATTCGCTCGTTATGCTCGCGAACAGCGCGCTCGCGCGCCCCTGCGATGTGCAGGGACAGAAGCCGCGGCGTCAGCGTTCCGAATGGAACGGGGTCGAAACCGCAGGCTGCATACGAAGTCAGGAGGCTTTCCCAGTCCCATCCTGCTTCGCCTTCCGAGGGCGGGCGGCGTCCGCCTTTGCCTGCGGAAAGGCTGCCGTCATCGCAGCCTGGATAGCCCCTGCTGTGGCATCGAAGCCGGCGCGACCGATGATCTCGCCGGCTTCATTTTCATCCACTTCGGGGTGATGCTCGCGGAGGGCATGCATAACGATAGCCCGCAGACTTCCGATCCGCATGCTCTGCGTGTCAGCCAGCTTCTCGGCGATCTGGTTGATGCCCATGTCGAAATGGTTCTCAATGCTGACAATCGCATTGATCGACATCCGCATGGTGTAGGTCTTTTCCGGGGTCTGTAGTTCGACCTCGCCCCGCAGCGGATTAGCCATTACGCAGCGGTGCCCCACGTTTCGTCGCCGGAGATGGCGACTGTGATTGTTGCGGTCATGCGGTCATCCAGCGGGATGGCCTTGCTGAAACCGATGATCGAGGCGTCATAGGTTACGGTCACGCCACCAGGGAAGGTGATCCGATGTTCGACCGTATCCCCAGACGTGAACAGCTCGCGGAGCATCACGTCCGTATCCGAGCCGGGGATCCAGTTGATTTCGAAGCTAGCCTCGCCACTGTCAATGAGTCCGCTAATGTACTCGCGGCGGCGGCCGGGGCTCTGCATGTGCGTGGCATCAACGCGGTCGGCTGTGGCTTCGCCGGGAGTGATGTTGATGACTTCGGCCACTTCAACGAACGCTGCCGGATCAGCGCCAGCGTCCCAAATGGCATACTTGCTGCCGTAGCCAATCTTGGCGTCGGTCATGGGTGTTCTCCAACAATGTCAGGGAAGCGCGAGCCCACCGCGCAGAAGGGCTAGGTGACAGGCGACCAGTGGAATACGAAGTCGCGGCTGTCGGTGAACCAAGTAGTCGGGCCGTCTTTGTCGTTGCGGGTCCGCTGGCCGGCAGCGAACACGCCTTGGAAATGGTAGCCGCCGAACTCGCCAGAGAAGCCGGAGAGCTTGGCTGCAACCGCGTTCGCCACCGAACGGGCCTGAGAGGCGGAACTGCCCCGGCAATCGAACTGGACGCGGGTTGCGACATAGCCGCTTGCGCCCGCCATCGTGTAGTCGGTGACCCCGCTCACCACGTACATGACCACGTAGGGGAGCGTCGAACCTTGAGGGGCAGCATCCCAATCGATCTTACTGCCGACTAGGGCGGTCAACGGCGCATGGGTCTTCAGGAGATTGGCTAGAACCTGTTGCATTAGCCGCCTCTCGCTGCCTTGCGCGCCTTAGCCTTCACGGCCTTTTCAATGCCGACCCAAAGCTCGTCAGAGATACGTTTGAGCACTTCGTTCTTTGTCTGGTCCCAGGCTGGACGCATGAATGGATGTGGCGGGCTTCCGTCGCTGCCGAACTCCCGGAGATGTGCTTGAGGCATTGAGCCGGGGCCAATGAACCGCTCCTGCTCTGCGGCCTTGCGATGTTCTGCCTTCTGAGCGCGTGACAGGGTGCCGCTGACATCGATGCTTTCGCGCAGATGCCCCTCATCGACCGGCGCAAGCGCTCTTGCGGCCCTTGCGGTGATCTCGCCGGCATTGTCCAGCGCAACGCGTCCGATGGCGCGCCGCTTGGTTGGCGTGAACTGGCTAAGGGCCTCGTCAATCTCGCGTAGCCCTTCCACACGTACGGTGGTCTTCACGGCTCTGGCTCCGACTGCGGCACCAGCGTGTCATTGGCGCGGGAGGCGGTGATCTCGATGCCCTCGCGCCGGCCGATTTCCTTGGTGCCGACGATGCCGTACTCGACGCCCTCGCAGATTAGGCGGTCGGACGCGGTGATGGTGCGCGTAAGTGTGTCATAGCGAACCTGAAAGCGCGTCGTGATCGTCCCGCCCACTTGGGCCGCCCTCAGCTTCTCGCCATCGGAAACGTCCTGTTTGGAAGCGGCGCGTCCCCCTAGCTCCGTCCATCCCTCCACGGGCTCGTTCCATTCGTTCCGTGTGGTGCCGAAGCGCTCAAGCGTGATCCGACGATCTAGGGACCGGGCAAACATTCACGCACCTAGCCCGCGACGGTACGGCCAAAGGAGCTTGCGCACAGGGGCGGGAACATCGTCTGCTGGGTCCTCCTGGCGCTCGTCGTAGAACGAACGCACGAGAAAGAAGCCGGCCACCTTGAACACCGCTTCCTCGCCATAGGGGACGAGGCTGATATTGCAGAAGCGGAGCATGGCGCGCTCCGCCGCTTCCATATAGGCGGAGATGAGCGTGTCGCTGGCCTCGTCCTCGACATTGAGGTCCGTCTTGACCTCGTCCAGCGTCCACAGCGGCCCAAGGGTCTTTATGACGATGTCTGCCATGATCGGCTCCTAGTAGAGCGCCCAGATGTCGTCGGCGGTGCCGCCAGTGCGGACCTGCTTGCAGACGAGCGGATTGTAGCCCTGCTGGAGCGGGACGTTCGCGCGGATGGTGCCGTCGACTTCCTGCAGATTGGCGGTGCCTGGGGAGCCGACCAGCAGCCCGCGGCACACTCCGCCGGGAAGGTCGGCGTTGGCCTTGGTGACCGGGGCGTAAGCGTCGGCCGGCGCGGCGGATGGGTCGCCGTATTGCGAGATGATCTTGTTTGCCATGGCCTATTCCTCTGCAGCCGCGACAGCCGAGGTGGCGGTGCTGGTGGCGGACGTTGAACCCTTCCAGTTCGAGGCGGTCACAGTGACGGTGATCGTCTCGCCTTCCTCTGCCTCAGTCAGGGTGTAGGTCTTGGCGGTCGCGCCAGCGATGTTCTCCCCGTCTGCCTTCCACTGATAAGCGAAGGTTGCGGGAGCTTCACGGCCCGTCCATGTGCCGTTGTTCGCCGTGAGCGTTTCCCCCACGGTCGGCGTGCCGGTGATGGTCGGTGCCACGCTGTTGGCGGGGGCGGTTGGCGCGCCGCCTTGGGCGCCGACAAAACCGGCGTAGCTGCGCTTGTGATCTGCCTTGCTGCGCATGGCTCAACCCTTCGCCTTCACGGATCCGCCCTTGCGTCCGTTCTTGTCGTGATCGAGAGGGTCGGCCTTGTTGGCCGGTGCGGGCTCCGCCTTATTGTGGGGGCGGGCCTCGGCCTTCTCCAGCACGCCGCTGGAAACGAGATGCGCGACTTCGGAGGCGACGGCCTCGCGCTTGTCGCCCTCCTCATAGAGCTTGTCGCCTTCGTGGCGGCGCAGCACGTTGAAAGTAACTTTCTCTGCCATGATGGCCTCCTTCGGTTCATAGAAAAGGCGGAGCAAATGCCCCGCCTCTCGTGATCAACCGAACAATCAGGAAACGCGTCCGAAATCGCCGTAGATGAACGCTTCTGGGCGGTAGACAGCCAGGGCGAGGCGCTCTTCGGCGAGGACGGTCACCAAGTTCTTGATGAAGTCGTCTTCGTTCTCAGTCGCAACTTCGACGCGGGCCTGCCAGCGATCGAAGACCTGGGCACCGAGCTTGAAGGCACCAGTCAGGAACTTGTCGACGGCAATGGCCTGCGTGGTCACCACCGGAAGGCCCCAAAGCGTCGGCGCAATAGAGCCCTGCGGGTTGCCGATGATATAGTTGCCGCCGGCATCCTTCAGCGTCTCGATCCAGGCCCAGTCGGTCGGATGCATCACATGGCCGGTTGCCGGGTATTCCGCGAGAGCGGCCTGCAACATGGCGAGACGCATCAGGTCGATGCTGGTGGGGCTGGTGAGCGTGATCGGCGCGGAATAGGCAGTGGCCTGCGGGATGATGCCGAGCAGGTTCTGTCCGGTGCCATCGCCGTTGAGCAACTGCCCCTCTTCCTTGAACGCCAGGCCGTACAGCAGGCGCTGATCGATGATCGAGCGCAGCTGCGGAATGTCACTGAGAACCTGGCGGGAAGCCTTCATCCAGTGGGCGATAACCTTGGCCGAGGTCGTCTTGAGGTCAAGCTTGATGTCCGAACTTGGCTTCTCGCCGCCTTCCGCCACCATCCCGGCGTTGTTGGTGAAGCCGGTTTCCTGCACGTATTCAAGCGTGCTGCCGTCCATCTGGCCGGGCGAAATGAGATCGCGCACGGTCAAGCGGCGCTGCGGTAGGGCCTGGATGCCGGGAAGGCGGGTGTTCTGGATGGCATCGCCAACCGAACCGGCGGCATCGGTCGTCAGGGAGGTCAGGGTCGCCTTGGCCTGGAAGTCGATGCGGCCGCGCGGGTTTGCCTGTGCCAGGAAGGCCTTGACCTTCTCGTCTTCGGCAAACTGCTCGCCAAAGGACTTGGCGCGCTCTTCGCCGCCGCCTGCCCCTTCAGCAACGCGCTGCTCGAGCTGCGAAAGCTGCTCATTCAGGGCATTCATCTTGAGCAGAGCTTCGTCAGCCTGTTCTTTGACCGAGTTTGCGACCTCGCCGGACTTCTTGGCATCGCCAAGGGCGGTTTCAGCGATTTCCTTGACCTTATCCAGCGACTGCTGGAACGCGGTTTTCACTTCGCTGGCAAGCTGCTCAGCGGTCTTTTCGTCTGCCATTTGGTTTCTCCGCTTGGCTATGTGGGGTGGGTGGTCCGCTATGCGCTCAGAAGAGCGCGGAGAAATGCGGTTCCGGTGTCAGCCGCAACGGCAGGTTCCCCCTGCCCCTTAAGACAGACGCGCGCGGCACGCTCTGCCTCCGAATTCGAGAAGCCCAATCCCTTGAGCCAAGTCTCAAACTCGCGCTCAGTCAGCCGGTCCCCGGCTTTGAGCTTGTCCGTCAATTGATGGGCAGCCTTCAGCGCCTTGACGCTGGTAATGCGCGCGTTTTCGTTCGCGCCGATGCTGACCACCGAAACTTCCTTAAGATCGAGGTTCTCCAGCGTCCAAACGCCGGTCTCCGGATCAACCGTGAAGCCTTTGTCCTTGATGCGATAACCGATGGAGAGGCCGTCGATATCGCCATTCTTGAGGAGCGAATGCGCCTCACGGGCACGCTGGACGTCCATATTTAGGCGCCCGACCATGATCAGGCCCTTGCTGTCCTCTGAGGCAGAGGTCCACTTGCCGATGGGCTCGTCACGATTATGCTGCCAGAACATTTTCGGCATGGTGCCCGCAGCTTTGTGCTCCGCAAGGCTCTCGGAGAACGCGCCAGGCGCGATGATGTCGCCATAGCTGTCGGGTTGGCCGCCAAAAGTAGAGGCGTAGCCCTCAAATTCGCCGGTTTCCTTGAGCGCCTTGATTTCAAGAACCGGTGCGGAGTGCGGCATGGTGATGCCAGCGTCCTTAAACAACATTGTTGGCCTCCTGTTGACCGGCCTGGGTGATGGGGATGTTCTGAGACTGCATTCGCGGCACCTCGCCGCCTTCAACAGGCGGCAAATTCTCAAGCGCCCGAACTTCGTTGATGGTCATCCAGCCATTGTTGAGTGCGGAGCCGTAGAAGGCCGAACGGCCGGCGCTATCCCCGCGCAAGAGGCCTTCAAGGTTGAATTCGATGGTGATGCCGCGCGCCACGTCGTCGGCCGTGAGCAATTGCTTCTGGAGTGCCTGCTCGATGCGCTTGAGGCGGCGACGAAGCGTAAATTTGACGAAGCCAAGCGTCTGCTGCTCGATGCCAGTGCCCCAACTGGTCGATTTCTCTGTGTGCCCGACCATATGCGGCGGCACACCAAACAACCGGCAGATTTCCTCGACCGAGAACGCCCGAGACTCCAGCATCTGGGCGTCTTCCGGGTTCATCGAAATGGTCGAAACCGTCTGCCCGCCCTCCGCGATGAATGGGCGTCCGGCATTCATGGCGCCCTGATACTTCGCAGCAAGCGCATCTTCGACATCTTTGCGCTGCGTCGGGGTAAGGAATTCCTTGAAAGCAATGACTACATTGGGGCGCATGCCGTTCTTGAAGGTCGTGGTCGCCGCAGAATTGATGCCAGTGGCCAGATCGAAGGTTTTGCGCCCATACTCCAGCGTCGACAGCCCGCCGAGCGGATTGCCGCCAAATCCGCGGATATGCAGCACGGTCTCGTCGGTTTCGTCCCAAGACTTGCCGTCGAGCGTCCAACGATAGCCGATCCGGCCGCCGGAAAGCTGCCGAACCGACATAATGTCGGGGTAGATCGGCACCAAACCGACCACCTTGCCCTGACTTTTGACTTTCCGGGCATATCCGTTGCCGCGCAATTCGAGGCTGGCACAGATGAATTCCCAGAAATCGAGCGCCGTTTGCTGGCTGTTTGGGCTGTCGTGAAGCACCCTGTATAGCGGATGATCCTTCGCCAATTCGCGGGAGCCGTCCTTTGCGGTGCGGTAAACCATCACCGGGAGCGATGCCTGCGTGCCCACCAGGAGGTTAACGCATGCCCATGCCGTCGAGAGCCCAAGAACAGCGCTTTCCGTCATGGCAACGCCAGTGATGGTGTCAGCGTCACCGTTCCGCCAATGGGCCGGGTCTCGGATGGAAAGCGGCGTCCCCTTTAGGAGGGTGAGCAGCGCTGCCTTTACTCGGTTCATGCTGCCCCCGTGAGACTGCGCAGATAATCGTCTAGAGAGCCCCCAGACCGTGCCTGGGGATTGCGTGACATCAGCGTCACGGAATTAAACAGCGCCATTGCAGGGTCGATCTTGGCGTCCCCGGCCGTCTGCTTCGTGGCGCGAACACCCGTCGCAGTCGGCTCGATCTTCAGGTTCGGCACGCACCACTGCATTAGGGGCCCGCCACAGTGCTTGAGCAGTCCCGATGCCAGCCGACGCTCCGCGCCCTTGATGCTGGACATCATCCATCCGCCTTGCGGGGCAGCGACCAGCAGCCCGACCTCTTGGGTGACACCGATTTCGTCTAGCGCGTCTTCCATCTCGCCAAGGCCGGAAGCGTCCACCGCCACCCCGCCCAGCAAGCCCATATCCTTGATGCGGGTGACGTGCTCAATGATCGAGGCAACGTCGCCCAACGGACTATCGAGGATCGTCAGCTCGCCGGCCTTCTGAATGTCCCGAAGCCTGTTCGCTATCGACTTGCGCCGCTCCAGCACATCCTTGTGGCACCAGGCATGGGACCAAGAGAGCCAGCGCTTCATCCGGCGCACCTGCGGCACGCCATCAATCTCAATCTTGACCTCGATCTCGGTGGGCTCGCGCCCCAGCACGTTGAAGCCGAAAAGGTCGTCCAGCCCGCCGCCGTCAATACCGACCACAGCCACTTCGCTGCGCTCGAGCAGTCGTTGCAGCGCCTCGAAATGCTCTAGCTGGGCCAGTTCGTTGTCAGCAGCGGCTTCCCAATGGTCCGCGCCGGCCCAGCGGTTCGCCCGCAGGTTCAGCCCGATCTCGACGTTCAGGTGCTTGGCGAGGAAGGTCTGAGTGCCATTCCCTGCCTCTTTCGCCTTCTCGAACTCCCTCACCAGCCAATCCCGCCGCACCGAGCGGCCAAGGTTCGGGTTTGTGACGTAGAAGTTGTCGGGATCTTCGTAAGCCTTGCTGTCCAGCATGGCCTGCGGGAACTCGTAGATAACCGGTAGGAAGCGGCTGTCCTCGATCTCGCCGTCCCGCACCTTGCGGGCATAGTCCAGTTTGTCCTTGAACACGCCGGCCGGCGGTTCGTCGCTCTGTGTCGAGAGGTAGATCACGAAGCCTTCCGGCCTCGAAACCATGCCGCCCGTTGCTTCCTGCAACATGGTGTCGGCGCCCTTGCGCTTGCCGAACACCCAAAGCTCGTCAATCAAGATACGGCCCGACTTCTTGCCCGAAACCGTGTCCGTGTCAGCGGCCACCACCTTGAGCGCCGCCTTCGTCACCCGATGCGTGATCGTTCGGATGTGGTCCTGAACGTGGAACAACTCCTCCAGCTCAGGATCATTGCGGACCATCGAGGCCGCAGGCTTGTAGCTGTTCTGCGCGACCTCGATGGTCGGTGCCAGGATCAGAAGCTCCTCATCCTCTCGCCAGTTGACGATGAGCGCCGTGAGCATGATGCCGGCGGCGATGGTGGACTTCGTGTTCTTCTTGCTGATGAGCAGGAAGAACTCGGAGATGAGCTGGTCGCCTGTCTCCGGGTTGTTGGCCCCGAAGATCGCGGCCACGTAGTCGAACACCCACTGGTCACACACCTCACCGAAGGTGGGCTTGCCCGGCAGGTCCACCACCTTGAGTGCCTTGAACACCGCCAGCGCGTGTTCCGCCTCGCTGGGGAACAGGGGGGCGAACGGGATCAGGCTCTCTTGAGCTACGATCCGCCTCTCCCAATCCGGGCAGGCAGTGCTCCAGTTCGGCATCAGGTGTTGCTTACCGCCAGGCGCGGACCGGTACGGGGCGCAAACTTGTTGCCGGTTGCCGCCGCTTCCTCGGCCGCGGATTGTTTCGCCGCCTTCTTGCCCTTGGGCTGCTCCGTCGCCGTCTCGCCCATAGTCTTGAGCGCCAGGGCAATGGTCTGAAGCGTCTTGGCTCTCACCGGCAGCGATACCGCCTGCCGTAGCGCCTGAAGCCGTGCTGGATCTTTCTCGTTCTCTTGGATTATGACTTCCATCTCGCCCTTGTGGAGCGTTTCGGCGTCGAGCTCGTCCAGTAGGCGGTCAATGAGGTTGCGCCCGCGGCCGATCACCTCCTCGACCTTCGGCGGCTCCTTGGGGGCCTCAACGACCGGCAGGTTCGCAGTGGTTTGCAGTTGCGAACTCGCCTGCTTTTCCGGGCGTTTCCAGCCTTCGGCCTTCGCGCGCTTCCGAATGGCGGTGTCCGAGATCTGAAACCAGCCCGCAATCTCCCGAATGCTGCGGCTCGTCTGCGTATAGTCGCGTTCAATCCCCGCCCAATCGACGGCAGTCTTCTCGTCGGTCATGGGTGAAATTCAACCTTGGTTCGCACCCCTGATCTCCACCAGAGGAAAAAATCTCTACGTGAGGGCGCCGTGGGTCCAGAGAAAACGCGCCTCGGAAGGTTTCAGATACCCCCCCTTAGACTGCCGGCCTGACCGCCCTCTTGGCCGCGGCTATGGCATCGGCATCGCCTACGTATCGCGCCTCTACGTCTGCGCATGTGCTTGCATGGCAGTTACGGCAGCAGGCTTGTAGGTTTGAGGGCTCATAGAACAGATCGGGGCAGAGCTTGGCTGGCATGATGTGATCCACCAGGGCAGCCCTATCATCGTCTCTGCCCTGCGTGAGTGTGACGCCGCACATCTGGCAGCGGTATAGGTCGCGAAGCAGGATGGCGCTGCGAAGCTCAGCCCAGCGCTTAACCTTGTACATCGAACGCAGCGAGGCATCAGTGCTGTAGCGCATGTCTCGCACCTGCCTTGAGGTCTTGAGCTTGGGGCTCATTGGCTTGAGGCGAGGCTTGAGGATGGATAGCCCAGCCATACCGGCCTCCTGTTAGATGGGGGTTAGGCCGGGAAACGGGAGCCGAGTTCGGGCCGCGTGTCGGTCTCGACGCAAAAGGCGCTGATGTCCGCAGGGGTGATAACCTTGCCCGCGAGCCGCCTCAATGTCGTTGCCCATATGGGCGAAATCCTGTGCGGGTCTCTCCCCGCCTGTCACCTGCGCCGTTTTGGTCGGCTTGCGCCCCACAGCGGACGGTTCAGGTCCCAACCGCTCCTCGGATGCCCAATCGGGCAAATCTCAGAATCAAAAAGGCCGACGCTGGGCCGACCTCTTTCTGACACTTTACGCGTCAGCGTAAAAACCATGACACTGATTTGCCCAACCGTCAAGCCGCCCTGCGCTTGTCCCCAATCTGATAATGCCGGGCCAGTGCGTTCAGCCCCTCGCGTAGCCAGCCGATCATATGCACATGCTCGCCGTCCCGGATGATGCAGTAGTCGAGCGCAGCATAGATGGCGCCCTGCCCCCGCAATTCGTTCTGGCGCTCCTGGATGGCCTTCTCTGTTGCTCGCCAGTCTGCCAGTGCCTTTGCAGCCCGTTGGACGTTCTCAGGCCCCGGAAGTCCCTTGGTAGCGTTCAGATTGACCGCGCCGGACGGCTTCGGCCCGCCGACCGCGATCTGCATGTCACGGTACACCTCGCAATAGCGAAGCGCGGCCTCGTACTGCTGAGGAGTGATCTCGCCGGACATGGCAAGCCTGCCCACGAATGTGCCGGCCATCTGGTCCTTTGCCGTCTTGGCGTCGAAGCCATAGTGCCGATGGCGCGCCTCAATCCCTGCCCGCATGGTCTCGCGCTCCTGCTGGTCATGGTCGCGAGCGAGCTGGTCCATGATATCCACCTTTTTGCGCGAGAGGCGCCCATTGGCTTCTCGGGCGCCGTTCTTTGGCTTAGGTCCACGTTTGCCCATTGTCAGGCTCCCTTGCGATTGCGGATGGCGGTCAAGGCTTGTTGCGTCACGTTGCGCAGAGCCTCGGAAAGTGTAGATGGCTGGCGCAGGTCGGCATGAAAGCCGCTGTCGAACTGATCGCCCGCCTCAGTGATCAGGGCTATATGCTCGCTCTCTACCGTTGGTGCGCACGACGCGTCACAACTGACCTGACACTCGCCAAGCGAGTACCACCATCCGGGCAGCGCCGCCTTGAACTCGGCAATCGCAGCTTCCAGATCGGATTGCGACTTAGTTTGCCAGTCTGGTCTATCCATTCTGTGGTGCTTTCTATGGGAGGTTAGAAATCGAGCGAGAGCGTGTGGGCTATGGCCCCAATCCCACATTTCGTGCAGACCTGCTCACCGCCATTACCATCATCGAAGGCTCGCCATCCTTGGAAGTCGTGGGCGCAATCCAGGGGCTTAGGCTTGGCGTGGATAAAGAGTTTGCCCATGACCGAAGGACGCTCTCCCGCACCCGTCATTTCCAAAATCGACCTCACAGTTTCTCTCGTGCTCATCCTTCATTCCTCTCTGTCTGGGATGGGGTGGGGCGGATGCGAAGGAGGCCCGTGGGTACGTTAGTGCCGACCTCTGAGAAACTGCCGACCGGGAGGTCGCGCCACTCGCCTTCGAGCTCTTTGTGGTCGTAGTGGGCTGTGGCCGGGAGAACCGCCACGAGAGTGCCGCCGGGCTTCAGGAATTTGAGCGCATGGCGAACGTGCTTGACGTAGTGCCGACCATAGAACGGCGGGTTCATCACGACCGTGTCGAACTCGGCGCGCGGAGGGCATTCAAGGAAATTGGCAGTTAGGACGCTATGGCCCTTAGCCTTGGCCTGATCGGCGCGTCCGGCATGGTATTCGATGCCGAAGGCCTTGTGGCCATACTTACGGATGGTATCGAGGATGCGCCCATCGCCGCATGATGGCTCAAGGATGCGCTGGGGCTCAGGCGGATTACGGTACTCAGTGATGTCGTGAACGTGCGCGAACTCGAGCGCCTTGGCGATAACTGCATCCGGCGTCCAATAGAACTGCAAATCCTTGGCGACGGCAGTGCTTGGCGCGCGCTCTGGCTGCTCTGGGTCTACGTCTGGCAGGACATCGCCGTAGAACTCGGCAAGGCCACGGTTGATATCGAGCAGAGCAGTCGGGCCGAAATACAGATGGCCGTTGCCGTTGTCATAGCGCTTCAGCCAGACATCCCGCCCCTCGCGCAGCGCCTCGCCATCTTCCAGGATTGTTGACACGTCTTTATGGGTCATCAAGGGCTTGCCTTGATATGCAGCCAAAGCATTGATGATGTCGCGAAGTTGGTCCCGGCCATAACTGCCGTGCCCATTGCCATAGGCGCCGACGCTATGGAGGATTACGCGCTTGGGCAGGCCCTTGACGCCGATCTTGACCTTGGCGTGGGAGCGGTATGCGGGATCTAGGCCCGCGAACGCTTCGGCAAGGCCGCGCAGAATGTGTTTTCGCGGGTCGGCGTAATAGTGCGCGAAAGTGGAGCGGACGATTTCAGCAGTGAGCGGCGGCGGATCAGCCAATGTGCGCTCAAACAGGCGCTTGTCATTGGCCGACGCGATCATGTCGATGTTCAGGCGATTGTAGATTGCCTTCCAGCCGGACTGCAGAAGGTTCTTCTGCATATCCCGAGCATTGACGTATGCCCTGCCCCGCAAAACAGGCGAGACGTAGGTGCCCATGACAACCCCGGCGCTTTCGATCTCAGTGCAGGCGCGCTCGTATGCTGAAATTGCGGCATCGACGGCGGCCGACTTCTCGGCGTACTCGTCAATCAGGTCAAGAACTGTGCGCGGTGTGGCGAGTGCGTTCATTGCCCCTTCTCTTTCCTGTCTGGATTGTGGTCGCGGCACCAGTGAAGCCGCTTACCGTTTTCGGTGGTGCCGTATGGCGCATGCTCGAAGCCGCAAATCTCGCACTGGCCTATGACAGCGCGCGGGGTGAACAGAACACCGTCGCGCATGTATTTCGGGCCTGACTGGCGCAGAACGGCGGGCATCATGCGGCCATCCTCTGGTGCTTCACTGACCTGGCCATGGAAATCAGGAGGTCGCGAAACTCCGCCGGCGTATGGATGCGCGGAGTGCTGTTCTGCCCACCACCTCTGGCCCCCACCTCACCCAGACGCTTCGCTCGCTTAAGACCCATCCGGGCAACAACTTCTGGATCGAGCCGAGGAGCGCCTATGCCCCAGTCAAGCTCTGGCAGATCCACCCCATAAGCCAGCAACAGAGTTGGTTTGCGGGCATAATGGCCGTAGCGACCCTGCTCCACACAACACGTCCAGCCGCCCTCAAAATCTGCGGCGATCCACCCGCCAGACCGGGCTGGCAGGTTCAGCCCGAAATGCGACCAAGCATGACTGCCCCAAGGGTGCTCCAGGACGCCGCCCCACTTTCGAACAGAGGCAAGGGCCGCAGCAAAGCAGCCACCGTCATCGCCTTTGATCTTGCGTTGGCCGGTTCGCTTGATGTGCAATGGCTGTCCGGCCCACAGCTTCCCCCAGCGCTGGCACGGTGGATGAGCCACAACGGGGTAAGGACCGGCATACAGCCGCGCATCGCGTGCCTCATCCCATGGGTCAACATCCGGAAGGCCAAAATAGGCTCCATCGGTTTCGACATAGAGTGCTGCAATCTCGCTCATGATGCGGCCCTCTCCCCGCCCATGTCGTGGATTGATGCCCTAGCCTGATCGACTACGCTCTGGCGGAATGACCATGTGCTGTCTGAGGTCGGCGCCTTCTTGCCCATGACTGCCTCGCAAGCCAGCCAAAGCGCCTCGTCCCGAACGCGGTCCAGTTTGACCATCGGCTCGACGGCAGGCGCATCGGACAGGCCTGCAACGGACTTCCACGTCCCGTTGACGATCCAGCCATCCAGCGGCGGAACGAATGCAGCGGCCTCGTCCTTGGACCGGCCACGCCGGATGCGCTCGGCTTCGGACCAGTCTGCGTATTTGCGAGCCGCAGCGATGATGTCCCGCTGTTCCGTGTCAGGGCGACGAGAGAAGGCCTTGAAGGCGCGGTCGCGCTTGGTGTTCGGACAGACCGGGAAGATGCTGACCAAATCTTCAAACAGATCGCCCGCCCCGCCCCCCTGGGGGGCTATGGGGGGGTTATTTCTATTCTGGTTCTTATCTGTATCTGCCTCTGCATCTGGGCGTTCTTCGGCGTTCGCTATCGTTCGCGAGCGTTCGGCCTCCGCTTCGGCTTGTTTCTGGGCCCGCCAAGCCCTCGCCCTTTCAGCGGAATTGTCCTCTTTCTTGGGCTGGCGCTTTGCCCACCCAGCGAGCATATCCCCGTCGAGTACACGCCCTTGCATGGCCTTCTTGATCGCCGCGACGTCACTTTCATCGATGTCAAAAGCGCTGGCGATATCTTCGTCGGTCGCGGTCGTTCGCCCGCGTTCGTTCTCGTTCGCGGAGGCGTCGGTCAGCAAGAACGTGAACACAGCAACGACTGTCGTCAGCGGCTGCTTGGCAGCGCGCGCAATGGTGCGGAACTTTGGATCGGTCGGCATGTCGTGCCAGAGGCGAACCCAGGAATTCATCTACCCACCCACTCAGCTAGCGTTTTGTCGCCCTTGGCTAAGTTGCAAGGCGCGCAAGCCAGGACGAGATTGTTCGGATTGTTGCTTCCTCCCCTAGAGACGGGGAACAAATGATCTATGTGGAAAGGCCCTTCGACATCGCCGCAATACACGCAACGACGACCATCGCGGGCCATCGTTGCCGTGCGGAGACCGCCGGAGATGGAGCCCCTTGTGTCGGGCTTGCTAATCCGGACTGTCGACTCGTCTTTCAGACGCCAACAATCATCAGCACCCAAGACAAACAGCTCTTCAATGAAGTCGGCGCAATATTGCCACTCCTCGAGTGTGCAGCCCGCAATCCGGATGATCCGTTCAATGTCGTTGGGAAGCCGCGGGTCCGGGTCCGCCTCTCGAAAGAAGCTGTGAACACCTCGGCTGGCTGTCCAAGCCACAAGGCGGTAGAGGATGCCAAGTGAGGCTGGCGGGAGCCAGTACATATAAGCAGGTAGGGAGACGGATACTGAACTAAGGTTCGGCCACTCACCGGTCCAGGCGCGGTTGCTGTTCATTGGCCGATCACCTGTTGGTAAGCAGCCTGCGTCTTGCCGTACTCATTGGGCCGATACTGCATGCCCAGCAACCTGCATTCATGGCTGCGAATGCCGTGCAACACCGTGGAGTGATCCCGCCCGCCCATGCGCCGGCCGATCTGCGGCAGGGACATAGTTGTCTCGTACCGCATCCGGTACATGGCCTCGTGGCGGGCTGCGACGAGCGCCCTGCCCCTTCGCTTGCTCATCAGGTCCAGGAGATCGACACCGTGCGCGGCAGCGACCTCTCGAAGGATCACCTTCCACGGCGACACCGGAACAACCGGAACCTGATCGTCCGCTTCATCGATCTGGTCCTGCCGCACGACAATTACGATTGGCAGTTGAGGAGCCGCAGCGGGCTCAGGTGTGGGCTCAAGAACAGCCTCAGCCACTGTCGCGGCTTCTCTGCCGGGCAGCATTGAAAGGCTGACCTTGCCGGGGGTGCTGGCAATGCCAAGGGCTTCCTTGGCGGCCTTGGAGCGCTGCAGCATGGCTTCGACAGATAGCGGCGTAGTCAGCACCTTGCCGAGCTTCGCAATTGGCTTCTGTTGGGCCTTGAATAGTCCGATGTAGGAGACGTGCGCGTTCATGGCTCTCTCCTCTCGCTCAGTTCTGAGAGCAGCTGCGGCAGGCCACAGTAGATATCGGCAGTCTTGGGCGCGTCCTTGAGGCCCTTGTGTACGGCCCATTTCTTAGCCTTCCTGTTGTACTGCTTGAAACGGGGCATGTTCAGGTTCTCTTTCTGGGTTCCCCACCGAACATTCTCCGGCCTGTTGTCCAGACTGTTCTCATTGACATGGATGACAACGGCCCCCGGCGTGGGCGGCAGGCCGTGGAAAGCGGAGCACACCGCGCGATGCACCTTGATGTTGCCGACCCCTCTGGTGTGCCAGCCGAAATAGACGTGACGCGCGTTGGCCGATGCACTCGTGATGCATCCGAATGTGGGCTGCGTTTCGTATGTGCGCAGCCCGCCGTGGGGCATCGATCCAACTCTGGGCGGCCTGCGGATGCGACCATGGCTACTTGCTTGGATGCCAGGATATAGAGGGCTGTCGCGCCACTCTTCTGTAGGTAGCGCGTCCATCAGCGGACCTCTGGCGCAAAGGGGATATCGGCATCGAAGCCGCCTCCCATGCCGCCGGGCTCAAAAGCCGGGGCATTGGACTGGGGGCGACCTGAGGAAGCTGAATTGCCGGGGCGGCTGGCATTGTCGTTCGGATCGCGATTGCCTCCCTGCCCGCCCGAGAGCATCACCAGCTTGGCGTCAAAGCCGGTAAGGACGATCTTGGTGGCGTAGCGGTCCTGCCCGTCCTTCTCGTATTTCTCGGTCTGGATCTGGCCTTGGACCATCAGCTTATGGCCCTTCTCGACATAGCGCTCGATGACGCCGATCAGGCCTTCATTCCATACGACTATGCGGTGCCATTCCGTGCGCTCTTTGGTCTCGCCAGTGTTTTTGTCCTTCCACTTTTCGGAGGTGGCGAGGGAGAAGTTGGCGACCTTGCCGCCGTTGGGCAGATTGCGGATTTCGGGATCGTTGCCCACGTTGCCGATCAACGTGGCTTGGTTCAGGCTGCTCATTGGGCAGAGCCCTTCCTTATGATTTCGATGAAGTCGCTTTCGCGAAGGACGACCAGGCGCGGAGCCCGGTCACGGCGGATGAAAAGAGCGAAGTTGCTGCCGAGCCACCGGTAGATTTCCCGGAAGCCGTCGGCGCGAACCTTGGCCTCGAACAGCCGATCAACCCCATGGACAGGGATCGTCACGTCACCTGAAAAGGAACCGCCAGCGGCGCCCGATAGCGGGACACGTTCAGCCGCTATGCCAGCCTCTTGGAACGCATGAACGATGGAGCGTTCCTCACGCTGGCCCTTGTCACGAGATGCCCTTCCCATCACTCGCCACCCTGCTTGCGCTGGGCGGGGTTTGCGGCCCGCTCCATTGCAGCCTTGCGCTTGTAGATGGACGTGCAGCCGGAGGCCTTGAGGAAGGCGCGCAACCGCTCATTGACCGCGTTGTGCTTGGTGGTGAAGCTGCGAGGGTTGCCCATCGTCATTCCGCAGCCTTCATCTGCACAACGTTGGAATGGACGGCCTCGAGAGCGGCATCGCTGGCAGCGAGAATGCGCTGGTGCTGCCCGATCTGGACGCTCAATGCCTGGAGGGTTTTCTTCCGGCGCATTTCCAGCCGTTCGGCCTCGCGCTCGAAATAGGCTTCCTGCGTGATGTACTGCTGCTGGAGAGACTGCTCCTGATTGGCAGCTTCATCGCGCTTGGACACGAGGTCGGCAATGAAGGCTTCATCGGGAGAAACGGCGGGGATCGTCACTGTCTTTCGGGTCATGCTATTTCCTTTCCTTCGTGGAGCGCCGCTCTTTTCGCCGCCACTTCCGCAGCGAGTGCAGCAGCCCGAGCCACCAAATCTTGATCCAAAGCATTGCCGCTCAACGCCTCCTCCATGGCCAGTTCGTGTTGGAGCGAAGCCAAGGCGCGGGCGCAGCGGTCGAGGTATGCGCCCCTGATCCGAGCAAACAGGCTCACATCGCAAGTCTTGGCGCGGCCCTTGTAGAGGTGCGTCAGTTGCGATGGGGTGAGGCCATAATCACGAGCGATCTTGGCAATCGCAGTTTCTTTCGTGCCCGTAGTTCCGGCTTCAATGCGAACCAGCTTCTGCACGTATTCCGTGGCTGTTGCGGCGCTCACGTTGGGCACCTCATTACCGAAATTAGGTAACGCCATTCCCGATTACTCCGTCCATAACGATGAGGACGGAGCGAGAATTTGGAAAGGCGCTTTTGATGGACATTGAGGTCACAGATGCCCTGGTGAGCTGGTGTGACCGCAAAGGATTGCGCGGGGAGACGACTGGAACCGTCGATCCGCACGGAATTGGTGACGGAGCGAGCGCCGGCAGAAGCGCTCAGCTCCGCCAATCGGCTGACCAGGGAGGAGGTAATCAGCCAATGGGAAAGAAAAGGCCGGGCGCAGCGACGGATCGCAGAGCCCAGCAAGTGCCCGCCGGGGAGGGTTGCGTCATGCATGGCGGCGGGGTTCAGGAAATGAATTTGAGGCAGTACGCGCAGCGGAAAACCCGCAACGGCGCGCACTGGCTGAAACTCATTGTCTCGAGATGACGAGGATCTACCCCGACATGCCGTTTCGTGGATTGCCAAGGCGGCACGCATGGTCACTCGCCCTCCCCAGAAGGGTTTCCGCCAGCACACAGGGCGAGGAACAGCAGAAGGAACGGGAGGCCGAGCAGGAACCAGCCAGTGAAGAAGCCGAGGACGGTCATGCGTCCACCTCGACGGGCTTGCCTTCGAGCAGGTGAGTGAAGAGGGCTACGTCTTGTTCTTGGGTGCGGGTGACGAGGGGGCGGAAGGTGCTGACGGCGAGCCAAGCATCCTCCCAAGCCTCGCCGTTGGGGCGCACAGACGTTTCGCAAAGGCGAAGAACAAGCTCACCCTTGCAGTGGCCCCGAGTGCCCATCTTCGTGTCGCGGATTGTGTAGACTACGCCATGCTCGGGCTTGCCTTGGAGCAGCGGAAAGTCGGACGCTTTATCCAATCCACCACCGACGAATAAGCACTTCACCCCCGGCTTTGCCCACGCGCTCACAGCACACCTCCATTGAGTTGATAGACAGCCATAGCCACGAGGACACCGGACAGTGCCGAGACAAGGGACCAGAGAGCCGGTGCGGGGTTTAGGCGACGGATGCGGGTCATTCGGCGGCGTCCCGAATAAAATTTTCTTCGTTCATATTCAGGCCGAGCAACTCCGCGTATTCGGTGGATGCTTCAGCCTTGGCGACGAGCTTCGAGACGCGCTTGTTGTCCCCGTCCTGCTCGTCTTGAACCTGTGCTTTGATGAGGGCCTTGAGGGCCGACCAGTCACCACCAAGGGCAGCAACCGTGTCTCGCAAACCGGCGAGCAGCACGGCGTCATTCAACTGGCGCTCGATAATCGGGCGAGCTTCTTCGGCTATCTCTTTGAGCTTGGCAGAGGACAGCATTTAGAACTGCACCCCCGTCCGAATTTTGCGCACGATCTTCGAGCAAATCTCGGTCTTCCGAGCATAGGCGCTAAAGGCGATGCGGGAGCAGCGATTGCGTTCGGCGAGTACGGCCCGCGCGACAATGGCCTGCGCTTCATCAGGATCAAAAGCGACAAATGCGTCTTCGGAAGGGACGCGCACTGCATCCCACACGTCCTGCGGGATATCCTCTGGCTTGCTCATGCTGCGCTCTCCTTGGAGGGAGTGCGCGCCCGGAGCTTTTCCAGGGCCCGTGCGACCAGCCCCCTTTGGGGAGGCCCTTCGGTTTCCCAGCGAGAGACGGCGGTTTGTGTCAGGCCGAAGCGAGAAGCGAACTTCTGCTGGCTTTCGTTGAGGTCGCCGCGAAGGGCGATGATGTCGTCTTTTGTGAGCATGGTGCCATTCTATGACTTACTCATAGGTCGGCGTCAAGCGGCATCAATGAGTTTCTCATAGGCGAGTGTGCGATTGTCCCGCGCATGGTGGATATGGCCGAAAGACTTCAGATAGCTCGCAAGCACGCAGGCTTTGCATCAGCGGCAGAAGCCGCCGCTGCGCTGGGCGTGGCTTACCCGACCTATGCCGGCCACGAGAACGGCAGCTCTGGCTTCCGGGCAAAGAGCGGTGAGCTATACGCGCGGCGCTTTCGTGTCAGCTTTGAATGGCTGATGAACGGAAAGGGCCCCATGCAGCCTCAGGGCGAGCGCCAGGTTCGGCTTGCTGGGTATGTAGGGGCGGCCCAAGAGGTCTATCAGTTCGACGAGGACGGCGCAGGCTGGGTGGATGCTCCGCCCGGCGCGCCTTATGATGTCGAGGCCGTCGAGGTGCGCGGCGATAGCATGCTGCCGCTCTATAAGTCTGGCGCGATCCTCTACTACTCCAAGATGCTGCCGCCCGAAACCATGCTGGGCGAGCAATGTGTGGTGCGGCTAGCTGATGGGCGCGTCTTGGTGAAGACCCTGCGCAGAGGCGCCGAACGCGGCCTCTACACCCTTATCTCCCTAAACGCCCCAGACATTGAAGATGTGGCCGTCGAGTGGGCGGCCCCTATCGACTGGATTAAGCCTCGGTAACTGCTGATCGATTCTCAGCCGTCGTGTGTACGCGTCAACTATCTATGACTTTCTCATAGAAAACGCTTGCACTCCTTCTATGAGTTTGTCATAACATCCTCAACACGGACCCCTAAGCGCTCAGCGCCGAGATGGTCCAGCTGAGAACATGAGGATGGTTGAATGCGCAAAGGCACAAAGGCACGAATTGAACGACGCAAGCGCGCGCTAGCCTGCTTTCAGATGGTCCATCAGGTGGACTGGGAACGGACCTGCTTTCCGCTCACCAACATCAAGCGGTGGCGGACCGAGGATGAGTACGCGGCCTACTTCGCAAACAAGATCAAAGAACGCGCATCGCTCCAAGTCCGCCTCTCCTTTGCCTGACCGCTCCTACCCTGCTGATCCGCAGAGGTCGGCAGTCATGAACGGTTCCTCCAGAGGGAGACGACTATGACCACTTTCACCGACAGCCCGGCAATGCTCGCTGCCCTTGCGAAAATCGAGGCAGACGGCAAGGCATTCGCAGCCATGCGCAACAGGGTTCAGGCCGACCCGCGCTATGCTCGCCTGACGGCCTATTCCAAGAGCCTGGAGCAGGAAATCACCGGCAGCGGCTGGGACGGCCTCGACCAGTTGGTTGGCCAGTGCACGTCGTCTCAGTACTGGCGCTCCAAGCGCGCAGGGGACTTGGCGCAGGCCCGCAAGGGTCAGGTCAAGGGCATGCCCGGCTACGCCAAATTCTGGCTGCGGGAGGCCGCACGGCACCGCAAGACCGAGCTGATGTATCGCGCCGCTGAAAAGCCTCCAATCTCCCTCGCCATGGCGACCGAGGCCTTCTGCGGTTTGCTGTCCGCCACTCCCTCTCTCCACGCTGCGGAGTAAGGGAGATGACGACTTACACATTCCGCGTCTGCCACGCTTCGGTCCAGCACCGCTTTACCTGCCCTTGCTGTGGCAAGTCGAACCGCGTCCGCACGTTTCGCGTCGAGCACACGGTCAATCCGTTCAACGTCCATTCTGACGGCACGATGAAGACCCCGGCAGAAGTCCAGCGGGGGGCTGCATCAGAGGCCAAGATGCTGCGGGCGCAGTTCATCACGGAGCCGCTCTGCGCAACCTGTGAAAACAACCTGTCTTGGGCTGATCGCCGGGCGCTGACTGAGCGCCGGCAGACGGCTTATGCTGCGGAGTAAGGGCGATGGGTAGCTACTCAAATTTCGTCAGCGGAGCTCTTGTGATGCGTGTGTGGCGCTTCGATGGTTCGGCCGAGTTGCTGGCAAAGTTCCAGTACTATTCCGACGCGAAGGACTTCGCGCAAAGCCGGGTGGATCACGACAAACAGCGAGGGGGAAACCCGGACGGGAGGTACTTCTACCTCGCGGTCTGCGAGGCGGAGTGCTCCGTGCAGGCCTTCTTTGACCCCTCGGTTGTCAAGGAAAATGCGTCGTGACTGCCACCCGCAAGAAGGTGCTCGCCTTCGCCGCCCACCACCCAATCCAATCCCTTTCCCTCCTCATAGCAGGGCTTCTGCCTCTGCTCTGGGTGTTCCCGGAGATGACGATATGAGCGCATCCCTCTCCATCGAAGAGATCGCCCGCCTTCGGGACGTATGGCGTCGATCTGCCAACGATCCTCACACCCGGAAATCAGCAGAGGAGCGCATCGAGCACCTCACAGAAATGCTCACACCACCCCTTCCCTCGGAGAACCCCAATGAACGCAGTAGCTGAGAAGAACCAGGTTCAGGGTCGTGAGCCGCAAAACATGGGCCTGGCTACGATGATCCGATCCAAGAAGATTATCGCCAGCGCTCGTGGCCAAACGTGCTCCGTCCGGTTTCCTGGCATTTGCTGCCATGACCCCGAGACCACGGTATGGGCTCACCTTAACGGAACGAGATACGGCAAAGGGATGGGGAACAAGGCGCACGACATCCTTGGGATGTATAGCTGCGCAACATGCCACGCCTACCTCGACACCGGCCACGGGACAAAGCCGCGGATCAGCAATGAGACGCTTCTGGAATGCGTCTTGGGCGGCGTGACGGAGACGTGGGTTCGGTTGATCCAGGCCGGCATCGTGATCGTGCCGCTCGATGCCGAGAAGCTGTCGAGCGAGCGCCCCATCAAGCCCAGGAAGCCGCGAGAACAGCGCGCCGGCATCCCACATAACCCCGACCGGAAAATCCAGTCCCGCAACACCCTCCGTAAATCGGAAAGGACACCAGCATGACCCCCATCTCTGATGAACGGCTGACATTCACTGAAGCGGGTCCGCACGGTGAGTGCGTGATCTCGCCCGAGAATGGCACTGGCCCGTACTTCACCCTGATCGGCGGGGGCTCGGACGAAGAGCAAAACGCACTGGCGGCCAAAATCTGCGATGCCGTGAACGGCCTCCGCGCACAGGGTGGACTACCGGGAGAGGCGGAAGTGGTGGTGTGGCGACACGAGTGGGGTGCGATCTATTATGTCGGTGATGGATCGTCCCCAAAGGACGTGGATTTTACCGATCCCGGCTGGCGAGGATTTGTCACCCTCGCCTCCTACCAATCCCTCCAGGCACGGGTAGAGGCGGCGGAGGACAAGGCTGGCGGATTGAAGCTCCAGTGGCAAGATGAGGTTAAACGGACGACCGAAATCTTGTCATGGTACAAGCGCGAAAAGGCACGCGCAGACGCGGTGGAGATGGAAAGGGATGAAGCGAGCCGAGAAATCCGAAGCCTCCTAACTTCTTTCGTTCGGGAGCACTTCCGAGAAAATGAAAATTGGAGGCCGCTTGACGATCTTGTGGGCATGATCACGCAGATGGACAATGCCTGCACTGTTGCGCGTGAGTATCTATCCCGCGCCGAAGCCGCAGAGGCCCGCGTGAAGGAGCTGGAGGAGGCTTTGGGGCGGATTGTATCGACCGCCAAGCGTGTTGACCTCCATAACAATGGAGCGCTTTGGGACTTGATCACTCCACATGAAATTGACGCCGCCCGCACCGCCCTCAAAGGAGGCTCCAATGGTTAGGCTGACGATACCCAAACGTCTGAAAACAATCGCCGGTCGGAACCAAGATGCCGCTCGTCTACTCACATTTGTGCTGCCAGGCGAGAACGGGTGCTGGGAATGGCACGGTAGCCGCAATGACAACGGTTACGGCCAATTCTACTTCCGAGGGAAGGCTTGGAGGGCGCACCGCGCAGCTTATGCGCTCTTCACTGGAGAAATCCCCGATGGCCTTTTCGTATGCCATCACTGCGACAATCCAAGTTGCGTAAATCCCGATCACCTCTTCCTTGGGCATGCGGCAGTCAATGTGCGCGACATGGTTCGGAAAGGCCGCGCAAAGACGGTCATCACGTCTCAGCAAGATCATTTTTCGTCTGGGCACGCCCCGCGCGGCGAAGAGGCCAGCGGCCACAGGATGACGGAAGAGATGGCCATCGAACTTTTGGACCTGGCGGCGCAAGGCATAGGGCCAACGGCGCTTGCGCGGCGGGCAGGGTTATCAAGGATCACGATCCAAGGACTGTTGCGCGGAGACACTTGGAAGCACCTGCCGCGCCCGGCGCATATTCCCAAGCGACCAGAGCGCACGCCTATTCCAGCGCTACGTAGCGACGGAGTCTCTTTCCCATCACTTTCAAGCGCAGCCCGCCATCACGGCGTGACCGTCAAAGCAATCCTGTACGCCGCCGAGGAACCCACAAAACGGCGATGCAAAGGTTTCTTCTGGACGGTTGGCCGCCAAGCTCTTGAGGCACACCATGAGCAGTGATGTGAAGATACCGGATTGGGCGGAGAAAGCCGCTCAGGATTTCCATGACAAGTGGGAAACCGGGATGAGCGGCGCTGCATTCCGTGACCTTGTGCGCGCCCTCCTAGCCGCAGAGCAGAGGGGACGTAAGGCTGGGCTGGAGGAAGCGGCGAGGGTGGCTGATGATAGGGTGTGGTCTATAACTGAAATCTCTCGTGCCAGCGACTATGAAGCCGCCAGCTCTGAGGCTGCGGATGAAATCGCCGCCGCCATCCGCTCACTTGGAGAGAAGACATGAGCTCAAGCCCGGCCGTCGTCAAGCAGCGGGACGTGACCCGGATTCTGCGCGGCGCGAGAGCCGCCGGCGTGGATCTAGGCATCATTATCAAAAACGGTCAGGCGCACTTTGTTCCCCTTGACCAGATCATAGAGACGCCAGAACCTTCAGCGCTCGAGGCGTGGAGGCGCAAGCGCGATGCGGATAAAGCTCGTGGGCGTTCATAAAGTCAAAGGCAAACTGGCCGATGGCACTGCCGTCACGTACTACTATGCGTGGCGCGGCGGGCCTCGCATTAAGGCAAAGCCAAACTCTCGAGAGTTCGGAATTGAATATCACCGGCTTACTCGAGGTCGTGAGGACGCGCCCGGAAAAGGGAATGTCGCGGAGCTCATTCGGGAGTACCTGAAGAGCCCAGCTTATCAGCGCCTCAAGCCGTCGACGCAGAAATCATACGACTGGGCCATCCGCAAAATCGAAGATGAGTTCTTTGACCTGCCGATCCGCGCCTTGGGTGAAAAGGGAGCTCGCAAGTTCCTGCTCGAGTGGCGCGACGGCATGGCAGAAACGCCGCGCGCGGCGGACATGGTCATGGCTGTTCTGAGCAAGATCATAGCCTTTGCGGTCGACCGTGAGGACATTCCCAAGCACCCGCTCGAGAAGATCGAAAAGCTGGCCGACAGCACCCGCAAAGACAACATCTGGACCGACGCCCAGGTTGAGGCCTTCAAGGCCAAGGCGCCTGCTCGCATGGTTTTGGCGCTCGAGCTCGCGCGATGGACCGGGCAGCGGCAGGGCGACCTATTGGCGCTCACATGGTCCGCCTATGATGGAACGCATATAACGCTTCGCCAAAGCAAGACTGGAGTTCGAGTGAGGGTAAAGGTTGCGCAGGAGCTCAAGGCTCTACTGGACGCGGAGAAGGCCACCCGGGACGCCAACAAGGTGGCTGCGGTGACGATCCTGACGAACCGAAGCGGACAGCCCTACAAGGAAGGCTTTCGGTCGTCATGGGCCAAGGCTTGCGAGCTCGCTGGCGTGAAGGGCGTTACCTTCCACGACCTGCGCGGCACATTCATCACCCTGGCGCATCGTGAGGGCTCGAGCATTCGGGAGATTGCCGAGGTCACAGGGCACTCTGAAAAGGACGCAGAGGCCATCATTCGCAAGCACTATCTGGCTGGCGATTCTGCCGTCACGCGGCTGGAAAAACGGAACGAAAGATTCGGCAAACTGTAAAACGGGCTTATGGCTGTAAAACGAAGGCCGATGTGGGAAACCCCATATCGACCTGTAAGCCCCGGAAACCTTGAGGTATTATGGTCGGAGCGGCCGGATTTGAACCGACGACCCTTTGTCCCCCAGACAAATGCGCTACCAGGCTGCGCTACGCCCCGACTGCGCGGAGACATAGAGTCTCGGGGTTGCTAAGGCAACCCCGATTTTTCCAAATTCACCGCTCCCGAACGGAAAAGCAGTTGCTCGGGCAAACCATAGCAGTAACGCCCACTTCGCTTCCGTTGCCGTTGGAGGCGGGGATGACCCTAATGAGCTTCATTGAGGCCGACTGCCTCCAAATTCGCGTGTTCGTTGCAGTTCGGGCGCCCGCGGACTTCGCGCCGGAAGTCGGTGGGCGACATGCCGGAGACTTTTCGGAAAGCCTTGTTGAAGGCACTGAGCGAACCGAAGCCGCTTTCCATGGCGATGGCCAGCACATTGTCCTCGTCCCGCATCAGCAGCGCTTGCGCATAGGAGAGGCGCATAAGGTTGATATATTCGGTGAGCGTCATGCCGGTCGATTTCTTGAACACGGCCATGGCGTATTTCGGATGCACGTCCGCAGCCACGGCGATGTCGGCTGAATCGATGTCGTAGCGGAATTTGTCGGCAATATATTCGCAGATGCGGACCACGATCGGCGAGGTGTGATGGTCCAGTCCGCTGTGATCGGCAGCCGCCTGCCCCGCGGGAAGCAGATCAAAGGGCTCGAAGCGTATCCGCTCGATCCGCAGCAGGAGCTCGTCCACCGCAAAGCTCATTTTCACGGGATCGGCCGATTCCGCATAGGCGGCCCAACGGGCGAAGTTGACGGGATCAGCGGCATCTGTGGACGCGGTCTTGAGCGTCGCGCCCTGCATCAGCCGCGCCTGCACGTCGGGCGCCAGCCGCATGCGAAAGAAGTGCACGAGCGGCAGATGCGCACCGGCATAAATGAGATCATCGGAGCCGTCGGCCAGGCGGTGTGGCTGGCCGCCCCAGAACATGACCAGGTCACCCTTGGTGAACGTGGCCGCGTGACTGCTCATTTCGTAGTGGGCCCAGCCGCGCACAATGAAATTGACTTCGACCTGCGCATGCCAGTGTGGCGCAAGCATCAACAGCGGCGATGACAGAAACATGTGCAGCTGTGTCGGCAAGCGCTCAATGCCGTTCGAAACAGGATCGTAAAAGCCCCGTCCCAACATCTTACTATCCGGCAAGTCCAGTTACCTCACGAGAAAGACGGCAGCAGCATTTGCATTAGCTTAGGTAGCGCTCAGAGGAAGAGCAAACGAAAAGGGAGGAACTATGATGACCCGCATTTCTTCGCGGACACGGCTTTTTGCCGTCGCCATGGCTGGCGCCAGCCTGCTCAGCGTGTCGGCTGCAGCTGCCCAGCAGATCACAGTGTGGTGTTGGGACCCCAACTTCAACGGCGCGACCATGCAGGAGGCTTTTTCGCGCTACCAGGCCGAGCATCCGGACGCCACGATCGACATCCAGGTCTTCGACAAGGCAGCAATGGAACAGAAGCTCCAGGCCCAGCTGGCATCCGGCACCACGGAGGGGCTGCCCGACATCGTGCTGGTTGAAGACTATCGCGCGCAGAAATACCTCCTGTCCTTTCCCGGCGCTTTCGAGCCGCTGACCGACAAGATCGATTACTCCGCCTTTGCTCCCTACAAGGTGGAAGTCTCCACGGTCGACGGCCAGACCTATTCCATGCCGTTCGACTCCGGCGTCACGGGTCTTTTCTACCGCGCCGACAAGCTTGAGGAAGCCGGCTTCACGGCGGCGGACCTCGAGGGCATCACGTGGGATCGCCTGATCGAGATCGGCCAGGAGGTCAAGGAAAAGACCGGCGACACGCTTCTGCCGATCGACCCGAACGCTTCGGACCTCTTCCGCATCATGATGCAGTCGGCCGGCACTTGGTATTTCGATGCCAGCGGCAATGTCACCATCGCCGACAACCCCGCCTTCAAGAGCACGATCGAGACCTACCAGCGCCTACTGACCGCCGGCATCACCAAGCCGGTCGCCGGATGGACCGAATATACCGGCAGCTTCACTTCCGGCGACACCCTAGCGACACCCACCGGCGTGTGGATGACCGCGACGATCAAGGCCAATCCGGACCAGTCCGGCCTTTGGGGCGTCGCCCCGATCCCGCGCCTGGGCGATGTGGAAGCTTCGGTGAACGCCTCCAACCTTGGCGGCTCGAGCTGGTATGTGCTGTCTTCGGCTCCTGAGAAGGAAACCGCGATCGACTTCCTCGCCACCATCTGGGGCCAGGATGTGGACTTCTACCAGCAGATCCTGGTGAACCAGGGCGCTGTCGGCTCGCTCCTGGCCGCCCGTGAAGGCGAAGCCTATCAGGCCAACGACGAGTTCTTCGGCGGCGCGCCCGTCTGGCAGAACTTCTCCAACTGGCTCGCCGAGATTCCCCCGGTCAACTACGGCATCTTCACCGAAGAGGCCGACTCTGCCGTGGTTGCCCAGATCCCGGCCATTACCGGCGGCGGCAATGTGGACGAGATCATCGCCCAGATCGACGCCCAGGTGCGCCAGCAGACCCAGTAACATCCGATACCGGAGGCGGTACGCTGCCTCCGGCCTCCCCGAGGCCCTCGCTCTTCGGGCGAGGGTCTTGCGTACCGGCTCTTGCCGAGTCGGCGCATGGAGGACCGGGGTCTAGAACGATAGGGAGGGGAGCGCGTGGCGCAATCGCAATTGGCGCGCAGTGAGCGGATCAACGGCTGGGCCTTTGTCATGCCCGCGCTGGTGTTGCTCGGCATTTTCATGATCTACCCGATCATCTGGTCGCTCTGGATGAGCTTCCAGGTTGGCCGGGGCATGCAATTCAGTTTTGGCGGGCTGACCAACATCATCCGCCTCACCCAGGACCCGATTTTCCTTCGGGCCCTGACCAACACGCTCATATTCCTGGCCGTTCAGGTGCCGATCATGCTGATCCTGGCCCTGCTCTGCGCCACTGCCCTCAACGACTCCAAGCTCTGGGGCCGCAGCATTTTCCGAACGGCAATCTTCCTGCCCTGCGTCACCTCGCTGGTGGCCTATTCGGTGACCTTCAAATCCATGTTCGCGGGCGACGGCGTCATCAACCAGATGCTCATGGGCCTTCATATCATTTCGACGCCCATTCCGTGGCTGGCCGACCCGTTCTGGGCGAAGGTCGTCGTGATTGCTGCCATCACGTGGCGATGGACCGGCTACAACATGATCTTTTATCTCGCGGCGATGCAGAACATTGACCGCTCGATCTATGAAGCGGCCAAAATCGATGGCGTCCCGGCCTGGGCGCGGTTCTGGTACATCACCGTGCCGATGCTCAAACCCGTCATCCTGTTCACGGCTGTGATTTCGACCATTGGTACCCTGCAGCTCTTTGACGAGCCAAACCTGTTGACCCAGGGCGGGCCCTCGGACGCCACGCTGACTCTGTCGATGTACATCTACAATCTCAGCTTCAAGTTCATGCCGAGCTTTGGCTACGCCGCCACCGTGTCTTACGTCATCGTGGTTCTGGTCGCGATCCTGAGCTTCCTGCAGTTCCTGGCCGCAAGGGATCGCCGCGCATGAGCAATCCCCTCGCCCTCATCGGCCGTGCCGCCACCTACGTCGCGCTCAGCCTTGCCGCCTTCGTCTCGGTCTTTCCCTTTTTCTGGATGGTCATCGGGGCCACCAACACCAATGCCGATCTCATCCGCGGCAAGGCCACGCCCGGCGATGCGCTGTGGCGCAATATCGAGGTCTTCTTTGCCTCGGCCGACATGCCGCGCGTCTTCTTCAACTCGTTCTTCATCGCTGGCGTCGGGACAGTGCTGACGCTCATCGTGTCGTCACTGGCGGGTTACGGATTCGAGATTTTCAGGTCGCGGTTCCGGGAGAAGATTTTCGGGGGGATGCTGCTGATGCTCTCCATTCCCTTTGCGGCCCTGATGATCCCGCTTTTCATCCTGATGGCCAATTTCAAGCTGATGAACACCTACCAGGCGATCATCCTGCCCGGCATCGCCTCGATCTTCATCGTGTTCTATTTCCGTCAGGCGACCAAGGCGTTTCCGCATGAGTTGCGAGACGCGGCGCGCATCGACGGGCTCAAGGAATGGCAGATCTTCTTTTTCGTCTACATGCCGGTGATGCGCTCGACCTATGCGGCCGCGACGATCATCGTGTTCATGGGTCACTGGAATAATTACCTCTGGCCCCTGATCGTCCTCCAGACGAATGACATGAAGACGCTGCCGCTTGTCGTTGCGACGCTGAGCCAGGGCTATTCGCCTGACTTCGCCGTCGTCATGGTCGGCTCGATCTTTGCCACCCTGCCCACCCTCATCATCTTCTTCCTGCTCCAGCGCCGCTTCGTCGAAGGCATGCTGGGCGCGGTCAAATAAGGGAAATACCCATGAGCAGTGTTTCACTACGGGGTGTTCGCAAGTCCTTCGGTTCGTTTGAGGTCATCAAGGGCGTCGATCTCGATGTGGCCGACAAAGAGTTTGTCGTCTTTGTCGGTCCTTCGGGCTGCGGCAAGTCCACCCTGCTGCGCATGATTGCAGGCCTTGAAACCATCAGTGCCGGCGATCTCGATATTGGCGGCAACCGGATGAACGATGTCGACCCTTCCCGGCGCGGGATCGCCATGGTGTTCCAGACCTATGCGCTTTATCCGCATATGACTGTGCGCGAGAATATGGGTTTTGCCCTGCGGTTTGCCCGTGTTCCGAAGCCCGAGATCGACCGGCAGGTTAACGCGGCAGCGCGCATTCTGGCGCTGGAACCGCTGATGGACCGCTACCCCAAGGAGTTGTCCGGCGGGCAACGCCAGCGTGTCGCCATAGGACGGGCCATCGTGCGCCAGCCGGACGTTTTCCTTTTCGACGAGCCGCTTTCCAACCTCGATGCCGAGTTGCGCGTCCATATGCGCATCGAGATTGCTCGGCTGCACAAGGAATTGCAGACAACCATCATCTACGTGACCCACGATCAGGTCGAGGCCATGACGCTGGCCGACAAGATCGTGGTGCTGCGCGACGGCATTATCGAGCAGACCGGTCGTCCGCTCGACCTCTACGACGATCCCGCAAACCAGTTCGTCGCTGGCTTTATCGGTTCGCCCAAGATGAATTTCCTGCCCGCCAGCGTCGTCGACAAGCATGAGCGCGGCGTCACCGTAGCGCTCACCCACCACGGGGACACGCGGATCGCCCTACCGGTTTCGGGCGCCAATATCGGTGACGCCGTAACCCTGGGAGTCCGCCCGGAGCATTTCGGCAGTGCCGGCAACGGTGGCACCGATATCACGGTTGATATCGATGTGGCCGAGCATCTGGGCACGACGTCCTACGTCTATGCCCGCACCGAGGGCGATCCGCTCATCATCGAACGCGAAGAATCGCGTAACGAGGTCGGTGCCGACCGCATCACCGTCTCCATCGATCCGAACAAGGCCTACCTCTTCGACCGGGCAGGCCGACGTATCCGCTGACGCCGATCGGCGCGGCCAAGAAGAATTTGGATCCCAAGCGGGGTCCAGGGAAGGAACACGACTATGACTGACCAACAAATCCGCTGGGGCATTATCGGCCCGGGAAGCATTGCCAAGGCATTCCGCGACGGCCTCAAGGGCAGCACGCATGGCGTACTGGCCGCCATCGCCACACGCAATCCGGACCGGCCGGGCCTTGCCGAAGACTTTCCGGGTGCCCGGATCGTCAAGGGTTACGATGCCCTGCTGGCCGACAAGGACATCGACGCGGTTTATATTGCCGTGCCTCACACCGGCCACGCCGAATGGGCAATCAAGGCCGCCGAGGCCGGCAAGCATGTGCTGGTCGAAAAGCCGCTCGCCCTCTCGGCGCATGAGGCTGATGCCGTGTTCCATGCCCATCGCAAGGCCGGCACCTTTGCCGGCGAAGCCTTCATGTACCGGCTGCATCCCCAGACGGCCAAGATCATCGAACTGGTCCGGTCCGGCGCCATCGGCGAAGTGCGGATGATCCAGTCGAGCTTTGGCTTCAACATGGGCCGCTTCCAGCCGCAGCACCGCTTGTTTGCGTCGGAACTGGCCGGCGGCGGCATCATGGATGTGGGCTGCTACCCTGTCTCCATGGCCCGGCTGCTGGTGGGCGCGGCGACCGGCAAGGCCTTTGCAGATCCGGTCAAGGTCGCCGGCACGGCGCGTCTCAACGACGAGGGCACCGACGATTTTGCCGCGGCCATCCTCACCTTCGAAAATGGCATCGTGGCTCAGGTGTCCTGCGCTGTAATGGCCAATCTCGACAACGTACTGCGCATCCACGGCGCAGAAGGCCGGATCGAGGTTCCCGATTTCTGGTTCGCGGGCGGCAATCGCGACCAGGGGCTGGGCAAGATCGACGTGATCAAGGGGGGCCAGACCGAGACCATCAGCGTCAATGAAAGCGCCCATGTCTATTCCTTCGAGGCGGAAGCCGCTTCGCTGGCCATCCTCGCGGGCAAGCAGGAATTCGACGCGCCGGGCATGAGCTGGGGTGATACGCTGGGCAACCTCCGTGTGCTCGACAAGTGGCGTGCGGATGCCGGCATCGAGTTCTCGGTGGAAAAGCCGGCCGTGCGCACCCGCACGCTGGACAATCGTACCCTGGGCCCGAACCAGGGCATTATCCCCAAGCGCTCGATCCCCGGCCTTGCCAAGCAGGCTTCCGCCGTCGCGATGGGCTTTGAGGATTTCCGGACATTTTCCTCGGGCGCCATCCTGCTCGACGCCTTCTGGGAGCGCGGTGGCAACGTCTTTGACACCGCCTTCATCTACTCGGGCGGCTATACCGAAAAGCTGTTCGGCGAGTGGCAGAAGAGCCGCGGTGTGCGGGATCAGGCCGTGGTTATCGGCAAGGGCGCCCACTCGCCGCTGGTCTACCCGGACGTGATCGCCAAGCAGCTGACGCAGTCGCTTGATCGCCTGCAGACGGACTATGTCGACATCTACTTCATGCACCGCGACAATCTCGACGTCCCGGTGGGTGAATTCGTCGACGCGCTGGATGCCGAGGTCAAGGCCGGACGCATCCGTGGGCCTTATGGCGGGTCGAACTGGACCAAGGAGCGCATGGACGAGGCCATCGCCTATGCCAATGCTAACGGCAAGACGCCCCCACAGGCGCTTTCCAACAACTTCGCGCTGGCGGAAATGCTCGACCCCATCTGGCCGGGCTGCGTGACGGCCTCGACACCTGACTTCAAGCAATGGCTGATTGATCGCCAGATCACCAACTTCTCCTGGTCGAGCCAGGCGCGCGGGTTCTTCACCGAGCTGGCCGGCCGGGACAAGACCGACAATGAGGAGCTGGTGCGCTGCTGGTACAATGATCAGAACTTTGGCCGCCGCGACCGCGCCATCGAGCTCGGCAAGCAGCTTGGAAAGTCGCCGATCCATGTGGCCCTGGCCTATGTGCTGACGCAGCCTTTCCCGAGCGTTCCACTGATTGGACCGCGCCGCCTGCTCGAACTCGAAGATAGCCTCAAGGCATTTGAGATCCAGCTTACGCCCGAGCAGGTGAAGTGGCTCGAACAGGGCTGAACCTCTGCACGATGGTCTGACACCGAGCGGCCCCGGACACTTCCGGGGCCGTTTCAATACCGAACTACTCTTCCGCGAAGGTTGCCAGGGGCGTGACCTTGGCCAGTTGCACCAGCCGGAGTGCAGCCAGGAAGGCCAGTACGGCAAACAGC
Organism: Pseudomonadota bacterium; assembly: GCA_023391095.1. GTDB lineage: Bacteria > Pseudomonadota > Alphaproteobacteria > Rhizobiales > Devosiaceae > Devosia. Next base: position 42,166 of record JAEWBN010000006.1, read on the forward strand.
GCCGCCATCACAAAGAGCGGGATGATGGCGGCCAGAATATCGGCACTTTCTACGGCCTGCGGATAGCCGGCGGCGTTGGCCGCAACGCCAGCGAGTGCAGCACCCAGCGCATTGCCGGCGGACTGCGTCGTGGGCAAGAGGGCCGACGTGCGGTCACGTTCTTCGGCACTGCTGGCCTCCATGATGGTCAACATGATGTAGCCGTTGGAGATACCGAAGCCCGAGCCGATCAGGAGTTGTCCCACCAGGAGGGTAGGAAGTTGCGTCCATTGCAGGCCGCAGAGCACCAGGATCAGCCCCGCCGCCAGAAGCAGGGGACCGGTCCGGATCAGGATGCGCCGGGTGGAGCGCTGGCGCACATTGGCGACGGTCACCGAGCCGAGGCTCCAGGCCACCGCCATAACAGCGCCGGTGATTGCCGCCTGGGTAGGCCCATAGGCCCAAAGTTGCTGCAGCAGCATGATAAGATACACCGCTGTGGCGGCGCCAGCCACGGGCATCAGCAGAAAGACCCAGAGCCCCGAACCCACCGCCGTCCGCAACGAGAAGGCATCGGGTGGCATGAGGCGCTGATGCGCGCGGCGGTCCAGCCATACTGCTGTCACCAGCAGGATCGCGGCACCCAAGAGCAGCAATGCAGCCTGCGCCGGGGCCACAACGGCCGCAAGTGCCACGAGCATGGTGCCGGCCCCAATGGTCAACAGACGCAGACCGGGAAAGCCATGCGCCTCAGTCGATTTCTCGCCACGGGGCACGACAAGCATCACCATGACAACGAAAATCAGCACGAAAGGCACGTTGATCAGGAATGCAGCACGCCAGGAAATGAGCTCGGTCAGAGCCCCTGCCCCGGCTGGACCACCAAAGGCAGCAACCGCCCAGACGACGGCCTGCATGCCGAAGACCTTGGGCACAAGCCGGCTGGGGAAGAGTTCGGGAATGAGCGCGAAGCAAAGCGCTGCCACGACACCTTCGCCGAACCCCTGCACGGCGCGCCCCAGGAGAACCTGGTTCATATCCCCGGCCACAGCGGCGATCAGCGTTCCCGCAAGAAAGACCAGAGCCAGCCCCACCAAAGAGCCGCGCGAGCCCAAACGCCGCTTCAGCAGCGCTGCCGCAGCGCCACCAACGATGGCCAGGACCAAATAGAGCGTCGTTGCCCACGAGATGACCTCAATGCCGCCCAGTTCATGCACGGCGGAAGGCAGGGCCGCTGAGGAGAGGAAGGCGTTGAACGCAAAGAGCGTCACCCCGAGAGCCAGAATGGTCGTCACCGGCAGGTAGCGCGGACCAAAAATTTCGGCCCAACGGCCCTCGACGGTCTCAGACATCGCAAACACTCATTAAACAAGAGCCTGCTTGCTTAATCTCATCAGGGCGGAAAGCAAGGCAAATCTCTTGGACCAGAATAGGCAGACTTTGGCCTGGCGAAGGGTTTTTCTCCGCACAAGCGTTTGACGCACAGTTACACCCTTGTGCGCACTTGTCGCGCTCCCACCGCGCTCCTAGATTGAGCGTGCAGGTTCGCCTGCATTGTTCTCAGGGCGGGGTGCAATTCCCCACCGGCGGTAAGGCAGCAATGCCAAGCCCGCGAGCGCCTTTGGACCGCATGGTCCTTGGGGTCAGCAGATCCGGTGTAACTCCGGAGCCGACGGTATAGTCCGGATGAAAGAGAACGGGACCAAGCGCCTTGCCGGCGCCGCTGCCCTTTGGCACGCGATCAATCCGGCTCGTCGTCTCCCGTAACCCTGAGGAAACTGGTTACGGAAAGGACGACAGATGAACCAGATTTCCTCTTCCCATAATGCCGCCGCCACAGGCGCATTCTTCATGCTTGCCGCGAGCCTGGCCTTTGCCGGCTCCAATACGCTCCAGTCACTGCTTCCGACCCCGGTCGAGTATGGAGGGTTCGGCATGAGCTCGACCGGCATGGCCTTCTGGCAGTATCTGATTGCTTCAGTGCTGGCGTTGCCGCTGATCCTGCGCATTGGCGTGCAAAACCTTCGGACAAGCCATCCCCTGGCGCACGAGGTGCGGGCTTTTGTTTCCGCGCTGGGGGTCCATGTCTTTGTTTACGGCTTCGCGACCGGCGTGCCGGTCTGGCAGATGGTCACCCTGCTCGCAACCGGGCCGCTCTTTGTGATCGTCGGCTCAGTGCTATTTCTGCGTGAACGCGTCTCGACCGCGCGTATTGGAGCCGCGCTGGTCGGCTTTTTGGGCGCCATCATCATTTCCGGCGTTGGAACCGAGGGCCTTGGTTTTCAGGCGCTTATTCCGATCCTGGCCGCCGCTCTGTGGGCGACAACTGACGTGCTGACCAAATATCTCTCGCTCAGGGGTGAGCGCCCGGAAACTCTGACCGTGTCGTTGCTGGCGCTGATGACGCCAAACCATTTGGCCATCCTGTTGCTGGTCAACGCGCTGGGTGGGGTATTGCCCGCTGGCGTCGCCAACGGCTTCCCCTTTGACCTTCCCCAAGGAAACGGCCTTGTGTTGCTCGTGGTCCTGGGGGCGTTGACGGCCGGCGCGCAGTATCTTCTCGCCTTTGCCTACCGCCACGCCGACGCTACCTACCTTCAGCCCTTTTCGGATGTGAAGGTTTTCCTGGGAGGCCTTGTTGCTTGGATCGCCTTGGGGCAGCAGCCGAGCATCTGGTTCTGGCCAGGCGCACTGCTGATCGTTGCTGCTTCGGCATTCATCTTCTGGAGTGAGCGCCAGCAGAGCCCCAGACTTGCCGCGGCCTGAGATTTGGAACAGACCTTCTGAAATCAGAACGCCCATGCTACGCGTTTCCCCCAGCAATCACTCTGCGTGGGGGAAGCGATGGCTACGGTTGGTGGTACGACACCGCAGGATTTCGACGCCCTGCGCGCCATGATCATCGAGCGGCGAAATGAACTGCCCAAACGTCTGATGCAGGTCGCCGTATATGCACTGGACCATCCCGACGAGATCGCTTTCGGAACGGCAGCGAGCATTGCCACCGCGGCTCAGGTTCAGCCCTCGACCCTGGTGCGCTTTGCCCAGCATTTCGGCTTTGACGGCTTTTCCGGTCTGCAGCAGCTTTTCCGGCTGCGTTTGCGGGGGCGCAATGCGAGCTACGAGGATCGCCTGCGTAAGCTGGATGGCGGTGACGCCGCTCTGGCCGAAAGTGCCGCCATCCTCAACAGTTTCGTTTCCGCTGCACAGCGCAGCCTAGATGGCCTGACCAGCTCGCTCGACACCGAGCAGTTCGAGCGCGCGGTGGAAGTTCTCGCCAAGGCGGACACGATCTACCTGATCGCGAAACGCCGGTCCTATCCCATCGCCAGCTACATGGCCTACGCATTTGGAAAGCTGAAGATCCGTAGTCTTCTGGTGGACAGCGGGTCGGGCATCGATGAGGACATGCTCGCATTGGCCTCTCCTGATGACGCAGCCATTGCGATCAGCTTTGCGCCTTACGCGCCAGAAAGTGCGGCGCAGGCACGTCTGCTCGCCGACTCGGGCGTAGCTGTCGTCGCCTTGACCGATTCCGCCCTGTCGCCACTGGTCGAATGTTCGGCGGTTTGGCTTGGGCTTGTGGAAGCCGATCACGCCGGCTTCCGCTCACTGTCCGCCAGCATGGCTCTGGCCATGGCCCTGTCGGTGTCGGTAGCGGAGCACCGCCGACGCACCATATCAAAATAGAACACACGTTCTATATTGACCAAATTTCAGAACCGGTGTTTCATACGCGGAATGCTGTTGCCCCGTTGGTAGGCGTTCCGAGGAGACACATGGTGACTACAGCGCTGGCAGACAGGCCGCTCGATGTCATTACCATTGGCCGCGCTTCGGTGGACCTTTATGGCCAGCAGATCGGGACTCGTCTCGAAGACGTCGGCAGCTTTGCCAAATCAGTTGGGGGATGCCCGACCAACATTGCAGTGGGCACGTCGCGGCTCGGTTTGAAATCAGCTCTCATCACCCGGGTGGGCGACGAGCCGATGGGGCGCTTCATCCGGGAACAACTTCAGCGCGAAGGCGTCGAGACGCGCGGCATTGTCACCGATCCCGAGCGGCTGACGGCGCTGGTGCTTCTCGCGGTCGAGAACGACAAGTCCTTTCCCCTCATCTTCTATCGGGACAATTGCGCCGACGCAGCCCTGTCGGAAACGGATATCGACGAAGTATTTGTCCAGTCTGCGCGCGCCATCCTCGTGAGCGGGACGCACTTTTCGAAGCCGCACAGTGACGCTGCCCAGCGCAAGGCCATGCGGATTGCCCGCGAAGGCGGTGGCAAAGTGGTGTTCGACATCGACTACCGGCCCAACCTTTGGGGCCTTGCGGGCCATGACGCGGGCGAAAGCCGCTACATCGCGTCCGATGACGTATCTGCCCATCTTCGCACCGTGCTGCCCTCCTGCGATCTGATCGTGGGCACGGAAGAAGAAGTGCTGATCGCGGCGGGAGCCAGCGACCTGCACGACGCGCTCAGGACGATCCGGTCCCTGTCCTCCGCTGTGATCGTCCTGAAGCGCGGCCCCATGGGCTGCATCGTCTATGACGGAGCCATTCCCGACGACCTGGAAGACGGTATCGTCGGCGAAGGCTTTCCAGTTGAAGTCTATAATGTGCTTGGGGCCGGCGATGCCTTTCTGAGCGGATTCCTGCGGGGTTGGCTGCGCGACGAGCCGCACCAGACCAGCGCAACATGGGCAAACGCCTGCGGCGCCTTTGCGGTGAGCCGGCTGCTCTGCGCCCCGGAAATCCCGACCTGGACCGAACTGCAATATTTCCTTGACCATGGCAGTGCCGAGCGCGCGCTCCGCAAGGACGCGGCCATCAACCACGTGCATTGGGCGACGACACGCCGTCGCAATATTCCAAAACTCATGGCGTTGGCCATAGACCACCGAAGTCAATTCGAGGACTTAGTGGATGGCGATGCTGACAAGCTGGCCCGTATCCCTGCCTTCAAGGTGCTTGCCATCAAGGCGGCGGCTCAAGTCGCCAATGGCCGCGACGGGTTCGGCACGCTGCTGGACGACAAATATGGTCGCGATGCCCTCTATGCGACCGGCGCGCTGAGCAATTTCTGGGTGGGGAAGCCCATCGAGCTGCCGGGATCGCGGCCCCTACAGTTCGAATTCACTCAAGATCTGGGATCGCGACTGGTGGAGTGGCCGGTCGATCACTGCATCAAGGTGCTGTGCTTTTTCCACCCTGACGATCCGCAACCGCTTCGCGAGGCACAAATCGGCAAGTTGCGGTCTGCCTTCGACGCGGCGCGCAAGATCGGCAGGGAATTGCTGATCGAGATCATTGCCGGCAAAAATGGTCCTCTGTTGGACAATACCGTCGCCAGGGCGCTCACGGAAATCTACGATGCCGGCATCAGTCCGGACTGGTGGAAGCTTGAACCTCAACCCAACGCCGCTGCCTGGGCGGCAACCGACGCGGTAATCGAGGCGCGGGACCCCTTTTGTCGTGGGGTTGTCCTCCTGGGGCTGGACGCGCGACAGGAGGAACTGGAGGCAGGGTTTGCTGCCGCCAAGACCGCGCGGACAGTGCGGGGGTTCGCGGTCGGTCGCACAATTTTTGCCGAGGCGGCGCGTGCCTGGCTGGACGGACAGATCGGCGACGAGGAAGCTGTAGCGGACATGGCCAGCCGGTTCAGCGCGCTGGTGAATATTTGGGAGCAGCAATGAGCCAGAAAACCATACGCCTAACCATGGCTCAGGCCTTGGCGCGCTTCCTGACCGCGCAGAAGACAGTGATTGATGGCGAGACGCTGCCGATCTTTGGCGGCGTCTGGGCCATCTTCGGCCATGGCAATGTTGCCGGTCTTGGCGAAGCTCTTTACGGGGTCAAGGATCAACTCCCCACCTATCGCGGGCAGAACGAGCAGAGCATGGCGCATGCTGCCATTGCCTATGCCAAGGCCAGCTTCCGTCGCCGTTTCATGGTGGCGACAAGCTCGATTGGGCCTGGCGCGCTCAATATGGTGACGGCCGCTGGCCTCGCCCACGTCAACCGCATCCCGGTCCTCCTGCTCCCCGGCGACGTCTTTGCCAACCGTTTGCCAGACCCGGTCCTGCAGCAGGCGGAGGATTTCGGCGACGGCACCGTGACGGTGAATGACGCCTTTCGCCCAGTCAGCCGGTATTTCGACCGTATCACGCGGCCAGAGCAGATCATGCCCGCGCTGCGCCGCGCCATGCAGGTTCTGACCGATCCGGCCGAGTGTGGTCCGGTTACGCTCAGCCTTTGTCAGGATGTGCAGGCAGAAGCCTACGATTACCCCGAGAGCTTTTTTGCCGAGAAGGTATGGGTTCCGCGCCGGATCATGCCTGACGCGGACGAGTTCGCCGCTGCGGCCTCGGCTCTCAAGCTGGCCAAAAAGCCGGTGATCATAGCCGGCGGCGGTGTGCTCTATTCTGAGGCGTCGGGAAGCCTGGCTGCCTTTGCCGAAGAGCACGGCATCCCAGTCATGGAGACACAGGCGGGCAAGAGCGCCCTACCCCACGAGCATGCGTTGAACATGGGGTCGGTTGGCGTGACCGGCACATCGGCTGCAAATGCCCTGGCCGAGGAAGCGGACGTTGTGCTGGCCGTTGGCTCGCGTCTTCAGGATTTCACCACCGGCTCCTGGGCACTGTTCAAGAACGACGACCTCAAAATCGTCGGCCTCAACATCCAGCCTTTCGACGCGCATAAACACAATGCCCTGCCGCTGGTGGCCGATGCGAAGGTCGGTATCGAGGCGCTCGATGCAGCGCTGATGGGTTGGCATGTTGATTCCGAATGGACCGCCAAGGCTTTGAAAGAAAAAAAGGATTGGCTCGTCGACGCCGATGCTGCCAGGGCGTCATCCAATGTCGAACTGCCCTCCGATGCGCAGGTGATCGGCGCCGTGCAGCGGGGACGGACCAAGGCGACGCTGGTCTGCGCTTCCGGCGGCCTGCCGGGCGAACTGCACAAACTCTGGCGCGCTGAGGCACCCGGCAGCTACCATCTCGACTATGGTTTTTCGACCATGGGGTATGAGATTGCGGGCGGGCTAGGCGTCAAGCTGGCGCGGCCCGAGGATGACGTCGTGGTCATGGTGGGCGACGGCTCGTATCTGATGATGAACTCGGAGATCGTCACGGCGGCCATGATGGGCGTCAGGTTGACCATCGTGGTTCTCGACAATGCAGGCTTCGGCTGCATCAATCGCCTGCAGATGGCAACCGGAGGGGCCAATTTCAACAACCTCTTCCGCGACACCCACCATATGGAACTGCCCAATGTGGACTTTGCGGCCCACGCCGCAGCGATGGGGGCCAAGGCCAGAAAAGTCGCATCCCTGGCTGAGCTTGAGGCTGCACTGAAGGACAGCGAGGGCGCCGAAGGCGTCCATGTCTTTGTCATCGACACGGATCCGTTGATCACCACGGAAGCGGGCGGACATTGGTGGGATGTGGCCGTTCCCGAGGTGAGCGAACGCCCAAGCGTCAACGCCGCGCGGGAAGCCTATGTAGAGGCGTGGAAGGCGCAGCGGGCTGGATGAGTTCGGAGGGGAAAGAGAACAAGATGAAGGCAAAGCTTGGCATGTCACCCATCGCCTGGTGGAACGACGACCTTCCGGAACTCAGTGACCACGTGTCGCTCGAAGAGTGCCTGCGGCAAGCCCGCTCGGCCGGCTTTACCGGCATGGAAAAGGGGCGCCGGTTTCCCGATGATCCTGATGTAATGCTTCCAATCCTCAAAGCCGCGGACGTAACGCTTTGCGGCGGCTGGTTTTCGGGCACGCTCGTGGATGAGGGGCTTTCCGCCAACAAAGACCGGATTGCGCCCATGATCGAACTGTTCAAGGCGGTCGACGCACCCTGCATTGTCTACGGCGAAGTTGGCCGATCCATACAGGGCAAGCGCGACGTGCCGCTGGCGCAGAAAACGCGTCTCGGTGACGACGAGATGAAAGCCTATGCGCGCAAGGTGACCGCGTTTGGGGAATGGTGCGCTGACCAGGGCATGCCGCTTTCGTACCACCACCATATGGCAGCCGTGGTCGAGACCGAACCAGAGCTTGATGCATTCATGGCGGCGTCCGGCACCGGCATACCCTTGCTGCTTGACTCCGGGCATCTGGCTTTTGCCGGCGGCGATGTCCTGCGCGTCATCGACAAGCACCACGCACGCATCAACCATGTGCACGTCAAGGATATCCGACAGGCGGTCGTCCAACGGCTCGACCGAAGCAAGCAAAGTTTCCTCGACGCCGTGGCCCTGGGCGCATTCACAGTGCCTGGCGATGGATCGCTGGATTTCGCCGCCATTGTGAAGCGTCTTGCAGACTACGGATACGAGGGGTGGTTTGTGGTCGAGGCCGAGCAAGATCCCGTGCAAAGCCCACCGCTCAAGATGGCAGAGGTCGGTTATGCCGAACTGATGCGTGTCATGACGGCCGCCGGATACAGTGTCGAAACGCAGGGTTTCCCCAAGGGGTGAAACTTTTGCCGGGCCTGTGCTATGCGGTAGCCGCGAACTGATCAGGTTTGGGGGTTACAGCGCATGGCGCTCAAGGAAAACGACGTAAACTGGTGGCGGCCGCTCTGGAGGCGCATCGCCGTCGTGGTGTTCCTGACGCTGTGGCTGATCTGGGAAGTGTTCTTCACAGGCGAACAGCTCTGGATGCTGCTGGTGGGAGCGGCGCTGGCTTACTCGCTTTACAATTTCTTCTATGCGTTCCCCAAGGAGGAGCCGAACCGTGACGCAGTCTCCCCTGCTCCGACGCCCGAGCCAAAAGACGGGCAGGATCCATAACGTCACGCCCGCCAATGCGGGCTGGATCCATGTCGGTTTCGATCTCCATCGCCTGACGCCCAGGGGCGAAGCGGCCGGAGAGACGGGCAAGCGAGAAGTTTGCCTGGTGCTGGTCAGCGGCAAAGGGCGCTTCTTTGTAAATGGCGTGGATATGGGCGAACTGGGGGAGCGACTCTCCCCGTTCGAGGGCGCGCCGTGGGCACTCTACGTGCCGGCCGGGCACGGCTGGAGCGTCCAAGCAACAACAGAGCTTGAGCTGGCGGTGTGTTCGGCTCCGGGAGGGGGCGACTACAAGCCCAAGCTCATTCCGCCCGGCACGCATCCACAGAGCCACCGCGGCAAGGGCGCCAATGTGCGCCATGTGCACAATATCATGCTCGAAGACGACGGCTCGGCCCACTCACTGCTTGTCGTGGAGGTGATCACCCCTCAGGGCAACACCTCATCCTATCCCCCGCACAAGCACGACCAAGACAATCTGCCCCATGAAAGCTTACTCGAGGAAACCTATTACCACCGCATGAACCCGTCACAGGGCTTTGCCTTCCAGCGCGTTTATACGGATGATCGAAGCCTTGATGAGGCTATGGCCATCGAGGATGGAGACGTCACCCTGGTACCACGCGGCTACCATCCGGTCGCAACGACGGCGGGTTACGATCTCTATTATCTGAATGTCATGGCGGGACCGAAGCGCGTGTGGAAGTTCCACAATGCGCCGGAACATGAGTGGATGCTGAAATGAAGAAGGGCGCCTCTGGCGCCCTTCTCTTTTCAGCGTCCCTGGAACGTCGCCGTATCGGAAAGGGGACCTGTGATTTCAGAGAGCTTGACCGCCCTGCCCTCCCGGACAGACTTCACCGCGGCATCGGCCAGAGCCAGAGCGATCAAACCGTCCAAGCCGCTTGGCGTGGCCGGAGACTTTGATTCCACAAAATCGATGAAGGCACTGATTTCGCGGGCATAAGCTTCGGTGTAGCGGGTCATGAAAAAGTCGTGCAGGGGCGGCCGCGTGTAGCCATTGCTGTTGGCAATTTCGATAGAAACCGGACGCTGGTTCTCGGCCGAGACCGCGCCGCTGCTGCCGTGAACCTCGATGCGCTGATCATAGCCGTAAGTCGCGCGGCGGGAATTGGAGATGGTCGCGTGCTTGCCCGCCGCGGTGGACAGCATGAGCGACGCGCTATCATAGTCGCCAGCATCACCAATGGCTTTGTCGACCAGCACCGAAGCCTGGGCAGATACGGTCTCGATCTCTTCGCCCAGCAGGAAGCGCGCAATATCGAGGTCGTGGATTGTCATATCGCGGAAGATGCCGCCGGAGCGCTTGATATAGTCCACCGGCGGGGCACCAGGGTCGCGAGACACGATGGTCACCATCTCGACGTCACCAATCTGCCCGGCATCGATCGCTGCCTTGACCGCCTGGAAGTGCGGATCGAACCGGCGGTTGAAGCCCACCATCAGGGTTGCGGCTGTCTCGTCCACAACCTTGAGGCAGGATTTGACCCGGTTGTAATCGAGGTCAATCGGCTTTTCGCAAAAGATCGCCTTGCCCGCGCGCGCAAAGCGCTCGATCAGGTCGGCATGGGTATCGGTCGGCGTGCAGATGACTACAGCGTCGATGTCAGTAGCCGTTTCGATCGCTTCAATGGCGCGAACCTCAGCGCCGTACTGACCTGCAAGGTCAGAGGCGGCCGGCAGCATGGCATCCGCGACGGCGACGAGTCGCGCTTTGGAATTGGACGTGATTGCCTTGGCGTGAACTTTGCCGATACGGCCGGCGCCCAGAAGGCCGAAATTGAGGGTCATGGGATACTCCAACGTTCAGGCCAACGCGGCTTAAACATGGAATGTTTACGCCATTTTTGACACCAACGGAACAGGAATTCCACGGAGCCCACTGCGGCGCTGTCAGTGCTCGCGAGCGCGCTCCAGGATGCGTTTGCATTCCAGCAGCTCACGCAGAACTTCGGACAGTTTGTTCCGGGAGTCCTCGTCCAGCTCGGGGCTGGCCAACATCACGGCCTCTTCGAGTTCTGCCTCATCGCCAGCCGCTTCGGCCTCCTCGATCATCGGCAGGATTTCGTCGAGACCTTTGCCCTCGCCAACGGCGATGACGTAACGCGGGCCCTGATCCTTGAGGATCCGCTGGACGCCCTTGATGGTGAAGCCCTGATCGTAAAGAAGGTGACGGATGCCACGCAGCAACATCACGTCTTCCGGCCGGTAATAGCGGCGGCCGCCGCCCCGCTTGAGCGGCTTGATGGTCGAAAAACGCGTTTCCCAAAAGCGAAGTACGTGCTGGGGGAGATCGAGCTCCTCAGCTGCTTCTGAGATGGTTCGGAAGGCGTCGGGCGACTTGTCCAAACCGCGATTCCCCTGGCAAGAAAGCCTTATTTACCAGAGCCGACCATAGCCTTGTTAATCTTGGACTTCAACACGTTGGACGGTTTGAACACAAGAACCTGCCTGGGCAGGATCGGCACTTCCTCGCCGGTCTTGGGATTGCGACCAACCCGTTCGTTTTTGGAGCGCACCTGGAAGGAGCCAAAGGATGACAGCTTGACGTTGGCCCCGGTTACCAGCGCGTCCGTAATGAGTTCGAGAACCCGTTCGACCAGTTCCGCAGATTCGGTTCTGGACAGGCCGACCGAGCCATAGACTGCTTCGGCCAAGTCTGCCCGCGTCACCGTCTTCTGTGCCATTCACGCCCCCGTTCTTCGCGAGCCGGCTCACCGGCCTGCGACCGTAATCAGATAGGTCTCAAGCCTTGGACACAAGCGCCATGGCCGAGTCCGGTTCATGGAATCCCTGCTTTCGCGACGCCCTCGCAACACGCCTTTTGGCATTTCCTGCGCTGGGTCCTCCACCCGAAGGTAGAGACTAACGCCTTGAAACGCTTGAGGTCAATGCGCGTTCCGCAACTACCAGCGAATGAGCGAGGCGCCCCAGGTGAAGCCACCGCCCATGGCCTCGAGCATGACCAGATCGCCACGCTTTATGCGTCCGTCAGCCACAGCCACGCTCAGCGCCAGCGGCACGGAGGCAGCGGACGTGTTGGCGTGACGGTCAACAGTCATGACCACCTTTTCCGGGGGAAGGCCGAGCTTGTTACCAGCGCCCTCGATGATGCGGCGGTTGGCCTGATGCGGCACGAACCAATCGAGATCGTCGACCGTATAGCCAGCCTGCTCCAACGTCGCGTAGACGACGTCGGTAATCTTGCCGACCGCGTGCCGGAAAACTTCGGGACCCTGCATCTTGACGAAGCCGGTCCTGCCGGTGGTGGATGGCCCGCCATCGACATAGAGCTTGTCCCAGTGGCGCCCGTCAGAGCGGAGTGCGGAGGCCAGCACGCCGCGGTCGGCATCCCCGTCGCCCAGTTCCGTGCGCTCCATGACGACAGCGCCGGCACCATCACCGAACAGGACACAGGTGGTCCGGTCAGTCCAGTCGAGCAGCCGTGAAAAGGTTTCGGCGCCGATGACCAGAACGCGCCGTGCAAGACCGTTCTTGATGTAGCTGTCGGCCGTGGTCACCGCATAGACGAAGCCTGAGCACACGGCCTGAATGTCGAAGGCGAAGCCGTGGGTCATGCCCAGCTTCATCTGAACCAGAGTGGCTGCGGACGGGAACGTGTAATCCGGTGTCGTGGTCGCGACGATGATGAGGTCGATGTCATCAACGCCCAGATCGGCATTGGCGAGAGCGGCACGTGCGGCTGCAACGGCGAGGTCGGAGGTGAACTCCCCTTCCCCAGCGATATGGCGTTCCTTGATGCCGACGCGCTGCTGGATCCACTCGTCGGTTGTGTCGACGGTTTTGGCTAGGTCGTCATTGGTGACGACCTTGGCCGGCAAATAGCTCCCGACGCCAGTAATAACGGATCGAATTGTTGTCACGCCGACTTAGCCTCGGTCTCGAAAGGCAGGGTGGAGACTGCCTTGTTGATGGGAAAGCGTTGAACCGAATCGCCGATCTTGTCGATCAGGCGGCTTCGCGCCATTTCGTAGGCCAGACCCAAGGCGCTTTTATAGCCGACCTCGTCGGTTCCGCCGTGCGACTTGATCACGATCCCGTTGAGGCCCATGAACACGCCGCCATTGAGCGTGCGGGGGTCCATCTTGCGCTTGAGCGCATTGAGCGCCGACGATGCCAGGAGCGCCCCCAGCATACTCATCCAGTTGGCCTTGAGCGCGCTGCGCAGATAGGAGGCCACCTGGCGGGCAGTACCTTCGGCAGTCTTGAGGGCGATATTGCCCACAAAGCCCTCGGTGACGACCACATCTACCGTGCCCTTGCCGATATCGTCGCCTTCGACAAAGCCGTGATAGGTGAAGCCCGAGCCGCTGGCCTGCTGGAGAACCTTGCCGGCTTCCTTGATGGATTCGAGGCCTTTGACTTCCTCCGTGCCGACGTTGAGCAGTCCTACGGTCGGCGACGAAGAATCGAAAAGGGCCCGCGCAAGCGCCGAGCCCAGGATGGCATAGTCCACCAATTGCTGAGCGTCCGCACCAATCGTGGCGCCCATATCCAGCACGATGATGTCCGACCGCACCGTGGGCCAGATCGCTGCAATACCGGGGCGAGAAATGCCTTCCATCGGGCGCAGGCAAAATGTGGCCATGGCCATGAGCGCGCCAGTGTTGCCACCCGAAATGGCGACATCGGCTTCCTCATCCTTGACCGACTGGATGGCCATCCACATCGAAGATGTACCGCGGCCCTTGCGCAGCGCCTGGCTGGGCTTCTCGTCCATAGCGATCACGACCTCACAGTCGCGGACGGTGGAGACGGGCTTAAGAGCCGGAAATTCCTCGAGGAGGGGCGCTAATTCTGCCTGCCGGCCATGGAAGATAAACCGGATATTCTTACGCTCCTTGAGCGCCAGATACGCACCGTGGATGACGGCGCGAGGCGCATTGTCGCCGCCCATGGCATCCACGGAAATTGTAATCGAATCGGTCATTTCGCCCTGTTTTTTGGCCCGCTGGCGCAGGCAAGCAACCATATCCCATCATCGGGTCGGCGCAAGGGTGGATACCGACCTCAAGACTTGTCCTTGTCCGGGTTCTTCAGCGCAGCAAGAGCGGCAAAGGGATGTTCTTCAGCCTCGCCCGCATTCAGTCCCAATGACTTAAGCGACTCACCTGACCCTCTTGGATAAGGATCGAGTGCGAGGGCTAGGGTTTCCAGCAGAAGGGCACTGAGGTCAACCTCCGGACCATCAATGTGGTCGGGGAAATCGTCATCTTCGAGATCGACGAAAACTTCCGCACCCGGCGCATCCGGCTTGCCATGCTTGGGTGCGGGCAGGAAAACACGGTCGATCGGCTCGGAGATGGATTGCGGAACCGGCTCAAAGCTCACCACGGAGGCCTGGGTCACTTCGGCGTCGAGATGCCCCTGAGCGCGCAAACCGCCGCGGAATGGCGCGACCGTGAGATTGGCCACGAAGCGTTCGACCGAAAGCATATCCATGCGCTCGGCAATCGCCGCGCGGGTCTGCTCATCGGCATTGACCGAGACGGACCGGCCCGCTGCCGGCAGCTTGTCGATGCGGACGATGGCGTCGAAGATCGGCCCTTCCGTGCTCACGCGGCCACCTCGAAGTTCACAGTGCCATCGGTGATGCTGCGATTGCTCTGCATGGCCAAGGCAGCGTCACGAGCGACGATATAGTCGGTGAGGCGTCGGACGTTCTCGCTGTCCTTGCCGTCGAAAAGGTTACGGGCAATCATCGCCGCCAGGGCGTCATTGTCCTTGCGATCGAGCGCCTCGTTCATGGCGGCGAGCAGACCAAAGAAGATATTGCCCATCTTCTGGATTTTCTTGGGCACGCCAAGATCGCCGACGCCCATTTCGCGCAGGGAGCGGTCCATGTCCTTGAAGAAGAGGTCGAATACGGCCTGGCTGAAATTCTTGTCGCTGTCGGTACCGTTCCGCAAGCGGCGGAACAGCAGCGCCATGTGCAGGCTGATCATGTCAAAACGCCCGGTAACCGTGTCGGGAACCCCCCACTCGGCGTAGAAAACTGGCTGCCGGGATTGCGCCACAATGGAATTATAGACCGCATAGACCGCCGGGGTAGCTGTGTTCTTGCGAAACAAGGACAGGATCATGGGATTGCACTCAAGGTCGGGATGGGTCAAACACGGGCGGAAGGGGTCGTCGGACCATTGCCAGCTTGCCAGACAGCCAAGTTGACAGCTACACATTCCGGCGGCCATTGGGCACGCGCCTTGTTGTCACGCCTATAGTCGAGAGCCATCTGGAAAGTCAAATTATGCTCCTGCGTCTTGCCAAAGCCTCCGTTGTTGCAGCGACCCTCGCCGTGGCGCTCGCCGGCTGCTCTAGCAGCACTTCGCTCGTCACGAAGCGCACACAGGGCTATGAAATTCCCGACAGCGCTCTGCAGCAGATTCGCCCCGGCCAGAGCCAGCAGCTCGTCACCCTCGTTCTGGGTTCCCCGCAGTCCACCAACAGCTTCGGTGACCGCTCGGCCTGGTACTATGTCGAAACCAAGGTTCAGCAGACCTCCTTTGGCCTGACCATGGTTCAGGAGCGCACTGTCCTGGCCATCTATTTCGACCGAAACAACAAGGTGACCGACAAGGTGGTGTACGGTCTGGCGGACGGCAAGGTCGTCAATGTCGACACGCGCCGCACCCCGTCCTTCGGTGAGGACCGCACCTTTATCGAGTCGATCCTGTCCTCGTTCTGACGGCACTTCCCTTTTGAAACGCAACGCCCCGGTCAGTTGGCCGGGGCGTTGCGTTTTAAGTTGCGAGATGGCTGTCAGGACATCTCCGCCCCGGACGCCCGTGCAATGGCGTCCAAGGCAGCGTTGACCAGGCCTGTGGCGTCGTCCTCGTAAAAAGCCCGAGCCACGTCCACGTATTCAGAGATAACAACGCGCGCGGGAATGTCCTTGCGCCGCAGCAGTTCAAAGGCGGCGGCACGCAGAATGGCGCGCAGCGTCGCATCGACGCGTTCCATTGGCCATCCGTCGCTCAGCGCCTTGTCCACCGCCGGGTCGACCTCGAGCTGGTAGCGGGTCACGCCCGTCAGGATCTGTCGAAAGAAGTCCGCATCCGCGGGCAGGTATTGCGCGCCTTCGATTTCACGCCCGAGATGGAATGCCCCGAATTGCGCCAGGGTGTCCTCTAGCGTCGCCCGCCCTACATCCATCTGGTAAAGCGCCTGCACCGCGGCCAGGCGCGCCGCGCCACGCTGGTTAGCCGGTCGGGCAATGTCGGGATCGCGTTTTGCGTGTTCAGTCATCTAGCCGTTCAATTTCGTCTTGAGGTCCGCCAGCGCCAGGGCAGCGCGAGCCGCGTCTCCGCCCCTGTCCTGGTCGTGCACATGGGCGCGAATCCAGGCCTGAGCTTCGGTTTCAACAGTCAGTATGCCTATGCCCAAAGGGAGGGCATCGACAACAGCCAGTTCGGCCAGAGCACGAATGCTCTCGCCTGCCACGGCCGTATAGTGATTGGTCTGGCCGCGAATGACACAGCCGAGAGCCACATAGCCGTCAAATCGTCCGGTTTCCAGCCCCATCGCAACTGCGACCGGTACTTCCATGGCGCTGGGCACGGCCACAACCTCGTGAGTGGCACCGGCCGCGTCAAGCGCTGCCACGGCGCCGCGCTTCATCTCGTCAGCAATGTCGGGATAGGCCCGGCCTTCGACGACAAGGAAATGCTGCCCCCTGCCCGCGCCTTCCGGCAGAGGAAACTTCACGCCATAGGAGTCCATGCATATTCTCCCTCACGCGGCCGCAACGGCCCGGCATGTGGAGCATGATAACCCATTCCGGCCAGATAGGGCATATGAGCCGCTCAGGCCGTGAAGAAATCGCTTCTTGCTTCGATTCAGTCGTCTGCGCCGGGCGGGAGGGGCCTGTCTTCAGCCAGGGTCGCAAGGAATGACCTGAAGTCGTCCGCCGCGGAAAAGTTCTTATAGACGCTGGCGAAGCGGACAAATGCCACATCGTCGAGACCCTTGAGGCCTTCCATGACGAATTCCCCGATCTGGTCGGAGGTGATTTCGACGTCGCCCAGGCTTTCGAGCTGACGGACGATGCCGGAAATCATGCGTTCAACCCGCTCGGGCTCCACCGAGCGCTTGCGCAACGCGGTGTTGACCGAACGGGCGAGTTTTTCGCGGTCGAAAGGCACCTTCCGACCGGTCTTCTTGACCACCGTCAGGTCGCGCAACTGGACGCGCTCGAAGGTGGTGAAACGCCCTCCACAGGCATTGCAGACACGGCGGCGGCGGATGGCGCCCGAATCTTCGGTCGGGCGGCTGTCCTTCACCTGAGTGTCGTCATTGCTACAGTATGGGCAGCGCATGTTTGTCCTTGTCGGATCGATTAGCCGTAGATCGGGAAGCGATCGGTCAAGGTCTTCACCTTGGCACGAACGGCTGCTTCGACGGCACCGTTGTTGTCATCGCCATTGGTCTTGAGTCCGTCCAAGACCTCAAGGATCAACTCGCCGACTTCACGGAATTCAGCTTCGCCGAAGCCGCGGGTAGTGCCGGCCGGGGTGCCGAGACGGATGCCCGAAGTGATTGCGGGCTTTTCCGGGTCGAACGGAACGGCATTCTTGTTGCAGGTGATATGCGCACGGCCGAGAGCAATCTCTGTGGCCTTACCGGTAAGCCCCTTCGGACGCAGGTCGACCAGCATCAGGTGGTTGTCGGTGCCGCCAGAGACGATATCGACACCGCCCTTGACCAGCGTGTCAGCCAGCGCCTTGGCATTGGCAACAACCTGAGCGGCGTACTGCTTGAACTCGGGCTGGAGCGCTTCCTTGAATGCCACGGCCTTGGCGGCGATGACATGCATCAGCGGTCCACCCTGGATGCCGGGGAAAATCGCGGAGTTGATCTTCTTGGCGATGTCCTCGTCATTGGTCAGGATCAGGCCGCCGCGGGGACCGCGCAGGGTCTTGTGCGTGGTGGTAGTTGCGACATGGGCGTGCGGGAACGGGCTGGGGTACTGCCCGCCGGCGACGAGACCCGCAACGTGCGCCATGTCGACGAAGAGAATCGCTCCGACTTCATCGGCGATGGCGCGGAATTCCGCCCAGTCCATGACGCGCGAATAGGCTGAGAAACCGGCGACGATCATCTTGGGCCTATGCTCGCGGGCGAGCTGGCGCACCTGGTCCATGTCCACGCGACCATCCTGCTGGCGCAGGCCGTACTGGATGGCGTTGAACCACTTGCCCGACTGGTTCGGCTTGGCGCCATGGGTCAGGTGACCGCCGGCGTCGAGCGACATGCCCAAAATGGTGTCGCCCGGCTGGATCAGCGCCTGATAAACGCCCTGGTTCGCCTGCGAGCCCGAATTGGGCTGCACGTTGGCAAAGCCAACGCCGAACAGCTGCTTGGCGCGCTCAATGGCCAGGCTCTCGGCCACGTCGACATATTCGCAGCCGCCGTAGTAGCGCTTGCCGGGATAGCCTTCGGCATATTTGTTGGTCAGCACCGAGCCCTGTGCCTCAAGAACCGCCTTGGAGACAATGTTCTCGGATGCAATCAGCTCGATCTCGTTTTGCTGGCGATGCAGCTCGTCCTGCATGGCACGCGCCAGATCGGGGTCGCTCTGAGCGACGCTGCCGGTGAAAAAGGCCGGAAAAAGCGAGGAGGAAGAAGCGGAACTCATGATGCGATGACCTCGCTGAAGATCGAAGGAAGGAATGTGGCGGTGGCCTTACCATGCGCCAAAGCGCGTTTCAAAGGCCGCGATGTCGAAGTGGGATTCACAATGGGGCTCCCGTGTTGCGGATGGGTGCCCAGGCGAGCGGCTTGCTAAGGTTCGCGTTCCCCGATGGTTACCCATCTCTTCTCGCCAGTCGCGCGAACGGAGGGCAATATGACCCAAAGCAGCGTCGATGTGAAGGCCTTTCCTCTTGGCCTCTAACTCATTGGTGCGTCCAGAAAAATAAAACTTTACAGATCAAATGTCCCGTCGCTTCACCACCCTGGCTCACCTTTCCTCCACAGATGTATGGCATCGGTAAGGGACTATAGATTTGAATATCCTTGGGGGGACAAATGAAATTCATCGCGACGAAAGCAGCAGCAATCGGGCTTGCAGCTCTTATGTCTGTGTCCAGCTTTGCGCCGGTTCAGGCGCAGGACAACGCGCTGAGCTACAGCCAGCGTCAGCAGGTGGTACAGGCCTATTGCTCGAAGTATCCGCAGGACCAAGACTGCAACGGCTGGTGGTTCTGGGGCGCCCGCGAATACGACGCTTTCTACTACCGCAACCGCACCGATCTCGAACCGCTGATAGCCGGCATCTTCGGGCTGGCCATTGGCGCAATCATTGGTGGCGCCATTGCTAACAGCAACAAGCACAACTCAACGCCCGCAGCCACCCCGAGCCGGCTTGACCCGGGTCACGTGGCCCGCTGCGCCCAGCGCTACAAGTCCTACGATCATCACTCGGATACGTATCTGGGGCATGACGGCATGCGCCACGCCTGCAATCTCTGAGATCAGGCGTACTTTGCCGAAGGCTGGGGCGGCGGCGGTTCCTGCCCCAGCTTCCTGCGCAGTTTGGCCAATGCAATCTGTTGCATATGGTGACGAGACGCAGTCAACGGCGCGATGACGACGACTTCTGTCAGAGTGGCTTCGTGAATAGCAGCGACGCGCATCTGTTGCCCGACCTGCACAAATTCGAACAGCACTGTCCCGTCGTCCATCGCAGCCTCCTGTTGCCACTTTAGCGCGATGACGAGATTCCGGCAAAAGCAATGGGGCCCGCGATGCGAGCCCCATTTCCTATTCGGTTTCTGGACCGATCAGCTGAAGCTGACCTTGCCCTGTTCGTCGAACTTATAGACGTCGTCGCGGAAGCTGACGGTGCCCTGCTTGTTCGCCCAGGCGGTGATGTAGGTGGTGTGGATCGGCACCTTGGCCTTCACCTCAACGTCGAGGCGCTGCAGCGAGTCGAAGGTTGTGTCGACCTTATTCTGATCCCAGTCGCCATTGTCGCGCAGCAGCCAGTTGACCAGTTGGTTGACTTCGCTCACGCGGACACAGCCAGAGGAGTGGAACCGGGCGTTTTCGCCGAACAGTTCCTTGCCGGGCGTGTCGTGCAGGTAGCAGTCGTAGGGATTGTAGAAGTTGATCTTGCAGTGGCCCATGGAGTTGGCCGCGCCCGGCTCCTGCCGGTACATGTAGTTGACTTCCCGATCCGTGATGGCAGCCCAGTTGATGGACTGGGGGTCAATCTTGTTCCCCGCGCCGTCATAGATGAAAATGTTCTGCTCGGTCAGGTAATTGGGGTTCTGCAGCATGTATTTGGTCAGGTCCTGGCGGACCAGCGACTTGGGCACGTGCCAGTAGGGATTGAAATTGATCTGGTGGATGTTGCTCGCCATGATCGGCGTGGCGCGATCCACGCGTCCCACGACGGCGGTGTGGCGCTGCTCGACCATGCCGTCATTGACCGCCTCGATGGTCGCGGCCGGAATGTTCACCACGACGTAACGCGGGTTCAACTTGGCGGCCATGTTCTGGACGCGCGTATAGTTGAGGTAGAGCTGCTGCAGGCGCGTCGCAGCGGGCACGTTGAGTGCGTACCATGTCGCTTCGTCGACGACGCCGGTGACCACAAGACCGTGGCGCGCCTGGAAAACGCGCAGGGCACGGTCGGTATCCTGGTCGAACAGGTCGCTGGCAAACTCAACCAGCGGCATATCGCCGGACGAAATCAGGCGGCGCTTGAGAGCGACAACACCAGCGGAGGATTTGCCGAGGTTGAGCTGATAGGCCTCCTGAGGCACCTCTTCCCAGCCGCCAGCGGCGACAAAGGGCTCGTACTGGGAAATGGCCAGCTGGAGATTGTAGAGAGTGTCGTAGGACAGGATGGGTTCGTTGGTCGCGATCAGCGACTGGGCTGCCGCCGTATTCCCCGACTTGTCGGCATCGCGCAGCACGCGATTGCGCGTCATCATGTCCGACAGGGAATCCTGGGCCCAGGCCGGCATTGCCGCGGACCCACCGAGTATGGCCAGGGAACGGATAAAGTTTCGTCTGCTCAGCCGCATTCAGTCACCCAAAGAAATCGCGCCACATCGGTGGCGTTACATGCTGCATCGTCCACCCACAACGGCCTCAACGCCTTGTGAACCGAGTGAGCACTCACCACGCAATGTCAGAAAATGGTTTCCAACCACGTAACAGGGGCTGATCTCAATTTGCGGCACAAATAAGAAAGCGCCGGTCCAAAGACCGACGCTATTCCGCAGTTGTGGCGCGGAGGCAACACGTGCCACCAGCTGCTTGCCAGCTGGCCGATCGCTAGAGCTTGTAGAGGATCTGATCGACCCAGAAGCGCTCGAGGCGGGCAAGGGCCTTGTTGAGGCCGTCGAATTCTTCGTCGCCCAGACCACCGACCTTATCGATGGACTTGAGGTGGCGGTCGTAGAGTTCGTCGATGACTTCCGCAACTTCCTCACCCTTGGGGGTCAGACGGATGCGCACCGAGCGGCGGTCGGAGCGGGAGCGCTCCTGGAAAATGTAGCCGGTTTCGACGAGCTTCTTGAGATTATACGAGACGTTCGAGCCCAGGTAATAACCGCGGGAGCGCAGTTCGCCGGCGGTGAGTTCGGCATCGCCGATGTTGAACATCAGGAGCGCCTGGACCGGGTTGATGTCGTCCCAGCCCATGCGGTCGAACTCGTCCTTGATCAGGTCGAGCAGACGGCGGTGCAGACGCTCAACGCGGGAGACGGCCTCGAGATAGAGTGGTTTCAGGCTTTCGCTGCGTTCTGGAGCCAGGGCCTCGGCTGCGTTCGATTTGATTGCCATTTGTGCCTCACTGTTTTTCAACGTGCGATTTTTCGCATCTCATGAGGCCAAACTACGGCGTGCGGACTAAGATCGCCCTAAGGGACACGCTTAAAACTATCTTACTGGAATGCAATGAGAATTTGGCTTAATAGCGCCTTACCCGAGGTGATAAATCTGTAACCTTTCCAGGGTGTGAACGCCCATGCAGGGCGCTCAGTCCGCCTCGGCGCGGCGGATGCGAAAGCTCAGGCCGATGATGACGAGGATGGCCAGGAGCAGGATGAGGCGCATGCCGAAGCCGAGGGTGGTCATGCGGATATCCGGATTGCCGGTGGCGTAGAGCAGAAGCTCCACCACCGTTGCCCCGATCAGCAGGACCGCGCCCCAACTGGCCTTGATCCACAGCCCAACGGCCGAGAACAGGCGGGCCAGCGAGAACACCGCCAGATAGACGAAGGACGTGAAGCCCATTGCTGCAATGGGGCTGGTGGTGCCCAGATTGACGCCCAGCAGGCGCGAGGCGTCGCTGAGCCCCAGCAGGAGGGCCAGGATCGCCACGATGCGCAGATAGATGGAGTGATTTGGGGCCTGGAACAGCATGGGCGTTTGATACTCCGCTCGTGCAGATGCGACAAGCGGCGGCTTGGAGTGGTCCGCGACGACTGCTAGGAGAAGCCAACAAGGAGCGATCATGACCCAGGCTTGGCCCAAGCACGACATGTCCTTTCTCGATGGGCGCCGCATGCGCCGGACACGCGCCACCAGTTGGAGCCGCGCCATGGTGCGCGAAACCGAATTGTTGCCGCGCGACCTGATCTGGCCGCTCTTCGTGATCGACGGCCAGAACGAGAAGACCGCGATCCGCACCATGCCGGGAGTCGAGCGGCTTTCCATCGACCTCATGGTCGAGGCCGCCAAGGCGGCGCGCGATGCCGGCATCCCTGCCCTCGCCATTTTCCCCAATACGCCCGACCACCTGCGGAGCGAAAGCGGCGAAGAAGCCTATAATCCGGACAACCTGATGTGCCGGACGCTCAGCGCCATCAAGAGCGCGGTTCCCGATATCGGGCTCATCGCCGACGTGGCGCTGGACGAATATTCCGCCAATGGGCAGGACGGCCTCGTGCGCGACGGGGAAATCCTCAATGACGAGACGGTCGCCGCCATGGTCAAGTCTGCGATTGTGCAGGCTCGCGCCGGTGCGGATATCATCGCACCGTCCGACATGATGGATGGCAGGGTAGCGGCCATCCGCGCGGCGCTCGATGCCGAAGGCTTCGAGCATGTGCAGATCATGTCCTACGCGGCCAAATATGCGTCGTGCTTTTATGGCCCGTTCCGGGAGGCAGTGGGCTCGGGCAGCCGGCTCAAGGGCGACAAGCGCACGTACCAGATGGACTATGCCAATTCCGACGAGGCACTGCGGGAGATCGAACAGGACATTTCCGAGGGTGCGGACAGCATCATGATCAAGCCCGGCCTGCCCTATCTTGACATTATCCGACGCGCCCGCGACGCGTTCAACGTCCCGATCTATGCCTATCAGGTGAGCGGGGAATACGCGATGATCGAGATGGCGGGCGCCGCCGGGGCGATCAACCGCGACGCTGCCGTGCTGGAAAGCCTCTGGGCGTTTAAGCGGGCCGGCGCCAACGGCATCCTGACCTATTACGCGCTGGAAATGGCCAGAAAACTTTCGGCCTGACGCCGGCATGCCCGGTCGGTTCACGATGTGACGTCGATCTTTGGCGGCCGGCGGCGGGCCATGGCTGCGCTGACGATGCCCGCCAGGGCGACGAGCACCATGCCGACCAGGGCTATGGCGCCAGGGTCGTGCTGGAAGACGATCCATCCGGCCAACACCGCCCAGAGCAGGTGAAGATAATTCATCGGCGCCAATAGCGCAGCGGGCGCATAGCGATAGGACTGGGTGAAGAGGTAGTGGCCCAAGAGCGCGGCAACGCCAAGGCTGAGGAACATCGCGATCTCAAGCCCCGTGGGAACAGCGCCGTGCAGCGACCAGGGCAGCGTGATGCCGAAGATGATCGAGCCCACCAAGGCCGCATAGAATAATAGCGCCATGGTGCGCTCGGTATGGGCCAAGGATCGGGACATCATGTTGTAGGCCACCGCCATGGCGACATTGGCGAGGGCAAAGACGACGCCCCAGGGATCAAGGCCAGCGCCGGGCCGGACGATCAGCATGACACCGGCAAATCCCAACACGACAGCAATCCAGGCGCCGGGGCCGACCTTTTCCTTGAGCAGCGGCCCGGACAGGATGATGACCAGAACCGGGGCGATATAAAGGATGGCCGTGGTTTCAGCCAAGGGCATGCGCTGGAGCGCAAGGCCCATCATCAGCGTGCCGCAGGTGAGGCAGATCGCGCGGATCACGACCAGCCCGGTGCGCTGGGTCCGCACCATTTGCTTGCCCTGCAGCGGCGCAACCACGGCCAGCATCAGCAGGAGATGGGTGATGTAGCGGATGGCCGCCACCAGCGGCACGTTGTATTCGGTGACGAGGTGCTTGCTGACCGTGTCGCTATAGGCAAAAAGCGCCGTCGCTCCCACGATCAGCGCCAGTCCGCGCAAAGGCTGGTGGGTCAGCGGCAAGGCGGGTTTGGAAAGAATGCTCATCTGCTAACGGTATTCCGGCTGCGCGGCGCAATATTACCGCGACTCCCACACGGGTGGGATAAGTGACTGTAGCCGCAAATGACCGGCCTGTAAGCGCGGCCCGCCTAGACTTTAGACAGTCACATTTTGGTGCCCTGCCCTCTTGCATTGGGGCGGGGAAATGACAATTTGCGCATCATGAGCACCGCACAGACTGCCCGCCCGTATCTGCCTGATCCCGCAACCGCGCCCGAACTGTTCGAGGGCCTGCTGACGCGGCGTGTCACCGCCTATCTCATCGACCTTGTGCTGATCGGCATGCTGTCGCTTGTTCTGGGCACGCTGGGCGTGATCCTGGGCTTTTTCACCTTCGGGCTGGCCTGGATGTCGCTGGTGCTGGTCGTGCCGGCGGCCGTCGTCATCTACTATGCCATTACGCTGGGCTCGCATCGGCGGGCCACCGTGGGCATGCAGATGATGGACATCGTGCTGACCCCGACGCGCGGTCAGCCGCTCGATGGGTGGATGGCGATTTTCCACGCGCTGCTCTTCTGGGTGACGTTCTGGATTTCCTGGCCGGTCGCCATTCTCTTTGCCCTGTTCACTCCGCGCCGCCAGATGATCCATGATCTTGTCATGGGGACGCTGATGGTGCGCCGCTCGCCGATGATCCGGCACTGGCAGCGCGCCCGCCGGGCCCCGGACGATTATCACGACGGCGAGTGAGGCGTTGCCCGGCGCGCCCGGTAGCGCTAGATTGGGTGACTTGCTCCTTTTGGGTCTTTGATGACCGACCAGACGCCGGAAACCACCCAGCTCTTTCTGACCGCGGCCATGCCGTGTCCGTATCTGCCGGACCGGATGGAGCGGAAGCTGTTCACGCACCTGTCGGGGCGCCGCGCCTCCATGCTGCACCAGCTGTTGAGCGACAACGGCTTTCGCCGCAGCCAGAACCTGATCTACCGGCCTGCCTGCGAAGGGTGCAATGCGTGTCAGTCGGTGCGGATCGTGACCCGGGAGTTTGCCACCAACAAGCGGTTCCGCCGGGTGCTGCGCGCCAATGCCGACCTTGGCATATCCGTCCAGCCCACAGTCGCCACGCTCGAGCAGTATGAGCTGTTCAAACGATATCTCGACAGCCGCCACGCCGGCGGCGGCATGACGCAGATGAGCTACCAGGACTATGAATACATGGTCGAGGATACGCCGGTGCAGTCGGTGCTGGTCGAGTATCGGATCCGCGACCTGCCCGATCAGCCGCTGGTGGCGGTGGCGCTGACCGATGTGCTGCCCGACGGGCTTTCCATGGTCTATTCCTTCTACGACCCGGATCTGGCGCATCGCAGCCTTGGGACCTTCCTTATCCTTGACCATATCGCCCAGGTGCGGTCGGCGGGCCTAGACCACGTCTATCTGGGCTACTGGGTCAAGGACTCCCCGAAGATGGCCTATAAGGGCGACTATCGCCCGCTCGAAGTGCAGCGCGGCACGCTGGGCTGGACCCGGCTCGAGGACTAGGCCTCACACCACGATATCGAAAACGACCAAGCCATCGCGGCCGCCCTCAAGCGCCGCGACGAGGCGCCCGCCTGCCGCGGTGTGGTCCGGATGGACGAGATAGGCGTCGCGCGCTGCCTCGTCGACAAAATCAATGATGAAGCCATCGGTAAACCCCTGGTGCAGCCCTTCGGGCGAAACGTTGGCACCATAGCTGATGGCCAGGTAGCCGGGGACAACTGCCTTGAGGTCCGACAGCTGCACATAGATGGCGTTGCGTTCCGTATCGGAAACATCGGCACGGAAGCGGACGAAGACGCAGTGGCGGATCATTTTTTACGAGTCCCTGGAGTCGGTTAGGTCGATTGGTTGTGGTTCAGATTCTGGATGAGAGCGGGTGTTCGACCAGCTTCGTTGCTTACGACCCGGCCCTTCGAGCGTAGCTCTCCGGGCGTTCCTCGCTTCACTCTCTCCACTGGAGAGAGTGATTGCCTTGGGCAAACGCTCGTCACCCCACAAACCTGTTGTTTCTTGGGAAGCCGGTGGGCGGCTGGCGGCCGGCGGTGGCGCGGTCGCCCAGCCAGTCGGTGAGTTCCTCGGCCGGCTTGGTATAGGTGCGGCCCGAACTGTCGGTCCAGGTGAGGCCGTCGGCAATGTAGAAGGTCTTGATGTCGGAAATGCCGCCATCCTTGTAGCGCTGGAGGCGTACGCCCTTGCCGCGCGTCATGGTGGCCAGCTGCGCCATGGGGAAGACCAGGAGCTTGCGGTTTTGCCCGATGACGGCGACGCGATCGCCCTCGCAGGGGACGAAGAGCTTGGCCTCTTCAGTGCCGCTGACATTGAGGATCTGCTTGCCCTTGCGGGTATTGGCGATGACGTCGTCTTCGGCGACGATGAAGCCGTAGCCCGCAGACGAGGCGACGATACGTTTCTTGCCGGGCCGGTAGACGAAGAGATCGACAATGTCCTGCCCCTCCTCGATATCGACCATGATGCGCACCGGCTCGCCCTGCCCGCGACCACCCGGCAGCTTGTCGGCGCCCAGGGTATAGACCTTGCCGCCCGTCGTGAGCATGAGCAGCTTGTCGGTGGTTTCGCAGTTGAAGGCGAGTTTCAGCCGGTCGCCGGTCTTGAAACCCTTTTCGTCGATGACCGCATTGTGGCCCTTGGGGGCACGGATCCAGCCCTTTTCGGACAGGATTACGGTGATCGGTTCGCGCTCGATAAAAGCTTCGGTGATCTCCGCGGCATCGGCCACGGGCGCGGTGCCGAGCTTGGTGCGGCGGGCGCCCAGGGGGTGGGGCGTGCCATCGGCGTTGAATAGAGGGTAGGCCTTCTTGAGGGCTTCGACCTGCTTGGCGATCTCACCCCAGAGGCGCTTGTCGGACGAGAGCAGCGTTTCGAGCTTGCCCTTTTCTTCGGTGAGGTTCTTGTGCTCCTGACGCAGCTCGATCTCTTCAAGCTTGCGCAGGGAGCGCAGGCGCATGTTGAGGATGGCTTCGGCCTGATTGTCGGTCAGGTTGAAGGTGGCCATCAGGCTGGCCTTGGCATCGTCCTCCTCGCGGATGATGCGGATCACCTCGTCGAGATTGAGATAGGCGATGATGTAGCCTTCGAGCACTTCGAGGCGGCTGGCGATCTGGGCCAGGCGGTGTTCGGAGCGGCGGACGAGAACTTGCTTGCGATGGTCGAGCCAGGCCTTGAGCGCATCGGCAAGGCTCATGACGCGCGGCACGGTGCCGTGGTCGAGCACGTTGAGGTTGAGGCTGAAGCGCAGTTCCAGCTCGGTCAGCTTGAACAGTTGTTCCATGAGAATGACGGCGTCGACCGTGCCGGCGCGCGGCTCGAGGACGAGGCGGATGTCATCGGCGCTTTCGTCTCGCACGTCCTTGAGCAGCGGCAGCTTCTTGGCCAGCAGCAGCTCGGCGATCTTTTCGACGAGTCGCGACTTCTGCACGCCGTAGGGAATTTCAGTGACGACGATATGGTAGACGCCGCGGCCCTTGTCTTCCTTGTGCCAGACGGCGCGATGGCGGAAAGCGCCGCGGCCGGTCTCGTAGGAACTGACCAGGGAAGCGCGGGTTTCGACCAGCTGGCCGCCGGTGGGGAAGTCGGGACCGCGCACCAGATCGTCCATGCTGGGCGGGGCGGAGAGATCGGCCTGGATCAGCTCGTCGGTCGTGGCCTGGGGATTGTGGATCAGCTTGATGGCGGCGTTGCAGAGCTCGACCACGTTGTGGGGCGGGATCGAGGTCGCCATGCCCACGGCGATGCCGGTGGTGCCGTTTGCCAGCAATTGCGGGAAGTTCGAGGGCAGGACGATTGGCTCCTCGTCTTCGCCGTCATAGGTCGGCTTGAAGTCGATGGCGTTCTCGGTGATGCCTTCGAGAAGGCGCGTCGCCACCTCGGTCATGCGGCTTTCAGTGTATCGCATGGCGGCGGCGCTATCGCCGTCGATATTGCCGAAATTGCCCTGGCCGTCGACCAGCGGATAGCGCAGCGCAAAGTCTTGGGCGAGGCGGACCAACGCATCATAGATCGACTGGTCGCCATGGGGATGGAATTTACCGATCACGTCGCCGACGATACGCGCCGATTTCTTGTAGCCCTGGTTGGGATCGAGCTTGAGCAGGCGCATGGCATGCAGGATGCGGCGATGCACGGGCTTGAGACCGTCGCGGGCATCGGGGAGCGCGCGCTGGGTGATGGTCGAGAGCGCGTAGCTCAGATACCGCTCTTCGAGCGCCTGCTTGAGATCGACAATGCGCTGGTCTGGCGGCGGAAGGGTGTCGGCGTCGGACATTGGCTGCTCAGCTCATGAGAACGAATCAGGAGCAGAGTATAGCGGCAGGCTGGTCCGGGTCGACGAGAGTGGCGGTTTTCCTAGGGATTGTGCACCGAATAGGCATGCCTTCTGGCCGGGCAGCCGAGCGGCTTCCGGTTAGAGCGGGCCCCGAGACGGCCTTCGTCCCTGGTGAAGTAAAAAAGTGAGACGCAGGCCGTCTCGAAGCGCCGGTTTTTCGGACAGAAACAGTACCCATTGATCGCTCGTCGCAGGGCTACGCTCTTGAACGGCAGGTGGAGCGACCCAGACTGCCCGGCACCTCCTGCCACTGGTCGCTGCAGGCCGCCCAGCAGGAGGATGAGGACACTATAACGCGGGTGTCCGGGGCGTGGATAAGTCGACTAGCCACCAGCGAGCAGCTCGATCAGCGGATCGCGCGTGGGCGGCGGGTCGAGCTGACGGGCGGACCAGACGTGGGCGTGGAGGAAGTGGCCGGTGAGGCGGAAGGCGGCGCGCAGGTCGTCGGGCGAGGCATTGCCGCGCGCGTGGAGGAAGCTGGGGAGCGGCAGCAGCCGATCCTTATAGGGCTCCGCAGCGGCGCGGGACACGGCGCGGCCGGATTTGGGCGAGACGTGGGTCAGGTCCTCGGTTGTGCCGGTGGCGGCGCAGCTTTCAAGATCGAGGCCAAAACCGA
Source organism: Pseudomonadota bacterium (assembly GCA_023391095.1). GTDB lineage: Bacteria > Pseudomonadota > Alphaproteobacteria > Rhizobiales > Devosiaceae > Devosia. The sequence continues at coordinate 71,352 of JAEWBN010000006.1, forward strand.
GTTCGTCGAGCAAGGCCAGTTCGAAGCGCGCCAGCGCCACCGCGTCGGGCGGGCTGTCGATGAGATCGAGCGCCATGCCTAGGAGCCGATCGTGCGGGTCGCGCTCGGGCAGAAGATGCAGGTGCTGGCACACCAGCTGGGCGAGATAGAGGCGCTTGCGATCCGCAATCAGCTCCGCTGCGCGGGACTGGAGCAGTTCAATGGTGAAATTGCCCAGATGGTCCTGGAGGCGGGCGCGCCAGGTGAGCTGGACGGTGTTGCCGGGCTGGAGCGTGGCCGCGAGCTTTGGCGACCGCCCACCGCGCACGAGACCGGCATAGCGGCCGCGACCGGCCACCATGGCTTCGGCAATGACGCTCGATTCGCCGTGGCGGCGGACGCCTATGAGGAGAGCTTCACCGGTCCATTCCACTTATGCCACTGCTCCCAGGTGAGCCTTGGCGCGATCTGCACGCGCCTTCATTGCCGGGCTTGACCCGGCAATCCACAAGCAGAAGCATCCCATGGATTACCCGGTCAAGCCGGGTAATGACGGGGTGTATGGATCCGGGATTAGTTCACTTCTTCTCATGGGGGAATTCGAGCCCCATTTCGCGATAGCGTTCCGGGTCTTCGGCCCACTTTTCGCGGACCTTGACGAAGAGGAAGAGGTGGATCGGCACCTCGTACATTTCCATGAGTTCGCGGCGGGCCTCGGCGCCGATGGCCTTGATGGTCTGGCCGCCGGCGCCGAGCACGATTTTCTTGTGGCTGTCGCGGGCGACGTAGACGACCTGATCGATCTTGTAGGAGCCGTCCTTCTGGATCTTGAAGCTCTCGGTTTCGACCGTGGAATTGTAGGGAATCTCGTCATGGACGCGCAGGAAGAGCTTTTCGCGCGTCACCTCGGCGGCGGTGATGGCCATGGTGAGATCGGTCAGGTGATCTTCCGGGAAATGCCAGGGACCGGGGGGAATGTGCTTGATGCACCAGTCGATGAAATCCTTCACGCCGTGGCCCTTGAGCGCGGACAGCATGAAGGTGGCTTCAAAGCGGGTGCGCTCGTTGAGCGTCTGGCTGAGGGCCAGCAGGCTCTCGTGCTTGACGGTGTCGATCTTGTTGAGGATCAGCACTTTGGGCTGGCGGATGTTTTCGAGACCTTCGAGCAGCGCTTCGATATCGGGCGCGAGGCCGCGCTCGGCGTCGACAAGGAAGGCAACGATGTCGCTGTCCCCTGCCCCGGTCCAGGCATTGTCGACCATGGCGCGCTCAAGCCGCTTCTTGGGGGTGAAGATGCCCGGGGTGTCGATGAAGACCAGTTGCGCCTGATCCAGCGTCAGCACGCCCCGAACCTGCGAACGGGTGGTCTGCGCCTTGTGCGTGACGATGGAGACCTTTGTGCCCACCAGCGAATTGAGCAGGGTCGACTTGCCGGCATTGGGGGCGCCAACCAGCGCGATGAAGCCGCAGGAGGTGTCCGCGAGTTGGTCCGGAGTGTTCATTTGCTGTCCTTCCAGACATTCTGGGCGACAAGGAAAAGCTCGGCCGCCTTGTGTTCGGCGATCTTCTTCGATGGGCCAATGGCTTCAACGCGCTCGAACCCGGCAAGGTCCACGGCGATGGTGAATTCGGGTGCGTGATCGGGTCCGGTGCGCTCGACCAGCTGATAGATGGGCGGTTCGAGCCCGCGGGCCTGGGCCCATTCCTGGAGCGTGGTCTTGGCGTCGGCCCGGCTGGCCTGGCCCCCATTGAGGAATTCGGCAAAGCGCGGCTCGATGAAGGCGCGGGCGTCTTCGAGACCGCCATCGAGATAGATGGCGCCGATCACCGCCTCTGTGACGTCGCCCAGGATGGCGTCCTTTTCGGCGCCGCCGGAGCGCGCTTCGCTTTCGCCCAGGATCAGCTCCGGGCCCAGTTCAAGCTGGCGGGCGATGACAGCGCAGGTTTCCTTGCGCACGAGGGTATTAAGGCTGCGGCTGAGATCGCCCTCGTTGGACTTGGGATAGCGCCGGTAGAGCATGTCGGCCACGACGAGGCCAAGCACACGGTCGCCCAGGAATTCGAGGCGCTGATAGGAGCGCTCGATCCGCTTTGCGGGGGCAACGGCGCTGGAATGGGTCAGGGCCCGCTCCAGCAAGTCGACGTCTTTGAAGCGGTAGCCCAGCCTTGTCTGCAGCTTGTCGTGACTTTTGTCGCGTCGGCTCACGGGGCATCCGTCGTGTCGTAGGGGGTGTCACCAGCAATGGACTGGAACATGCGATCCCAGCGCACATTGGCGGGCCACTGCCAGATCTGCCATGGCGGCAGGTTGTCCTTGATGGAGAAGAAGCGGGCTTCAGCCTTGGCAATGAGGTTGACGGCCGGGACATAGCCCACCTGCCCCAGCACGCGGCTATCGGCGGAGCGGTCGCGATTGTCGCCCATCATGAAATAGTGGCCGGCAGGCACGACATATTCAGGGGTGTTGTCGAGCGGCATGGTGTCGCTGATTTCCTGAATGATGTGGCTCGAGCCTTCCGGGAAGGTTTCGCGGTACACCGTGACCTCGCGGCTATCGCCGTTGGAATCGGTGTCGATGCGGGTGCCGATGCGCTCGCGATCAACCACGGTGCCGTTGATGTAGAGGCGCCCTTCACGGACCTGGATGGTGTCGCCGGGCATGCCGACGACGCGCTTGATGTATTCCATGTTCTGCGGCACGGGCCGAAAAACGGCAACGTCACCGCGCACCGGCAGCGCGCCCAGGATACGGTTGGAAATGGGCAGCTCGAAATCGAGCAGCGCGAAATCGCCATAGCGGCCGAGCGAGAAGGAATGCTTGCCGTAGCCCCAGACCCATTTGTTGGCGATGAAGTAGTCGCCGATCATCAGCGTCTGCTGCATGGACGCCGTGGGGATGGAAAAGGGCTGGAACAGGAAGAACCGCAGCACAATGGCGATCAGCAGCGCCTGAAAAATGACGACAATGGTCTCCCACCATTCGCTGGCGGCCGACTTCTTGACGGGGGTCTGGGCGGGCTGGGTCATGTTCTATCCCGGTTAGGCGTGCGCAAGGGTTAGGCGTTTGTCCAAGCGGGGTCAACGGGTGACGCGGCGGCCATGCTCGTGCCCCCGGTCAGCCGATCGGCCGCGCCTCAATGACAACGAAAGCCTGCGCCAGACCTGCATCGTCGGTGATGGTGAGGTGGATATGGGCCTCGTGTCCGGCAGGAACAAGGCGGGCCAGTGCCGCAGCGGCTCCATTGGTGAGATTCATGGTGGGCTTGCCCGATGGCAGGTTCACCACGCCCATGTCGCGCCAGTAAACACCCTGGCTGATGCCGGTACCGAGCGCCTTGGAGCAGGCTTCCTTGGCGGCAAACCGCTTGGCGTAGGAGGCGGCGCGCTGCGCCCGGCGGTCGGACTTGCGCCGCTCGATTTCGGTAAAAACGCGATTGGTGAAGCGCTCGCCGAAGCGGTCGAGCGAGTTCTGCACGCGATGGATCTGGATGAGGTCGGAGCCGAGGCCGATGATCATGTCATTTGCCCTCTGGAAGGGGAGTGAGAGCGCCTAGCGCAAGCCAGCCAGAGGGTGGTCACTTGACCCCCTGGATGCCCCGGCTGCCGGGTTTGACAGCAGGAATGGCCGCAAGCTCGGGCGGGAGCTGATCGGCGGGATAGGCGGGGACCTTGAACTCGATCAGCGACACCAGCGGCACGCCGACATCGGCTTCCCCGCCGGAGCGGTCGATGAGGCAGGCGGCGGCGACCACATTGGCGCCAATGCGGCGCAGCGCATCGACGCATTCGCGGATGGAGAGGCCCGTGGAGACAATGTCCTCGACCACGACGACCTGATCGTCGGGGTTGATCTCAAAGCCGCGGCGCAGCTCGAACTGCCCCTCGACGCGCTCGGTATAAAGCGCGGGGACGTTAAGGTGGCGGGCGGTTTCGTAGCCGGGAATGATGCCGCCGATGGCGGGCGAGACAACCTTGGTGACGCCGGGAAACTCGGTGCGGATGCGTTCAGCCAGCGCCTTGCAGAGCTTTTCGGTCTGGGCAGGATACTGGAAGACGCGGGCCTTTTGCAGGAAGACCGGCGAACGCAGGCCGGAGGAGAGAATGAAATGTCCCTCCAGCATGGCGCCGCATTCGCGGAAAATGGCCAATACGTCGTCCTTATTCATCCAAGACCCTTCCATCTACCTTGCCGTCCCATTCCAGGGTCGAAATCATGCTTGCCTCGCGCAGCCCCGCGCGCTGTACGGAGCTGAGGCCCGGGCTGCGCTTGAGGGTTGCCAGAACATCGGTCAGTTGCGCAAGGTCGCGCACCTCGATTTCGAAGATCATCTGATGGAAATCGGGCGAAATCATCCGCATGACCAGATTGTTGATGTTGGCGTCGCAGGCAGCGATGGCCGAGGAAATCTGCGCCAGCGAGCCGGGCTTATTGACCGATTCCATGGAGATGACCGTGGCGTAGAGATGATCCTCGCCGCTCTTGAGGTTCCAGCGGACGTCGACCCAGGCCACGTCGCTGTCGTGGCGGGACATCAGGGCGTCCGAGTGGATGGGATAGACGGTGAGCGGCTGGCCAGGCTCGAGAATGCCCACGAGCCGGTCGCCGGGCACCACGCCCTCGCCCGAGACGGTGACGGGGGTGTGGAAATCGAGCTCAGCCAGGGCGGCCCTGGCCTGTGGACCCGAGCGCTGGCCGCCGGGGACGCGGAAGCGGAACTGATCGGCGGCGCGCAGGGCAAACCAGCCGTCGGCTGTGTCGGCCACTGGCAGATCGAGCTTGCGGCGGCGTTTGCGCAGGCCCTTGACCTGAGCCAGGGCATTGCCGAGCGGTTCGGAGCTGATCTTGCCCTCGCCCACGGCGATCAGCAGATCGCGGCGGCTGGGCATGTCCAGCGCTTCGGCCAGAGCCTTGCTTTCGGCCTCGTCGAGCATGACGCCTTCGCGCTCAAGCATCATGTTGAGGACGTTTTCGCCCAGGGCGACGGCGCGCTGCACCGCGGCATTGCGCACGGCGCGGCGGATGGCGGCGCGGGCCTTGCCCGTCGCGGCAATGCCGATCCAGTTGGCGGGCGGGCGATGGTTCTGGTCGCGCAGGATTTCGACTTCATCGCCCGAGCGCAACTGGGTGACCAGAGGCAGGATCAGCCCGTTGACCTTGGCGCCGACGCAGGTGTCGCCGATGTCGGTATGCAGCGCATAGGCAAAGTCGATGGGCGTCGCGCCCCGCGGCAGGGCGATGAGGCGGCCGCGCGGGGTGAAGCAGAAGACCTGATCCTGGAAGAGTTCGAGCTTGGTATATTCGAGGAAATCCTCGCTCGAAATGCCCGAGGTCAGGTGGCTGATGGTCTGGCGGAGCGAGCCATAGGCCTGCGATTCAAGTTCGATACGCCCGAGATTCGCGGAGGCGCCGTCCTTGTAGAGCGCGTGGGCGGCGATACCGAATTCGGCGATCCGGTCCATATCCTCGGTGCGGATCTGCAGCTCGACGCGCTGGCGGCTGGGCCCCACGATCGTGGTGTGAATGGACTGGTAATCGTTGTGCTTGGGGACCGAGATATAGTCCTTGAAGCGGCCCGGCACGACCTTCCACTGGGTGTGGATGAGCCCCACGGTGCGGTAGCATTCCTCCACCGAGCCGACGATGACGCGGAAACCGATCATGTCGGAAAGCTGCTCCAAAGCGATCGACTTGCGCTCGATCTTGGCAAAGATCGAATAGGGCGACTTGACGCGCGCCTTGACCCGCGCGGTGATGCCGACCTCGGCCAGACGCTCGGTCAGCTCGGAGGTGATGGTCTCGATGGTTTCCTGATTGTCCGCCTGCATCTGCTCAAGGCGCGCGATGATGGCGTTGTAGTGGTCAGGCTGGAGAATGCGGAAAGAGAGATCTTCGAGCTCGTTGCGCATGTCCTGCATACCCATGCGGCCGGCGAGCGGGGCATAGATATCCATGGTTTCCTGTGCGATCCGGCGCTGCTTTTCGGGCGCCATGAACTGCAGGGTGCGCATATTGTGCAGGCGGTCGGCCAACTTGACCAGAAGGACGCGCACGTCCTGGCTGATGGCGAGCAGAAGCTTGCGCAGGTTTTCCGCCTGCGCCTCTTCGCGCGACACGAGGTTGAGCCGCTCGATCTTGGTCAGGCCATCGACGATGGTGCCGATTTCGGGGCCGAAAAGCTGGTCGATTTCGGCGCGGGTGGCGTCGGTATCCTCGATGGTGTCGTGGAGCAGGCCCACGGCGACGGAGGCGTCGTCGAGCTTGAGCTCGGTGAGGATGGCGGCAACTTCGAGGGGATGGTTGAAGTAAGGGTCGCCGGAGGCGCGCTTTTGCGAGCCATGCTTCTGCATGGCGTAGACATAGGCCTTATTCAACAAATTCTCGTCGGCGTTCGGGTTATAGGCCTGAACGCGTTCGACAAGCTCGTACTGACGCATCATGGAGTAAGCCGCTCGCTCGTGGGGGTGAGCTTAGCGCCTGTGATGGAAATGAAAAGAGCGCCCGACACATGCCGGACGCTCCTGATATAGTCGGATCACCATGTGCCGCAAGGCCGGTGCACGCCATTCGCGCGTAGCGCTCATGGCCTAGTCACCCAAAATCGCTCCACAGGAGCGATTTTGCGCAATTGCGCCGGTGCCTAGTCGTCGCGACGCTCGGGCGGCGCGAGGCTCTCGATGCCGCGCAGCAGTTCTTCTTCGCTGATGGTGTCGAAGTTGATCGAATCATCGTCGCCGGCGCTTTCGATCAGCGGGGCGGCGCTGGATTCGGGCTCGTCGACCTCGACATACTTCTGCAGCGAATGGATCAGGTCTTCGTGCAGATCCTCGGGCGAAATGGTGCCATCACCGATTTCGCGCAGGGCAACGACGGGATTCTTGTCGTTGTCGCGCGGGACGGTGATCTGGGATCCAGAGGAAATCATGCGCGCACGATGAGCGGCCATGAGAACCAGGTCAAAGCGGTTCTCGACCTTTTCAATGCAGTCTTCAACGGTGACGCGTGCCACGAACGTCTCCACTCTTAAGGGGAATGAAGGGGTGCATTACACGATGGCGGCCGCCCTGACAAGGTTTGCCTGCCCTGCCCCGGCCTCCGATGCACCCGCTTGCCGCTTCACAGCAAATGTGCCAAACCGAAAGCGGTTAAAGACCACGACAGAATTTATTCACTTGTTTAGGTCGTTTCAGTCGTCGTCGACGACAGTATTGTTTTCAGAGCGGAGTTTCAAATGGCGATTGACCCAAGGGAAAAGATCGCGCTGTTCATTGATGGCGCCAATCTTTACGCCACATCTAAAGCAGTCGGCATTGATCTCGATTATCGCAAGCTGCTCGCCGAATTTTCGGCGAAGGCCTATCTGCTGCGCGCCAATTATTACACCGCGCTGATCGAGGACCAGGAATATTCATCGATCCGTCCCTTGATCGACTGGCTGGACTATAACGGGTTTACCGTCGTGACCAAGCCGGCCAAGGAGTTCACCGACGCCATGGGGCGGCGAAAGGTGAAGGGCAATATGGACATCGAACTGACCGTCGATGCCCTCGAGCAATCACCCTATTACGACCATATGGTGCTGTTTTCCGGCGATGGGGATTTTACCGCCCTGGTCGCCGCGCTGCAGCGGAAGGGCAAGCGGGTGACCGTGGTGTCGACGCTCACCGCATCAACGCCGATGATTTCCGACGAACTGCGCCGGCAGGCCGACTTTTTCCTCGATGTGGCGGAACTGGCCAAGACCGTCGGGCGCCCGCAGGTGCACCGGCCGGTTGAGGCGTAAGACGCGCTTTCCAAGACGGTGACACCGTGCGCGTGACTAATGGCCCTCGGGTCGAGCCGCGGGCAGCGTGGTTTGTGATGAAGCGCGGTGGCTTGAAGGCGCAGCGGTTGCTCTCGTCGAGAGAGCTAGCCCCGGCCGCCTTCTTTCATGATGCGGGCCTTGTCGCGGTTCCAGTCGCGGTCGCGGCTGGTGGCGCGCTTGTCGAAATTCTTCTTGCCCTTGCCGATGCCGATCAAAAGCTTGGCGCGGCCCTGGTCGTTGAAGAAGAGCTTGAGCGGCACGATGGTATTGCCGGCCCGGGCCACTTCCTGATCGAGCTTGGAGAGTTGCTTCTTGGACACCAGCAGCTTGCGCGGGCGGCGCTCCTGGTGATTGAAGCGATTGGCCTGCAGATACTCGGGGATGTGGGCGTTGATCAGCCAGAGCTCGCCATTTTCGGGCGACGCATAGGATTCGGTGATCTGGGCCTTGCCCAGGCGCAGGGACTTGACCTCGGTGCCGGTGAGAACAATGCCGGCTTCCAGCGTGTCGCCGATTTCGTAGTCGAAACGCGCGCGGCGGTTCTCGGCCACGAGACCGTGGCTGATCCATCCGTTCTTGCTTTTGTCGTTCTTGCTGGACATGGCCGTTTCGTGGTTCGGAAAATGGATTGTCCGGTCCTTGGATCAGACCGGACAACCGATTTGGTTAGGTAGACGTTGCACCCAGGAGGTTAGATAAGGCCCGCGTGGCGCATTGCAAAGTCCATGGCGTCCTGAGTGGGCTTGCTCACCGGCACGAGCGGCAGGCGCATCTCGTTGGCACAGAGGTTGAGCCGGTTGGCGACATATTTGGCGGGCGCCGGATTGGGCTCCATGAAGAGGTCCTTATGGAGGAATGCCAGCTTCTCGTTGATGGCGCGGGCCGCCTTGAAGTCGCCGGCCAGGGACAGTTCCTGCATCTCAGAACAAAGGCGCGGCGCGACATTGGCCGTGACCGAGATGCAGCCATTGCCGCCATGGGCGTTGAAGCCAAGCGCGGTGCTGTCATCACCCGAGAGCAGGATGAAGTCATCGCCCAGCCGCACGCGTTCCATGGTGGCGCGTTCGAGGCTGCCGGTGGCGTCCTTGACGCCGGCAATGTTGGCGTGAGCGTCGCGCAGGCGCACGATGGTATCGACCGAAAGATCGACGATGGTGCGGCCCGGCACCGAATAGAGAATGATGGGAATGCCCACCGAGCTGGCCACGGCCGAGAAGTGCTGGAAGAGGCCTTCCTGATTGGGCTTGTTGTAGTAGGGCACGACCGAAAGGACGGCGTCGGCACCAGACTTCTCCGCGTGCTTTGCCAGCGAAACGGCTTCGGCCGTGGAATTGGAGCCGGCGCCGGCGACCACGGGGACGCGCTTGTTGGCGACCTCGATGCAGATCTGGACGATGCGCTCATGTTCTTCATGGCTGACCGTGGGGCTTTCGCCCGTGGTGCCCACCGGCACCAGGCCATGCGTGCCTTCGGCAATCTGCCATTCGACAAAGCTGGCGAAGGCTTTCTCATCCACAACCCCATCGCGCATGGGGGTGATGAGCGCCGTAATCGAACCTCGCAGCATTTTGTCGGTATTCCTCAACTGGCCGCCCGAGCGGCGGCATGATCTGATTTGGCCCGGCGCGGACGGCGCAGAGCGAGGCGCACCATACTTTCAACTGCGGCCTGTCACAAGAAGTCGATATCGGCCTTGTCGCGGTGAGGCGCGGACCGGTAAATGAAGCCATGAAACTGTTGCCACGCCGCCGCAGAACCGTTCCGGACGACCATGCCGCCTTTGCCGGACTGGCTTGTGAGCATGTGCTTTTGAGCGATGCCACGACGCGCGCGGCGGTGCATCGGCGCGGGGACTTTTCCAAGGGGCAGATGCCGCTTGTGTGCCTTGCCGGTTACCAGCGCAACATGAGCGATTTTGCCGGATTTGCGGACTATTTCAGCCGGCTGATGCCGGGGAACTGGCCGATGGTTCTGGTGGATCTGCCGGGACGCGGGCGCGCCGACGACCGGCGCAAGGCAACTGACTACAGCTCGCTCGCCGACGCGCGGGACCTGGCCGACATTCTTTTAGCCCTGGGGATCGGCCCGGCCATTTTCATTGGCCAGGGGCATGGCGGCCAGGTCGTCATGGCACTCGCAGCGGCGCATCCGCTGCTGGTGGGCGGGACCGCACTGATCGATTCCGGGCCGGTGACGGATTCGCGCGGCATCGTGCGCCTGCGCAACAACCTCGCCCATCTCGACGGGCTGCGCAGCCTCAAGGCCACGCGGGCCGGCTTCCGGCGCATTCTCGGCAGCGATTATCCGGGGCTGGACGACGAGCGGCTCGACGCGCTTTCGGGGCGGACGCATTTTGTCGACAAGCGCGGGCGGGCGCAGCCCCTGTTCGATACGCGGCTGATCGACAACCTCTCCGGCATCAGCTTTGATGACGTGCTGATGCCGCGATGGGCGCTCTACGACGCCCTGACCTGCGCGCCGCTGCTGTTGATGCGCACGCAACTGACGGATCAGCTGCGGCGCGAAACCTTTGACGAGATGATGCGCCGACGGCCCGACGCGGAAGCGCTGACCATTGCCGGGCAAGGCTCCCCTGCCCTACTTGACCAGGCCGAAGAGGTGAGCGCGCTGGTGCAGTTCGCGCTCCATTGCAGCCGCAAGCGGATCGCGGCCTAGCGATTTGCCATAGGAGCCTTGTCATCGAGGGTGACGACGATGCGCCGGTTTTTGCGCTTGCCCTCGCTGGTAGCATTGTCGGCCACGGGCTGGCTTTCGCCATAGCCGATGGCATAGAGGCGTTCGGGCGCAATGCCGCGCTCGATCAAGGCCGCAACCACGGCTTCCGCCCGGGCGACAGAGAGCGCCAGATTCTTTCGGTCGTCGCCATCACTGTCGGTATGGCCTTCGACATAGACGGAGGCGGTTGCACAACGGGCCAGGACGGCGGCAAAGGCGTCGAGTTCGGCCTTTGCGGTTTCGGCCATCACGGCGGCGCCGGACTGGAAAAGGATGGCGTTGTGCGCCGACAATTCGGCCAGCTGCGCGCGGCATTGCGCCAGCGCGGCGTCATTGGCGGGCGGGGTTGCGGGTGTTGCGGCCGGTGCGGCGACGGCGGGCGCAGCGGTGGCTGGGGCAACTGAGGCAAAGGGTGGCGCGGCGGCGACGGACAGGGCGAGGTCCCAGCTTAGGCCAGATGCGTCGACCACGGCCTGGGCATTTTCGGGCGTGCCCGTGATACCGGTTGCCGACCAGGTGCTGCCGTCAAAGCGGATCGAGCCTTCCTCCAGCCCTTCGAGCAGGTCCAGCGCGACGAGGAGGTTTGTGCCGAAGCCGGCGGGCGCGGCGGGGTCAATCCCGGTCTGGTCGTCGAGGTCGCCCGCAAGGCGAACGGCGAGATATTGCTGGGTGGCACGGTCGGGCACGGCGCCCGCGACCACGACCCGTCCGTCAGCCGCTTTGGTGGCTGTCCAGGTGTAGGGTTCGGGGCCGATCTCAACAATGGAGCCGGCGGCGGGATCCTGGGTGGCCTGCGCTATGTCGATGCGTTGCCCATAAGGGAGAATTGCGCTGGGATTCGAAGGCGCAACGCTGGGAAGCTCAGCCAACACTTCGACGCGGCGGGGTGCGTATGATCCAGATGCGTCGGGAGCCTCCCCCCAAGGCGATGGCGCCGATGCCGCAACAGCGAGCGGACCGCACAGGAGCGACAGCGCACTGGTGGCCGCGCAGGTGAGCAGGACCTTCTTCATTCCGAATCCATTGGAAAACCGCATTGGCAGCGACGGTAAATGATTTGCCCGTCGTCACAAAGAAAAATGCACCCGGGCACTCCCCTGCCCCAACGCGGCGGTGAAACCGGTGTGCGCGCTTGACCACAAAAAGAAAGGCCCGGCAGAGCCGGGCCTTTCCCAATTCAAAGGTAATCCAAGGATTACTTGAATTCCTTGGCAGCCTTGAAGGTGACCTTGTAGGCACCGTTCTGGTGGACTTCGCCGCCGAGCGAGGAGGTGAAACCACCACCCGGCTTCCAGTCGAGAGTGGCCTTGCCGTAGAAGTCGGTCTGCTCGGCAACCGCCTTGGTGGTGCCATAGACGCCAACTTCACCGGTGAGCGAGACGGTCTCGGTGACTGCAGCGACGAGCTGAGCAGCAACCTGGTAACCTTCGTTGTCGGCAATGCTGGTGTCTTCGTCGAACCAACGGGCGCCGAGGTTGATCTTCACGCCTTCGGTGACGGTGGCACCGACGGAGCCGCCGAGACCAACGGTGGTCGGAGCAACCGAACCGCCAGTGGTTTCAGCCGACAGAGCGATTTCGAACATGTCGAAGGTCGCGGAAGCCGAACCGAGGAGGTTGTAGTAGGTGTCGACGGTGTTGGAGGTGAAAGCACCAGCAACGCGCGCCTTGAAGTTGTCGAAGGTGCCGGTGACGCCAGCGTGGATGCCCCAGCTGTCAACAGTGCCGTCGAGGATACCACCAGCAGCGCCGGTGATGTGAGCGGTGATGCCTTCGCCGGCATATTCCAGAACGCCAACGGCAGTGCCGGTGGTGTCGAGCTTTTCGAGACCAGCCTTAACGGTCAGGCCATTGCCGAGGCTCGAAACGACCTGGATCACGTGGCCGCCGTCTGCCGGGAAGTCGATGCCAGCGCCGCCAGCAACGCCCTTGTCAACCTTTTCCGAGTTGAAGAGGCCGAGCCAGTTGAACGGCTCATCGTCGCCCTTGTTCTGGATCGAGCCCTTCTTACCGGCCATGATCACGGTGGTGTCGCCGACCGAAACGAAAGCTTCGTCGAGGATGACACCAAAGGTTTCGTCGCCGCCAGCGCCCGGAACGGCAATACCGCCAGCAGGAGCCTTACCCGGCGCAACGGGGGCACCGTTGACGTAAACGCTGTGCTGAACGGACTTCAGCTTGATGGTGGCGGAAGCCGGACCGAAATCGGAGTCGGCGGTACCGACGAACTTCAGCCAGGATTCGACCTTGGACGACCAGTCATTGGCACCATCGTTGTCGATGATGTTGAACACGCCAGCAGGAGTGCTGATGTACGGTGCGTTCCAGTTGGCGCTGTAGTCGCCCCAGTTGAATTCGTACTTCACTTCGCCCGAGATCTGCAGGCAGTTGGTGTCGGACGAGATGGTCAGGCCGGAAAGGCCGAGAGCGTCGCAGACGTCCAGCGAGGTGAGGACGCCCAGGTCGGCAGCGTAGCCAGCGGTCGAGAGACCGGCAGCGGCAACAGAACCGAGGATAAGGCTCTTGAGTTTCATTAGTTGACCTCCAAAGTCAGTCATTCTTGTGCCGGTTACCCAGCGGTTTGTCGAAACGCGACCACACAATTCGTGGTGCTGTGTGTTGCCGTCGCGTTGCGACCGACAAACGATCCCATGCATGGATTCGCAAGACCCACTCTACGCATGCCCAAACCGGACGCAATCGTGACGAAAGGGTTTTCGGGCTGCCACAATATGGTTGCGGTGCCGATGTTGCAGATTCAGCACACAGTTTGAAACCTCTTGTTAACACCCCTGAATGCGCCGTTAAAAATCAGGCGGCACAAGGTTTTCTGCCAGTAGTATGGCAAAAGATCGAGGCAGATGGCGTGCGTACGTCATTTGCCATAGTCGTGACACAGCTATGGCAGCCAGCGCAGGGAGAGCGAGATGAGCGGAACAGCATTGGTGACGGGCGCGACATCTGGGATTGGTCTGGCGACGGCGCGTGGACTTGCTGCCGCCGGCTGGACGGTGGTGATTTGCGGACGGCGCGCCGACCGTATCGAAAGCCTGTCGCGGGAGCATGGATTTGATGGTCACACCTGCGACGTGACCGATCCCGAGGCGGTGGCAAGGCTCTTCAGCGCCATTCGCGAACGGCACGGCCGCATCGATCTGGTTTTCAACAATGCCGGCCGGTTCGCTCCCGCGACGTCGTTTGGCGATCTCGAGGTCGCGACGTGGCGTGAAATGGTGGATACCAATCTCAATGGCGCCTTCTATGTGGCGCGTGAGGCCTTCCGGCTGATGCAGGCGCAGGCGCCGCAGGGCGGGCGGATTATCAACAACGGGTCGATCTCGGCCTATGCGCCCCGGCCGCATGCGGCCTCGTACACCACGACCAAACACGCCATTACCGGGCTGACCAAATCGATTTCACTGGACGGGCGGCCATTCAACATCGCCTGCGGGCAGATCGATATCGGCAATGCGGCAACAGACATGACCAGCGCCATGAGCACGGGATCGCTGCAGGCCAATGGCACGATGATGCCGGAGCCCACATTCGATGTGCGCCATGTCGTGGACGCCGTGGTCTACATGGCTGGCCTGCCGCTTTCGGCCAATGTTCAGGTCATGACCGTGATGGCGACGACCATGCCTTATATCGGGCGCGGCTGACGGCCGCGCCACTCAACACGCCCCCTCAAGCGGAATAGGCGCAGGTGCCGTCGATCCAGGTCGAACGCACCTGCCGGTCATCGGAGAGGTGCACGAAGCTGGCTGTTGCGCCACGCCGCAAATGGCCATGCGTATCAGCCTTGCCGATGGCTTGGGCAGGATAAAGCGCGGCCATGCGCAAGGCTTCCGCAAGTTCGACGCCCAGGGTGTCAACCACGAAATTGACCGCATCGATCATGTCGAGGTCAGCACCGGCCAGAGTGCCGTCGGCAAGACGCAGAGCGCCATCCGCGCGGGTGATGGTGCGGCCATTGAGCGGGAAGGACGTGATGTCGGTGCCGGTCTGCGACATGGCATCGGTGACAAGGAATATGCGGCCGTCTCCCCGTTTGGCGCGCAAAGCAGCGGCCATGGTGGCGGGATGGACGTGGATGCCGTCGGCAATCAGGCCGGCATAGACGGCAGGACTATCGAGCACGGCACCCACTACACCGGGGTCGCGATTGCCCAACTGGCTCATGGCGTTGAACAGATGGGTCGCCATGGCGGCGCCCGCGGCGATGGCCGCGGTGGCCGTGTCGTAGCTGGCGTCGGAATGGCCGAGGCTGACAATGACCCCGGCGTCGGCCAAGGCGCGGATCTGTTCGGTCGAAACGCTTTCGGGAGCAATCGTGGCGAGCAGGGTCGGAAGCGCGAGAGCGGCCTGCTTGAGCCGAGCCTCATCCGCGCCGTCCATGGGCCGGATCAGCGTCGGGTCGTGGGTGCCCTTGCGGGCCAGCGACAGATGCGGGCCTTCGAGATGGAGGCCGAGAAAGCCGGGCACGCGCCTGGCTTCGGCCGCAATGCCGGCGTCGATTGCAGCCTCGGTGACCGCCACCGTGTCGGTAATCAGCGTGGGAAGCAGGCCCGTTGTGCCGTATTGGGCATGCGCGCCGCAAATGGTCTCGATTGCCTCGAGCGTGGGGGCATTGTTGAAAAGAACGCCGCCGCCGCCATTGACCTGGAGGTCGATAAAGCCGGGCACGAGCATGCCACCATCGAGCCGGACATGCTGGCAATGGGCCGGAAGGCTGGCGCCCTCGACAATGCCGGAGACGTAGCCGAACTCCACAAGAAGCGCGGCGCCGTCGTGCCAGTGCTCGCCGTCGAAAATCCGGGCGCCGGAAATGGCCAGCAGGTCGCTCATACTGTCTCCGTCACCTTGCGCAACATGGGCGGGGTATCCGGATCGAGGCCGCGATGGCGGGCCAGCGCTTCCACGAAGCCGTAAAAGGAGACGACCAGTGCGAGCGGATCGGTCAGCGGGTGACCCGTCGCCGCAAAGGGCAGCCGTGTCGCGGCACCGGGACGGTCGCTGGTGAGAAAGGCACGGGCGCCCTGTCCCGCGAGTTTATGCGCCATGTCGGCAACAGAGCCTTCGGCCGCGTCGCGGGCGGCAAGGCCCAGTACGGGATAGTTCTGCGTGACGATGGAAACCGGGCCGTGCATTACTTCGGCGGCGGAATAGGCTTCGCCCTGGATGCCGCAGGTTTCCTTGAACTTTAGCGCGGCTTCATTGGCGATGGCAAAGCCGGGGCCACGGCCGAGCACGTAGAGGGCGTTTTGTCCTTCCAGCGCCGGGATCATCGCCGACCAGTCGCAGGAAACGGCATTGGCAAGGCTAGCCGGCAGCGCGTGGACGGCGGCGATCAGGTCTTTATCCTGGCTCCAATGCGCCAGGAGGGCGAGGCCGGCGACCACCGAGGTCACGAAGGTCTTGGTGGCGGCAACGCTTTTTTCGACACCGGCGTGCAGGTTGATGGTGAAGTCAGCGGCATCGGCAAGCGGCGAGCCGGGGGTATTGGTGATGGCCAGGGTCGTGGCGCCGCTCTGGCGGATCGAGGTGGCCATGCCCACGATATCGGGGCTTTTGCCGGACTGGGAAATGGCAATGGCCGCGCCCCCAGCGACCTTGAGATGGCGACCATAGATGGAGGCCACGGACGGGCCGACCGAGGCCACCGGCAGACCGAGGGTGAGTTCGATGGCGTATTTGAGATAGGTGGCGGCGTGATCGGAGGAACCGCGCGCGACGGTGACGACGATGGCCGGATCGAGGTCGCGCAGGCGGCCGGCCGCGGCTTCCAGCACAGGCGTCGATGCGGCAAGGAAGGTGTCGATGATCGCGGGGATCTCATTGATCTCGCGACGCATGTGGGTCTGTTCAGTCAAGTCTTGCTGGCTCCGCTGCCAATGTCGCCCAGCCGAAGCTCGGCGACGAAGTCATAGGTGTCGCCCCGATAGATGGAGCGGGTGAATTCAATGACCCGGCCGGTCGCCAGGTAGGAAATGCGCTCGATATGCAGGCCCGCCGAGCCGACCGGAACCTGCAACAGCCCGGCATCGGGTTCAGCGATATTGGCGGCGCGGATGCGCTGGATGGCGCGGACCGGCCGCGAGTCGAAGCGCTCGAGATAGCGGTAAAGGGAGTCCCCCACCGCCCTTGGATCGGGCAGCACGGTTGCGGCAAGGCTGGCGCGCTCAATGGCCAGCGGCGCATCCTCGGACAGGCGCAGGCGGGCGATGCGCGCCACCTGCTCGCCGGCGCTGAGGCCCAGAATGATGGTTTCGTCGGGCGACGGGGCATAAAGGCCGCGGTCAAGCCATTCGGCGCGCACCGCCATGCCGCGCCGGGCCATGTCCTCGGTAAAGGAGGTGAGCTGGGACAGCGATTGCTCGACCCGCTGCGGCTGAGGCGCGACGAAAGTGCCCGAGCCGTGGCGCTGGATCAGAACTCCGTCATGGACCAGCTGCTGGACGGCCTTGCGGACGGTGACGCGGGAGACGTCGGCACGGGTGGCAAGGTCGCGCTCGGAGGGCAAAGCATCACCGGGCTTGATCGTGCCGTGCTTTATGGCATCCTCGATCCACCGCTTGAGCTGAAGGTAGAGCGGGCCACCGGCGGGAAGCGTAACTGGGCTATCACCAAAGAAATTTGCCGATCGATCCGTCACAGGTCCTCCACGCGCTTTGTTTGCGCCGTCTTGCGGACATAATACCAATAAAATACCATTTACCAAGCAGAAAATGCGATCTCCGTTCGCGGTGTGCATTCTCTTGGCATTGCTTGCGAAATGCGATGCGTTCGTAGTTTACGCTTGGACCCAGGATGGTAAGTGGTATGTTTTTGGCATTGCAGACGCAGGGAGCTTGGGGATGACTGAACGCCAGACCGAGATGCGGCATCCGCAGGCGGGCGGGCTCGATCAGATGGCGGACAGCGATGTGCTCGGCCTTCTGGCGCGGGGACAGGGAGAGGCGGCGGCCAGTGTTGCCGCGGCGGCGCCGGCCGTAGCCCGAGGGGCGACCCTGATGGCGGATAGCATCCGCTCCGGGGGGCGGCTGATCTATGCGGCAGCGGGGAGTTCAGGGCTCATTGCCCTCGCGGATGCCCTTGAAATTCCTCAGACTTTCGGGATTGCGCAGGAGCGGATCGTGGTGCTGCTGGCGGGGGGCATGGCGGCGCGGGTCGAGATGCGCGGGGGGCCCGAGGATAATGCCTCGGAGGCCGAGGCGGCGGTGGCGGCGCTGGAGCCGGGCGAAAGGGACTGCCTAATTGCCGTGACGGCCAGTGGATCGACGCCCTATCCCCTTGCTGCGGTTCAGAAATCCCGCGATGCCGGGGTGCGGACGATTGGGGTGGCCAACAATGCGGGGGCACCGATTTTCGATCTGGTGGATGTGGGCATTTGCCTGCCGACGCCGCCCGAAATATTGGCCGGTTCGACGCGCATGGGGGCCGGAACGGCGCAGAAGATTGCGCTCAACATGCTGTCCACCCTGATGGCCATCAAGCTGGGGCATGTGCATGACGGCTATATGGTCAACGTATTGGCAGACAACGAGAAATTGCGCGGCAGGGCGCGGGGAATCGTGGCCGATGTCGCGGGGGTTTCCCCGGAGGAAGCGGCGGCGGCCATCGCCTTGGCCGGGGGCGCGGTCAAGGTGGCGATCCTTGTCGCGGCTGGGGCTGATGTGGGCCAGGCAGAGGCTTTGCTGGAGCAGCATGACGGGGTGGTGCGACCGGCGCTGGCGGCGCTGCGGACGCGTTAACATCGGGGCGAATTGGTCAGCAGACTGTTGACGCTGAGCGTGCGCTTGCGGCGATTTTGACGTCTTGTGTCGAACTGGGGTTAATCTGAGCGTCGCGACGGTGATGCAACGCCCCTGATGGAGCCCTCCAATGACCGATTTCACGCCTGATGCCGACCGAGACCTGGTGCTGACCCGCCTGGTCGACGCGACCCCCGAAGCCCTGTTCCGCTGCTGGACGGAACCGGCGCTGATGACGCAGTGGTTCGCGCCCAAGCCCTGGTCCACGCCCCGCGCCAGTCTCGACGTGCGGCCGGGCGGACAGAGCCTCGTCGTCATGGCCGACGAGGCGGGCACCGAATATCCCAATCCCGGGCAGTATCTGGAAGTGGTTCCGAACCGTAAGCTGGTGTTTACCGATGCCTATACAGGCGACTGGAAACCTTCGGAAAAACCGTTCTTCACCTGCGTGCTGACATTCGAGCCGGAGAACGGCATGACGCGCTATACGGCAGTGGCCCGGCACTGGACCAAGGAAGACAAGGAAGCCCATGAAAAGATGGGTTTCCACGAGGGCTGGGGCCTCTGCGCCACGCAGATGGAAGAGCTCGCAAAGACGCTCTGAGTGGAGCGCGCGGGACAAGCACCCACCCTGTTCCGGGGGTTCAATTGGGGCCGCATTCGCTAAGGTCGAAGGACCAACCGGATGGGTCCCATGCGATACCGTGCTCTTGTCCCGGCGGCTGTTGCCGTCCTTGCCGCCACCCTGCCGGCCACCGCGCAGGATGGCGGCGGGACGGTGATGGAGATCGTCAACCAGTCCTCGCTGACCGTGTCGGGGGTGAGCGGATTTCCGCTGGATGAGACGGGGAATTTCATCGAGGACAATCTGGGCGGCCTGTTGGATGACGTACCGCCCGGCGAAACCGCGACGGCCCGGTTTTCCGGCCGGTGCGGGCCGATGCTGGTGGTGGTCGTGCTGGCCAGCGGCGCGGAGCTGCGCGCCAATGTCGACAGCTGCACGGACACGGCAATCACTGTGTCGGACAGGCCGGCCGGCGCGAACTGACACGGGCGGGCTTGCGCCCCCAAATCGAATCGCTATGCTCACGGACATTCCACAGGGGTGCTCCGTATTGCCGGGGCTGAGATGAAGGCGGCTGAGCCTTCGGACCCTCAAGCTGATCTGGATAATACCAGCGGAGCGAGGCGGGCCATGTATTTCGGCGCACAGATTTCCCTATATCCCATGTCCAGCGATTTCGTCTGGATCATCACCAGTGCGCTGGGCGCGCTTGACCCTTATCGCGACCGTCTCAAAATTGAGACCGACGACGTCTCGACCCTCCTGGTGGGTGAGCCGGAGGTGCTGTTCGCGGCCATGCGGGACGTGTTCAGCGAGGCTGCGCGCAGCCGCATCCATTGCGTGCTGTCGGCAACGATCTCCCGCGGCTGTCCGGGCGCAAGCGAGGACGTGCCCTGTACTTCGGGCCTGTTCGACGGGCCATTGGCGCCGTTGCCGGAACGGCATGCGGCGGCGCTCGAGGCGATGGCCAGTGCGCCGGACATGGGCGTCGATGTCGCGGCGCAGTTCGCGCTCTATGTGATGGGCTCGGGCCAGCATATGGACGAGATCATGGGCTGCATCGACTTCGTCAAAGCCTCCGGCGTGTTCGACCGGCCCAAGAACCTTTGCACGCTGCTGCGGGGCGATGCGGGCCCGGTCTTCATGGCGCTCGAACAGGCCTTCTGCCGCTTCGGTCCACCGCAGGGCCATGTGGCCGTGGACCTGACCGTTTCGGCCAATAGCCCGAGCCCCATCCTCTAGAGCTTCGAGAGTTTCATGTTTCGACCGGTTTCCGACCGGCGCGTGCCCATGCGCGCGCTCGGCCGTGCTGCGCCCGCCATTTTGTCTATCGGCCTACTGCTCGTGGGCTGGGAAATCTGTGTGCGGGTGAGCGGGATTGCGCCCACCACCCTGCCCCCGCCCAGCCGGGTCGGGACGCAGCTTTTCGAGCAGCGGGCGACGCTGGGCGAGCATGCGGCGGCCACCCTCCAGGCGACGGCGTTCGGCTTTATGCTGTCGCTCTCGGCGGCTTTCGTGCTGTCGGTACTGATCGACTTTTACCGACCGTTGCGACGGGCGCTGTTTCCGGTGCTGATCATCAGCCAGACGCTGCCGCTGGTGGCGATTGCGCCACTCGTCGTGCTTTGGTTCGGCTTCGGGTTGCTGCCGAAAATCCTTCTTGTAGCGCTGGTGACTTTTTTTCCCATGCTGGTGGCGCTGGCAGAGGGTTACGAGGCGACGGACCCGGACCTGAGCGCGCTGCTCGCCTCGATGGGCGCGTCACGTCGGCGCATATTCGTCCTGGCCCGGCTGCCGTCGGCCCTGCCCTATTTCTTTGCGGGGCTGCGGATTTCCATCACCTATGCGGTGGTGGCAGCGATCTTTGCCGAATATGCGGGCTCGGCCAAGGGTTTGGGCATTTTCATCCTCAGCGCCAAGAACAATTTCCGGCCCGACCTGGTGCTTGCCGCGGTGACCGTCAGCGCCGGGCTGACGCTTATTCTGTTCGCGGTTACCCATCTGGTGCAGAACCTCGCCATGCCCTGGGCGCGCCTCAAGGGGAGCGCGGCCCGATGAGCGCTCGGCTGGAGATCACGGGGTTGCGCAAAAGCTTCGACGGGCTCGCGGTGCTTGACGGGGTGAACCTTACGGTGGGCGCCGGGGAGTTCGTCTCCATCCTGGGGCCGTCGGGTTCGGGAAAATCGACACTGCTGCAGATCCTGACCGGGCGGACCGGAGCGGATGCCGGGTCGATCCGGTTCGACGGCGCGCCGCTCGATCCTGCCGCCCGGCCCTTTGCCTTCATGCCGCAACGCGATGCGCTGATGGACTGGCGCACCATTGCCGTCAATGCCGCGATCGGGCTGGAAGTGGCTGGAGTGAAACGCAAAACCGCCCGCGCGCGCGTAACCGACCTGCTACCGGAATTCGGGCTGGCGGGGTTCGGAGGGCATTATCCGAGCCAGCTTTCGGGGGGCATGCGGCAGCGGGTGGCGCTGTTGCGCACGGTTGTGCAGGAGCGGCCGATGATGCTGCTCGACGAGCCCTTCGGGGCGCTCGACGCGCTCACAAGAGTGCGGATGCAGACCTGGCTGCAAACCATGTGGGCCCGGCATGGCTGGACGGTGCTGCTGATTACCCATGACGTGCGCGAAGCGGTGGCGCTTTCAGACCGCATTGCCATTCTTTCCGACCGCCCAGCGCGCGTGGTCGAGGACATTGCCGTGCCCCTGCCGCGGCCCCGACGGGCCGGGGATGAGGCGGCTGCGGCCATCGAAGCCCGGATTTTCGACCTTCTGCTCAACAGGGAGACCCCATTATGAGCCTTCGCCCGCGCCATGTGCTGGCCGCTTCACTTCTATCCATGCTCGCTTCCGCATCGGCGCTGGCCGAGGGCGCAACCGTGCGCATGGCGCTCGACTGGACGCCCAATACCAACCATGTGGGCCTCTATGTGGCCGAGGCGCTGGGCTATTATGAGGAGGCCGGGATCGATGTCGAAATCCTGCCCTATACCGACACGTCTGCTTCGCTGCTGGTGGCCAATGGCGTGGCCGATTTCGGCATTCTGGGCGGGACGTCGCTCTTCATGCTGGGGACGGCGGGCGCGGATCTGGTGGCGACCTTTGCAGTGACGCAGACGGAAACCGGGCGGATCGTCTTCAATGCCGACCGGCAGGATATCCAGCGGCCGGCCGATCTCGACGGCAAGATCTATGCCGGCTTCGGCAGCCAATGGGAGGACATCCTGATTGGCGACATTATCCGCGCGGATGGCGGAACGGGGGACTACCAGACGGTAACGCTGGGCACTTCGGCCTATGAGGCGCTGGCCAATGGCGCGGTGGATTTCACGCTGGAGGTCTATACCTGGGAGGGGATCAAGGCGGAGCTGGACGGGGTGGAGCAGCGGCGCTTCCGCTATGACGATTTCGGCGTGCCCGACCAGCACACGACGCTGATCGGCTCGAGCAGCGCCTATCTCGCGGCCAATCCCGACGCGGCCCGCGCCTTCATGGCGGCGACCCTGCGCGGCTACAGCTTTGCGGCCGACAATCCCGACAAGGCGGCCGAATTGCTGGTGGCGGCGACCGAGGGGATGCTGAGCGATCCCGAACTGGTCAAGGCCTCGATGCGGGCGCTGGCGGAGGACCATTACCTGCGCAGCCCCGAGGGCGCCATCGGGGTCATGGACCCGGACAAGATGGCGGCGACGATGGACTATATGTTCGAGCGCGACATGCTGCGCGATGCCGATGGGCAGGTGATGGGCGAACGCCCCGATCCCACTGCATTCTATAACAATGCGTTTGTCGCCCCCTAGCGGCGCCCTGCCCCATGCCGCCGGTGAGAGGCCGGCGGCGGATGGGCTCAGTCGTTGCGGGCGATTTCGCTCTGGAGCCAGGCGACGAATTTGCGCGTCTTGGAATTGGCGGTTTTGTTCCAGATGACGAAGTGGGCCATGTTGCGCTTGCTGGGCGAAAAGATCGGCACAAGCGAGCCGTTGGCGACCTCCTCGCGCATCAGGAAGCTCTGGCCGATGGCCACGCCCAGACCTTCGACGGCGGCCTGATAGGTGAGGAGCGAGCTGGGATATTCGTCGCCCTCGGAGGACATGTCCTCGCAGCCATTGGCCGCCAGCCAGTCCCGCCAGTCGCTGCTGCGATAATGGGAGGTGAGCTTTTTGACGTGGCGCAGGTCCTCCAGCGTTTCGAGCCGGTGCCGCTCGAGGAGTTTCGGGCTGCAATAGGGCTGGATGACGTCCTCGAACAGCAGGCTCGAATATTGCGGGTCCATCTCGTCGATGGGCCGCAGCTGGATGGCCACGTCATAGGGCGAGATGTCGAAATTGACCGGCAGGATGGAAGTCTTGAGCTTGACCTGGATGTTGCGGTGGGTGTCGTGGAAGCGCGAAATGCGCGGGATCAGCCACTTGGCCGCGAAGGTGGGATAGCCGGCCACGCGCACCGAATTGGTCTTGTAGCGCGAGAGCAGCACGTCGGTGGACTTGGCGATCTTGCTGAAGGCCTCGCCGATCTCCCGGTAGTAGTCCTCGCCGTCCTGGGTGAGGGTGATCCACTTGCTCTGGCGCTGAAACAGCTTGGTGCCCAGATAGTCTTCCAGCGTTGCGATCTGGCGGCTCACGGCAGACTGCGTGACGCCCAGTTCATTTGCCGCCTTAGTGAAGCTGCCCATGCGGGCGGCGACCTCAAAGACATGCAATGGATTGAGCGGCGGAATCGTGCGCATTGGGGCCTCCCGGTAGAAAACCCGCTCCCTTGAATGGGTTATTGGCGGGCGCGCTATCAATGCATTCAAAATTCGAATGGGACAAGCCCGGCCGCGCAGCCCCGGTTTTGCGGGGCCGTGTGCATTAAAGTCATGGCCGCCTGCATATTGCGAAGTTGTTCCCCGCCGGCGCGCGGGCCATCAATGGCGCAAATTCAGGTACGGATATTCCATGCAGTTTTCTCTCTCCCAAGATCACCAGGAACTTGCCCAGTCGGTCCGCCGCTTTGCGCAGAACGAACTCGCCGCCGGGGCTCTCGAGAGGGCGCATTCGCGCGAATATCCCTGGGAAGTGGCGCAGAAACTGTCCGAAATGGGCATGCTGGGCATTACCCTGCGCGAGGAAGACGGGGGCCTGGGCGGTTCGCTGATGGACGCCGTGGTGACCATCCAGGAACTGGCCATGGTCTGCCCCAAGAGCGCGGACGTGGTCCAGGCGGGCAATTTCGGCCCGATCCGCACCTTTGCCGAATATGGCACACCCGAGCAGAAGGCGCGGTTCCTTCCCGATCTGTTGGCCGGCAAGGCGCTGATCTCGCTGGGCATGAGCGAGCCGGATGCCGGTTCGGCGGTGACCGAGCTCAAGACCACGGCGCGCGAAGACGGCGACCATTACGTGATCAACGGCTCGAAGGTGTTTTCCACCCACAGCCCGGAAGCCAACCTGTTTCTGATCTATGTGCGCTTCGGACCCGGTACCGGCAATATCGGTTCGGTGCTGGTGGAGCGCGGCACGCCCGGCTTCACCGTGGGCCAGCGCTCGAGCTTCATGAGCGGGGAAGAATGGTGCCCGCTGTATTTCGAGGACTGCCGCATTCCCAAGGAGAATGTGCTGCTGGGCCCCGGCGGGTTCAAGAAGCAGATCTCGGGCTTCAACGTGGAGCGGGTGGGCAATGCCTCGCGCGCCCTGGCGCTGGGCCGTCATGCCTATGAAGTGGCGCGCCAACATGCGCTCGACCGCAAGCAGTTCGGCCGGCCGCTCTGCGAATTCCAGGGCCTGCAGTGGAAGTTCGCCGACATGGCGCTGAAGCTGGAATCGGCGCAGCTGCTGCTGTACCGCGCGGCAATGGGTGCCGATGGCGGCCTGCCGTCGGCCTATGACACCGCGATTGCCAAACTCGCCTGCAACCAGGCCGGGTTCGACGTGGCCAACGAGGCGCTGCAGGTGATGGGCGGCTATGGCTACAGCTCTGAAAGCCTTGTGGAATATTGCGTCAAGCGGACCCGCGGCTGGATGATTGCCGGTGGCTCCATCGAAATCCTCAAAAACCGCATTGCCGAGCATGTCTTCGATCGTCGCTTCGATCAGCGTGCCCACTAGAAGCGAAACCAGCTCATGACTATTCCCCACTGGTCCTCGGCCCTGCTCAAGCCCAAAAGCGTCGCGCTGATCGGCGTGTCTGACGATGTGCGCAAGACCTCCGGCCGGCCGCTCGGTTTCCTGCGGCAGGCCGGGTTCGGCGGCACGATCTATCCGGTCAACCCGTCCCGCGACACCGTGCAGGGCGAACGCGCCTATGCCCGGCTGGGCGACCTGCCCGAAGTGCCTGAGCATGTGTTCATCCTGACCTCGGCCGAGCGCGCGCTGGACAGCCTCGAGGAATGCGAAGCCGCCGGCGTGCCGGTCGCAACCATTCTCTCGTCGGGCTTTTCGGAAGCGGGCGAAAAGGGACAGGCCAATGAGGAACGGCTGGCGGGCATCATTGCGCGCGGGCGCATCCGGGTGGTGGGACCATCGAGCATTGGCGTCGTCAACCTCCATACCGGACTGACGCTGACGGCCAATGCGGCCTTTGCCGAGGCAGAACTGCCGCGCGGCGGCGTGTTCGTGGGATCGCATAGCGGCAGCCTGATCGGCGCTCTGGTGTCGCGCGGCAAGCGCATGGGCCTGGGCTTTGCCGGGCTGGTGTCGGTGGGCGGGGAAGCCGATCTTTCGGTCGGTGAAATCTGTGCAGCTACGCTCGATGACCCCGAGGTCACGAGCTACATGCTGTTTCTCGAGACCATGCGGCATGCCGATGCCCTGCGCGATTTCGCGCTGGAAGCGGCGCGGCGCAACAAGCCGGTGGCCGCGTTCAAGCTCGGGCGTTCGGAAGCGGCAGCGGAACTGGCCGTATCCCATACCGGCTCGCTGGCCGGCGCGGACGAAGTGGCCGACACGTTCCTGCGCGAATGCGGCATCGTGCGGGTGGAGTCCTTTGAAGGCCTCCTTGAAGTCATGCCCCTCCTCCGCAAGGTGCAGCCGGCGGCCAAGCCCCGCACCGGGCGCGTGGGCGTCGTGACCACGACGGGCGGCGGGGCAGCCATGGCGGTCGACCAGTTGTCGCTGCGCGGCGTGGACGTGTCGCCGCCCTCGGACGAGACACGGGCGCGCCTAGCTGCGGCCGGGATCGACGCCGGCCATGGCCGGATCATCGACCTGACGCTGGCCGGCACGCGCTATGAGATCATGAAGGCGACGCTCGACATCCTCCGTTCGGCACCCGAATTCGACCTGGTACTGGCGACCGTCGGCTCTTCGGCGCGCTTCAACCCCGATCTGGCCGTACAGCCGGTGATCGATGCGCAGGCCGAGGCGGGCAATCCGCTGGCGGCGTTCATCGTGCCGGATGCGCCCGATGCGATCCGGCTGCTGCACAAAGCCGGGGTGCCGGCGTTCCAGAACCCGGAAACCTGCGGCGATGCCGTGGCGGCGGCTCTGCGCTGGCGTCAGTCCCGGCTGGGCGCGGCAGCGCCGGTTGCGGCGCCGGCCGAGGCGGCTGAGCGGATGCTCGACGAAGCGCAGTCCTATGCGCTGCTGGCATCGGTCGGGCTGCAGTCGGCGGCCAGCGTGGTCGTGGACGTGGATGCTGATGTGCCCGCCCTGCCCTTTGCCTATCCGGTGGTGGTCAAGGTGCTGGACGCCGAAATCGCGCACAAGAGCGATGTGGGCGGGGTGATCGTGGGCGTTGCCGACGACGCGGCGCTGGCCGCGGCGATTGCGCAGATCCGGCAGGAGGTTTCCGCCAGGCGCGGCGGCAAGCCGGTGCGGCAGGTGCTGGTGCAATCCATGCAGTCCGGACTGGGCGAAGTTCTGGTCGGCTTCCGGCGCGATCCGCAGGTGGGGCCCATCGTGGTGCTTGCCGCAGGCGGCATCTATACCGAGCTTTATCGCGACAGCGCCATGCGCCTCGCCCCCGTGGATATCGAGGGCGCGCGCGAAATGATCGGCGAGCTCAAGTTCAGCCGGGTGCTGGATGGCTATCGCGGCAAGCGCAAGGGCGATCTCGAAGCCTTGGCGCAAGCTGTCGTGGGCATGTCGCAACTGGCGCTTTCTCAGAGCCCGTACGTAGAAGAAGCCGAGATCAATCCGCTCCTGATCATGCCCGAGGGGCATGGGGTCATGGCGCTTGACGGGCTGGTCCGGGTGCGCGGGCAATGACGACACCGGTCCGGCTTGAGCGCGACGGCGATGTGGCCGTCCTCGTTATCGACAATCCCCCGGTCAATGCGGGTTCGCAGCCTGTGCGTGCGGCCCTGCTGGAGCTGGTGGCGGCGGTCGATGCCGATCCGGGGATCGTGGCCGCCGTGCTGATCGGCGCGGGGAAGTCGTTTATTGCCGGATCGGACCTCAAGGAGTTCGACCTGCCGCTGCAGGCGCCGCAACTGCCCGCCGTGATCGGGGCCATCGAAAAAAGCGCCAAGCCGTTCGTGGCCGCGCTGCATGGTGCGGCGCTGGGCGGCGGGTATGAATTGTCGCTGGCCTGTGACTGGCGCCTCGCCGCGCCGGGCACGGTGGTGGGCCTTCCCGAGGTGACGCTGGGCATTATTCCCGGCGCCGGGGGGACGCAGAAGCTGCCGCGGCTGACCGGGGTCAGCACGGCCATCGGCCTTATCTGTTCGGGCCGCCGGGTCGAGGCACGCACCGCCCTGGGGCTGGGCATGATCGACGCGGTTGCCGAAGGCGACCTGCGCGAGGATGCCGTTCGTCAGGCGCGCAGCATGGTGGGCTCCAAGCGCCGCGCCATCGATCTCAACGTGCCTGAGGAAGATGCAGCACTGATCGACGCCGCTGCGGCAAAGGCGCTGCGGGCCGGACGCAACAGGCCCCATGTGGCGCTGGCGATTGCGCATGTGCGCAATGCCGCGACATTGCCGGCCGCCGAGGCGCTGGCGGCGGAACGCGCCGCATTTGAAGAGCTGCGGATCGGCCCCGAAGCCCGGGCGTTGCGGCATGTGTTTTTCGCCGAGCGCGAAGCGGCCAAGGGCAGCCCCGGCCGCGCCAGCGTCAAGCGCGACTTTTCATCCGTCGGCGTCGTCGGCGCGGGCACGATGGGAGCCGGCATTGCCCTTTGCGCGCTGCAGGCCGGGAAGGCCGCCGTGCTGATCGATGCCGATGCCGCTGCGCTGGAGCGCGGCCGCAAGCGGATCGAGGAAGGCCTCGATAAGGCCGTGGCCAATGGGCTGATGAACGGGGCGGCGCGCGACGCGGCCGGGGGGCGCCTGACGGTTTCCACCGAACTGGCTGCGCTGGCCGATTGCGACGTGGTGATCGAAGCCATCATCGAAGTGCTCGAGGCCAAGCAGGCGGTGTTCCGGCAGATCGACGCCGTCGCCAAGCCGGATGCGCTTCTGGCCACCAACACGTCCTATCTCGATATCGACGCCATTGCGGAAGCGACGTCGCGGCCGCAATCGGTGATCGGGCTGCATTTCTTCAGCCCGGCCCACATCATGAAACTGCTTGAGGTGGTGGCGGGACGGAAGAGTTCAGCCAACGCGGTGGCCGGCGGGCTGGCGCTGGCGCGCGCGCTGGGCAAGCAGCCCGTCGAGGCGCGGAACGGCTTCGGCTTTATCGGCAATCGCATCTATGCGGCCTATCGGGCGAGCTGCGAATTCATGCTGGAAGACGGCGCCCTGCCCCATGAGGTGGACGCAGCGCTGGAAGGCTTCGGCTTTGCCATGGGGCCCTTTGCGGTGGCCGACCTTTCGGGGCTCGACATTGCCTGGCGGATGCGCCAGCAGCAGGCCGAAACGCGCAGCCCGAGCCTGCGCTATGTCGCCATTGCCGACCGGCTATGCGAAGCGGGCCGGTTCGGGCGCAAGACCGGGGCCGGCTATTACCGCTATGGCGAGGGCGGCAAGGCCGAGCGCGACGCGGCGGTGGAAGAGCTGATCGTTGCCGCTTCGGCGGAAAGGGGCATTGCCCGCCGGCCGCTCAGCGCCGAGCAGATCCAGCGCCGGGCGCTGGCCGCTATTGTCAGCGAAGCGGCGGCCCTGCTGGGTGACGGCATTGCCCACCGCCCAGGCGACGTCGATGTGGTGATGGTCAACGGCTACGGCTTTCCCCGCTGGACGGGCGGGCCGCTCCATTGGGCACGCCAGCAGGACCCGGCGCAGCTGATCGCCGACTGCGCCGATTTCGCCCGCCAGCGCGACCCGGCCGCCGCCCTGCCCGATCTGGGCGTGCTGGGCCTCGTCGGGCCCAAGGAACAAGCGTCATGACTACCCAAACCGCCTCAACCCCCATCTACCGCCAACTGGCACAGGCCTTTCACGACGAGGGTGTGCGGCGCCTGTTTGCCCTGACCGGGGACGGCAACATGCATTGGGAAGCCAGCTTCTCGGCGCTGGACGGGGTCGAATCCATCCATGTGCGGCATGAGCATTGCGCCGTGGCCATGGCAACCGCCTATGCGGCCCTGTCGGGCACGGTGGGCGTGGCCTCGGTGACCTGCGGGCCGGGCGTGACGCAGATCGTGACGGCGCTGGCGACGGCTGTGGAAGCCCATATTCCGCTGGTGGTGTTCGCCGGTGAATCGCCGATGCATGGCCGGTGGTACAATCAGGCCATCGCGCAGGCGCCCGTGGTCGAGGCCAGCGGGGCGCGCTATATCGCCTGCCATAGCAGCCGGCAGTTGATGTTCGACGTATCGCGCGCCTTTGTGATGGCGCGGCGAGAACGCCGTCCGGTGGTGATCGGCGTGCCGATGGATCTCCAGCAGGAGGCCGTCGCCCTGCCCGCCTACCAGCCTTCAGGCACACTATTGCCGGCGCTGTCGCCGATCCTGCCGCATCCGCAGGACGTGGCAGAGGCCGCCGAGCGCATTGCCCGGGCCAGCCGGATCGTGGTGCTGGCGGGGCGCGGCGCGGCCGATGCGGGCGCGGCCCGTGCCGCGATGGCACTGGCGGACCTCGTGGACGGGGCGCTTTCGGCAACGCTGCCGGTGCGCGGCCTCTTTGCCGGGCACGCGCGCTATGTGGGCCTGGCGGGGGGCTTTGCCCATCAAGCCACCCGCGCGCTCTTTGCCGAAGCGGACCTGGTGATTGCCGTTGGCACGAGCCTTTCGTCCCATACAAGCGACGGAAATACCCTTTTCACGCCGGCCGAGGTAATCCAGATCGACCTCGATCCGCAGCCGATCAAGCATGGGCAAAGGCCGGCCGAGATGATGGTTCGGGCCGACGCGCAGGCCGCGCTGGAGGCTATCGCGGCTGCGCTGGCCGGGCGCGACCGACCGGCATCGGGCTGGTCGGTGGCCGACTATGCACGCCGCCTCGCCGAGGAGCCGATCGACGACGAGGCCGATATCGACGAGCCCGGCATCCTCGATCCGCGCGCGGTCATGCGCGTGCTCGACGAAACGCTGCCGGCCGACTGGACTTGCGTCAACTCGGCTGGGCACTGCTCCTATTATGCCGCCCACCTCACCCGCAACCATGCCCGGGACTTCCTGGTCATCCGCGAATTCGGGGTGATCGGCAACGGGCTGAGCTATGCGCTGGGCGCTGCCGCGGCGCGTCCCGACCGGCCGGTGGTGCTGTTCGAGGGCGATGGCGGGCTGATGATGCACATCCAGGAGCTCGAGACGGTGCGCCGGTCTGGTGCCAAGGTCTTATTGTGCATCTTCAACGATGGCGCCTATGGGTCGGAAATCCACAAGCTGCGGGCCGACGGCCTCAGCGATGCGGGCGCCGTCTATGGCCGCACCGACCTCGGCGCCATTGCCAGGGGCTTTGGGCTCGATGGGGAACGCGTGACGGATCTGGGGCAGCTGCCTCGTCTGATCGAGCGCTTCGAGGCCGGGCAGCAGTCCATGCTGCTCGACATCCAGATTTCGGACAAGATCATGTCACCGCGCATGCGCAAGATGACGCGGCGGTGACATGAGCCTTGCCGGGAAAGAAAGAAAAATGAACAAAATCAATGGAGGAAGGTTCATGAAACATACGCTGACGATTGCAGCAGCGCTGCTGGCACTGACGGGCGGCGCTGTCGCCCAGGAGTTCCCGACCAAGCCGGTGACGCTGGTCATTCCCTATGCTCCGGGCGGTTCGACCGACCCGCTGGGACGGTTCCTTGCCGCTGAGCTGCAGGAACTCTGGGGCCAGACCGTGGTGGTGGAAAACCGCCCCGGAGCCGGCGGCACGATCGGGGCGGCACACGTGTCGCAGACCGCGCCCGATGGCTACACCATCATGTTCACCACCTCGTCCTATACGACCGCTCCGGCCGTCAACAAGGACCTGCCCTACGACCCGGTCAATGACCTGACCGCCGTCGCTATGCCCGGCTTCAGCCCCTACCTGATGGTGGCCGGCGCCAATGTGAAGTCCGACACGCTGACCGACTTCCTGGCCGAGGCCAAGGAACGCGAAATGTTCCTGGCCACCGCCGGCCTCGGCAGCTCGACGCACTTTGCGGGCGAACTGTTCTCGGTGGCCTCGGGCATTCCGATGACCCCGGTGCACTATGGTGGCGGTGGCGAAGCCATGCTCGACCTGATGGGCGGCCGCTCGGACATCTATGTCGGCTCCATGACCGCCGTGATCAACAACGTGCGCAATGGCACCGTCAAGCCGATCGCCCTGTTCGGCGAAGAGCGCGTGGCTAGCCTGCCGGAAGTTGAAGCCACCCATGAGCATGGCCTCACCGGCGGTGAAGCGGGCCTGTGGTTCGGCGTCTTCACCTCCCCGGGCGTGCCCAAGGAAATCGTGGACAAGCTCAACACCGACATCCTTGCCGTGATGGCCAGTGAAAAGGGCGCGGCATTCCTGGCCGAGCTCGAAACCCAGCCCACCACGCTTTCGGCCGACGAGTTCGCCGAAGTCGTGCGCAACGAAGTTGCCCAGTGGACTGCGCTTGCCGAGGAACGCGGCATCGTCGCCGAGTAACTCTGGCATGGCCGGAGACCGCGTCTGCCCTGGCGCGCGTTTCCGGCCAACCTCTGGCGGTGGAAATTGACCGACCCGAAAAACACCCCGCCTGAAGCAAAAGGCAATGTCTTCTTCTCGATCCTGATGCGCGTGGCGCTTCCCATGTTCCTGGCCCTGTCGGACCAGTCGATCATCGGTACGGCGCTCCCCTCGATCGTTTCCCAGCTTGGTCAGCCGGAACTGCTTTCCCTTGTCGTGGTCGGCTATCTGGCGACCGTGACCATTGTCGCCCCGATCTATGGCCGGTTCGGCGACGCCTTCGGCCGCCGCAGGATGCTGCTGATCGCGCTCGCCATCTTTGCCGCCGGCGGGCTGATTTGTGCCCTTGCCCAATCCATGCCCATGCTGGTGGCCGGCCGCATCCTGCAGGGAGCCGG
Organism: Pseudomonadota bacterium; assembly: GCA_023391095.1. Lineage (GTDB taxonomy): Bacteria > Pseudomonadota > Alphaproteobacteria > Rhizobiales > Devosiaceae > Devosia. The sequence continues at coordinate 103,530 of JAEWBN010000006.1, forward strand.
CGGCGGTGGCGTGCTGGCGCTGGTGCATGCCCTGTTCGGCGAACAGGTGCCGCCCCGCGTGCGCGCCCGCTACCAGGGGTATTTCGCCACCATTCTCGTCACCTCCAATGCCGCCGGGCCGGTGATGGGCGGGCTTCTGGCCGACGCCTTCGGCTGGCGCGCGATCTTTTATTGCAGCGTGCCGATGGCGCTGATCTCGATGGCGCTGATCGCTACCTTGCCGCGCGGGATGGCGTCGGGCCGGCAGAAGTTCGATTTTCCCGGCCTCATCCTCTTTGCGCTGTTCGTGGTAAGCCTGCTGGCAGCGCTCAACCGCGTGCAGGGCTTTACCGAGCAGGATTTCCTGATGGCCGGCATGCTGGGACTGGCGGCGCTTCTGGCGCTGTGGTCCCTGGCCAGGTTCGAGCGGCGGGCCAAGCCGCCGTTCCTGCCGGTCGATCTTTTCGGCAATCCGACGATCTGGCGCGCCGTGCTGGTGGCGGCGGCGCAAGGCGGGATCGTGCTCGGGCTCCTGACCATCGTGCCGCTGCATCTGCGGCTGGTGCACGGGATTTCGGCCAGCGAGATCGGCATCATGGTGGCGCCCATTGCCATCGGTACGGCCTTCGGCTCGATGATCACCGGGCTTCTGGTCAGCCATACGGGGCGCACGGCGATCTTTCCGTCCTGGGGCCTGGCCGTGGTGGCGAGCATCCTCACCTCCATTGCCGTGCTGCTGCCATCCATCACGCCCGTGCAGCTTGCCGTGATGCTGGGCATCATGGCGACGTTTGGCGGATCGGTGATGAGCGTGGTGCAGGTGACGGTGCTGGCCGCGACCGGGGCGGCGCGGATCGGAGATGGCGCGGCCGCGATCCAGTATTGTCGCTCGCTGGGTGGCGCGGTGGTGACGGCTCTGGCGAGCTGTGCGCTGTTTCTGGGGCTGTCGCTAAGCGGCGGCGTCGATCCCGAGACGCTGGTTCTGGCCATGGCGTCGGCCGGTCCCGAAGCGGGCAGCGCAGGGGTCGTGATGCTGGAGGCCATACTGGGCGGGCAGATGGCCTTTGGCCTCCTTGCCCTGACGGCCGCCACGGCTTCGTTCCTGATGTGGACCATGCCCCTGCGCCGCATCTAGGCGCGAGCATGACAACAACTCATCCAAGCCCGAACAATGGGAAGTTGCGGGCCGCACCCTCATGGTGCCACTTACCCCTCAACAGCACGTATCAGAAGGCCGCCATGTCCACCGCTTCTTCCTCCGCCCCGACCCCCGGTCCTCTCAGCGGCGCGCGCATCCTGGTCGAATGCCTCAAGATCCATGGGACCGACCGGGTCTTCTGCGTGCCGGGCGAGAGCTTTCTGGGCGTGCTCGATGCGCTCTACGACGAAGAGGGCCGGATCGGGCTGACGGTGGGCCGGCACGAGGCCACCACCGCCCATATGGCCGAGGCCTATGGCAAGCTGACCGGACAACCGGGCATCTGTTTTGTGACCCGAGGACCGGGCGCCTCGCATGCCGCCATTGCGGTGCACACCGCCGCGCAGGACAGCACGCCGATGTTGCTGTTCGTGGGCCAGGTGCCGCGCGGCGAGCGCGGGCGCGAGGCCTTCCAGGAGGTCGATTTCACCGCCATGTTCGGGTCGATGGCCAAGTGGGTGGTGGAAATCACCGATCCGGCGCGCATTCCAGAACTGGTAACGCGCGCGTTTCATGTTGCGACCCATGGGCGCCCGGGGCCCGTGGTCATTTCCATTCCCGAGGACATGCAGGCCGAGGTGGCCGAGGTAAGCTGGCCTGCGCCATATGCCCCCGCGGCTTCGGGACCGGATGCGGCGACGCTGGACCGGCTGCAGGGCATGCTGGAACAGGCCGAGCGCCCCATGCTGGTGCTGGGTGGCAGCAGCTGGTCGGCAGAGGCAGTGGCGCAGATGCGCGGCTTTGCCGAGCGCTTCGCGCTGCCCGTCGTTGCCGGATTCCGCCGCCAGGACCTGTTCGACAATACCCACCCCAACTATGCCGGTTTCCTCGGCTTCGGCATTGGGCCGGAGCTGACGCGGATGATCGGGGAAGCCGACCTGCTGCTGGTCGTGGGCGAGCGGCTGGGCGACACGGCCAGCTCGGGCTATTCGCTGATCGAGTTTCCGCGGCCCGCGCAGCGCCTCGTGCATGTCCATGCCGCGCCGGAAGAACTGGGCGTCCTGTACCAGCCGGAGCTGGCGATCGTGTCGTCGATGAAGGGCTTTGCCGCCGCCGCCGGTGCGCTGGTGCCGGGCGCCCTGCCCGACCGGTCCGGATGGATTGCGGCGGCGCGCGCGCAATATGAAAAGCACGCGACCCCGCCCGCCAAGAGCCCGCAGCATATCGACATGCCGCTGATCGTCTCTGAGCTGGCCGCGAGCCTGCCCGAGGACTGCGTCATCACCAATGGCGCGGGCATCTATGCCGGCTACGTGCATCGCTATTTCCGCTACCGCGCTTTTGGCAGCCAGCTGGCGCCGCAGAGCGGGGCGATGGGATACGGGCTGCCGGCGGCGATTGCCGCCCAGATCGTCAACCCGGACCGTCCGGTGGTGTGCTTTGCCGGGGACGGCTGTTTCCTGATGGCGTCGCACGAGCTGGCGACGGCGGCAATGTACAAGCTGCCGGTGATCGTGGTGGTGGTGGACAATGCCAGCTATGGCTCGATCCGCATTCACCAGGAGCGCCAGTTCCCGAGCCGCATTTCGGGCACCGACCTCGTCAATCCCGACTTCTCGACGCTGGCGCGCGCCTATGGGGCCCATGCCGAAGTGATCGAGAATACCGAGGACTTTGCCGGGGCCTTCGAGCGCGCGCGCGCCTCCGGCGGTCCGGCGGTGCTGACAGTGCGGCTCGACATGGACACGATCGTCGCCTTCAATCCCCGCAAGGCATAGCCGAACGGCTCCTCAAACTCTTATTCGCGAGGCGTTTCATGGCCTACAAGGCTCCCCTGATGCATATTGCCGGCAAGTGGACACAGGGTTCCGCGCCGGAAGGTGAGGTCCGCAATCCGGCCGACAACAGCGTGCTGTCCGGCCTGGCGCGCGCCGACCAGAGCGACCTCGACCGGGCGCTCGCGTCCGCCCAACGCGGCTTTGAGCACTGGCGGGGGATTTCGGCCGAGAAGCGCTGCGAGCTGATCCTGGCCGGGGTGGCGCTGCTGCGCGAACGGGCCGATGCGATTGCGCAGATCATCACGCTCGAACAGGGCAAGCCGGTTGGCGAAGCCCGCACCGAGGTGCTGCGCGCCGCCGCCATCATCGAATGGGACGCCAATGAGGGCCGGCGCGCCTATGGCACCGTGGTGCCGGGCGAACCGGGCTTCATGCGCTATGGCCTGCGCCTGCCCATCGGGCCGGTGGCGGCGTTCACGCCGTGGAATTTTCCGATTTCCTCCCCTGCCCGCAAGATCGGCGGGGCAATCGCCGCCGGTTGCTCGGTCGTGGTCAAGGCGTCCGAAGAAACGCCGGGCTCGGCTGCGGCGCTGGTGGAATGCCTGATAGATGGCGGCGTGCCGGGCGATGTGATCAACCTCGTCTTCGGCGACTCGCGGATGATCTCGTCCTACCTGATCGCTTCGCCTGTGATCCGCGCCATCACCTTTACCGGCTCGACCCCGGTGGGCAAGCATCTGGCGCGGCTGGCGGCCGACCATGCCAAGCCGGCCGTGATGGAACTGGGCGGGCATGCGCCGGTCATCATCTCTGCCGATGCCGATATCGAGGCGGTAGTGCGCGAGGGCGTCGGGGCAAAGTTCCGCAATGCCGGGCAGATCTGCGTCTGCCCGACGCGGTTCATCGTCGAGCGGCCGATCTATGCCGATTTCGTGGACGCCTATGGCGCCGCCGTCAGCAAGCTCAATGTGGGCAATGGGCTCGAGAGCGGCGTGCAGATGGGCCCGCTGGCCAACAAGCGGCGGCTCGACGCCATTTCCGAAATGGTTGAGGACGCCGTGCGGCGTGGCGGGCGCGTGGTGACCGGCGGCGAACGCATCGGCAATGCGGGCTATTTCCACCAGCCGACCGTGCTGGCCGACCTGCCAGCCGATGCCATGGTGCTCAACGAGGAGCCGTTCGGCCCACTCGCCCCGGTGATGGCTTTCGACACATTCGAAGAAGCGATCACCATCGCCAACAGCCTGCCGTTCGGGCTTGCCTCCTATGCCTTCACCACGTCGCAGCAGCGCGCGCATGAGCTGGCAATGCGCGTCGAAAGCGGAATCATGTCGATCAACCATTTCGGCAGCTCGACGCCCGACACCCCGTTTGGCGGGGTCAAGGAAAGCGGCTATGGCCGGGAGGGCGGTTACGAGACGCTGGATGCATTCATGGTGACGAAGTTCATTTCGCACCGCGTCGCCGGCTGAGAATGCCATGAGGATTTGGAATGGGCGGCGGCTCAATCAGAAGTCGTCGCCACCGCTCCGAATCCCTAATCTGAAATTATGACAATAAAGAACGCGCTGCGTTTCAATGCGGCGCAGGGGGAGTGTCCGTGCACGCCAAAAACCTTGTTACAGGGGTCCTCTATACCGGTTTCGGGCTGCTGACGGCGGTCCTGGCTTCCGGCTATCGCATGGGCACGCCCGTAGCCATGGGACCGGGCTTTTTTCCATTCTGGCTGGGCGTTGCCCTTGCCGTGATCGGGGCCATCCTGGTCGTCAAGTCCTCGCGTGGCGCAGCCGTGGACGGCAACAGCCGTCTCGAGGGCTGGGACCTGCGCAGCCTTGCGATCATTTCGGCGTCCGTGATCCTGTTCGGGATCGCGCTTCCGGTGCTGGGCCTAATGGCGTCGACCGCACTGCTGGTGCTGGTGTCGAGCTTTGCCAGCCGTGAATTCAGCCTCAAGGTGACGCTGATCAACGTCATCATCCTTCTGGCCATCACCTACGTGGTCTTCGTGCTGGGACTGGGTCTGCAGATCCCGGTCTGGCCGGTCTTCTTCTAAAGGGGCGCGACATGGATCTTTTCAGCAATATCGCCCTGGGCCTATCGACCGCGGCCAGCCTCGAAAACGTGCTCTACGCCATTTTCGGCGCACTGATCGGCACGCTGATCGGCGTTCTGCCCGGACTTGGCCCGCTGGCCACGATTTCGATGCTCCTGCCCTTTACCTTCGGGCTCGACACGCTGCCGGCCCTGATCATGCTCGCCGGCATCTATTATGGCGCGGCCTATGGCGGCTCGACCACGGCCATCCTGGTCAACCTTCCGGGCGAAACGGCCTCCGCGGTGACCGTGATCGACGGCTACCAGATGGCGCTGAAGGGTCGCGCGGGCGTCGCCATTGCCACCGCGGCCATCGGATCGTTCGTGGCGGGCACGGTGGGCACGTTCGTGCTCGCCGCCTTTGCGACGCCCCTCGCCAATGTGGCATTCCGCTTCGGCGGGGTCGAATATTTCTCCATGATGGTGCTGGGCCTGCTGGCCGCGGTGTCGCTGGCCAGCGGCTCGATGCTGAAGTCGGTCGGCATGGTGCTGGTGGGTCTCATCCTCAGCATGGTCGGCATCGACCTCAATTCGGGCACGCCGCGCTTTACCTTCGGGCAGGCCCATCTGTGGGACGGGATCGACTTCATCGTGCTGGCCGTGGGGCTGTTCGCGTTCGGTGAGATCGTATCGAGCCTCGAGGGCGGGGAAAGCCGCCAGTCTGTGACCGGCAAGGTCATCAAGCTCATGCCCAGCCGCGAGGATTTCCGGCGCATGTTCCCCGCCATCCTGCGCGGGACCGGCATCGGCTCGCTGGTGGGCGTGCTGCCTGGCGCGGGCATGTCCATGGCCTCGTTCTTCTCCTATGGCGCGGAAAAGCGTGTTTCCAAGCACAAGGAAGAGTTCGGCAAGGGCGCCATCGAGGGCGTGGCCGGTCCGGAATCGGCCAACAATGCCGCGGCGCAGACCGCCTTCATTCCCACGCTGACGCTTGGCGTGCCGGGCAGCCCGGTGATGGCGCTGATGCTGGGCGCGATGATCATGCACGGCATCCAGCCGGGCCCGACCATCATGACCAACAATCCGACGCTGTTCTGGGGCCTGATTGCCTCGATGTGGATCGGCAACCTGGTGCTGGTGCTGCTCAACCTGCCGCTGGTGGGTGTGTGGGTGAAGCTGCTCAGCGTGCCCTATCGGGCGCTGTTCCCGGCCATCCTGGTGTTCTGCTGCATCGGCATCTATTCGGTGCAGTTCGCAACCTTTGACATCTTCCTGGCCGTGGGCGCCGGGGTAATAGGGTATGGCCTGCGCAAGCTCGATTGCGAGCCGGCGCCGCTGGTGCTGGGCTTTGTGCTCGGGCCGATCATGGAAGTGAACCTGCGCCGGGCACTGGTGCATTCGCGCGGCGATTTCTCCGCCTTCGTGACCTCGCCGATTTCGCTGGGTTTCCTCGTGGCGGCTGTCGGCATCATTCTGATCGTGCTGCTCCCGGCCATCCGCCGCCGGCAGAACCAGATCTTCAGCGAGGGCTGAGCCGATGCTCTCGATTGCAATCCTGGACGACTACCAGAACGTCGCGCTCGAGCTGGCCGACTGGTCGGTGCTCGGATCCGATGCCCGGATCACGGTCCATAACCGCCCTATCGCGGATGCCGACGAGCTGGTGGGTGTGCTGCAGGACGCCGAGGTGGTGGTGCTGATGCGCGAGCGAACGGCATTCCCGCGCAGTGTCATCGAGCGCCTGCCCCAGTTGCGCCTGATCGTGACCTCGGGCATGCGCAATCCGGCCATCGACCTCGTGGCGGCCGCGGCGCGCGGGATCACGGTTTGCGGGACCGAATACCACGACATTTCCCATTCGACGGTGGAGCTGACCTGGGGGCTGATCCTGGCGCAGGCGCGCGACATTGCCCGGCAGGACGCCTCGGTGCGGCAGGGTGAGTGGCAGTTGGGAATCGGGCGGCAATTGCATGGCCGCACCCTGGGCGTCGTGGGCCTGGGACGGCTCGGGACGGCCGTGGCCCGGATCGGCGCGGCCTTCGGGATGAAGACCCTTGCCTGGAGCCCCAACCTCACCGCCGAGAGGGCGGCAGCGGCCGGGGTCGAGATGGCCGCGTCCAAGATCGATCTCATGGCGCGGGCGGATGTGGTGAGCCTCCATCTCGTGCTCAGCGAACGCACCCGCCATATCATCGACGGCGCTGCGCTCGCGGCAATGAAGCCGGATGGCGTGTTGATCAACACCGCCCGCGGTCCGCTGGTCGATACGGCGGCGCTGCTGGCCGCGCTCGAAGCCGGCAGCATCGGCGGAGCGGCCATCGACGTCTATGACGCCGAACCGCTGCCGCCTGCCCATCCGCTGCGCACCGCGCCGCGCACCGTGCTGACCCCGCATCTGGGTTACGTCACGCGCGAGCAGTACCAGATTTACTATAGCCAGATCGTCGAAGACATCGCCGCGTTCCAAGCCGGACGGCCGTTGCGCCAGTTGGCGGTGGCTTCGACCAACCAGAAGGAGAGGACATGAAGATCCTTGTTCCTGTTAAGCAGGGTCTCGACACCGCCGCCAAGCTGCGGTTCACCTCGGATGGCGCGGGTCTCGACCTTGCGGGCGCGCGCTTTGTCACCAACCCGTTCGATGAAATCGCGCTGGAAGAAGCCGTGCGGCTGAAAGAGGCCGGGATTGCAAGCGAAGTGATCGCGGTGACGGTAGGCCGGGCGACCGGCGCCGAAACCCTGCGCGCAGCCATGGCTTGTGGCGCAGACCGCGCCATCCTGATCGAACATGAAGCCCCGCTGGAGCCGCTCGGCCTCGCCAAGCTGCTGGCCGCCATCGTGGCCCGGGAAGCACCGGGCCTCGTCATCGCGGGCAAGCAGTCCATCGACGGGGACAGCAACCAGGTGGGGCAGATGCTGGCCGGGCTGCTCGGCTGGCCGCAGGCGACCTTTGCGTCCTCGGTGAGCGTGGATGGCGATGCGGTGACGGTGGTGCGCGAAATCGACGAGGGTCTCCAGACCCTGCGCATGCCCCTGCCCGCCGTTGTGACGGCGGATCTGCGCCTCAACCAGCCGCGCTATGCCTCGCTGCCCAATGTGATGAAGGCCAAGAAAAAGCCCATCGAACAGCTGAGCGCGGCCGAACTGGGCGTGGACACGGCGCCGCGCCAGACCGTGGTTTCGGTAAGCCAGCCGCCCGCCCGCGCCAAGGGCGTGATGGTTGCAAACGTCGATGACCTGCTGGGGCGTCTCCGCGACGGCGGACTGCTCAACTAGCCCGCCCGTCCCTTCCCAATCGTTTTCCGAGGTGTTCCGTTGACGACACTCATTCTTGCCGACCACGACAATGCCACCCTGGCCCCCAATTGCGCGCGCCTGGTTTCCGCTGCTGCCGCCCTGGGCAATCCCGTCACCATTCTCGTTGCCGGTTCCGGCTGCGCGTCGGTCGCCGAAGCCGCTGCGCGGCTGGACGGCGTGGCAAAGGTGCTGGTTGCGGACGCTGAACAGCTTGCCCATGGTCTGGCGGAACCGCTGGCCGCGCTCTTGAAGGGCCTTGCCGGGACATACAAGGTCATCATGGCTGCCACCAGCACGGCGGGTAAGAACGTGATGCCGCGCCTTGCGGCGCTGATCGACGTGGCCCAGGTGTCCGAAGTGGTCGGCATCGAGGCACCGGATCTGTTCACGCGCGCGGCCTATGCCGGCAATGCGCTGGAGGTGATCCGAGACGCCCAGCCCGTTCGCGTGCTCACGGTGCGCGCCTCGGCCTTCGAGCCCGTTGGGGAAACCGGCGCTGCGCCAATCGAGCCGGTGGCCGTGGACGTGCCTTCGTCCAAGACGCAGTTTGTCGGGCTCGAAGCGTCGGTCAGCGACCGGCCGAGCCTTGATGGCGCGCGCGTGGTGGTTTCCGGCGGGCGGGCGCTGGGCAGCAAGGAGCAGTTCGAGGCGGTGATCGGGCCGCTGGCCGACAAGCTCAATGCCGCCATCGGTGCATCGCGCGCGGCGGTCGATGCCGGGTATATTTCCAACGATTACCAGGTGGGACAGACCGGCAAGATCGTCGCGCCGGACCTCTATCTTGCCTGCGGGATTTCCGGGGCGGTGCAGCACATTGCCGGGATGAAGAACAGCAAGGTGATCGTCGCCATCAACAGCGACCCGGAAGCGCCGATCTTTGAATATGCCGATTTCGGGCTGGTCGGTGACCTGTTCACGGTGCTGCCGGAATTGACCGCCAAGCTCTAGCTTTCCAAGACCTTTGCCGGCCCCACGCGCTGCGGAGCTTTCGCAGCGTCGGGTCCGCTTTGCCCCACGCCAAGAAAAGGACCCTGCCATGACCGAGCGCGAAGCGATGGACGTCGATGTGGTGATCGTCGGCGCCGGCCCGGCGGGACTATCCGCCGCGATCAGGCTCAAGCAGTTGGCCAATGAGCGGGGAACGGAGCTGTCCGTCGTGGTGCTGGAAAAGGCGGCCAGCATTGGCGGGCATATCCTTTCGGGCGCCCTGCTCGATACCGGGGCGCTGGACCAGCTCCTGCCCGATTGGAAGGCGCGCAATGCCCCGATCGGCGTGCCGGTAAAAAGCGAAGCCTGGTCGCTGATGACGGCCCGGCACAGCGTTTCCATCCCCAACCGGCTGCTGCCGCCCATGCTGCACAACGAGGGTGCCTATATTGTGAGCCTGGGCGAGGTGTGCGTGTGGCTGGCGGCGGAAGCCGAGGCCCTGGGCGTCGATATCTTTCCCGGCTTTGCGGCAACCGAACTGCTCCTCACCCCTGATGGCGCCGTCTGCGGCGTCGCCACCGGCGACATGGGCCGCGACCGGGAGGGCAAGCCCCGCCCCGGCTTTGCTCCCGGCATGGAATTGCGGGCGCGCTACACGCTCCTGGCCGAAGGGGCGCGCGGGTCGCTCAGCAAGCAGGCCATCGGCCGGTTTGCGCTGGACAAGGCGAGCGGGCCGCAGAAATACGGCCTGGGCTTCAAGGAGGTCTGGGAGGTCGCGCCGGATCGGCACCGAGAAGGCCATGCCGAGCATCTTCTGGGCTGGCCGCTGGCCAACGACACATCGGGGGGTGGGTTCGTCTACCACGCTGCGGACGGCAAGGTGAATGTGGGCTTTGTCGTTCACCTCAACTATTCCGATCCGCACCTTTCCCCGTTCGAGCAGTTCCAGCGTTTCAAGACCCATCCCAAGATAGCTGCCCTGCTGGACGGCGGCACGCGGGTGGCCTATGGCGCGCGGGCCCTGACCAGCGGCGGCTGGCAGGCGATCCCGGAATTGGCCTTTCCCGGTGGGGCACTGATCGGCTGCGCGGCCGGGTTCATGAATGTGCCGCGCATCAAGGGCTCGCATAATGCCATGTGGTCCGGAATGAAAACGGCCGAGGCGGTGATGGACGCCATCGGCGCGGACCGCCAGCATGACCGGCTCGAAACACTGCAGGACCATGTCGTGGCCGGGCCCATCCGCGACGATCTCTGGCCTGCCCGCAATGGCAAGCCGCTGCTCGGCCGGTTCGGGACGATGGTGGGCATCGGCCTTACCGGGCTCGATCTGTGGTGCCAGAAGCTGCTCAAGGTGTCGCCCTTCGGCACGCTGGCGTTGGGCAAGCCGGACCATGCCCTCATGCGCAAGGCGGACGCGGTCCAGCGCGCGACCGAATTCAAGCCCGACAACCGGCTGACCTTCGACCGGCTTTCATCGGTGCACCTGGCCAATATTGCCCATGAGGAAGACCAGCCGGTACATCTCAAGCTGGCCGACCCGGCTCTTCCGGTGGCGGTGAACCTGCCGCTCTATGACGAGCCGGCACAGCGCTATTGCCCGGCGGCGGTGTATGAAATCGTCGAGCGCGCGGATGGGCCGGCCTTCCAGATCAACGCGGCCAACTGCATCCACTGCAAGACCTGCGACATCAAGGATCCGGCGGCCAATATCACCTGGGCGCCGCCCGAAGGCGGCAGCGGGCCCAACTACGCCGGCATGTAGACCATTTCGAGCAGGCGCTCGCTGAACAGCCGGTGCTGCTCATAGGCGACCCAATGGCCGCAATCGGGAACGACCGCGATGGCAGCCTCGGGATCGAGCGCACCGAGCGCGTCGCGCAGGGCCTGTTCGTGGCCCTTGATCAGCACATCCTCGGCGCCCCAGATGGCGCCGATGCTGAGGCCGCGCCCGCGCAGCGCCCTGGCCGTCGTGGGCTGGCGCCGGGCCCGCGGCAGGCGCGCCCGGGCCGTGCCGGCAATCTGGATGTCGATGGCAAGATCGTCGATGCGGGCAGGATTGCTGAACATCAGTGCGGCGAGATTATCGCGCTGGATGGCGCGTAATTCCGCTTCGGTAGCGGCATCCTGCCAGCGCGCCAGCCGAAGGCTACGCCCGAAAGGCGCATCGCCCAGACCGACCGGCGCGCAGAGGATGAGACGGGCGACCCGCTCAGGACCCATTTGGCCGGCGACGTGGGCGGCAATGGCCGAGCCGAAAGAAAAGCCGGCCAGGTGAAAGCGGTCGAGGCCAAGTGTGTCGATCGAGCGCGCGAGATACCGGCCGAGCCCTGCCATGGGCGGCGGCATGCGCCCCGGTCGATGGGGGCCGATGCAGTCGGTATCGGCGATTTCCGCGGGCGTGAAGAAATCCGCGTCGGGCAGCGGGGAGTCGCCCATGCCGGGCAGGTCGGCCACCCAGAGGGTGAACCGGCTGGCGAGAAGCGGAATGACGCGGTGCCAATGTAGCCACGATCCCGAGCCGCCATGGAGAAGCACCAGATCGGGCCCCTGCCCCCAGCGACGCCACACGATGCCAGCGCTTTCAAGGCGGTGGGCGGAGGCGTCGAGCGCCGCGATCCGGCTGTCAGGCGGGGCTGCGTTCGATAAGCTCAATATATTCTCCGTCCGGTCCATAAAGGAACGCCACCCGCACGCCGGGCCGGGAGGTCTTGGGGGGGATGGCGAACTTTGCGCCCATGGCTTCCAGCCGCGTGGCGAGCGTGTCGAGATTGGAGACGCGCAGGCCCAGATGTTCGAGGCCGCCAGCCGGAGCGGGCAGTGCATCGCGCGCGACGGGTGCCTTACCCTCGATGAAGACCGAGAGGCCGGAAAGATCGATCACGAAACGCAGCTTGCCATTGACCTCGCCCTGCGACATCAGCAGCGCCCCGAAGGCTTCGACATAGAACTGCGCCGAGGCAGCCGGATCGGCCGACTTGATGTGAAGATGGTCGAAGCTGATTTCGGTCATGCTGGGTCCCCCGTTTTTTTCCTTGTTTAGCGCAAGTTTAGCCGCGAACCCCGCCCCTCCAGCTCATCGCAGCATGAGCTTTGCGAAGTTTTTGCCGGAGGCGCCGACTGGTAGCCTCGCCGGCCATTGAGGGGAAGACGACAATGGCAGAGCGCGACGATACCACCCGGCTGAGCGGTTTTATCCGGGGGGTGAGCTGGCCTGACCTGCCCGAGGCCGTGCAGCACGCGGCGCGCCGCCACCTGATCGACACGGTCGGGGTGATCATTCGCGGTGCCGAAACCGACCTGGCAAGGCGGGTTGGCGCACTGCTTTTGGCGGAGAGCCAGGGACGCGTGCCCCTGCCCGGCACCGACCTCACCGCAAGCCGGTTCGACGCTGCCTACCTTGCCGGGGTGGGGGGGCATGGACTGGAACTGGACGACGGCTATCGCGCCGGATCGGTGCATCCGGGTGTCGCGGTGGTTCCGGCGCTGATGGCGGCGTCGCATGGCGCGGGGGTCGATGGCGTCCGGTTCATGTCGGCGCTCGTGGCAGGCTACGAATGCGTGGCGGCAGTGTCCCGCGCGGTCCATCCCAATCTGCGGCGCCGCGGCTTTCATCCCACGGGCACGGTGGGCGCGCTGGGCGCGGCGGCGGCTGTGGGCCGTTTGCAGGGGCTCGACGCCGATGCGATCGGGCGGGCGCTGGGCATCGCCGCCAGCGCCGCCTCGGGGCTCTTTGCCTTTGTTGGTGGCGGCGGCGACGTCAAGCGGCTCCATGCCGGGCATGCGGCGCGCGAAGGACTGGTCGCGGCTCTCCTGGCCGAAATCGGCACGGGTGGCCCCCCGGCCATCCTCGAGGGGCGTGACGGCTTCAACCAGGCTTTTGCCGGCGGGGCGCCGCCCCTTCTCTTGCCGCCCGAGCATGCGTTCGGGCTCGAAGACTGTTACATCAAGCCCTATCCCTGCTGCCGCCACCTGCAACCGGCGCTGGAAGCGCTGATCGAATTGCGCAAGGCGCACGGCCTCTCCCCCGGCGACGTGCGCGCCATCCGCGTCGAAACCTATGGCATTGCCGCCGAGCATGCCCATACCGGCTGGGCGGACTTTGCCACGGCGCAGCTCAGCTTCCCCTATATCATGGCGCTGGGCCTCCATTTTGGCGACGTGACGCTCGAGCATTTCGCGCCAGAATGCCTTGCCAACCCCGATATTGCAGCGACTGCCGCCAAGCTCGGCGTCGTGGCGACGGCGGAAATGGATGGGCTTTATCCGGGCCAGCGCCCGGCCCGCGTCACCGTGGAGACCACGGCGGGCGGCGCGCATGTGCTGTTCATGCCGGAGGCGCCAGGGTCGAGCATCATGCCCATTACCGACGCCGCGGTAGAGCGCAAGTTCAGCAATCTCGTGACGCCGGTTCTGGGCGCCGGGCGCACTGCGGAACTGCTCGAAGCCCTCTGGCACCTCGACCGCAGCGAAAATCTGGACCACATGATTGCATTGTGCGCCCGGCCCATAGACCGATCCAAGGAGTAGACGTCATGCAGGTTTCATTGTCGGGCCGAACCGCCCTCATCACCGGCGGCAGCAAGGGGCTGGGCTTTGCCACGGCGCGCCGGTTCATCCTTTCGGGGGCCAATGTCGCCATTCTCGCGCGGACGCCCGAAACGCTGGGGGAAGCCCGCATGGCGCTGGCCGAGCTTGGCGAGGGCCGTGTGGCCGCCTGTGCCTGCGACGTGGCCGACCCTGCGGCGCTGACCGCAGCCTATGGGCAGGTGCGCGCCGAACTGGGCCCCATCGACATTCTGGTCAACAATGCCGGGGAATCGCGGGCGCGCCCCTTCGATCAGGTCGAGCCGGAGATCTGGCAGGCCGACATCGACCAGAAGCTGATGGCCGCGATACGGCTTTCGCGCCTCTGCTGGGACGACATGAAGGAGCGCCGCTATGGCCGCATCATCAATGTCCTCGCCATTGCCGCCAAGTCGCCGCGCGCCGGCAGCATGCCGACCTCGATCTCCCGCGCCGCCGGCCTGGCATTCGGCAAGGCGCTGGCCGGGGACGGGGCGCCGCACAATATCCTGGTCAACAGCCTCCTTGTGGGCAAGTTCGTGACCGACCAGATCCGCCGCCGCACGGCGACCGAGGAAGAACGGCTCAAGACCATCGCGGAAACCGGGCGCACCGTGCCTCTGGGACGCATGGGCGACCCGGAAGAGTTCGCCAACGTCGCCTGCTTTCTGGCTTCGCCGCAGGCTTCCTACATCACCGGCACGGCGATCAACGTGGACGGCGGCCTCTCCCCGGCTAGCTGACGACGACACCAAACATCGGGCCTGCGCAGTCGCTCGTCGAGACGGCGGGCGGCGGCGTCTGCGCACGCCTCTGGCCCGTGGCAGTCATGGAAAAAATCGGCCCGGGCTTGAGTTTGTTGAAATCGTCCGCCTCGACCACAAAGCCCTTGCCTTTGATCGGTGGGAGCCTGTATCAGACCCTTGCCGGAGAGGTGGCCGAGTGGTCGAAGGCACACCCCTGCTAAGGGTGCAGATCGGGAACGGTCTCGAGGGTTCGAATCCCTTCCTCTCCGCCACTGACCTTCCCGACATTTTCAATTGAGCCAGGCCATTTGCTTCAGGTCTGCCTGGGCTGCATCCGCGGTTATGTTCGGGTCCGCCTGACTGATGCCGAAGTCGGAGCACCACGACGCCTACATCGCTGTGTGAAGCTGTGGCACGATTGAACGCGCAGCGCTCGCCACACGGGGTGCTTGCGACGCTCTCCCTGACGGCTCGTCGGGCTTCTGTTCTTTTCGCTTGTCGGGCTCGCCCTGCTTATCGCGATCGTTCAATTCATCCAAGATTACCAGGAGACACGGTCCGAAATCGAGGACCAGGCGCAAGCGTATGCCGTGTCCATGGCCACGGACGTGCGCTGGTATGTCAACGTGGCCGAGCAGACGCTCCGAAGGGTCGCCGACCATCTCCCCGACCGAAGCTTGAACGGGGACTACAATGCTTCTCTTTCGGCAGCACTCAGGGACCTGCCCTCCGGGGTGGTCGTGGCTGTTTACGATGAAATGGGCAAGTCGCTTGCCTTTCTCGGCCAAACACGAAGCCCGGTCGATGTGAGCGATAGACACTATTTTCAGGCGCTCCGCGATGGAGAGGAGATGGTGGTCTCAAACCTGATTTCCGATCGGGTCACCGGAACAATGACATTCGCGGTTGGCATCCCGGTGTTGGACGCGCAGGGCGACTTTGCGGGTGCGGCGGTCGCTTACGCCCCGATGGCGGCCTTCGAGGAGTCATGGCTCAAGGTTGGCGGGGAAAGTTCGAACGCATTTATCGTTCATAAGGAAGGGTGGATCACGGCACGGCTGCCGGCCATCGACAGTGCCGTTTACGACACCCATGTTTCCAGTGAGTTTGCGGACAGGTTTTTCGAGACAGATCGAGGGTCCTACTGGGCGCCAGAGTCGCCTATTGACGGCATCGTTCGCGTCTTGGGGTTTGCCCAAGTGCCTAATACCCCGCTCGCGGCGGTGGTTGGCATAAACCCTGACCTAGCCATGGGCCGCTTCTGGGGACGGGTATTCCTGATTGGAGCGATCATGGCGCCTGTTCTCGCTCTGCTCGGCGTTGTGGCATGGCGCGGCCGAGAGCTGATCAAGCGCCAGGAAGAGACTGCGCTGGCATTGGCGCAATCGAACGCCCGAAATGCAGACCTTCTGATGGAGATACATCATCGCATCAAAAACAATCTGCAGTCCGCGCTGGCTCTTGTGCGCATTCACGTGAAAGACCGGCAAACGATCGCTGAGATCGAGCCACGAATCCACGCCATGGTCGCCGCGCATGAGCACATTTACCGGCAAGAGAAGTACGACGACATTTCAGCGCGCACCTACATTTCAGAGCTTGCGCGCAAGACGATATATGCATCATCCAGCGACATAGAGCTGCAAACAGAAATCGAAGACATCGCCCTCAGCAGCGAAGCGCTGATGCCGATCGGTCAGCTGGTCAATGAGGCCGTGATCAACGCGATAAAATATGGTTTTCCCGACGGGCGAGCAGGTGTCATCAGAATAACTTTGACAACTGACGCGCATGGGGTAGCCACATTGACGGTCTACGACAACGGAAACCCGCTCCCGGAAAGTGCTTTGAAGGGGACCGGCAGCCGCCTGATGAGGGCGTTTGCCGGACAGCTCCACGGGGAAGTCCAGACTATATCAGACGCCGACGGTGTCTCTGTAGTACTGACATTTCCGCTTCGCCGCCCATAGGATTGAGTTACTGGCCAAGTGCGATGCGCCGCTCCCATCGGGCTTACCCGGCAACAAACAAGTAGCTGGCGGTGCTTGGCGCCAACGTGATGGCGTGGAAACGCGACCGCACCTTAGCAATCGGCTTCACGGGAATTTACTTGGTGGAACTTACGGGCTGCCACTAGAGTATTGAAGGGCGGAGTTGTTCGATTCTGCTTGTGGCGCGCGAGCTTGGGAGAGGCGTGGGCATGCGGCTTGGTTGGATGTTTGGCCGTCCTCTGGTTCTGGCACTCGCCCTGATACTGGGTGCGATAGCGCCGGCGGCGGCGCAGGGCTCGCCCATCGAGGGTGTGTGGCGGACGGTGCTCCTGTCGGAAGTCACCATCAGCGCCTGTCCGCAGGGGTATTGCGGATATCTCTCCAAGATCATCGTGCCGGAAGGCCGGCTCAGTGCCGAAGAAGCCGAGGCGGCGGCGCAGATGCGGCCCGAGGACTTCTTTGATTATCGCAACAAGAATCCCAGCCTGCGCAACCGGCCGATGCTGGGCCTGCAGATCCTGACGCTGCGGCCCGGCAACAAGCCGCATATCTTCGACGGGGAGGTCTACAACCCCGAGGATGGCAATACCTATTCGGGCTATCTCGAGCTTTTGGGGCCGGACCTGGTGCGGCTCAATGGCTGCGTGCTGTTCAACGTCATCTGCCGCGGCGAAGACTGGGTGCGTGTCACGCCATAGACGCCTCCCCCGCAGGGGAGGCGCAGAGTTCAGTCCCAGACCAGTTCCATCACCGGTGCCCCGTTGCCGCGCCGGTCATAGGATATGCCACGCATATCGAGGGTCGCCGTGACGCGGTGGCGGTGCGCCGCGAACATGAAGGTGGGCGTGACATTGACCGGCTCGTCGAACTGGACCGTGACGGTGAAGGACTGGCGATTGCCCGACAGCTGGACACCGATGAGCATGCCGCGGAACGGCTGTTCGAGATAGTGTCCCTTGACGCGCATGCCGACCTGGAAGGGGACGGCGACGCGCTCAGGCAGCGCAGCGCGGGCGGTGTTCCAGTCGCGGAAGCCATGGGCACGCGCGACTTCTTCAAGCGCGGCACTGTGGGTGATGGGCATGCCGGACTTGTCGCGGGCTTCGCGCAGCGCCTTGGCCTCGGACTTGAGAGTCTGGGCGGAAGGGGTATCGAGGGAAAAAGACATCGGTCTCTCCGAAAAGAGGCGACTTCCTGCATGGGAGCCCGCATTGCCATGATGCGCCTTGGGAGAAAACCAAAGGGATCATTCAGGGCTGGACTTCACCATGGATCTTGCGATCCGCGGGCGGCAGGCGCCAGCAACCGAGGCCTAGATGATGCCGCGGGCGGGCGAAGTCAAGCCCGGTGATCATCGCGGGTGATCGCGCGATCACCCGATTGCGTTGGCCCCGGCGCGCCCTTGGGGATAGGAAGAGTGCGCAGACGCGTGGGGGAATGATGATGGAAGTGTTGCTGCTGGTTGCCGGACTATTGGGCGGCGCGGTCAATTCGCTTGCCGGCGGAGGCTCGTTCATCGTCTTTCCGGCGCTGCTGTTTTCCGGCGTCCCGCCTGTGCTGGCCAATGCGTCCAACACCTATGCCGCCCTGCCCGGCTATGTGAGCGGGGCCGTGGGCTACTGGAAATCCATGGCGCCGCACAAGGACAAGCTGGTGCTCTATGGCATCATCGCAGCGCTGTTCGGCTATGCCGGGGCCGAACTGCTGCTGGTGGTATCGGACGAGCAGTTTTCAAAGGTCGTGCCGTGGCTGATGGCCTTTGCGGTAGCGCTGTTCGTCTTCGGCAACCGGATCAATGCGGCGCTCAAGGCGCGGAGCGGCCAGGGGCGCGGCATGAAGGCGGCCGGAACTGCCCTGCTGCTGGCGCTTCT
Organism: Pseudomonadota bacterium; assembly: GCA_023391095.1. Taxonomy (GTDB): domain Bacteria; phylum Pseudomonadota; class Alphaproteobacteria; order Rhizobiales; family Devosiaceae; genus Devosia. Next base: position 121,854 of record JAEWBN010000006.1, read on the forward strand.
GGCGGCAGTCTGCGTCTATGGCGGGTTCTTCAATGCCGGCCTGGGCATCCTGCTGCTGGCCTTCCTCGCCATGGCCGGAATGACCGACATCCACGCCATGAACGGGCTCAAGCTTTACGTCTCGTCCATCGTGGCGCTGGTGGCGGTGGTGCGCTTTGCCTTCAGCGGCTCGATCGACTGGTACCACGGCTCGATCGCGCTGGTGGGCGTGACCATTGGCGGCTACGTGGCCGCGCGGCTGGCCCAGTACATTCCCACCAAATGGATCCGCATTGGCGTCATCGTCTACGGGATTGGGATGACGGGGTACTTCTTCTGGACCGCGTATTTCGCGTAACCCAAACCGGGCGTCATTTCCGCGGCGGCGGAATTGACTCCCCGTATCTCAAGTTGGCCCCCGGCCTTCGCCGGGGTGGCACCGCGCTTCGGGAACCCTACTCCGACTTCCTGATCCACACGGCCGCGTCGTGGAAGGCGGCACCGCCGAAGGGCGGCGCGGGTTCGGCGCTGGTGAGCATGTTGATCCCCTGCCCGCCCCGATGGGCCTTGTTGCGGTGAAGACCTTCGGCAATCAGCACCCCGGTGCAGAGCCCGGTATGGAGACGCGCGGTCAGTTCGACCTCGCCGCGCTCATTGCCCACGCGCACGGCGTCGCCCTCGACGATGCCGAGGCGGACGGCATCCTGCGGATGGATGAAGACGGAGGGCTCGCCTTCGCGTTTAAGGCTGCCCGGGGTCTGGTTGAAGGATGAATTGAGGAAGGCACGGGCCGGGCTCGTCGCGAGCTTGAAGGGGTGGCGGGCATCGGTGGGCTCGTTGATAGCCCAGTGATCGGCAAAGCGCGGCATGGCGGCAGGATCGCAGGTCCAGCGATAGCCCTTGCGGTCGGCCACGGCCTGCCAGTCAGGCGCGAAGCGGAAGCGGCCATCCGGCCAGGCAAAGCCGTTGGCAAAGCGCGCGGCATCGTCGGGGCGTTCGCGGTCTACATAGCCGGTCTTTTCGACCTCTTCGAGCGCCGGATAATTCGAGCGCGCAAAGGTGTCGGCGACGACCTGGCGGTCGGCCGTGTGGAAGGTGGGGTCGGTTTCGCCCAGCCGCTGCGCGATGGCATTGATGACATCGTGGTTGGAGCGGGTTTCGCCCGGCGCGCCCACCACCTGCGGACCGTAAAGGATGCGGGTGTGGCCGCCCCGGGTATAGTAGTCGTTGTGCTCGAGGAACATGGTGGCCGGCAGGACAATGTCGGCCAGTTCGGCCGTTTCGGTCATGAACTGCTCGTGCACGACGAGAAACAGGTCCTCGCGAATGAGGCCCTCGCGCACCCGTTTCTGGTCGGGGGCGACGACAGCAGGATTGGTGTTCTGCACGATCATGGCGTGGACCGGCTTGCCGCCCTGGAGGGCCTTGGGGTCGCCGGTGAGGATCGGCCCGATTTCCGACATGTCGAGAAGGCGGGGCGTGCCTTTTTGCAGATGCGTGCCTTCGAGCCGCGATTTGTCCAGCGCCCAGGTGCCGGAATTGGAATGGAAGGCGCCGCCGCCCCGGTGCTGCCAAGCTCCCGTCATGGCCGGAATGCAGAGCGCAGCGTGGACGGCCGTGGCGCCATTGCGCTGGCGCGAGAAGCCGTAGCCCAGGCGGAAGAAGCTGCGCGGGGTCTTGCCGACGAGATGGGCGAAGGCCTCGATTTCCGCTACCGTCAGGCCGGTGATTTCGGCCGCCCATTGCGGCGTGCGGGTTTGAAGATGTGATTCAAATTCGGGACCGAAGTCCGTGAATTTGGCCATGTATTGGCGATCGGCCAGGCCATCGCGCAGCAACACATGCATGACCGCGACAGCCAGCGCGCCATCGGTTCCCGGGCGCAGCACAAGGCCAAGATCGGCCTGTTCCATGGTGGCGTTGCGATAGATATCGATGACGACGATCTTGGCCTTGCGGTGCTTCCTGGCGCGCATGGCGTGGGTCATCACATTGACCTGGGTATGCACCGCATTAGTGCCCCAGATGACGACGCAATCGGCCTCGGCCATCTGCTCGGGATTGACCCCGCCCAGAAAGCCCGTGCCGGCGATATAGCCGGGCCAGGACAGGCCGACGCAGATGGTGTCGTATTGATGCGAATAGCCCCGCACGGCGCGCAGCCGCTCGATGCCGTCGCGATGCACATGGCCCATGGTGCCGGCGTAGAAATAGGGCCAGACGGCTTCTGGTCCGTGCTCGGCTTCGACCGCCAGGAACCGTTCGGCAATCTCGTCAAGAGCCTCGTCCCAGGAAATGCACTGCCACTGCCCTGCCCCCTTGGGGCCGGTGCGGCGCATGGGGTGCATCAGGCGCTCGGGATGGTGGATGCGCTCGGAATAGCGGGCCACCTTTTCGCAGATGACCCCGGCCGTATAGGGGTCGTCCTTGGCGCCGCGGACCCGGCCGATCTTGCCGTCCGGCAGTATGTCGACGTCAAGGGCGCAGACCGAGGGACAGTCGTGCGGGCAGACCGAGCGGATGGTGCGGGCGGGCGTGGGAGCGTTCATGCCGAAACGCTAGCGGAGGCGCAGAAGGGGCGCAAACGGATTGTCGTGATGGACGCGATAAGACGGCGTGATGGGGACGCGGCAGCCCCCAGGGTTATGCCTGAGGGCCGGAGGTCTATCCGCAGGCTTTCAGGCGAAGGCCCTCGTCGCGGTTTCGGCGTTGCGCCGGGCGCGCGTTGCGGCATGGCTCGCGAGCTGGGCCGCTCCGGCATGGAACTGGGAGAAGGTGACCTGGCCGCTGGTGGCTGAAATGGTTATGCCGCGCCAGTTGGGCCGCACGGCGCGGACGTCGGCCCAGTCCAGCGTGGTTTCCTTGCCCATGGCGGAGCGATGATGAAGCTGACGGTTGTTCCAGCGTGTCTGGGTGAAAAGACCGATCATGCCGATGCCGAGCGACCCGGCGCCCAGTAGCAGGACGGCTATATAAGTCGCGATCAGCTGCGTGGTGTCGGCCACATTGCCCATGACGATCACGGCAAAGAGCAGGATCGCCGCCAGCGCAGCAGCGCCATAGCAGGCGAAATATTCCACGATGGAGGGGCGCAGTTCAGCCCAGCCCCCGTCGACCATGATGCCCTCTTCGGGCTGGATCAGGCGCAGGGCCAGGAAGGCGGCGTAGCCAAAGGCGACGACACCGGCAGCGCGCGCCAGCGGCAGATGCGCGGTGACGGGAACATATTTGAGAACGATGAGGATGGTGATCGTTATCAGCGGCAAAGCCACTTCCTGCCAACGCAAGGGCACGCTTTTCTCTCCAAAAACAGGGCCGGTGACGCAAAATCGGCAGATGAGGCTCCGAAAGTACGCAGGAAAAGCGATTTGGCTATTCACAATTTCGCCATAAGTGCGGCGGGGCGGAACGGGTTTCAGATTTCGATTCAAGGATGTGAGGGAGCGAGTCCGGTTTGTTGGCCAAGCTGCTGAAATCGCGAGCGCCAGCCGGCACTGCGAAACAGCGTGAAAACCGGTGATAGGACCTATGAAAACGATTTATTAGACAGGTTGGCGGCCAGGCCTTAGCTGTGGGCGCAGGGGGATGACACATGACTTCTGCGCGCATGCCGGTCACGGCGCTTCTGGGCACCAACATGTTTTTCGCGGGCGTGACCTATGCCGCGACCATGCCCTATGCCTCGCTGGTGGGTGTGGATACGCTCGGCATGACCCCGGCCTTCTTTGCCACGGTCATGAGCACGGGCGCCATTGTGGGCACGTTTGTGTCGCTGGGGCTGGGTTTTCTGTCCGACAAGTTGCGCGACCGGCGGCTGCTCGTCTTGATCACGACACTGGCCGGCATCCTGGCGCATGGCATGATCTACCTCTGGCCCAGCCAGCTCAGCTTTGCGATCGCCATGGCGCTGGTCATGCCCTTTGCCGGGGCCAGTTACGGGCAGAGCTTCGGGTATCTAAGGGTCTATTATCTCACGCATAATCCGGCGCGGGCGGACTTCATGGTCACGGCGCTGCGCACGGTGTTTACCCTAGCCTGGATTATCGTCCCGCCCCTGGCCGGCTGGATCGCGGCCGAGTTCCGGATTTTCGACGTGTTCCTCGTCTCCTCGCTCAGCTACGCGGTGATGGCGGGGGTGTTTGCGCTGTTGATGACCGACCCGGCCACCGCCGTGCAGATGCCGGCGCCCGTGCGGGCCGAAGGAGCGTCGTGGCTTTCCATGTTCGAGCTTCGGCCCGGGATTCTGGCAGGGCTGGCGGGGCTTGTGGTGATGAACGGGGCGATGCGGCTGATGTCGCTGACCATGGCGTTGTTCATCGTCACCGACCTTGGCGGGACGCTGACCGATGTGGGGCTCTATGCCGGGATCACGGCGGCGACCGAAGCGCCGTTCATGCTGCTTCTGGCCTATCTCACCAATCGCGTGAGCAAGGAAACTCTCCTGGCGGGCGCGGGCGTTGTCATGGCCGTGTTTATTGGCCTATCGAGTCAGCTGACCAGTGTTAACGCGTTGTTTTGGCTACTGTTTTTAAACGGACTGGGCACTGCTGCGCTGATGAGCGTGAGCATTCCCTATGTGCAGGACGCGATCAAGGGGCGCGTGGGCCTCTCGACTTCGCTGATGGATATGGTGGCCATTGGCGCCCAGTTGCTGGGCGCGGGAGCATTTGGTGCCCTGGCCGCGGGCGGGGATTACCGCTTTGCGCTGACGGTGGCCGCTCTGTTGTCGCTGGCCGGCGCCTTTGTGCTCGCACTGGGTAATCTGGGCCGTCTCGGACGGGTGCGCAGCGAAGCGGTGTAGCCAAAGAATAATCCCCGCCACAGGGGCGGGGATATGTTCAGTTCAATCGTCGGCGCGACGTTTCTTGTGGTCCTTGGCCTTGACCACCTTTTTCTTGGGCGGACGCGCCTCACCTTCGGCAACGGGCTTGGACCACTTGGGCTTACCCTTGTCCTTGGGGGCGGATTTTTCGCTGGCGGCATAAGGCTTTGCGGCCTTTGCGGGCCGCGGCTCCCGCGGGGGCTTGGGCGTTTCCATGAAGGTTTCGAAGTCGTCGGACTTCGGCTTGGCGTAGCGTTCCTTGCGGTCGGCTTTTTCCGGGCGAGGCTTCATGGGGTCGTATTTTTCCGGCGGGCCGGGCGGGCGGCGCTTGGACTGCGGGCGCTCGGGGCGTTCGCCGGGGCCGTCTACACCGTTGATATAGATGCCTTTTTCGCCGGTGCCGTTCTTACCGACGGACCGCAGAAAGGCATCCACCTTGTCGGCGGAAATTTCGAAGATCGTTTCGGTGTCGAAAATACGAATGGAACCAATGGCTTGCTTGGTGACGCCACCGGCCTTGCAGATAATCGGCAGCAGCCAGCGGGGTTCGGCGCGCTGTTTGCGGCCGACATTGATCTTGAACCAGGAGCCGCCGGCAAAAGCGTCGCGCGTGCGGGGCGTGCGCTCGGAATCCACTGCAAGTTCAGTGACTTCCTCGGGAATGGGGCGCGCGGCGAGCTGCATGCGCAGATAGGCAGCAGCAAGCTGTTCCGGGGCCCATTTGGCTAACAGACTGTTAACGCTGACCTGCTCATCTTCGGTGATCGTGTCACTGAGGAGTGCATTTGTGAGAATGGACTCGCGATAGCGCGCGTCGATGGCCTCGGCAGAGGGCGGCGCGATCATTTCGGCTTCAATTTTCGCGGTGCGCAGAATCGAGAGCGCCACGCGCTTGCGATGGGCCGGAGCGATAACGACGCAGGTGCCCTTGCGCCCTGCCCGGCCGGTACGACCGGAACGGTGCAGCAGGGTTTCGGCATTCATCGGCAGGTCGGCGTGGATGACGAGGTCGAGATTGGGCAGGTCGATACCGCGGGCGGCCACGTCGGTGGCGACGCAGATGCGGGCCCGGCCATCGCGCATGGACTGAAGCGCATTGGTGCGCTCGGACTGGGTCAACTCACCCGAGAGCGTGACGACGTCGAAGCCGCGATTGTGGAGGCGGGCGGAGAGGTGCTTCACCGCTTCACGGGTCGAGGCGAAGACGATGGTATTGGTCGATTCGTACCAGAGCAGCGTGTTGATGACGGCGTTTTCGCGCTCGGCGGCCGGGACGGCCATGAGCTTGTATTCGATGTCGGCATGCTGCTCACCCGAGCTGGTGGCCGAGATGCGCAGGGCATTGCGCTGATAGGTCTTGGCCAGTTCGGCAATGGGCTTGGGCACGGTGGCCGAGAACAGCAGCGTGCGGCGCTCTTCGGGGGCGGCGGCGAGAATGAATTCGAGATCCTCGCGGAAACCCAGATCGAGCATTTCGTCGGCTTCGTCGAGGACGACGGCGCGCAGCTCGGACATGTCGAGGGCGCCACGGGTGATGTGGTCGCGCAGGCGACCCGGCGTGCCGACGACGATATGGGCGCCCCGCTCAAGGGCACGGCGCTCGGTGCGCTGGTCCATGCCGCCAACGCCCTGGGCAGTAACGGCGCCGGTTTCGGCATAGAGCCAGGTCAGTTCGCGCTGCACCTGCATGGCCAATTCGCGGGTGGGGGCGATGACGAGGGCCATGGGGACGCCCGGAGGCGGCAGCATTTCGGCATCGCCAAGCAGCGTGGGGGCAATGGCCATGCCGAAGGCAACGGTCTTGCCCGAGCCGGTCTGGGCGGAGACGAGAAGGTCGCGGCCGTCGGCCTCGGTTTCGATGACGGCGGCCTGCACCGGTGTCAGGGTCTCGTAACCCTTGGCGGCGAGTGCGCGGGCGATCGGGGCGGAAATAGATTCAGGCAAGGACATCAGGGGCTTTCGTAAAGCAATTGGCCCCTGCAAACGCGATGTCCACTCCCATACTCCGGGACATCTTCGCTCGATAAGGGCGGTTGGTGGTGGTTTGACCACCCGCATGTGGCGGGAAGTAGTCAACCTCGACGCGCTGTATAGCACGATCAAGCAAAAAGGCCGCCCGGCGGGCGGCCCGTGTGTTTTTCCCTTTGGGGGGAAGGTGGCGCAAAGCACCGGACGAGGGGACCTGCATCGCCTTCAGCGGCGTTGAGGGGTCCGCCTCACCGACCCGGCCTTGCCGGGCCACCTCACCCGATGGGGAGAGGCATAGGAAAGGCCCCCTCCCCCGGCGCTGCGCGCCGACCTCTCCCCCAGAGGGAGAGGTGCAGAGGGCCGTCGGTCGGCCCGGCCCTTCGCAGGGCTCAGGGCGTAGTCCGCTCAAATCTGTCCACTGGACAGATTTGACCGCCCGATGGGCGGTCGCGGATTACCCTACGAGTTCTTCATCCGAGAAGAAGAACTTGATTTCCTGGGCAGCGGTTTCCGGGGCGTCGGAGCCGTGGACCGAGTTTTCGCCGACGGAAAGGGCGAAGAGCTTGCGGATGGTGCCTTCGGCGGCGTTTTCCGGGTTGGTTGCGCCCATGATCTCGCGGTTCTTGAGGATGGCGCCTTCGCCTTCGAGAACCTGAACCACGACCGGCGAGGCGATCATCTGCTCGACCAGTTCACCGAAGAAGGGGCGTTCCTTGTGGACCGCGTAGAAGCCTTCGGCCTGTTCGCGGGTCATGTGGATCTTCTTGAGAGCGATCGGGCGCAGGCCGTTCTCTTCGAACTTGGCAATGATCTGGCCGATCAGGTTGCGGCGGACGGCATCGGGCTTGATGATGGAGAAGGTACGTTCGATCGCCATGGCGGTCTGGTCCTGCTGTTAGGATTTTAAGAGGTGGCGCGTTGTAGCGGGAGAGCGCTACAGGCGCAAGACACCGCGCAAGGGGGGCGCATAAATGCCTCACGGGTCTCTGCGCGCTGCCAGATGTTCCACGAGAAGATCGATGAAGGCGCGGACGCGCGGCTCGAGAAAGCGCCGGTGTGGATAGAGCGCCACTACGGGGACGCGCGGCGATTCCACTGCAGGCAGCAGCTCGACCAGCGTGCCGTCGCGCACATCCTCTTCGACAAGGAAGGCCGGTAGCAGTGCGATGCCCAGGCCGGCAAGGCAGGCCTGCCGTATGGCCTCGCCATTGTCGAGCCGGAGACGGCTGCGCCCCTGGGCGCGCTGCATGATTCCGCCTTCCTGCAGGCGCCAGGCCTGACGCTCGCCCTGCCCGGCGTTAAACAGGAGGTCGTGGCGGCTCAGCTGCTCGACGAGGGCCGGGGTGCTCATGCGAGCGAGATAGTCGTGCGAGGCGACGATGAGCACCCGGTCGCGCATCAGCGTGCGGGCGATGAGGCCGGGCGGGGGATCGGTGACGCCGAGGCGAATGGCGAGATCGAAACCTTCGTCGATGAGGTTCACAAGGCGGTCCGTAAGGCCGAGCTCCACCTCGACGTCGGGCCATTGAGACAGAAAGTCCTGCACCAGCGGCAGAACGAGCCGGCGACCGAAGGCATCGGGCGCGGTGAGGCGGAGGACGCCAGAGGGCTTTGAGGTATCGGGCGTCAACGCGGCTTCGGCGGCGTCCAGAACCGTCTTGATGGATTCGGCATGGTCGAGCAGGCGTCGGCCTTCCTGGGTGAGCTGCATGGTGCGGGTGGAGCGATTGACGAGCCTGACGCCTGCCCGCGCTTCCAGCCGCGCGATGGCCTTGCCCGCAGCCGAGCGCGACAGCCCCATGGCGCGGCCCCCGGCAACAAAGCTGCCGGCCGCAGCGACGGCGCGAAAGATCAGGAGGTCGTTGACGTCAGAGGCGTTCATGCCGGGGTTTTGTAGCCTTCAGTTCGTCACAGTGACGAAAATCATTCCCGGTTCATGCGTATTACATTGCTGGCAGCAACGGAAGACAAAGGACTTTCCCATGACCCCGATTGTTCGCCTCAACCCGCCCAGCCTGCCCGACGCGGCCAAGGCAGGTTATTCGCAGATTTCCATTGTCGAGCCGGGCCGGCTGGCTTTCGTTTCCGGGCAGGTGGCGTGGACCCGCGAGGGTGGCGCTGCGCCGCTGCCGCTCGCCGAGCAGGCGCAACTGGTGGCGCGTAATCTTTCGGCGGCGCTGGATGCGCTGGGGGCCGGAACCAAGGATATCGTGCAAATGCGGATCTATGTCGTCGGGCTCAATGACGAGACCATGGCGGTCGGCATGGGCGCGATCGGCGCGTTTCTCAAGGGCGCGCAACCGAGCCTTACCGGGATCGGCGTCAGTGCGCTGGCTGCGCCGGACCTGCTGATCGAGGTGGAAATGGTGGTGCGCGTCGCCTAGCGCCTACTCACAAGTAGAAGAGCCGTGCCGCCCGCCCGTGGGCGGCACGGCGGCGGCCGGTCCGATCAGTCGTTGTCGACGTCTGTGGTGTCCGTGCCGATAACCTGGCCGTCGACACCCAGCAGCGTCACGGCGACGCGGGTAACGTCCGGACCGGCTTCGATGGCTTCCTTGATGTCGTGGTCGACGATCTGCATGGTGCAGACCTCTGCCGTGGCGACCAGCTTGAGGGTGACCTCCAGCGTGCCATCGGTGACATTGCCCATGGTGACTTCACCCACTTCCTCGCAGGCCCCGCCATCATAGTCGAAGTCGATGAGGATCTGCCGGGAATTGAGGCGGTCGGCATCGAGGTCGCCGAGGCGGTTCTGGTCCTGCGCCAAGGCGGGGGCGGCGCTGAGGGCCAGGATGGCGGCGAGTGCGGTGACGCTGCGGGTGAACATGGCAAACTCCGTTTGTTTCAGGCGAGGAGCCTAGCACCACGATTCTGTCATCGGCGTGACCGGGGGCATGTCGCGGCGCATTGCGGTTGCCTTATGGGTGGCTTGCCCCTAATTCAGCGGCAGGATTTCATGCGTCCCCTGCCCCATCCGGTGCGCGCAGGGCGTGGCGCAAAGCGGATTGACCACGTGCCATGCTAACCATCAACAACCTCACCTATCGCATCCAGGGCCGCGTGCTGCTTGAGGATGCGAGCCTTGTTTTGCCCGATGGCGTAAAGGCCGGTTTCGTGGGCAAGAACGGCACGGGCAAGACGACGCTCTTTCACCTGATCCAAGGCCATATCGGCGCGGATTCAGGATCCATCGAGGTCAACAAGCGGGCGCGGATCGGTGCGGTGGCGCAGGAAGCGCCGGCCGGGGAAGAAACCGTGCTCGACGTGGTGCTGGCGGCCGACAAGGAACGCACGGCGCTGATGGCGGAAGCCGAAACGGCCACCGACCCGGATCGGATCGGGGAAATCTATACGCGGCTGGCCGATATCGATGCGCATACGGCCGAGGCGCGGGCTTCGTCCATTCTCAAGGGCCTCGGGTTCGAGCAGGAACGGCAGAATGCGCCGACGCGCGAGCTGTCGGGCGGCTGGCGGATGCGCGTGGCGCTGGCAGCGGTTTTGTTCAGCCAGCCGGACCTTTTGCTGCTGGACGAGCCGACCAACTATCTCGACCTCGAAGGCACGCTGTGGCTGGAAAAGTACCTCGCCACCTATCCCTATACCGTGTTCCTCATCAGCCACGACCGTGACCTGCTCAACAAGGCGGTCAATTCCATCGTGCATCTCGAGCATCGCAAGCTGACCTTCTACAAGGGCAATTACGACACGTTTGAAGAAACGCGCCGGATGCAGATGGAGCTCAACAACAAGCAGCGCGAGAAGACGCTGGACCAGATCGCGCATCTGCAGAAGTTCGTGGACCGCTTCAAGGCCAAGGCCACCAAGGCCAAGCAGGCGCAGGCGCGCGTCAAGATGATCGAAAAGCTCAAGCCGCCCGAGGCGATGTTCGACGAGCATGCGGCGCCGTTCCAGTTCCAGCAGCCCAAGGTTGAACTGCCGACGCCGATGATCACACTCGACAAGGTGTCGACCGGCTATGGCGACAAGGTGATCCTGCGCAATGTGACCCAGCGGATCGACCCGGATGCGCGCATTGCGCTGATCGGGGTCAACGGCAACGGCAAGTCGACCTTTGCCAAGCTGCTGGCGGGCGACATTCCCGTCATCGACGGCACGCTCAAGATCAACAAGAAGCTCAACATCGCCCATTTCGCGCAGCACCAGATGGACAAGCTGAAGCCGGAATGGACGCCGCTCGAGCATGTGACCGAGCTGATGCCGCTCGACAATGAAGCGCGGCGGCGTAGCCGGCTGGCGCAGATGGGCCTGACCACATCGCGCATGGACACCAAGGCGAAGAACCTTTCAGGTGGCGAAAGGGCGCGGCTCCTGATGGGGCTCATTACCTTCTCGGGCCCCTCGATGATGATCCTCGACGAACCGACCAACCATCTCGACATCGATAGCCGCGATGCGCTGGTTTATGCGCTCAACGACTACGAGGGCGCGGTGCTGATCATCTCGCACGACCGGCATCTGATCGAAGCCACCTGCGACACGCTTTGGATTGCCGAAGGCGGCACGATCCGCGAGCTGGACGAGGACCTCGACAGTTACCAGCGATCCATCACCTCAAACAAGGATGGCAAGGGCGGCGGCGGGGGTACCGGGGCGCGGAAGCTTTCCAAGCAGGAAGCGGCGGCGCGGCGGGCGGAGCTGGCGCCGCTCAAGGCTTCGGTTAAGGACGCCGAAACCAAGATGGCGCGTTTGACGGTGGAAATTGAAAAGATCGAGGCGCAGCTGGCCGACCCCAAAGTCTATAACGGGCCACCTGACCGGCTGATCGCGCTGGGCAAGGACAAGGCGCGCTACGCCGCCGAACTGCAGACCACCGAAGACAGCTGGCTGGCGCTGAGCGCCGAACTTGAGGATGCGGAACGCGCATGAGCAAGCTCACGGCACAGGACGTGATCTTTACGCTGGGGATGCAGCGACATCCCGAGGGCGGCTGGTATGTGCAGACGTTCAAGGACGATGCAGGGCCCAAGGGCCGGGCGCAGTCGACGGCCATCTACTACCTGCTCGAAGCGGGTGACGTGTCGCACTGGCACCGGGTGGATGCGGTCGAGGTCTGGCATTTCTACGCCGGGGCGGCACTGGAGCTCAGCCTTTCGGAAGGCGTGAGCGTCGACGTGCACGTGCTGGGCAGCGATCTCGCCGAGGGGGAACGGCCGCAGGTGGTGGTGCCGCGGCAGGTGTGGCAATCGGCGCGCACGCGCGGGGACTGGACGCTGGTGGGTTGCACGGTGGCGCCGGGCTTTGAATTTTCCGGCTTCGAACTGGCTGCACCGGATTGGAAACCGGGTTCCTAACCACTTGCCGGTGATGACGTTGACAGGGGTGCGCCGGTGGCGTTCTCTCGTGCGACTCGTGACTTGAGGGCCCTCCATGCGTCGCCTTTTCGCCCTGCTCCCCCTTGTTCTCGTCATGCTGGTCGGAGGGCAGGCACAGGCCTTCGATGCCTCCGCCAAGCAGGAGCGCGCGGACATGCTGCGCTTTGCCGAGCATAACAGCCTCTTTGTGCTTTACCACGAGGTCGCGCACCTGTTGATCGACCAGCTCCGGCTGCCGGTGCTGGGCAAGGAAGAGGACGCGGCGGACAATTTTGCCACCTGGGTGCTGCTGGGCGAGAAGACGCCGCACGCCAACCAGGCGCTGCGCAGCTCGGTCAAGGGGTGGCTGCTGTCGGGCATTGCCTATGGCAGCGGGCAATACGAGGAAGACTATTACGACGGCTATAGCCTCGACCGCGAACGGGCGATGCAGATCCTGTGCCTGATGGTAGGGAGCGACGGCGCCGCGTTCCGCGACATGGCCAATGAATATGCGATTCCCCGCGGACGGCAGGATACCTGCCGGTGGGACTATGACCTGATCGACCGCAGCTATTCGGCGCTTCTGGACGAGCCGGGCACGGGAACGCGGGTCGTGGTGCGCTACCACGACGCCGGGTTCCGGCTGCGCAAGGCGGAACGGGTGCTGCGGGCCAGCGGGATTTTCGAGCAGGTCGCCGAGCATGTGCGGCGCGGCTACCGGATCAGCCGCCCGGTGCGGTTCACGGCAAAACGCTGCGATGAAGCCAACGCGTTTTATGATGCGGATACTGTCGAAATCATCTTCTGCTACGAGCTGATGGCCGACTATATGGACCTCTACAAGAACGATCTGGCGGAGAGCCGGTAGGGGCCACCGCGAGGATCGCGCAGACTGCTTTGGGGGCAATGATGAAATTTGTGCGCGTGGCGGTGGCCGCGACGATGCTGGCGGGCCTTGTGGCGCCGGTGGCCTGGGCGCAGGGGGACGTGCCGCGGCGCATCCCGGTGGGTGAGCAGGCGGACGGTGAAGTCCCGCAGCGCATACCGGTGCAGCAGGATGGCGAAGAGGACGAGATTGCCGATTTCAGCAGCTCCGTGCTGGACGAGGCCATGACCTTTGCGCTCCACGACGCGGCCTTCACTATCTATCACGAGATCGGCCACATGCTGGTGGGCGAGCTGGGCCTGCCGGTGCTGGGCAAGGAAGAGGATGCGGCTGACGCGCTGGCCACTATCTGGCTGCTCGAATTCGACGAGGGCGAAGACAGCTATGACGCGCTGATCAATGCCGCCGACGGCTGGTATTTCAACGCCGTCAAATCCACCGGGTCGGGATATGAGGACCTGTCCTATTATTCGGACCATAGCCTCGATATCCAGCGGGCCTATGCCATGGTCTGCATGATGGTGGGCAAGGACCCCGATGTGTTCGGGGAAACGGCCGACATCTACGAGCTCGATGCCGACCAGCAGGAGGGCTGCGGCTATACCTACGAGCAGGCCTTCGTGTCGTGGATGTCGCTGCTGGAGCCGTATCTTCTGGACGAGGGCTACCGGTCCGAGGTCGAGGTGATCTATGAGGAGGCCGGGGAGTATGCCGACTATGCGGCGGCGCTCGAAGAGTATGGCATTCTCGACTATGCGGCCGAAACCGTAGCCCAGAGCTTCAACCTGCCCGGACCGGTAACCTTCCGCGCCACGCAATGCGGGGAGGCCAATGCGTTCTACGACCCGAGCGCGAGCGAGATCATCTATTGCTACGAAATGGCAGAGCACATGTTCCTGCTCTACCTTTATGACATTGCCGGCTGGGGCGACACGGCCAACTAGGCGCGTTCAAATAAGTTGATCTTGACAGTCATCTTTTAAAGCCGGACAAGCGGGCGTCGTTTGCTTCCGGATACATCCTCATGGTCAAAATCAACCGCCGTACCTTTGCGCTGGGCAGCGCTTCGCTGGCACTCGCCGCCGCCCTGCCCCGTTCCGCCTATGGGCAGGAAACGCGCTCCGTCACCACCATCTACGGGACCTATGACATTCCCGCAGCCCCCAAGCGGGTCGTGGCCATCGACTCCCGGCTCGATTTGCAGCCCGCCCTGGCACTGGGCCTGCCGGTGATCGGCTATGGCCATTCCGTTCCGGGCCCTTGGGTTCCAGGCGTCGACGGGCTGGAATTCTTCGGATCCGAGGTCAATATCGAGCAGGTTCTAGCTGCCGATCCCGACCTCATCATCTGCGCGGCTTATGATCCCGACAGTGTGTGGTGGCCAGCCAACAAGTTGCGCACCATCGCCCCGGTGCTGCCGACGAATAACGACCTGCCCTGGAAGGAAGCACTGCGGGACCTGGCCAGCCAGCTCGGGCTCGACGGTGCGGCCGAGCCGGCCATGGCCGAATATGATGCGCTGATCGCCGACATCAAGGCGCGCCGGGCTGAGCTGATCGCCAGCAAGACCATTGTCAGCCTGCAGCCGGCCGAAGGCGTCTTCTACCTGATGAACGGCTCGAAAATGTTGCAGACCCAGGTTCTGGCGGACCTTGGCGCGCGGACCATCCCGCCGAACGCGGACCAGCTTTACGACAGTGGCGAAATCCCTGCCGAGGCGTTTGGCGATGCGCTGGGCAATGTGGACGGCATCCTTCTGGCAACCACCAGCCCCGATGCGCTTTCGGGACTCGAGGGTGAACCGCTCTGGCAGCGGCTTCCCGCCGTATCCGCGGGGGCCATGGTCGCATCCAATGGCAACATCAACTATGGCAGCATCTATTCGGCCATGCAGGTCGCCAAGCTCATCGACGAGCTCTACGGCACGCTCGCTTAGAGCGTCGAACATGTGGGGGATGCCGGGTAAACCGGCATTCCCTCGACCCACAAGCTAGCTGAAGCCGACGTAGCGGCCGGGGCGGTGGTTCAGCGCGATGATCATGTTCAGGACCAGCGCGCCGAGAATGGAATAGAGCACCCGGTCGAGCGGCAGCACGAAAAAGGCGATGATGAGAATGATCGCGTCGACGCCGAGCTGGAAATAGCCGGCGCGCAGTCCGAAGCGGTCCTGGAGATACAGCGCCAGAATATTGATGCCGCCGACGCTGGCGCGGTGGCGGAAGAGCGAAAGAATGCCCAGGCCAATCAGGCCCCCGCCCACCAGCGCGGAAAAGAGCGGGTTGATGCCCTCGATATTGAGCCAGAGCGGAAACTGCACGGAAAACCACGAGACCAGCGCCACGCTGGCCACCGTCTTAAGCGCGAAGCGCCAGCCCATGCGCAGGAAAGCAAGCGCATAGAACGGCAGGTTGATGGCAAAGAACAGCCAGCCGAAGGGGATGCCGGTGGCGTATTGCAGCAGAAGCGCCAGGCCGGCGCTGCTGCCGGTGGTGAGCTGGACTTCGGCATAGAAGACGATGCCCAAAGAGACGAGGGTGGTGCCGATGAAAATGGCGAATATGTCTTCAAACCAGGCGTGGGGACTGGGCGAAGACAGGTCGGGCGTCATGCCTTGGCCTTTTCCTGCCAGCGACCGGTTTCATCCTGCTGCCAATAGGTGAGCGCGCCATTGCCACGCAGGTTTCGCCAAGCCTCGCGGGCCTCAGCCACCGCCTCGGGATCGAGGCCCGAGAAAAGATAAACGAGCCGGTCATAGCCGTCGGCCGATTGCGGCACGGCGCGATCGACAAAGAAGCGCACATTGGCGCCGTTCGGATTGTCGCCTTCGGTGGTGATCAGCACGGGCTGAAGCGCATCGGTGTCGTCGCCCGCAAGGCCATGGGGGAGGAAACTGTCGTCGCGCCAGGTCCAGAGATGAGCGTCCAGCGCTTCGGCGCGTTCGCGCGACCCCACTTCCACCACGGCCCGCCAGCCGCGTTCGAGCGTC
Source organism: Pseudomonadota bacterium (assembly GCA_023391095.1). Classification (GTDB taxonomy): domain Bacteria; phylum Pseudomonadota; class Alphaproteobacteria; order Rhizobiales; family Devosiaceae; genus Devosia. The sequence continues at coordinate 137,810 of JAEWBN010000006.1, forward strand.
TTTTCGAGCAGTTGGGGCACAACGGCTTCGAGCGGGCGGGTTTCGAGGTGGTAGAACAGAATGTCGGCCATGGCGCGATGATAACGGTCGCGATGCCGGTCCGCCAGAGGGACACAGGGACGCGAAGGGAGGACGCTGACTTGCTCGCGCCACAGAACTGGCTCAAGGTGCGCCCGATTCCGCAGCGGATATGAGCAAAACGCCGGCATGAAAAAGCTGACCGCCTATCTGACCCGCCAGTTCATGACGGACGCCGCGGTGCTTTTCCTGATCGTCTGCTTCCTGCTCTGGATGGTCAACTGCCTGCGTTCGTTCGAAATCGTGTCGGTGAAGGGTCAGGGTTTCGATACGCTCGCGGTGCAGGCGCTCTACACGATGCCGCCGCTGGCCATTTCGTTTTTCTATATCTGCATCGGCATCGGGCTCGTGCGGGCGCTGACGGCGCTGCAGACCAGCCATGAACTCCATATCATCCACACGAGCGGCGGACTGGGCGGCATCTGGCGGGCCACCGGCGTGGTCTGTGCGGCGGCTGGCGCCTTTGTGCTGCTGCTCTCGCATGTGGTGGAGCCGCTGGCCAACCGGCAGATCAACGTGCTGGCCGAGACCATCGCCGCCGATCTCGTGAGTTCGACGCTCAAGCCCAACCGGTTCACGCAGGTGACGCCGGGCGTGGTGCTGTTGATCGGCGGGCGCGAAACCGGCGGAGAAATCACCGACTTCTTCGCCGACGACCGTCGGAACGAAGAAGCCCGCCGCACGTACATCGCCAGTTCGGCGCGTGTGCTGGGGGACGGGGACAATTACGTGCTCGAGCTGCGCGACGGAGTGCTGCAGAATTATGAGCGGGACGGGCAATATTCGGAAGTGCGCTTTACTCGCTACAATCTCAGCGTCGAGAGCCTGGCCACCTCTGTCGATGCCGGCAGCTCACTGGCGCAGATGACGAGCCTCGAGCTGATTTCCGCCGCCATGGTCAATGAGCCGGGGCGGCCCGAGATCATCGCGCAATTGCTGAACCGGTCGTCGGAGGCGTTGCGGGTCGTCGGGATTTGCCTCTTTGTCCTCGCCATTGCGGCCTTTCCCAGCGGCAAGCGGGCCCGCATCCGGCTGCCGCTTGAAGCGGTGGTCATGCTGGTGGCCTTCGGGGAGCGGGGCCTGAGTTCCTATAGTCCGCTCGGCATGGGCACGGGTGCCATTGCGCTGATCGTGATCTCGGGCCTCGTCCTTGCCATCCGGGTGTGGCCGCGCCGGCCTCTAGCGGGAGCTCCCGCATGACCCGGATCGACTGGCTGGTACTCCATAGGCTCGCGACCCGGATCGGGGCGACGGTCTTCGTCTTTTACGGGCTGATCGCGCTGGTGGAGTCGCTCGATACCTGGCGGTTCAACTATGTTGCCGAGGCGCGCGGCGTGCCCATGGCGCTGCTGATGGTGGCCATGAGCGCGGTGCGCTGGACCATCAAGACACTGCCGGTGACGGTGTTGCTGGGCGCGATCCTGGGCATTGTAGATCTCAAGGCGCGGCAGGAGCTGACCGTGATCAAGGCCAGCGGGATCTCGGTGTGGCGCGTGCTGCGCGCCCCGACCCTGGTGCTGATCGTGGTGAGCTTTCTGGTCGCGCTGGGCGCTGAGACCATCAGCACGCAGATCAACCGGGAACTTGCCCCTACCCCGCCCGGCCAGGCAGCGCAACTGACGCCGCCGGGTGAAATCTGGCTGGAGCAGCATGGCGAGGGGGCGAGCTATGTGATCCTGGCGCGCAACATGACGGCGGGGGGTGCGCAACTCGACAGCGTCACCGTGTTCCTGATGAGCGGCGAGGGACCGCCGCAGCTGCGCGCCAGGACGGCGGTGCTGGAGGATGGTTTCTGGGTGTTTCCCAATGCCGTGCTGAGCCAGCCCAATGAACGGGCGCGGCGCGTGGCCGAATTCCGCCTTCCGACGCGCTCGACGGCTGCCGAGATCAGCCTCAAGCTTTCTTCAACCGAGGACCAGACGTTTTTCGAGCTGGCGACCATGCTGCAGCAGGGCGTAACCGACAGCGCGATCCGCTCGGCGGCCAGCATGCGCATGATCAAATTGCTGGCACTGCCGCTGGTGCTGACCGGGTCGCTCCTCATCGCCTTTGCCTTTACCGCCGGCTATAGCCGTCACAGCCAGGTGGGACGCTCGGTGCTGTACGGCATGGTGCTGGGCTTTATCGTTTTTGTGATCACCGAAATGGCCGACAGGGCCGGCACAACTGGGGTGCTGGACCCGCTTTTCGCGGCAACCGGGCCGGCGCTGATCGCCATCATCGCCGGGCTTTCGGTGCTGCTCTACAAGGAAGACGGCTGGACCTGAGCCGGCGGGCTCCGCCGCGCTGTCCGAGGCATGGGCCCGGCCCGGATTTTGGCCGCAATCATCGGGCAATTGACACTCAGGGCGGGACGCCTCATTGAATGCGTCACACAGATTTAGCGGAACCCAAGATGACCTTTGCAGATATCCGGCGCGCCACGGGCGCCCTGTTTCTCGGCCTGGTGCTGGCATTGACGGCAAGCCTGCCGGCCTTTGCGGCAACGGTGGCAACCGTCAATGGCGAACCGATCAGCGACGTGCAGGTGGACCAGCGTCTGCGCCTGTTCAGCATGGAAGGCAATAATACCGGCCGGCGCGGTGCGCTCGAACAGCTGGTCAATGAAGCCATCCAGCTGCAGGAAGCCAAGCGGCTGGGCATCAGCGTCTCCAATGCACAGGTGGATGACGCTTTCCTTCAGATCGCGCGCAATCTCAAGGTCAGCCGTGACCGGCTCGAGCAGATGTTGCAGCAGGGCGGCGTCAACATGGATACGCTCAAGAACCGGCTGCGCGCCGCCATCGCCTGGAATGGCGTGGTGCAGGCCGCGGTGATGTCGCAGGTGCAGGTTTCGGATCTGGAACTGGACCAGCGCGCTGCCCAGAAGGTCTCGGACTACCAGAATTTCGATTACATCCTCAAGGAAGTGATCTTTGTGGGCAATGGCCGTTCGGGCCAGGCCAACCGCTACCGGCAGAGCTTTAATGGCTGCGACAATGCCGTGGCGCTGTCGCTGAACTTCACCGATGCGGCCGTGGTCGATGTCGGCCGCCGCCATGCCACGCAGATGCCCGAAGCCATTGCCCGGGAACTGGCGGGACTCAATGTGGGCGGCATCACCAAGCCGCGCGTGGTGGAAACCGGCGTGTCCATGCTGGCCGTGTGCGAAAAGGTGCAGGCGCAGGACCTGACCTTCGTCAAGGACACGCTGCGCGAGGAAGTGGGCGGCGCCGAAGCCCAGAGCCAGGCTGCGGCCTATCTCGAACGCCTGCGCAGCCAGGCCAAGATCATCTACAACTAAGCCGGTTCGCGCGAACCGGATGGGTCAAGCCGGCCGCGCCATGAGCGCGGCTGGTTGGTTTTTAAGGGGGCATCATTGGCAGCAGTGCTGGCCATCAGCATGGGTGAGCCGGCCGGGATCGGGCCGGACATTATCCTCTTGAGCTACGCCCGACGGGCCGAGCTGGGCCTGCCGCCCTTTATCGTCTTCGGCAATGCGGAATTTCTGGCGCGGCGCGCGGCGCGGCTGGGACTGGACCTCCTCGTGACCGAGACGGTGCCAGAAGACGCCGCGGAGGTTTTCGGCAGTGCCCTGCCCGTGTTCCAGCTCGAGGGCGCTGTGGCCGACCAGCCGGGCGAAATCGACCCCGGTTCCGCGCCGGTGGTGATCGGGGCGATTGCGCAGGCAGTGGATGCCGTCAAGGCCGGGTGCTGCCGGGCTATCGTGACGGCGCCAATCAACAAGGCGGCGCTTTATTCCGCCGGGTTCAGCCATCCGGGACACACGGAATATCTGGCGGCGCTCTGCGCCGAAAATGGGGTGGAGCCGCTGCCGGTGATGATGCTGGCCCATGAAGATCTCCGCACCGTGCCGCTGACCATTCACGTGCCGCTCCGTGCGGTGCCGGAGATGATCAGCGGGGAACTGATCCGCGATACCCTGCGGATCATGGCGCGGGACCTGCAGGAGCGGTTCGGGATCGTGCGGCCGCGGATCGCGGTGGCGGGTCTCAATCCGCATGCGGGCGAGGACGGTACGATCGGTCGCGAGGACGCCGATGTGATCGCTCCGGCCATTGCTGCGGCGCAAAGCGACGGGATCGACGCCGTGGGCCCCCTGCCCGGCGATACGCTGTTTTACCCGCCGCACTGGCGGGGCTATGACGCGGTGCTCGCCATGTACCATGACCAGGCGCTGATCCCGATCAAGACGGTGGCCTTCGATGCAGGCGTCAACGTGACGCTTGGCCTGCCCATCGTGCGGACATCGCCGGACCACGGCACGGCATTTTCGCTTGCGGGCACGGGCAAGGCCTCGATACGCAGTTTCGTGGCGGCCATCGCCATGGCGGACCGGATGAGCGCGGACACAGCATGAGCCAGATCGACAACCTTCCCCCGCTGCGCGACGTGATCGCGACCCATGGCCTGCGGGCCAAGAAGGAACTGGGGCAGAATTTCCTTTTCGACCTCAACCTGACGGCGCGGATCGCGCGAGTGGGCGGATCGCTCGAGGGCGTGCGGGTGATCGAGGTGGGACCCGGGCCGGGCGGGCTGACGCGGGCGCTCTTGGCCGAAGGCGCCAAGGAAGTGATCGCCATCGAGCGCGACGCGCGGGCGCTGCCGGCGCTGGCGGAAGTGGCGCAGGCCTATCCGGGGCGGCTGACGGTGATCGGCGGCGACGCCATGGAGATGGATTATCGCATGCTGGCCGACGGGCCGACGCGGATCGTGGCCAACCTGCCCTATAATATCGGCACGCCGCTGCTGACCGGCTGGCTCACCATGGAGCCCTGGCCGCCGTTTTTCGAAAGCCTGACGCTGATGTTCCAGCGGGAAGTGGCCGAGCGTATCTGCGCCAAGCCGGGCGACAATCACTATGGGCGACTGGCCGTGCTGGCGGGCTGGCGCACGGATGCCCGCATTGCGTTCAATGTCGGACGCCAGGCCTTTGTGCCGCCGCCGGCGGTAACCTCGGCCGTGGTGCATCTGGTGCCCAAGCCAGTCGAAGATGACCTGCCGGTCAAGCTGGTGGAACAGGTGACCAAGGCGGCCTTCGGGCAGCGGCGCAAGATGGTGCGGCAGTCGCTGAAATCGCTGGGCGTGCCGGTGGAAGGACTGCTGGCGGCGGCCGGGCTCAGGGGTGACGAACGGGCCGAGGAGCTGCCGATCGAGGCGTTTCTAGCCATGGCGCGGGCGCTGCCGGGCCTGCGGTAAACTTCACATCCCGATTCAACCGGCTCTCAAAGAGAGTCGATCTGGCTTTGCAAGTCCTTGATGAAGCTGGGAAAGTTGACCTGGCGTTCGCGCTTGAGGCGTGAGGCGGCCAGGATCGAACGCACGTTCTGCACGGACTGTTCGAGATCGCGGTTGATGATGACATAGTCGTATTCATCGGCGTGATCGAGCTCGACACGGGCATTGCGCAGGCGTTTTTCAATGGTGCCGACGCTGTCCTGGGCGCGGCGTTCGAGCCGCGAGCGCAGCTCTTCGATGGTGGGCGGCAGGATAAAGACCGTGACCATGTCGGCGCGGCACTTTTCATAAAGCTGCAAGGTGCCCTGATAGTCGACGTCGAACAGGATGTCGTTGCCAGCGGCAAGCTGTTCTTCGACCTTGGCGCGGGGCGTGCCGTAGAAGTTGCCGTGCACTTCGGCGGATTCGAGCAGGCCACCCTCGTCGCGCATCCGGGTGAAGGTAGGAATATCGACGAAATAGTAGTGCGTGCCCTCGACCTCATCGCTGCGGCGGGCGCGCGTGGTCACCGATACCGACAGGCGAATATTGGGGTCCTGCTGGAACAGGGAGCGCGAAATGGAGGATTTTCCGGCACCCGACGGGGAGGCAATCACCAGCATGACGCCGCGGCGCTGAAAATCCATTTTTCTACTCTATTCGATGTTCTGAACCTGCTCGCGTAGTTGATCGATCACCGCCTTGAGGTCAAGACCGATGGCCGTCAGGTCCACTGCGTTTGCCTTCGAGCAGAGCGTATTGGCCTCGCGATTGAATTCCTGGGCGAGAAAATCGAGCCGGCGACCGGCAGGACCGCCCTCGGCAATGAGCTTGCGCGCGGCGGCGATATGGGCCCGCAGGCGATCGAGCTCTTCGCGGATATCGGCGCGGGTGGCCAGCAGCAGGGCTTCCTGGGCCAGCCGGTCGGGCGGCAGGGTCGTGTCCTGCTTGAGGAGATCAAGCTGGCGGGAGAGCTGGGCGGCGATGTAGTCGCGGGTGCAGGCAGGGTGAGCCTCGGCGCGCGCGACAAGCGCCTCGATGGCGGCGAGTTGGTCGAGAAGCACGGCGGCAATGGCTGCGCCCTCCTGACAGCGGGCGGCCACAAGGCCTTCGATAGCCTCGGCGCCAGAGGCGAGCACAAGCGCGCCCATTTCGTCCTCATCGAGGGTCCCTACCCCATCGTCCACTTCCAGCACGCCGGGCAGGGCCAGGATGCCATCGAGCCGAGCGGGCGCGGCCGTGATGCGCGCGCCCAGATCGTCCAGCGCCGCCAGAACCGTGGTGAGCGCCTGCTGGTTGACACGCACGGCTCCGGAGCCGCCGACGCGGTCGAGCGCCACGGTGACATTGACCGAGCCGCGCGAGAGCGCCTTGGAAACGAGCTGGCGCAGCGGGATCTCGACGGCATCGAGGCCCGGCGCCATGCGCAGGCGGATATCGAGGCCCCGGCCGTTGACCGAGCGCATTTCGACGCGGAGGCGCACGCCACCGGCTTCCCGCGTGGCGCGGGCGAAGCCGGTCATGCTGGCAATGGGGGCGCTCATTGACCTTCTGCTGGCGCTTCGGCCCCGCCGGCCTGCTCGGCCTCCTGCGCTTCCAGTTCCTGACGCGCCGCTTCAGCGTCGGCTTCGGCCTGCGCCGCAGCTTCGGCGGCGATGGCGCGATAGCTGGCGACGTTGCGCCTGTGCTCGTCATAGGTCTCGGCGAAGACATGGCCTTCGCGCGGGGTGGCGCCCTTGGCGACGAAGTAGAGGTAGTTGTGGCTATCCGGATTGGCGACGGCGCGCAGCGCCTCGATGCCCGGATTGGCGATGGGCGTCGGCGGCAGGCCGTCGATCTGGTAGGTATTGTAGGGCGTCTTCTCGTCGATCTCGGAGCGGCGGATGCCGCGGTCCAGCGTGCTCTGGCCCAAGGTGATGCCGTAGATGATGGTGGGGTCGGACTGAAGGCGCATGCCCGTGCGCAGGCGGTTGACAAAAACCGCAGCGATCTGGGGACGCTCCTCGGCCACGCCGGTTTCCTTTTCCACGATCGAGGCGAGGATGAGCATTTCGGCGGGGGACTGCAGCGGCAGGTCGGGCTGGCGGGTTTCCCAGACCTCGGCAAGCGCCTGGCTCATGGCGAGCTGCATATTGTCGAGGACGGACTGGCGGGTGTCGCCGGGCCGATAATCGTAGCTGCCGGGCAGGATGGAGCCTTCGGGCGGGAGCGTGGTGATCTCGCCGGTCAGATCGGTATTGTCCTGAATACGCTGCACGGCCTGCCAGACGGTCCATCCTTCGGGAATGGTGACGGCAAAGCGCAGCGGCGTGCCATCGGCCAGTTCGCGCAGAATGTCGGACATGCTGGCGCGGGGCGGAATGGTGAAATCGCCCGCCTTGACCGTGGTGTTGCTTTCGACGCGGCTGCCGAACTGGGTAAAGATCAGCGAATTGGTGATGAAGCCCTGCTCTTCGAGGCGCTGTGCGGCGGTGCGCAGGGTGTTGCCGGTTTCGACGCGGAAGACGCGTTCCTCGGTCGTGGGGCCCTCGCCGTAATACTGGGACGCAACGAAGAAGAAGCCGCCCCCCAGGACCACAAGGCCGATAACAAGGAGGGTCAGAAAGGCGTTGAGGACGTCAACAAGGCCATTTCTCGAACGGCGGCGGCGGCGGTTCCTGCGGTCGTTCATCGTCTGGTATCACTCGCGATTTGCCGGCCTGCGCGAAGCGGCCTGGTTCTGGTTTTGGTTATCTGGCGCCAGAATCTGGCAACGGCGCGGCATTGTTTGCATGTCGCGCCATAAAGACAAGGGGCACATCGAACCGGTGTCCGATGCGCCCCTCATAAATCGTGGACAATGCGGGCGGGTCAGCTGACCTTGCGCATGACCAGGGTGGCATTGGTGCCGCCAAAGCCGAAGCTGTTGGACAGCGCCACGTTGATTTCCTTCTTGAGCGCCGTATGGGGCACAAGATTGATCTCGGTCTCGACGGATGGATTGTCGAGGTTGAGCGTGGGCGGCGCGATGTTGTCACGCATGGCCAGAAGGCAGAAAATGGCTTCAACCGAGCCGGCCGCACCCAGGAGGTGACCGACCGCGGACTTGGTTGAGCTCATCACCGACCGGGAGGCGGCGTCGCCCAAAACGCGGGTCACGGCGCCCAGTTCGATCTCGTCGCCGAGCGGGGTCGAGGTGCCGTGGGCGTTGATATAGTCGATCTCGGAAGCCGAAATACCGGCCCGCTTGATCGCCGCGCTCATGGCGCGGAAGCCGCCATCGCCATCGGGCGAAGGAGCAGTGATGTGATAAGCGTCGCCCGAGAGGCCATAGCCGATGACTTCGCCATAAATCTTGGCGCCGCGCGCCTTGGCGCGCTCGTAATCTTCCAGCACGACAATACCGGCACCCTCGCCCATGACGAAACCATCACGGTCCTTGTCATAGGGGCGCGAGGCAGCAACGGGATTGTCATTGAAGCCGGTAGAAAGCGCACGGGCGGCAGAGAAGCCCGCGAGCGAGAGACGGTTGACGCAGCTTTCCGCACCGCCGGCAACCATAACGTCAGCGTCGCCCAAGGCGATGAGGCGTGCAGCATCGCCGATAGCGTGGGCGCCGGTCGAACAGGCGGTGACCACGGAATGGTTCGGCCCCTTGAGGCCGAAGCGGATCGACACCTGGCCTGAGGCCAGATTGATCAGACGGCCGGGGATGAAGAAGGGGCTGATGCGACGCGGCCCCTTTTCGTGCAGCGTGACAGACGCATCGTAGATGCCGCCGACACCACCAATACCCGAGCCGATCAGGACGCCAGTGCGTTCCTGCTCTTCCTGGGTCCTGGGCTCGACACCCGCATCCTGAATGGCCTGCGTAGCAGCTGCCATGGCGTAGACGATAAACGGATCGACCTTGCGCTGTTCCTTGACCTCCATCCACTCATCGGGGTTGTACTTGCCATCGGCATAGTCCCCGAGCGGAATACGGTGGGCAATCTGGCAGGCGATATCATCGACTTCGAAGTCGTCGATGCGCTTGGCACCACTCTTGCCGGCAAGAATGCCGGACCAACTGGGCTCAACACCGCAGCCGAGGGGCGTGACCAACCCCAGCCCGGTGACGACGACTCGGCGCAATTCCATGGTCAGCGGCCTAACCCCAGCTTAGCTGGTGGCTTTGGTCAGGAAGGCGACTGCGTCACCGAAAGTCTGGATCGACTCGGCAGCGTCGTCGGGGATCTCGACCGAGAATTCTTCCTCGAAAGCCATCACCAGCTCGACCTGATCCAACGAATCGGCACCCAGATCGTCGATGAAGCTGGCCTTTTCGGTGACCTTCTCGGCATCCACATTGAGGTGTTCCACAACGATCTTGCGGACCCGATCAGCGACATCGCTCATATTAGACTTCCCTTTTAGAAATCGACATTTCGTTTCGCTTCTTATTGGCGATGGGCCAATTCTTCAAGCGGTGTTGGCTTGCTTGGAGTGACTGTAAGCGGCCTTCAAGGCGCCTGCAAGGCAGTCCGGCAAGGGTAAACGCGGCGCGAGGTAACACGTTTCATCTGTCCTCGCCAACCGCATTGTCCCGGTTTCCAAGGCTTTTGCCGCCACAGGGGGCCGCAAAAGCCCGGTCACGGGCTAGACCATGGCCATGCCGCCATTCACGTTGAGGGTGTGGCCGGTGATGTAGGCGGCCGCATCGCTGGCGAGGAAGACCGCGCTGGTGGCGACTTCCTGGGCGGTGCCGAGACGACCGGCGGGCACGTTGGAGAGAATCGCCTCGCGCTGCTTGTCGTTGAGTTCGTCGGTCATGGCCGAAGCGATGAAGCCAGGCGCGATGGAATTGACCGTGATGTTGCGGCTGGCCACTTCATGGGCCAGCGCCTTGTTCATGCCGATAAGACCGGCCTTGGAGGCGGCGTAGTTGCCCTGCCCCGGATTGCCGGTCACGCCCACCACCGATGAAATGCCGATGATGCGGCCCCAGCGCTGCTTCATCATGCCTCGCAGCACGGCGCGGTTGAGATGGAAAGCGGCGGTGAGGTTGATGGCGATGACCTCGTCCCACTCCTCGTCCTTCATGCGCATGAAGAGATTGTCGCGGGTGACGCCGGCATTGTTGATGAGAATGTCGAGCCCGCCCATGGCCTGTTCGGCGGCCGGGACGAGGCGGTCGACATCTTCCAGGTTGGAAAGGTTGCAGGGCAGGATCGGGCAGTCCTTGCCGATTTCCTTTGCCGTCTCCTCGAGCGCGCCGGTGCGGGTGCCCGAAAGGGCCACGGTGGCGCCGGCAGCGGCGAGCGCCTTGGCGATTTCACGGCCGATGCCGCCGCTGGCGCCGGTCACGAGGGCACGTTTGCCAGTAAGATCAAACATTTAGGGCATCTCCCGAGAGATATTGAGTCAACGCGCTGAGATTTGATTCAAGCGCTCAGCTGGGCCACTAGGGCATCGATATCGGCGGGCGAGCCCACCGCCTGAGCAGAAAGCTCCGGCGCGATGCGCTTGGCAAGGCCGGTGAGCACCTTGCCCGAGCCGAGCTCAACCAGATTGGTCACGCCACCCGACTGGGCCAGCCAGGTGACGCTCTCGGTCCAGCGGACGACGCCGGTGACCTGTTCCACCAGGCGCTGGCGGATTTCGACCGGATCGGAAATCGGCGCGGCCAGCACATTGGCGACCAGCGGCACGACCGGGGCATTCATCTCTACTTCAGACAGGGCTGCGGCCATGGCGTCGGCGGCGGGCTGCATCAGCGAGCAATGGAAGGGTGCGCTGACCGGCAGCAGCAGCGCGCGCTTGGCGCCCTTGCCCTTGGCGATCTCGACAGCGCGTTCGACGGCAGCAGTGGCACCGGACACGACGACCTGGCCGGGGGCGTTGTCATTGGCAACATCGCAGACTTCGCCCTGGGCGGCTTCAGCGGCAACGGCCTTTGCGGTTTCAAGCTCGAGACCGAGCAGCGCCGCCATGGCGCCGTGACCGACGGGGACGGCCTTCTGCATGGCCTGACCGCGGGTGCGCAGCAGGCGGGCGGCATCGGCCAGCGAAAAAGTGCCGGCGGCGCAAAGCGCGGAATATTCGCCCAGCGAGTGACCGGCGACGAACTTGGCGTGGTCCTTAAGCGAAACGCCCTTTGATTCCAGCACGCGGATCACCGCGACGGAAACCGCCATCAGGGCCGGCTGGGCATTTTCGGTGAGGCGCAGGATGTCCTCGGGGCCCTCGAACATGGTGGCGGATAGGCGTTCGCCCAGAGCCTCGTCCACTTCCTGGAACACGGCGCGAGCCTGCGGATAGGCCGCGGCCAGATCCTTGCCCATGCCGACAGCCTGGCTGCCCTGACCGGGAAATGTGAATGCTGTGCTGGACATAGGCCCCCCTCGTTTGGTGATAGAACGCCAGTTCTGGTTCTAACGTGTTCTGCCGCATTGCAGGGTGGATATGGCGAAGTCAAGACATGAGCCACTGCAGGGGCAGACTGGAGTGGGCAACGCAGAGGGTGAAATTTGGCGGCGTGACCTGAGACGGTGAACCAAAACGCAGGCGTGCGCGTTTCTCCCGACTATCCGGGAGACCCGACATGCGCACACAAGCCCTCGTCCTTTCGCTGTTCGCGACCACCGCCCTCACCTATCCGGCACTGGCGCAGAACAGCCCTGATTCCTACGTCACAGGCGCCAAGGCGTTCACACAAACCACCGTGATCTCGGGGTTGCAGAACCCTTGGGAGATTACCCTGGGGCCTGACGGTATGCTGTGGACTACGGAGCGTACCGGCAAGCAGATCAGTCGGATCGATCCGGCAACCGGCGAGCAGCAGGTCGCCATCGTCATCGACGAGATTTCGGCGCCCGGCGGGCAGGACGGCCTAATGGGGCTGGCGCTGCACCCCGAGCTGGGGACAGGCACAGGCAATGACTATGTCTATACGGCCTATGCCTATGTGGACGAGGAAAAGGGGCCCGACCCGCAGGTGGCGGATGAAAGCAGCCCCTACTACCAGCTCTACACCAAGATCGTGCGGCTGACCTATAACGAGGCTGACGGTACGCTGGGCGAGCCCATGGACCTCATTACCGGCCTGCCTGCGGGCAATGACCACAATTCCGGTCGTTTGAAGTTCGGTCCCGACAATACGCTCTATTACACTCTGGGCGATATGGGGAATAACCAGGGCGCCAATGTGTGCCTGGCCATTGAAGCCCAGCGCCTGCCGACGGCCGAGGAAGTGGAGGCCAAGGACTATGTCGCCTATGTCGGCAAGTCGCTGCGCCTCAACCTCGATGGGTCGATCCCGGAGGACAATCCGGAGCTCGATGGGGTCAAGAGCCACGTCTATACCTATGGCCACCGCAACATGCAGGGCATCGACTTCGCGCCCGACGGCACCCTTTATGCGACCGAGCATGGGCCCAAGACCGATGACGAGGTGAATATCTTGGTCAGTGGTGGCAATTACGGCTGGCCCAATGTGGCGGGCTTCATCGACGAAATGGCCTATGAGCACGCCAATTGGGAACTGGCTGCCAATCCGCCCTGCGAAGAAACCACGTTCAGCGAATACGCCATTCCCGAAAATGTCCCCCACGAGCCGGAAGGCAATTTCACCGAGCCGATGGAAGACCCGATCGCGACGCTCTTTACCGTGCCGAGCGACTGGAATTTCGTCGTGCCGGACTGCCGTGGCACCGACTTCATCTGCTGGCCGACCGTGGGCGTGACCAGCATCCAGTATTATGAAGGCGGCGACGACCGCATTCCGGGCTGGGACAAGGTGCTTCTGGCCCCGACGCTGAAGCGCGGCTCGATCTATGTGCTGCCGCTGGACGAGAGCGGACAGGCCGTGACCGGGACCATCGAGCGCTACTTCCAGTCCGCCAACCGCTATCGCGACGTGGAAATCAGCCCCGACGGGAAGACGATCTATGTCGCCACCGACGCCACGGGCCTGGCGGAAAACCCTGAAGGCGGCACGACGAGCACGCTCGCCAACCCCGGCGAAATCCTCGCATTTACCTATGAGGGCGAAGGTGATCCCAGCACCGTTGCCCCTGCCAATGAGCAGTCATTGCGCGGACAGACCGAAAACACAGAAGAAGAGGGTGGCGACAAGGAAGCCGCTGCCACGCCGGCTGCCGAAGCGGGTGACGTGCCGCAGTTCACCGCCGAGCAGGTCGCTGCCGGCAAGACGGCGTACAATGCCAATTGCTCGGTCTGCCATGGTGATACGCTGACCAACAACACCTATGGCCCGCCGCTGGCCGGCGAATTTTTCCAGGAGAACTGGGAAGGTCGCACCGCTGGCGAGCTGGTGGAGAAGTCGCACACCATGCCGCCCTCTGCCCCGGACTCTCTGACAGACGAGGAATATGCGGCGATGAGCGCCTACATTCTGTCGATCAATGGCTTTGAGGCGGGTGACGCCCCGCTGACCCGGGAGTCCACAGGCGTTCTCAACTTCCCCCAATAGGGAGTTCAAGACCGGCCCACATCGGCACAAGCAAAAGCCGGACGCGGAAACGCGTCCGGCTTCGTTGTTTTGGTGCTAGAGGCCCAACGCGTCGCGGGCGCTGCGTTCGGCCACGTCGCCTGCTTGCTTGATCTCGGCTTCGGTCTGCCCCAGCGCGCGGGCAGTGGCCTCGGCGGCGTTGCGGGCATTGACCACGGCATCCTGCTTGGCCTGCTCGGTCATGGCGCCGGCCCGCTCGCGCAGGTCCTCGATGGCCTGCTGTGGATTGGCAATGGCTTCGGCTGCCGGGGTCAGGGATTCGGGGACGCGAATCTGCATGGTGGAGGAGCCGTCCGGCTGCGTCTCTACGGTAACCGCCGGCGGAGCGGTCTCGACCGGTGCGGGGATGGCTTCGGGTTCAATGACCACGACGGGCTCGGTCGGCTGGGCCGCGGTGTTGGACGCATCGCCACAGGCGGCAAGCGTGAGGGCAGCAAGGGCTGCGGCGAGCGGGAGGAGGGTCTTGGTCATGGTTATGCGAATCTCGTTTAAAGCAACGTCGGCTGACGCCCCCCTCCATGAGGACCGCATACTGGCAAAGTTGTGGCTGCCGAGATCCTGCGGAAAAGCCGGCAGCCCTTGTGTTTGGCGGGCAATTGCCCTAAAGGGGCGCCAGCAATTCGTTTGGCCGGGGGCTGAACGGAGGGTTTTTCGTTTGCGAAAGATAGGGCAAAAGCCCGGCCTCCCGTGTTCCCGCTCTTTGCAAGACTGCTTTGACGCCTTTCCGGCTTCGAAGGGGCTCCGCGCCAGACAATGCTGAGTTGAACTCGAAAGGAAGGCGCATCAATGGCCCTCTACGAACACATCTACCTGGCTCGCCAGGACGTTTCCCAGCAGCAGGTGGACGAACTCACCGCACAGCTGACCGAGATTCTCGGCCAGGGCGGCGGCAAGGTCACCAAGAACGAATACTGGGGCCTCAAGGGCCTCTCCTACCGCATCCGCAAGAACCGCAAGGCTCACTACACCCTGCTCAACATCGACGCTTCCCCGGCCGCCGTTGCCGAAATGGAACGCCAGATGCGCATCAATGAAGACATCCTGCGCTTCATGACCGTGCGCGTGGACGAGCTGGAAGAAGGCCCGTCGGCAATGATGCAGAAGCGCGACCGTGATGACCGCGATGGCGGCCGTCCGGGTGGCGACCGCGGTGGCTTCTCCGGCGAACGCCGCCCCCGCCGGTTCTAAGACAAGGAACGACTGAAAATGGCTATCAAAGACCTTACCACTTCCCAGGCCCGCCGTCCGTTCCAGCGCCGTCGCAAGACCTGCCCGTTCTCGGGTGAAGGCGCGCCCAAGATCGACTACAAGGACGTGCGCCTGCTCAGCCGCTATGTGTCCGAGCGCGGCAAGATCGTGCCGAGCCGCATCACTGCCGTTTCTGCCAAGAAGCAGCGTGAACTGGCTCGCGCCATCAAGCGCGCCCGCTTCATCGGCCTGATGCCCTACGCCGTGCAGTAAGCAAACCGGGACGGCGATCCGTCCCGACTGCTTTTTGCCTCTCACCGCAAGGTGAAACGTTGGGGTCGCGAATGGTTCGCGGCTCCTAACCGCCCAAGAGGCGGGACAGCCCAAGGATAAAGACATGAAAGTCATTCTGCTCGAGCGCATCGGCCGCACCGGTACCATCGGCGACGAAGTCAACGTCAAGGACGGTTTTGCGCGTAACTTCCTGCTGCCCCAGGGCAAGGCCCTGCGCGCCACGGAAGCCAACCGCAAGCGCTTCGAAAACGAACGCGCCCACATCGAACAGCGCAACGAAGAGCGCCGCCAGGCCGCAGCCGGCATCGCCGAAGGCCTCAACGGCACCACCGTCGTGATGATCCGCCAGGCCGGCGAAACCGGCCAGCTTTACGGTTCGGTTGCTGCCCGCGACATCGTGGAAGCCCTGGCCAACGAAGGCTTCACCGTTCAGCGCAACCAGGTGGAACTTGCCGATCCGATCAAGTCGGTCGGCGTGCACACGGTTGCCCTGTCGCTGCACCCGGAAGTTGAAGTCAGCATCACCGTCAACGTTGCCCGTTCGGCCGACGAAGCCGAACGCCAGGCTGCCGGTGAAGACGTCACCGTCCACACCTTTGAAGAAGACGAAAGCGGCGACTTCGCCGCCGGCCAGGCCGACGCCGCCGCCGAAGACCGCTTCGAAGAGTAGTCTTTCCGGACTATCGGATCTGAAGGCCGGGCCCTGTGCCCGGCCTTTTGCTTTTGGAGGGGGATAGGGGCTAGACTGCTTCAAGGCGCGACTCGCCCGCGTCGTGGTCGTGCGGCAAGGGCAATGCGCCTGATGCACAATCCCCGTTGTCCCCAGTGTTCACAGGGTGCATTCGCACTTCGTTAAACGGACAACCGTTAGCCAAGACTCGTGCCCAAGTGGCGTGATTAAGAAAGGTTAACCTCCGGAAAGACCAATGGCCCAGATCGCTCTCGTTGCCTCGCAAGATGACAAGTCGTTTCGCACCGCGCCGCATAACGTGGAAGTGGAGCAGGCGCTGCTGGGCGCGATCCTGATCAACAACGAGGCCTTCTACCGGGTGGCCGATTTCCTTTTGCCCGAGCATTTCTATGAGCCGGTGCACCGGGAAATCTACGAGCTGGCCGGCAAGATCATCCGCGCCGGCAAGGCGGCGGAACCGGCAACGCTCAAGACCCACCTGCCCGACCAACTGCTGCCCGACGTGACGATGATGCAGTATCTGTCGCGGCTGGCGGCTGAAGCCACGACGGTGCTGAACGCCGCCGACTATGGGCAGGCCATCTATGACCTCGCCATCCGGCGCAACCTGATCCTCGTGGGCGAGGAAATGGTGTCGACGGCCTATGCCGCCGATGTCGAGATGACCCCGGTCAAGCAGATCGAAAAGGTGGAAGGCGAGCTGTTCCAGCTGGCCGAAAAGGGCCGTTACGATGGCGGGTTCCAGGCCTTCGGGTCGGCGCTGAGCGCCTCGATCCAGATGGCGGGCGAAGCCTTCCAGCGCGACGGCGGGCTTTCGGGCATTGCCACGGACCTCCATGACCTCGACCGTCAGATGGGCGGCCTCCAGCGCTCCGACCTGATCGTGCTGGCGGGTCGCCCGGCCATGGGCAAGACCTCGCTCGTGACCAATATCGCCTACAATGTCGCCAAGAACTGGCGCAGCGAGGTGACGCCGGACGGGCACACCAAGACCGTCAATGGCGGGATCGTGGGCTTTTTCAGCCTCGAAATGAGTTCCGAGCAGCTGGCCACGCGTATTCTGGCGGAGCAGGCGGAGATCTCGTCCTCCGATATCCGCCGCGGCCGCATCCACGACAACCAGTTCGCCAAGCTGGTCGATGTGTCCAACATGATGAGCAAGGTGCCGCTTTATATCGACGATACCGGTGGTATCTCGGTGGCGCAGCTGGCAGCGCGGGCGCGCCGGCTCAAGCGGCAGAAGGGGCTCGACCTCCTGATCGTCGACTACCTGCAGCTTCTGTCCGGCTCATCCAAGGCATCGAGCCAGAACCGCGTGCAGGAACTGACCGAGATCACCACGACGCTCAAGGCGCTGGCCAAGGAGCTGGAATGCCCGGTCATCGCGCTGTCCCAGCTCTCCCGCCAGGTGGAAGCGCGCGACGACAAGCATCCACAGCTGGCAGACCTTCGCGAATCGGGCTCTATCGAGCAGGACGCGGACGTGGTTCTGTTTGTGTATCGCGAAGAATACTATCTCAAGAACAAGGAGCCCAAGGAGGGCACGCCCGAGCATCTGGCTTGGCAGGGGGAAATGGAAAAGGTGCATGGCAAGGCGGAAGTCATCATTGCCAAGCAGCGTCACGGTCCCACCGGCACGGTCCAATTGAGCTTCGAGGCGCAATTTACCCGCTTTGGTAACCTTGCTCGGGCAGACTACCTGCCTGAACGCATGGAATAGGCATGGCGCTGACTTCAGGCCTTGGCGGCCAACTGAGCATCGATCTGGGCGCTTTAGCCCGCAACTGGCGCGCCCTGGACAAGGTGAGCGCCGGGGCCCTGACGGCCGCCGTGGTCAAGGCGGACGCCTATGGCACCGGCATCGACATGTCGGCCAAGGCGCTGCATGCGGCCGGCGCACGCTTCTTCTTCGTGGCGACACCCGACGAGGGCATGGCTGTGCGGGCGGCGGTGCCGGATGCGCATATCTTCATCCTCTCCGGGCTCTATCCCGGGGCGGCCAATTTCTACATCCGGCAGAACCTGATGCCCGTGCTGGGCTCGATGGCGAT
Source organism: Pseudomonadota bacterium (assembly GCA_023391095.1). Taxonomy (GTDB): domain Bacteria; phylum Pseudomonadota; class Alphaproteobacteria; order Rhizobiales; family Devosiaceae; genus Devosia. The sequence goes on from JAEWBN010000006.1 coordinate 155,820, forward strand.
GCTGGAGGAATGGCTGGCCAAATGCGTCGAGCGCAACGAGGCCTATCCGGCGGCCTTTCATTTCGATACCGGCATCAACCGCCTCGGTTTCCGGCTCAGCGAAGCGGGCGCGGTGCGCGAGCGGATCGAAAAGCTCGGCTACGCACCGCAAATGGTGATGAGCCACCTGGCCTGCGCCGATACGCCCAGCCACGAGAAGAACCGCACCCAGCTTGCCCTTTTCGGCTCTGTCATGGCGCAGTTTCCGGGCATTCCGGCATCGCTGGCCAATTCGGCGGGGTTGATGACGGGCCGCGACTACCATTTCCAGATGGTGCGGCCGGGCATCGCCCTTTATGGCGGGCGGGCCGTGGCGGGCCGCAAGAACCCGATGCAGCCGGTGGTGACGCTGCATGTGCCAATCCTACAGATTAGCGAGGGACGGACGGGCGAAACGGTGGGGTATGGCGCTTCCTATACGCTCAACCGCAATTCCAAGCTGGCCGTGCTGGGCTATGGCTATGCGGACGGATTTTTCCGCTCCCTGTCGGGTACTAATCAGCGTCCGGGCGGCAAAGTCTTCATTCGCGGCAAGCTCTGCCCCGTCGTCGGCAAGGTTTCGATGGACATGACCATCGTAGACGTGACGGAACTGGGCGCGGACCTGCCGATGCCGGGGGAAGGCGCGGAAGTGTTCGGCGCCAATGTGAGCGTGGACGACCAGGCCGATGCCGGCGGCACGATCGGCTATGAACTGCTGACGAGCCTCAAGGGCCGGTACAACCGCGTCTATATCGGGGACGGACGCATCCCCGAATAAGCAGGCGGGAGGACATGGAAAAAGGCATCCAGACCCATGTCATTCTCCTTAGGGCCATTGGGCCGGCCACCCACAAACTGATGGGAATGGCCGACTGGCGCGCGGCGGCCCAAGACCACGGCTTTGGCGGCGTGGAGACGCTGGTCAATACCGGCAATATGATTGCTGACTTCGATGGCGACGCCCAAGCGGCGGCCATGGTGATGCAGCGGGTGCTTACCGGCTTTGGGCTGGGGGACAACGTGGTGCCGATTCTGCGCAGTCCCGCGCAATTGGTACGCATGGTCGAGGCCGATCCGCTCGCGGCGAGCAGGCGCCCGGCCGAAACGGCTGTATTCTTTTTTCGCACTGCGACGCCGGATTTCGACTGGCTGGGCGATTATGACGGGCCGGAGCGCAGCGCCATCTTCGAGCACCACCTCGTGGTCGACTTCACGCATGGCTCGGCCAAGGCCGGGCGGCTGCTGCGGCTGATCGACAAGGCGGGCGGCGTCAACACCGCCCGCAACTGGAACAGCGTCTGCCGGATCGCCAGCGCGTGCCGGACCAGACTCAGGGGGTGAGGACCGCTGGCTCGTCAGCCGGACCTGCCGGGAGGGCGCGCTGTTCGGCCGGATCATCGGCGGTCTGACCGCCTTCGACGACCGGGGCCTGGTTAAGGCCCGAAAACATGGTGATGGCGAAAACCAGGACGAGCACGGCGATGACGAGGGCAATGATGGTGTGGCGGCGGTTCATGGAGAGCTCCGTTTTGCCAGTTTAAGCCGGGGACGACGCCGCCGTTCCACACTTAACCCCGGAACAGCATACCACGGAGGCAGTTCTCTTTTTGTTCTTGAACTCGGCGTCGGTGGCGGTTAGGACTTTGCCGAGCGAAGTGCGAGTTGAGCGTGGCGAAGAACAGGTCCAATTTCGTGTGCCAATCCTGCGGTGCGGTGTCGAGCCGCTGGCAGGGGCGGTGCGATGCCTGCGGGGAATGGAACACGATCGTTGAAGAGATCGTGGATAGCGGCGTCGGTGCGGGGCCGAAGGCCGCAAAGTCCAATGGCCGACCGGCCAATCTCGTGCCGCTTTCGGGCGAAACGGAAAGCGCGGCGCGCGTCGTTACGGGCATTGCCGAACTCGACCGGGTGACGGGCGGCGGCTTCGTCAAGGGTTCGGCCCTTCTGGTCGGCGGCGATCCTGGCATCGGCAAATCCACCCTGCTGCTGCAATCGGCTGCAGCGCTTGCGGCCAAGGGCAAGCGCGTCATCTATGTCTCGGGTGAAGAGGCGGTGGCGCAGGTGCGTTTGAGAGGACAGCGGCTGGGCCTCGGCGATGCCGGCGTGCTGCTGGCTGCGGAAACCAATGTCGAGATCATTCTCGCCACGCTGGAAAACGGGCCGCCGCCCGATCTGGTCATCATCGATTCCATCCAGACGCTGTGGACCGACCGCGTCGACTCGGCGCCCGGCACCGTGACGCAGGTGCGAACCTCGGCGCAGGCGCTCACGCGCATGGCCAAAAAAAGCGGCGCGGCCGTGGTGCTGGTCGGCCATGTGACCAAGGACGGCCAGATTGCCGGGCCGCGCGTGGTCGAGCACATGGTGGACGCCGTGCTCTACTTCGAAGGCGACAGCAGCCATACGTTCCGCATCCTGCGGGGGGTGAAGAACCGCTATGGCGCGACCGACGAGATCGGCGTCTTCGCCATGACCGAACGGGGGCTGGAGCAGGTCGCCAACCCGTCCGCGCTGTTCCTCGACCAGCGCGACAAGGATGCGGCCGGCTCGGCCGTGTTTGCGGGCATGGAAGGCACGCGGCCGCTGTTGATCGAAATCCAGGCGCTGGTGGCCCCCTCCCCGCTGGGCACGCCGCGTCGGGCCGTCGTGGGCTGGGATTCCTCGCGACTCTCCATGGTGCTGGCGGTGCTGGAAACGCGCTGCGGCGTGCGGATCGGGGCCAATGACATCTATCTCAATGTCGCCGGCGGGCTCAAAATCAACGAGCCGGCGGCGGACCTGGCGGTGGCGGCGGCGCTGATTTCGTCGCTGACCGGCTCCGCCCTGCCCCAGGATGCCGTCTATTTCGGCGAGATTTCGCTGGCTGGCGGGGTGCGGCCCGTGGTGCATGGGTCGCTGCGGCTGCGCGAGGCGGAAAAGCTCGGCTTTGGTTCGGTGGTGACAGGCAAGCTGGGCAATGCGGACCGCAATTCCAACCTTCTGGTCACTGAATATGCGCAATTGGCCGACATGGTCAGCCGCATCGCGGCAGCGGGGAAACGCCCGATTCCCGAGCCAGAGCCCGATTCATGGTAAACAAGAGGTTTCCGGGGAGATCACGTCCAGATGGGCGGGCCACCCTTGGCAGGGCGCACCAAAGCCGTTAAAGGTCCACGCAAAAGCCGGGGCGGCGAGAAACTGGGCGAAAACATATGCTGACTGCGTTCGACGTTGGTGTGGGTGTGCTGGTGCTGATTTCGGCAATTCTGGCCACGGCCAGAGGGCTGACCCGCGAAGTGCTGTCGCTGGCGACCTGGGCCGGCTCCGCCGCCATCGCCGTCTATATGTGGCAGTACCACCCCGAAATCGCTCGTGGATATATCGACCAGCCGATGGTGGCTGACATTGCCACTGTGGTCGTCACCTTTATCGTTGCGCTGATCGTGCTGCACCTTCTGACCATGCGCATCGCCGATTTCGTGGTCGACAGCCGCATCGGGCCGATCGACCGCACGCTGGGCTTTGTGTTCGGCGTGCTGCGCGGCATCCTGATCGCCATCGTCATCACCATTTTCGGCACCTGGCTTCTGGGGTCGAACCTGCCGGACTGGGCGGCGAACGCGCAGACCCGCCAGCCGCTGCAGAACATGGGCAATACGCTGATTTCCATGCTTCCCGAGGGACTCGAACAGCAGGTTACCGACATTCTCCAGGGTGGCGGCGCGAACCTGACCGAAGACCCCGACGGCCCATCGGCCCCGCTCGATGGCGCCGATCCGGACCTCGACGGCACGGTGGACCCCACCGATCCGGTGGACGAAACACAGACCTGATCACAAGGTCCGGCGGAGCAGCGCGTCCGTCACAATCCTGCCGACCCCAGTTGTCATTGGTGGCCGGCAGGAAAATGCGCTATTTGGCGAGCATTGGCCGCGCCGCCCCTTTCGGCCCTGGCGAGACAAGCAGCATTTGGCATGGAGACCGTGTTGACCCATCCCGGCACTGACGATTTTGATCTCGAAGGCGACACGCTGCATGAAGAGTGCGGCGTGTTTGGCATTTTGGGGCATAGCGATGCGTCGACCCTGACGGCGCTGGGGCTGCATGCCCTGCAGCATCGCGGACAGGAAGCGGCGGGCATCGTGAGCTTCGACGGCCGCCAGTTCTACCAGGAAAAGCGCATGGGTCTGGTGGGCGACCACTATACCGACCCGGCACTGCTGGCCAAGCTCCCCGGCACCATGGCCATCGGCCACACACGCTATTCAACCACCGGCGAAGTGGCGCTGCGCAATGTGCAGCCACTGTTTGCCGAGCTGGAAGCGGGCGGCATTGCCATTGCCCATAACGGCAATTTCACCAATGGTCTGACGCTGCGCCGCCAGATCATTGCCACGGGCGCCATCTGCCAGTCGACATCCGATACCGAGGTGGTGCTGCACCTGATCGCCCGCTCGCGCCACTCCTCCAGCACGGATCGCTTCATCGACGCCATCCGGCAGATGGAAGGCGGCTATGCCATGCTCGCCATGACCCGCACCAAGCTCATTGCGGCGCGCGACCCGATCGGCATCCGTCCCCTGGTCATGGGCGAACTCGACGGCAAGCCGATCTTTTGTTCGGAAACCTGTGCTCTCGACATTATCGGGGCCAAGTATATCCGCGACGTGGAGAATGGCGAAGTCATCATCTGCGAAATGCAGCCCGATGGCTCGATCAGCATCGATGCGCGCAAGCCGGCCCGCAAGGCGCCGGAGCGGCCGTGCCTGTTCGAGTATGTCTATTTCGCCCGCCCGGATTCGGTGGTTTCGGGCCGCAGCGTCTACAAGGCGCGCAAGAACATGGGCATCAACCTCGCCAAGGAAGCGCCGGTCGAGGCCGACGTGGTGGTGCCGGTGCCCGATGGCGGGACACCTGCGGCCATCGGCTTTGCCCAGCAGAGCGGAATCCCGTTCGAGCTTGGCATCATCCGCAACCACTATGTCGGCCGCACCTTCATCGAGCCGACCCAGCAGATTCGCGCCTTCGGGGTGCGTCTCAAGCATTCGGCCAACCGGGCCGAGATCGCCGGCAAGCGCGTGGTGCTGATCGACGACTCCATCGTGCGCGGCACGACTTCGGTCAAGATCGTGCAGATGATCCGCGATGCGGGCGCGACGGAAGTGCATATCCGTGTCGCCAGCCCGATGATCTTCCATTCGGACTATTACGGCATCGATACGCCCGATCCGGACAAGCTCCTGGCCAACCAGTATGCCGACCTCGACGCCATGTGCCGCTATATCGGCGCGGATTCGCTGCAGTTCCTGTCCATCGACGGGCTGTATGAAGCCGTGGGCGGGGAGAAGCGCAATCCGTCGGCACCGCAGTTTACCGACCACTATTTCACCGGAGATTATCCGACGCAGTTGACGGACCTGCACGGACGTCCCATGAGCGACCCCAAGCAGGTTTCTCTGCTCAAGGAAGCGGGTTAATGACTGACACAAACGAGCTGGACGGCAAAGTCGTCCTGGTCACCGGCGCATCGCGCGGCATCGGCTATGCGGCGGGCCTGGAAGCAGCACGCCGTGGCGCCCATGTGATCGCCGTGGCGCGCACTGTCGGTGGCCTTGAAGAACTCGATGACGCCATCCAGGCTATTGGCGGCTCGTCCACGCTGGTGCCGCTCGACCTGCGCGATGGCGATGCCGTCGACCGGCTGGGCGCGGCCATTTTCGAGCGCTGGGGGCATCTCGATGGCCTCGTCGCCAATGCGGGCCAGTTGGGCGTGCTAAGCCCTGTTGCGCATATCAAGCCGGATGATTTCGACAAGGTCCTGGCGGTGAACGTGACGGCTAATTACCGGCTGTTGCGGTCGCTGGACCTGTTGCTGCGCCAGGCCGATGCCGGGCGAGCCGTATTCGTATCCTCTTCGGCGGCGCGGTCGGCCCGGCCGTTCTGGGGGCTCTATGCGGCCAGCAAGGCTGCCCTCGACGCGCTGGTCAAATCCTATTCGGGCGAAGTGGCGACGACCAATGTGCGCGTCAATGTCTTCTATCCCGGCGCCGTGCGCACCGCGATGCGCGCCAAGGCCATGCCGGGGGAAAATCCCGAGACCCTGCCGGCGCCGAGCGAGATCGCGCCGAAATTGGTGGACATGCTCAGCCCCTCGCTCACCGAGCAGGGCCGGATTTTCGATATTGCGACCGGCCGGTTCGAAGACATCTGATGTTGACGCTGCGCGCTTACCGGCCGGACGATCTGGATGCGCTGTACAGCATCTGCGTGATGACCGGCGATGCCGGCGCGGACGCATCGGCGCTGCACAATGACCCAAAGCTGGTGGGCCATATCTATGCGGCCCCCTACGGGATTCTCGAGCCCGAGCATGTGTTTGTGGCCGAGGACGATGACGGCGTTGCCGGCTATGTGGTCGGCACGCATGACAGTGTCGAATTTAGCCGCCGGCTGGAGGCCGAGTGGTGGCCTGCCCTGCGCAGCCAGTATGCCGATACGTCCGGACTGACCGAGGCTGATCGGGACCGGGTTGCGACGATCCGCAAGCCCCATGCGACGCCCGCCGATATCGTGGCGGACTATCCAGCCCATATTCACATGAACCTGTTGCCACGCCTGCGTGGCAAGCGTGTGGGATCGGGACTGCTGGACCTCTGGGTGCAACAGGCAAGGGCGGCCGGCGTGACAGGCATTCACCTGGGCGCAAGTCCGGCCAATGAAGGCGGAATTGCGTTCTGGAGCAAGAATTTCGAGCGGCTGCGCGAGGACGGCGCGGTTTGGTTCGGAATGAGGCTCTGAGCCGATCCGTTTCAGGACCCCAAACAAACAGGGCGCCGCGGGAAACCGGGCGCCCTGGTCTTTATCAGCTGGGGACGTTGATCGGGGAGACCAGCACCTTGTCGATGCGGTGTCCGTCGAGGTCGAGCACTTCGAAACGCAGGCCATCGCGCTCAAAGGTTTCGCCCACCACCGGCAGATGGTTGAGGCTGGCGAGAATATAGCCGGCCAGCGTCTCGTAGCGGGCGTCCCGCGGCACCGAGACCTTGAAGCGTTCGCGGAAATCGTCCACCGGCATCCAGCCGGCGATCAGCCAGGAGCCGTCTTCGCGCTGAACCATGGCCGGTTCGTCGCCGGGTTCCTCATTATAGACGCCGGTGATGACTTCCATGACGTCGCCGAAGGTGATGATGCCTTCGAAGTGGCCATATTCGTCCACGACCAGAGCCAGCTGGGCGCTGGACTTGTGCAGGGCCTCGACGACGTCGAGCGCGTCCGCGTGCTCCATGACCACGGGGATGGGCTTGACCAGCTTGCGCAGGTCCGGCTGCTGACCGGAGGCCAAGGCAGGCAGGAGATCGGACAGCGGGAGCACGCCCAGGATGGAGTCGGCATCGCCTTCCTGCACCAGAACGCGGGAGTGGCTGCTCGAAATGATGGTCTGCAGGCTTTCCTCGTAGGGGTCCTCGACGTCGATGACCACCACGTCGAGACGCGGGGTCATGATGCCACGGGCCGAACGGTCGGCCAGGCGCATGACGCCCGAAATCATCGAGTGTTCTTCGGTTTCGAGAATGCCGGCCGTGGTCGCCTCGGCGATGATGGTGCGCACTTCCTCCTCAGTGACCGATTCTTCGGCCTGGCCGCCCTGCCCCAGAAGGCGCAGCACGGTCTTGCCCGAGATATCGAGCAACCAGACGATCGGCGTACCGACGCGGGCCAGCACATACATCGGGCCGGCAACGCGGGAGGCGACGCCTTCGGGATTGCGCAGCGCCACCTGCTTGGGCACCAGCTCACCACAGATCAGCGTGACATAGGTGATGAGTACAACGACCACACCGGTGCCGCCGATGTCGGCGATGTTGGAGGGTACGCGGACTTCGCGCAGCCATTCGCTGAGGCGCAGGCCCAGCGTGGCGCCAGAAAAGGCGCCCGACAGCACGCCCACGAGGGTGATGCCGATCTGTACGGAGGAGAGGAACTTACCCGGATCTTCAGCGAGCTTGATCGCTGTGGCCGCGCCCTTGTTTCCCTGGTCGGCCAGGACTTTGAGGCGCGCGGGGCGGGACGAAACAACGGCCAGTTCGGACATGGCCAGGGCGCCGTTCACCAGGATCAGAACGACGACGATAATGATTTCTGTAAGCAACAAAGTGCAATGTTGACACGCCGCGACCAGTGGCGGGGTGCTACGACGCGCGCACTATAGGGCACGCGCGGCGATTGTGAATAGGTCATAGTGTGAATAGCTGGTGACAGCGACGCCTTCGCACCGTGGGGGCTATTTCTTGTCGGCGTACGGGTTCTTACCGCCGCGCAGCCAGAGCCGGATCGGCGTGCCGGGCATGTCGAACGCTTCGCGCAGGCCGTTGACGAGATAGCGCTGGTAGGACGCTGGCACCGCATCTGGGCGGGACGCGAAGACGATGTAGCTGGGGGGACGCGTCTTGGCCTGGGTCATGTAGCGCAGCTTGAGACGGCGTCCGGAGACGGCCGGAGGCGGATGGCTCTCGGTCATGCCGGCCAGCCAGCGGTTGAGGCGCGCGGTTGAAACGTGGGCGTTCCAGTGGCGCTCGACCTCGAAGATGGCATCCATCAGCCGGTCGATATTCTTGCCGGTGAGGCCCGACAGGGTGACCAGCGGCACGCCGCGCAGCTGCGGCAGGAGGCGCTCGCACGCTTCGCGCAACTCGGTGAGGGTCTTGTTCTTGTCTTCGATCAGATCCCACTTGTTGAGGGCGATGACCATGGCCCGGCCCTCGCGCTCGACGAGGTCGGCCAGCGCCAGATCCTGCTTTTCGAAGGGGATGGTCGCGTCAAGCATGAGGACGACGACTTCGGCGTATTGGATGGAGCGCAGGCTGTCGCCCACGGCCAGCTTTTCGAGCTTTTCCTGAACGCGCGAGCGACGGCGAATGCCGGCGGTGTCCACCAGGTTTATGGTGCGGCCTTCCCATTCCCAAGGCACGAGAATGCTGTCGCGGGTGATGCCGGCTTCGGGGCCAACGAGGACACGGTCTTCGCCAACCATGCGGTTGACCAGGGTGGACTTGCCGGCATTGGGCCGGCCGACAATGGCTACGTTGAGATAACGGCGGGGGTTCCAGCGCAGGGTGGCTTCGTCGCCCTCGCCTTCCAGCATATCCGGGGTGATGTCGACATCGACCTCGGGCATGATGTCGAGATCGGCAGCGGTTTCGGCCTGCGCTGCCGCCTGTTCGGCCTGCTTTTCGATCTGCTTGTCGATTGCAGCGGAGACGATGGAGTAAAGCTCGGAAAGCCCCAGCCCGTGCTCGGCAGAGAGCGGAATTGGCTCACCGAAACCAAGCTTAAACGCCTCGACGAGACCGGCTTCGGAGGCCTTGCTTTCGGCCTTGTTGCCGACCAGGTGGACGGACTTGCCGGCCTTGCGCAGCACCTGGGCAAAGCGCTGGTCCAGCGGCACGACACCGGCGCGGGCGTCGATCATGAACAGGATGATGTCGGCTTCGCGGATAGCCAGCTCGGTTTGCTGGCGCATGCGGTCTTCGAGACTGCCGTCGCGCACATCTTCATAGCCGGCCGTATCGAGCACCTTGAACGTAAGGTCGGCGATATGGCCTTCGGCCTCGCGGCGGTCGCGGGTGACGCCGGGCGTATCATCGACCAGCGCGATCTTGCGCCCGACAAGGCGATTGAACAGGGTCGACTTGCCGACATTGGGACGACCGACAATAGCGACGGTGACGGTCATGGCAGTTTTCCTTCAGCCGGCGAGCGGCTCTTATTGTTCGGCAGCGGGAGCGTCTGCAGCGGGCGTTTCGGCGCCGTCATCCTGGACAAGCGCGTCGAGCGCTTCGGCTGCGGCTTCGGCCGGGGTGTCAGGGGCAACATTGCCGTCGCTCAGCATCTGGGCAAGGTAATAGGCAACGCGATTGCGCACGCTGGACTGGGTCAGCGGGTCGTTGATGACGCCTTCGAAGCTGGTCTGGGCCGCAGCGAAATCGCCGGCCTTGTATTGGGCGAGGCCCATGAGCTCGAGGGCAGGACGGCGCAGGCCGCTGTCCTGGCTGGTGAGGCTGCCGATACGCGCCTCGACATCGGCAAGGCTGCCGGTATCGACAAGGATGTTGGCGGCGAGCAGCAGGGCCAGTTCGCGCAGGCGCGGATTGGACTGGGCATTGGCCAGCGCATCATAGGCTGCAACCGCTCCGGCACTGTCGCCGGCTTCGGCCAGAAGGGCCGCCTTGCGGAACTCCGCGAGGGCCGGATAGCCGCCCGAACCTTCGGCGACAACGGCGTCCAGCGCGGCGCGTGCGGCTTCGGCATCGCCTCGTTCGGCGGCGTCGAGCGCGGTGTAAAGCTGTTCGGACGCCTCTGCCGAACGGCTATTGGTGTACCAGGACCAGCCTTCATTGACCGCCACGAGGGCGACGATGGCCACGGCGCCGCCGATGACGAAAGGCGCGAAGCGCTTCCAGAGGTTGCGCATGCGCTCGGAACGCAGTTCCTCATCGATTTCGCGGAAAATGTTGTCCTGAGACATGGCCTGCCCGAGCTGGTTCTGAATTGCGCCGCAGCTTTAGCACGCGTCCCCCCGATTGCAAACCGCGCAAAGGCCCACAAAGGCAGGCATTAACCGTGGCGCAAGGCTGCGCCCGCGCAAGGGGAATTGCGGTGTAGATTGGCTTAGCCAAGCGAGGTGGTGCAATGAGCGGCAGGCGCGACCAGACGATCGATTTCTTCCGGGGCATCGCCATTTTGCTGGTGATCGCGTTTCACTTTACCGCGCGGCTGCCCGGTTACGCCCTCAACATCACCGAAGGCGCTCCCTGGCCGGTGTTTTTTGGCTGGGTCGGCGTCTATTTCTTCTTCATCATCTCGGGCTACTGCATCTTCATGACGCTGGAGCGGGCGCCTTCGGTGGGCGTGTTCCTCGCGCGGCGCTTTTCCCGCATCTACCCGGCCTTCGTGGCCGCCGTGCTGCTGCTCTTTGTCTTCGGACTTTTCGCCCATATCCCATCCGTGCCGGAGGCCAACTATCAGGAGGTCCAGCCGGGGCTCGTCGATGTGGTGCTGAACCTGCTGTTCGTGGGTGAACTGGGCGAGTGGGTGAACGGCTCGTTCTGGTCGATAGCCGTCGAGATCAAGTTCTATGCGCTTGTGGCGATCATGGCGGGGCTGCTGCACGACAAGGGCCGGTTTACCCTGGTTTTTGGCTGGCTGGCCCTGGTCATGGCGCCGGTCTGGGCCCTTTCCACGCTGGTTTCCGGCGAAGGCGCGATCACGCCGCAGTCCATGCTGAAATTCCTGGCCATTGCTCCCTATCTCACCTTTTTTGCCGTTGGCATCCTTGGCCGGCAGTATGAGGCCGGCATGAAGGGGACGGGCAAGCTGCTGGTGGCAAACATCATCATGTCGGTGCTGGTGGTGTTCCTTGAGGCTTATTCCCCCACAGCATCAGGCGCGCTCATGACGGCCGCCGTTTCGGCGGCGGTTTACCTCGCACTGGCGCTCATGTTCGTGCGCTATCTGGCTGGCAAATCGATCCCCAACATCCCCGGCTTGACCTGGTCGGTGGCGCAGATCGGGCTGCTGAGCTTTTCCTGGTATCTCATCCACGAGAATATCGGCATCAGCATGCTCGCCACGCTCAATCTCTATCTTCCCGCCCAATTGAGCTTCTGGGTGGTGCTGGTCTCCACCTTCGTCATGGCCATCGTCTTCGCCAATCTCTTCGAATGGCGTTTCCGCAAGCCGGTTGAGCGGGCAGCGGAAGCCGTGCTCAACTGGCTTGGGGACAATGTGCGGCTCCTCGCCAGCCTGCGCCTGCCGCCCATGGCGCGCGCGGCCGAGTAGCGGGCTGGAATCGGGTCTGCAAACCTGATAATCAGCCGCGCATGAGTGACTTTGAACGCCCCGAACTGACCCCTCCCGACGGCCACAAGAAAGTGCTGCTGCATTCGTGCTGCGCGCCCTGTTCGGGCGAAGTGATGGAGGCCATGCTCGCCTCCGGGGTCGAATACACGATCTTCTTCTACAACCCCAATATTCACCCCAAGCGCGAATACCTTTTGCGCAAGGACGAGAATGTGCGGTTTGCCGAAAAGAACGGCGTGCCGTTCATTGATGCCGACTATGACCGCGACAACTGGTTTGCGCGCGCCAAGGGCATGGAACATGAGCCTGAGCGCGGCATCCGCTGCACCATGTGTTTCGACATGCGCTTCGAGCGCACCGCGCTCTATGCCCATGAAAACGGCTTCCCCGTCATGACCAGTTCGCTGGGCATTTCGCGCTGGAAGAACATGGCGCAGATCAATGATTGCGGCCATCGCGCGGCTGCGCCCTACGAGGGTCTCAAATACTGGGACTATAACTGGCGCAAGGGCGGCGGTTCGGCGCGGATGATCGAGATTTCCAAGCGCGAGGAATTCTACCAGCAGGAATATTGCGGCTGTGTCTATTCGCTGCGCGACACCAATGCCCACCGCGAAAGCATGGGCCGCGAGCGCATCGTGCTGGGCCAGAACTATTACGGCAAGGACACGCCCGAGGCGTAGGGTACCGTTCCCATTGAAAAGCCCGGATGCGTGCGGCGCATCCGGGCTTTTTTTGATTCAGAAGCGAGTCGGGTTCACTCCCACTCTATGGTGCCGGGCGGCTTGCTGGTGACGTCGTAGACGACGCGGTTGATGCCGCGGACTTCGTTGATGATGCGGGTGGCGGTCTTGCCCAGGAAGTTCATGTCGAACTGGTAGAAGTCGGCGGTCATGCCGTCGACCGAGGTCACTGCGCGCAGGGCGCAGACGAATTCGTAGGTGCGGCCGTCGCCCATGACACCAACGGTCTGAACCGGGAGAAGCACGGCGAAAGCCTGCCAGATCTTGTCGTATTGGCCGGACTTGCGGATCTCGTCGAGATAGATGGCATCGGCCTGGCGCAGGATATCGAGCTTTTCGGGTGTGATGCCGCCGGGGCAGCGGATGGCAAGGCCCGGTCCCGGGAAGGGATGGCGGCCGATGAAGCTCTCCGGGATGCCCAGTTCACGACCGAGGGCGCGCACTTCGTCCTTGAACAGTTCGCGAAGCGGTTCAACCAGTTGCATGTTCATGCGCTCGGGCAGACCGCCCACATTGTGGTGCGACTTGATGGTGACCGAGGGCCCTCCGGTGAAGGAAACGGACTCGATCACATCAGGGTAGAGCGTGCCCTGAGCAAGAAATTCAGCGCCACCGAGCTTCTTGGCTTCTTCCTCGAATACTTCAATGAAGAGCCGACCGATGATCTTGCGCTTGGTTTCCGGGTCAGACTGACCTTCCAGCTCGCCAAGGAACAGCTTGGACGCATCCACATGGACCAGTGGGATATTGAACTGATCGCGGAACATGGTAACGACCTGTTCGCTCTCATTGAGGCGCATCAGACCGTGATCGACATAGATGCAGGTAAGCTGGTCGCCAATGGCTTCGTGGATCAGCACCGCGGCCACTGAGGAGTCGACGCCCCCGGACAGACCGCAAATGACGCGGCCGGTCCCGACCTGCTCGCGGATCTTGTCGATCATCTTCTGGCGATAGGCGGACATGGTCCAGTTGGACTGGATGCCGCAGATATTGTGCACGAAGTTGGCGTAGAGCTTGCCGCCATCAGGCGTGTGCACCACTTCGGGGTGGAACTGGACCGCCCAAATACGGCGGGCTTCGTTGGCGATCATGGCGAAGGGGGCGTTGGGCGAGGTTCCCACGACCTCGAAGCCCTCCGGCAGCGCCACGACGCGGTCACCATGGCTCATCCAGACCTGATGGTCGGTGCCGATATCCCAGACGCCCTCGGAAAGCGAATTCGCCTTATGCAGGGTCAGTTCGGCGCGACCGAATTCGCGGTGATGCCCAGCTTCGACCTTGCCGCCGAGCGCGACGCAGAGCGCCTGCTGGCCGTAGCAGATGCCCAGGATCGGCACGTTGGCGGCCAGAATGGCGGGGTCGATGGTCGGGGCGTTCTCATCCAGTGTCGAGGCTGGGCTGCCCGAGAGCACGACGCCCTTGGGATTGAGCGCCACCATGGCCGGGCCGGCGGACTGGAAGGGATGGATTTCGCAATAGACGCCGGTTTCACGAATTCGGCGCGCGATCAGCTGAGTGACTTGCGAACCGAAGTCGACAATGAGAATGGTGTCGTTGCGGGAAGACGTGTCTGGGTGCTGCATGGCGAGGCTTTAGCCAGACTGGGCGGATTCCGCAAGCGGGGCGTTGGAGGAACGCCCATGCAGATCTGGGGGGACCGATGAACCACGTGGCCGGGCGTCTTTTGGGCGCCGACTTCATACGCGCGAGCGCCTGCTTTATCGTCCTGTTTCACCATCTGACGCAGAAGATCGATTTCAGCACACCGCTGGGTCAGGTCGGCATTGCGCAGGCGCTGGCCAATGGCGGCACGTTTGGGGTGGGCATATTCTTTGTGCTCAGCGGATTTCTGCTGGCGCGACCTTTCTGGAAGGCGCTGGACAGCGGTGACGCGATGCCCTCGCTCAGGGTTTATGCGCTGCGCCGCGCGGCGCGGATCCTGCCCGGCTTCTGGATGGCGCTGACCGTGAGCTTTGTCCTTTCCATCCTGATCTGGGGCCAAGAGCCGAATGGTTGGCTGTGGTTGCGCTATCTGTCCGGATTTTTCCTTGTCAGCGACTGGCACTGGCTCACCTTCTTTCCTGTGGAGGTGAACGGTCCGCTGTGGTCGATCGGATTTGAAGTCACAGCCTACCTGCTGCTGCCGGTGGGCTTTGCCGCTCTTTTTGCTTTCGGCCGGCGGCTTCCGTCGTGGGCGAGCCGTCTGGCTTTTCTCCTTGTGCTCGGAGCGGCGCTTCTGGGCCACATTGCCTTCAGCAGCTGGGTTGTGGTCGACCCCTATGAAATGGGCTGGGAATTCGGAATGCAGGGCGGCGCCAAGCAATGGATGCCCTGGTTCAACCCGTTCAGCTTCTTTGCCATGTTCGCGCTTGGGGCGCTCGCGGGCGGGTTACAGGTGATGCTGGCGGGCGTCAGTCACTGGACCATGGATGTGGTTTGCCTCGGGGCGCTGCTCGCGGCTGGCGTCTATATGTATGGCGAGGCGTATCGGGAGGCCGGGGAGCTCTATGGCTGGCTGAAGGTGCCCTACCGTTTCCCGATCATGCATGGCCTGATTGGTATTGCTTTGGCCACCGGGCCGTCCACTTTGCTGCTGGGACGGTTGCTGGATAATCCGCCGGTGCGATTCCTCGCCACCATTTCCTTCGGCATCTACATCTACCATACGCTGGTGCTGGAACTGATCCAGGTCTACTGGATCCCCGATTTCCGATATGGCGCGATGACGGACACCAATCTGTGGCTGATGGCGACGGCGGTGTCGGTGGGCGTCACCATCATGTTGGCGACGCTGTCCTACCGGTTCATGGAAGGGCCCGTCATCGCCTGGGCGCGAACGCTCGAGATGCGGTTGCCCAGACGAGCGATCTTGCAACCGGCCTAGGGCTCAGCCCTTGCGCAGCAGGTGGCAGTAAAAGCCGTCGGTATTGGTGCGGCGGGGCGTCAGGCAAATGCCGCCGGCCGGTGTCTGGAGACCCTCCGGTAGGTCGGTGATCAGCGCGCTGCGCCAGGCCTGTGCGATGTCGACGGACTCGAAGCCCGGATTGGCTGCGAGGAAGGCCACGACCTGATCGTCGTTCTCTTCGGGCAGGATGGAGCAGGTGATGTAAACCAGCGTGCCACCGGGCCGAAGGTAGCGTCCCGCCTCGACCAGCAGAGCGGCCTGTTCGCTCTGGCGCTGGGCGAGAAGCTCGGGTGTCAATTTCCACTTGGTGTCCGGGCGACGGCGCCAGGTGCCGGTGCCGGTACAGGGCGCATCGACGACCACGCGATCCATCTTGCCGATGAGATCGTCGAGCGCGCCGGGATTAGGCGCGCGCACCTGCGCATTGCGGACGGCATTGCGTTTCAGGCGATCATAGATCGGCGCGAGGCGGTTGCGGTCGGTGTCATAGGCAAAGATCTGCCCGGAATTGCCCATGGTGGCCGCCAGCGCCAGGGTCTTGCCCCCTGCCCCGGCGCAGAGGTCCAGGACCTGTTCGCCTTCGCGCGCGCCGGCAAGCGCCGCCACGATCTGGCTGCCCTGGTCCTGCACTTCGAACCAGCCCTTGAGATAGGCTTCGTCCGTCGTGACATTGGGCGTGCGGGCGTCCCGCGGACCGGCGGGGATGGTGATGCCGAAGGGGGCGATGGCGCAAGGCTGGGGCGAGAAGCGCTCCAGCGATTTCATGACCTTTTCCGGGGCAGCCTTCAGCGCGTTGACCCGCAGGTCGAGCGAGGGCCGACCAGCCATGGCCTCGCCCTCGGCCACCCAGTCCGACCCGAAGGCGCGCTCCAGCGACGGGGCGAGCCAATCGGGGAGGTCGGCCCGGCTGGCGAGCAGCGCCGTGGCCAGATCTGCGGCAGCACCGGCCGCTTCCTCATTGGTGACGGGCGCGGGCGCGTGGCTGTCGCCGGCAAAGGCGGCGTTGAGGCTTTCGGCAGTTTCGCCCCAGTCGCGCATGGCTACCGCCAGAACGAGGGCGCGCGGCGTGTCGCTGCCCATGGCAACGGCATGGGAGGCGCGGCGGCGCAGGGCGTCATAGACGATATTGCCGATGGCCGCGCGATCCCCTGCCCCGGCAAACCGGTTGTTGAGGCCCCAGGCTTTCAGCGCTTCCGAGACAGGACGGTGGCGCGTCTCGACATCGGTTAGGACTTCGATGGCGGCGGCAAGACGGCCCGGAAGGCGCATGGGTCAGACACTCGGAACAAGCAGGAAAAGACGGAGAACCAGCCATAGCCAGAAGATGGCGAGGATCGCAAGGCCGGCGCAAAAGACGAAGAAGCGCGGGTAAAGCACGTTGCTGGTGGTGTGGATATAGGCGTGGGCGTAGCGGCTGGCGACAAAGAGGCAGGCGAGACCCGCCTCGAGCCAGCCGGAGGCGCCGGTCTGCAGCGTGACGAGAACCGCCACGAAGAAGAGGACCGGTAGTTGGAACTGGCTGTCATAGCTGTTGGACAGCAGCTGTGCCTTGAGGTGCCAGCCGGAGCGGTCCACCGCAATGCGAGCCGCATCCACCTCGCCCCGGGCGACGCGCGGCACGCGCTCCATGCCCAGGCGGACGAGGATGACAAGCGTCAGCAGGACCTGGGCCGCCATGGCGAGGACGAGAAGTTTATACGTCAGCGCCATGGATGAGGCTCCTCAAGAGAGTCGGCTTGTCGGGGTAATGCCTCGCACAGAAACGGTTTTTTCGTTTCTGGTCGAGGCACAGGCGCCGATTAGCGGCCGCTGCGGTAGTTGGGCGCCTCGCGGGTAATGGTCACGTCGTGGACGTGGCTCTCACCCAGGGCGGCTGCGGAAATCTTGACGAAGGTGGCGTTCTCGCGGAAGTCCTTGAGCGTGTGCGCACCGGTATAGCCCATGGAGGCGCGCAGGCCGCCGGCGAGCTGATGCAGCACGGCGCCGACCGAACCCTTATAGGGGACCTGGCCCTCGATGCCTTCGGGGACGAGCTTCATCTGATCGCGCACATCCTGCTGGAAGTAGCGATCAGCAGAGCCGGCACCCATTGCCCCGACCGAGCCCATGCCGCGGTAGGATTTGTAGGAACGGCCCTGGTAAAGATAGACCTCGCCGGGGCTTTCGTCGGTACCGGCGAGAAGCGAGCCGACCATGACGCAGGACGCACCGCCGGCCAGTGCCTTGGCCATGTCGCCCGAGAACTTGATGCCGCCATCGGCGATGACTGGCACGCCTGACTTGGCACCTTCTTCGGCACAGGACATGACGGCTGCGAGCTGCGGCACGCCGACGCCGGCCACGATGCGAGTGGTGCAGATCGAGCCCGGGCCAATACCGACCTTGACGGCATCGGCACCGGCACCGATCAGGGCCTTGGTTGCTTCGGCAGTGGCGACATTGCCCGCTACAATGCGCACGGCATTGTTTTCGCGCTTTATACGCTCGACGGCCTCGGCAACGCGAACGGAGTGGCCGTGGGCGGTGTCGATGACGAGCAGGTCAACGCCGGCATCGATCAGCGCGTGGGAGCGCTCATAGCCATTGTCGCCAACGGTGGAGGCGGCGGCGACGCGCAGGCGCCCCTGCTCGTCCTTGACCGCGTTGGGATGGAGCTGGGCCTTTTCGATGTCCTTGACGGTGATGAGGCCGATGCAGCGGTAGTCCTCGTCGACAACCAGCAGCTTTTCGATGCGGTGACGGTGGAGGAGGACCTTGGCTTCCTCCTTGGACACACCTTCGCGCACGGTGATGAGGTTCTGGTGCGTCATCAGCTCCGAGATGGGCTGATTGGGGTTGGAAGCGAAACGCACATCGCGGTTGGTGAGGATGCCGACCAGCTTGCCGATGGCGCGACCGCCCTGCCCGCCATTTTCAACGACGGGAATGCCCGAAATGCGGCTCTTGGCCATCAAGGCATGGGCATCGGCTAGGGTGGCGTTGGGTCCGATGGTGATCGGGTTCACCACCATCCCAGATTCGAAGCTCTTGACCATGCGCACCTGCTCGGCCTGTTCGGCGGCGGTGAGGTTCTTGTGAATGACGCCCATGCCGCCGGCCTGCGCCATGGCGATGGCCATATTGGCCTCGGTGACGGTGTCCATGGCCGAGGACAGAATGGGAAGATTGAGCGCTATGTCCTTGGTGACATAGGTCGAAATGTCGGTTTCGGTGGGCAGGATGTCGGAGCGCGCCGGCTGGAGCAGCACATCGTCAAAAGTGAGCGCCGCATCGCCGGTGATGGTAGTAATAATCTTCGCCAAGGCCAGACCCTTCCTGCCTTCTGATAAAACCAGATATGTTGGAATGTGAACCGGCGACGATTGCGCGGGCTCAGGTTGGCGAGGGTCAATAGCACCAGCGACCGGCTTTGCCTAGTGCCGCCAGTGCGCATAGACGTCATGCAACGCGGCGACCTTCGCCCTGGCCAAAACGACCGGGATGGTTATTTGGGCTGGCCGAGCAAAGCCTGCGGGGCCATAGTAAATCTGTTGCGTCCGCAACCCTTTCCAGGCTCATCCGGTTCATCCCCTCGTGACCCGCGTTACTCCGCTTATCCTCGCGGTGGCCCTGTTCATGGAACAGATGGACTCCACCGTCATCGCCACATCCCTGCCCGCCATCGCTGCCGACATCGGCACCGAGCCGATCGCGCTCAAGCTGGCGCTGACGGCCTATTTCGTGGCGCTGGCCATCTTCATCCCGATCAGCGGCTGGCTGGCGGACCGGTTCGGCGCCAAGAATGTGTTCCGGCTTGCGATTGGCGTCTTCATGCTGGGATCGCTCGCCTGCTCGTTTGCCTTCTCGTTGGAATCCTTTGTGCTGTCGCGGTTTTTCCAGGGGATCGGCAGCTCGATGATGACGCCGGTGGGGCGGCTGCTGCTGGTGCGCTCGACGCCGCGCAACGAGCTGGTTGCGGCCATGGCCTGGCTCACCATTCCTGCGCTGATCGCCCCGGTGACCGGACCTCTGATCGGCGGGTTTCTGACGACCTATCTCTCCTGGCACTGGATCTTCTGGATCAACATTCCCATCGGAATTGCTGGGATCATCATGGCCAGCATCTATCTCAAGGTGCCCGATGAGCGAAACACAAGGCCCGTCGATCTTCCCGGCTTCTTGCTGGCGGCAATTGCCTTTTCGGGTCTGGTGTTCGGGCTCTCGGTGGTGAGCCTTCCGGCGCTGCCAATCGTTTATGGCTATCTGACGCTGGCAGTGGGTGTGGTCGCTGGGGTCGTTTACCTGTTGCATGCACGGCGCACGCAATATCCGCTGCTCGATCCCAGACTGCTGCGCAACCCCCTATTCCGTTCGGCCATCACCGGCGGCTCGTTGTTTCGCGTGGGCGTCGGCGCGGTGCCATTCCTCCTGCCGCTGATGTTGCAGCTGGGCTTCGGTCTCAACCCGTTTCAGTCCGGTGCGATCACCTTTGTGTCGGCCATCGGCGCCATGATGAGCAAGTTCATCGCAGAGCGCATCTTCGCCCGGTTCGGGTTTCCGCGTGTCCTGGGGTTTGCCGCGGTGTTTGGCGGGCTGCTGATCGGGGCGCAGGGACTTTTCACGGCAGAGACAGCAGTGCCTGTCATGATGGTGGTGCTGATCTCGGGCGGAGTGTTGCGCTCGATCTTTTTCACCGGCACCAACGCGATCGGCTATGCGGATGTGTCCGATGCGGAGGCCAGCCAAGCCACGGCGATTGTAGCCGTCGCCCAGCAGCTGTCGGTTGCCTTTGGCGTGGCGGTAGCAGGCGCAATCCTGGAGCTTTCGAGCCATATCAATGGCGGCGTGCTGAGCCTTGTGGACTTCCAGATCGCATTCTTTGCGGTCGGGGGGCTGAGCGCGCTCGCCGGCATCATCTACCTGCGGTTACCGGCCGACGCTGGTAGCCACGTGTCGGGTCATGGGAGGGCACACAAGAGCTGAAGGCCCTTGCCCAGGCTGGAGCGTTATTCCGGGCGGGCCAGAACGCCGTCCAGCTTTTCGAGGAATGCTGCCCAGCCCATCCTGACGCCGCCGGACGCCTGTTTCTGGTCCGGACGGAAGCCGGACTGATCCATGCGCAGATGCGTGCCATCGGCGGTCGGTGTGAGGGTGAACGTGACGACGCTCTTCAGCGCATAATTGGGATCGTCATTGGCGAAGTCCCATGTATAGGACAGTCGGCGCTCCGGCTCGATGGCGAGCACTTCACAATCCAGCACGCCGCCCCACTCGCCCTTGAGCTGGAACCTGTGCCCCAGGGTCAGATCGAAATCATTGGCCATCAGCCAGTCGGCTATTAGATGCGGCTGGGTCAGGGCCCGCCAGAGCTTGGCCGGTGGATGGGCGAAGCTGCGCTCGACGGTGACGGTTTGGATTTCGGCGCTGGTGGTCATGTCCTGGCTGCCTTTGCATTGCGGTTGGCGGCGATGGCCGCACGGATCAGGGCGCGAAAGGCCTCGGCGTTGATGGCCACACCCTCGCGGAAATCGATGGCGCGGCGGGTATTGCCGGAGAGGCTCGCGTTGAAGAGGCCCACCGGATCATCAAGGGAGGCGCCCTTGGGAAAGGTGGTCTTGACCGCCGCCTTATAGACCTCGCCCGTGCAGATGATGCCGTCGAGCGACCAGACGGGATTGTCCCATTTCCACTCTTCGATGACGCCGGGATCGGCCTCCAGAATGAGGGCGCGGATGGTGGAGAGCGTTTGGCCCCGCCAGTCGCCGAAGGAGGCGATACGCTGGTCGATCAGGGTTTTGGGTGTGGGGTCGGACATTAGGGGCCTTTCCGCGGCTACATGCGTTCGCCGGGCAGCTCACTGGCCTGACGCACCCAATCGGCAAACTGAGCCTCGTCGAACCCCTGCTCGTAAATATCCAGGTATCGTACTTTAGCCTGCTTGGAGGTGCCGGGCGGCAGCGGCTTGAGCTGCGCACCCTCGAAGAACGACACTTTCACGTATTTGGCGAAGCAATGGTATCCCAGAAACCAGGTGCCATCGCCTACCCCATAGAATGGGGTATTCCATTTCACCGCCTTGGCGACGCCAGGCACTGTCTGCGAGATGATGGTGTCCAGCCGTCTGCCGATGGCGCTCTGCCAGCCGGGCATGGCGGCAATATAGTGCTGGACCACCGCGTCCCCTTCACCCTTGGCGATCTGCGGATTGCCCCCCGATAGCCGGACGATACCATCTGGACCCGGCTTGAGGGGCTTGCGCGTGGCGTTGGATTTTTCGGCCGTCATTGATCCATCCTCTTGAGCAGATCATCGAGGTCATCGAACCGGCTTTCCCAGAAGCCGGCCATGGTGCGCGTCCAGTCGAGCAAGGGCGCGAGCGCTTCCTTGCGAGCCACATAGTGCGTCTGGCGGCCCTCAGGCCGGTCCGCGACCAGCCCCGCCTGCTTGAGAACGGCAAGGTGCTTGGACACGGTGGGCTGGGCGACACCGGCCCACTGGGTCAACGTGCCGACCGTCTGCTCCCCGTTCCGGCACAACCGCTCAAAGAGGGCGCGACGCGTGGGGTCGGACAGGGATCTGAACAGAAGGTCTGTGTTCATCGGCGCGAGACATATTCACCTTTGGCTATGGATTAAACCAATAGCCCAATGGCTATGAATGTCAAGCGTCGCCAGGGCACCGACGCAGGATGTAGCTTGGGGTCTCGAGAACGCCCTAGAGGTCTTCGTCCGCACCGTCGTCCGGGGACTTCACGTTGCCCTTGAAGCCCTTCGCCACCAGGTAGGCCTCCGCAGAATCCTTGCGGCTCGACGGTGGCTTGACGTGGAAGGTGGTGTTGAAGTGCCGCTTGAGCATATGGAGAAGTTCATGCTCGGTGCCGCCCTGGAAGACCTTGGCTACAAACGAGCCGCCCGGCCTCAGCACCTGGATGGCGAAATCGGCGGCGATCTCGATCAGATGGACAATGCGCAGGTGATCGGTGGCCCGGTGGCCGGTGGTCGGCCAGGCCATGTCGCTCATGACCACATCGGCACCGTGCCCGCCCATGGCCTCGATCAGCATGGCCGGCGCGTCGTCCTCGGTGAAATCCTTCTGCAAGAGGATAACACCGGGTATGGGATCCATTTCGAGATAGTCGATGCCGACGACAAGCGGCGCTTCTATGGTCGAGCCGACAGCAGCCGCGGCAACCTGCGACCAGCCGCCCGGTGCTGCGCCCAAATCCACAACGCGCATGCCCTTTTTGAAAAGCTTATGCTTTTCGTTCATTTCCTTGATCTTGAAGGCAGCGCGCGAGCGATAGCCTTCCGAACGGGCACGGGCGACATAGGGGTCGTTGAGCTGGCGCTCGAGCCACTTGGTCGAGGCAACCTTGCGGCCCTTGGCGGTCTTGACGCGGATCTTGAGGTCCTTGTCGGACTTGCGCCCGCCGGTGCCCAAAGCCTTGTTATTGGCCATTGGCCTGCCTCCTGGGGTAGCGAACCGGCCGCTTATGCGTGCGATCGGTGTCCATGAGCGATATCAGGATGCCTTCGCGCAAGCCCCTGTCGGCAACGCGAACGCGGTCGGTTGGCCACTCGCGGCGGATGGCCTCGAAAATGGCGCAGCCCGGCAAAACCAGATCGGCCCGGTCCTTGCCGATGCAGGGATGGGCCACGCGGCGGTCAAAGGGCATGCCCATGAGCGCGCGCATGGTCTCATCCACTTGGTCGCGGCGCATCCACAAACCATCCACCTTCTGCCGTTCGTAGCGCTCCAGCCCAAGATGCAGGCCGGCCAGCGTCGTCACCGTGCCAGAGGTGCCGATCAGATGGACCGGATGGGTGGCGATCATCTGCCGCAGTTTTTCGCGGCCACGAAATTGGCGCAGATGTTCGGCGACGTGACCGACCATGGCCTCGAAAATATCCCGGGTCACATCCACACCGCCGAATTTTTCGGCAATCGATACGACGCCGACCGGCAGCGACTGCCAAGACCGAATGGAGGCCGACATGCGTCCCTGCGAGCGCGGGCGTCCACCGCGGAAGTCGAGCCAGGCCAACTCCGACGAGCCGCCGCCTATATCGAACATCAAGGCGCCCGCGGCTTCGCCATCGACCAGGTCGGCGCAGCCCGTGACGGCCAGTTCGGCCTCGGTGCGGCGATCGATGATCTCCAGTTCAAGCCCCAGCTCTTCCTTGACGCGCGCCAGAAAGGCCGGCCCGTTTGCGGCAGCGCGGCAAGCCTCGGTGGCGATGAGGCGCATGCGCGTCGGCTGGTGGTCTCGCAGCTTGTTGCGGCACTGGCGCAGCGCGTCCATAGTCCGCTCCATGGCGGCATCCGAGAGGCGCCCGGTAACCGATACGCCCTCCCCCAGCCGCACGATGCGCGTAAACCCGTCGATGACGCGAAAGCCGCGCTCATGCGGCCGCGCGATCAGCAAGCGGCAATTGTTTGTGCCCAGATCAAGAGCGGCATAGAGGGGGCCGCGCGGGCGGCGGGAAGCGGAGGGCGGATGGGTCCGATGCTCCGGCACGGGCTTTGGCGATGCGCCAGCCCCCGCCCCCCGGCCTGAACCAGACGGCGCACCGGCCCCGATTTCGGCCACGAGAGCCGAAACAGAGGCGGACCGATGAGAATCGGCCACTAGGGTCTCCTTCATGCGTGGTCGCAAAGACCGGACCAGCCGACCGCGCCCGAACGCACCTTTGTTACGTGTCGTAGAGAAAGGTAGTGCAAGGGGATCGCAAGCGCAATGACAACGATGGCGGCTCTTGGGACACGATCGGAACCGGGCGTCATGCTCAAGGTCCCAATCAAGGCCTCCCTTTTCCGCCAAAGCATCGGCATCTCCAGCGGCCAAGCCAGGCATGGGCCGCGCGAAAGAAAGGAGTACACATAAACTCACAGCCTATCGCCACCAGACGCTTGCAATCTCACCCTGCTTTGTCTATGCAGACCCCGCGCCGCATGAAGCAACCCACCGCTCCGTGCCGCCCGGCTCGCATCGCCGATGCTGGGGAATAGTTCAATGGTAGAACAGCGGACTCTGACTCCGTCGATCTTGGTTCGAATCCAGGTTCCCCAGCCAAAATCTCACCAGACAGACATTTGGCGCGCTCCGCTCTGCGAAGCGGCTATGACGGGGCTGAAAGAGTGCCACGATTAGGCTGTAAGAGTGCCATGATCCGGCTGTAAGAGTGCACCGGTTGTCCGCTTCAAGAAGCCGGCTTGCAGGCTAGTCGGCAACCCCTGAGGCATCTTCGCCGCAAGTCAGGCAAATGCGGTCGTTCTCACCCTCCGGATCAGTACAGATTACGTTACCCTTGCAGTGGTCTTGATGACAAAGACTGCGTTCGACCGCCACCTCCTCCCCGCACATGAAGCAGGATGTGCGATCCGCTCCCTTGACCAGGAAAGCCGTGTGAACAGGGTCGGACCTGATATCATTCCAGTCGGTGGTACCCAGTCGAATGCAGGAGAGGCAAAGATAACGCCGCTGAGACTTCGCCACGCCGAATAGCCGTTTGAAGTCCGATTTACCGATGAACTTCAAGGCGAGAGGCCACTGAGCGAAGACATCAGCGTATGGAGAGGAATTGGAATAGTCGTGAAAGTAGGAGAGCCGAGTGTTTGACTCGGCTTGCACCCATTCTTTTAGCCACATCCGTTCTGGCCACAGCTGCTGGTACTGGAACAGCATCTTCTTGAGCAAGTCTTCCGGCGTGAACACTGCGTCGGCGGAGCCCAGATGCGCGACCTTGTTCCGGAGGGACCGAAACAGATTGTAGGTCTGCACGAACTCATCGGACAGTGTCCTTGCGGACAGGGTGTTCACCGCTCCGGGAAGGTCTACGGCATCAAGGGTGCGGAGGTCGGAGAATTCGATGTCGCTCCCGGTCGTGCTGAATTTCGGTTCGGACTTCAAAAGAAGCAAGAACGGGCTGACCTCGCAAATTCGGGCCTTTAGCGCCAGCTCGTTGGACTGCTGAACGATGGTGCATATCGACTGCAGTTCTGGCTGACACGCTTCCAGATATTCCTTCCGTTCTTCCGACCAAGTGTCGTCATCGTCATCGGCAGACCCCGCAACATCGAAATGCAGATCGAAGTCGTGGATAATGCCGATTAGCGACGACCAGGCGCTGAAGTAAAGCCGAAGCGCGACCTCATTCAACGACTCTGCCGACGGCGGATTGATAATCAACTGATGCCCCCTGGAACAACGAAACCCGGAATCATTTTCGATCTTTCGCTTCGGCGCCTTTCCTCAAGGTTGGGGGAAGAAACAAGTCGATCTCTCCTTCCGAAAAGGTGTACTCCTCGTTGTGCTGTAGGGCTTTTTGAGCCTTTCCGTAGGCCGAGCCATGAGTTTGCGGCGCCCCTTTATGTATGGCGGCCAGTTGCGCCTGCAGCTGATCGCGCCGCTCCCGTGCTGCCTGCGGTTCGACAGCATTCATGCGCAGGTCGGTTAGGAGCGAAAGATAGGACTCTCTGATGTTCCACAGGGCAGACGCGGCATCCCTGTGTTTCTGAGCCGTAGCACCGGGATCGAACCCTTTCATGTAACCGGACACGAGAAGGGACAGCAGAGCCAGACCAGCTGTCGCGAACTTCATCCATCCCTCGTCGACCAGCAGAACGCCGACCGCCCCAGAGGTTGTCAGAGCGGTTATCACGATCTGCGCTACCTTGAAGGTCGCGAGCTTGCCACTACACTCCTCCGCCTCCTTCTCGTGCGTCTTATGGGTGTACACCACCCGGCCGAAGCACTCTCGGATCTGGTCTTCCAAATGTGAGAAGGGCTGCATCTCTACCTCTAAGCCGGGTACAGCGGGCCAAAAATCTCCCGCCACTTTCGCCGCCTGCTATACGGATTGTCATTGTACACTATCGCATCGAGGGAAATCAGGTACGCCGCCCAAGCCCTCTTCTCGAACGATCCCCTTCTCCCCACCTGCGACCCGCTCCCTGGCGCGCGCCAGTAGGACTGCGTCGTCGCCTGGCGCGACATGAACAGGAAGAAGTCCCGTGCCATGTAGTCGTGGTACAGGAACGACTTGTCGCGATGAGGCCAGTTTTCAAGAAACTGGAATGCGAGGGTGTCGATCAGCATGCCGGAGATGGGGACGCTGTTGTAGTCTTTCCAAACCCGCATCATCCGGCAAAGGTGCTTCATGTTCCGGTTGGTGGCGCGGCTTCTCGTATTTACCGCCTCCATCTCCGCCCAGGGGTTGCACACCCGCCAGCTCCCGCCATTGTTGGCATTTGCGTAAGTCCAGGTCTTCTTGTCCTTGTTCAAGAAAGCGGGCAGAACTTCGAAGTTGATCCCATCCGTGAAGTTGACGCCGACTACCTGTCCGTCCCCGAAGCTGTCCGTCGTCCTATAGGTCTTTTGGATGGAGCGCTTAACCGCCTGAAGAAGCGCGGACTGCCCGTTCGTGGCGTAAGCGTGGTATTGATGGTAGACCGCGTTGGGCAAGAGATAACCCATGTCGAGATCGGAAACTCCACGCGCTGCGGTATCCCGACCGTACGATCCGACATACCAGCTGTGCGCCGTTTCCGAGTCCGATCCGTAGAAGTCGTTGTTCAGCTGGCGCGTGATACGGCGATACCTGCGTGAGATAGAACCCATCGTATCGGCGTCCAAGTTGTAGTTGGACTTGAACGCTGCGAAATCTTCTCCGACGCCCATGATCGCTCCCTGACAATAGTACTCTATCATCGTGGAAGTATTGTCCCTCCGGCGCTGGCCCTATTTCCACAGGATCTCACGATCTATCGGGTCGGCCTGCCGACGGTCAGCGCACTTCCTGGTACGTGGTGTTCAGGAAGCGATCGGCTTTAGTGAACGAAGCCACCACGCAGCGCTGGAGGTCATCGTACCAGACCTCTTCGTTGGCATGGGCGATCCGGTCCACGTTCAGCGTCAGGATATACTGCTGCTCCTCTTCGAACTCTGCACGGGTGAGCAGGAACTCGAGGCTCTTGTTCAAGGTGTCCTCGTCTACGTCGAAGATGTTGTCGTGCACCAGCAAGCCGGGATGCCGCATCTTGGTGAAATCGTTCAGCAGCAACGCGATGTCGTAGATGAATACCTTCTCGCGCTCCACGCTGTGGCTGCCGTCGTCGTCGATGCGCAGCACGATATCTACGACCTGCTTGTTCGCCGTGGTCCGGACATCGAAAGAAGCCTTGCGGTTCCCCTGAATGAACTGGTGGATATCAAGGATGGTCTTCTCGACCGATTTCAACCGGTCGCGGACGGCGGCGATGCTCCCCTGCAGCCTCAGGCGCTCGGTCTCCTTATCCGACCGCTTCTGCTGCTTGTCCACTGCCAGTTGGTCGTATCGCTCGAGGAAGCCCTTCAGTTGGCCGAGTTCCTCGCTCTTGGCCTGATAGGAAGCGTAGGTCTGCCTGAGGCTGCGGAGTTGGCCCTCCTGGTCAAGGACGGCAAGGAGCTTGGAGTAGCGGCGATCAAGATCGGCCAATTGCCTGTTGATGCCTTTGAGCTCCACGTCCAGAACCTTGGACTTCTCCTCCAGCAGGTGCTGTTGAAATTGCTCGATCTTGTCCTTGAATGAGATCACCTCCTTGAGGTCGCGCGCCACCACGGTTCCGAGCCCGGCGCGCAGCTCGTCGTAGAACTGCCGGATTTCATCGCCGTCGATCGCCGGGGTGGCGACGACCGGCGACAGGCGGGCCGACCGTTGCGCAAGCACCTCCTTCCGACGCCGGAGCGCCGCCATTTCTTCTTCGATGGCGAGGATATCTTCCTTGACCATGTCAAAAGCCGGTGCGTTCTCCAGCGCTTCAATGGCGTTGTTGATGCTCTCGACCTCCTCGTCGAGGGAGTTGAGATCGGATCGTGCGTCATCGATAGTCTTCTGGCGAACGAGCAGGACGTTCTCGCGGATGCGCGCCTCCTCGGCACCGATGAGGTCGATTTCCTTCAGGATATCCTTGATGAGGCGATAGATGCCCAGATCTATGCCGAGGAGCATGAGATGCGGCGCGTGGTTTTCCGGCACACGAAGCCGGGTGTCGAAGTAGGAGACGATCGACTTGAATTCGGAACGTTCGTCCCGGATCAGCGGACCGAGCATTTCGCGGAAACTGACCGCACCGGCCCCTTCGAAGGGAAACATCCGCTGGGTCAGGAAATCGGTGGCATCCTCGACCTTTGCGAAAATGGTCTCCCTGCCACCAACGACAATCCTGGGCCGCTCGGACTCGGACAGCGACCGCTTGATCGTGTAAAGTTCTCCGTGCAGGCGGAAACGGACGCATATGAATGTCGCGGGATCGAAGGCTTCTTTCGGGATCTTGGAAACCCGGCTGTCCGACTTCTTCTTGAGCAGGGCGAAGTTGATGAACTCGATGCAGAGCGACTTGCCTACGCCGTTGTTCTTCGAACTCGTGTCGTCGCTCTCGCCCAGCACGACGTTCACGCCCTCGCCGAATTCGATGGGCTCGATTGTGGCAGGCTCGGTGTAGAGCAGCTCAATCCGCATCGAGCGCAACCAGATAAGGTTCCTCGAAGTCGATCAGGCCGACGGCATAGAGGAACGTGAGTCCGTAGAAGAAGGCGCTCGAGGTGAACCAGCGTTCGCGCTTGAAGTGATCCACGACGTCGAAGATGCTGACGCGTCCCTTGCCGGTGGTCCGGACGAAGCGGATGACCTCGAACCCCACGATCGCGGGGGCCTTCTGCAATGGTTCGTCCTTGAGGAACAGGTTAGGCATGGGCAGCCGTCTTGTTGGGGAACACGTTGCAGCGGATCAACTGGTCGATGAGGTAGAAGCGGACCGCGCTCTCGTCGAAGCCGGCGGTTCCGTCCCCCATCTTCCCCATGACCCGCGTCACCATCATCTCCAAGGCCAGTTCGGGATCGCCGCCGCATTCATGCAAAATGCGATCGCTCCAGTTCGTCAGATATATTTGCAGCTTCAGCATGCGACCATGGCCGATGTCCGCCTGGTTCGACACCTCTGCCAACGTGGCGCCATAAATGACGTGGAGGTCGGTGAACTGCCGCTTCAGGAACTCGGCATGATCCGCGAACCGGGCGTTGATCTTCCCGTCTGGGTCGGGGTCGATGCGGATATCGCCTGCGGCGGTATCGACCTCCGACTCACTCAGCACCTCGATCAGTCGCAACAGCGTCAGCACCTCGTTCGCCTCTCGCGGTTGCCGGGTCGAGATGCCGGCCTTGAGGTAGTCGAAGCATTCGACGAGCTTCTCGGGCGGCAGGTCGTCGATCCGGGCAAGCAGCTCTTCCAGGCCCCACACGTCATCCTTGATGGATATGGCGAACACGCCATTCCCGCCTAGGGTGTCCTGCTTGTAGACCTTCTTCTCGCCGATGATCAGCACCACGAGGCGATCGTACTTCCCGTCCAGCCCGCCGGCCACGAAACCGGCGTGGGTGTGCTTGATCTTGGCGATGCCGGGAGTCGACGTCACTTGGATGGCGATGCGCTGGTCCTCGTCGCCGAGGTCGATGGCGCGGGCGTTCTTCTCGACGATGTTGATGTTCTTGAGGCCATAGCCGAACGCCAGGTTGAGGAAATCCCTGAAGAAGTTCTCCGAGACGACATTGATGTCCTGGTGGTTCAAGCTGTTGTGGAGTTCCACTGACACCCGAAGGATCGACAGGTAGTGGATGATGCCGTCGAGGAGCGACTTGCGGTTCATACGGGCACATCCTGGTTCCTGCGGCGGACGAGCGAATCTCGCCGCCGGTTCCACTCTCGCCGGCATGCTCTACGGGCCGGTGAAGCAATGCAACTGCTCGTCGAGATCCTCGAGCCCGAGCCATAAGGCCAACGCTCGAAGAGCGGGAACCACTTGCGGATCACTCGGGCGCAAATCCGCCCCGATCCCGGGCGACAGCGCTTCGACGCCCTCATCGCCGACATCCCCATAGGCGACTTCCAGCACTCGGGACTTCCCGTCCAAGAGGACGAATACCGGCAGCGGTTCGCCCCGTCGCACTTCGTTCCGCCACCCGCAATAGAGGGTGGTACAATCGTTTCGCCTGGAAACCCGACCCAACGCCCGACGCACCCGCTGCGCCACCCTCCAGTCCGTCACCTGGTACCAAGTGAAGTCGCCTGCTTCGAGGACGGGCGTCATGCCACGGCGTGGCACCCGGCCCCCTGTCGCGACACGGAACAGGAAGGTACCCACGACCTCTCCGACACCCGAGCGGAAATGACCCCAATGATATCGGACGACGGCCCGGACGGTGTAGGTAACAACCGTCACGCGATCCGTCCAATCCAATTCGTTCTCGAGCAGCAACGTCTCGAACAACGGCCTGGTGAAGAGAAGGCGGTCCAATCGCCGGCCAAGCGACTCGTGAGGGTTTCCGATCATGGGCGGAGCATATCCGCCAGCATGACGGTAGACAAACCGGGCCGATCCGGATCCCCAGAATGTGCCCTACGGTTATCGGGTCGGTGCCCGCGGTCAGAACCGCGGCGCTGTCGATGACTTCCTGAAGGCTCCCTGCTTGTGCTGGTGGTCGATATGGTCGATCAACTGCGTGATCTCGTGGCGAAGGCGGTCATGGTCCGTCTGCTCCTCCTGCGCGATCTCGATGAGCATGTTGGCGAGGACGGCGGCACCGCCGATGTTTCGGCCCTTTGCACTGGGGCGCTGGGTCCGCCTCTGCTTGCCCTCGACCTCCACCGGGCCGAGGACGTCGGCGATGCGGATCATGGCGTTCCTGATACGCGTGCTGCTGGCGCCGGTCTGCTGCTTGAGCGCAGTGGTGGGAAAGACGGCCTCGTCTCCGTGGACCAATGCCCCCAGACGAGCCAAGACCAAAAGGTCTCCCAAAGTTACATCCGGCTCGAAAGCCACTCGACGAGGCATCCCATGTCTCCGAAGGTGCCTCGTCATTGTGCATTCGGCATCTTGCGAAATGGTTTAACCTCAAGTTGCCATCAATCGGGACATAGTGATGGTTATAACACCTCTAATGACGTCGACTCGACATCATCGGACCTGAATTTGCGGCTAACTGCCATCGCAACTCTACTTTTGACCTCGTTCCACCATCGAAAGCCACTGGTTGGTGGTTATCACCCATCATTCCAGGCGGCAAATCCTTGATCTCCCATCATAATGCTGGCGATCATGGGCAAGGCTGCAGCGATGGCTGTCGGATCAGCGTCCACTCTCCTCTTACCATCCTCGTCCGCAGGGGTATTGACCTTCCAATGATGGGAAGGTGCAGAAAGGAAGCACGACAGCAATTCGACAAGGAGCAAACCTATGTCCACCGTGGTGGCCAACGCCGGCAAGAAGGCGGTTATCCATCGTATGGTGATGCCGAGCCACACCTGCCCCTACGGTCTCAAGGCCGTGGATCTGCTGAAGCGGTCCGGTTACGAGGTCGAGGATCACCACCTCACCACCCGCGAAGAAACCGACGCATTCAAGACCGAGCACGACGTCAAGACGACACCTCAGGTGTTCGTCGATGGCAGGCGGATCGGCGGCTACGACGACACGCGACGCTTCCTGGGCAAGACGGTCGTGGATCCCAAGGCGACCAGCTACCGCCCGGTTGCGGTGCTGTTCGCCATGACCGCCCTCACCGCCATGGCAGCGAGCTTTGCGGTGAGCGGCAACCCTCTCACCCTCCGGGCGCTGGAATGGTTCATCAGCTTCTCGATGGTGGTCTTGGCGCTGCTCAAGCTCCAGAACGTCGAGACCTTCGCGACCATGTTCCTGAACTACGACCTGCTCGCCAAGCGCTGGGTGCCCTACAGCTACATCTATCCCTATGCGGAAGGTCTTGCGGGCATCCTGATGGTGGCCGGAGCGCTGACCTGGCTTTCGGTGCCCGTGGCCCTCTTCATCGGGACGGTCGGGGCCGTCTCAGTGTTCAAGGCCGTCTACATCGACAGGCGGGAGCTCAAGTGCGCCTGCGTTGGTGGGTCGAGCAACGTGCCTCTCGGGTTCGTTTCGCTCACCGAGAACCTGATGATGATCGCAATGGCTGTCTGGATGGGACTTTCCGCTCTCGGGATCATTCCCTCCAGCCACGCAATGTAACCACACCCCACGCGCCCCCCTTTGAACAACGGAGACCAAAGATGAAGCACACCATTATCGCCCTTGCCGTCCTCGGCATGTCGACATTGCCGTCATTGGCGCAGGATGCACATGCCGGTCACGGCACCGCTGCCGCATCTGTCGACATGCCATCGGTGGCCCAATTGCCCGAGATCTGCCTGTCCGCGGAAGCTCCTGCATCGGCACCGATGGATATGGATCACGAGATGGACCAGCCACATTCTGACCTGATGGCGGGAATGGACGAGAACAACCGGCTCATGATGCGAGCAGGCATGGTCGAGGACATCGACGTGGCATTCGTCTGCGCCATGATCCCGCACCACCAGAGCGCCATCAACATGGCCAAGGCCGAGCTTGAACATGGGGACAATGCCTGGGCCAAGGAGATGGCGCAGAAGATCATCGACGCGCAGGAATCAGAAATTTCCGAAATGCTGGGCTGGCTCTCGGGCGAAGGCGCTTCCGAATAGGCCTGCAAAACGATCGTGACGGGTTGATCGCCATCGAACGCCGCCTCGCGAGGTAGTTGGGTTCGATGGCGGTCATTATGACCCGTCTTCGTCACCGCGGAGCAGGCCTTCCAGGCCGGAGTTCATCGCGAGAAACCCGCCCTCGTCCAGGCGATCGAGGGTCAGGAGCCCGGCGCGTTCGAAGATGATCCAGATGCGCCGTTCCGCCCTGGACAGCCAGAGCTGTATGGACAGCAATCGCCTGCTC
Organism: Pseudomonadota bacterium; assembly: GCA_023391095.1. GTDB lineage: Bacteria > Pseudomonadota > Alphaproteobacteria > Rhizobiales > Devosiaceae > Devosia. The sequence continues at coordinate 189,106 of JAEWBN010000006.1, forward strand.
ATGAAGCGGCAGTCTTCGCCATCCAGGTCACCGGGCCATGCCCCTTCATGAAAAAGGCGATGCACGAAGTAGTCGCGCTTGTCCTTGATCCACTTCAGGTAGCTGACGTCCTCCGCCGCGATCCCGTGTTTTTCGAGCAGCTTGATGAGGGACCCCAAGGTTGAACCTTGAAGCGTGGCCCGTTTTGCCACGAACCTGTCCCACCGGTCGGCGTCTTCACCGAGCCTGTGCTGCACCTTGAGCCGGTCGCACATCTGCATGGCGCTGATCAGCATGTCCTCGAACTTGCCAACTGCCAAATATGTACCGGCCATCTCCTGGCAATAAAGAAATCGAGCCACATCGTCCTCCGACATGGCGCCGATGATCTCGAGGAGCTGTTCCTTCGACAGTTCGGGACGAAACACCGTTGCTACTCCTCCGCGCGTCGGTCCCGCGTATGATCGCGCGAGTGACCCTTAGGCAATACCGGGTCGAGCCAACGCCTACTTGGCATGCTAACAGGTTTGATCCTGCGCGGGGTCATGTCTCATCACCCCGGCTGTTAGCCGTGGCAGTGCTGACGCTTCCACGCGCTGCACAAGACGCGGCAAAAACCTCATCTTGACAGCAAATGATAAATCCATAATCGTCGATATATGGAATCAACACATGCAATCGAAGTCTTCGCTGCACTGTCGCAGTCGACCCGTCTGGATACCTTCCGCTTGCTCATGGAACACGAGCCTGAAGGTCTGCCGGCAGGGGAAATCGCGCGCTGCCTAGAGGTGCCACAGAACACGATGTCATCGCACCTGGGCGTACTAACCCGTGCTGGCCTGATCGAGTCCGAGCGTCACAGTCGTTCGATCGTTTATCGTGCCGTCGTTGATCGTGTTCGAGAGATTGCGAGCTTTCTGGTGCAAGACTGCTGCGGTGGTCGACCGGAGCTGTGCGAGCCGCTCGTCGCCGAGTTCACCCCTTGTTGCCCACCGAAGGAGTCGAGCCATGCCTGACCGCGTCTACAACGTCCTGTTCCTCTGCACCGGCAATTCCGCCCGTTCGATCTTGGGCGAGGCGATCCTCAACTATGTCGGGCAAGGCCGCTTCCAAGCATACTCCGCGGGCTCGACGCCCAAGGGATCGGTTCATCCAATGACGCTGGAGACGTTGACCAAGGTCGGCATTCCCACCCATGGCCTTCGCTCGAAGGCTTGGGATGAGTTCGCCGCTGCGGATGCACCCAAGATGGATTTCATTTTCACAGTTTGCGACAACGCTGCCGGCGAAGTCTGCCCAATCTGGCCCGGTCAGCCGATGACCGCCCACTGGGGCATCGAAGACCCCGCCGCGGTTGACGGACCGGAGTTCAAGCAGCGTGCCGCCTTCGATGATGCCATGCGCTATCTGCGCAACCGAATCGGCGCTTTCATCAACCTGCCGCTCGCCAGCATCGACCGCATGGCGCTGAACTCGAAGCTTGAAGGCATTGGCGCCCTGGACGGAACGACCACCAAGTCGTCCAAGGTCGCATGATCAGCTCGACCCCCATATCGGGGAACGATCCGAAGTTCCTCGCCGCTCTCACCGAAGCAAGGCTTCCCACCGACGATGTTGGTGATCCCGATCGGTCGTTCTTCCGCTTCGAGCAGGAGGGTCGACTCCTTGGTTTTGGTGGCTTCGAACTCTACGGCGAGGACGCACTTCTTCGATCCGTTGTCGTGCCGCAGGAAAGCCGGGGCTCTGGCGCCGGGCGTACAGTAGCCGAGGGCATGCTTCGTGAGATCTCCAATGCCGGCGGCACGCGAGCGTACCTGCTGACCACCACGGCAGCCGACTTCTTCAAGCATCTTGGCTTCGAGATCATCGACCGTGAGGACGCACCTTCCGCAATCCTCAGGACGCGCCAGGCCTCTTCCATCTGCTCATCCGCGTTGATGCTGTTCCGCGCCATCTAGGTTTCCCATGTCCATCTTCGAACGCTACCTGACCATTTGGGTCGCCATCTGCATCGTCGTTGGCATCGCCGCCGGCCACTTCTTCCCCGCCGTCTTCCAGGGTCTGGGATCCTTTGAGTACGCTCAGGTCAACATCCCTATGGCAGTGCTCATCTGGCTGATGGTCGTGCCCATGCTGGTCCGCATCGACTTCCTGAGCCTGCGGCAGGTGGGTTCCTACTGGCGCGGCATCGGCGTCACCGTCTTCATCAACTGGGCGATCAAGCCCTTCTCGATGGCGCTGCTGGGGTGGCTCTTCATCGGTTGGCTGTTTCGCCCGATGCTGCCGGAGATGCAGATCGACAGCTACATCGCCGGCCTGATCATCCTGGCCGCGGCACCGTGCACCGCCATGGTGTTTGTCTGGTCAAACCTGGTCCGGGGCGAACCCCACTTCACCCTGAGCCAAGTCGCCCTCAACGACGCCATCATGGTCGTCGCCTTTGCGCCGATCGTCGGCCTGCTGCTCGGCCTTTCTGCCATCACCGTTCCCTGGGACACGCTGCTGCTCTCAGTCGGGCTCTACATCGTCGTGCCGGTGATTGCTGCGCAGCTCTATCGCAGGTGGCTGCTTGCCAATGGCGGCATCGACGCCATGAACAAGGTGCTGGCCGTCCTGCAGCCGATCTCGATCGCCGCGCTGCTGCTGACCCTCGTCATGCTCTTCGGCTTCCAGGGCGAGCAGATCATCGCCCAGCCCACGGTCATACTCTTGCTGGCCGTTCCCATTCTGATTCAGGTCTACCTCAATTCGGGCTTGGCTTACTTCCTGAACAGGGTCTCCGGGGAGCAGCACTGCGTCGCCGGGCCCTCGGCTCTGATTGGCGCTTCCAATTTCTTCGAACTCGCGGTTGCGGCTGCGATTGCACTCTTCGGCTTCAACTCCGGGGCTGCGTTGGCCACTGTAGTCGGCGTGCTGGTCGAAGTGCCGGTGATGCTCTCGGTGGTATGGATCGTGAACCGCAGCAAGGGCTGGTACGAGCGCGGCGCAGCCGTTCGACACAACACAGAAGCGAGGGCCGCCGAATGAGCGTCACCATCTACCACAACCCCGATTGCGGCACGTCCCGCAACACCTTGGCCATGATCCGTCAAAGCGGCGTCGAAGCGACGGTGATCGAATACCTCAAGACGCCGCCAAGCCGCGAACGCATCTTGGAACTGGTCTCCGCCGCCGGCATCAGCCTGCGTGATGCCCTCCGCAAGAAGGATACCCCGTACGAGGAACTGGGCTTGGGTGACCCGGCCAAGACCGACGAGGACCTGCTCGAAGCCATAGAAGCGCAGCCGATCCTGCTCAACCGTCCGTTCGTGGAGACCCCGGTGGGCACCCGCCTCTGCCGGCCATCCGAAGTCGTGCTCGATATCCTCGAGAACCCCGATATCGGGCCGTTCACCAAGGAGGACGGCGAGGTCATCATCGATGCCGAAGGGAAGCGGCTTGTCTGACTTGCCAAACGTCCTGCCTGCAGCCTTCCAGGTTCCCGACTTCGGCCAGCTCGTCGCTCCTGCCCTCGACCACAAACCACGCATTCTGATGCTCTACGGGTCGCTGCGGGAACGCTCCTACAGCCGATTCCTGACCCTGGAAGCCGCACGCCTCCTTGAGGCATTCGGTGCCGAAGTCCGGATCTTCCACGCAAATGGCCTACCGCTGCCCAACGATGCTCCAGAAACGCACCCCAAGGTGCAGGAACTGCGCGAGGCCATGCTATGGTCTGAAGGCCAGGTTTGGACATCGCCGGAACGGCATGGCGCGATGAGCGCGGTGTTGAAGTCGCAGATCGACTGGATACCGCTTCCTGGCGGCGCCATTCGGCCCACGCAGGGTCGGACTCTGGCGGTCATGCAGGTGTCGGGTGGCTCCCAGTCCTTCAACGCCGTCAACCAAATGCGCATTCTCGGACGCTGGATGCGGATGGTGACCATCCCCAACCAGTCCTCGGTGGCAAAGGCCTTCCAAGAATTCGATGAGGACGGTCGCATGAAACCGTCATCCTACTACGATAGGGTCATCGACGTTATGGAGGAGCTGGTGAAATTCACGCTGATCAACCGCGGCGTATCCGGCTACCTGACCTCCCGCTATAGCGAGCGCAAGGAAGCGGCAGCCAAGCTCGAGGAGCGGGTCGGCCTCAAGTCGATCTAGGATACGATGGCCGATACCCAATCCAACGCCGGCGCCATCTGGGCTCTCGGCATCACCCAGATCATCGGGTATGGCACCCTCTATTACAGCTTCAGCATTCTTGCCCCGAACGTCGCCGGCGACCTGCAGGTGCCAGTGGAGTGGATCTACGGCTGCATCTCCCTCGCACTGCTCGCCGGTGGGCTCGTCTCGCCATGGGCGGGCGGGCTGGCAGATCGGGTCGGTGCCGGCAGGGTAATGTCGACCGGCTCGGTTGGTGCCGCTGCGGCGCTGGCGACTTGCGGGCTGGCGGGGAACGCCATGGCCTTCTTAACTGGCGTGATCCTTGTCGAACTGGCGTCTGCCTTCGTGCTCTATTCCACGGCGTTCTCCTTCCTCGCCCAGACGACGGGCTCCCGCGCCCAACGCAGCATAACCTACCTGACCCTCATCGCCGGCTTTGCCTCGACGATCTTCTGGCCGCTTACCACCTGGTTGCTGGAAGCCGCGAACTGGCAAGAGGTCTACTTCCTCTTCGCCGGCCTGAACCTCGCCGTCTGCCTCCCGCTGCACCTGTGGCTATCCCGCTTCGCACGGATCGCAGCGGGTCGTCCGCCCGAAACGGTCGCTGCCCCGATGCCGATATCGGTCGAGAACGGAAACCTCGTGTTCGTCCTCATCGTCCTTGGTTTCTCGCTCGCCGGCTTCGTTTCGGCGGCGACATTGTTCCATATGGTGCCCATGCTTGGCCTGCTGGGGCTGGGCACAGCCGGCGTGTGGGTCGCCTCGCTGCTCGGTCCTGCCCAGGTGGCAAGTCGATTGATCAACATGGCCTTCGGCCAGAACCTTCCTGCTACGGTCTTGGCAGTGGTCTCGGCAGTCACAATGCCGCTGGCGTTGGGTGCGTTAGCGCTATCCGCCCCCTCAACTACTGGCGCCATTGCCTTCGCGGTGGTTTTCGGTATCGGCAGCGGGCTCTTCAGCATCGTCTCCGGGACGCTGCCATTGGCGATCTTCGGCAAGGCAGGTTTCGGGAAACGGCTGGGCTGGATCGGCATGGGAAGGCTGGGGCTGTCCGCATTGGCGCCATTCGCCTTGTCGATCTCCCTCGGCACTATCGGACCGGAGCCATCGCTCTGGGTCTTAGCTGGCGCCGGCACCTGCTGCGTCGCGGTGTTCGCCGAAGTGCGGCGTCGCTGCTGTCCGTCAAGATCAGTGATGCCAGCTCGTTAGTGCACGAAGTTCACGTTCCGCGATTTACCTATCTCGCAACCGTTCTATAGATCTGGTCACGTCACCTCGCTCCGGCGCGTGCTCGACAGGGGCAGTCCGTCGAGGTGCCGGGAAACGCCTTCCCGGCTTCCGACACTTCGTAGCCGAGAGCCTTCACGCAACCAAACAAGTTGGCGAGGTCGAACCCCTCGCCACTGCGGACGGTCATGCTTGCGCCGCTCAGCGAAACTCCGACATAGGCGATGCCTGGGAGCCGATTGACCGCGTTCTCCAGGACATGGACGCAGCCGTCGCAGGCCATCCCGGCGATCCCGATCGTCAGCTTCTCCCCGACCCCCAGGACGTCATGCATCGAAGCTGACCTTGCCGGCCATGTCGAACTCGTAGACATCGTCCCGGAAACTGACGACCCCGTTGCGGTTCGCCCACGCCGAGATGTAAGTCGTGTGGATCTCCGAAGGGTTGGTCACCTCGACGTCCTTCCGCTCGCCGGTGGCGAATACGTTGGCGACCTCGCCGGGCCCCCAGTCGCCGTTGTCGCGCAGCACCCAGCCGACGAAGTCCTGGACCTGGTCGACGCGGACGCACCCTGACGAATAGAACCGGGCGTTCTCCCCGAACAGGCCCTTGGTCGGCGTGTCGTGCAGATAGACCGCATGGGGATTGTGGAAGTTGATCTTGACGTTCCCCATCGAGTTCTGCGGTCCCGGATCCTGGCGGAACCGGTAGTTCACCGCTTCCTCGGTCTGCCAGTTGATCTGGCTGGGCTGGAGCTCCTGGCCGTTGCCATCGAGAATGCGGATCTTCTGCTCGGTAAGGTAGTTCGGGTTCTCGTTCATGTACTTGATCAAGTCACGCCGGATGATCGAGACCGGCACGTTCCAGTACGGGTTGAAGTTGATCTGGTGGATACGACTCTTGAGGATGGGCGTCTGCCGGTCGATGCGTCCGACCACCGCGGTGTGCCGGCGCTGCACCATCCCGCCCTCGACAACCTCGATGAAGGCCGCGGGAATGTTCACCACGACGTAGCGGTCCGCCAACGACGACGCCATGTTCTGCACCCGCAGCAGGTTGAGGCGAAGCTGGTGCAGTCGGGTCTCGGCCGGCACATTGAGGGCATACCAGGTGGCTTCGTCGACCTGTCCGCTTACCTGCAGGCCATGACGGGCCTGGAAGCGTCGCAAGGCGGCGTCGGTCGGAGCGTCCATGGCCTCATCGACCCGCTCCACCATGGCCATGTCTGCCGACGAGATCAGGCGACGCTTGAGCTGCACCACCCCATCACGGTTGACGCCCATGGTGACGCCGTATGTTTCCTGCGGCACCTGCTCCCAGCCGCCGCGGGCCACGAAGGGCTCGTACTGGGCGATCGCCATCTGAAGGTTGTTGGCCGTGTCGTAGCTGAGGATCGGCTCGACAGTATCGATGGCCTGGATCGCGGCGGCACTGTTCGCTTCCCGCTCTGCATCGGTCAGGGTGCGGGTCTGGTTCATCATGTCCCATAGGGACTGCGCCCGTGCAGGCTGCATCATAGGCAAGGTTGCGACTGCGCTCATGGAAAGCAGCCGAAGTAAATCGCGTCTTTTCATCATTCGGTCCGGTCGGTGTTCCATGGATCGGCGCTGCGCTGGCAGTGCCGGACTGCTGGATCAGACGAGACGAGGCGGACGGAAATGTTTGGATCTCGGATAGGAATAGCCGTTGGTGCGCCCTGGATCGACGGCGAAACGAATGGTGCTTGCCGGCGAAAAGGCCAAGACGACATCGGGTGCCGCCACTCCGAAGGCGATCGTGCAGCATGTCGTGGCGTGGAAAGGATCGGGCGTATCGTGCCTGTCGGAACCCACCGCGACCGCACCGATCCCGTGCTCGGCCACATGAACGGCAGCACCTGCCTGATGCATGGACAGCATCAGTGCGAGCAGCGCGAACATAACGGGCAATAGCCAACGATGGATTGAGATGGTCATTCCTCACCACACGGTCCGGATCATTCCAGCCCATCATCCTTAGCCTAAGGTTAAATCTGGCGAGACTACGTCATCGATGGCAGGGACACTCGGGCTAGACCTGCACCAGACCGGGCAGCGAAGCTGCACAGCATAATCTCGTTTATAATAATTCGATTCATAAGGCAGCTCCGTGCAAGCGCGCATACGAGCAGTCGGGGTGCGGCGAAATTGCCCTTGCTCCTCTAGCGGCTATAGATCGTAAGAATCCTTCCCAACCAAGGAGTTTGCATGCCGCGCGAAACGCATCAGTGGACCCTGCTCATAGCCGGCTGGTTCATCGCGTTGGTCGCCACGCTCGGCGCCCTGTTCATCGGCGAAGTCATGGGGCAGATGCCATGCACCCTGTGCTGGTATCAGCGCATCGCCATGTTCCCGCTGGTCGTCATCCTAGGTGTCGGCGCCTTCCGCGGCGATATGGACACTTGGCGATATGCCCTGCCGCTTTCGTCGGTCGGCCTGGTCATCGCTGCCTACCATTCCCTCCAGTATACCGGACTGCTGCCGGCACCGATCGTCCCGTGCTCGGCATCAGGGCCCTCCTGTTCCGGAGCCGGCATGCTGATAATGGGCATTCCCATTCCTTATCTCTCCACCGCTGCCTTTGCCGGCATCACCCTCTTGCTCTTGCCCCTCGCGAGGAAACAATCATGAACAAGCGCCTTGCCGTCGTGGCGGTCGCAGTCATCGCCGTCGCCGCATTCGGCCTCGCAGCCTGGTTCTACCGGCCAGCCCCGACGCCAAGCGCGTCGCCCGTCGTCGCCACCGTCGAGGAAGCAGGATTCGTACGGCCCCACTCACCGGTGATCGGCCCTGCAGACGCTCCAGTCACCATCACCGAATTCTTCGATCCCAGCTGCGAAGCCTGTCGGGCATTCTACCCGATCGTGAAGCAGATAATGGATCGGCATCCCAACCAGGTGAAGCTGGTGCTGCGCTATGCAGCTTTTCACGAAGGTTCAGACACCGCGGTGAAGATCATCGAGGCCTCCCGTCTCCAGGATCTCTTCATCCCGGTGCTCGAAGCGCTCCTTGCCCGCCAGCCGGAATGGGCGGTGCATGGTGCACCCGACCTCGACCTTGCATGGCAGATTGCAGGCGAGGCTGGTCTCGATGTGGAACGGGCCCGGCAGGACGTTCTCAGGCCGGGCATGGTGGGCGTTCTCAACGCCGACATGGCCGACGTCGAGCGCCTCGGCGTTCGGCAGACGCCCACCTTCTTCGTCAACGGCAAGGCGCCAGCCAGCACGGATCCGCAGGCCCTTGCCGATCTGGTCGCGAGCGAGGTCGCCGCCACCAATGCTCTCTAGCGAGAACCCTGCGCCTTGTCGGTGAAGTTCCCATCACATATATATGTGAACGAGGTGAGCCATGAAACGAAACACCACGTTCAATCTGCCCGACGATCTGGTGCAGCATGCAAAAGCCTATGCTGCCCGTGAGGGCACGACCGTGACCGCGATCATCCGGGAGCACCTTGAACGTGTCACTGGCTATAATGGGGAGAACGTTCGCATGTCTGATCCTCTGGTTGACTTCTCCGAAGGGCGTATTTCGAAGGAGACTGCCATCAAGGCCCTGGGCTTGCGCGACTACGCTCAGTTGCTGGTTTCGCTGGGCGACCGGGATCTGCCCTTGCCGAAGTTGCCCGCCCATGTGCTGGAGGCGATGACCGACACCTTCGTGGGAATACTGCAGCAGCCGCGTCAGGAGGAGGATCGATGAAGACTCGCTGCGTGCTCCTTATTCCGGATTCCGGGCCGTTGAACAGCTTGTGGACGGCAGGTCGACTCGAACTCCTGAGCACCCTGGACATGCCCATCGTCATGGTCGATGAGATCTATGCCGAAGTCACCGGCGACCTATCGTACCCCAAGGACCGGGAGGTGAAGGCTTTCTTGGACGGGCTTAAGGGCAAAGGCTTGACTGTCGAGGAAACGTTCGTCGGCAATGCTGCCAGAGCTGCGCGCGAGGCCGGCACGTTCGAGAGCGGTCGAGGGCTAGGTGACGCAGCCGTTGCCGAGTTCATGGCCAACGGCGTGCAGAAGTACACGGCGAACGGAGCGCCTGTTCTCCTGCTCTTCGAGGATGCCGATTTCCGCAACGTCAGGTTTCTTCGAAAGCCCGACAACCTCCACCTGCTGTCAACGGTGGCCATGCTCCGCGGGCTGGAGCGTTACGGCATCATCGCTTCCGCAGACGATGTCATCAAGGCCATGACCAATCCCGAGCCGCCGAAGAGGGCGCGAGTCTTCAACGATCTGCCTGATGGGTACGAGGAAGAGGCCTTCGGCGGAAGCCATTGGGAGCCCGCCGGGCCGTGATCTGCTGACCGATGGAAAAGAATGTTGACGTCCTGATCGTCGGTGGAGGGCAAGCCGGTTTGGCGGCTTCCTACCGACTCGCCCAGGCTGGTGTGCCACACCTTGTGGTGGATGCATCTGCGCAGGTGGGCGACAGCTGGCGGCATCGTTACCACAGCCTCACCCTGTTCACCCCGCGGCGCCTGAGCTCTCTGCCCGGCGCTCCGCTCGACGGCGACCCCGAAGGTTATGCGGGAAGGCTCGAATTCGCCGACTACCTCGAGCGCTATTGTACAACCCACCGTCTGCCGGTGATGAGCAGGACCCGGGTGGTGCGACTGCAGGGTGACGATACCGGCTGCTTCGTCGCCGAGCTGGACAACGGAACCACTGTGCGCAGCCAAACTGTCCTGGTCTGCACGGGCGGTTTCCAGCAGGCTATCGTACCTGAAGTGGCTTCGCGGTTCGGCCCTGGCGTCACCCAACTCACCATGTCCACTTACCAGTCGCCGGCAAGCCTGGGAAAGGGGCCGGTGCTGGTGGTCGGGGACGGCGCGTCGGGCCGCGACATCGCTGTCGAGCTGGCGGCCACCAAGAAGGTGCTGCTTGCTACCGGCAAGCCCCGTCGCCTGTTCCCGCAGCGTGTGCTCGGTATCAGCACCTGGACGCTGATGGATCGGGCGGGGCTGCTCTCTGTCTCACTTAGATCGCCCATCGGCAGGATAATGCAAGCCACCGATCCCTTTCCGGACCGCGGGCGCAGCTTGGCTGCGCTGCGCGGTCAAGGCGTGAACATCCGATCGAGGCTCGTGGGCGCATCCGGTGGCACCGCAACCTTCGCGGACGGCAGCCATGCCGTTGTCGCGTCGGTGATCTGGGCGGTCGGCTATCGGAATGACGACCGCTGGCTAGAAGTGCCAGCGGGCACATCGGGGCTGCACTTCCTTGGCCGCCCATGGCAGCGGAATCGAGCATCCGCCCTGATTCTCGGTGCCGACAGAGACTCAAAGGTCGTGGTTGACAATCTCCTTCAACATCTCGATCAGCCATGATCGTAATCGTGGTGATCAGGTGGAAGCTCATCGGCTCCTAAGACCCGGGCATCCAACGTCACCTCAGACTCGCCGATGGAAACGGTGACGGGCACAGCCGCTTCCACAAATGGCCCCACAGCTTTGATACGCACGCCCCCCGGCTGCATGTACAATTCCGCATGCGGCGGCAAGGTCGGCTCGAACGTCCCGCCATCTGACCTCACCACCGCAGTGGTCGATGCTCCCGGCACTTCAATGCTTATGAGCCCGACCCCACTGGTGGTACGGTTGTTGATGACGAGGTAAATCTCGACGCCGCTCGGATGCGTGGTGGCCCAGGCCTCCTCGACCGCTACGCCGTCGATCACCAGTACGGGCAGTTCAGCAGCGACCGAAATGGACGCCCATCCGCTCAAGAGAGCTGCAACGATCATGTTTTTCATGACTCCAGCCTGACACCCTCGCGGAACCAGAGCAACGCTCAACGCGCATCTGCGACAATGCGCTTGCTCCTCTAGCCACTGGAGGAGTTAGGTTGACCTCGACGCAAGGAGGTTTGCATGTCCCACTCGCACGGGTCCGCTGCCAATCGTAGCCCAGGACAAGGCCGCCGGCTGCTCATTGCCTTGGCGCTCAACCTCGGCATTGCTGTCGCCGAGGTGGTGGGCGGGGCCATCTCCGGCTCGCTCGCCCTGATCGCGGACGCAGCGCACAACCTATCGGACGCCGGCTCGGTTCTGGTGTCCTATATTGCCTGGCGCATCGCCCAGCGGGTCGCAAACGAGAGGCGAACCTTCGGCTACGCCCGGGCAGAAACCGTTGGCGCTCTCATCAATCTCACGACGTTGATCATGATCGGCCTCTATCTGCTGTGGGAAGCCGGCACCCGTTTCCTGGAACCGGTGGAAGTCGTCCCCACCACGGTCCTGATCGTCGGCGTCATCGCCTTGGTCGAGGACCTGCTTGCAGCGTGGGTGCTGCGCAAGGATCTCGGCAGCCTCAACGTCCGCAGCACCTTCCTCCACATGATCGCCGATGCGCTGGGCACCGTCGCGGTGATCGCCAGCGGCATCGCGATCATGATCTGGGGACCATCGGCATCTTGGGTCGATCCTGCCGTAACCGCCCTGATCGCCATCTACGTCCTGGTCCACGGTTCCACGGAGATCCGGGAATCGATAGCGGTCCTGATGGACAGTGCGCCCAAGGGGTTCGATCATGCCGGTCTGGTGCGGCATCTCGAGGCCGCGGACGGCGTCGTGGACGTTCATCATCTTCATGTCTGGCAGATCAGCGAGGGTCGAACAGCGGTCGAGGTGCATCTTGCGACCGATCGCAACGACCTCGCCGCGGCCACCGACCTGAAGGAGGGGCTGAAGAAGAGCATGCACGACCAGTTCGACGTGGAGCACGCCACCATCGAAATGGAGTTAGCCGGCATGGTCGAACACGATCGCGACATCGTTCCCAAGGCCGAAGGGTAAGGCTCACGAAAGGGTAACCCTCCGGGAATATGGTTGCCGGGAACTGAACTGGACCTCTCGATGCTTTCTCGCCTCCTTCACACCGTCGCCCTCGTGATCGCAGCTGTCGCTCTGGCCGGCTGCAGCCAGTTCGTCGGCGACAATCGTCACAACGTCCCATTGCCGAAGGGGCTGGTGGACCAGATGGCGGCGATCGGGTCCTCACCGACTGAGCCGATGATGATCCGCGTCTTCAAGGAGAGTTCCGAGCTCGAGGTGTGGAAGCGCACCCACACCGGCCGGTACGCCCTGCTCAAGACCTACCCGATCTGCAAATGGTCGGGCGCGCTCGGACCCAAGATCCAGGAAGGCGACTACCAATCGCCGGAAGGCTTCTACGACGTCACGCCCGCCTTGATGAACCCGAAGTCGAACTACTTCCTGTCGTTCAACGTGGGCTTCCCGAACAAGTTCGACCAGGCTTTGGGACGCACCGGCAGCTACCTGATGATCCACGGCGACTGCAAGTCGGTGGGTTGCTACGCCATGACCGACGACGGCATCAAGGAACTCTACGCCATGGTTCGCGAGAGCTTCCGGGGCGGCAACCAGTCCGTGCAGCTGCAGCTGCTGCCGTTCCGCATGACGGAGGCAAACCTCGCACGGCACGCCGCCAGCCCCCATGCCCCCTTCTGGCGCAACCTCAAGGAGGGCACGGACATCTTCGACCGCACGCTGCAGTTGCCGGCGGTTGACGTGTGCGAGAAGCGTTACGTGTTCAACCGCACGGGCGCCGCTCTGCTCGATCCCAACGGAACCTGCCCCGTCGCGCCGCTCTCGACCATGGCCGCCCTTTGATGGGCTAAGGGCGCCCGGAACCGGATGCGGTACGGCCCGCGAAGGCGCCGGTAATGGTCGCCATCAGAAGCATGACGACGCCGGCGGTGATGCCGACGTCGGCCAGGTTGAAGGTGGGAAAGTGCCAGCCGCCCGCGTGCAGGTCGATGAAGTCGGTGACCGCGCCATCGGGAATGCGGTCGACGAGATTGCCCAGTGCCCCGCCCAGGATGGCGGCGTAGCCAAAGCGCTCGAGTCGTCCACGGCTCCTGTGCCACAGCCAGGCGACCACCGCGGACACCACGAGGGTCACGAGGACGATGGCCCACCAGCCCCCGGGCCCGTCCGCGGCGAACATGCCAAAGCTCACGCCGGTATTAAATCCCAGGGTAAGGTTCAACACCGGCAGCACCGGCACGCCAGCCCCGTCGAGGTACATCAGGGCGGCCTCCTTGGTGGAGGCGTCCACGCCGATGACGCCCAGAACGAGGAAGAGCGAGGAGTCGCGATTGCTCATCGGCCAGCCTGCCGTAGGTCAGACCTCGCATCACGGATGATCGACCAAGCGGACTGCAGGAACAGGCCGGCCACCGCGAAGGCGACGATCAGGTCCGGCCACTGCGACCCGGTCCACCAGACCGCACCCGCGGCAGCGACCACGGCGAGGTTGCCGATGGCGTCGTTGCGGGAGAACAGCCAAACCGCTCGCATGTTGGCGTCGCCCTTGCGGTGCGGGATAAGCACCACTGCGGCCAGCACGTTGACCACGAACGCAATCAGCGCGAAGACGCCCATCACCAGGCTCTCGGGCTGGTGCTCGATGAAGACTCGGTAGACGGTGGACGCGACCACGCCCAGTCCCAGAAGGCCGAGAAAGATGCCTTGCAGCAAGGCCGCCCTCGCCCGGGCGGCAAGCCCCCAGCCAACGGCGATCAGGCCCAGGAACGAAATGAGCCCGTCGCCGAGGAAGTCGAGCGAATCGGCCTGCAGCGCCTGGGAGCCGGCGATGAAGCTGCCGGCGATCTCGACGATGCCGTAGCCGACGTTGAGCAGCACGACGATCCAGAGAGCCCGCTTGTAGGCCGGCGTGACGTGCGAGAGGTCCGGAATGTGGTCGTCGTCGCCCTCCTCGTCGTGGTCGTGCTCGGAGTTCGCCCCCTTCTGCCCGCCGATCCGGTCGAGCTGGTAACCGAGGTCCGTCACCGCGGTCTCGAGGATTGGCAAGCGCCGACCAGGATCGTCCACCTCGAGCGTCATGATCTGGGAGGCGATGGAGACCTTGACGTCCTGGATGCCGTCCACCTTGCGGGCGGCCCCTTCGATCTTGGCGGCGCAGGACGAGCAGTCCATGCCGGTGACTTGGTAGCGTACGGTTTCGGCAGCAGCGCTCATGCCCTTGCTCCTTCTTGAGACGATTTGGTGCAGAGGCTACAACCTGTAGTCACTACAGGAGCAAGCAGGAAATGCAGATAGGGGATCTCTCCCGCAACGCGGGGGTCAATGTCGAGACCATCCGCTACTATGAACGAGCGGGCGTGCTGCCCGTACCGGCCAGACAGGGCAACGGGCGCCGCATCTATGGCGAGGCGGACGTCCGCCGTCTCGGATTCATCCGCCACGCCCGCGATCTCGGCTTCGACCTGCAGTCCGTCCGCACCTTGTTGGCTTTGCAGGAACAGCCCGAGGCCTCCTGCACCGATGCCAGTCGAATCGCACAGGCTCAACTGGACGAGGTCGAACGTCGCCTGGCGCAGTTGCAGAGCCTGCGAGCAGAATTGTCGCGGATGGTCGCCGAATGCCGGAAAGGGGTCGTCGCTGAATGTCGTGTCATCGAAGCGCTCAACACCTCGCCGTTCTGATCGCGGTCGCCTTGGCGGGAGCGGCGGGGGCGGCCCTTGCCGAGGACGTTTCCGGCAGGCAGGTCTATGTCGACTATTGCGCAAGCTGCCATGGCGCGAACCTCGAAGGTCAGCCGAACTGGAAGCAGCGGCTGCCGACCGGGCGCCTGCCAGCACCGCCCCACGACGCGACCGGTCATACCTGGCACCACTCCGACCGGCAACTGTTCCGGATCGTCAAGGAAGGGCCGGCGGCCATGATGCCCGGCTACGAGACCGACATGCCAGGCTTCGGTGCGGTGCTCGACGACGGCGAGATCGCCGCCGTGCTCGACTACATCAAGAGCACCTGGCCCGAACGTCAGCGCGACGTGCAGGCCGCCAAGTCCGCTTCGGACCCGCTCCAACCATAGACGAAGCCGTCAGGCCGCGGCGTTGGCGGCGACCGGAAGGGCTCGCTTGTGGGCGGTCGCGCGATAGGCGTTCACGATCCGATCGCGGGCGAAATCGGGAACCGCCCTGCCTTCGAGGAAATCGTCGATCTGGTCGTAGGTCACCCCATAGGCGTCCTCGTCTGGGCGCAAAGGGGCATTGTCCTCGAGATCCGCTGTAGGCACCTTGAACACCAGCTCCGACGGTACACCGAGGTGGGCTGCTATGGCGCGGACCCTTCGCTTGGTCAGGCCGGCGAGCGGCAGGATGTCGGCGGCGCCGTCGCCGAACTTGGTGAAGAAGCCCATGACCGCCTCGGCGGCATGGTCGGTGCCGATGACGAGGCCCTTTAGACCTCCCGCCAGGGCGAACTGGGCGATCATCCGCTGCCTCGCCTTGACGTTGCCGAGCAGAAAGTCCTCCTGTCCCCCATTCTCGGGCTCGAAGCCAGCTGCCCGGATCTGCCGCCACATGGCGTCAGCGGCAGGCTTGATGTTCACGGTGAAGGTCTGGTCCGGTTCGATGGCCGACAATGCCGCCTGGGCGTCCTTCTCGTCGGCCTGAACTCCATAGGGCAGCCGTACCGCGATGAAACGCGCTTCGTGGCCCTCGGCCCGCAGGTCCCTCACGGCTCGCTGTGCCAGCATGGCCGCTGTGATCGAATCGACGCCGCCGCTGATGCCCAAGACATAGGTCGTCAGGCCGGAGCGCACCAAGTAGTCCCTGAGGAACGAGACCCGCCGGTCCACCTCGACGGAGGCTTCGAACGATGGCGCGACACCGAGCTCGGCGATGATTTGGACTTGAGAGGTCATTGGTGTTCCAATCTCGCTGACTGACCGGTTTCCGAACGTGATCCACATCGAAGGTAGTGGTCGATCCATCTGGCTTCGGATCAAGCGTCGTGCAGATGGTGCTTGCACTTCCCGTGATCGGCGAGGATCTCGATCACCCGGCAGCTCTCGACCCGGCCATGGGAGCATCCTTCCACCATCCGCTCCAGTTCGGCCTGCAACGCCGTCAAGCTCGCGATCTTCGCTTTCACCTCCACCAGGCGAGCCTTGGCGATCGTGTCGGCATCTGCGCAAGACTGGTCGGGACGGTCTTGGAGTTCGAGCAGCGTTCGAATCTGGTCGATTTCGAAGCCGAGCTCGCGCGAGTGCCTGATGAAGGTAAGGCGCTCGGCGTCCTTGCGGTCATAGGTGCGCCGGTTGCCTTCGGTACGAGGCGGCGCCGGGAGCAGCCCAATCTGCTCGTAGTACCGGATGGTGGGGATCTTCACCCCTGTCGCTTCCGAGACTTTTCCGATCGCGATGCCGTGACTCATTTCCGCTTGCTCCTATAGTCGCTGGAGGATGTACGGCAATGATGGAGAATTCAAGGAGTCGCTGCCGATGGACGCAAGGATCGAAACTACCCGCTTCAAGGTGGAAGGCATGGATTGCGCCAGCTGTGCTTCAAAGGTGGATACGGCGGCACGTCGCGTTGAAGGAGTTGAGGACGTATCCGTGTCCGTCGTGTCGGGCACCATGTCGGTGAAGCACTCGGACGCCGCCGATCTTGCCGATCTTGCCCGACGTGTCTCCAACCTTGGCTATCCGACTCGCCAGCTGCAGAGCACATCCACTGCGCGACCCGTGGACCAGCATCGCGACGGCCATGGCGATCATGACGATCAGGCAGGCGACAGTCATCTTCATCTGCATGGCGACGAGGATGCCGACGAGGGCATACCGTGGTGGTGCACACGAAAGGCGATCTTGACGGCGTCCTGCGGCATCGCACTGCTGCTGGCCTACCTCGTGGGCCGGGTCGTGCCGGATGTCGGGCACTGGGCGTTCCTGGTCGCGCTGCTGGTGGGCTTGGTCCCGATAGGTCAGCGTGCCGTCGCCGGCGCCATGGCCGGCAGCCCGTTCTCCATCGAAACGCTGATGTCGATCGCCGCTGTAGGCGCCGTCATCATCGGCGCCACGGAAGAAGCTGCCATGGTGGTGCTGCTCTTCCTTGTGGGTGAGATGCTGGAAGGCTTCGCCGCTGGCCGGGCCCGTGCCAGCATCAAGGGTCTGGCCGATCTGGTGCCAAAAACGGCGCTGCTGGTCGATGGCGACGAGGTGCGTGAAGTTCGGGCATCCAGTCTTGCCCTGAAGCAGGTGGTGCTAGTGCGCCCCGGCGACCGCATCCCGGCGGATGGAGAGATCGTCGAGGGCCGCGGTGCCATCGACGAGGCACCGGTCACCGGTGAAAGCGTTCCCAAGAGCAAGGGCGTCGGCGACACTGTTTTCGCCGGCACCATCAACACCGACACCGCCATCAGGGTGCGCGTCACCGCCGCCGCTGCCGACAACACCATTTCCAGGGTCATCGCCCTGGTGGAGGAGGCACAGGAAGCGAAGGCGCCTACCGAGCGCTTCATCGATCGGTTCTCCAAGATCTACACGCCCGGCGTTCTGCTGGTCGGCGCCTTGGTCGCCACCGTGCCGCCGCTGATGGGCGCATCCTGGAGCGAGTGGGTCTACAAAGGCCTCGCCATCCTTCTGATCGGCTGCCCCTGCGCACTGGTGATCTCCACCCCTGCCGCCATCGCTGCCGCCCTGTCTGCCGGTGCCCGTCGCGGGTTGCTGCTCAAGGGCGGAGCTGTACTCGAACAGCTCCGCACCATCACCATCGTCGCCATGGACAAGACCGGTACGCTGACCGAAGGGAAGCCGAAGGTCACCGATATCGTCGCCGTCGGCCGCAGCGAAACCCAGGTGCTCTCGATGGCTGCGGCGCTCGAGACCGGATCGAGCCATCCGCTCGCCCTCGCCATTCTCGCCAGGGCCAAGGCGGACAAGGCACCCGTGCCTCCCGGTTTCGATCTCGCGGCTGTCCCCGGTAAGGGCGTCACCGGCAGCATCGGTACCGACAAGGCATTCCTCGGCTCTATCGAAGCAGCCGTCGAACGCGCCACGATCCCCGACGAGTTGCGGGCACGCATCGTCGCATTCAACGACGAGGGCAAGACCGTCTCGGTGCTGCTTGCCAATGGGACACTCGCCGGCATCTTCGCCATCCGCGACGAGCCCCGGGCCGATGCCAGGGCCGGTCTGCAGGCGTTGCACGACGCCGGAGTGGGAACGGTGATGCTCACCGGCGACAACCAGCGCACCGCCAGTGCCATCGGTGCCTCGCTCGGCATGGACGTGCGCGCCGGCCTCCTACCGGAGGACAAGCAGCGGATCGTTCGAGAGCTTCAATCGCAAGGCAAGGTCGTGGCCAAGGTGGGCGATGGCATCAACGACGCACCGGCACTGGCTGCCGCCGATGTCGGCATCGCTATGGGCGGCGGCACCGACGTGGCGCTCGAGACTGCCGATGCCGCAGTGCTGCATGGCCGCGTAACTGACATCGCCGACATGATCAACTTGTCGAAAGCGACGATGGCGAACATCGGGCAGAACATCACCCTGGCGCTCGGGCTCAAGGCCGTGTTCCTCGTGACGACTGTCATCGGCGTGACCGGCCTTTGGCCTGCCATCCTTGCGGACACGGGTGCAACCGTGCTGGTAACTGCGAACGCCATGCGCCTCCTGGCCTGGCGGGGCAGCCGGTCGCATTCCGTCTGACCTGTCGAGGCGGTATTCTCCAGGAAAAGGGATCGGACCACATGAAGCTATTTGTCACCATCGCCTTGATCGGCATCCTTACGGCAGGGAGCGGATTCGCCCATGACTTCACGCAAGGTTCGATCTATCTCGACCATCCCATGATCGAGGAGGCCCCGCCGAACGCGCCGGTACTCGGCGGATACCTCTCCATCCAGAACATCGGCGACACCGATGACCGCCTCGTCGCCATCGAGAGCAGCGCTGCCGAGAAGGTGGAGATTCATCGGTCGACCGTGACCGATGGCATCGCGCGCATGCAGCCCATGAAGGAAGGCCTCGTCATCCCCGCCGGTGAGACCGTGTGGTTGGACAACGGCACGCATGCCATGTTCGTCCAACCTGCCGAGCGGTACCGCGCCGGCGACGAGGTGCCCGCTACCCTGGTGTTCGAGAAGGCTGGTCGCATCGACGTTACGTTCAAGGTGGAGGAGCGATCCACCGGATCCGGCGCTTCTCATGAAGGTCACGGCCAGTGACCGGCTTGCGCAGGCTTCGAGGCATCCTTTGGGTGCTGGTGGCGATCGCAGCTGTCGGCGCTGCCTTCCTGGCTTTCGGGCCCCGGCTTACGCCAAGGAATGCTGGGGAAGCCATCTATGCCAAGCCCTTTTCGTTGGTGAACCAGGACGGCGCTCCGGTCACGCAGTCGGACTTCCTCGGCAAGCCTTCGGCATGGTTCTACGGCTTCACCCATTGCCCCGACGTGTGCCCCACGGCTTTGGCCGAGATGTCGGCGATCCTCGAGGCGCTCGGACCGGACGCGGGCAAGCTGCAGGTCGTCTTCGTCTCCGTCGATCCGGAGCGCGACACGCCGGAGATCATGAAGGATTATGTCGAGTACTTCGATCCTCGCATCGCAGGCTTGACCGGTAACCTTGCGCAAGTCGCCACCATGACCAAGGACCGCTACATCTTCTTCGAGAAAGTGCCCATGGAAGGCGGCGACTACCAGATGGAGCACCAGGCCTCCATCCAACTCGTCGACGCCGATGGACGGTTCTTCGGAACCCTTGCTGCCGAGGAAGGCTTCGACGTCAGGCTGGCCAAGGTTCGCCGCCTCGTCGACGAGGGATAATACCTTTCCCGGCATCACCTCACGTCACGATCGGGAGTCTCACGGCTAGGAAGGACCCGATGCACGCCTTCGGGCTCGTCTTCGCCACTGAACCTGACGCCGGCACGTTCCAAGGCCTCTTTCATGGCCACGACGCTGGTCGGCATCACCCTGTCGCCACCGTTCTCGTAGGCCGCTACGGTCCGGCGACCGATGCCGCAATGTCCCGCAAGCTCCTGCTGGCTCCAGTCGAGGAGGGCTCGTCCCGCCCGGATCTGGGCGGGCGTTGGTCGGTGCTGCTGTTCGCTCAAGATGCCGTTCCGAATCGACCTGATGACAACCGAAACTTAACCGAACTTGCAGTCGTTGCACAAAATGTACATCGGGCCTTGACTTCTGCCGCGAATAGCTATAGTGACTAGAGCATTGGAAGCAGCAGGTGTCCATCGGTCAGGCACCGCAACAAGACCTTCCCCCGCGTGCATAGCCTGCACGACGTCCTGAATATTCATCGTGTTCGGCCTGTTCGTTGCATGCAGGGAGTGAACCTGTGTCTTTGTTCGTGCGTCCCCAAGACCTTAAACCGAAATCCCGTACGCTGCGCCACCGGGATACCCGGCGGAAGCTTTCCTCCATCCTGTTCGACTCGCTCTCCCGGCTGGACGAAGTGGCCGTGATCGGCTCGGATCCCCTCGTTACCCATTTCGCCGCGTCCTTGGGGTTGGAGGCTGCCTCGTTGGCCACCTGCCAGGCCATGCTCGACGAGCGACCGGTGACCTTGGTCGGCGTTCCCTCACGTCACTGGTTCCGTCCTGACGCCATGAAGCTCCTTCTGTCGCTGAAGGGGTCCATGGAGAAGTGCGGTCGGCCCTGCGTGCTTCTTCCACAACGCGCCATAGCCATGCTTCCCGTCCGCGATGCCACCAGCGAGAAGGCCCGGATCTTGATCGAGTTGATCCGCGATCCGGTGCGGATGGGCGTCGACCTGGCCTGCTACGACAAGCACGTCGGGGATCCCGTTGGATGCCGGGCGATGCAGCTGCTCACCGGTCACGACTGCTTCTCCTGATCCGTCCGCGTCATCGACCTTCTTGATGGTCTCGAGCTTTCGAGCCGGAGGAAACCTCATGCCCGCAAACGCGACGAATGCTTCGTCGGAAGCACAGGCCTTGCTGTCGCAACTGATCTATCGCGCCGGCTTCGACCGCCATGAGCTGGAGATCGTCGAAGCCGAAGACGGCGGGTTCATCCGCTTTCCTGCCGGAACGGACCCCATGACCTTCAAAGTCCGGGACCTCGGGCACATGCTCAAGTCCTACGGACTGCCCTACGAGATCATGACCGACCCGGCGACCTAGACGCCAGCTCGTCTTCGCTCTCGAACTCACCGTTTTCGTTCAACATGGAGACCTCGCATGCTCGATGCCGATGCTGCACGCCTACCGTCCGGCCCTGCCCATGCCGGCGCTACCTCCGGACCACGCCGTCGTTCCCTGCGCCAGTCCGCGGAGGCCCTGGTCCTGGTCCACCCTTCGGTCAGGCGCCTCACCGACGATCGGGTGCCTGACGACCTGGCCGATGATCTCATGATCGCCGCGGAGGACTTCACCGCCATCAAGGTCGCCCTTGGCCGGCGCGAGGTCTACCTGGTCTGCGTTTGCAACGCGGCCTGGCGCGGCCATGGCAGGCATGCCTTCTTGGAACTGAAGGCACTGGCCGCAACCATGGGCCACACGATCGTGCTGGTGCCGGAATCGTTCATCCGCCGCGAGCCCCGCCTGACCAACGCCATGATGATCTCGGGTGCCGAAGGTGCCGAGATCGGCTTGACCGACCGCATGAAGCTGTTGGCCCACCTGATCGACAACGGCGGCAGCGCACCTTTGCTGGACCTGGCGGTGATGGTACGCGGGGAGGAGCCGATCTCGGCCATAATGGCCCTGGTCGTCGAAGGCGGCCTCTATGTCGACCTCGACAAGCCGATCCTTCCCGCCACCGAAGTGCACCTGGTGCAGCCGCTATGAGCCGGCGCCACCAGGCCGTGAACTTTTTAGGCGCCGATCCCCTCGCCACCGCGGATCGACTCGAAGCCTTGGCGGAGGACCTTCGCCGGCTTGCATCCGGTCACGCTCCGTCTGCCGCGCAATTGGCGGAGGCGCCCACGCTCGGGGAATGGGGTGTGCTGTCGCGCTCCGGCATCGCCCTTGTCGGCACGGTCCGAGGACATCCGAGGATCGCGGACCATCGCCCTGCGATCACTTCCGAGCTTTTCGCCATCGACGGGGACGAACGCTGGGCGAGGACGATGAGCCGGTACTACCTGCTCGAGCCGCGCGGCACCGGGGAGAAATAGCATGGGTGAGCTCGACGATTTGGTTTTTCCCGAGGAGCAGCATGAGATGAGGACGATCAAGAACACCAAGGACGAGCGCACGATCCAGGAGCGGCTGGCCGATCTCGTCATCGAGCGCACTCTCCCCAAGTCGGTACGCAATGCGTTGGCCAAGGGCACGAGCGGGCACCTGGTGGTCGTAGTGCCCTCGACGGAATGGCAGGAGCCGATCGGCGAGGCCATTGCGGAGCTGCACGAGACGGTCCATTCGGTTTACCCCGGCGGCCCAAAGGCGGCTAAGGACGACCGCAAGGCCGTCAAATTCCATCTGGAAGCCGGTCACGTTGTGGTCGGGGTGGCGGTCACGCCGTCTACCCTTCCACCGTTGCTGCGCACCGTGGCATCCATGACGGTGACAGTGCCCGCTCCGGACCCGGCCTTGCTGCGACGTTTTCTGCGGAGCGTCTGCACCGGTCCGGTTCCCCGCGGCCTCGATGCACTCAACGTCGGCGCCCTCGACTTCGACGAGATCTGCTCCCTCGTTTCCTTCCAGGCGGAGGCCGCCGGCGTGGTGGAGAAGCTTGGCCGGGCCATCGCCAACAAGACCGGCATGACCCGCGGCGACGAGGTCCTGCCCTCCATGGAGGAGGCTGTCGAATTCGGTGACGCTCGTCTCTGGGCGCAGGACCTCAAGATCGACCTGGCAGACGTCGCCGCACACCGGATCGGGTGGGCCGACGTCGATCGCGGTATTGTCCTCCATGGCCCGCCGGGCACGGGCAAGACCACATACGCCCGGTCGTTGGGGCAATATCTCGGCATTCCGGTTGTCATCGGCAGCATTGCCGACCTGTTCGCCAGTACAACCGGCTATCTTGATACTGTCATTCGCGCACAGCGCGATCTATTCGAGCGGGCGAGATCCGCCGCGCCAT
Organism: Pseudomonadota bacterium; assembly: GCA_023391095.1. Lineage (GTDB taxonomy): Bacteria > Pseudomonadota > Alphaproteobacteria > Rhizobiales > Devosiaceae > Devosia. The sequence goes on from JAEWBN010000006.1 coordinate 212,327, forward strand.
GCCTATTGTTCCTGGATGAGCTGGACCAGGTGCCTAATCTTGAAGCCACTGACAGCAAGAATAGGGATTATTGGGCTCCGGTCGTCGCCGATTTCTTGATTGCATTGGACGGTGCGGTGGCCGAGAGGGCCGGCGTCATCGTGGTCGGAGCGACAAATCGGCTGCATGCGATTTCGCCCGCCATCTTACGAAACGGGCGCCTCGAACGAGCCGTTTTCCTGGGTCCGCCAGGTCCGGATGGAGCAGTGCGCATCCTCCGGCATCACCTCGGCTCGGCACTCCCTGGTGCCGACCTCGGCGACGTCGCCGCGATCTGCGCCAGTCGCGCGATGACGGGTGCGGACATCATGGATGTCGTCCGCAGCGCCCGCCGCCGGGCCCGCCGCGCCGACCGGGAGATCACGCTCGACGACCTCAAGTCGGTCCTGATGCCCGGCGGGGGAACATCGCCCGAAGTGGCGAGGCGTATCGCCGTCCACGAGTCCGGCCATGCCCTCCTTGCCGCACTGCACATGCCCGAGAGCCTGAACCTGGTCACAATCGAACCCGGTGGTGCCGGCGCCAACAGCGGCGGTCACACCCAACTGGCGGTAGCAGGAACGCGAATCGAGACCATTGTCGAACTCGAGAACAGGGTGGAGATGCTTCTGGCCGGACGGGCAGCCGAGATTCTCATCTATGGCTCCCCCAGCTCGGGTGCGGGCGGTTCCGCCTCGAGCGACCTGGCGCTGGCGGTTCAGACGTTGGCGGTCGCTTACCTCACTCTCGGCCTGATCGACGGCACGCCACGTTGGCGCTGCGAACCCGATGAGGTGATGCTGCACCTCATGCGCGACCCCATCGCCTGCCATGCAGTCGAGACCCGACTCGGCATTCTGGCCGACAGGTCCCTGAAGACGCTCACCGCGAATCGGGATGCGCTCTGCAGGCTATCTGACGCATTGCTGGCGCGAAGAACCGTCAAACGCGATGAAATCATGGCCATTGTCGGCAGCGGAACCGAGAGCGTAAGCCCCGCTACCCCTACCAAAGGAGCTCACCCGAACGGACCTTAGTGTGACTTTCCAGCAACAAAGAACGATTTCGGGTCAAACCTGTGGATACCTGAATTTCTCATTTTTTCATGGTGTCAACATTGAGTGGGCGAATCACGGAGCCGAGTTGCTGAAACGGTTGCAAGGCGTCACCAGACCCGACTGGCACGGTTGAGTCTCGGCCCAACGCCAATGCCAACCGGCGCATAGCGCTCTTAAAGTAAAACATTAATAAATCGAAATAAGGTGGAGTCAGGACTCGACCATTCCCGTTGCGACCTTGCCAGAAAAAATGATGGAGGGCCTTTTCAACCCTGGGCTTTTCCGCAGAAGATGATGGCGGATTCGAACGGAGCCTACTCCGAAGAGGATACCGAAAAATAAAAACGCCCCGGATTTCTCCAGGGCGTTGAAATACCGACGGACCCCCAAACAGCCTGCAAGCAATTGGGTACGTCTCAATCTCGGCAATGGACCTTGCGGCCCGCTGCCACCGGCCTCGCAGCCGATCCATGCAGAACCGGCCTCACAGCCGACTCGAACATCACGTTGGACCACCAGGCCCAGCGCACACAGCCCGGCTTCACAGCCAACCCGTGCATCACAGTGGACCGCAAGGCCCGCTGCCATGAAACCGGCCTTACGGCCCGAGATCACGTCCGAGAGTATGTGCTGGCCGCTTCACCGCGTCAAGCATTCTCCGGGCGTGAGAGGAGAACTCATGCCTGTCTTAGACTCGAATGAAATCACTTCGACTGCGGAATACGCTCGCAAGGTATTGCCCCCCGCCATGGGTACTACCGTTCCGAACGACGAACGTATCCTCGTCGTTGACTCTTGCGCTCTCGATCACTCGATCAAATGCACACGCCCTTATCTGATCGCCGTGATGGACTCGGCTACCCGGCTCATCCTGGCCACCGCTATTGCCAAGGAAAGCGAGATGGCCGCGTTTGTCTGTGCCGCCGTGAAGGAGGCGATCGCGACCGACCCCGAAACCCTCCAGGGCGTGCCGATCGAGTGCGATTTCTGCGATCCCGCCGAGCTGCATGCCAGCCTCGACACCACCCGCATCGTCCCGGGTCATAGGGGACGCCGTGCCCGCGGGTGGGCGGAGCGCCAGGTCCGTGCCGCGGCCCTGATGGCCCGGGCTCGCAAATAGGTTCCCATCACGACGAACGTTCCGGCCAACCCGGTCACCGGTGAAGTTAGCGCAGCCCGACAGCTGCGCCAACTGGCTGGCGGAGAACACACATGTATCTGGACAAGAAATCCGCCTTCGAAAAATCGGCGCGCGTGCCCCAAACGTCCGCCCGCATCGTCATGGCACCTTCGGGGGGCGCATTCCGCACCATCGTCGGTCATGGCTCCGTTCGTGCCACCAGCGTCTTCCCATCGGTTAAGGCCGGTTATGGCCAGCCCTGCGAAGCGGATCACGAGCGTATGCACGTGCGCATCTGCGAGGCCGACCCCCGCATCGTCGACTACCAGCATCAGCCTCATCGGTTGGAGATCATGCTGAGCGATCGCGCCAAAGCCCTCCTCTACACTCCGGATGCGATCAGACAGACCGAGGATGGCACGATCGAAGTGGTCGAGACCAAGCAGACAGAGGAGCAGTTCACGCTCTCTTCGCGGTACGCCGAGAAGCTGGCCATGGCCGAGCAGGTGTACGCCAGCCTCGGCTGGCGCTTCCTCCGCCTTTCCCAGGACAAGGATCTCGAGATCAAGCCCCTTTGGCCGAACGCCCGTATGATCTGCCTACGTAACAAGCGCCGTGTGACGACCGCCGATCGCATGCGCTTCCAAGAGGCCGCCCAGCACGAAGGGGGTACGCTTCCCTTCGGCAAGGCCGTGGAGGCTCTTGCCGCGGGCGGGATCTACGAGCCGTGTGACGCTGTGACCCTGCTGCACCGCCTGATCGTGGGCCGCACCGCCTTCATCGACCTGACCCGCCGCATCGAGATCGATTCCCCGGTTAAGCTCATCGTCGACCCCGGCCCCCCTTCGATGCTCCGCAATTTGCCTGAATTGTTTGGCTCGGACATCCAGTTCGACGCACTCACAATGGAGTTATCGTGATGGGAAAAGGTATCACCCTCAAGATCAGGACCGACGAAGTTTTCGCGTTTTCGGACGGCATGTACCGCTTCGTTCGCGAGCTTGCCGACAGCATCCTGCTCTTGCAGCGCCATGGCACCGGGAAGGAGATTCAGGTAGCGGAGGCGGATCTGATAGACCAGCTCGGTCGCGGCGAGGTAGTTCGCCTGCGTGATCGCCGCGACCGCAAGGGCCGCCCGCTGGTCGAAGCCGACGAGGTCTCCCCGGACGCGAAGCCTGAAGACGTGTTGCGTGCGAAAACCCTGCAGTTCTACGTTCGCGCCTTCGATGCCGACACCAGTATCGGGCTCGGCAATGCCGGCTTGAACAAGCTCATCAAGCGCAAGCGAGAGGATGCCCAACGAAAGGGGCTCACCCATGAGTTTTCCGCCGATACCCTGCGTCGGGCGATCCAACGGAATGGAGCTCCCGGAGCCCGCCGCCTGAAAGACTTCATGTCCAAGCGGGGCCGCACTAAGCGCATGCGCCTCGACCTGACGATTGAGGACATGCTGACTGACGCGGTGGATTTCTACTGGGAACTGCGCTCGCGGGACAAAAAGGATGCCTGGGCCTACCTGATCGCCGAGCTCAAGAAGGAAAACGCGAAACGCAAGACGGCTGGGCTGTCCAAGCTTTGCCCTCCCAAGGACGCCAGCACGCTCTACCGCCGCATCAAGGCGAGCAACTGCAAGGAGAACCACGCAAGGAAGTATTCCGCGCACGAGGCCAACCAGGCATGGAAAGGTGTCTCCACCCACCTCGACGCTACGGCGCCCGGCGAGCTCGTTATCATTGACCACACGGTTGTCGACACGTGGGTGTTATTGGACGACAACGGAATTCCGCTCGGCAGACCGACGTTGACGGTCGCCATCGACGTCTACAGCCGTTGCATCGTCGGCTTCCTCCTGAGCGCGGAACCCCCGTCTATCTATTCGATGGCCACGGTCATCAAGCACGTCCTCATGCCCAAGACGTATGTGAAGACGCTTTATCCGGATATTCAGCGCCCATACGACTGCTGGATCCTGCCGAACACCATCCTGATCGACAATGATTGGTCGCACCTGTCGGGCAGCCTCAGGGATGCGGGCGAAGACATCGGCTTCGAACTTCATTACTCCCCAATCCACTCCCCCGGCCACAAGGCCATCGGGGAGAAGATCTTCGACACGCTCAACGACTTCTTCCACAAGCTACCTGCTGCCGTCCCTTACGACGTGACGACCATGCGGAAAGCCCGGCTCAATCCTCAAAACGAGAAGCCGGTCTATCATCGCGACCTCGAGTATTTCCTGCATCGCTTCATCATCGACCAGTACCACTATCGGCTGCACGAGGGGATCAACGCCGTGCCCGCACGGCGTTGGGACGAGGGCATCGAGCGGCACGGGCGCGAGTTCGTCGATGACTTCGGTGCCCTCGACCAGCTGCTCGGGAAAGTAGACGAAGCCTCCATCAGCCGTGCCGGCGTCAAGTACCGCAACATGCGCTTCCATGACGCCGAACTCACCACCGAAATCCTCAACGACATGGTCCGCCTCCAGCCGATCAAGTCCCTTACCACCAAGACCTACGGCCAGGTCCGGGCACGGGTGAAGATCAAGATAAACCCCGCGGACTGCAGCAAGATCGACGTCTGGAACGAGGGCGCCGACCCTAAACGATACGTGACGCTGCCCAACGTGGACCAGACCATGACCCGTGGCCTCAGCTTCTGGGCTGCCGATCGCGTGCGTGAGCACGCCAAGGAACTGGACCTCGAGTATTCGTCCGAGGAGGACCGTCTCCTAGCCCGTGATAGCCTGCGCCGTGCCTGGGAAGAACTGGCGCAGCTCACCCCGCGGCGCACCGGTGCAGATGCCCGGCGCGGCATGGCCCAGGAGACGCCCACCGTCATCGAAGGCGTGGTGAGGTTCGCTGAGGCGGAGCCTTCGGTCTATGGCAATGCCCAGCCTGTAGACCTGCCGGCGCTCACTCGCGCCAATTCCTCGCAGAAACCCGTCAGCACCCTGCGCGGTGGCGAGAAGACCAAGGCCAAGATGCGCAAGGCCTTGCAGAAGCGTGCCACTGCCTCGGAGGAGACTGAGACCGCCCCGCCACCAGCCAAGCCAGAAAAGGGGTTCTTCCTGCCGCCGGCGGCGAAGGCTCCCAAACGCAACCCCTATGACTTGGACGGAGAGTGGAAGTGACGTGGACCCCCGAACAAGACCGCAAGATGGACCTTTTCGAGTCCATCTTGGTCGACCATCCCCGCAAGACCCAGTTGCACACCGCCCTGGGCAACCTCATGCATGAGACCACCCGTGCGTCCCGGCGCTACCAAGAGCGGGCCGCTGCTGCCGGGGGGCGCCCCTTGAAAGCGGAAGAGTTGTACCTGCTGCCGGTGATCGGTCCTTCGGGTGCGACCAAGACCAAGTCGTTGAGTACCTATGTGGATGCCGTCCTTTCCGACCCCTGCCTGGAACCGGACGAGGTTCCGGTGCTCGTCGTGACGGTCCGCAATTCCGTTAAGTCCACCCGTCACCTTCAGGCGGCGATTCTGCTTGCCTTTGGGGACATTGCCGCCTCCGAGGAGGTCCTGTGCCAGCGGGATTACTCGGAGGCCCGTGTCAACATGGACCTGCTCGAGAAGGCTCGCGCCAGGAAGACGCGTATCGTCATCCTCGACGAATGCCACAGCATGATCCAGAACGCCGGTCCCGTGCTTCTCGACTCCATGGCTACGGCCATGAAGAGCTTCGTCAACGATGGACTTTTCAGCTTGGTTCTGGTGGGTACCGACAGGGTGAAGAGGCTCCTGCAATTCAGCGAGAACCATTCCCGTCAGAAGCGCATCGTCGACTTCGGACCGGCATCCCTCGATGACCCCGAAGACGTCCAGTATTTCATGCAATTCGTGGGGCGCTTCGAGAAGGAGATGCTTGCCAAGAAGGTGATAACGGAGCCGCTCAACATGATCGGCGACGTGGCGACGCGTGCCATCGTCTACGACATGGCGCGGGGCGTGGTGGGGACGGTCGTTCGTATCCTTCGCATCGCCTTGGAACAGTCGTTCGAAGAAGGCCAGCTGCTGGACTGGACCCATGTGGCGAAGGCATTCCGCGCCTGGAACCGCGCCCTGGAAAAGCCGGGCCCGGATCCCTTTGCCAGCACCAGCGCGTCCAAGAAGACGCAGATGAAGCTTGAGGCGATCGAGGCCATCAGCATGAAGGCAGCCGAATGACCTGGCGGTACAGCAAGGACAAGCTCGTCGAGCCAGGAAAGGTCGTTCCCGCCTTCATCACCATGCAGCCTGAACCCGACGAAAGTCTTGCCGGATTGTTCAACCGTTTGTTCGGACGCACGGTGTTTTCCAACTTCAGCGCAGCCGCCGCCCGTGCCGGCGTAGCGAGCAACCGGCCCGATTTCATGGCCAGCTCGGAACTCACCGACGCGCAGGTCGAGGGCCTCGCTGCCCGACTCGGTACTAGCACGGACGAGGTCCGGTTCCGCCTGCATCCCCCGGCGCGGATTGGAGACAACGGCACTCGTGGTGTCAACTTCCACGGGCAATTCCTGCGGTTGACCTTCCTGGAGCGCGAGCGAAGGCGTGTTTCGCCGATGGCTTTGGAGTTGAACCGCTACCATCGTGCCCTTTGGGATGTACGCCCCTTGTCCTTCGACAGCTCCACCATGGAACTGCTGCTCGACACCTGCCCGGTCTGCGGAAACAAGCTGCGCTGGCGCAACCTGTTCGGTCCCGAGAAGTGTGACCACTGCCGCGACGGCCGGGGGCTGCCATGCACAGACCTTCGCGACCACCGCCAACCGATGGTGCCGGAGGAGCAGCATGACGTTCTTCGTGCCGTGGCCGGCCTGTTGGATCCACGTGCCGAAGTGCGGGAGCAGTCGGTCCGCTTCTTTCCCGATCCCTGGCGGGGATTGGCGCCTAGTGAGATATTCCATCTCCTCACCGAGATGGGGCTCGCGACCTCGGGACTTTCCGGAACATTGTTGCCCTCGTCGCTGCCGCTGCATGCCGATGCGCTCTATGAAGCCGGTAGGGTGCTGGCGGGTGGCGTGGACGCTTTCCATGCTTGGTCGGACAGCACGCTGACCAGGAAGGATGCTCCTCACTGGACCGTCGACAGACCTATGGCCTGCACCGGCTACGATCGTCTCGTGAAATGCCCGCATATTTCTCCCTCCGCGAAATCCTTGCTGCAAGGCATGAGGCTGGACATACGCAAGGTCACCCGTCGGCGACGCGCCGGATCGTTCGCGTGGTTAGTGGCGTGGGACCTCACCAGGGAGTTCCATGTCGATCACGCCCGGACGCGCACCTTCGTCAAACATGTGAAATCGGTGATCCGGGCCGGGGGGGATCTTTCTTCCGAGAAAATCCCGAAGACAAAGGAGGAGTTCGCTTCGTTGATCCCGGTAGTTAAGGATGCGGTGTCGATCGGACTCGCAGCATCCATGCTGAGGGCGGGCATGGACGTGGTGGACGGCATTGGCAAGATTGGTTTGCTCCAGCCCATCCAGTCTCCTGCATCGCTTCTGCTCAAGGCGAACACAAGCTATTCGGGATCCGCTGTCCGCCAGCTCATGGAGCAGTTCCAGTCCAGGCTCGGCAGGTCGACCGAAGGCGATGACCTCTGCCCTGTCGCCACCGTGCTGAGGAATAGCGGCATTCGTCCGCTTCCCCGTGCCGCTGCCTGGCATCTTATCTGGTCCGGAGCCGCCCATGTTCTATGCAGCCGACCAGATCCCTCCGACTGGCTGCGTGAAGTTTTGGTTCCCGATCCGGCAGCGTTCATTGCGCTGCTCCATGATCACCCTTCTGTTCGGACCGATGTTGCACTTCCCGACCAGGTGACGACGCAAGTCGCGGCGCAGATGTTAGACTCCGACATCGTCGTCGTCGCCCAACTGGTCAAGAACAAGATCCTGTCGCCTAGTGCCAAAACCAGGCCGTTGAAGTTCCTGCGCAAGGACGTTGAACAGTTCGCAGCGAGGTACGTCTCGACCCCGGAACTAAAGCGGGCGTTGGGGTGGGGAAAGGGCGGACCTCTTTCGGCTTCCTGCCCGGATCTTCCGCCAAGCGCATTCGATTTCGCCGGCCAGAGAAGTCGTTTCTATCTACGCTCGGACTGCACGGGGATACTCCAGGCCTGAGCTGTTCGCTCCATCCGTTGGGGTATGGCCAACGCCGTCGACGGGTAACGTCGACGGCGTTCTTGTCTGACCCTGATGCACACCGTTGCATTCTTATAGCGGAAACCTCACTATCGTTGCAGTCTTACAGTCGGAACTGTTGCAGTCTTAGATCGCAGGTTCGAGGGCTATCAATGACTTAGCCGTGGCACTCTTACAGCCCCGGCATAGCGGCAACTGTGCAACGTGACTTAAGCCTCAGCTACAGGGTCGATTTGTAATGTGCCTGACTATGGGGCTGTAAGCCGTCACACGGACAGTGTGATCTCTTGAGTTTTCTTTGCCGTGTTTGCGGCGCATTGGCGCGCACCGCTGCCGCCTAGCGTGGCTTCGGGGTGCTGGTTCGAATCGCGTTTTCAGAAAACCGGGGGGCTGAACGGTGGTCGGGTCAGGAGCTTGCCGGAGCCTGGTTCGGCGCTGAGGTTTCCGTCCTGGACCAGGATTTCGCCCCGGCGGACGACGGTTTCGGGCAGGCCGCGCACTTTACGGCCGGCATAGGGCGAATAGCCGGTGCGATCGGATGTGGTCTTGTCGTCGATGAGACGCTCGACGTCCGCATTCCAGACCACGATGTCGGCATCTGCACCAATACTGATCTGGCCCTTTCGGGGGGCAAGTCCGTATAGACGTGCCGGATTGGTGGCGGTGAGCGCGACAAAGCCTTCGAGGTCTTCCCTGCCCTCTTGGACAATGGCGTCAAACATCAAGGCCTGTCGCAGTTCGATGCCGGGGATGCCGTTGGGAATCTGCTTGAAACTGGCATTGGGGCCGGCCTTGAGCTTTGCTTCGCCCGTCAGTGCATAGGGCGCGTGGTCCGACGAAATAATGGAAAGGTCCCGGAGCTTGAGCGCATGCCAGAGAGCCTGCTGGTCGACGGGCCGGCGCGGCGGCGGCGAAAAGATGAACTTGGCTGCTTCCGGTAGGGGCCGGTCTGTTACCGTTTCGTCAAGCAGCAGATAATGCGGGCAGGTCTCGGCATAAACCTGGCTGCCCCTGCCCCGCGCCCGCCTGATGGCCTTGGCCCCTTCACTGGTAGAGACATGGAAGATCATCACCGGCTGGGCCAGGAGCTCCGACATGCGAATGATGCGTTCTATAGCGTCCATTTCGGCTACGCGGGGATGGCTTTGCGGCTGGAAGGCCGGAGCCGTCTTGCCTGCAGCAATTAGGCGCTTACTGGCAAAGGACAGGATGCCGTGGGTTTCCGCGTGGACACAGATCAGTGCGCCATGCTCCTTGGCGACGCTCATCACGTCCAGCAGTTGCTCGTCGCCCAGAAAGAGGGAGTCGTAACTCATGAAGACCTTGACCGAGCGGTGCCCCGCTTGGATGGCGGCCGGAAGGTCGCGGCTCAGAGTTTCGCTCGACGGATTGCCGATCATGAGGTGGAAACCGTAGTCGATGACGGCGCCTCTGGCGGCCCGACGGGTATAGTCCGCGACCGCTTCGCTCAGGCTGCCGTCCCGGTGCTGGGCGGCGAAGGCCAAGACGCTTGTCGTGCCGCCAAGAGCGGCCGAACGGGTAGCGCTTTCCCAATCGTCGGCGGTGCGAATACCCGCAGCGGACATCTGGTCGATATGGGCATGGCTATCGACCCCTCCGGGCAGGACATAACGACCTCGGGCGTCGACTTCCGTCCGGCCGGGCGGCAGGCCCTCGCCGATGGCGACAATGCGCTCTCCGACGATGGCGACATCGGCGACGGCGCGGCCATGCGCTGAAACCACTGTGCCGCCGCGAATGACGAGGTCCGGAGTTTCAAAAGCCATTGGGGACCCTTTCGCCGCCAAGATTGACCGTGAGGTCGGTCAGATCGTCAGATCGCGGACTGGATCTGCCCGCCGTCGACGCGCAAAACCGACCCCGTCACGAAGGACGCCTGGTCGGACGCCAGATAAAGGGCCGCTGCGGCGAATTCCTCCGGACGGCCATAGCGACCGACGGGAATGCGGGACTGGGAGGCTGCGCGCACCTCGTCGATGCTCCTGTTGCCGAGCTTGGCGGCATTTTCGTCAATGCTCGCCAGACGGTCGGTCGCAATGCGCCCTGGAGCAATGGCGTTCACTGTGACGCCATTGGCGGCCACCTCACTGGCAAGGGTCTTGCCCCAACCGACCAAAGCGGGACGAACGGCGTTGGATACGCCTAGATTTGGGATTGGCTCGATGACGCCGGAGGAGATGATGGAGATGATGCGGCCAAAGCCGCGGTCGACCATGCCGGGAAGGACCTTGTCAGCCAGTCGCACCGGCCCGACGAAGAGTGCTTCAAAAGCCTCACGCCAGGTCTCCGACCTCACGCCCTGCGCCTTAGAGGGCTTGGGCCCGCCGCTGTTGAGGACGAGGATATCAACACTGCCCAGATCGGCCATCGCTGCGTCGAACAGAGCATCGATGCTGTCCTGACGGCCCGTGTCACAGCTGTAACCACGCGCCTGCTCGCCGATCTTGCTGGCTGCGTCCTGAGCCGATTGCAAGTCGCGGCTCGACACGCCTACCATCACCCCAGCTGAGGCCAAGGAATTTGCGATGGCAAAGCCCAGACCCTTGCTGCCGCCCAGAACCAGTGCTGTTCGCGCCGAATACGTGAAAGACATCATCACCTCTTCTATAATGTAAAAATGTTAGACAATTTGGCCGGGCTTGTCGAGGCGTGGCTGCATCAAAAATGTGCATGGGGCGCGCAGGCGGCGCGTTAGGCCATGCGCCCGATCATAAACCTGCCGCCCTTGCAGGCACCATCAAATCGTTTTATTGTTATACAATATTTAGTGGCTTGGAGTTGGCTTCTCTGAGACCGGCTATTGTTCGCCGGGCTAAACTCGGGAGGCTGATCTGGGGGGCAAAGGGCGAGCGTGGTGACAGCAGCTTCCCTCCAGCAAAGTTATTCAGACGAAACACTCTCGGCCGTCAGGCACGCGAAAAAGGCAGGTGCAGCATGAACGATCTTTCCCAGGCCAAAGGCGTCTACGTGATTGCCGCAACGCCTTTCCACCCGGACGGATCCATCGACTTTGAGTCGATGGATCGGCTTATCGACTTTTACCTTGAGGCCGGCTGCACCGGCATCACCATCCTGGGCATGATGGGCGAGGCCCAAAAGCTCGATGCCGAGGAGTCGCTCGAAGTTGCCCGCCGCTTCATCACGCGGGCCTCGGACCTGCCTGTCATCGTGGGCGTTTCATCACCTGGCCTGGCATCCATGCGTTCGCTGACCCATGCCGTGATGGATATGGGGGCCAAGGGTGTGATGATTGCCCCGCCCAACACATTGCGCACCGACGACCAGATTGTGGGCTATTACGCCCAGGCTACCGAGGCTATCGGAAGCGATGTGCCTTTCGTGCTCCAGGATTTCCCTCTGGCTCTGTCTGTGCAGATGACACCCGAAGTCATTCGCCGCATCGTCGAGGCCAATCCGGGCTGCCAGTCGCTCAAACACGAAGACTGGCCGGGACTCGAAAAGATCACCGCACTCCGCAAGTTCGAGCAGGACGGGCGCATGCGCCACATTTCGATCCTGTGCGGTAATGGCGGAATTTTTCTCGATTTCGAAATGAAGCGCGGCGCCGATGGCGCAATGACAGGATACGCGTTTCCCGACATGCTCGCCGAAACCGTGCGGTTGGCCAATGCCGGAGAGCACGAAGCAGCGCATGATCTCTTCGACGCCCACCTCCCCCTCATCCGCTACGAGCAGCAGCCTGCGGTTGGTCTGGCCGTGCGCAAGTACACGCTGATGCGCCGCGGCGTCATCGCCAGCGACGCGCAACGCCGTCCGGGTGCTGCGCTCGGTCCCAAGGCTCGTGAGGAGGTTGACCACCTGCTGGCCCGTCTGGCGCGCAAGGATAGTCGCGCTGTCCTGAAATGATGGGCAGTTGCCTTGGAAGACACGAACGCGAGCGGCCAGGGGCCGCTCGTTTTGCTTTGGACGCCGTTGTGCGGACTAGACCATTACCCTGTCGAGGATGGCGCGATAGTCCTGGGCGGAAAGCGGCTTGGGATTGGTCGGGTGGCTATGGTCGGCCAGGGCTCCCGCAACTACGCGATCCAGCATTTCCGAACTGACCCCGAGGGTCCGTAGCCCCGGGGGAATGTCGAGCTGGCGATTGAGATTTCGCAGGGCGTCAGGGATCGCAAGCCCCTCGTCCAAGCCAAGCGCGGCGGCAAGACGACTGAGCTTTTCCGGTGCGGCGTCGGAATTGAAGGCAAGAACTTCGGGCATCAGGATCGCGTTCAGAGTGCCGTGGTGCAGTGAAACGGCCTTGAGCCCGCCGAGCGCGTGTGACAGCGAATGGACTGCGCCCAGGCCTTTCTGGAAGGTCAGCCCGCCCTGAAGCGAGCCCATCATCATCTCGGAGCGGGCCTCGATGTCACCGCCGTTGGCGTAAGCGCGCGTGATATTCCGCCAGATGCGGCCTGCCCCGTCGAGGGCGATGGCTTCGGCTGGCGGGTTGAAGCGCGGGGAGAATAGTGTCTCGATGCAGTGTGAGAGCGCGTCGAGGCCCGTGGCAGCCGTTAGCTTCGGTGGGAGCCCAAGTGTCAATTCCGGATCGCAGATGGCCCGCTTGGGAATCAGATGAGGGCTGATGAAGCCGAGTTTCCGGCCATCCTTCAGGGTCAGGAGCGCCGCCCGGCCCACCTCCGCGCCGGTTCCAGCCGTGGTCGGGATTGCGATCACCGGCGCCACATGCGGTTCTATGCACTCCATGCCCCCGAGGACAGCCGCGTATGCCTCAAGCGGGCCGTCGTGCGTGGCCAACAGGGCAACGCCCTTGGCCAGGTCAATGGGCGATCCACCACCCAAAGCGATAATGCCATCGCAGCCCTCTGACCTGAACAGCGCCGCTGCTGCCTCGACAGCTTCTTCCGTCGGGTTGGTCGGGACGTCGAGAAATAGCGGCGCTTTGGCGCCGAGCAGTTCACGAACCTTGTCGACATAGCCTGAGGCGGCAAGTCCGTGGTCACTCACCAGCAGCGGGCGCTGGATCCCGAGCGCCGAGACGTGGCCCGGCAAAGTGGACAACGTGCCAGCCCCAAACTCGATCGTGGTGAGATAGGTGATCAGACTCATGGTTTCCCCCTGCCCGCGCGAAGCGACCAGGGCAGATTGGACGGACGCGTAGGGGAAGGCAATCGTCTGCGGCGGACAATGCGGTGAAGCGCCCCGGACCAGTGCAGGCCGGCCCGGGGCTACGGAGGTTTACCGGACCTCCGATTCCGTGAGCCGGAACGCCGCAGACCAGCCGCCGATCGTGTCGCTGCCCGCGGTGCCTTCGAGCCAGAGGTGGCCTTCGCTCCAGATGCAGATGTTGTCGACCGGGTCTGCGCCGAAATTGGCGATCAGGTCCAGCGTCGACCCATCGCCCAGGGTCCAGGCCACGCGAACCAGGCGATCGCTGAGAATTTCATACCGCCCGGAATGTCCCGCCATGCCATGGAGCCGCGGGATGATCGCCTCCTTGCGCAAAGCGATCAGCTTTCGATAGTGGGCGAGCATGGCGCTGTGCTGCGCGCGCTCCGGCTCGTTCCAGTCGAGCTTGGAGGCCTTGAAGGTATCGATGGACATAGGATCGGGGAGATTGCCAGCCTGCGCCTCGGGATAGTTGCTCAATTCCTCCTTGCGGCTTTTGCGGATGACGTCTGCAAGATCGTCGCCCACATCGGAAAAGAACATAAAGGGGGTACCCGCTTTCCATTCCTCACCCATGAAGAGCAGCGGAATTTGCGGGGAAAGGAGCATGATGGCACTCCACATCCGCAGTGCTTCATCGGGCAGTTGGGTCGACACGCGTTCCCCCCACGGGCGGTTGCCGACCTGGTCGTGGTTCTGCGTGAACGAAACAAAGGACGTCGCCGGCAGGTAGGCACTGGGTTCGCCCCGGTGCTCCTGGTGATGTTCCATATATTCGCCCTGCCAGGCTGTGCCCTCGGCGAGGGCACGACCCACGAGGTCGATGCGGCCGATAAAGTCCTCGTAGTAGGTGCCGGGATCGCCAGTCGTCACGGCGTGAATGGCGTGGTGGATATCGTCGCTCCACTGGGCGTCATAGAGCCAGACAGCGCCGGTTTCGCGTCGCTTCAGCCAGTTGACCTGGTTGATGGAATTTTCCAGTACGAGGTGAACATAGCGGCCGTCGGTTGCAGCACGTGCCTGCTCCGCAAGTTCCATCAGAATATGGCGTGGACCCTCATCATGAATTTCATGGGTGGCGTCAAACCGCAGGCCATCAAGATGATACTCTTCGAGCCAGTAGCGCACATTGGCAAAGACCAATTCGCGGATCATGGCCGCATCGTCCCCGTCATAATTGAGGGCCTCACCCCAGGGGGTGCGCACGTCGCTACGAGTCAGCGGGGTATAGGCGCCCAAGTGGTTCCCCTTGGGCCCGAAGTGGTTGTAGATGACGTCGAGCAGGACGCTGAGCCCCTTATTGTGGGCGGCGTTGATGAAGGCCTTCATGTCCTCCGGCCGGCCATAACTGCTGTCGGGCGCAAACAGATTTGCGCCGTCGTATCCCCAGTTCCAGCGCCCGGCAAAGTCAGCGACCGGCATAAGTTGAATGGTGTTGATGCCAAGTTCGACGAGATAATCGAGCTTTTCGATTGCGGCGCGGAAGGTGCCATCGGGCGTGAAGGTTCCGATATGCAACTCATAAAGGATGGTTTCCTCCCACGGCCGCCCGGTCCACCCGCGATCCGTCCATTCGAAGGCGAGCGGATCGATAATTTCGCTGGGGCCCAAAACGTCCTCGGGCAGGAAGCGAGACGCCGGATCGGGCACGTGGTGGCCATTGGGCAGTTCAAAGGTATAGCGCATTCCGGCCCGGGCCTCCGCTACGGTGGCCTCAAGCCAGCCGCGTGGCCGTGTCTGCATGTCAAATGCGCGGTCTAAATCGTGGATATGCACGCGGACGGACTGCTGATCCGGAGCCCAGAGGCGAAAGCGGACGCCTTGCCCCGTAATCTGTGTCCCGAACTTGGTGGAGTATTCGCGCCGGATAGAGTGACTCAACGACAATTACCTTGTTCTGAAAAACGGGCCCTTTTGGCCGCGTGCCGATAAGCATCCCGCGTATCGGCAGGTTCACGCCATAGCCTGTGTTAAAACGGCGGCGATCAAACGCTGGATTTGCAAAGACGATGCATCCCTTTGGCGGGTTGAGGAATTGGCCCCTGCATGGAGGGCCAGATGATCCATTCCAAACGTGTATTAGTCGTGGATGGGGACCGGGATTTCGCGCCCCGCCTCTGCAACATGCTCAAGCAGGAGCAAATTTCGGCACTGGGGCCAGCACCCACGGTTTTTTACGCGCAGCAATTGCTTGGACGGCGCAAGGTGGATGTCGTGGTGATCGATGGTGCCCAGTTCGGCCGGCAGGCTTTCAGCTTCGCTGAGGAACTGCGGAGCCGCGGCATGGCAGTGTTGCTGTTTGGAGCCCGGGCAAAGTCCGGCGTGGATGCCGAGAAGACCACGGTTGTGCCAAAGCCGGCAAAACCCGAGGAGATCTTGCCGATGTTGCGCGAGGCCATGGGGCTGGACGGCTACAATGACATCGCGGTCGTGCCGTCAGAGCGTCCGCAGAGTCGGGCGCCGGCCGACGAACGGCTACGGATGTTTCGGACGATTGGACGGCTGCTCAAGGAGACTGAACAGGTGCAACCAAGGCCTCAAGGCGTGCAGCTCTAGCTACGCTCGTCGTCGCCAAATGGCGCGCTGGTCTGCTGCGGGGCATCGGCGGAGATGTCCGGTTCCGGGGCCTTGGAGTTTAGATAGCACGCGTCCTGTTCGGCGCGGCTCAGCGGGACCGCCCCTTGGGCCAGGTCTGGCAGGCCACCGAAGAAATTGGCCTTGGCGGGGGCTTCTTGCTCACGCCGGCGTGCCAGAGTACCAGGGTCAAAGATGCCAAAGAAATGAACCATGTCAGTCTCCCATGCGGTGTGCTGAGGCGGTGACAGGTGCGGCCGGCGTTGGGAGCCGGCCGCGTATTTGGCCTTACTGTGTCGGGCCGGAGTAGATCTGGTCGAAGATGCCACCATCGCCGAAGAAGGCGGGCTGGGCTTCGCGCCAACCGCCGAAGTCATCGATCGTCACGAGGTTCACCTCGCCAAACCGGGCGATGTCTTCCGGAGCGGCAGCATCCGGATTGGACGGGCGATAATAGTTCTTGGCAGCGATCGCCTGGCCTTCGTCCGAATAAAGGTAATCAAGATAGGCCTGGGCCACTTCGGCGTTGCCCTTGCGCTCGGCATTGCCTGTAACGAGGGCCACCGGCGGCTCGGCCAGGATGGAGACGGAAGGCGTGACGATGTCGAAGGCATCGGGGCCCAGTTCCTCAAGAGCGAGGTAGGCTTCGTTTTCCCATGCCAGAAGAACGTCGCCGATACCGCGCTGCACAAAGGTCGTGGTGGAGCCGCGGGCACCGGTATCCAGCACAGGCACATGCTTATAGAGTTCGGTCACGAACTCACGCGCCGTGTCATCGCTGCCACCATCCTGAGCCTTAGCCCAGGCCCAAGCTGCAAGCAGGTTCCAGCGGGCGCCGCCGGAGGTCTTGGGGTTCGGCGTGATGACTTCGACGCCGTCATCGATCAGGTCCCCCCAGTCGGAAATGCCCTTGGGATTGCCCTTGCGCACAAGGAACACGATGGTCGACGTGTACGGGGCGCTGTTGTTGGGCAGCAGGGTCCGCCAATTTTCCGGGATCAGTTCAGGATTGGCGTCCGGGATGGCGTTGATGTCGCTTTCGAGGGCGAGCGTGACCACGTCTGCTTCCAGTCCGTCGATCACCGTGCGCGCCTGGCTGCCGGAGCCACCGTGGGTGACCTGAATGGCGACGCTTTCGCCTTTGGTTTCCTGCCAATGCTTGACGAAGGCATCGTTGAATTCGCGATAAAGTTCGCGCGTGGGGTCATAGGAAACGTTGATGAGCGTCTTGTCCTGCGCATGTGCAGTGACTGCAAAACCCATGGCCAGCGATGCGGCTAGAGCAGTGTAGGCAAAAATCCTGGCTGTCCGTTTCATCGGAACCTCCCGAGTAACAATGCCAAAACACTATCAACACAGTCGTGATTAGAAAGACGCAGCTTTGCGCTCATTTGCCGTGAAGAGAAAAATCTTGCCGGTTCCCAACGGCTTTACGAAACGCAGGGCCAATTGACCTAAAGTCGGTCCCGTGGCCGCCACAAGGCGTTTGTCTAGCGTCAAGGGAAGCTGGTACATCTGGCCGGCGTGCAGAGTGGACTCTCAGGTACACATCCGCGACGCCATGGGGCTATCACAACAAAGGCTTGGTCAGTGATTTCGACGGACAGCGAAAGCAAGCGCATCCACTTCGTGACCAATCTGACCGCCGAGGCGGATGCTGCAGCCCTGCGCCTGCGCCAGCGCTATGGCGAGCATTCCATAGAGGACGCGGACTTCGTCGTTGCCCTGGGCGGCGACGGGTTGATGTTGCAGACACTGCACCGCGTCATGCGCACGGGAACGCCGGTCTACGGCATGAATTTCGGCTCCGTTGGCTTCATGATGAACGCCTTTTCGGAAGACGACCTGCACCAACGCCTTGCCAGCGCGCAGGCAACGCGCATTTTTCCGCTGTGCATGGAAGTGCTCGACGCCTCAGGCCACCGGCAGGTCGCCCTTGCGCTCAACGAAGTGTCACTCTTTCGCTCGACTTACCAGGCCGCCAAGATCCAGATCATGGTCGATGACGCGCCGCGGCTCGATGAACTGATTTGCGACGGGGTACTGGTGGCGACGCCGGCGGGCTCCACGGCCTATAATCTGTCGGCGCATGGGCCTATTCTGCCGATCGAGGCGCACCTTCTCGCCCTGACCCCAATTTCCCCATTTCGCCCCCGGCGTTGGCGCGGAGCCATCCTGTCCAACCGGGCGGTGGTGAAGTTTACGACGCTCGAAGCTGCAAAGCGTCCGGTCAGCGCTGTGGCCGACAACAAGGAATTCCAGAATGTCCTGGAAGTCACGGTGCGCGAAGATCGCTCGTTCGGGGTGACGCTGTTGTTCGATCCGGGCACCAGCCTGGAAGAACGGGTGCTGACCGAGCAGTTCCGCTTTTAGTTCAGTAGTCAGCTGTCCCGCAAAAGAACCGCCCGGGACGAACGGCTTCTGCTCGTCCCGGCAGCTCGTCCCCGCTCAGTCATCGCCCGCGCTGGTCATGATGAAGTCGAAGGTCGATTTCCACGCCGTATCCGTTCCGGGCTCCATCGACGCGATAAGAGAGGCTTTGACGCCGAATACGGCGTCGGAGGTGAGCCATTGGTCGCCCTCCACAAAAGTGTGTGTTACGATTGTCTGATAGCCGGGGGCGGTCACCAGGAAGTGCATGTGTGCTGGGCGGTTGGGGTGACGGCCGAGTGCGGCCAACATCTGCCCGACCGGGCCATCGTCGGGGATTGGATAGGACACCGGACGAATGCCGCGGAAGCTATAGGCGCCATCCGCGCCCGTGACGAAAATGCCGCGATTGTTCCACCTCGGCTGAATGTCCGGCTGCTGGACGTCATAGAAGCCGTCGGCATTGTCGCACCAGACGTCTATCCGGGCACCCTCGACGGGGTTGCCGGCAATGTCCCGCACATGACCCACGAAGAGGCAGGTTTCCCCCTTTCCATCCAGCGAGATGTTCGTGCCCATTGGATATTCAGGAGCGCCGTCGACGTGGAACGGGCCGAAGACGGTGTTTTCCGTGGCGCCCGATGGCCGCCGATTGTTGATGGCATCCACCAACATCGAAAAGCCAAGGACGTCGCTCAAAAGGATGAACTCCTGGCGGTTGCCATTGCTGATCTGACCGGTGCGGGTCAGAAAGTCGATAGCGACGCCCCATTCCTCTTGCGTCAGTTCCACATCTTTTGCGAAGGCATGGAGGTGCTTGACCAGCGAGGCCATGACCGTTGCCAACCTTGGGTTGATGTACGCGCCCATGCGGGCATTGACGGCTTCAACGCTGCGCGCCTCGGTGAAATAGTCGATGGTATCGGCCATTTTGGCTTCCTATTCTGCTGCGTTGCGCTGAGCGAGGCTGTCGCGGTCGAGGATGGCGGCGAGGACGCGGCTCAGTTCGGCCGCAGGGTCCGCCACCATTTCCTCCGCGCGCCAGGCGACGTGGTGGTCGGGTCGCACCAGCACGCAGCCGCTATCGGTAATTTCCCTGGCACGGGCCCACGACCCTTCAAGATCCGACAGGGCGCGGCGGGGGCCGATCACATGGGTGACTAGGGGGATGCCAATGGCCTTGGCCACCTTCTCGGCGGCCTTGGCCCAGGCCTCCCCGGCGATGCCTGTCAGAATTGTGAAACGCCCCTTGCCGGTAAGGTCCAGGGTGGAGTGCTTTGCTCCATTGGCGTCAAACAGCCAGGCATGGGGCAGGCGCGCCCCCGGCCAGGTGGTCGGCTGGTAGTGTAGTTCGGCGTCGAGCTCAAAGCTCGGCTCCATTTGGCCGTCGGTGACGACGGCTTGGGACTTGTAGCGCTGGTTCATTTCGACGCCATGTGCGTCGAATTCGTATTTCTTGAACGCGATCGCCTGGCGCAGGGCCTCGCGCTGGCGTTCGGCAGCTGGCGTTGCGTCGCAACGAGCGTTCATCGACGCCTTGATTTTGTCGATATCGGTGCCGCCGGTCATGCCCAGCGCTTCGAATATGGCGCCGGTTTCGCCGATCGACTGATTTGCCCGTGTAACGATCTGCCGGGCGATTGGCGCGCGCTCAACCGAATAGGTGTCGAGCAGCCCCATGCCCGCCTCGCCCTTGACCACGGCGGCAAGTTTCCAAGCGAGGTTGAACCCGTCCTGAATGGAAGTATTGGAGCCAAGCCCGTTTGAAGGCGGATGGCGGTGCGCCGCATCCCCCATGATGAAAACGCGACCCTTCTGCATGTGGGTGGCGAACATGTTGTTGACGGTCCAGGTGTTGGCCGAGAGCAGTTCGATATCGAGGTTTGGATCGCCGACCAGTTGGCGGGCAACGCCGGTGGCGAAGTCGGCATCCACCACGGGAGCGGGCTGATTGATGTCGTAACCCCAGACGATCAGCCACTCGTTCCAGGGGCGGACCATGCGCACGAGGCCCATGCCGATGCCGCCGACGTCGGCGCCCGGCTGCAACACCCAGTAGAGCACAGAGGGCCGGTGCGCGACGTAGCGCGTGAGGTCGGCGCGGAAGTGAATGTTCATCGAGCCGCCGACGCCCATCTGCCCCTCAAAGGGCAGGCCGGCATGTTCGGCGACCTTGGAGTTGCCGCCATCGGCACCGACCAGGAATTTCGAGCGGATCGTGATTTCCTTGCCCGTCAGACGGTCGAGGCAGGTCGTGGTCACCCCTTCGGCGTCCTGCTCATGACGCAGATATTCCGTCGACATGCGGGCCTGCGAACCACGCGAACAGGCCGTCTTGAACAGAAGCGGCTCCATAAACGTCTGCGGCAGGTCGTTCATCTTGGTGGGCGAGGACAGGTCGTGCTCGGCTTTTGACAGCGGGTGATTGCCCCAGCTCTTCATGCGGCCGATTTCTTCCCCGGCCAGGCTTTCGCAGAAGATGTTCTCGCCCATCAGTTCCTGGTGGGTCGCGAACAAATATGCCTCTTCCTCGACCTCGCGGCCCATGTCGCGCAGCACTTCCATGGTGCGCTGGTTGGTGATGTGAGCGCGCGGCGTATTAGCCAGCCAGCGATAGCGGTTGATGACCAGGTTATCCACGCCATAGGTCGAGAGCAGGGCCGCAGTGGCCGAGCCGGCCGGGCCGGTTCCGATCACCAGTACGTCAGTGGTAATATCTGCCATGATTATTCCTCCCTTGAGGGCGTTTTGGTCGAGAGCGGCCCACCCAGGAGGCGCCGCCGGATTGGGAAAAGCTGGATGCCGGTGCGGTCGGAGAAACTGCCCCATAGCCCGCGCGGCGCGAGCAGCATGACGCCTATGCCGATGACACCCAGGATCATCAGGTACCAGGCGCCGTATTGCGCAAGCAGGGACTGGAGCAGGAAGAAGATCAGGACGCCGACGATGGGCCCTTCGATGGTGCCGATGCCCCCGATCACCACGATGAAGATGACGTAGGCCGTCCAGTCATTGAGCGAGAAGGCGGCGTCCGGAGAAATGCGCGCCTTCTGCATGTAGATCAGCGCGCCGGTGAGCCCCGTGCCCAGGGCGGCCGTGAGGAACACGAACCATTTCACGCGCTGCGCGTCCACGCCGACGGACCGAGCCGCCTGCGGATTGTCACGGACGGCTGCCAGTCCCAGACCGCGCTTGGAGCGCAGCAACCAGTAGATGTCGCCGATGGTCACGATTGCGAGGACCAGCGCGAGCCAATAGGCGAGAATGTCCCGCGCCGCGGCGGCTCGCACATCGAACAGCGTGGCGATCTGCTCGGTGAACATGATGTTTTCCGTTGCATTGCGCGGCAGGGATGTACCTGTGCCGCCGCCAACGGCGCGCCACTGCGCGACGACGAGGCGTGCAACTTCTGCCAGCACCCATGTGCCGATGGCGAAGTATGCCCCTTGCAGGCGAAAGGCGAAGAAGCCGAACGGCACGGCCAGAACCAGCGCAGCCAGACCGCCCAGGACGATGGCCGGGACCGGGTCCAGTCCCCAGAGAATGACCGCCGCAAACAGGGCATAGGCGCCGATGCCAACGAAGGCCTGCTGACCGACCGAAACCAGCCCGCCATAGCCCGCCAGCAGGTTCCAGAATTGGGCAAGCGTCAGCATGGTCAGGATGAAAAACAGATCCTGGATCAGGCTTCGCGAGGCGAAGGCCGGCAATGCAAAGAGCCCGATGACAAGCACGATACCCACCAGCCCGGCGACCGTTGAGGTCCTCGTCCTGGTTTCGACGCGAAAGGTGGTTTCTGGCGCGGATATGGTCATGACCGGCCTCAATCGAATGCGCGCGGAAACAGGCCGCGCGGCTTAAACAGGAGGACAAGAAGGAAGGCAATGTGGCCGGAAAGGATCTGCCACTCAGGATTGATGGCCGCGCCGATGGTCTGAGCCAGGCCAATGATGACCCCGCCTGCCAGCGTGCCCCAGAGCGAACCCAGCCCGCCAATGATGACAGCCTCAAAGGCATAGATCAGTCGCGCCGGACCCACCGCCGGATCAAAGTTGGAGCGCATGCCGAGATAAAGCGCGGCAATGGTCACGATCATCATGGCAATGCCGGTTGCCTGGGCAAACACGGCATTGGGCCGAATCCCCATCAGGCTGGCCGTCGTGGGATCGTCCGAGGTGGCGCGGAACGAGCGCCCGAGTGCGGTGCGATAGAAGACGTGGTTGAGGATCAGGATGACTGCGATAGCCGATCCGAAGGTCAGAAGCGGGAGGATGCCAACATTGATGCCGCCCAGATTGATCGACGCCACACCGACATCGCCCGTGGGCAGGCGCCGCGTATCGGCTGACGCGCCTTGGAGCAGCGCGTTCTGAATGACCACCGAATGCCGAAGGTTACCAGGAGGGGCGGAAGGATATCTTCGCCAAGGACCCGGTTCAGCACCACCTTTTGCAACGCGTAACCAAGCCCGAACATGAGCGGCAGGGCAATCAGCGCTGCCACAAAGGGCGAAAGGCCGAGCAAGGAGACGATCAGGAGGATGAGATATGCGCCGAGCACGATCAGATCACCATGGGCGAGATTGACCAAGCGCATGATCCCGAAAACAAGGCTGAGACCTGCGGCAAACAAGGCGTAGAGCCCGCCGAGGAGAATGCCCTGCACGATTGTGTCGATCCAGTTCATGCGGCCGCTCCGAAATAGGCGCTGTGGATGGCGTCTCGGCTCAGGTTGGACGGCGTCCCGGACAGCGTCACCCTGCCCTCCATCATGCAGTAGACCCGGTCGGCCACCTTGAGGGCCTGACCGATATCCTGCTCGACGATGATCACGGCAGCACTACTCTCGCGGATACGGGGCATGGCGTTGTAGATGTCGCGTATGACCACCGGCGCCAGACCCAGCGAAATCTCGTCGCAGAGCAGCACATCGGGATTGCTCATGAGTGCCCTGCCGATGGCCACCATCTGCTGCTGGCCACCCGAAAGCGCGGTGCCTGCATTGTTGCGGCGTTCCTTCAGAATGGGAAAAAGCTCGTAGATCGCCTCGAGCGTCCAGGCTCCGGAGCCTTTGCGCACATGCGCCCCGATGAGCAGGTTTTCCTCGACCGTGAGGGAAGGAAACAGCTTGCGCCCCTCCGGCACCATGGCAATGCCGCGCGTCATGACCGCATCAGCCGGCAAGGCGCCGATGGCCTCGCCGCGGTAACGGATCGCCTCCGGATCGTTGCGCAGCACGCCCGACAGGGAGCGCAGAAGCGTTGTCTTGCCCGCCCCATTGGCGCCGATGATTGCGACGCATTCGCCGGCATCAAGCGTAACATCGACGCCGAACAGCGCCTGGAACTGGCCGTAATGGGCGGTGAGCCCGTGTGTGGAGAGCAGTGCCATCAGACTTCGATCCCCAGATAGATTTCGCGCACCTGCGGCCGGGCCATGATTTCCCCGGGCTCGCCCATCGCAATGACCTTGCCGAAGTCGAGCACCAGCAGCCGCTCGACGACCGAGGTCAGCGCATGCAGCACATGCTCGATCCAGATGATCGTCGTGCCACTGGCATGGATGTCCTTGATGGTGCCGACCAGTTGACGGCATTCACCCTCGGTCAGGCCACCGGCGATCTCATCGAGCAGTAGCAGTTTCGGGTCGGTGGCCAGGGCGCGCGCCAATTCCAGCCGCTTGCGCTCAAGCAGGGAAAGGCTG
The DNA here is from genome assembly GCA_023391095.1 of Pseudomonadota bacterium. Lineage (GTDB taxonomy): Bacteria > Pseudomonadota > Alphaproteobacteria > Rhizobiales > Devosiaceae > Devosia. The sequence continues at coordinate 236,442 of JAEWBN010000006.1, forward strand.
TCTGCAACGGTATTGGCGCGATGAATGAGCCCGGTGCGGTCCAGTATATCGGCCGCGGCCATCTCGACGGCGCGCTCGCTCCTGCCCTGGCCGAAAGACCCCGCGACGAGGAGGTTTTCGAACACCGTCAACTTGCCGAAGGGCTGCGGGATCTGGAACGAGCGGCCGATGCCATTGAGGCAACGCTGCATGGCGCTCTGGCGCGTCACGTCCTCGCCAAGGAAGTGAACCGTGCCACTGTCTGCGGCGATGTTGCCGGTGATCAGATTGAAAAGCGTCGACTTACCGGCGCCATTGGGGCCGATAATGCCCAAGGCTTCCCCTTCGCGCACCTGGAAGGTGATCGCATCGGCAACCTTCAAGGCGCCAAAACTCTTGCAGACGCTGTCGAGTGAAATGATGGACATGTGCAGCCCCTGAATGCCGGGCGCCCGCGGACGCCCGGCTGGATTGGGTGAGTCAGGAAATGGCTTCCATGGACCCGCCTGTGGGGATGTTCTCGTGGCCGGTATTGTCGACGATCACGAGGTCGTAGCCCCCGCCGTCGCGCTTGCGCCACTGGCCGCCGACCAGCGGCGTCTTGCAGACATTAGTGGCGGCAAATGGCGGCACCCCTGCCCCGTCGAACTTCACCGGCCCAACAATGGTCTGCAGATCCGTTGCGGCGATGGCCTCGACCACGGCGTCGACATCACCAGCATCGCTGACGCGACCCATGACGTCGGCAGCCATTTCAAAGAGGGCATGCACGAAGCCGATCGGCTGTGTCCACTGCTTGCCGGTCTCGGCAGTGTAGGTGTCCGCCAATTCCTTCGAGCTCATGCCATTGAGCGATGAGCTGAACGGATGGCTCGGCGACCACCAGACCTCCGAGGACAGGTTGTGGCCGGTGTCTCCAAGGGCCTCCACCGCCTGTGGGAAGAGGATGGCCTTGCCGATGGACGCGGCCTTCGGGGTAAAGCCCTGCTGGCGCGCCTGGGTCCAGAAGGTTGTGAAGTCGGGCGGGATCGGCACGCCGGTGATGATGTCGGCATTGGCTTGACGGAAGGCGTTGATCTGGGCCGAGAAATCGTCGGTGAGGTTTTGGTAGCGGCCCGGATCGAACATCTGGAAGCCTTGTTCGGCCAGTGCGGGCGGGAAGCCGGTGTTCGGATCGCCCCAGGCATTGCCGTCCGCATCGTTCGGGAACAGGCCCCCAACGATCTTGTTGGTATCCAACTGTCCCCACATGTTGGTGAATACCGAGATGACGTCTTCGAGGCCCCAGAAGAAGTGGTAGGCATATTCGAACGGGCGCCAGCTCTCGGGGTCGGCAGGGTTGCCCTGCTGGCCGATAAACCACGGCTGCCACGGCGCCATGGTCGAGATGAGGGGCACCCCTTCGGCTTCTGCCGTGGTGGTGACGGGATTGGTGGTTTCCGGGGTGGAAGCGACCATCATCAGGTCGACTTCGTCGTCGATGATCAATTCCTGCGCCACTTCGGCGGCGCGGTTGGGATTGGACTGGCTGTCCTTGACGATGATCTCGAAATTGGCCGCGGCTTCGCTCTTGGCAAAGTTGGACAAAATGAAGTTGTCAGCTTCGGCGAATGCCGCCAGCGGACCGGACTGGGGACTGACATAGCCCACCCGGATCCGGGCGCCCTGGGCGATGGCCGGCATGGGGAAAGCGCCCGTCGCGGCGATGAGGCCGGTTGCGGCTGTGCCCTTGAGCAGATTGCGACGCGTAATCATGATTGGTTCTCCTCCCAAAAATCATGAGCCTTGCGGCTGTTCAGAATGCCGGCGGATCGCCCCTGAAGGCGGCCTCCAGCAAGGTGACGATGTCCTCCTTCGTCACCGGTTGCGGGTTCCAGTAGGGTTTGGATGTTGCCAGTTCGGCGGCTTTGCCGAGGTCTTCCTCGGGCATGCCGATCTCTTTTAGGGACAGTGGTGCACCGAGACGCTTGGCGAAGTCGTACAGCGCGCGGCCGGGATTTGTGTTGCCGAAGATACGGCCGACGGGCTCCAGTTCCTTGCCGGCTGCGCGCGCGTTGAACGCCAGGGCATGGGGCAGGATCACTGCATGCGTTTCGGCGTGCGGCAGATCAAAGGAGCCACCCAGGGTGTGGCAAAGCTTGTGATGGAGCGCCATTCCCACCTGCCCAAGCACCGTGCCACAGAGCCAGGCGCCATAGAGCGTACGCCCTCGCGCTTCGAGGTCAGCCGGATTGGCCACAACCTTGTCGAGCGACTCGGCAAAGGCTTCCAGCCCTTCTATGGCGACGAGCGTCGAAACCGGGTTGCGGTCGCGGGCGTAGAGGCCCTCGGCGGCATGGGCCATGGCGTTGAGAGCGCTGGTGACAGTCATGCCCACCGGCAGTGTCCTGACCAGTTCGGCGTCGTACAGAATGACCTCGGGCTGAACCCTGGCGTCGGTCAGAGTTGTCTTCACGCCATTTTCGGTCTGGCCGAGAATGTTCGTGGCCTCGGAACCGGCATAGGTGGTCGGCACCACGATCTGCGGCAGATCGGTGCGCAGGGCTATGGCTTTGCCGAGGCCGGTCGTCGATCCTCCACCAATGGCCACAACGCAGTCTGCTCGAACGGACTGGGCATGGGCAACAGCCTCCTCGGTGACAGATGTCGGCGTATGCATCGTCGCGCGGGTAAAAACGCCAACCGCAAGGTCGCCGATTTCCTGGGCCAGTTCCATGGCCGTGTCCGCCTGGCGTGGCGTGGAGAGGACCAGCGCACGTTTGCAGCCGAGCCTGGCGATTTCCTCGCTTACTTGGCTGCGGATACCGGCACCGAAGCGTACACGTACCGAGGCGAACTGAGCGGCGAAATTGGACGTGAAATGGGACATCAGAGCCTCCATGCATTCGGCTGCGAGGCTAAACTGGCACAAGTAACATATCCGCTTGATCGGATTTCAGCACGGTAACATAACTTGATGTTATGAAGCTCGACCCTCGACATCTGGAAGTGCTTGCAGCTATCGTGGACAATGGCGGCCTTACAGAAGGCGCGCAGGCCATTGGCCGCGCTCAGCCGAGCGTGTCCAGAACGATTTCCATGCTGGAGGCGCGAATAGGGGCGCCCCTGTTTGAAAAGAATAAGCGGCCCCTGGTGCCCACCGAGCTGTGCTTGGCTCTGGCCGGCGAGGGACGCAGAATTCTGGCCGCGGGCAATACGGCCTCCGCCATTGTGACGACCTTCCGGTCTGGCCATCGGGGCATGGTCCGGATCGGCGGAACCCCGGTGTTTATGGATGGGGTCATTTCCACCCTGATCGCGGAGTTTCAGCAGAACCATCCGCAGGTGCGGATCGAGCAGTCCTATGGCTACGCGCCTGAACTGATGGATCAGCTCGATGCGGGAACGCTGGACGTGGCCATCTGCCCGATGAATCCCGCCGCCGTGGCGCCGGGATTCCAGTTCGTCCCGGTGCTGCCGGGCCGCAACGTGATCGCCTGCGGCAGCCATCATCCACTGCTGCGCAAAGGCTCGCTGCGGCTGGCGGATATTGCGCCATACCCCTGGATCGCGCCGCCGGCGTCGAGCCCGCTGTACGAGGACATGCGCCACATATTGCGCGACATCGGCGTGACCGATACCCGCATTTCCTTTTCGGGCGGCACACTGGCGTCGATGACCGCCATCCTCTCCAATTCCGACGCCCTCACCATTCTGCCCTATTCGGTAGTTTTCATGGCGCGGCGCCAGCGGGTGCTGGCCGCGCTCTCCATTCGCATAGGGCACCCCGAGCGCATGCTGGGCATTCTCACAAAGGACGCCGATACGGCCAGTCCGACCGTAAGGCGCTTCCGGCGCTTCATCGATACCGAGTTCCGCAACCTGTCGCGCTTCATCCAGCAGCACGAGCAGAATACGCTCTGGAGGGATTGAGGCGGCGGTTCTCATCGTCCGGCTCGCATCGCCGGAGGCTTTCCCGCCGCCAGGTCATCCAGGACGGCCTGCAGCATGGCGATCTCAGCGTCGCAGACTTCATGGCTTCGACCGGGAAAGACGTCGGCCCGGATCTGGAAGCCGCGCTGAGCGAGCATTCGGGCAGCGGACATCATGGCGTCGAGCGGAATCCAGGGGTCTGCATCGCTGCCACTCAGGTAAATGGGCAGGCCGGGTGGCGCCGCATCGGCACGGTCGCACTTCTCCGTACCCACGCGACAGCCGGTGAGCGCCACAAGCGCCTCCGGCAAGAATGCGCCGCGGCACACATATTCAATGGAAAGGCAGGCGCCCTGAGAAAACCCAGCGAGCAGCAGTGGGAGGCCGGGATAGTCGCGACGCAGGTCCGCGATTTCGTCTCCGAGCTGTGCCAGGGCCTCGCTGAGCTGCTCGCGCGTGGGCTTCGTCAGCGGATCGACCGCCTTGGCGTCATACCACGCGCCCCTTGGGGCGCGCGGCAGCGAGAAGGCCACATCGGCCAGGCGCAGCCGCGCCAGAATGTGGCTTTCCATCTCTTCGGGCGACTGGCCGCGGCCGTGGACGAGGACGCAAAGCGCCTTCGCCCCGGAGCCGCTGGCTCCCCGCCGCAACCCTGCCGCCCCGCTCATCACACGAAGGCCGCTTCTTCGAGGCCGGCGCGCAGCTCGTCCTCGCGATCCTTGAACCAGGGCGGGAAGACCAGTGTCTTGCCGATCTGCCCCGGAGGCTCGTCGCTCGTCCAGCCCTGCGCGGTGGTCCAGGCCAGTTCGAACAGGGCTCCGCCGGGCGAGCGCACATAGCAGGACTTGAAGTAGTTGCGGTCCTTCTGCTCGGAGATGTCGGTAAAGCCGAGGCCTTCGATATGGGCGCGGAGCTTGAGCTGGCTTTCCTCGTCGCCGGTGTTGAGTGCGAGGTGGTGGATGGTTCCGCCAGCCAGCGTCCAGGTTCCCTGCGGGCTCTCACGGTCGGTGATGACCTCGACACGCTGGATAACGCCGCTGGCATCGGGCACCCGATAGACGTCGCCGTCATCGGTCTGCGCTTCGAGTTGGAGCGGCAGCGCGATGGTGAGGAAGTCATTCATCGCGCTTTTGTCGGTCGTGGCGACCACGCTGCCGTAAATGCCCTTGATGCCGTGTTCGCGCCCGATGCCCTGGCTTTCATTGCTGATGGGCTCGCGATTGTCGCTGTCGCTTTCGACCAGCTCATGCGGAATGCCGCAGGGATGGGCGAAGATGACCCTTTCGGTGCCAAAGCGCGTAACCTTGTGAGCAGGGACACCACGGGCATTGAGCCGATCGACCCAGAAATCGGCCGCGCCTTTCGGAATGGCCTGGAGGATCGCGCGGGATTGATTGGTCCCGCGGCGGCCGAACACGCCCGGCTTGCGGAAGGGAAAGGTCGTGATGATGGTGGAAGCATCGCCATTGGGCGAGCCGTAATAGAGGTGATAAACCGGCAGAACACCGTCGAAGAGGACAGTGCGTTTCACCGAATGCAGACCAAGGGTCTTGGTATAGAAATCGAAGTCCTCCTGGGCACCGTCTGTCGAGAGTGTCAGATGGTGGTAGCCGTTGATGCCACTCATTATGAGCTCCTTCCTGGCATGGATTGTGCGCCGTCCACCGGACAGAGCACGAGATTGATGTCGAGGCTGTACGTCACCGGGCCATCGACGGATGGGACGGTGTTGAAATCGGCCAGCAGAGCCGGTCGCACGCCATAGATCGCGTCGCGATCCACGGCTGGATCGGCCCGGTCGAAAATGTGCGTGGTGAGGGTTTGGTAGCCGTGCGCGGATATTCGCAAATTGATATGAGCCGGCCGGGACAGCGGCAGGCCAAGACGCTTGAGCAGCAGGCCTGCAGGACCATCGGCCGGCAGGCTATATCCGGCCGGCTTTACGGAGAGGAAGCGGAAGCGACCCTGTCCGTCGGCAACGAACTGGCCGCGCAGGTTGTGCTCGGGCTGGCGATCCGGCTCCTGATTCTCGTAGCGGCCGTTCGCATTGGCCTGCCAGACCTCGACCACGGCCGAGGAGACAGGCTCGCCGGCTGGCGAAGTCACCGTACCCGTCACCAGCAGGGGTTGCCCCTGACCATCGCGGGAAATGGACTGGCCCAGGCCCAGATGCGGCGTGTCTGACCTGTAGAACGGGCCCGCACCGGTTTCGGGCGTAGCGCCAGACGGTCGAGGACTATTGATATCCTCAAGGGCGCTCGACAGGCCGAGAACATCGGCAAGGAGGACCCATTCCTGCCTCCTCGCGTCGGCGTAGTGACCCGTCTCCGTCAGGAAATCGACCAGAGCGCGAAACTCATCCCGGCTGGGCCGCAGCGTCCAAAGGATCTGGTGGAGATGGGAGGCAATCAGGCCCATAGCATCGCGCAGACGGGACGGCTCGAGCTCGGACAGTCTTGCCTCGAAGGCGCGCAGACTTGCGAGTGTCTCCTCCTCCGACAGAATAGCGTGCCGACCGTCCATATCCGGGCCTCCCTGCCCGAGACAAACTTGGCACGAACATCAAGCGTCCTTGATGAGTTGTGGCATAGCCAATATAGCATATTGCTATGAAGCTGAATGAGCGCCACCTGATGCAGCTTGCAGCCGTCCTCGACGCCGGGGGCGTGTCGGAGGGGGCTGCTCTATTGGGGATGACGCAATCTGCCGTCAGCCGCTCCCTCTCCATGCTGGAAGCACGTGTCGGCGAGCCATTGTTCATTCGCGGGCGGAGGCCGCTGCAGGCCACAGCCCTGGGTTTACAGCTGGCTATTCACGGACGCGCCATCCTGACGGCATCGCGTCGCGCGACCGATGCCGTCCAAGGGCATGTCAAGGGCACCAGCGGCGTCGTGCGGGTGGGCGGGGTTCCGTTTTTCATGGACGCGCTGGTCAGCCAGATGATCGCGGAGTTTCACCGGGAAGAAGCCGAGATCACGGTTCACCAAAGTTATGGCAACTTGCCTGAACTGGTGTCAGGCCTCGACGCGCAGCTGATTGACCTCGCCGTGGTGCCGATCGGCACGACCCATCCCGGCCTTGCCTATGAGTTCATCGACATACTGCCCGGCCGAAACATCGTTGCCTGCCGCACCGGTCATCCCCTGCTGCGGCGTGCGCGGCCCCGCGCCACGGATTTGGCGGCTTATCCCTGGATTGCTCCCCTACCCGGCTCGCCCCTGATGACGGATCTTCAAATGATCCTTCTCAGCATCGGCATTTCCGAGCTCAACATCCGCTATTCCGGCGGCTCGCTTATGAGCGTCGTCAATTTCCTGGCCGATTCAGATGCGCTCGCCGTCCTGCCGTTTTCGGTCGTCTTCGCGCTGCGCAAGGAGAACCGGGTCACGGTGCTGCCGTTCGATATCCCGCAGCCGGACCGGTCGCTGGGCATCCTGCGGCGGCTGGATGCCCAGAGGGTTCCGGCTGCGGACCGGTTCGTCAACCACATCATCCGCGTATTCGAGGACCTCAAGCACACAATCAAACGCCATGAGAATGCGGTGGTGTGGAGCCGATAGGCGACCTCCACCGCATGCGCGTCAGGAGCAGACCGTCTGCCGGTAGTGCTCGAGAACGGCTGGTGCGTTGACCGCAGTACAGATGCGGTGGTGCGGATGGTCGGCCCATGCCGGATCCCCACCCTTGCGGGTCGATGGCATCTGGATGGTCTGGCCCACGGCGAGACCCTCGCGGATGACACGGATCGGGCCCTCGCGGGTTTCGAACCAGTCCGGACGCAGAAGATAGGTCACGGCCAGGAGGTCGTGGCCGACCACGCCATTGAAGCCCATCACATTGTTGTAGAACTTGGCATAGTGCTCCGACATGCGCTGGAGAATTTCACCATTCTCGCCCGCACCCTTTGCAAGGTCAGCGAGATATTCGGTGTCGAGCAGGATATCGTGAGTGACGTCGAGCCCCACAACGGTGGTGGGCCAGCTGGCGGCAAACACTTCGTCCGCAGCGACAGGATCGCCGTGGATATTGGCTTCGGCAGCGGGGGTAATATTGCCGCTGCGGCCTTGGTAGCCAAAGGCGCCGCCCATGATGATGACCTGCTTGGCCAGCGTGGCGACCGCCGGTTCCGCGCGCAGGGCCAGAGCCAGGTTGGTCATGCGACCGACAGCGATGATCGTCACTTCGCCGGGGTGGGCCTTGAGCGTGTCGATGATGAACTGGCTGGCCGTACCGGGTAGAAGCCCGGTTTCGTCGACCTCGGGAATGTCGATTTCGCCAAGGCCGTTGACGCCGTGCACCATGGCCGGCTCCGGCTTGACCACGCCGTCCAGCGTTTCGCCCGCGCCCCTGACAACGGGGGCGGAGATGCCGAATTTCTGGCGGAGAAAAAGAGCGTTGCGGGTGGTGGTTTCGATGCTGGCATTGCCCACGACGGTGGTGATGCCCAGCAGTTCAACCTCGGGCAGCTTGCTCAAATAGAGCAGCGCCATGGCATCGTCGATGCCCGGATCGGTGTCGAATATGACCTTCATGTCGTCTTTCCGCATATGGTTCTTGGGCGTCATAAGCCACAAGCGGCGGAAGATGACCAGAGGCAGCCGGGTCGTGCCCGGCTGCCGTAAGCTTTAGAGCGCCTGTTCGGTCTGTGCGTCGAAGACGTGGATCTTGTCGGCCGCGATATTGAGCCCGACCGTGTCGCCTGCTCTGATGTCGCTGCGGCCGGTAATCACCACGGTCAGCTCGGTGTCGCCACCCGTTGTCAGATAGGTCAGCGAGCCCGTTGACTCCACCACCGCGACGGGAAGGTCGAATGATCCAGAGCCGACCTCACCTATTTCCAGGTGTTCCGGACGCAGACCCACGATCACCTTCTGATTGGCTGGCACTGTGCGGCCCAGCGACAGGGGTGCGATACCCGGCAGATCGAGTTGAACGGCGGTACCGTCAGGCGAGGTCGTGCCCGCAACGAAGTTCATCGCAGGCGAACCGATAAAGCCTGCGACGAACCGGGTCGCCGGCTTGTCGTAGAGCTCAAGCGGGCTCCCCTGTTGCTCGATCACACCGTCCCGCATGACCACCACATGGTCGGCCATGGTCATGGCTTCGATCTGGTCATGGGTAACGTAGACCGACGTGGCGCCGAGACGATCGTGCAGGGCGCGGATTTCCTTACGCATGTGCACGCGCAGAGCCGCGTCGAGGTTTGACAAGGGCTCATCGAACAGGAACGCCTTGGGATGCCGGATAATCGCACGGCCCATCGCAACGCGCTGGCGCTGGCCGCCCGAGAGCTCACGCGGATAGCGGTGCATGAGTGCCTGGAGGCCAATGGTCTTGGCGACTTCCTCGGCGGCCTTTTTGGCTTCTTCCTTGGGCACGCGCTTTAGGCGCAGCGAATAGGTGAGGTTTTCCTCGACCGTCATGTGCGGATAAAGCGCGTAGGACTGGAACACCATGGCCACGTCGCGCTTGCGCGGCGGAACATCGTTCATTACCTCGCCGCCGATCTTCATCGTGCCGCCGGTAATGCTTTCGAGGCCTGCCAGCGAGCGCAGCAAGGTGGACTTGCCGCAACCCGATGGCCCCACCAGGGCCACGAACTGGCCCTTGGGAATGGTCAGGTTGATGTTCTTGAGGGCATGGAAACTGCCGTAATGCTTGTTGATGCCGACAAGCTCGATCTGGGACTGAACACTCATTTGAGGGCTCCCGAGGTAAGGCCGGAGACGATACGGCGCTGCAGGATGACAAAGGCGACGAGGATCGGCGTCACGTAGATGGCCGAGTACGCCATAATGGAGTTCCAGTCGGAGGAGTTCGGCCCGAGGAACCCGGAAAGGCCGACGCTGGCCGGCTGCAAGGTGGGGCTCTGGATGAACGACTTGGAGTAGATGTATTCGCCGAAGGCGCTCATGAAGGTGAGGATGGCGCAAACCAGAATGCCGTTGCGCGCCAGCGGCAGGACGATGGAGAAGAAGGCGCCGACGCGCGAATTGCCATCGACCAGCGCCGCTTCCTCGAGCTCGCGCGGCACGCTCATGAACGTCGCCCGCACCAGCACCACGAAGAATGGCATGGCCTTGGCCGAGGAGGCCAGGATCACGGCAAGCTGTGGCGAATTGAGCAGGCCGAGCTGGTTAAAGCCCACAAAGAGCGGGGTCACCATGACCGAAGCCGGCAACACCTGCAGCATCAGCACGCAGAACAGGCCCACGTCGATCCAGGCATTGCGATAGCGCGCCAGCACGTAGGCGCATCCGGTTCCCAGGATCACCGTGACGGCCGTGACGCCGGACGCGATGATAAAGGAGTTCCAGAGATAGACCGGCATGTTGCGGCGTTCCCAAACCGAGGGATAGACGCTCGGATCGGGGTTGTTCGGCCAGAAGGTGGGCGGGTTCGCAAAGATCTCCGAGCCGCCCTTAAGGCTGGTTATGTACATCCAGTAGAGCGGGAACAGGTAGACCGCAGCCATCGCCAGCGCGACGAAGAGCAGGAACCATGGGGTATAGGTCCGGGTCATCCGCGCACCTCATGACGGGTCGAGCGCACATAGAGAATGGACGCAAAGAAGACGAGCAGGAACATCATTACCGAGACGGTCGCGCCCTTGGCGAAATCGTAGAGCTGGAAGCTGAGCTGCCAGGACCAGAAGCCGGCCACGTTGGATGTATTGGCAGGCCCACCCTCGGTCAGGGCCGGGAACAGATCGAATTGCTGCAGCGTGCCGATGAGACCGAGCGAAAGGACAGCGCCGATAGTGGGGCGCATCATGGGCAGGGTGATGGTCCAAAAACGCTGGAAGGCGTTGGCGCCGTCCAGTTCGGCGGCTTCATAGAGATCCTTGGGGATCGCCGCGAGGCCGACAGACAGAAGCAGCATGTTGAAGGCCAGACCCAGCCAGATATTGGCGATGATCACCGCCCAGATGGAGACGTTCGGGTCCGACTTCCAGAAAATGTTGGTCTGAATGATGCCGAGATTCTTGAGGATGGCGTTGAGGACCCCGAAGTCCCCGGCAAGGATCCAGCTCCAGATCGCGCCGACCACAAGGCCGGGCATGACCCAGGACACGAGGAAAAGGCCGCGAATGGTGGAGGCGCCGGGGAAGTTTTGCGCGAAGAACAGTGCAAGGGCAAAGCCCAGGATGAACTGCCCTGCCATAGAGCCGAACACGAAGACCAGCGTGTTGCGCGTCACCAGCCAGAATTCGGGCTGGCGGACCACCGCGACATAGTTGTCGAAGCCGACAAAGGGGCGAATGAGCGAACCCAGGGTGAACATGTCCACCTGCTGGAAGCTCATCAGGACGTTATAAAGGAGTGGAGCGCCGGCGAGGGCGACCAGGAAAAGCAAAGCCGCGCCGATAAGGAGGATATCAAACCCTATCCCATCCCGCAGCCAGTTGAAAAATCGCGACACCGGACCCTCCAGAAGTCGTGGGAGAAAGGCCGGCCGGAGCGAACTCCGGCCGAACCCGTCAGGAGGACATTACTGGTTGAAGATGCCGTCGATGGTGGCCTGCGCCTGATTGAGCGCGTCCATGGACGACATCTGACCGGTCAGCGCCTGCTGCTCAGCATCGTAGATGGCCTTGGAAATCTTCTGCCATTCCGGATGCGGGCCGCGCGGCTGGGCGTACTGCAGCTGCTCCTGGAAGACGAGCAGGGCAGCGTCCTTCTTTTCGATGCCGGTGACCGGGAGTTCGATGTCGCCACGTGCCGGCAGGTTGCCGAATTCGGGGAAGATACGGTCTTCCTGGTCGACGAAATACTCGAGCAGACGGAAGGCTTCGTCCGGATGCTTGGTCGTGGACATGATGCCCCAGTTGAAGCCACCAAGAGCTGAAGACTTCTGGTCGTTTTCGGTAATGGTGGGCAACAGCGCGACGCCCCAGTCAAACTGGGCGTCCTCGACCATGCGGTCGATTTCCCACGGGCCGGAAACCGCCATGGCGGCATTGCCCGAGTTGAACACGCCGGTGGAGTCCCACTGGCCCAGGCTCAGCACATCGCGCGAGGCGTAGCCGTTGTCGATCAGGCTCTTCCAGATATCGAGAACCTTGGCTGCGCCTTCGGTATTGACCTTATTGGCACCGCCACCGGACATCTGAATGATCGGCAGGAACTGGAACGTGCCCTCTTCACCGGCGCGTGCCGAGAAGGTGATGCCATAGACGTTGTTGGCCGGGTCGGTCAGCTTGGCGGCATATTCGGCCACTTCGTCCCAGGTGCTCGGGGGCTCGGTCAGGCCGGCCTTAGCGAACAGATCCTTGTTGTAGAAAAGACCGATCGTGTCGGTGTACTTGGGCAGGCCGAAGAGCTTGTCGTCCCACTTCACCGAATTCAGCGGACCATCGAAATATTCGGCTTTGCTGATGATCTCGGAATTGGCGACGCGATCGGTAATGTCGAGCATTGCGCCGCGCGACGAGAACAGGGCGAAGTCCGGATTGTCGAAGGACACGATGTCCGGAGCATTGCCCGTGGCGAATGCACGAAGTGTCTCGTTGACGATTTCGTCAAACGGAACGGCGCGGTATTCGACGACGATATCCTCATTGGCGTCGTCGAATTCCTTGGAAAACGTGTCGGCAATACCCGGACGGTCGATACCGTCGATGGACCAGACCTTGAGCGTTACTTGTGCAAAAGCGGGCGTTGCTGCCAGCAATGCGCCTGCGGCCAGGCTAACCAATAGACCGGATTTGATAAACTGCATTATACCCTCCCTGCGGCCCTCGGGCCGCGATCCATGCCGCCGGGCTTTCTCTTCCCGAGCGGCCTCTCCTCGCTGGCGCAGGCACTGCAATGCCTGCGTCAGCACTCTCACCTCTCCTGGAGCGCCTCCTTCTCCTTGCTGGCAGCGATAGTTTCACCGCCGCAGGAGCGACGCACCACGAGCTTACAGGGCAGCTTGCGCAGACCGGGCTCAACCTGCTTGCCTTCCGCAAGCTCAAGGATGAGCCGACCGGCTTCGCGGCCGAGTTCCTTTAAATTCATGTCCACCGTGCTGAGCGGCGGGCGGGTTGCGGCCGAGACAATCTCCCAATTGTCAAAGCCGATGACCGAGACCTCGGTGGGGACATTCACCCCCCGCTCACGCAGGGCATCGACGACACCCCGCGCAATCTGGTCATTGCCGCAGAAAATCGCGTCGGGCTTGGACGTGCCGGCCCAGAGCCGCTCCACCGCCTGATGACCCCAGCCTTCCGACCAGGAGCCATAAAGAACGCTCCCCTCGCCGCCGATGACATCGCGATAGGCCCGCACACGCTCCCCGACAGAGGCAAAAGTCTGCGGGCCGGTGACGTGAACGATGTTGTTGCGGCCCATGTCCACCAGCCACTGCACGGCGTCCCGCGCCCCCTGGGCATCGTCGGAAACGAGCGTGATGGCATCCTCAGGACCCTCGGTGAAGGCGTAGACCACCGGGATCGGCAAGCTGGAAAGATCGACAGGCAGGCGGCGATCGATGCGCTTGCCCGTCGCAATGATGCCATCGACCTGCTTGTCGAGCATGGCATCGACATGCACCTTGCCCAAGGCTGCATCGTCTTCGATACCGCAGAGGAAGACCGATACGCCCTGGTCCACCAGCGCCTCGGACACGCCCGCCATCACCGGCAGCGTGAAGCGGCCGTAGGTGTCATTGGTGAGCAAGCCGACAGTAAAGCTGCGCTGGGTGGTCAGCGCCCGTGCCATGGCATTGGGGCGGAACCCCAGGGCCAAGGCGGTCTGCTTGACGCGCTGGCGGGTCGCATCGGTCATGCGACCCGTATTGTTGAGCGCTTTTGAGGCCGTGGCGACGGAGACGCCGGCGACGCGCGCGACATCGTAGATGCGAATGCGCTCTGCTTTGGTCACGTCCTCGTACCTCAAGGAAAACCCTTTTCTCAGCTTTGATAAAACGGTTTCTCAGCGTCGGTCAATAGTCATACTTATCCTTTTACATCCACATAGTCGCCACCGCGGGCGGCCTTGAGATGGTTCAGCGCGTGCACCTGGCCGGTCATCTCCAGCGCATCGCGATAGACCGGGTCATGCCAGCCTTCGATGTCGATCGAGCCCGACCAGCCAGCGAGACGAAGTTCGGAAATGATGTCGGCCCAATTGCTGTCGCCGAAGCCCGGCGTGCGCATGAACACGAACTTTTCCTTGCCGAAGACGCCATGCTCGCGGATCACGTCCCAGCGAATGGTCGCGTCCTTGCCGTGCACGTGGAAGAATTTGTGCGCCCATTTGCGGATCTGGGGCATGGGATCGATCAGGTAGACCATCTGGTGGCAGGGCTCCCATTCGAGCCCGATATTGTCGTCTGGCGTCTCGTTGAACATCAATTCCCAGGCGTCGGGATTGTGCGCGATGTTCCAGTCACCGGTCTGCCAGTTGCCATCCATGGCGCAGTTTTCGAACGCGATCTTGACGCCCTTGTCGGCCGCGCGCTTGGCCAGTTCCGACCAGACCTTCTTGTATTGCGGCAGGCTATCGGTCAGCGGCTTGTTGCGGATGCGGCCGGTGAAGCCGGCGACGCAGGTGGCGCCGAAATGATGGGCGTTGTCGATGCAATCCTTCCAGCCCTGAAGGGTCTGGCGATCCATTTCCTGATCTTCGAGCGGGTTGCCGAACATGCCGATAGTCGAGATGGTGATGTCCCGGTCGCCGATGGCGTCCTTGCAGCGCTTGCCCAGCTCGGCAATATCCTGGCCGTTGGTGGTCTGCCAGAAAAAGGGCTCGAAGCTTTCAAAGCCCAGATCCGCGATTTCCGCGATGCGCTCTGCGGCCTTGCCGGCCGAGGCACTGACCATGGTGCCGATACGAATGGATTTGGCAGGATTGCTCAATTGAATGTCCTTAGGCTGCAATGGTGACGCGCTGGCGTGTCTTGGCGCTTTCGATCGCTGCAAACACCATGGCCAGGCTCTTGATATTGTCGGTGCCGACGGTTTCGGGCGCCGTTCCGTTTTCGACGGCGTTCAGGAAATCAGCCAGCACGCTGGCGTGGCCGTGGGTCTGGTCGGCATCCGCCGGTGGCGGCACATCGATTTCCTTGAGATCGCGGAAGAAACCGCTATCGCCATCGACCACACGAGCGATAAATTCATCGCCGCCATCCCAGAGCAAAGTGCCCTTGGACCCGACGATCCGCCAGGCGCTTTCCCAACTGGTATTGGCGCCCTCGGCAGCCCAGGACCCGCGATAATTGAACACAACGTCGTCTTCGAATTCGAAGATGGCATTCGCAGCGGCGCCGTGCCGGTACCAGGAACCGCGCGGATTGGTTTCGAGGCAGTAGACGGCTCTTGGCGTCTTGCCTGCCATGAAACGCGCGGCGTCCAATGTGTGGATCGCCATATCCAGCAGCAGTACGTTGTCCATGTCCTCGCGGAAGCCACCGAAATGGGCACCGATGAAGAAGTCGCAATTGAGCGTTGTCAGTTCACCCAAAGCTCCGCTTTCGATGAGGCGCCGAATACGGCGCACGCCGGCAATGAAGCGGCGGTTCTGAACGACCGCATGCACGCGTCCGGCAGCGGCCGCCTGTTCAATCATTGCCCGCGCCTGATCAAGCGTTGCCGCCATCGGCTTTTCGGTGAGCACGTGGCAACCATGGCGCAGGCCGGTTTCGACCACACCTGCGCGGGCCGCAGGAATGACGACATCGAACAGCAGGTCGGGTTTGGTCTGAGACAGAACCGTCTCGAGATCGGTGCCGATCACCGCGTTGGCGAGACCAAACTCGGCGGCGCGCGCCTCGGCGGTGGCGCGGTCCAGATCCACAAGGCCCACAATCTCGACGCGCCCTTTCAGCAATGGGCTATCGGCCACCGCCGACAACCAACCCTTGGACATGCCGCCGCAACCGGCCAGAACCGCTCTAAAAACCATAGATCCTCCACTGGACAATCGCCTGTCCTTGCCATCTTCTGCGGCAATTAGGACGCGATGTCCGTAAACGTTTTCGACGATATTATCGGGCGCGACATCCTGTCAATGGCGTTTTCGTAAACGTTTCTGAACTTGGTACGCGTCTGTGAATTGGGGGCGGAATAGGTGAAGGGTATCAAAAGCTTAGCGCAAGAACTCAACATTTCCATCGGAACTGTTTCACGCGCTTTGAACGGTAAGCCCGATGTCAGCGAGGAGACCCGCAAGCGCGTGTTGGAGGGCGCTGCGGCCATGGGCTATGTACCCAACCAGGCCGGCCGGTCGCTGCGCCGCGGGAACACCAATGCCATCGGTTTCGTCTTCGAATCGAGCGCCGGCGCGACGGGATATGGCGACACGTTCTTCCTCGACGTCTTTGCCGGCGTGCAGACCGTGCTCAGCCGACACCACCTGGATCTGGTTGTGCTGCCCTGCCCGCATGACGAGGACCCAACGGACTATGTGCAGCGCGTGATCGCGCGGCGGATGGTGGATGGGCTGATCATTTCGGCAACGCGGCGCAAGGATGCGCGGATCGAGATGCTCAACAAATCGGGCATACCGTTTGTCGCTTTTGGCCGGTCGCAGACCCCAGGCAGTTATCCCTGGGTGGACCTCGACTTCGAGGGCGTTGCCAATCACGCGGTGGACAGGCTGGTCGCTGCGGGGCACCGGCGAATCGCTGTCGCGGCGCCTAGCAATGACATCAATCTGGGCTTCGTCTACCTTGAAGGCTTCCGTAACGCCTTGCAGCGCCACGGAATTCCGTTCGACCCCAATCTCGTCCTGCGCGTCGCCTCGTCCGAAGATGGTGGCTACCAGCTCGGCCACGACCTATTGCGCCTAGCTGAACGTCCATCGGCAGTCGTGCTGACCAACGAGATGACGGCCATCGGCCTTTACCGGCGACTGGGGGAGGCCGGGGTCAGGCCGGGCCGGGACCTGGCGGTGGTCAACTTCCGCGAATCCCGGCTTTCCCGGTTCATGTCCCCGACCCTGACCAGTTTCCGGATTTCACTGCCGACCGTGGGCGTCACCCTGGGCGAAGCCTTGCTGGCATCGATGCCCGAACACGCCGAGCATTACCCGATGGGCCTCGTGCACCGGGTGCTGCCGATGGAGTTGATCGAGGGAGAAAGCGACGCGCTTCCAGTGACTTAGTGCGGATTGACGATGACCCGGCCCCTGATTTCTCCCCGCAGGATTTGCGCGGCTTTGTCCGAGAGGTGCTCGAGCCGGACTTCCTCGACATTGGTTTCGTAGGCCGCGAAGTCGAAGAGGCCGGAGAGACGGGACCAGGCGGCCACGCGGGCGTCGTAGGGTTGTATGACGCTGTCGATACCGGCCAGAGTTATCCCCCGCAGAAGGAAGGGTAACACATTGGTATTCAAGCCAATTCCGGCGGCATTGCCCAAGCTTGCGACGGCCCCGCCGTAAGCGATCTGCTTGAGGAGCTTTCCCACAATGTCACCGCCCACACAGTCTATCGCCGCAGCGTAACGGGCCGGTTCGAGCGGTTTGTCGGGCTGGGCGAGGAAGTCAGCACGGCTCAAAACATTATTGGCACCAAGGGCTTGCAGCATGTCGGCGTGTTGTGGGCGACCGGACAGGGCGGTCACGGAATAGCCGAGGCGATGGGCCAGGGCAACCGCGATGGAGCCGACGCCACCGGCCGCCCCGGTCACCAGAAGCTCGCCGAATTCTGGTGAAATACCCAATGATTCCAGACGGTTAATGGCGAGCATGGCAGTAAGCCCGGCGGTGCCTATGACCATGGCCTGACGCGTCGACAGGTCTTCCGGCAGCGGAACGAGCCAATCGGCCTTCACCGCGGCACGCTCGGCATAGCCGCCCCAATGGGTTTCACCGACCCGCCAGCCGGTTAAAACCACTTTATCGCCAATGGCATAGCGTGGGTCGTTGCTATGGCGGACGGTGCCTGCAAAGTCGATGCCGGCGACATGAGGATAGGTGCGCACGAGGCCGCCCTGCCCCGTCAGACACAGCGCGTCCTTGTAGTTGAGACCGGCCCAGTCGATGTCAACAATCACCTCTTCGGGTGGCAGTTTTTCGTCGTCCAAGATCTCTAAAGTTGACAGACTGTGAGCGTTGACCGGTGCATTAGTGACCAAAGCGCGAAACGTCATGTGAATCTGTCCTCCGGCGCGCCTCTCCCAAAGCGGCGCGGCCATTGTTACCGGAAAGGGCGACGGGGGGAAGGGCGGCGGATGGGGGTAGGAAGTCCGGTCCGCCCCCTCACCCGTCTCGGGCTTTGCGCGATCCTGCCTCTCCCGCGAGCGGAGAGCGAAGGGCATGGGTCGTGGCAAGGGGAGGCCCCCTCACCCGGCCTGCGGCCGACCTCTCCCCCAGAGGGAGAGGTAAGGCGTCCGGCTCACCCGCCATTCGAGCAGAGCTCTCATGGCCTTCTCGCCTCAATTGGCCCCACCGGAGCCAATTGCCCTAGGGACGGCTCAACCGCCATTCGAGCAGAGCTCTCATGGCCTTCTCGCCTCAATTGGCTCCACTGGAGCCAATTGCCCTAGGGGCGGCTCACCCGCCATTCGAGCAGAGCTCTCATGGCCTTCTCGCCTCAATTGGCTCCACCGGAGCCAATTGCCCTAGGGACGG
>JAEWBN010000023.1 GCA_023391095.1 Pseudomonadota bacterium
CCGCCAGCGTCTTGCCATTCCAAGCCCGCTGGCTCATCGCCAGCCCGATCACCTCCCCCGGATCATTGGCCGGGGTTGGTCCGGTGTTCTCCTGAAACAGCCGGTCGGTCTTGGTGAAGTCGAACCATAGACCGTCACTCTGCGCGGCCATGAAGGCGTTGAGGTCGATACCCCCGCCCGTTGATGGGGCGGCACCCAAGGCGGCCAGCCCGGCCATGTTGCCAAGGCTAAGCATCACGCACACCGCACTTGTCGCCGCCGCGCGCTCCGAAGGTGCGTGTAGAACCCGCTTTGACTAACCAGCGAGGATCTATGGTCGGATCTGGTGCCGGTCCAAACGCAACCCACTTGTCGGCAGCGCCTGCGGACACATCCCAGAACAGGTCGGTTTTACCCGAACCAGGGACAGCAAAGCCTGTCGAACCGGTGCCGGACAGCGTCTGCGATGCAACCGGCGTGCTGTCCATCACAGGCATGGCAGCGCCGCTGCCGCCTTTGGAGCTCGCGGGACCGAGAACGACGTGGATTGAAGTCACCATGGCCTCCTAGACGATGCTGGTGGGGTCAGAAATCCCGGTGCGGTATTGCACCGGAAAGAGAATGCGGACCGTCCCGTGCCGGCGCTCTGCACCCTGCTGGGGATCAAGCACTTCGATTTGCGTGCGCGGCGTCCCGATCATCTGGAGCAATCCAGTGAGGTTCGGTGTCTCGCCAAAGATCGCCGCTTCGACTTCGGCAGCCACAGCGTCGAGCTGATCGAAAAGGTCGTCGCCCACGGCCCTGCCTTCGACAACCAGACTTCCGGTGCGCAGCATTGTGCCCTGGGCATCCCAGCCCGTTTCCTCATCGAGCATGAACACATTGAGGCAAGGGCATTCGTCGTCCTTGATCGGTCGGACCCGCGCGCTGAAGACCCTCGCGCCTGTCAGCGGCAGGCCCACGAGGTCGGCCACAGCAGCGCCGCGAACCTGTTTCCGGGCATGATCAGCCATCGCTCAACTCCAGTCGAACCAGTGCCATGCCGGTCCCATCAGGCTCGATCGAGCGGACAAGATAGGCGATGCCTCCAATGCGCACCGGGTCGTCTTCGGCATGACCGAGGGGCAGATCGGCCTCACTGACCACGAGCGTGGCCTCGCGGGTCTGGCTGTCCGGGCCATCAGCCGCGCCAAGCAGGATCGTTCCGCTCTGCACGATTGCTTGCACGGCGGGCAGGTAATCGGCCCAGAAAATGGCCGCGCCGAATTCCTCCAGGTTGGTGAACACGGCGCGGTCGGCGGCACTTTCAACGGGCATCGCTCTTGCCCTTCTCGGCCTCGTCCTCGGCCCAGTCCAGCCGCTTCCACGACTGGGCGGTCGTCGGGTCGATCTGGGGCGGCTGCGACTTCGGATCGGGATGATCGCTGACAACAAAACCGGTACCCTTGGGGAACCGGTTTCCATGCGCCAGCACGTCGGTTTTGGCTACGATCTTGCGCATCGCCTAGGCCTTCAGCTTTACGAGCGCGGCTTCAGCCTTGGTCAGCGCGACCTTGGCTTTGTCGAGCTTGGTCTGGGCCTTCTCGCGGTCGGCATCAGAACCTGCTGCCGCCAAGGCTTCCGTGAAGGTGGCGATCTGACCTTTGATGGCATCCACCTTGGCCTGCGCAGACGCCAACTTGTCAGCGGTATCGTCATCGCCGCCATCGTTCTCGATGCCGAACATGGTTTCGAGACCGCGATCAAGGTCACCGTCGATGGCCAGCTCTTCGCCAGCCTTGAAGCCGAGCTGGTCATTGGCCTCATAGAGCTTGCGGTCTTTCACCCGCTTCGACGTCTCGATCTCGGTGATCACATGCGCGCGTGAACGCGCCTGTTCATCGGTCAACCAGAGACGGGTGCCAAGGGCGATATTGCCAAACAGGGCAACTTTCAGGAGTTTCATCGGTCCATCCTCATGGAGCGTGTTGCGGAAACGAAACGGCCCGCGCGAGGCGGGCCATTTCGAGGGATGGTGGATGGCTCAGGCGCTAGGTCAGGGTGACCAGGACCGCGCCCTGCCAGTAGCCGTAGCCAACGTTGCCCGACCAGTCGACGCCGAAGATCTGTTCCTTGTTGAGCTGCTCGTATTCCGAGCCGTCCCCGATCGCCACCACGTCAATGCCGCCCGCTTCTTCCTGCAGGATGAACGGCTTCACATTGCCGTCCGTGCGGAATACGGCAAAGCGGTCCGTCCAGGTCAGGCGCGGGTTCACCTCGATATCGATGGTGAACTTGCCCTTGAGTGCCGGGATCATGGCGCTCTTGCCATTGTCGCCGAGCAGGGCCGTCACGGCCATGAACGCCTCGGTCATGAAGGCCACCGGCACCATGACGGTGAACTGCTTCGCCGACTGGTTCATCGGCTCGCCCTGGTCGTCCTTGAAGCCATACATGGCCTGGATGGCCTTCATAATGGCCTTGGCAAGTTCTTCCGAAGTCGGGGCGGCTGGTGCCACAACATCATAGGTGATGTCGTTGGACTGCACCCCGCTCTTGCCTTCCGAATGGTCGGTATCGAAGAAATACTGGCCATCGTAGCAGAGCTTGCTTTCGCCATTCATGATCAGCGCGGTCAGCAGCTTGGCCGGGTAGTCATTGACGCGGTCAGCGAACTGACTGATGCGCACCTGG
Organism: Pseudomonadota bacterium; assembly: GCA_023391095.1. Lineage (GTDB taxonomy): Bacteria > Pseudomonadota > Alphaproteobacteria > Rhizobiales > Devosiaceae > Devosia. The sequence goes on from JAEWBN010000023.1 coordinate 2,653, forward strand.
ATCTGTCCGGTCTTGTCCCGGCGCATATCCTTCGACTTGATGCGCAGATTGGCTTCGTGGTCGACGTTCGAGATGACGAAGCTATTCTCGATCAGCTCATCGAGCTGCCGCTTGCCGATGAATTCATGCATCGTCGGCGGCGCGCCCAGCCATGCGTAGTTTTCACTCGCCTGGTCGGAGTTGGTCTTCATGGCAAGAGCGGTGACCCATGCGGCGGCGCCGGTCTCAAGAGCCAGCAGCACCATGGCCTTGACGCCACGGGTCGAGAGTTTGTCGTTCTGAGCAGGATAGCTCATCGGTCGGACCCCTTAAGCCTGGAGCGCGGCACGCACGAGCGCCGCGTCGAATTCAACGACGGCAATGCCCGTCGACACCCAGCGGCTGACATAGCCGATGAGAGAATTGCTGGTTGCGGTCAGCGTGAACGTGTCGTCGTCGGACGCATAGACCGGCGCGCGATCATTGGCCGTCACCGCCAGACCCGAGATCGGGAGCTCGATGAAGCCCTTCTGTTCGACCGTGACACGGATATCGCCGGCCGCGCCCGAGGCATTGTCCGCCTTGGCGACGGCAAAGCCCTGGAACACGTCGCCGGCGACGAGCGGACGGGAATAGCCGGAGGCATTCTCGCCAACGGCCGCGCCGCGATAGATGATATCGGCGGCGATGACGGGATATTCTTCGCGGATCGGGTTGCCGGAGAAGAAATAGGTGCGGACCTTGTCCTTGGCCAAAGTGGTCACTTCGAGGCTCCTTTCTGAGCTTCGCTCTTCATCAGGGCGACATAGGCCTCAGCCGACGGAAATTCGGCCTGGAGAGCCGTGCTGGCCTCCCATTCGGCCTTCCAGCCTTCGGGAGTGGAGGCCTTGGCCCCGCCGCCCGGCGCTGCCGGAACAGCGCCGGCCGCCAGCTTGTCGTCGGTCTGCAGGGTCGCGAGCGTGGCGCCGGCGAGATGCGCATTGGCGTTGAAGATCGCCAGGGCAGCGTCCGCGGCGCTGGTGCCCTCGGCCTTGGCCTTGGTGATGATGTCGGCCGCACCGGCACCAGCTTTCGCGCCAAGCGCATCGAGGGCCGCGATGCGCTCGCGTTCTGCCTTGAGCGATGCTTCGAATTCGCTCTTTGCTTCGGCCTTGGCCTCGGCTTTCGCCTTGTCCAGGTCTGCCTGGGTCAGGCCCGCATTCATTTCGGCCGCGGGCGTGCCGTTGTTCTCGCTCATGGATTTGCCTTTCTGCGAGGAGGAGCGCCCAGGGGCGCGGGTCAGGTCCGCAAGGACCGTTTCGAACGTGCCCACGCGATCGGCCAGGCCCGCCGACACGGCAGCCTCTCCGATGAAGCAGCGGGCTTCCGTTTTGCGGGCGGCTTCGACGGTCAGGCGAGAGCCTCGACCTTCGGCCACGGTGTTGAGGAAAAGGCTATAGAAGTGGTCAACCTCTGCCTGGATGTCGGATTTGACAGCATCGGACAGCGGTTCGAAGGCATTGCCATCAACCTTGTGAGCGCCTGCAAAGATCAAGGTCGGCTTGACCCCTTCGCTGTCGAGCCACTTGCTGTAATCCACATGCATCATCAGCACGCCAATGGAGCCGGACAGACCAGATTCCGTCGTGACGATGTCGGTGGCGCCCGAGGCGATTGCATAACCCGCCGATGCCGCCATGCCGTTGACCACGGCCACGACCTTCTTGCTCTTGGCGACTTCACGCACAAGAGCGCCGGTCTCGAAGGCACCGATCGCCTCGCCGCCCGGGGAATGGATGTCGAGAATGATGGAGTGCACCGAGGCGTCGGCGGCAGCGGTCTTGAGCTGGTACTGAATGCCCTCGTAAGAGGTTACGCCAGATGACGCGCCCTGAACCGCGCCGGGTCTGTCGGAGGCTCTCACTCCCAAGTAGGATAGAGCCTGATGAGCAAGACAACGAACAAGTTCTCCCCTGAGGTGCGCACCCGGGCGGTGCGGATGGTGCTGGAGCATGGCGG
>JAEWBN010000022.1 GCA_023391095.1 Pseudomonadota bacterium
CCCACGGGCTCATACACCCCAGGTACCGGCGTCCTGCTGCGGCTCACCGCACCTGATGATCGCTCAGATAACGGCAACGTCAAGTTACAAGGTACCGCCGCTCGGCCCGCAAGGGCCGTAGCAGAGGTCGGAGGGGGTGCCCACACCCTCAGATCCAGCGCGTCCGCACCCCTCCCCATCCCTCCCCGTCAAGGGGAGGGTGCCGCATCGCGTGCGCGACATCTCCAAGGCCCCAAACCCCCGCCCCTTCCCCACCTCCCCCTCGACGGGGGAGGTGCCGCCGCTCGCCCGTCAGGGCCGTAGCAGAGGTCGGAGGGGGTGCCCACACCCTCAAATTCAGCGCGTCGGCGCCCTTCCCCTCTCCCCTGCGGGAGAGAGTAGCTCGGCCGCAGGCCGAGACGGGCGAGGGGTTTGCCGGTCTAAACCAGCGCCAAAGCGCCACCGGCGAGCGCCAGTCCCAGGACCACCATCCAGGGCGGCACCTTCCAGCTCACCAGCGCCACGAACCCGGCCAGCGCCAGGGCAAAGTCGAGCGGGGTCAGTACCGCACTGGTAAAGACCGGATCGTAGAGCGCTGCGCCCAGCAGGCCGACCACGGCCGCGTTCGCGCCGCGCATGACCGCCTGGGCCTGTGGCCAGCGCCGCAGGCCGGACCAGAATTGCAGAGCCCCCGCCATGAGCAGCAGGCCGGGCAGGAAGATCGCAACCAGCGCAATCGTGGCACCGGCCAATCCGTTGGGCGGGGATGCGCTGATTGCGCCGAGATAGGCGGCGAAGGTGAAGAGCGGTCCCGGCACGGCCTGGGTTGCGCCATAGCCGGCGAGGAAATCTTCCGCACCGACCCAACCGCGCCCCACCGTTTCCGCATCGAGCAGCGGAAGCACCACATGCCCGCCGCCAAAAACCAGCGCTCCTGCGCGATAAAAGGCATCGAACAGCGCCACGCCCTGCCCCATTCCGGCCAGAAGCGGCAAGCCCACGAGAAGAAGCACAAAGGCACCGAGGAGCACCGCCCCGACGCGCCGCGAAATGCCGGCATCGGGCAGATGCGCCACTGCCCCGTCCCCACCCCGGCACAGCCGGAGCCCCAGCAGGGCCCCAAGCACGATGGCCCCGGTCTGCCCGAGTACACCGCCCGCCAGCACCACCAGCAGAACAGCAAGCACGGCAATCGCAGCGCGCTCTCGATCCGGTGTGAGGCTTTTGGCCATGCCGAGCACGGCCTGCGCCACGATGGCGACCGCCACGAGCTTGAGCCCATGCAGCACGCCTTGGGCAAAAGGTCCGTCCAGCGCCGCGGCACCATAGGCGAATGCCACAAGCAGCAGCGCCGACGGCAGGGTGAAGCCTGCCCAGGCAGCAAACCCGCCCAGCCAGCCGGCGCGGATCAGGCCGAGCGCAAAGCCGGTCTGGCTTGAGGCCGGCCCGGGCAGGAACTGGCTCAGCGCCACAATATCGGCATAGCCCTGCTCGCTGACCCAGCGGCGGCGCATCACCAGCTCATCGCGAAAATAGCCAAGGTGGGCGATGGGTCCGCCAAAACTGGTCAGCCCGAGTTTGAGAAAGGCGGTGAAGACTTCACCGGCCGATCCCCTTTGCCCGTCCTCCGGTTCCGTCACGGGCTCTCCCACTATTTTTGCGGCACCACTTCGGTGTCGATGCGCATAGTCTGGAAGCGTGACGGTATGGTGACAGTATGGGCCGATCCGCCGGCGGCTGCGCCGCTACAGAAATCGCCGCGCCGCGCCCGGTCGACCCATGGGGCCATGCGGCGCAGGCTGTCATCGACGCTCATCGACTGCTCGTGCGGCGTTTCCACCAGCAGGTGATCGAGCGCATAGGAATAGCTTTCGAACCGGTAGGTCAGCGCCCGCACGAACCAGTCGATGTGCCAGGTGTTCTCCACCCGGCGCGCTTCGGCATTGGCGGCAACGGCCGGCTCTATGTTGCGAATTTCGGCCAGCGCAATCTGCCGCTGGCGATCAACCTCCTGCACCGCGCAGATGGACCGGAAGGTTGTGGGTAGCGTATCGAGGTCGGCGGCGATATGCCGGCCGACCGTCGCATAGCGCGTGGGGGAAGAATTATACTGGGTCTCGCGGAGCCAGCGGTAATAGCGGTCGGTGGTGAAGGTGTAGTCGCGTGCAGGTCCGAGCCGCGTCCGCTGCAATTCCACCGAGTGATCGAAAGTCCAGTCGCGACCATGGGCCGCGATCAGGAAGCGCCAGGTGCGGTCATGCATCTCGCGCTCCTGGTCGGTCTGGTTGAAATTGGACACCGGCTCATGGCGTCCCTGCGCCCGCCGCTCGCCCATCTTGGGCAGCAGCTGGTCATGCAGGACGCTGGGCGCGGCGCGGCCGAAATCACCCACCGGTCGCGGCGAGCAGGCGACGAGCGCCATGGCGAGAAGGACAAAGCCGGCCAGACGCACCGGCACCGGCAGGTTACCCACGCTTGCGCTTGCGACGGCCGGACTCGAGGTCCGTCTTTGGTGGCGGCGGCGTACCGCGTTCATAACGCACCCCGGTGAAGAAAATGATCTGGGCGTTGCCGGAGGCAGGCCGCCGCTCGTCGGCGTCCCGATTCCGCCTTTCGAATTTCAGCAGCTTTCCCAAGCTTGCCTCCAAAAATTGCGCCGCTCCCCCTTCCCTAATGGAGGCCGCGGGTTGGTCGTTTTGACGCGATGCAACGCCCCTTGCACCACAGCGTCATTAAGAGATCGTCAAGGTTAACAGTCTGCTAACGAATTGACGGCAAAAGTGACGTCACGCATCGCTTGGGATGCAGCAGCGAGTCGACGGTTCCGCCAGAATGCTTGGATTTCAGCCCTACGAGACCTTTCAGCTGTTGATCGAAACCGGCGGTGTCGATCGCACCAATACTTTGCTGATCGCGGCCTGCGACGCCTATGCGCGGCGCGGAAAACCGACCGTTCCCGAAATGGAACAGTTCGAGACCCTGGCCTCTCGCCTCTTTCCCGCCGCCGGGCCTCAGGCTCGTGCCAAGGGGGCTGCCATCCTTGGTCGCGCCGAACAGCTCTCGCCCACGCTCGAGCGCTTAGTGGTTGAAAACATTGGCGAAGATCTGATCACCTTCCTTGAGGAAGCCAAGGAACTCTCCGACCAGACCATGATCGACATCATCGGCCGCTACGACGTTCCGGCCTGCGCCACTCTGGCCAGCCGCGCAGATCTCAGCAATGTCGTCCTTGCCAAACTCTTCCAGATGAATTCCCGCAAGGTCTATCGCGCCCTTGCCGCAAATACCCATATCGTGCCGCGCGGCCCCTATCTCAGCGCCCTCGCCCGCTCCGCGCAAATGGACCACCTGGTGGCCGAAGCCCTTGGCAGACGGGAAGATTTTGACGCAGTCCTCCTGGCGCCGGCCTTCTTCGACCTCTCGGACAATCACCGCATCAAGGTCATCCAGGCCTTCGCCAATCGCTCCACCCCGGTCGCGCCGATTGCCCGGACTATTGAACAGCTTTCCGTGGCCAGCAGCGAGTTGACCCGCGCGCTGATGAAGCTGTTTTCCGAGAATCGCCGTCCGGAAGTCACGCGCCTGCTCGCGCAGATCACCGGCCTTGATGAAGTCCGCTGCGGCCAGATCGCCCATGACATTACCGGTGCATCGCTTTTCGTTATCCTGCGCGCCTTTGGCGCCACGGCCTATGATGGGCTCAAGGTGCTGATCCACGCCACCAGCCACGACACCGACCGTTCGCGTGCGCTGGCCGACTATGCCTCGCTCTTCAATGAAGTGTCGGCCGAATCCATGGCCTATCTGATGAGCGCATGGCGTGGCGAAGTGAACCTGCTCGAGCTGGCCAAGCCGCAGCACCAGCCCTTCACCCAGCCCAGCCGCCGCACGCCCGGCATGGCACCCGCGCACAATCCGGTGGTGGAACAGGCGATCGAAGCCCTTGCCCGCATCGGCGTGCGCCGCGCCGGCTAGTTTGCGACTTTCAACACCTCGACACCTGCATCATCGCCGCGCAGGTCGAGGCTGAGCACCCATAGATCCGGGTCGAAATTGGCTTCCTGCGCAATGCGCTCGCGCACCTTATCCGGCTCCACATGGCTGAACCGCCTCTGGAAAACGTGATCGGCGCCGTCGTCCCGCGCGGCGCTGGGTGCAGGGGTTAGCAAGGAACGCGTCCCGTCCAGATGGTCGATCTCGATGAAGATCTGACCCGCAATCGGGTCGCCGCGACGCGCCACCACGCACATATTGCCGAGGTCGTTGTGCCGGCGCACAAAGGCCATGCACCAGATATCGCTACGCAATCGGGACACCGGCCGCCGCATGGCCTTTTGCTCGAGCCACGCGCCCTATGATGAGAATACCCGAATCGTCTTAGATGACGGCGCCAGCTCGCACCAGCAGTTCCACGAGGTCAGGCTTGACCTGTCCGGTCATCTGGTAGCTGTGGAAGTTCTCGAACTCGCGAATGGCGCGAGCGGTCTCCGGACCCGGCTTGCCGTCGACCGGCGCCCGGAAGAAGCCCAGGCTGGCCAGGCCGCGCTGGATCTGCATGACAAGTTCGGCGTCATTGGCCGGTGGCACCACGACAGCGCTGGCCACTGCGACGGGCTGCGGGGGCGCTGCAACCGGCGCCTGCGCCGCAGCCTGAATGACCGGCTGAGGCGATGCCTGCACCGGAGCGGGCATCGGCTGCGCCGCCGGGAGCGAAGCGGTCGGAATCGGCGGATTGGCCATCTGTTCGGGTGGCGTGCGCGACGAGTCTACCGCGGCGATGATGCTGTCCAGCGTATTGGCTGCGCTGACGGCGACCTGGTCGAAAGCCTGTTCGGCCGGCGACAATTGCGGGAGAACCGCAACCAGTGTGTCCTGCTGCGGCGCCGGGGCGACTGGCGCTGGAGCCGTCGTCACGGATGCGACGGTCTGCGGTGCTGCGACCGGTGCCGGCGCCAGGGCCTGTGGGGCCGGCTGCGCCACAGGGGCAGCAGTTGCGCGACCTGCCGTATCGCTACCCAGAATGGCCTGTACCACCGCCGGGTCCAGCGCGCCTTTCAGCGGCATGTTGTTGTGTTGTTCGAAGGCCCGGATCGCCTGTGCGGTCTTGGGGCCGTAATAGCCATCGACCGTGCCGGAGAAGAAGTTCAGCTCGGCCAGTCGCTTCTGTACCGCAAAGACCTCCACGTTACCCACCGGGCCGTCCGGAATTGCTGGCGGCGCGCCGACACTGCCGGTGGTTTCAGCGACCGGCGCCGCCGCAGGTGCGCCTACCGGCGGCAGTGCCGTGGGCATGGTCTGCGGGACGGACGCGACCGATTCGGCGGGAGGACGGACGTCGGCAGGCGTCGGCAGAGAAGCAACCTCGCCCCGCGCTGGCGCGAAGAACGGCGCCGGATGGTCGGTCGTCTGAAAGTAAAGCGCATTGCTCCCGGCCAGGGCGGACAGGGTCACCATGGCCAGCAGTCCCGTCGAAGCGAGCGGGGCCCGCATATATCGAGCGAAGGCCCACTGACCGGCGCGCGTTGCCGAGGACAGCAGGGCTGTGCCCGCCATGAGGGGCAATTGCGTCAGGGTGGAAGCCGTCATTGCGCTTTTCTTTTTTCTTCTGGCCATGAAACTGTGGGTGCCGGATGGGGCTCGCGATGCAGGTGAAGGACGTCGGCAGTTTCACCCGCTTTGGTTGCCGGACCGTTTATGGGCAGCAAAACAGTGATGGTTGTCCCCGCCCCAATTTCGGACATGGCCCGCAGCGTACCGCCATGGAGCTCCACCAGCCCCTTGACGATGGATAGGCCAAGGCCGGTTCCCTCATATTTGCGCGTCAACCCGTCCTGCACCTGGAAGAAGGGCTCACCGATTCGCTGCACGGCCGCCGGTGCCATGCCGATGCCGCGGTCGCGGACCGAGAAATTGACCGACTGACCCTGCCGACGCACCGAGACGGTAACCTCACCGCCCTCGTGGCTGAACTTGATAGCATTGGACAGCAGGTTGATCAGGATCTGCCGGCACACGCGCTCGTCGGCAACAAGCTCGGGCAAGTTGGCCTCGATGTCGCAGACAAGCTGGACATCCCGTGTCGTGGCCATGGCTTCGACCATGGAAAGGCACGCTGCAACGACATCCTCGGGATTGATCGCCTCGGTCTGGATTTCGAACCGGCCCGCCTCGATCTTGGACATATCGAGCAACATGCCGACGACTTCCAGCAAGTGCCGGCTGCTCTGCTGGATAAGACCAGCATATTCCTTGTGCGTCGACGACAGTTCGCCGCCGATGCCGCTCGTCATCATTTCCGAGAAGCCGACAACGGCGTTGAGGGGTGTCCGCAGCTCATGACCGATGGTGGCAAGGAAGCGCGACTTGGCCTGGGAGGCATCTTCAGCCACTCGGCGGGCTTCGGCCATGGCAGCCTCGGCATCCTTGCGCGCCGTGATGTCACGCAGGAGCGCAATCACTTCGAACCGGCCACCCGTCCGCTCTTCGTCGAGAATGGGCGAAAAGCGCATTTCGACCCAGATGAAATTCTGGGTGCTTGCTGAGCTGTGCGGATCCTCGCGGCGCATGCGCACCTCGATCGTGCGGTTGCGTCCATCGCGATTGGCGTCGGCAAAGGCCGTCAGGTAGGCGGGCCGATCCATGACATGCAGCCGCTCACCTATCCCTGCGCCCGCCAACTGGTAACGCGGGCAGCCGAAGAGCGTTTCCGCCGAACGCGAGGCCAGGAGGATCGTGCCGTCGCCGGCAAAGCGGAGTACGGCGTCCTGGACGTGTTCAATCAGGTGCCGATAGGCGCTGATCTGAGCCTTGTCATTGACCTCATAGGCCGAGTTGATGCGGTTGGCGCTGTAGCAAACCACGGCTGCCGCCGCGAGGAACCCCGCTATGGAGATCTGCATCAGCATCTGGCTTTCTGCTTCCACACCGGACAGGGCAAGCGGATAAGCCAAAACAGAAATGGCGATCACCGCTCCAAGTCCTATCCAGCTCAACCGCCGGGCATAGCGCCGGGCGACAAGCGCCGCCAGCACCGGCCCCATAAGTGCCATGGCGAGCCCGGCATCAGCCAGGCGGCCATCTGCGACCGAGAGGACGAGGCCGCAGCAAAGCAGCGTGGCGGCCTGCGCGATGGCGGAAAAGTCAAAAAGCCCCTTGTGATGGAGTGACAGGCTGGCCGTGCTCCCGGCGAGCAGCATGGAGACGATGACAAACGGCAGTGTTGCGCCGGTCATCAGCGCATACATGGCTGGAACCATGATGACGCCGGCAATGACCATCAGAATGCGGGCTGTGTTTGCAATGGTTTTGCGACGCAGGACTTCGGGCCGGTTTCCCGTGCCGGCGAAAGCGGGACCGTCATCCCTGCCGTGTCCGAAAATCTTGACCCTACGCATCCAATGCACTCGCTACCCTGACGCCCAAGCCCCGGAAAATACGCCCCGGGATTCTCGCGGCACGAATGGCCGCTGTCCGACTGACCATCGGATCTGTTGGCATCAACCTCATCCGCCAACCGCTAAAACTGCTTTAAGTCCGAAGCGCTTGGCCGGCTTTTGGGCGCCGCGCGATGCCGGTTTTGCGAGTTAGCGTAAACAAGGTGTTTCAGGCGCTGACGCGGGCGTCGGCATTTGATTCAAATTTTAAGTAATTGTCGCAGTTCGGCTTAATGGCTGGGGGCGAGGATGGGCTAACGGCCGGAATGGATCCGGCACTTGGCGAGGTCCCATGTTTCTGCTTCGGTCTGCGTTCTGGCTCACACTGGCGTTTCTGGTCATCCGCCCAGGCTTCGACGTGGCTGACAACGCATCGCGAATTTCCGGCGAAGCGATGAAGCGCGGCAGCCAGTTCGTGGCGGCCCAGATCGACGCCGTGGAATGCACGGACATCGCCTGTCTCGGCGGCAAGGCCCTGGCAAGTGCCGCCCTTCAATCCGTCCCGCACGCCAGCGCACCCATGCATGACTTTGCGCCAGCACATTCGGTCCCCTTCCCCCGACCTCGACCGGACCGCGCGGGATAGCAGCCGGCTCTCAAGCCTGCTGCATATGACCCAGGGGTCGCCTCGCTTGCCCCAAGCGAGGCCACTCCAAGTGACCTCTGGTCCCTTCGCCGCAGGCACAGGCCCGTGCTTGCGGCGTTTTCTTGTCTCTGGAAATGCCCAACGCATTGGCCTAGATAAGGCCCATGACCGAGCCCCAGCCCTTTCAGGACATTGCCGACAACCTGTCATTTCTCGATGACTGGGAGGACCGGCTGACCTACCTCATCGAACTCGGGCAAGCCCTGCCGCCCTTGGCAGAGGCCGAGAAGAGCGATGCCAACAAGGTGCGCGGCTGCGTCTCCAATGTCTGGCTTGTCTCCGAGGCCGGCTCGGCTGGAACGGTGCCAACGCTTCGCTTCCGCGGCCAGTCCGACGCCATCATCACCAAGGGCCTCGTGGCCGTGCTGATCGCCCTCTATTCGGGCAGACCGGCTTCCGAAATCGCCGCCACAGATGCCATCGCCTGGTTCAAGAAGCTTGGGCTCAGCGATCACTTGGGCATGCAACGGTCCAATGGTCTGGTAGCCATGGTCAATCGTATTCGCAGCGAGGCCCAGGCAGCAATCTCCTGATCGTCCCTTGGCGCAAGGCGCTTTCAAGCCACCTCATCGGGCCGTAGCGGAAACATGCGCGCCCGTTCGGCCAGCCAGCCCGTTTGTCGGACGGTTTGAAGGCCCAAGGCCACATTGGTCAGCCCCCAGAGGCCAGCCAGTTGCTCAAGCCCGATGCGAAGAACCAGCTTGGCGCTGCGACGCGGCCACCCACGCTCCTGCTCGATCTGCTGCAGGCCTTTGTCGTAGACGCAGACGTCGATCAGCACGCCCCAGCAGTCGGCGGGCAGGCGCCCAGCCAGTTTACCAAGACGCTGGCGAGCTTCAGCGGCCGTATCGGCAATGTCGACCTGCGGCGACGAAGTCCTGCCTGGCATTCGTGCGGGGATCGTAAGACATCGTCACCCTCTGGCGCAGTTGCGCGCGCTCAAATAGCCGCGACAAGTGGCGGGTCGCTTCCAGATGATGGTCGAGGAGAAATGTGTCTGGGCCGGCTTGCGCCAGCCTTGCCACGGCGTCCGGCAATCCGGCGGTCTGGCCAGCCTCACTCATGGGTTTGCTCCGCATCCTGAACGAGCATTTCGAGGCGCGTGACGTCGGCGTCGAAAACCGGGTCGTCACGCATATCCTCGATTAGGGCACAGGCGTATGAGACTGTAGTCCTATCACGGCGGAAGGCCTGGCCGATCGCAGTCAGCGTTTCGCCATGCACGACATGGGCTAGGTACATCGCCAGTTGTCGCGCCCTCGCTGCAGACACCTGACAACGAGAACTGCTCAGCAGCGTCCGCAATGGAACCTTTTTTTCTTTTGCGACAATAGCTAGAGTATGGGCGATATGACGCTTTTCGCGCATACATCCGCCAAACTCGCGCATATTGAATCCGGCACCGCGGTGCAAAGGCGAGGATTTGGAAAACGGCTGACTCATGAGAAGCTCCGAGACATAGGATAATATTCCTATGTTTGATCCCAAAGCTAGTGGCGGGGATAACCCGCGCGAAGTGCCCGTATCTCAAGAGGAATCTGGATGGCTAGCGACAGGTCTGCGAGCCACAAAAGCAAACGGCCGCCTCGGAGGCGGCCGCATCAAATATCGGACGGATTAGATCAGCTTGCCTTGCGACCGAGACCGTTATCCTTGGCAAGCTTGGAGCGCGTTGCCGAATAGTTGGGGGCGACCATGGGGTAGTCGGCCGGCAGGCCCCACTTCTCGCGGTATTCTTCCGGCGAGAGATTGTAATGGGTGCGCAGGTGACGCTTGAGCGACTTGAACTTCTTACCGTCTTCCAGGCAGATGATGTAATCAGGAGCCACGGATTTGCGGACGGGCACGGCAGGGCGGAGTTCTTCCACCGGCGCAGGCGTTTCGTTTGTCCGCAGGCCGCGCAGGGCGCCATGAACTTCCGAAATGAGCTTGGGCAGATCGGTCGGGCTTACAGCATTGTGACTGACGTAAGCAGAAACGATTTCGGTGCTGAGTTCGATGAGATCGGCATCAGCTGTTGGGAACGCGCCGGTATCGTCGTTCATTGGATCAACCTTCCATGTTTTTTTATTGGGCGGAAACAAGGGCAGCTCCCACCTACCTTCCTTACTAAGCCCCTGTTAGACAGTTCGCAACGGTCACTGGCCATTTAACATGATAATACTGGGCGTATTCAGGCCTTAGTATTTTCTTCGACAGTTGAACCAAACCCTTCAACTGAAGTGTCCTGGTGAGGTGAAACTCCAGAAAGATAGCTGATGCGCGCCAGTAAATGGGCAGAAATCGGAGTCGTCAGAAGTAGAAACAGGACTCCGATTATTGCGCGCAAGGCGACTGCGGCATCTTGGCTCAGCACGGCAACGGCGAGCAATATAAAGCTGCCACCCACCGTTCCTGCTTTCGAGGCGGCATGCATGCGCGTGTAAAGGTCGGGCAGGCGCAGGACGCCAATTGCGGCAATCAGTGCAAAAAGTGCACCGACGAGAAGCAGGATGCCGCCAAAGTAAATCGCAATGTCGGAGAAGGTCATCGCCTCGTCTCCCCACCTTGTGGGCTGGCGCGCAACAGCATGTAGCGCGCCAGCGCCACCGTTGCGAGGAAGCCAAGAAGTGCCAGCGCGATCGCGATGTCGAGATAAAGTGTCAGCCCGGTCCTGATCGCAATCGCGCCAACAAAACCCATGCTGACGCCGGTCAGCATATCGAGCGCCAGGATGCGATCCCCCAGCGTCGGTCCGATGACAATACGGACCAGGGTGATCAGGAGAGCCAGTCCCAGAATTACCAGGGCGGCGAGAGTGACCCAGTCAAGGAAGACTGCTGCGCTCATGCAAAGAGCTCCTTGATTCGGCGTTCAAACCCGCCAGCGATATCCGCAATCAGCGCTTCCCTGTCCGGCGCCACCAAAGCGTGTACCAAAAGGAACCTGCGGTCGTCGGACACGTCCATGCTGAGCGTGCCGGGGGTAAGGGTAATCATGTTGGCCAACAGCGTAATTTCTGCATCCGACTTCACGGTCAGAGGAACGCGAACGATGGCTGGCCTTATGACCTTATCGATATCGGGACGGAGCACCACCATGGCCACGCGAACTGCGCTGAGGACCAGCTCGTAGAGTAGGAACAGAACCAATCCAGCACCCAGCCTGAACCGACGCAGCGTGTTTCCCCCGACCAGTGTGTCCCGCAGCAACAGGACAGCAACGCCGCCAATCACTGCGCCGAAAATCAAATTGAGACCGGAAAAATTGCCTGTTGCGCCGGCCCAGATGAGCGCGAGGATGACGACAAGAAAGGCTGTTCTCATGGTGCATCACCTCCCGTCGCTCCTGTCGCCGATACGTAGCGACCGGGGCCAAGTATGTCGGCAGCGCCCGTTTTTGCACTGGCCATCAGCGACGCCGGCAACAGGCCCGCGACAATAATCGCCGCAGACAATGCACCCGTCACGCCAAGGGCAATGCTGCCGCGCTGATCAAGGCGCGCCAGGGCCGTGTCCTGGTGCTCCGACATCTCGCCTTCAGGACCGGAGCGCCAGAAAATGTGCGCCCAGAGCCGCGTTCCTGCAATGAGGGTCAAGACGGCATTGATGAGCAGCGCCAAGACGAGGACCGTACCGGCCCATTCGCCCGGCCCGTCGGACAAACCGCGCTCGAAACCGGCTTCGAGCAGCAGCAGTTTGGGCCAGAAACCCAGGAATGGCGGCACGCCGGCGGACGCAAGAACAAGCAGGAAGAAGATGATGGAGATCGGCGCGTTTGCCGCGTAAAGCCCGCCCATATACCGGCTATCGGTTGCCCCTGTGGTCTTCTCGACGAGGCCCACGACGAGATAGAAAGCGGTCATCGTCATGATGGCGTGGAAGATATAAAGCCCCGCGCCTGCCACCCCGGATGCGCTCGGCAGGGCAATGCCTGCCATGACGGCACCAATGCCACCGATGACAATAAAGCCACTGGCTCTGCGCAGATGCGTTTCGGCTATGGCACCGAGCGGAGCTATCACCAGGGTCAGCGCTGCCACCACCACAAGCACCGGTTCGAGCACATCGCGGCTTGCCGGCAGAATGGCGACCAGAGCGCGCAGCAGGGCGTAGGCACCGACCTTGGTCAAGAGACCCGCGAAAAGCGCTGAAACCACCGCCGGCGGCGTGTGGTAGGAGGCGGGCAGCCAGGCATTGAGCGGGAAGGCCGCTGCCTTCATGCCAAAAGCCACAAGCAGCAGTGCAGCGATCCCGGCCATGGGCGCAACAGGCGCAAGCGGCGCCACACGGATGATGTCGGCCATGTTCAGCGTCCCGAGCAGGCCATAGAGCAGGCCCAAGGACATCAGGAACAGCGTCGTCGCCAGGAAGTTGAGGAAGCCGTACTTCACCGCCCCATCCAGCTGCGTCGGATTTGCCCTGTTCGCCAGAAGACCGAACGATGCGATCAGCGTCACTTCAAACCACACATAGAGGTTAAAGATGTCGCCGGTGAGAAAGGCGCCGGTCACGCCGGCAAGCAGCAGCAGAACAGTGGCGTGAAAATTGTCGCGGCCATCAAGGCCTTTTCTTTCGATCTCGGCGTAGATAAGCGCAACGAAGGTGACCAGCGCGGCGGCTAGCGCAAACCCTGCCCCGAATATATCGGCGGTGAGGCTGATCCCGAATGGCGGCAACCAGTTGCCCATGGTCATGCTGACCGGCCCAGCAACGATGACCGTTCGGAGAAGCACGACTTCAGCGGCAACAATGGCTGCAACGACGAACAGGGCCCCGAAAAGCGGCGCCGTCTTGGACCGGCGCAGCACAAGCAGTGCCGCTGCACCCATCAGCGCGAAGACGATGGGCAGCACGATGACCCATTCGGCGGCGGAGGTTGCCGTTGCGCGCATGGCCAGATCGAGATTGATGTCGGATCTTGCTGCCATGTTAGTAACTCAGCGGCGGCTGGGGACTGGCCGCCGGCTCAGCCAGCCGCATCGTGTCGGTATTGTCGGCATCGAGCGACTGGTAGGCGCGCAGCGCCAGCACCAGCAGGAAGCTGAACATTGAAAAGCCGATAACGATAGCCGTCAGGATCAGGGCCTGCGGCAAGGGATTTGCGATGGCCCCGGCAGGGACATCCAACTCTGGTGGTATGATCGGGGCCACCTCGCGCATCACACGCCCGGACACGAAGATCAACAGGTTCACGCCATTGCCGAATATCGTCATTCCGATCAGCATGCGGATCACGGATCGCGACAGCAGCAGGTAGACACCGCTGGAAATGAAGAGCCCAACAAGGGCTGCCAGGACATAGTCCATCAGAGGTCGTCCTCCTCGACTTCGCTGGCCAGAGCCAGCCCCACGGAGGTCAGGGCGCCGAACACCGTCAAGTAGACGCCCAGATCGAAAAAGAGCGGCGTCGAGAGCGGCACCACGGTGTCGCCCGCCGGCAGATAGAGCCAGATGCTGGTCATGAACGGCGCCTCGATGAAGAGGCTAACAACGCCTGACACTCCGGCCAGCAAGACGCCTGCCCCGGCTATGGCAATCGGGTCCAGTCGCAGGGCCCGTCGGGCCGCCGGAACGCCCAAAGCCAGCGCCATCACCTCCATCGCGGCAGCGGCAATCAAGCCGCCGATAAACCCACCACCAGGTTCGTTATGGCCGCGCAGGCAGATGTAGAAGGAAAAGACCAGCATGATGCCCACGATGGTGGGCGCCAGCGTACGGAAGATCACCGTATTCATGGCGACACCTTCTTGCTGCGGGTCCTTGGAGCTTTTCTGGACGGCGTTTTGGCTGGCGTCGGTCTGCGGCCCAGCCGCATGAGCGCCACGATGGCAATGCCCGCGCCCATGACGACAGAGATTTCGCCCAGCGTGTCGAAGCCGCGGTAGTCCACGAGGATGACGTTGACGATGTTGTGCCCATGCGCAATCGGCACACTTGTGGCGGTGAAGAAATCCGAAAGCCGTGTATCCAGCGTCCCGGTGAGAATGCGCATGAGCAGCAGGCTCACGCCCAAACCGCATGCAAGCGCCACCAACCCGTCCCGCAACCAGTCCTCCAGGGGTCGCGGGTCGCGGTCATCCAGCCGTAGCCGGGTCATCACAAAGGCCAGGATTGCGACGGACAGGATTTCGACCATGAGCTGGGTGAAGGCCAAGTCCGGCGCACCGAAAAGCAGGAAGATCAGCGCCAGCGCGGCCCCCTGCACACCCATGCAGAGAATGGCAACCAGGCGGGTCGGCGCAACCAGGACGACAATCAGGCCGATCGCGGCAAGGACAATGATGGCCCATTCATAGGGCAGCAGATCGATCGCGGCGAAGCGCTCGCCCCAATGGCCAAGGTCCTCGGCCGGCACGATCCAGCCCAGGCCTTCCAGTCCAAGCAGCGGCCAGAACAGGGCCACGGCCAAAGCCGCGAATACGATAAACAGATAGAGCTCGAGCCGCCCATGATGGAGCGTACGTGTGACGGTCGCCGAGAACCGGATCAGGCCGAACATGACCACGTCGAAGACGCTGTCCGCGGTCCATCCGAGGGTGGCGCTGGCCCGGCGCAGCAAGGTGCGGATCATGTCGGCCTGACGGAAAACCACAAAGCCGAGGGCCCAGGTTGCCACCGAAAGCCATAGCAGCAGGCTGGTGGGGTCGATGACCAGAGACAGGTGCGCAGCAATTGCTTCGCCCGCGATGTTTGCGCCCGCGGTTTCCACCACATCGTGGCCCAGCCAGTCCGGCATCACGCCGAGGAGCACGGCCAATGCGCCCAAAACGATCGGCCCAGCCAGCATGTCTACCGGAGCCTCGTGCGCCGCCCTGGGCGTCTGCCGCGCTTCTCCGAGGAAGGGGCGGATCATGACCATCATGGCCACCCCAGCGAGCAAGGCATTGCCCAAGACGAGGACAGCAAGCACAACCAGTGCGGCGGCATCGCCATTGAGCAGGCCAAGGTACATTTCTTCCTTGGCGAAATAGCCAATGGTCAGCGGCAGGCCGATCATCGACAGAGCAGCCAAGCTGGCGCCGATAAAGGTCACCGGCATCTTCTCGGCGAGCCCGCCCAACAAGGTGATCTCGCGCGTGCCCGCTTCATGGTCGATTGCGCCTGCCACCATGAAAAGAGCGGCCTTGTAGAAGGCGTGAGCGAGGAAATAGACGATCACGGCCGCGATTGCCGCTTCACTGCTCAAGCCGATCAGCAGCACCAAGAGGCCCAGGGAGGCGATGGTGGTCTGCGCAAGGATTTGCTTGAGATCGGTTTCGCGGAGCGCGCCCAGCGCACCCCACAACGAGGTCACCCCACCGAAACCGACGAGAATGGTCGTCCACACCGGGTCCCCGCCCAGGACCGGGCTCATGCGGGCGAGAAGATAGACGCCCGCCTGAACCATCGTGGCGGAATGGAGAAATGCCGAGACCGGTGTCGGCGCTTCCATGGCGTTGGGAAGCCAGAAATGGAACGGAAACTGCGCCGACTTGGTGAACGCAGCACCGACGAAGCAAAGGAGGACCAATCCATAAAGCGCATGCTCGCGGAAGAGGTCGCCCGTGGCGCGCAGCGCGCTCATTTCCCAAGCGCCGCCAATCTGGCTCGATAGGATGGCGGCCGCCAGCAAGAACATGCCGCCGATATTGGTGATAACCAGGGCCTGGATGGCGCCGCGGCGGGCCGCTTGTCGGCGATGGTCGAAACCGATCAGAAGGAAGGAAGTGACCGACGTCAGCTCCCAGAACAGGAACAGGACCAGCAAACTATCGGCAAGCACCAGCCCCAGCATGGCGCCCATGAACGCCAGCATGTAGCCGAGGAACCGCCCCTGGTGCGGATGGCCATGCAGATACGCACCGGCATACAGCAGGATAAGGGTGCCGACACCGGTGATGGTCAGCGCAAAAACCAGGCTAAGGCCGTCGACAAGAAAGCTCAGCGACAGGCCGTAGGCGGGCACCCACTCGAATGAGACCAGAATAGTTTCGCCGGCAATGATGGGTCCGGCCAGACTAGCAAGAAAAGCGAAAGCAACAGCTGGCACCAGCGCCAGAACCCAGCCCGTGAACCGCTCGAAAACGCGATGCAGAAATGGCGCTACGCAGGCCGCAAGAAACGGAACTACGGCAACCAGAACGATGGATAATTCAGTGGACTGCCCCAAACTCTATTCCCGGTCCAAAGTCTGACTCAATGGTGCAAGGTGACCTTAACCATGCTGCCCCGGGGGACAAGCCCAATCGGCCGGCACCAGTTTTCTCATCCATGTTTTCAACTGTTTCCGGACTGGCAAACCGGCTGTGGCGGGCCTATGTCCTTTGCCAGCACACATCTGCGGCGCCGCCGCGCACTCTGGAGTTCACATGACCAAGGCCACGGCCCCCATCGCAAAGCGCGTGTCGCATTCCCATACCCACCACGATGTAAAGCGCGAAGACCCCTATGCCTGGTTGCGCGCCGACAACTGGCAGGAGGTGATGCAGAAGCCCGAGACTCTGGACCCTGAGATCCGTGCCTATCTCGACGCTGAAAACGCTTTCTACGAAGCCGAATTCGGTACCAAGACAGCCGACCTGCAGGACAAGATCTACAAGGAAATCCGCGGCCGCATCAAAGAGGACGACAGCGGCGTGCCATCGCCAGACGGTCCCTTCGCCTATAATTCCCGCATGCTCGAGGGCAAGCAGTATCCCTTGATCGTGCGCACCCCGCGTGAGGGCGGCGCCGAGGAAATTCTTCTCGATTGCAACGTCGAAGCAGGCGACGGCTATTTCGGTTTTGCCGGTGCCAGCCACGACCCGTCGCACAAGACCCTTGCCTGGGGGGCCGACCGCGCCGGCTCGGAATATTACGACATCGTGCTGCGCGATCTGGCGACCGGAAGAGACAGCGAGGAAGTCATCCGCGAAACCGCGGGATCCTATGTCTGGAGCAACGATTCCCGCTCGATCTACTATACCGAGTATGACGACAACCATCGGCCCTATCGAATCCGCCGCCACGACCTCGGCACGGATCAGGCCAATGATCCGGTCATTTACGAGGAAAAGGACCCGGGCTTCTTCGTCGGCGTCGGCAAGACCCTGTCCGACAAATTCATCATCATCGACGCCCATGACCACCAGACGTCGGAAGTCTGGCTTATCGACGCTGAAAAGGGCGACGAGCCACGCCTCGTGGCGCCGCGCGTCACCGACCGGGAATATGAGGTCGATGAGCGCGAGGGCGTTCTCTATATTCGCACCAATGCCGATGGCGCAGAGGACTACAAGATCGTCACGGCCCCTGCGGACAAACCCGCCGCAGAAAACTGGACTGATCTCGTGCCGCATCGCGAGGGCGTTCTGATCCTTGATGTGTCCCTGCTCAAGAACCACCTGCTGCGCCTTGAGCGCGAGGACGGCCTGCCGCGAATCGTCGCTCGCGATCTGCGCACCGGCAAGGAAGAGGTCGTCGGCTTCAGGGAGGAAGCCTATTCACTCGGCATGTCGACCGGCTATGAGTTCGACACGTCCGTGTTCCGGCTCACCTATTCCTCGCCGACCACGCCCAGCCAGGTTTATGACTTCGACCTCGAAACCGGCGCGCGCACCCTACTGAAAACTCAAGAAGTGCCCTCGGGTCACGATCCGGCCGACTACGAAACACGGCGCCTGTTTGCGACTGCCTCCGATGGCGAGACGGTGCCGGTGACGCTGCTTTATCGCAAGGGCCTCAAGCTCGACGGTGCCAATCCCACCCTGCTTTACGGCTATGGCGCCTATGGGATGTCCATGCCGGCGTCCTTCTCGGTTTCGGTGCTTTCGCTGGTCGATCGCGGCTTTGTCTATGCCATCGCCCATATCCGTGGCGGCATGGAGAAAGGCTATCGCTGGTATCGCCAGGGCCGGCGCGAGCACAAGCCGAACACCTTCACCGACTTCATCGCCGCAGCCGAGATGCTCATTGCCGAAGGCTATACGCAAAAGGGCAAGATCGTCGCCCAGGGCGGCTCGGCCGGCGGCATGCTGATGGGCGCCATTGCCAATCTGCGGCCCGACCTCTGGGGCGGCGTCATCGCTCAGGTGCCGTTTGTCGACGTGCTCAACACCATGCTCGACGACACCCTTCCTCTCACGCCGCCCGAATGGCCCGAATGGGGCAATCCCATCACGTCACGCGAGGATTATGAGCGCATCGCCGCCTACGCACCCTATGAGGCCGTGAGCGCGCAGGACTATCCGCCCATCTTCGCGCTGGCGGGGCTCACCGATCCACGCGTCACCTATTGGGAACCGGCCAAGTGGGTCGCCAAGCTGCGGGCAACCGCGACCGGCGATGCACCGTTATATCTCAAGACCAATATGGGAGCGGGCCATGCTGGCGCTTCCGGGCGCTTTGACCGCCTCAAGGAGACCGCCCAGTGTTATGCCTTTGCCATAAAGTGCGTCGGATTGGACGGTTAGTTCTCCTGCAGACATTGTTGTGCCTTGTGCACGACCCTATAAATCCAGGCGAATAGCCGGTTCTACCAGCGTCATTCCATTCCCGAACGGAGGCTACAATGACCACCAAGTTTACCCTGCCCGAACTCCCCTACGCCTATGACGCGCTGGGCCCTTACATGTCGGCGGAAACCCTCGAATTCCACCACGACAAGCACCATCAGGCCTATGTCACCAATGGCGAAAAGCTGCTTGAGGGTTCGGGCCTGGAAATCCTGCCGCTCGAGGACATCGTCAAGGAAAGCTTCGGCAAGAATGCCGGCCTCTTCAACAATGCCGGCCAGCACTACAACCACGTCCACTTCTGGAACTGGATGAAGCCCAATGGCGGCGGCAAGTCGCTTCCGGGTAAGCTTGCTGCAAAGGTCGATGAAGACCTCGGCGGCTTCGACAAGTTCCGCGCCGATTTCATCCAGGCCGGCACCACCCAGTTCGGTTCAGGTTGGGCATGGCTCTCCCTCAATGCCAAGACCGGCAAGCTCGAAGTCACCAAGACCGCCAACGGGGAATCTCCGCTGGTCCATGGCGGCCACCCGCTGCTCGGCGTCGACGTTTGGGAACACTCCTACTACATCGACTACCGCAATGCGCGCCCCAAGTATCTTGAGGCCTGGTTCGACAATCTTGTGAACTGGGAACATGTTGAGCACATGTTCGAAGAGGCTTCCGCAAAGTAAGCCCTGCGCGGTTTGAGAGCACCGACCGTAACCCGTCATCCTGCCAGGATGGCGGGTTTACCTTTTCTGCAAACTCCCTGAACAAAGGAACTCTGCGCTTCATTCCTGCTTAACCCCGTGTTAACGAAACGCTTACCACCGAGGGTTCGCCGTGAAGTCTAGAGGCAAAACCGTTGCCATACTGGCCGCCAATCCGGCCCTCAGCGCCATCCTGACCATGGTGCTCGCCTCCGACTCGCGCCTGCGCGTTCGCCCGTTCGGCAGCGAGGCCGAACTCTTCGCCTATATGCGCATTGCTCCGCTCGACCTGCTTGTTGTGGATTTCGACCGCAGCGGTCGTCCGGCCTACGAGATGGTCGAGGCCATTCGGCTGGACCCGACCATGCTGTCGCGCGATCTGCCCGTCATCGCCATGACCCGCGCCATTACGCCGCCCATGCGGGACCAGGCCATCAGCGCCGGGATCGATGAAGTGGTGCTCAAGCCTATGTCCCCCAGGCATCTGCTGCAACGCGTGCAGGCGCGGCTCCTCACGCGCAGCGTTGTGGGCTTGCTTGGAGGATATAGGGGTCCCGAGCGCCGAAACCGCGTGCCCCACCGGCAGGCGGAGGCTCATCCCCATCGACGCGCGACCGACAACGTGGTGCCGCTTTTTCCCGACCGTCGGGCCGCACCACCCGAGTTTGAGCCGCGCGTCTGACCTTTAGGCCTTAGCCGGTGGCGGCGCGGTTTTGTAGGTGGACGCATCCGTAGTGAAATGGGCCGTGCCCAATGCGTCGAGCTGTCTGCGCAGGATATTCACAAGCCGTCTGTCCGCCATTTCCGCGACGCCCGGAATCTTCTCGGCCAGCTTGTACATGCCCAGCCTCGTCGCCGTGACGACACCTGCCAGGCCGAAGCAGAGTTTGTCCTTGAAGTCGACGGTTACGCCCATCGACAGCGCCTTGTCCGGGTCGCTGTTGGCAAAGCTCTTGACGAAGAACACCTTCGAAAACCCAGTCTCGATGGTATTAAACGCGCGGGAGAAGAGGCTTTTGTCGCGCGGCAGATAGGCTGCCAGCGTTGCTTCCATCAGAACGCCGCAGGTTTCATGGTCAAAGCCTGGGCGGATGGTGGACTGCCGGGCGACCAATAGTGTCGCGATCTCTTCCGGCGAGGTCCTGAGCAGGATTTCAGGCAGGCCCAGAAGGTGACAACGATAGCGGCTGAACTCCACACGCGCCTTTTCGGCTGCCGTGAATTCTTTGCGGCCCGACTGTACAGCCGCCACAGCGAGACTGGTCGCGCCCATCAGCCCGGCCATCATCTGGTCCACCTGCGGGATTGGAATGCCATAGACCGACACATCCCAGCGCCCTTTGCGCATGGCGTTAAAGCGGACCATTGAATGCATGAGGCGCACCATGGCCGCGGCCTTGAACCCTTCGCCATGCCGCTGCAAAGCGTTCGGCAAGACGGAGGTTGAAAAGAAGGTCGCTGTTTCGCGCACCCGGCGCGCCGCACCCTCGGTAGAAAGCGCGCCGGTCAGTGCCATGGGAAGCGCCGAGTAGCGATTGACGAAAGTGGCGATAAACGCTGCGCGCATGGAGAGCGGGCTCAAGACGGCTGTTCCAGCGCGTTCCAGCCGCGCGCCTTCTTCGACGAGGCTCATGTCGATCCAGTCGGGCACTTCTTCCATCGCCGCGATGAGCGCGCGCAACTCCTTGGGCGCATCCGGTACGCTCTCGATGCCGTGGTCGCAGGCCTCTGCGAGCATATCGACCAGTTTCTTGAACCCATATTCCGGCATCAGCGCCGCATAGGGGTCCGCAAGGCGATCACCCATGAAAGTGTATGCGCGCATCAGGTCGGCGATACCCGGCATGGCCAGCACGCGTTCGCGCAATTGGTCTTGTCCCGGCCCCAGATCATGGGGCTGACCCGGCTCGATCACGAGCCGCTCCGGAATGCAGTCGAAGTCGACATTACCGAAAATCGCCGGCGTGATCTCAGCCTGCGACCGTACCTGTTCCCAAATCTGCTGATGTTCCAAGACTTCCCCCAAAGCCGGCGCAGGGCAAAGCCGCGCTGCGCATGGAAAGCCTAACGAACAAACTGATAACTCATGTTTAATCTCTGGCGGCGCTGGATAATCCTGCCACCATCGAGTCAGCTTCGCTGCTGCGCCGCAGCCGTTGCTCTGTTCCAGAGGTCCTCGACGGTATCGGCAAACCCAATCCGACGATCATGTGCCGGAACCGATGCAGCCAGCACATCGACGGCAAAGCCACGGATGGCTTCAAAAGCACGGTGACGGTTGAGCATCAGTACCGGCAGCTCAGGCGTCTGCGCCCAGGCCGAGAACATTGATGCGGCCGATGCGATCGAACCGGGAAGACCCACAATAACGTTGGCGCGCTGCCCCAGGACGGCGAGGCGCTCGGCACGGTCCTCAATGACGGTCATCGGCACGCCGGCGAGCGCCGGCGGCAGCACGATGCTGGCATCGGCAAGAATTTCCACGTCACCACCCGCCGTCCGCGCGGCCGTGATGAGGGGCACTGGAATGACGCCATCTTCCGCGACGCAAAGGAGCCTGCCGCCCTTACGCCCGAATATCCGGCCAGTCTCGCTCATCAGGCTGGACCGCTCGGGATCGCCCGGCCCTTTGTCGGAGGCAAAGATCGCAACGGTCATCCCGCTCGACTGCGGCGCGGCCATCAGCGGCGCCTCTTGATGCTGCCGAAAATCCCACGCACCAGTTCGCGGCCCAGAGTATTAGCCACGGTGCGCGCAAAAGATGTGGTCGCAGCCTCGACAGGCGTCTGTCTTGTGCTACGGCGGGGCGCGGCCGCCTTTGCGGCGCGCTCGCGCTCCTTAGCCAGCCGTTCGGCCTCGGCGCGCTGCTGGGCCTCATACGACGCACGCTCGGCCTCGAGCTGATGGTCACGCGCCCGCTTCTGCAGCACTTCATACGCCGATTCCCGGTCAATCTCGGTATCGTAAAGGCCACCAACGGGCGAATTCGCAATGGTGGCATCGCGCTCGGCCGGCGAGATCGGCCCGACCTGGGCAGAAGGCGGGCGGATAAAAGTCCGACCCACCATCGAGGGCACGCCCTTGTCCTCCAGCACCGAAACCAGCGCTTCGCCGATCCCAAGCTGGGTGATTGCCTCTGCGGTCGAGAAGGCCGGATTGGGTCGGAACGTATCGGCTGCTACCTTTACCGCCTTCTGCTCGCGCGGCGTATAGGCGCGCAAGGCGTGCTGCACACGGTTGGCGAGCTGCGCCAGAATGCTTTCGGGAATATCAACCGGGTTCTGCGTCACGAAATAGACGCCGACACCTTTGGAGCGGATGAGCTTAACCACCTGCTCCACCTTATCGATCAGCGCCTTTGGCGCGTCGTCGAACAGGAGGTGCGCTTCGTCAAAGAAGAAGACCAGCTTGGGCTTGTCCACGTCGCCAACTTCAGGGAGCTCTTCAAACAGCTCGGACAGCAGCCACAGCAGAAAAGTCGAATAGAGACGCGGCGATTGCATCAGCTGGTCTGCGGCGAGGATCGAGATGAAGCCGCGCCCATCGGTGTCGGTGCGCATGAGGTCAGCAATCTCAAGCGCGCGCTCGCCGAAGAAATGGTCCGCACCCTGCTGTTCCAGCACCAGCAGAGACCGCTGGATGGCTCCGATCGAAGCCGTCGTCACATTGCCATAGCGGCCGGAGATTTCCTTGGCGCGCCCCTGGATCTCGGTCAGCAGCGCCCGCAGGTCCTTGAGATCAAGCAGCAGCAGCCCTTCCTCGTCGGCCACGCGAAAGGCGATGTTGAGCACGCCTTCCTGGGTGTCGTTGAGGTCGAGAATGCGGCTCAGCAACACCGGCCCCATCTCGGAAATGGTGGCCCGTACCGGGTGACCCTGCTTGCCGAAGAGGTCCCAGAACATGGTGGGGTAGACATCGTCGCGGTAATCATCAAAGCCGATATCCTCGGCCCGCGCCGTCTGCCAGCCCTGCGCCATACCCATCTTCGACACGCCGGACAGGTCGCCCTTGATATCGGCGGCAAAGACCGGGACACCAGCAGCAGAAAAGCCCTCGGCCAGCACCTGCAGGCTCACCGTCTTGCCGGTGCCGGTCGCGCCAGTGATCAGCCCGTGACGGTTGCCGTATTTGAGATTGAGATATTCAGGCCGGTCGCTCGTCCCGAGATAAATCTTGCCGTCCACGAGCATGTTGGTCCTCGTCATATCCTAGAGTCGGTCCGGTTATACCCAACAGGGCCCAGAGGGAACAGTGTGCGTGGAGCCAGCTGCACCCTCCCCATTCACCAATCCCGCTGCTTTCCCTCGCATCCGGACAAAAAACCCGCACAATGGCGCCATGCCTCATTTCGCCCGCCGTCATGTCCTCGCTGGTCTTGTAGGCCTCGCCGCCGGGCTACCAGGCCTTGCCCATGGACAGGCGGTCACGCTGGACCCTGCCAGCGATGCCAACCAGACCACTGCGCTGCAGCGCGCCCTGGATGCCGCTGCAGTCGAGAACGGGCGAATATCATTGCCTGCTGGACGCTTTCGCGTCTCAGACATTCAATTCCCTTCCAACCTTGTGCTCGAGGGTGTTCCCGGCGCGACCTGGCTTATCGCGGATGGTCAGTCTGTCGGTGCGGTGTCGAGCCAGTCCAATCTGGTGCTGCGCCACATAGGCTTTGCCGGCAACAGCGGCGGCGACCCACTTCTCGCCGTCAGCACCAGCCAGAACATCACGCTTGAGCGCTGCCAGTTCCGTGAAAATCCCGGCGTCGGGCTCAATCTTTTTGCCAGCGCCGCCACCATTCGCGACTGCGACTTCGCCGGGCATGGGGATGCCGCAATCCATTCGCTGGATTCCCTCGGCCTGCTTATCACCGGCAATCGCATCATCACCTGCGGCAATGCCGGCATCCGCATCTGGCGCTCGGAGAGCGGCGCGGACGGCTCCATCGTCACCAATAATCGCATCTCCACCATCGATTGGCGCGGCGGCGGCAATGGCCAGAACGGCAATGGCATCAATGCGTACCTCGCCGACGAAGTCATCATCGCCGACAACCACATCGCCGATTGCGCTTTCTCGGCCGTGCGCCTCAACACGACGCGCAACAGTGTGGTCAAAGGCAATCAGTGCCATCGCTCCGGCGAAGTGGCGATCTTTTCCGAATTTGCCTTTTCCGGCTCCATCATTGCCGACAACATCATTGACGGAGCCGCAGCAGGCATATCCATCACCAATATGGATGTCGGCGGTGCGCTCGCCGTATGCGCGGGCAATATCGTGCGCAACATCACTCCGGCCTCGCGCGTCAATCCAGACGCCACGCCCATCGGCATTTTCGCCGAAGCCGATACCGCCATTTCCGGCAATGTGATCGATACCGTCCCCGGCCCCGCAATTGTGGCCGGCTGGGGCCCCTATCTCCGCAACGTCGCCATTTCAGGCAACATGGTCACCGCGAGCCGGATCGGCATCGCCGTCTCCGTGGCTGATGGCGCGGGCCCCGTCACCATCGGTGCCAACCAGATATCCGCCTCCGAACGGGACATTGTCGGCATGCTGTGGAGCGACATGGCCGAACCAGACCTCGCCGCCGCAGCCGACAACTATCCGCACATCACCTTCCGCTAGGCAAGCAGCGCCTCGACTGCATCTCGCCTGGGCGCACCCAGCCGTCCGCCGAACACCGTGCATTTGATCGCCGCTGCTGCCGAGGCAAATCGCACTGCCTCGCGCACCGCTTTTCCCTCGGCAATGGCGAGGATGAAGGCCCCGTGGAACACGTCACCCGCCGCCAGCGTGTCGACGGCGACGACCTTGGGTGGCAACACATGCTGCAGCGCCCCGTCCTCGATCCAGTAGCAGCCCTTCTCGCCATCGGTCACGGCGCAGAGCCCAACAAACCGGCGGCTCAACTCCTCTACCGCTTTGGCGCAGTCATCCATGCCGGTGAGCGCCTGCGCAGCCGGAGCGGAGAACACGTTGTGCGTCGCAAGCTCAGCCAGCCGCGTCAGCACCTCCTCCGGTCCCACATCGCCATCGAGAACGGCAATCCTGCCCGCCTTCCGCGCCAGGGTCAGCGCCCGCTCCGCCCCTTCGGGCCAGCGCACATCGACCTGCACCGCATCCGCCGAGGTGATGAGCGCCTCATTCAGCCACCCCGCATCGCTCCCCAGCCCCTTGTCGTAATAGGGCACGATCAGGCGCTCGCCCTCGGCGTCGATGATGACAGCACAAACCGGCGTGGCCACTCCAGGCACCCGACGTACATGGCTGCAATCGACACCCTCCGCCTTTACGTCTGCAAGGAAGCGGTCGCCCATGGCGTCGTCGCCGATACGCGCGATGAGGCTCGCCTTGCCACCCAGCCTTGCGGCCGCACAGGCTGCGCTCGTCGCCATGCCATGCGCGGCCTGCACCATGGCATTGGGCAGCACCTTGCCCGGCCGGGCGGGCAGCCGCTCAACCGAGAAGATCATGTCCACCGTGGCGGCGCCCAGAAAGACCAGATGGGCTTGCATTCCCATGGTCAGAACGCGTCGGTCGCCCGCAACTCGCCAACCAGCTTGCCCCGCACATTCTTGGCTGGTAGCCGCACGAACTGCTCCAGCACGGCACGCTGACTGTCGTCAGGATCGGCATATTTCAGCAGCAATTGCGCCACCATGACATGGCTCGCTTCCATCTTGCCGTCGTCGCATTTGATGGCATAGCCCCAGCCCTTGTCGCGGATCGCGCCGCACTGGACGCCTTCTGCGCCACCCTTCTGCATCAGCCGCCCGCCAAAGGCTTCCATGACGAGCGTATCGAGATGCCCCGTTCCGGCGACGAGATGCGGATGGCTGGTCGCGGCATCGAACAGCGCCTGCGCCCCGGCGGCATAGTGCGCGTCCAGCCCCTCGCCTGTCGCCATGCGCGCAAAGCCCTGCGCCCAGGATTTGAGCGGCGCAGCCCAGGTGGGGATGGAGCAACCGTCGGTTCCACACAGGTCTTCGGTGAGACTTTCCCCGATCACATGCTCGACCGCCTTGCGCACCGCCTTCTGCACCGCATGTTCGCGCTCGACATAGCCATGCTGGTCGACGCCCATGGCCAGCGCCACGCTCAGCATGCCCGAATGCTTGCCCGAGCAATTGTTGTGGAGCGCACTCGGGGCCGCACCAGCGGCCCGCAGCGCCTCGCGCGCCTGGTCATTGCTGGGCATATGCGCGCCGCATTCCAGGTCATCGACCGAAAGCCCCATGCGCTCGAGGAACTGCTCGACATTGCGCACGTGATCATCTTCGCCGTGATGCGACGCACAAACCAGCGCCAACTCTTCCCCGCTATGATGAAATTTCTCGACGGCATGCTGATCGAAAATGGCCAGCGCCTGCATCGACTTGATGGCCGAGCGCGGAAAAATCGGCCGGTCGACATCGCCGCCCGAGGCGATCACCGTGCCCTTGGCATCAACGATAATAAACGATCCGCGATGGCGGTTTTCAACCCAGTTGCCACGAACGGCTTCGGCGAGAATGGGATTGGCCTGCATAAAAAAACTCCGGTCCGGCTGCTCATCACGAACAGCCCGCGACCGGAAAAGTCAACATGCATGGGAGGAGGTCGTCGAAGCTCTAGATGTCCCAGTCGTGGACCGGGGTGAGAAAGCGGGAATTGACCCAGCCATTGGTGCCCCCGCGGCCAACGAGGCACCAGTCGGCGCTGTTCTGGACCTCGATGCAGCGCTCGACCCAGACATGCAGGCCGGGCTCGAAGGCACCAACCTTCTGCGAATAGCTGGCGGGCCACTTTCGCACATTGAGCTTGTCCCACTGGGCGACGCCGGTCACCTGCGCCAGCGTCTCGACCTGGTAGCCTGTGGCCATGGCCGGCTGTACGGCGAAAGCCGCAGTAGCGATGAGAATCATGCCGCAGAGCGATGCGACCAGAACTTTTTCCTGAGCCTTGTTCATTTCCCTGTCCCCTCGGAGGCGTTGGGTTGCCGTGTTGGGGAGACATTGCCCTCCGGCGATTGAACCCTTCGTGATCCCGGTGTTCAGCCAGCGTTCATCTTCAGCGCGGGGGCGAAACCTGTACATTTGACCGCCCGCCCTTCATGCTCATCGTGGCGGTCCGGGGTAAACCTAGATAAGATCAAGCCAATGATCCGCGCAGCGTGAGGAGAGCGAGAGATGGCAAAGGTTCTGGTCACCGGCGGCAGCGGCAAGCTTGGCCGCGCCGTGCTGAAAGATCTCGTCGCGCATGGCTATGACGTGCTCAATCTCGATCAGCACGCCCTGCCCGAGCCGATCTGCCCCAGCGTGCGCATCGATCTCTCCAATTTCGGCGAAGTGGCTGGCGCGATCCTTGGTGGCATCGACGAGAAGACCGGGCCGTTCGACGCCGTCGTCCATCTCGCCGCCATCCCCGCCCCCGGCCTTGCCGCCAATGCGCGCACTATCAGCAACAATGTCAGCGCCACCTACAATGTGTTCGAGGCGTGCCGTCTGGCGAAGATCAACAACATCGTCTTTGCCTCGAGCGAAACCGTTCTGGGCCTGCCTTTCGACACGCCCCCGCCCTATGCACCGCTCGACGAGGACTACTTCCCGCGTCCGGAAAGCGCCTATTCGCTGGGCAAATTGCTCGACGAAACCATGGCCGCCCAGTTCTGCCGCTGGAACCCGGACCTGCGCATCGCCGGCCTGCGCTTTTCCAATGTCATGTATCCGGAAGACTACAAGGCCTTCCCCGGTTTCGACAGCGATCCCATGGCGCGCAAGTGGAACCTCTGGGGCTATATCGACGCCCGCGATGGCGCGCAGGCAGTCCGCCGCGCCATCCAGGCCGATTTCAAGGGCTTTGAGGCCTTCATCATCGCCAATGCCGATACGGTCATGAGCCGCTCCAGCGCCTCGCTCATGGCAGAGGTTTTCCCCGAGGTCGAGCTGCGCGGCAACATCGCCACCAATGCGACGCTGCTCAGCATCGACAAGGCCAAGCGCCTCCTCGGCTATTCGCCGCAATACAGCTGGCGCAACGCGGTCTAGCGGCGGCGCCCCTAGGACGCCGCCATATTGTCCCCTCACTTCATCGTCGGCATCTGAAATTCCGCGCCATCCTTGATCCCGCTCGGCCACCTGGCCGTCACGGTCTTGGTGCGGG
The DNA here is from genome assembly GCA_023391095.1 of Pseudomonadota bacterium. Lineage (GTDB taxonomy): Bacteria > Pseudomonadota > Alphaproteobacteria > Rhizobiales > Devosiaceae > Devosia. Next base: position 28,339 of record JAEWBN010000022.1, read on the forward strand.
TCCAGAACTTGATCGAATCTGTGCCGTGCTGGTTGAGGTCGCCGAAGGCGGAAGCCTTCCAGCCGCCGAAGCTATGATAGGCCAGCGGCACCGGCACCGGCACGTTGATGCCGACCATGCCGATATTGACCCGCGCCGCGAAATCCCGCGCCGCATCGCCATCGCGGGTGAAGATCGCCGTTCCATTGCCATAGGGATTGCAGATCACGAGATTGATGGCGTCCTCGTAAGTGCCTGAGCGCGCAACACAAAGCACCGGCCCAAAGATTTCTTCCTTGTAGATATCCATGTCAGGCGTGACCCGATCGAACAGGGTTGGCCCGACAAAGTAACCGTTCTCGTAGCCCTGCAGGCTGAAGTCGCGACCATCGATCACGAGGTCCGCCCCCTGCTCCACCCCGCTTGAGATCAGCGACTTAATACGGTCCTGGCTGGCCTTGGTGATGACCGGCCCCATCTCGCTGGCCTTGTCGGTTGCGGAACCAACCTTGAGCTTTTCGATGCGCGGCTTCAGCGCCTCGATGAGCCGGTCAGCCGTGCCATCGCCGACGGGTACCGCCACGGAAACCGCCATGCAGCGCTCGCCGGCCGAACCATAGCCTGCCCCCATCAAGGCATCGGCGGCCTTATCCATATCGGCGTCAGGCATGATGACCATGTGGTTCTTGGCGCCGCCAAAGGCCTGCACGCGCTTACCGTTTTGTGCAGCCGTACCGTAGACATACTGGGCAACTGGGGTGGATCCCACGAAGCTAATGGCCCCAATCTTCTCATGGGCCAGAATGCCGTCCACCACGTTCTTGCCGCCATGCACCACGTTCAGAATACCCCTGGGCAGGCCAGCTTCAATGGCCAATTGCGCTAGTCGCACCGGAATGGACGGATCGCGTTCGGAGGGTTTGAGGATGAAGGCATTGCCCGCTGCAATGGCCGGCGACAGCATCCAGAGCGGGATCATGGCCGGGAAGTTGAAGGGTGTGATGCCCGCGCCAATGCCAACCGGCTGACGCATTGAATACATGTCGATACCCGGACCGGCCCCATCGGTGAATTCGCCCTTGAGCAGATGCGGCGCGCCGGCCACGAACTCGGCAACCTCAAGCCCGCGCTGAATATCGCCCTTGGAATCCTCAACCGTCTTGCCGTGCTCGGCGCTGAGGAGTTCTGCCAGTTCCTGCATGTTCTGGTTGATCAGGGCGACAAAGTTGAAGAAGACGCGGGCGCGGCGCTGCGGATTGGTCGCGGCCCATTTAGGCTGCGCGGCTGCTGCCGATGCCACTGCGGCGTCAAGATCAGCCTGCGAGGCCAGCACCACGCGGGCCTGCACATCGCCGGTCGCCGGATTGAAAACATCCGGGAATTCTGTGCCCGAGCCGGTGGTTTCAACGCCGTCGATGAAATGGCCAATAGTGCGCATGCTGATCCTCCTTGGATGAGCATGGTTTTTGCACTACGCTTTGGGCACATCAACGCGATAGATTTCGCATCTGTTGTGCAGAAAGTAATGTTCAATGAATTGGGATGATGCGCGGATTTTCTTGGCCGTGGCCCGACATGGCCAGCTTCTGGGGGCCGCGAAAGCGCTGGGGCTCAACCACGCAACTGTCGCCCGGCGCATCACGGCGCTTGAAGACGCACTGGGTAGCACGCTCTTTCGTCGCAAAACCAATGGCACCGAGCTGACCGCGCAGGGCGAACGGTTTCTGGTTCAGGCCGAAATCATGGAGAGCGCGAGCCTTGCTGCCGCCGAAGCCGCTGGAGCCAACAGCTCGCTGGAAGGCGTCGTGCGCATCGGGGGGCCGGATGGTTTCGGCGTTGCCTTCCTCGCCCCGCGCATTGGCGAGTTGACAGAGCGGCATCCGGGCCTACGGATCGAGCTGGTCCCGGTCCCCCGCGCCTTTTCCCTGTCGCGCCGGGAAGCCGACATTGCCGTGACACTGGAACGTCCGCGCGAAGGACGGCTCGTTGCCCGCAAGCTCACCGACTACTCGCTGGGCCTCTATGCGTCCCGAACCTATCTGGATCGTCACGGCACACCCGAGACCCTCGACGATCTCGCCCACCATAGGCTGGTCGGCTATGTCGATGACCTCCTCTATACAGCCTCACTCGACTATACCGGCGAGTTCCTTAGGCATTGGCGCTCGACCCTGTCCGTCTCCTCCGCCATGGGGCAGACCGAGGCTGTGCGGGCCGGCGCGGGCATAGGCATCCTTCACACATTCATGGCGAGCGGCGATGCTCACCTTGTGCCCGTGCTTCCCCTCCATACGGTCACGCGCGCCTACTGGACCGTCATGCATGAAGACCTGCGCGGCGTTCGCCGCATTGGCGTCGTCTCCGACTTCCTCGCCGAGATCGTCGCTCGCGCCCGCTCGATCTTCTGATCTCTTGCACCCTTCTCCGCTTGCGCTAGAACTCAGCCATGTCAAAGACCACGCCCGCAACGCTCGCGCTCACCAAGGCCGGCATTCCATTCACGCTGGCGCATTATGACTACGATCCCAATGCCGAGCGCGTGGGGCTCCAGGCTGCCGAGGCAATGGGCGTTTCGCCCGCCGAAGTGTTCAAGACGCTGATGGCCGAGCTTGATGGAAAACCGATCTGCGCCATCGTCCCCTCGGACGAAGAAGTGAATATGAAGAAGCTGGCGGCAGCCTTGGGCGGCAAGTCGGCGCAGATGATGAAGCCGTCCGATGCCGAGCGCCTGACCGGTTACAAGGTCGGCGGCATCAGCCCGCTTGGTCAGCGTAAAGCCGTTCCCACCGCGCTTGATGAACTGGCCACGCTCTACGACGAGATTTATCTCAATGGCGGTCAGCGTGGGCTGCAGATCCGCGTCAAGCCCGATGACCTGATCCAGGCGCTGGGCTGCGTGACCGCTGATCTTGTGCGTTAGCGCCCACAGCGCAGTTCAAGGCCCAGAAACGACAAAAGGCACCCAGATGGATGCCTTCATCGTCAGACTTTGGAGGTCTAGTCGCTTAGCCGGCGTAGGTGCCGCGAGCGATTGCCTTGATGTCACCACGGGTGATGCCAAGGTCATGCAGCTGACGGGTGTCCATGGCGTTCAGCTCACGCAGGGTGCGCTGGTACTTGGCGTAGTTGGCGATCTTCTGTGCAATGTTCATTTCGGTTCCCCTTCGTTTGATGAGCTTTATCTAGAGCGACTGGGTCGTGATTAGTAGATGGACAGACTGCACATCCGTTATGCACTAGATGCATCGAAAACGGGCATATGGTTCACAACGGGTTCATGCCGAAACCGCGCGTTTCCGATCGAAACCCTGCCATACCTGACCCCAATTCATTGATCTTGCTTCTATTTTCTAAAATCCTGACGAAGAATTGGATTTTTGACCATCTGGTCAGGAGCCATGCATTCCCTGACATTCAAGTGCGCAGCAAAAAGCCGGGCAGGTTTCCCTACCCGGCTTGTGTGCTTTTGGGGGTCTTAACCGAGGACTTCGGTCGGTTCGCGCCCCTCTTCCTCGGCAATACGCCGATCCTCGCGCAGCTCAAACCACATGGCGTTGAGAATACCGAAGCAGCAGGCAAGGCTCACGCCCAGGATCCAGGCAAAATACCACATGTGTTTTCTCCTAGTATGCGTTCGGGTTCTTGGTAAGGTTCGTGCTGGTCACCGTGCCGCGCATCACCCGGAACACCCAGGCGGTGTAGAGCAGGATGATGGGCAGGAAGACCACCGTAGCCAGCAGCATGATGAAGAGGGTCAGGTGGCTTGAGGACGCATCCCAGAGCGTCAGACCCGCATTGGGCATGGTCGAGGACGGCAGGAAGAACGGGAAGATCGATACACCCGCCGTGGCGACGATACCGAAAATGCCCGTGCTCGAAGCCAGATAGGCCAGCCACTTGCGACCGGTCCGCAGACCGACAACAGCCACGATCATGCCGGCAAAGCCGAGCACCGGTGCTGCAATCATCCAGGGATAAGTCCGGTAGTTGCCGAGCCAGCCGCCCTGCACCAGGGCCACCGTCTTGCTCAGCGGATTGATCGGCGCATTGGGATCGATGACGCTGGTGATCACATAGCCATCCATCAGGCTGACCCAGACACCACCCAGGGCGAAGAGCAGGATGGTCGCAACACCGGCCCAGGTGCCATAGGTGCGCGCGCGTTCGGCGATCGCGCCTTCCGTGCGGCCGACAATCAGCGTTGCGCCATGGGTCACGATCATGCCGACGCTCACGAGGCCCGCCAGCAACGCGAAGGGCATGAGCAGCTCGAAGAAGTTGCCCGTATAGAAGATGCGCATGCTGTCATCGAAGTGGAAGGGAGCGCCGAGCAGCACATTGCCCACGGCAACGCCCATGATCAGGGCCGGCACGAAGCCGCCGATGAACAGGCCCCAGTCCCACATGGCCCGCCAGCGAGGGTCCTCAACCTTGCCGCGGAACTTGAAGCCGACCGGCCGCAGGATGAGGGCCAGCAGGATCACCAACATCGCCAGGTAGAAGCCGGAGAAGCTCACCGCATAGAGAGGCGGGAAGGCTGCAAAGATGGCGCCGCCGCCAAGGATCAGCCAGACCTGATTGCCCTCCCAGGTTGGCCCGATGAGGTTGAGCAGAATGCGCCGCTCCTCGTCGGTCTTGGCGGCGAAGGGCAGCAGGGCTCCCACGCCGAGGTCGCGGCCGCCCATGATGGCGAAGCCGATAAGCAGCACGCCGAGCAGCAGCCACCAGATCAGCCGCAGCGTTTCATAATCGAGAGGAAGGGTGCTCACGATCCGAGCTCCTTGGTTGCGGGAGTGGCAGGAAGGGCAGCCATGACGAAATCGTCCTCGCCATCGGCACTCATCAGCTTGTCCTTGGGGCCGGCCTTGATGACGCGGACCATCAGGATGACCATGATGACCAGCAGCACTGTGTAGAGCAGCACGAAGAAGCTCAGCGACAGGACGAGGTCGAGCACGGTCAGACCCGAAGCGGCGTAGAAGGTCGGCAGGACGCCCTCGACCACCCAGGGTTGCCGGCCGAACTCGGCGATGAACCAACCGCTTTCAATGGCGATCCATGGCAGTGGCAGGGTGAAGAGGCTGAACCACAAAAGCGGCTTGTTGGTGTCGATCCAGCCGCGCGAAGCCCGGTAGAACCACAGTGCGAAGAAGGCGATGTAGAAGAAGCCCAGACCCATCATGATACGGAAGGTCCAGAACAGCGGCCACACGCTCGGCACGGTGTCATTGGCAGCCATGACGATTTCTTCGTCCGTGGCGTTCTGTACATCGTCCCGATACTTCTTGAGCAGCAGGCCATAACCGAGATCGGCCCAATGCTCGTCGAACACGGCGCGTGCCTCGGCATTGCTGCCATCGGCGCGGATCTGTTCGAGCGCGTCATAGGCGATCATGCCCGAGCGGATGCGATCCTGAGCCCGTTCCACCAGCTCGTTGATGCCAGGCAGTTCTTCGGTAAACGAACGCGTCGTGATGAGCCCGCCGACCCATGGGATCGAAATGTGGAAGCCCAACTGGCCGTTCTCGCCGGGGAAGCCGATCAGCGTCCAGGGTGCCGGAGCCGGTTCGGTCTCATACATGGCTTCGAGGGCCGCGATCTTCATGATCTGGTGCTCGGTTGCGACATAGCCGCTCTCGTCACCCAGCACCACCACCGAAAGCGCCGAGGCCAGACCGAAGCTGGCGGCGACGACAGCGGAGCGCTTGGCCAGTTCGACATGCCGACCCTTGACCAGGAAGAAGGACGAAATGGCCAGGATGAACACCGCGCCGCTGAGATAGCCGGCGCTGACCGTGTGAACGAACTTTGCCTGTGCCACAGGGTTGAAGATCACCGCCATGAAGTCGGTGATTTCCATGCGCATCGTATCGGGGTTGAACTTGGCGCCGACCGGGTTCTGCATCCAGCCATTGGCGACGAGGATCCAGAGCGCCGAGAAGTTGGCGCCCAGCGCCGTCAGCCAGGTCACGACAAGGTGGCCGATCTTGCTCAGACGATCCCATCCGAAGAAGAAGAGACCAATGAAGGTCGCTTCGAGGAAGAAAGCCATCAGCCCTTCGATGGCCAGCGGAGCCCCGAAAATATCGCCCACATAGTGGCTGTAGTAGCTCCAGTTCATGCCGAACTGGAATTCCATCACGATGCCGGTGGCGACACCCATGGCGAAGTTGATACCGAACAGCGTGCCCCAGAACAGGGTCGCCTTGCGCCAGACCTGGCGCCCGGTCATGACATAGACGCTCTCCATGATTGCCATCATGAAAGAGAGCCCCAATGTCAGGGGTACGAATATAAAGTGATACATCGCGGTGGCAGCGAACTGCCATCGCGATAGGTCGACGACCAGCATGTCGATCATGGCACAAGCCTCGGAGTTGCGACGGCCAGAGTCGGTGCCGCCTGTACGCCCTTCTAGGCCGGAAGATTGATCCTCACCTTGATTCAGATCAACACACGCGACACGGACCTCGACTAGCTTCGCTCCACTGATCCGGAGGGGGCTGACATCCGGCACGAAAGGCAGGCCTGTGACCGAAGACGAGAAAAAAGCCGGCAAGGCGCTGAAGCGGCTGCAACGGCGCGCCGGCCGGGCACTTGGCCTCGCCATCGCAGCTCCGCTGGTCAGCGGCGGACTTCTGGTCTGGCAGGCGTGGATTCTGGCCACCACGCTTTGGCAGGCCGTCGAAGTGGGCGTTGCAGCGACCGATCTGCTCCCCAGCGTTGTGCTGATTCTCGGCCTCATGCTTGCCCGCGCCGCCATCAGCGCTCTCGGCGAACAGGCTGGCATCACCGGCTCCGAGGCAATCAAGGCTGCCCTGCGCCGCGATCTCTTTGCCCATGTCATCGCGCGCGCACCGCGCGACCCCAACGGCGCCCCGTCGGGCATTTCCGCCAACGCCATTGTCGATCAGGTGGAAGCGCTGGACGGCTATTTCGCTCGCTATCTGCCCGCTTCGCTGCAGGCGGCATTGCTACCCATGGTGTTCGGCGCCATCATCCTGCCGCTCGACTGGGTGGCCGGCATTCTCTTTCTGGTCAGCGCTCCGCTGATCCCCGTCTTCATGGCGCTGGTGGGTTGGGGTGCGCAGGCCGCGACGGACCGGCAGGCCCAGGCCCTGAGCCGCCTCTCGGGCCGATTTGCAGACCGGCTCCGCGGCTTGCAGACCCTAAAACTCTTCGGCCGTGCGGAGACAGAAACGCAGGGCATCGTCCTTGCCAGCGAGGCCCTGCGCAAGCGCACCCTTCGCGTGCTCCGCATCGCCTTCCTCTCCTCGGCCGTGCTCGAATTTTTTGCGGCCCTCGGTGTTGCCGGCATCGCCCTTTATGTTGGCCTCACCTTCATCGACTACCTGCAGCTGCGCGCAACGCCGCTGACGCTGCAGACCGGCATGTTCCTCCTGCTGATGGCGCCAGAGATCTATAATCCCCTGCGCCTTCTCGCAGCGCATTACCATGACCGTGCTGCAGCCAAGGCGGCGCTGGCCGAGATCGCGGCGCAACTCGGACAATTGCCGGAAACGCCGGTCGAAGCCCCTCATGACATCGCCCCCCGCCCCGGCCCGGCCATTGCCGTAACGCTCGAGGGCGCCACTATCCGCACACCGGACCGCATGCGGGCCGTCCTTCTTGACACAACTCTATCCGTTACCGCCGGTCAGCACATCGCCCTGCTCGGCCCCAGCGGATCGGGTAAATCGACGCTGCTAGAGGCCATTGTCGGCCTGCGCAGTCTCGATGGCACGATCCTCCTCGACGGCAAGCCGCTGGCAAACTGGCCCGAAGCGGACCTTCGCGCCCGCACCTTCCTGCTCACGCAGAAGCCACGCATCATTCATGCCAGTATCGCCGACAATATTGCGCTGGCCCGACCCGGCGCGACGCGGCGTGACATCGAGCAGGCTGCCGAGCGCGCCGAAGTCACGCCCTTTGCCGCCGCCATGCCCCTCGGCCTCGACACAATTATCGGCGAAGACGGTATGGGGCTTTCGGGCGGTCAGGCGCAGCGCGTCGCCCTTGCGCGACTCTTCCTCCGTGATGCAGGCCTGCTGCTGCTCGACGAGCCCACCGCACATCTTGATGGCGACCTCGAAGACCGAATTGTCTCGGCCATTATCGATTACGCGAGGGGCCGCACCCTGATCGTTGCCACCCATTCCCAGGCCGTGGCCGACCGCATGGACAAGGCGTGGCGTATTGCCGGCGGGCAGCTGCTGCCCGCCCCCATTCATCATCGCCGGAGGGAGATCGCATGAAGGCCTTGAGCATTTTCGCGCCGCTGTTTGCGCGCCGCGCGCGCGCCATGGCGCTGACCCTCATTCTCTCGTTGATTACTCTTGCTGCTGGTATCGGCCTGCTCGGCACGTCAGGATGGTTCATCACGGCTACTGCCCTCACCACTCTCGGCCTTGGTTTCAACCTCTTCGTACCGTCCTCGCTGGTGCGCGCCTTCTCCTTCATCCGCATCCTCTCGCGCTACGGCGAAAAGCTGGTGGGCCACGACGCCACCCTGCGCCTGCTTTCGGATTTGCGGGGCTGGCTGTTTGCCGCGCTTTTCCCGCGGCTTCCTCTGCCCGACCGCTCGCTGCGCCACGGCGATCTCGTCAGCCGCCTCACTGCTGACGTCGATGCGCTCGATACCAGCTTCCTCGTGGCCGTCGGCCCGTGGATATCGGCAATCGTCGTCGGCTCGGTCATGAGCGTGGTGCTCGCCTTCCTGCTGCCCGGCGCTGCTTGGGTTTATGGCCTCGCCATGGCCCTTGCCATCTTCGTCGTTCCGGCGCTGCTGGCTATGGCCGGTCGCTCGATGGCGCGCGAGGCTGTCGAAACCCTGGCCGAGATGCGCATGAGCGTGCTCGACGCCGTGTCCGGTCATGCAGACCTCGTCCTGCTTGGCGCCAAGGGCAGCGCGGCCCAGCGTCTGGCAGACGCCAGCGAGGGTGCCGCCCGGCTCAAGAAGCGCCTTGGCGCGCTGACGGCCGGCGCGGGCATGGCGGTTCAGTCCCTTGCCGCGCTGGCTCTGGCCGGCACGCTCTGGGCAGGCCTCACCGCAGTGACGGCGGGTGATATCGACGGCCCCGTCATGGCTGGTCTCCTGCTGGCTGTCATCGGCAGTTTTGAAGTCACCGGCATGATTGTCCGCAGCGTCGGCAAGGCCGCCGCGGCTCTCGCTGCCGCGGAACGTCTTGATGCACTTACGCAGTTGCCCTCGCCCGTCACCGAACCCGCAGCGGCCCTTGCCATTCCCCGACACGCCTCAATCGTCTTCGAGAACGTGCACTTTGCCTATGACGGCTACCCGCCGGTTCTTGACGGTCTTGACCTTACCGTCGTCCCCGGGGAGCGCATCGCCATTGCCGGCGCTAGCGGCACGGGCAAGTCGACCCTCCTCAAACTGCTGCTGCGTCTCGCCGATCCGCGGCAGGGCCGGATTCTTCTGGGCGACGTGCCCCTGACCGACCTGCAGACTGCAGACATCCACGCCCATATGGCGCTGCTCAGCCAGGACAGCCCCGTTTTCATCGACACGATCCGAGATAACCTCATCATCGCCCGTCCCACGGCAACCGAGGACGATCTCTGGGCCGCTCTCGCCAAGGCACGGCTGGAAGACTTTGTCCGCAGTCTCCCCAAGGGGCTCGATACTGTCTTGGGTGAGGCTGGTCGCACGCTGTCGGCTGGTCAGGCGCGGCGGCTGTGCCTGGCCCGTGCGCTGCTCTCGGACGCCCCGGTCCTGCTGCTGGATGAACCGACCAACGCGCTCGATCGCGAAACCGAGCTGGCGTTCTTCGAGACGCTCGCCGAAGCCGCGACGGATCGTACGGTCATCATGGTCACCCATGCCGCCCTGCCCGAGGGCAGCGTCGATCGCGTCCTGACTCTGAAGGCCGGAAGACTTGTTGAGGCTTAACCGCAGCGCAGGCGCAGGCGCGCCAGATCGGGCACGGTCACATGCCGATAATTGACGATCTCGATGATATTGTCCGCCTTGAGCTTGCTGATCTGGCGGCTCACCGTCTCGATGGTGAGCCCCAGGAAGTCGGCAATATCGCTGCGGCTGAGCGGCAGGTCGAACCGGGCGCCGGTCTCTTCGTCGGTCGGATCGATGTGGGTCGCGATCAGGTAGAGGAAGCTCGCTACCTTTTCGGCAGCCGACTTGCGCCCCAGCGTCACCATCCAGTCACGCGCCTCGTCGAGTTCGCGCAGCGCCTGCATCATGACACGATGCTCGAGCGGCGCACTTTCCTTCATCAGCGATTCGAGCGCCGGCTTGGGAATGACGCAGAGGTCGACATCCGACGCTGCTTCCGCGCTCACGCGGCTTTCTGCAGCAAAGGGGCGGCCGAGAAGATCAGGCGCAAACTGCAGACCTACGACCTGCTGGCGGCCATCCTCGAGCACCTTGGAAAGCTTGATCACGCCGCGCAGCACATTGGCATAGCTGGAGATCGGCATGGCGTCGGCCATCAGTTCTTCACCAGGGTGCTTGCGCACGCGCCGGGTCGATTTGGCGAGCGTCATCAGCTGCTCCCCGTTTAGCGCGCCGCAAATCCCCTGATGCCGCGCTTCGCAGCTCTGGCACAGTACTGGCACTTCGGAATTGTGGATGTCCTTGCGAACCGTCTGCATGGCTCATGCTCCTGACAGCGCAGAGGTAATCCGCCGCTGCACACATTATAAGCAGAAGCGGTGTCGCTGTGCCAACAGGTCGCATCGCGTCCCCCACCGATCCGCCCCTTGACCTTCCCATGGCTGGAAGGTCTATATGCGGATGGACGAGGTAAAAGCCATGAACACGCACGTCCATTCCCCATCAACCAGCATCGACATCCAGGGCATGACCTGCGCCTCCTGCGTCTCGCGGGTGGAAAAGGCCCTTCTCAAGGTGCCCGGCGTCCAAAGCGCCAGCGTCAATTTGGCCACGGAGCGTGCCAGCGTCAGTGGTGGCGATCCCGAGGCTCTGGTCAGTGCTGTGAAGAAGGTCGGCTATGAAGCCAGCATTCGCCAGCCCGATGCCCCGGCCATCGACCATTCCCATCATCACGACGAAGATGCGGCGCTGCTTCGGCGTGATGTGCTGATCGCCGCCGCGCTCACCCTGCCGCTCTTCGTGCTGGAAATGGGCGGTCATCTCTACGCCCCATTCCATCACTGGCTCATGGGCGTCGTGCCCATGCAGTGGCTCTATGTCTTCTATTTCTTACTGGCCTCGGCAGTCCTGTTTGGACCCGGCCTGCGCTTCTTCCGTCTGGGCATTCCGGCGCTCCTGCGCGGTGCCCCGGAAATGAACTCGCTGGTGGCCCTCGGCTCCGGCGCGGCCTGGCTCTATTCTAGCGTCGTCACCTTTGCACCCCAGCTGGTTCCGGCCGAGACGCGCTTTGTCTATTTCGAAGCCGCCGCCGTGATCGTCACCCTGATCCTCTTTGGACGGTGGCTTGAAGCTATCGGCAAGGGCCGCACCGGCCAGGCGATCAGCCAGCTCATGCAGCAACAAGCCAAGACAGCCCGCGTCGAGCGGCATGGCACGGTCATGGAGCTGGCCATTGCCGATGTGCGTGTGGGCGACGTCATCGTGGTGCGTCCCGGCGAGAAGATTGCCGCCGACGGCGAGATCATCGAGGGCGCCAGTCATATCGACGAGTCGATGATTTCCGGCGAGCCCCTGCCCGTTTCCAAAGGCGTTGGCGCTCCTGTCGTCGGCGGCACGCTCAATACGTCAGGCTCTTTCCGCTTTCGCGCCACCAAGGTCGGCGCGGATACGATGCTGGCCCAGATCATCCGCATGGTTGAGGACGCGCAGGCCGGCAAACTCCCCATTCAGGCCGTGGTCGATCGCATCACTGCCGTTTTCGTGCCCATCGTCATTGCCGTCGCCGGTCTGACTGCTGTGGGCTGGTTCATCCTCGGCCCGGAACCCAAGCTGACCTATGCGCTGGTCAATGCCGTTGCTGTCCTGATCATCGCCTGCCCCTGCGCGATGGGGCTGGCAACGCCCATGTCGATTATGGTCGGCACCGGACGCGCTGCCCAGCTTGGCGTCCTTTTCCGCAAGAGCGAGGCCTTGCAGCAATTGCGCGACGCAAGGGTCGTCGCCTTTGACAAGACCGGCACGCTCACCGAAGGCAAGCCCAAGCTCACTGACCTCATCCTCGACGATGACTTCACCCATGACGAGGTGCTGGCCCTGGTTGCCGCAGCCGAATCCCGCTCGGAACATCCTATCGCCTCCGCCATCGTCGCAGCGGCACGCGAGGCGGGGCTTACTCTGGGGACGGTGACTGACTTCGCCGCCACAGTGGGCACGGGCATTACCGCCCGCGTCGACGGACGCCTCGTCCAAGTCGGCGCCCAGCGCCATATGAGCCATCTCGACTTTTCCGATTTTGCCGAAACCATCGCGCGCTTGGCCGATGAAGGAAAGACGCCTGTTTTCGCTGCCATCGACGACAAGCTGGCCGCAGCCATTGTCGTCGCCGATACGATCAAACCCTCCAGCAAGGCTGTGATCGAGCGCCTGCACGCCATGGGGCTCAAGACTGCGATGATCTCGGGCGATAATATCCGTACCGCGCGTGCAATCGCGGCCCAGCTTGGCATTGACGAAGTACAGGCCGAGGTGCTGCCCGCCGAAAAGGTCGAGGCCATCAAGGCGCTTCGCGCGGGCGATCGTATCGTTGCCTATGTCGGAGACGGCATCAATGATGCCCCAGCCCTCGCCGAAGCCGATATCGGCATTGCCGTCGGCAATGGCACGGATGCCGCCATCGAAAGCGCCGACGTCGTTTTGCTTGGCGGTGACCTCAAGGGGGTCATAAACGCCCTCGCCATCAGCCGGGCGACACTGCGCAATATCTGGGAAAACCTCTTCTGGGCCTTTGGCTACAATATCGTGCTGATCCCGGTGGCGGCGGGCCTCCTCTACCCCGCCTTCGGGCTCCTGCTTTCGCCGATGATCGGCGCCGGCGCCATGGCCCTTAGTTCGGTCTTCGTCATCGCCAATGCGCAGCGCTTGCGGAGTGTGCAGCCATGAATATCGGCCAGGCCGCGGAACGCTCCGGTGTCTCCGCCAAAATGATCCGCTACTACGAACAGATCGGTCTGATCTCGCCGCCCGAGCGGACCGAAAGCAATTACCGCGTCTATAGCGCCGACGAGGTGCATGTTTTGCGCTTCATCAAGCGGGCCCGCACACTTGGTTTCTCGGTCGAGGAAACCGCAACCCTCCTCGCGCTCTGGCAGGACAAGTCCCGCGCCAGCGCCGAAGTGAAGGAGATTGCAAACTCTCACATTGCGGCGCTCGAAACCAAGATCGCAGAGCTAGAGGGCATGGTGAAAACCCTCAGGCATCTCGCCCACTGCTGCCGGGGCGACAACCGCCCCCATTGCCCCATACTCGATGACTTAGCCGGAGAAAGGCACTGACATGACCGAGAAAACAACTTTCATCGTCAACGACATGACCTGCAACCACTGCGTCGGCACCGTTCGCAGCGCGCTGGAAGAAGCACTGCCGGGTGCAGAAGTTGAGATCAATCTTGAGACGCATAGCGTGAGCTTCACCGGCGACAGCGCCAAGGGTGAAGAGGCCATTCGTGAGGCAGGCTATACGCCCGAAGCTGCCTAGCGGCGCGGCTGTAGGGATTTGGTGAGCTCCAGCGGCGCCAAGGTAGGCGGGCGTCGCCTGGAGCTCGGCCAGAAAATGCGAGACCCGCCAAAGGGTTCCTGCGACAAAATGGCAGCACCCGACAAAGCGGCCTAGAGTGACCAGCGACTTTCCCCGTGGCACCGATCCAGCTTCTATGTAAGATGTAGGGCAAGAAGAGGAGAGCTGGCATGAGTGGTATCAAGCTTGCAGAACTGGCCGGGAAGGCCGTGCTGATCACTGGCGCATCGACGGGGATTGGTGCCGCAGTGGCGCGCGCATTTGGTGAACAGGGCGCGCTTGTTGGCGTGCACTACAATTCCAGTCGCGACGCTGCCGCAGCCGTTGCCGCTGATGTGGAGAAGGCAGGCGGCAAGGCTTTCCTGGTCCAGGCCGACGCGTCCGTAACCGGTGAGCTGGCCCGTGCCGTCGAGGAGACCGCCGCCCATTTCGGCCGGCTCGATGGCCTCATCAACAATGCCGGCGGCATGGTGGCTCGCCAGCCCTATGCGGAAATGACCGACGACCACTACGACGCGGTGATGGACCTCAATGCCCGCTCGCTGCTGGGCGCCACCCGCGCCGCTGTGCCGCATCTCAAAAGTGCCGGTGGCGGCTTTGTCATCAACACGACCTCCGTGGCCGCCCGCAATGGCGCCAGCGGTGGCGCGGGCATGTACGGCTCGTCTAAGGCCTTTGTTTCCAACGTCACCCGCGGCATGGCCAAGGAATTCATCCCCTTCGGCATCCGCGTCAATGCGGTTGCGCCCGGGGTGATCTCCACGCCATTCCACGAGCGCTATTCGACGGAGGCCCAGCTCCAGGCACAACTGGCCAACGTTCCGCAGGGGCGGCTGGGTGTCGCAGAGGACTGCGTTGGCGCCTATCTGTTCCTCGCCTGCCAGAGCCTCTCCGGTTACATCATCGGCCAGACCATCGAGGTCAATGGCGGTCAGTTGATGCCCTGACGATCGGGCGATCAGGCGCGCATCGGCAGGTCGATCAGATCGTCCCAGTCGATGCGCCCGGGCCGACCGAGCAGGAAACCCTGAGCCTCGTTGCACCCTTCCAAGCGCAGCACATCGAGCTGTGCAGAGGTTTCCACCCCCTCTGCCAGCACCGGCACCTGCAGGCTCCGGCCGAGCGCCAGGATCGCCCTGATAATAGCCTTCGACTGCTCGTTGGTTTCGACCTCGGCCATGAAGGAGCGGTCGAGCTTGATCTTGTCGAAAGGGAAGCTGCGAAGCGTTTCGAGCGAGGAATAGCCGGTTCCGAAATCGTCGATGGCAATGGACACGCCCAGGGCCTTGATCTGGCGGAGCACATGCAATGCCCGCTTTTTATCGCCAATAATGGCAGTTTCCGTGACTTCCAGCTCCAGCCGCGAGGGCTCGAGGCCCGACTGGAACAGCACCAACTTGACCAGGTCGATCAATTCCAGTTGCCCCAGTTGCAGGCCGGACACATTCACCGCGATTTTGTGCGGCTCCGGCCAGGATGCCGCTTCCGAGCAGGCGGTTTTCAGCACCCAACTGCCGATTGCAGCGATGGCCCCGCATTCCTCCGCAACCGGGATGAAGTCGGCCGGCGAGACCGGACCAAAGCCTGGCCGATCCCAGCGCAGCAGCACTTCGTAGCCCGTTATCTCCTGGGTCGAGACAGATTTCTGGACCTGGTAGGCAAGGGTGAAGTCATCGTTCTCAAGAGCGAGCCAGATATCGGCCGCCATCGCCCGGCGCTGGCGAGCGTGCTCATCCATCTCGCGCTCGTAGTAGCAGACCCGTTGGTCGAACTCGGACTTGGCCCGATACATTGCCAGGTCGGCATTGCTCAACAGTTTAGATCGGTCGGCGCCGTCTTCCGGAAAAATGGCAACCCCGATGCTGCCAGAGACATTGAGTACCCCGTCTCCGAAAGCCACACGCGTCGTGATCGCGGCTTCCAGGCGCGCCAGGAAATCCCGCAGGCTGTCCATGGCCGTAAACGGCTTGAACGCGGCGAATTCGTCGCCCCCCAGGCGCGCCAGCATTTCTCCGTCCCGCAAGCAGCCCGACAGCCGCTCGGAGATGACCCGCAGAACTTCATCCCCGGCTTCGTGACCAAACGTGTCATTGACCTCCTTGAACCGGTCGAGGTCGAAGGCAATCACCGCCAGGTTGTCATCGCCCTGGTCGGCCGTATGGAGCGCCTTGTCGAATTCCGCGTCGAAATTGGCCCGGTTAGGCAGCCCCGTCAGCATGTCGTGGCGCGCGAGATGGGCTATGGCGGCTTCTCGTCGTTTGCTTTCGGTGACGTCTTCAAGTGTCGTGACCCAGGCGCCATTGGCGATGGGTGTGTGACGAACCCGGAAAAAGTGGTCCTTGCCCACCGGCTGCAACACCTCACCCCCGGTCGTAATGATCTGGGCGTGACGAGCGGCCACCGCGCATGCAGTCGCCTCGATTTCCGCGTCGGGCGCAGCATGTGCACTCACCACGTGGCGGCAGATGGTCATCAGGTCGGCGCCTTCCAGCGTCGTTCCCGGTGCCAGTTGTAGTAACTCAACGAAACGGGAATTGTTGAGCTCAAGCCGTCCGTCTGCACTGAACAGTGCAAGCCCCTGTCCCATATGCGACAGCGCAAGTTCCAGCTTGTCGCTCACCTCGGCCAACCTTCTGGCATCGGCAAGCTCGCGGTCCTTTTCGCGCGCGGTGCGACGTCGGTCGGCTTCATCGAGCAGAGCGCTTCCGAAGGCCGCTGCCAAAAGCAACAGCGAGATCAGGCCCACGCCTACGGCCATCCAGCCCGCATCCATCTGCGTGCCGTTGGCGATGATCGGGAAGCAGGCGCTGAAGTCGGCCGCAGCCATGGCAGTAAAGTGCATGGCGCAAATGGCGAGCGTCAGCAGGATAGCGCCGCCACTTGTTCGAAACCGCCAGTTACTGCCGGCGATGGCCACGGAACAGGCGGAGAGGACGATCCCGCCCAGGATCGAGAACCCGACGGCGGCGCCGTTCCATTCGACGCTGCCGCCCATGACCAGCGCGGCGATGCCGACATAATGCATGGAAGAAATGCCCACGCCGACCGTCGCGCCGCCAAGCAGGTTATCCCGCACCCCGTTGCCCATGATCGAAAGGGTCAAGCCTGCGCCGCAAATCGCAACGGCCAGCAAGAGCGACAGCACGGTCAGGCCGGCGTCGTAATGCAGCTCGAAACCGGGCCGAAAGGCCAGCATCGCCACGAAGTGGGTGGCCCAGATACCGAACCCCACGGAGAGCGAGGCCACCACGATCCACACGGCACGTGTGCGACCCGCGACGCGTCTGGCGTGACGCAGAAGTGTGACACACGCATAGGCAGCTACGAGACAGATCAGGGCGGCCAAGGCGACGAAACGGATATCGTGTCCGCGCGTCAGGAAGTCGATGAGAAAGGCCATGGAGCGCCCCGAAAGTACGGCTGGACTCTATGCTCTACGCATTACCGTTCAGTTACATGCGATGCGCCGCGACCAAGGGTCACGCGCAGAACGCGATACGCTCATAGCTTCCATGCCGGCCGGCAACGAAGGGGAAACTTGCCCTCGGCGAGCCGCGATGCTAACGGCTTAATAAAATTGCGGGTTCTGCTGGCTTCATGAGGCCAATGAAAGCAAGTCGCCGTGCTATGAATAGCAAACAGCGGGAAATATTATGAGTGAACTGATTGTACCTGTCATTCTCGCCGGAGGTCAGGGTACGCGTTTGTGGCCAATGTCGCGCTCGGCCCGACCAAAACAGTTTCTTGCTTTGACTGGGCCGGACAGTCTGTTTCAACAGGCACTGAACCGGGTGAGCGACGCGTCTGTTTACACGCCCGCTATCATTATTACGAATTCCGAATATCGCTTCGTCGTGGCTGAACAGGCCAATGAGATCGGCGCGAACCTCAGTGGCGTTCTGCTTGAACCCGTTGCGCGGAATACCGCCGTCGCCATTGCCGCCGCCGCCGTCTATGCCCAGAAGCAGTTTGGCGACGATGTGGTTTTGCACATTCTGTCTTCCGACCACGACGTTGTGGTGGATGCCGGCTATCACACCGCAGTTGAGAACGCCGCGGCGTCCGCACGCGTCGGCCAACTGGTCACCTTCGGCATTGTGCCGACGTCTCCGGAAACCGGCTACGGCTATATTCAGGTGGGCGCGAGCCTCAGCCAAGGCGTCAGTGCCGTTGAGCGCTTTGTGGAAAAGCCCGACGCCGCCCGTGCCGCCGAGCTTGTGGCCAATGGCGGTTTCCTCTGGAACTCCGGCATGTTCATGGTTTCCGTCGCATCGTTTCTGGAGGAATGCGCTTCCCTGGCGCCGGATACGCACGCTGCTGCCCTCGCCTCTGTCGAAAATGCAAAAGTCGATCTCGACTTTGTTCGTCTCGATGAAGATGCGTTCAGCACCGCGCCCAATATCTCCGTAGACTACGCAATTTTCGAGAAAACCCGTCGCGCAGCAGTCGTGCCCGTCAGCTTTGGCTGGTCGGATCTTGGTAGCTGGGATGCCGTCTGGAAGATCAGCGACAAAGATAGTTCGGACAACGTATCGAGCGGCGCCGTCACCTTCAGCAATACCAGCCGCTCGCTCGTCATCACCGACCACGCCCATGTGGCTGTGGAAGGGCTGGATGACGTCGTCGTTGTAGCCAGCGAAGACGCGATCTATGTTGGGCACCTGTCGGAGGCGCAGAAGGTGGGCCCGCTGGTCAAGACCTTGCGGGCGAACAAGGACACTGCCGCCCTGACGGAAATCCACCGTACGGCCTATCGCCCGTGGGGCGGCTATTCTTCCGTGCTCAATGGCGACCGCTTCCAGGTCAAGCGCCTTTTCGTCAAGCCGGGCAAGAAGCTCAGCCTGCAGAAGCATCATCACCGGGCGGAACACTGGATCGTGGTGCGGGGCACAGCCGAAGTGACCATCGATGGCACGGTGACAACCCTGACCGAGAACCAGTCGATCTATCTGCCGCTCGGCTGTGTGCACCGCCTGACCAATCCGGGCAAGATCGAGCTCGAGCTGATCGAAGTCCAGACTGGGTCCTATCTGGGCGAGGACGACATCATCCGCATCGAAGACGAGTTTGGCCGGGCGTAATTCGCCGGGCCATACAAAAGCGTGACGGTCGACGCCTAGCCAACCGCCTTGGCCGCAGCGGCCATACCCCAGTCCAGCAGTGCGCGGGCGACTTCGGGGGTGCTGCCCTCGACATAGCAGCGCAGTTCCGGCGCATTGCCCGACGCGCGGAAATGCACCGTGTCGCCGGACTGGGTGCGGAACTGCAATCCATCGACGGTGGACAGGCTGGCAATGCCGTGCGGTGCAAAAAACGCGGCAGCAAACTGCTCGTCGCTTTCCAGCCGGTTCAAAAAGGCTGCGCTCTTTTCCGACGGCACATCCTGCAAGCGGTCGGCTATCGCGTGCTGGAGCGGCAATTCTGCGACGATATCCTCGACGCTCCGGCCTTGGGCCGCAGCAAGGCCTAGCACGCATAGTAGCGGCAGAACGGCGTCGCGCGTTGGCAGCGCATCCAGCGCCTTGCCGCCGACCGCTATGCCATCTCCAACGAACGTGCCCCCGTTGGCTTCAAAGCCGACCACCGCGTCCTCCCCTTCCATCGCAGCCACGACATAGGGCGACCCGACCTTCGTCCGGATGACATGGGCGAAATAGCCGGTGCGCTCGATAGCGGAGTTTGAGGTCACTGGGGTCACGACAGTTTGAGCAGCAAGGAAGCGCGCCGTGAGCAGACCCAGAACGTCGCCGCGCACGAAATTGCCGGCGCCATCCATCAAGAGCGGCCTGTCGCCGTCGCCGTCCGCCGATACGATCGCATCCAGCTTTTCGCTCTGGAGCCAGCCTGGAAGCGGCGCAAACACCGCGTCCCCAAAAGCCTCGGTATCCACGGCCACAAACGTATCGGTCCGCCCCAGGCTCACCGTCTGCGCGCCCGCTGCGGCCAGAATTTCACCCAGGAGATCCCGCGCCACCGTGGAATGCTCGAAGATGCCGATCCGCCACCCCGACAGCGCGCCTGCCGGCAGGAGGTCGGCAAAGCGTTGGGTATAGCGGGCCTTGGCTGGCTCAGCCTCATCACTCATGCCGCCGCGCGTCGAAACATCCTCGTCGCCGAGTGCGGCCAGAATGCCCGCCTCATCCGCCTTACTGATCTCGCCCATGGGCAGATAAAACTTCAGCCCATTGCGATCGGCGGGAATGTGACTTCCGGTCACCATGATGGCACCACAGCCGGCAGCCATGGCGTGGTAGGCCAGAGCGGGCGTCGGAATGGTCCCGCAGTCCACGGGCTCAAGCCCGAATTGGCGGATGGCTGCCGCACAATCCTGGGCTATCGTCAGGCTCGATGCGCGGAAGTCGCGCCCCAGAAAAACCTTGCCGCCCCCCAGTTGACCCAGGCTCTCGACATGCCGGAGGAACGCCGCGGTATAGCGGCGTGCCGCTTTGCCCTCGAGTTCCACGGCCAGTCCGCGCAAGCCGCTGGTCCCGAATTTGAGGCTGCTCTTGTCCAAGGCCATTCCTTCCTGCTGTTCCTGCCGGCGTGTGTCTTCGGCTCCGATTTAGAGCAAAGCCCCCGCAGAAAGCTACAGGCAACTTAAGGCCGTGACGCTGCCCCTACGATGCTTTCCGCGTCGATCGAGAAGTGACGGTAGAGGTCACTGACACTCCCCGTCTGGCCGAAATGTTCGACACCGAGCGGGCGCGTCACGTGTCCCTGCACGCTGCCCAGCCAGCCCAGCGTGGCCGGGTGGGCATCGACCACCGTCACAATTCGCGCCGAATGCGGAACGTTACCGAGCAGTACCTCAATGTGGGATTTTTCCTGCTTGCCGTCATGCAGCCGGCTCCGTTGTGCGGCCTGCCAGCCCGCGTTGAGGCGGTCCGCCGACGTCGCCGCCAGGATCGCCACGTTGCGCCGGTCGCCACCAATCGCCGCCGATGCTGCAATCGCCTCACTTGCCACCACGCCCTGATAGGCAATCACGACCTCGCATTGCGGCGTGGGAGGCTGCAGCCAATATGCCCCACGGATGATGTCGTCAGTCAGCGCAGGCGTGACAGGCCGGGGTGGCTGTTCGATGCTGCGGGTGGAAAGCCTGAGATAAACCGAGCCACCTGTCTTGTCTCGAGGCCAGTCCGCAAGGTCCGGCCGCGCATCGCCGGTGCGCTGCATGTAGTCGAAGGCCCAGTCCATGATGATGGCGAGTTCGTCGGCAAAGGCCGGCTCGAAGCTGGCGAGACCGTCCTGCGCCATCCCGATCAGCGGCGTACCTATGGACTGGTGCGCTCCACCCTCCCCCGACAGGGACACGCCGGATGGTGTCGCCACGAGGAGGAACCGGGCGTCCTGATAGCAAGCGTAGTTCAGGGCATCGAGGCCGCGGGAAATAAAGGGATCATAGAGCGTCCCGATGGGAAGCAGCCGCTCCCCGAAGAGGGAATGGCTGAGCCCGGCAGCGCCCAGCATCAGAAAGAGGTTCATCTCGGCGATGCCCAGTTCGAGATGCTGTCCCTCCGGCGAGAAGCGCCACTTCTGCGTCGATGGGATGGCCTGGCTGCGGAACAGGTCCTCCTGCTCGCGGCTCCCGAACAGGTTGCGGCGGTTCACCCAGGCACCCAGATTTGTTGACACGGTCACATCAGGCGATGTCGTGACGATGCGACGCGCCAGTTCGCTGTCCGTCTTGGCAATGGCATCGAGGATTTTGCCGAATGCCGCTTGCGTCGATGTGGCTCCCGGCCCGACGAATTGCCGCCCAATGGTCGGCACCGGTGGCGATGTCAACCGGCGGGGCTGGGCAGCATTGAACGGCACGGAGTCGATAAAGGCCTGAAGCTGGTCAGGGTTGTCGAGGCCCTCGAGCGGCTCCCACTCATGTCCCTCGCGCACCTTGTGGGCGGCGCGCAGACCTTCGATCTGGGCCGTCGTCATCTGGCCGGCATGATTGTCCTTGTGCCCAGCCAGGGGGGTGCCCCAACCCTTGACCGTATAGGCGATGAATACGGTCGGCTGATCGCTGCCGGCGGCCTCGAACTGCTCGAGCAGGCTCGAAACGCAGTGACCACCCAGATTGGCCATCAGCGCTGCCAGCTCAGCGTCGCTGCGCCGGGCCAGCAAGGCCGAGGTTTCGCCCTGATCGCCGATCTCATCGGTCAGCCGCTCGCGCCAGGCCCCGCCGCCCTTGAACATCAGGGCGGAATAGAGGTCATTGGGACAGGCGTCGATCCACGCCTTCAGCCGCTCGCCGCCCGGCTCGGCAAAGGCCGCACGTTGCAACGCGCCATATTTTCCCGTCACGACTTTCCAGCCGAAGGCCTCAAAGATGGCCTCGATACGGTGGTAGAGGCCTTCCCGCAACACGCCATCGAGGCTTTGCCGGTTGTAGTCGATTACCCACCAGCAATTGCGCAGGCCATGCTTCCAGCCTTCAAGCAGGCACTCGTAGATATTGCCCTCGTCGAGCTCCGCATCACCCGCAAGCGCGATCAGCCGGCCTTGAGGAATGTCGCGGCGCGACCAGCTTTTGGCCCGCACATAGTCCTGCACCATCGAGGCAAAGGCCGTGAACGCCACGCCCAGCCCGACCGAGCCGGTGGAAATATCGACGTCCTCGGTATCCTTGCTGCGCGAGGGATAGGCCTGAGCGCCGCCAAAGGCGCGAAAGTCGATCAGCTTCTGCCGGTCCTGCCGACCCATAAGATATTGAATGGCATGGAAGATCGGAGCGGCATGCGGCTTGACCGCAACCCGGTCATAAGGCTGCAGAACGCCGAAATACAGTGTCGAGAGGATAGTGGACATGGAGGCGGAACTCGCCTGGTGACCACCGACTTTGACGCCATCGGGATTGGGCCGGATGTGATTGGCGTGGTGGATCATCCAGCTCGCCAGCCACAGCGCCTTGCGATTGAGCGCCTCGATAGCGTCGGTTTTTTTCAGGCCTGGATTTGTCATGTCGTTCCTCCCCGAACGGTGACGCGTCAGCGCTCTTTATTGTTGAATCCCGATATTAAAACCACAACGGGCGATGCTGCAGGCTGGGCACAGCAACTGGGCCGCTTGGCTTCTCCTCCAGGCCGTGGGTTGCCCTACACTCCGCCTCGCATCGGCGCGGAAAAAGCTTCAGCGATCAGAGCCATGGGTGAGCGAGCCGCTGTGCGGCCGAAGCGCTCGGTCTGGCAGCGGCAGGAAAATCCGGTCGCCAACAGATCCTGCTCTTCGCCGGCATGCTGAGCCCAGGACATATCGAAGAGCCTCCTGCTCGTTGCCAGATGCCGCTCCTGATGGCCGAACATGCCCGCCATGCCGCAGCACCCAGCCGCGCCCACAGTCACATCGAGCCCAAGGCCGGCAAACACGTCGCGCCAGAGGCTCTGCATCTGCGGACCAAACGCGTTTTCGGTGCAATGCAGCAGGAGCTTCGACGGCAGAGGGTTTTCGGCGACTGTCCATTTTCGTCCGGCCCGGAGCTCTGCGGCCAGAAACTCCTGCGGCAGCAGAACGTCCGGCCCGTTGGCGGCGCCACGCATTTCCTGCCGGGACATCAGGGTGAAAGCGGGATCAACGCCAACAATGGGAAGCCCGGTCGCCCCGAGGCGATCCACGTCGCGCCGTAACGCTGCCGATCGCTTGCGGAACGTGCCGGTCATTCCGCGCACATGCGCAGCTTTTGCCCCTGCACCGACCTGCACCAGGACTGGCGCATAACCGAGCGCATGCAAACCGCTTACCGTCGCTTCGATTGCCCGCGGGTCGAACAGGGTCGTAAAGGCATCCGGCAGAACGATGACACCATTGCTGGGCGGCGGCGCGGCAAGGATATTTTCGACGGACCGCATTTTTGGCGCCGTCCCCGGCCAGGGCTGCATAGCCGGCAGATCCACTAGCCCCGCCATCCGCCCGATCGGATCCATGACAAGATTGGCGACGGGAGCCGCAACAGCCGAAACCCGGTGCAACAGCGGTGCCAGCCCTTCGATCATCACTGCCAGATGGTCCGAGAGGGGCCGGCGATGGCGCTTGTAATAGTCAGCCAGAAAGCGCGACTTCATCGTCGGAATATCGACCTGGACCGGGCAGGACCCGGAGCAGGCCTTGCAGCTGAGGCATTTGTCGAGGCTGTCATAGAGCGCGGTCTCGAGCCTGCCCCGCTCCGCCGCCGGTAGCGAGGGACGTCCGAGGGCCCTCAGGCCGTCCGAACGGCCCTTGGGCGACAGGCGCATGTCACCGCTGGCCTTGAACGAGGGGCAGAGCGGCACCGTGCTATCCCAAGAGTGACAGTGGCCGTTGCCGCTGCACCGGTAGGCGTCGGTATATTGGGACCCATGCGGCGCATTCATTTGCCGCATCGTCGTGCGGGAAAGGCTATGGAGCCCGTCAGCATCGACCAGCTTGCCCGGATTAAAGCGCCCCAGCGGATCGAACAGGGCCTTGATGCGCTCGAAGGCGGCATAGGCATCGGGGCCGACGAAATCCTTGAGATAGGCTGCGCGGATGCCCTTTCCGTGCTCGCCCCAGAAAATTCCGCCATGCTTTTGCGTCAGGCGATAAACGCTTTCGGATATCTCGACCAGAAGCTCCCGATCTGCCGCGCGGTCTATGTTCAGCGCCGGCCGAACATGCAGACACCCGACGTCGACATGGCCATAAATGCCGTAGTCGAGCCCCCGCCCGCGCAATGCGGCGTCGAAATCGGCGACAAAGCCGGGAAGGTTCTCAACCGGAACCACGCAGTCCTCGACAAAAGCAAGCGGCCGTCTTTCGCCGCCGCTCTTGGCCAGAAGCCCCACGGCGGCGGACCGGATGGCCCAAAGCCGTTTGATTTCGGATTCGCTGTCAGCGCGATGCGCACCCAGAAGCCCCGGAATATCGGCGCAAAACGTCATTGTCCGGGCGATACGGGCTTCGAGATCGGCCGCGTCGTCTCCGGAAAATTCCACGAAACTATAAGCACATTGACCGCCCGCCGGCGCCTGCACGCTTTCGGGCAAGCCATAGAGCAGCCCGGCCTGTGCGGCGAGACCCTGGACCCATCCATCCATCACTTCGATAGCCAGCGGATCTTCCGCCATCAGCATTGGACCGGCCCTGAGGCTCGCATCGAAATTGCTGAAAGCCAGAACCAGCAGGCGCCGATGCTTCGGCTTGCGGCGCAGCTTAAGGCGGATGCGCGTCACAAGGCCCAGAGTGCCCTCCGCCCCGATGGGCAGCCGCCACCATTCCAGTCTCCCATCGGGCCGTCGCGCACCAACCGCGTCGTATCCGGTGAAGCGCCGGGGCAGATCCGGCAGTCGTCCGCTGAGCGCAGCGCGGCCGGCGTCGACGGCGTCGCCCAACTGCTCCAGCCATCCCGCATCGTCACCGGCATCGGACTCGAGGCTATCGAGAACGCGGCCGCCGCCAAGGACCAGCGTCAGCCCCAGTATATTGTCACTGGTCTTGCCATAGTGGCGCGAGCCCTTGCCCGAGGCGTCCGTTGCCACCATGCCCCCGATAGTGCAGCGGCTGGACGTAGACGTTTCGGGCGCAAAGAAGAGCTGATGGGGCGCCAGGTGGGCATTGAGCGCGTCCAGCACCACGCCCGGCTCCACATCCACCCAGCCTTCGGCGGCATCGAGCGCGATGACCCGGTTCATGTGCTTGCGGAAGTCGATGATCAGCCCGGTATTGAGGCTTTGGCCATTCGTCCCGGTCCCCCCGCCCCGTGCCGTGACGGGCAGATGCCGAAAGGCGGGTTGATCCAGCACCCGCATGAGCATGGCCACATCAGCGCCATCGCGCGGCGCGACGACGATGTCCGGGACGATCTCATAGACGCTGTTGTCGCAGGACGCTGCGGCAAGCAGGACCGGGTCGTCGGCAACATCGCCGCGAAACCCTCCAGCCGTCAGCGCCGCCGACAGCGCCTCGAATTCACCGGCGCGCAGACCCTTGCGGGCAGCGGGCGGACGATCCGGCGCTGTCAGCAGAGTGTCCATTCATTCCCCTGCCGGTTGCGGCAGAGGGGGCAGGCTTTCATCCATCAGCGCGCGCAGGCGGGCGCGGGCGGCTGCGCCGTCACCCACCACGGCCTCGAGCCCAATGCGGCCGACCGTCGGCAAGTCGGGGAAGGCGGCGCGCATGATCGCCTGGCGCCGGCTCTGGCGGCTGCCAGCCGGAAGCTCCTGAAGACGCAGCGCAAGCTCGGTGGCGAGGCCGTCGTCGAAGACGCTCTCCCAGGCCGCCCGCTCCGGCCCGAAGTCGAATTGCGGGCGCTCGGGTCGCTTTGCCCGCAGGGCATTGGTTGCGTGCCGGTCGATCTCTGCCCCGGAGATGACGACGCCATAGTCTTTCTTAGCAGACTCGATGCTGACCAGGCCGGTCAGCACGTCGTGGAGCACCAGCTCGGCATCGCGGTCGAAGGGGTGGCCGAAGCCGCCGCCGCCTGCGGTCATGATGGTCACGCTGTCGCCCGGCTCGAGGAAAAGTTCGTCGATCTTGCCGTGCTCGCGTTCCTGCGGTGTGCCCATATTGACCACCACGCGGCACTTACCGCCGGGCATGCCGCCGGAAGCGCCCCAGGGCCGGAAGACGAAGCGCTCAAGGCCGCGCCCCAGAACCGAGGTGCCCGCATTGCGCACCACCAGTCGCAGGATCAACCCAGCGCCGCCGCGCCATTGTCCGGGACCGCCGCTATCCTGCCGGAGGCCGAAATGGTCGATCACGACACCCACTTCGGCTTCACTGCGCTCAAGCGGGGTATTGTAGAGATTGGCCAGGCCACTATCGCGGCCGTCGATCCCGTCCATGCCCGGCTGCCCGCCGGTGCCGCCGACCAGGGTCTGCACCACCGACAGCGTGGGAATGCCGCTCTCCGCATTGCGCTGGACGACAACCACCGGCACGACCGTCCCGCCCGAGGGTAGGGGCAGCAGGCCCGGCAGGGCACGCGTCAGCACGCCGACCAGCACGTCGTTGACGCGAACCGCGGTTGCGGCACGCACGCCGACGGCCGCCGGCGCGACCGGATTGAGGATCGTGCCCTTGGGCACCGAGACGGTAATATTCTCGAAAAGCCCGTAGTTGAGCGGGATGGTCGTATCGAGCGTTCCGACCAGATGCATCAGTTTCAGCGTCAGCCAGGGATGGCGGATGCCCCCTGTTGGCACGTTGTAGGCCGAGGCCACCTGCGGATCGGTGCCCGTGAAATCAAGATGGATATGGCCGTCGGTGACCGTCATGCGGCCACGAACGCGCATCGGTACCGAAGTGTTGAAGTCGTCGTCCAGATAATCCCAGAAGTCGTAGGTCCCATCCGGGATCTGCCGCTGTACGGCGCGGGATTTGGCCTTGGCCCACTCCACCACGTCCACCTGCGCAGACCGGAAGACCTCGATCCCATGGCGCGCGATGATCGCAGCGACACGCCGTTCGCCGACGGTCAGCGCCGCCAGCATGGCATTGATGTCTGCCATGTTGACGTCGGGCACGCGGCAATTGGCGCGGTAAAGAGTCAGGAAATCTTCGTTCAGCACCCCGCCCTTGACGATCTTCATCGGGGGGATCTGCAGCCCCTCCTGGAAAATGCTGTCAAAGCGCGGACTGATGGACGACGGCACTGCGCCGCCGATATCGGCCGAGTGAATGAAATCCCAACCGGAGCAGACGATCTCGCCCTCGACCTGCTCTTCGAGCCTGGGTTCACGGTAGAAATTGAGAAGCATCACCGCGACGGCCCACGAGGGCTTTTTCGCGGCCCAGCTTGCTGTTGTAGGAACTCGGCAGGCGCCCGCGCGCCAGTTCCATGACGTCGCGATTGCCGCGGCTGACCACAAGCGCCACCCGGCACCCGCGCTCCTGGATGATCGCATTGAGACCAATCGTGGTTCCGTGGGTGATGACCTCGAAATCGGCAGGGTCCGCCGCTTCCATCGCCAGCAAGGCGCCAATGCCGCGACTGATGGCCAGCGCCGGATCAGCGGGAACGGAAGGCTCCTTGTGGAAGATCAGCCGCTGGCTGACCTGTTCAGCCATGACGAAGTCGCTGAACGTCCCACCCACATCGATACCGATCCGATAGCGCCGATCGGTCTTAGCCCCTGCTGGATCCATGCCGCCTTTCTCGTCATTTGCCGTCGGCCGGCAGTGCCGTCCCGACCAATTACACGATAATCTTTGTATTACAAACTAACATTTATTGCTTTTCGCGATAAGCGCAGGTCAGTCCTGGGCGTGGAAGTGCGCGCGCAGCGCCTTGAGCACATCGTCCTGATTGCCGGGCTTTTCGATCTGTTCGGCAATGAAAGCGCGCAGGCTCACATGCTTTTCGGCAAGCGCCATCAGGTCGACATTGCGATGGCGCGGAACGTTGAGGACGATCAGCGTGTGCCGCGCCACGGTTTCCCAGAGAGTGCGGACGATCTCGTTGCCGGCGGCGCGGGAAATCTCGCGGTGGAAGGCCAGGTCGGACCGGCGGAATTCGTCGGCGTCCTTGACCTTGGCCGCGGCCTGCATGCGCGCCAGGGCCGCATCCAGGCCATCCAGTGTGGCTTCGCCGGCGCGCCACGCCTGAATGGCGTCGCGCAGCAACAGGGTCTCGAGCATGGTGCGGGCTTCCTTCACCTGCTTGGTGGTTTCCTCGTTGAGGGGCGGCACCTCGTAGCTTTGCCGCCCTTCCTGGAGAACGCCTTGGGTGGAGAGAATCTTGAGAGCTTCGCGCACCGGCACGCGACTGACATTGAGCCGCTCGGCCAGGGCAACCTCGACGATTCGCTCGCCAGGATTGAGATTGCGGTCGGCAATGGCTTGCGCAATCGTGTCGGCTATTGTCTCGGCCAGCGAGACTTTCTTGGACGATGCCAGAAAACCCAGTGCCGGCTTCTTGCTTCTAGTCGCTCCCAAGACGAACACCTTCTCCGTTTTGCACCCTAAAGGTGAGTGAAATAGCCGTTCGATTGCAGTTGTCGCAGATTTACACATCTGCGCAACTTGCCCTCAGGCAGATAGTCTACAACGGCCTGCATTGCCAAGCGGCGAATATCTCGCAAACTTTCCGGACTATAGAATGCAGCATGTGGAGAAAGGATCAATCGTCCCTCAAGCCACGGCTCACGCGCAGTCCAGGCTGCAATCAGGCTATGGCTGCGGTCTAGCGGTTCGGTGGGGAGGACGTCCAGCGCTGCCGCGGTAAGTTTTCCACTGCGCAGGCCCTCCTCGACGGCGTCGAGATCGACAACCTTGCCCCGTGCCGTGTTGATCAGGATGGCGCCCGGCTTCATCTGGCTGATGGCTTCAGCGTTGATGAGCTTGGTCGTCTGAGCACTGAGCGGGCAATGGAGGCTGATGATGTCTGCGATCGCCAGCAGCTCGGGCAGTGTCTTTACCCGATCAAGCCCCACGGCCAGTTCTACACCGGGCGGCAGGAGCGGGTCAAAGAACACTACCCGCATGTTGAAGGCCTTGGCGCGCAATGCGGCGGCCATGCCGATCCGGCCCAGCCCCACCACACCGAAGACCTGCTGACGCAGACGTCTGATAGGGGGCACCGGCAGAGCGAGGGTGTTCCAGGCGTCATCGCGTACGTGCAGGCGATGGTCATAGGCGACCACCCCGCGGCACAGGGCCAGCGTCAGGGCGAGCGCATGGTCCGCCACCTCCATCGTGCCGTAATCGGGCGCGTATACCGAGGATATTCGTAATCGTTAGACAGTTTTTTCATCGAAAGTCGAAAATAATGTCGACGGTTTATTCTAATGAGATTGCCGCTCAGCCCGAGCACTGGACGCTTGAGCCCAACATGATCTTTCTCAATCATGGATCATACGGGGCGACACCACGCGTGGTCTTGGCCGAACACACCAAATGGCGCGACAAACTGGAGCAGCAGCCCTGCCAGTTCATCAACCGCCACCTCCCCGGTCACCTGGACACGGCCATTGCCGCACTTGCCCGCTTTGTAGGCAGCGCGGCTGAAGCAACGGCATTTGTGGAGAATGCGACCAGCGGCGTTGGCGCGATCCTGCGCAGCCTCGAGTTCCAACCGGCGACCACATCGTCATCACCGACCATATCTATAACGCCGTCCGGCAGTGCCTCCTGCACATCTGCGAGCGGACCGGGGCCGAGCTCGACATTGTCACGCTGGGCCTGCCGCTGTCCTCGCCGGACGAGATCGTCGAGCGCATGAGCGCCGCCATCACCGGGCGGGAGAAACTTGTGGTCATCGACCACGTGGCGTCGGCCTCCGCCGTACTCTTGCCGGTCGAGCGCCTTGTCGCCCATTGCCGCAATCTGGGCGTGCCGGTTCTCGTGGATGGCGCCCATGGCCCGGCATGCTGACCCTGGATCTCGACGTGCTCGATGCTGACTACTATGTCGGCAATTGCCACAAGTGGCTTTGCGCCCCCAAGAGCGCCGCCTTCATGCGGGTCGCCGAGCGGGCCCGCGAAAACCTCCATCCCCTGGCCATCAGTCACCAATATGGCCGAGGCTTTCCCTACGAGTTTCACATGATCGGCACGCGGGACTGGTCCGCGCACCTGGCCGTGCCCAGCGCCATCGAGTTCCACAACAGCCTGGGCGGCGCGGGGCTGCGGGAGCGCATTCACCGCATCGCCGTCGAAGCAGGAAAACGGATCGCTGCCGCTCTGGGCACCACGACCGGCGCCCCCGCCGCCATGACCGGCTCCATGGTCACCATTGCCATCCCCCGCCCGGCCGATGCCGAGCCCGCCACGCGCGATGAGGCCAACCGCCTCAAGGACTGGCTTTGGGACGATCACCGCATCGAAACCCATGTCATGCCCTTTGCCGGCAAGCTCTGGGTCCGCATCTGCATCCACGCCTACAACGACCTCGACCAGACCGACCGGTTGGCCGAGGTTCTTGCTCAAAAGACAGGACACTAAAGATGAGCGTTTCAAAAGACATTCTGGACCAGCTCAAGCGCGCCGGCGTGCCGGCCATCAGCCAGTCGCTTTATGGTTTGGGCCTGATGAACGTGTTCATCGCCGGCCTCACCCCCGCCAATCCCAAGCGCTGTACCTTTGCCGGCCCCGTCTTCACTATGCGCGCCATTGCCGTGCGCGAGGACATTCGCGATGACATCGCTGCAGGCCGGTTGCCCAATCCGCACCGCGCTGCCCTTTCCCAGTTGCAGTCTGGCGAAGTCGTCGTCACCGACATTGGCGGGCGGCAGGGTCTCTCCATGTTCGGCGATCTCATCTCGACCCACCTCAAGAATGTCGGCTGCGCCGGCATTGTCACAGAGGGCGGCGTCGCCGACGCTCCGGCCCTGGCCGATGTCGACCTGCCCGTCTTCTCCACCGGTTCGGCTCCCGTCCCGGCTTCGGCCAAGGTGCTCGTCGTCGGCTCGCGCGAACCCATCGAGTGCCGCGGTGTAACGGTCTATCCCGGCGACATCATTGTCGGGGATGCCAATGGCGTCGTCGTGGTGCCCGCCCATCTTGCCGAGACCGTTGCGGCCAAGGCCCTCGCCAAGGAAGAACTCGAGGCCTACCTGCTCGAACGGCTGCTTGCCAAGGCGCCGCTCGAAGGCACCTACCCGCCCAATGCCGAGACCCTGGCCGCCTACGAGGCCCAGCGCGGCGGGAGCCGGGCGTGACCGTCCTCGTCACAGGAGGGGCCGGCTTTGTCGGCCTCAATATTATTGAAAGGCTGGCTGCCCGTGGCCAGCGCGCCGTGTGTTTCGACCGGCGCGCGGTCCCGGCCTCGGTCAGCGCCCTCTTCGCACCCGGACAGCTCGTGGAGGTCAAGGGCGACGTGAGTGACGCCACCCTTCTTCGCCAGTCCATGACGCAGAACGGGGTCACCGCGGTCATTCATGCCGCCGCCATCACCGCAGGCGTCGATCGTGAACGCGAAGCGGCCGCCCAGGTCGTTTCCGTCAATCTTGTGAGCCTCACCCATTGCCTGGAGGCCGCGCGGGCCAGCGGGGTCAAGCGCTTCGTCTTTGCCAGTTCGGTTTCGGTTTTCGGAACGGGTATTGCCGATGGCGCCCTGATCGAGGAGGACCATCCGCTTGCGCCCGTCACGCTCTACGCCATCACCAAGGCGAGCGGCGAAGCCATCGTGCGCCGGTTTGCCCGGGTCTCCGGCCTGCCCTGCATCATTGGCCGGCTCGGCGTGGTCTTTGGCCGGCACGAGGCCGATACCGGCGTGCGCGACACGATGAGCCCCGTTTTTCCACGCCGTGCACCGCGCCCGCCGCGGCGAAAGTCTGGTCCTGCCCCGCCCGGCGCGGCGCAACTGGCAATATGGCGCCCATGCGGGGGAAGCTCTTGCTACGCTGGGTCTCGCCGGCAATCCGCAGCATCAGGTCTATAATCTCGGCCCCGAGCCGGTCTTTACGGTCCTCCAATGGTGCGACCGCCTCAGGGCCCGCTTTCCCGCCTTTTCCGTCGCCGTGGATCCGGACGCGCCGGGCGCGCCGATCGGCCTGCACAATCCCAGCGACGGTGGCTTCCTTTCCTGGCAGCGCTACCAGGCTGAATTCGACCCCGCAGGCCATTGGGACCTCGACCGGGCCTTTGACGACTACATGGCCTTTCTCGACCGCTAGATGGGCAGGCCGGTGCGTTGCTTGACGGTTCGGATGCACATGTTGGAATGGATGCGCGCCACACCCGGTAGCCTGGCGCTCAACCGCCGATGCAAGAGCTCGAAATCGTCATGATCGCGGCACACCACAGTCAGGATGTAGTCGGACTGACCAGCCATGAGATGGCATTCGAGCACTTCGGGGATCTGCCGTACGGCAGCCTCGAAGGCCTCCAACGTCGCCTCAGCCTGGCTGGTGAGGCTCACCTCGACAAAAAACTGCATCGAAAAGCCCAGTCCGCGCGCATTGAGCACGGCCCGATAACCATCGATAAGGCCCAGCTTCTCGAGATTCTTGATACGGCGGTGGCAGGCCGATGCCGATAAACCCACCGCTTCGCCCAGTTCCTGCACGCTCTTGTCGCTGTGCTCCTGAAGCAGCCGCAGCAGTCGCCGGTCAACCGCATCGATCTGCAAGGTCATTGCGCCCAACCGCCCCATGCTCGAATAGTGTTCGACCATCCGCGGATTGCCCGCTGCATGGCAAGCGCCATCGACAACCTACCCGCCTCTATCCACACCCATTGCTCAAGGAGCACATTTGATGAGCGCCGTTGCGTTTCACCACATCCACATCAAGTCGGCCGCGCCGGTGGCATCGGCCCAGTTCTATTGCCAGCTTTTCGATGCCAGCCTCACCGATGAAACCGTGCCCGATGGCCGGCAGGTCCTCGATCTGGGCGGTCTGCGCCTTTACATCGATCGTCACGACGAAGGCGCGACACCGGCCCCCGCAGCCCCACTACTCGGGCTTGAGCACATGGCTTTCGATGTCGCCGATCTCGACGCCATGATCACGCGCCTCGACGTCCTGGGCGTTCGCCTCGCCAATGGCCCCCGCACCCTCCGCCCGGCCTGCGCATTGCCTTCTTCCACGGGCCGGACGGGGAATATATCGAGCTGATCGAGCGGAAAGAGCTGCCCGCCTGATGGCGTGCAGCGCGAGGAACTCGACTCTGGAGGAAAACTGGCTGGGGCGCCAGGATTCGGAGCTGAAAGTCAGGCTCTTGCTAAGGTATTGATTTTATTAAATGTACCACATGCCTGTATCTCATATATGTATCCCAGTTTTGGGATACAATTCAACGGAACAACCGAGCGTACGACCTAAATATTTTTTCCGGAAAGCTTCATCATCGGAGGCAGCGTCGGCGAGCAACAGATTGTTAACTTGTGCGTTCCAATCGTCACGGCGGTATTAACCAAGAAGCGCAGAGATTGAGCGCAACGGGCCCCTTGCAAGCGCCTGATCGCCAAAATGAAGAATGCGGCATTTCTTAATCCGTTGAGTATCGCCTTGGCCGCCGACATCACCGGCCTGTTTATCGCCATTGCACGGCTGTTGGAACTGGCGGCAAAACCCTACGGTTCATGATTGACAGGTGGCGTTATCGAGCATTTGCCGCTGGTCTGCCCTGTTCAGCACCTCTCGAGCGCTCAGATCTTTATTGGGCTTGCCGCGTTCCGGCACGAAGCGCCGCAGTCGGCAGTTACTCGGACAGGTGCTTCGCTAGACTTTTGATGTAGGGGCGATGCGACTGGCGGCCGACGGCGACCAACCCTCGATTGCTGTCGCACCTTGCAACTTGATAGCACAATCCATACATTGCCATCATCGCTATCATTTTACCGGACACAACATCAAATGCCCGCCGTGACCATTCGCAACATCTCCAATGAGACCCACCGCGCCCTTAAGGTGCGCGCGGCCCAGCACGGTCGCAGCACCGAGGCGGAAATGCGTGACATTCTGGATTCGGCGGTTCGCCCGGCAGAGCGCCTGCGCCTCGGCTCGGCCTTGTCCGCGTTAAGCCACAAGGCTGGGCTTAGCAATGCCGACTTCGAAACGCTGGCACAGGCCCGCGACAAGGCTCCCGCCACACCGATGAGCTTTGAATGATCGTTCTGGACACGAATGTGGTCTCCGAGGCGATGAAGCCGGAGCCGGAGCCTGAGGTGCGCGACTGGCTGGACGAACAGGTCGCCGAAACGCTCTACATCTCCAGCGTGACGGTTGCGGAACTCCTGTTCGGCATCGGCGCCCTGCCCGATGGTCGACGCAAGCAGAAACTCACCGCCACGCTTGACGGGACACTTCCGCTGTTCGAGGGTAGAATCCTCGCCTTCGACACAGATGCCGCGCGCCATTATGCCGATCTTGCTGTTGCGGCACGCAAGGCGGGTAAGGGCTTTCCGACGCCGGACGGTTATATCGCCGCTATCGCAACCGCCCATGGTTTTACCGTTGCAACGCGCGACGCCAGCGCCTTCAGCGCGGCAGGCGTTCCGATCATCAACCCTTGGACTGCCCGGCACTGAGGGCGCGTAATCTTTGGCAGGCTTAACCAACGGACGAAAGACTGCCTGCTCAAGGCGGTTTCATCCCGCAGAATCTGTATTAGGGCCGGTGGTGGAAAGAATGGGTACGCGACTGCATCTCCCGGCATCCAGGTTTAAGTCCTTGGTGGTCCTCCAATCGCACGATTCGCCAAGATTGGCACCCGACCTAGTGAGCCGCGGCCTAGTGACAGAAGCGCTTCTTGCAAGCGCGGGTCTGGGTATTGAAGGATGCCGGCAAAGATCGTCCTCCTTGGTCCAGAGGGCGCTGGCCGCATCGGTCACGTCGGCAAGATCGTAGCCCTCGGTGTTGGTGAAGGCGTCTGTCAGCGGCGCCAGGACCCCGGAGTTGACGAAGTCGGCGGCGTCCCACTCGGTGCCCAGAATTTGCGGAGAGTTCAGACACTGTCCCCCGGTTCTGATCCGGGGTCATCTGATGCGCGATTGTGGCGCCGCTGCTGGGCCTCCCGGATTCGCTGCCCCAGGGCATTGACGTCAATGTCTTGGTCGTAGCGCGAGAAAGCTGCCGCCACCGCTTCGGGCGACAGCGGCTCTGACCCCTCGGTTGGCAGCGCCCGCGGTGGAGGCATGTCCTCGAAAACGAAGCCAGTGGCAGGTTTGGACGGCTGTGCCGCGGGCACCGCCGTCTCCTTCGTCGCTGCCGGCGCGGGAACATCTTCGAGGTCGCGCTCAACCTCGGGAACCAGCTCCGCACGGGCGACAGCCTTGCGCTTGTGTCCCGCCGCAGCGCGGGCATAGTGGGTGTGCGCCGTCCTGATCGAAGTGTGTCCGCAAAGGCGCGCGATCTCCTGCGGCGAAAGGCCGGCCCGGGCCCAGGTGGCGATGGCGATGTGCCGGAATGAGTACGGCGCGAGCGGGCGGATTTCGATGCGCTCGCAGGCCCGCCGCATCTGCTCGGCGATGCATTTTTCCCAAGCTCGAAACTGCCGGCGCGACATGCCGGGATCGATCAGGCTGATCAAAAGGCCAAGCCCGATCAGCACATCTCCATCAAGATCACCCAGGTTTTGCGCGCGGCTGTCGGCTTGCCCGTCACGCCGTTTGGCGTTGGGCAGGATGAGGGTCGTTCCCACAAGCTCGGCCTCCATCAGTTCGACGGGACGGAAGCCGCTATGGCCGGCAACGAGGGTAAACAATGCCGCCAGCACCGCATTCATATTTCCCCATCTGGTGCCATGGCGCTTCAGCTCGGCAAAGAGGGCCGCCGCTTCTTCTTCGGTCGCATCCTCCACCTTCCTTTTTTTGCCGCCCCCCGTCCTGTCGCTGCCCCTTGGTGGCTTTCGCTTGCGGGCCGTCAGAGCGGCATCGAGCAAAGCCCACGCATCATCGAATGCCGCGGGCGTGCCGTTTCGGCGCAAGAGCACCTTCACGATGCGCCGCAGCACGCCGCGATAGACAGGAAGCGAAGACGGATCGAGCGGCCCCCCTGCCTTTTGCTGCACAACCAAGGCCTCTACCGGATCGTGTTCAGGAAAGTCAGCAAGCGCACTCTTCAGCATGGCGCGGCCCTCTCGATAGTAGAAGGCGTTGGTGCTCATTTGTGCGGGCCCTGACGGGGGCGGTGGGATTCTGGCCATCCCCAGCTCCTTGCGGAAGTTATGGGCAAGAGTAGCCGTCCGTCTTGCATTAGTCCACGGTTTTTGCATGAAGAACGGGCTGTTTTTTCCCCGTTTGCGCCAGGCCGGCCCGCGGGCGAAGAGGCTATCGGCGTCAGCAGGCATTCGGCGCGCCCCCTCCCTCCTCTACTTTGGAGCGTTCACGCTGGCGTGACTCAAGCGGCCTCATACGGACTCGGGCGGCCACGACTTGACTCGACTTCACTCGAAATGACTCAGTCCACGGCGCGCGATCGTGATAGAGGGCCACTCCTGCCTTCTGGGCGGGACAGGACAGGCACCACCCGGAGCTGACCGTTGTTGATCATCGATACCCCTCCGCTCGTTTGCGTTCATATTTCCGAACTGCCGGAGCGCCTGGTGCGGCCGCATCACTTGCTGGTCGCCGTCATTACGGAAGAGGAAGAGTATTCCGCGAGCATCGATCTTGCGGTCGTCAGGGAGCAATCGCGTCGGGCTGCGCGGACGTACACGGCGCTGCGCTCGAGCCAATTCTATCGCGACTGGCTCGTCGTCTGGGGGAGCAGGCGGGAATTTGGCGAGCGCGGGTTCGTGGCGCAGCCCGGACAGGTCGTGGCCACCCTGGTGGCTGACGGAGAGCACATCGTGAGCCGAAGGCAGGCGAGACGAGGGACATATCCTTACAGCACGCTCGAAAAGGTCGTGCAATCGGTCCTGGCCGCACACCTCTACAAGTGCAGCCGCCTGCTTGGCGGCGCCATTGCCGCCAACGAGGGCCCTGCGCGGGGCGAGCCCGGCGCTGCCAGCGTCATCACGAGTCAGCTCCTCCCCCTCAAGACGGTTCTCCGCTCAGGCAAGCGGACCAGGGCACAAGACTGGGCCAGCAACCTCTATGACGAGCTGCGCAACGATATTGGCCCGCCCTTCATTCGCGCCCTTTATGGGGAGAAACCGAGAACAGTCGAGCTGGACGTGGGAGCCCGCTGGTTCGCGCGGGGGATGGAACTGGCAAACCGGCATCCGCTTCATGAAGATGTCGAGCATCAGCTGCCTGAGATCGCCGACGAGCTGACCTTGCTCGACACGATGGTGAGCCTGCGTATGCGGGTCGCGCGAATGGCCAGCGGCGAAAGAGCAATCAACGCCGCCTGGGACGACGCCGAGATGATCACGTTCGAGCTTGCCGAGCCCGTATTGTGGGAAAGCGATGCGACGGAACGGCCAGGTCTGCAGGAGATGACCGAGATCGCTTATCGGTATGACTTCGATGTCTCTCAGCTCTACCCCGAACAGGGTTACCTGCGTCCCCACTTTCTGGCTGCGGCGGCGGTGGGAAAGCATGAACGCAGGGGCGAGTTCGACGAAGATCCGTCAGCCCACTGGGGCCTACTTGGTCTGATCGAGGAAACGGAAGACGGCGGAATGGAGCGCGAACTCGCCGAGGCTCGCGCCTTTCTGCGCGCTCGGTTTGGGGCAGATTTGCAGCAATGGGTGCTGCGCAAGGAGCCGGGACCAATCCTCAGACCCCTCGACATTCTCAGGGTGAGACAGTTCAGACAAGACCAGGAAAAGGCGGGGGGCTGAGCCAGGCTCAGCCCCCTTTCCGGCCGAATGTCATTGCGCGGGCAAGGCGGAGAAGGTCGGGCCAGTTCTCCTGATAACGGCCGGCCTCCCCCTTTTCCCTGGCCGTCGCGGTGGCCCGGAGCTTAGCCTTCTTTTCCCGCCGGACGATGATCTCCGCATGATCGTCCGCGGAAAGCGCGATGGGCAACCGACCCAAACTGTTGGGCAGAGCCTCGGGCATGCGGTCCACCAGCCCTTCGATGATCCGTCTGCGAAACTGCTCGGCACTCGGGACGCTATGCAGCCGGCTGCTGCTGCCGACCCAGGCGAAAGTGTTCCACCACCTGCTGCTTCATGGTGTCGATGAAAATCATCATCGCAGTGCGCAACGCGTCGGCGATGAATTCATCACCACCGGCATACGGCGCCAGCTCGGCATCGCTCATCTCGGTAAAGGCGAGCGGATCGCGCTTGCTGGCGACATAGGCGCTGATGACGCTCGGTTGCAGGCGCGGCATGATCATCATGCCGTGCTTGTCGATGCGTGGCCCGATGAAGCTGGTCCACTCCTCGGAACGCTCGATTTCGCCCGCGGCAAGGTACTCACCGGTGTCGCAGCGGCAGAACAGGATCTTGGCGCCCGGGACGGCCAGTTCGGCGCGACGACCGGTGCGATAGGCCCCCTTCACCGACTCCATGTTCGGGTAGAACGGAATGACGAAGCAGGTCTCGCGCCCGGCCGCGCTCATGCGCTTGGCCAGGTTCATGCGCACCATGCCTTCGAGGACGCGGCCATCGAGATTGGCGCCGATGTCAGCCACGGTGAGCTGATCGGGGGGCGCGATCAAGGCCCGGAACAGCGGCGTCAGCGCCATGTTCTCGGACTGATCATTCTGCTGAATCTTATCGAGGCCGGGCAATTGCGTGGACGAGGTGATCTCGGGGAACAACAGCACCAATTCCTCGCGCTGCTCCACCTCGACCACCTTGATGATGGCCCCCAGGGCACGGGCGATCACGATGATCTGGGCGGCGCACATGCTTTTACGGTTCCCGCCGCGCTCCATAATCACCAGGATGTTGTGGTAGGCGGTCGAGAACATCAGAGACTTGTCTTTGCTCATGTCAGATTCCTTTCATCTGCTCGAGGACAGCCGCGATGCCGGCTGCTTGATCCAGACTGCCGTCTCCCGATGTCCCGGACTCCCCTTTCATTGGATTTTCGCGCCCTGGACCGCGATCGGCAGGCGGAACACCGGCCGGAGACGCTTCCTTGACACGGGGTTTGAGGGTTTGCTCGGGGCGGGCGGCGCGGCGTTCACGGGCGACGATCCCGCGCAACGTGTCGGCGCTTATGGCCGCCCGGCTCTCGGATTTGAGGGCAACGTTGATCGGGTGCGCGATCTGGGTCCAGGAGGCGCCACACTGGCGCAGGTCAACAATGAGGTCGAGACAGTGCCGGATGGCAAAGGCGGTCGGAGTGGGCCCGAGCGGCCCTCGGAGCCTTTCTCGGAAGCGATTGCGGAGCTGGGTGGCCGTCTTCATGAGGGGGTTGTGGCGGCTGAGGACAACCGCGACTACCCTTTCATTAGGAATGCCCATTCTATCCGGCATGAACGGCGGCCGGCAGCGAAAGGGTCATATGGAGAGCGAACCTGCATCGGGCGCTGCGCAGAGCATGCTCCGTGATGGCGACGGTTCACGATGATGCGCCCCGCAAAACACCTGCGGCCGGCCGTCCACCGGGGTGGGTCGGCTGCGGGACGGCCGCGATCGCCGTTCAGCAGAAGGCGAGGGAGTTCCCTTTTTCGGCCCCGGAACAACCCCGCGGACTTGCGCCAGCGCGTCCGGCGGCCGAAGAGGTGATGATTGGTTCAGGGACGGTTCGAGCGGTCGGCAAGGTGGCACCAGGCCCGATGATCAATGCCGCACTGGGGCAGTGTTAGACGGGGTGAGAAAAAGGCCGCCGAGGCTCCGGTGCCAACGGAATGAGTGCTATGCTCGAAGTGGGCTCAACTTGGGCGCATATTGACGGACAGGTGCTCAAACTGAGATCGGAGCGTGGTTCATGCAGGCGCAAGGGTTCGACTTGAGAGCCACCCATTATGGTGAAGAGGGATCGCGATTTCTATCGCCGCGGCGGCTGTCGGAGCAGCTTGGCGTGACCCAGGCCGAGCTTGCAAGGCTCGCAGGTGTTGCCCGCAATACCCTCACCGCAAAGTCAGCTACGCGAAAGGTGGATGCGGCGCTCAGTCCGATTGTGCGCATTCTCACGCTAGCCGCGGAAATGGCCGGCGACGACAGCCGGACCGTCATCTGGTTCAAGCATCAGCCCATTCCCGGCTGGGCGGGCAAGACTGCATACGATCTTGTAGGAGAGCGCAAGGCAGACCAGGTCCGGGCTTATCTCGAGGCTGTTCGAGCGGGCGTTTATGCCTGATGCTGAAGGGACCGGACCGCTGATCCTCTGGCGTGCCTACGTCCCCAAATGGTTCTATATGCCTCTGTCAGGAGACGGGGCGGCCCGTTTCGGCGGCGCTGGAATCCTCCCGGATTGCCGGCAATCTACGCGGCGCGAGAACTTTCGACCGCCTGGGCCGAATATAATCAGGGGTTCGTTCAGCACCCCGCGTTGATTGCCCAGCTCGAGCTCGCCGGCGCAAGGCTTGCCGATCTTACAGTGACAGCAGTCATGAAAAAACATGGCTTTGACCAGGTCATCCATCGATCGGAATGGCGGTCGGAACTCGATGAGGGCGAAGTTCCAGCACCTCATCTGGTCTACCGCCAACTGTTTGGCGCAGGTTTTGACGGCGTAATCTATCCATCGTTCATGTCGCCTGGCGGGAGCTGCGTCGCCCTATGGCGATGGAATGGTTTAGGCGCCCCCGTCTGCGCGTCATCGATCCGGATGGTCGACTTCCGAGATCGCCGGCGTCATGGCGACAACTCTGACGGCGTCGGGGCCCGGGAATAGCGCACTGCCAGCCTTGAAAACCTGCCGGCCCGCAACCGACCCCATTTCGGTCAGAGTGACCATGCCAGCGGCCCGCTAGAAGCGGAGCTTCGCGACGCATCATAACTGCATGACCTGATCATGGCCGCGCCACCGGCACCTGCAATCGGCAGCAGTTCGATGGCCCCTGCCCCATCCCGGCGCAGGAAGCAAAGATGGTGCAGCGCATCGGCGCTGCCCGGTCGAGCTCGCAGCGGGAGGCGGCGCGTTTACCGGAAATTAACCTTAACCGCAGACGGCGCCGGCGTTCCTCTTGTGTTCCGAAAACCGGCGGTCCATCTTTGACAGCGTCGGCCCGAACGGTCCGATGTCGGGTAGGCCGCCCACCACCAAAGGCGGCCGACGGAAGCGCTACCAACACCTCCGCCAGCCTGAGCCACGCCACCCCTGTCACAACCAGAGGCAACATGACCTATCGTCTTTCTAGCGGCGCCAGCGCGCCGAGCAAGCCCCATTCGTTCTCCTCCATCAGCGCCATTGCCCTCGAGGCGGGCCTCGTGCGCCATCCGCTGGTATCTCCCACGGACCAGGTGCTGATCCTGCGCACCATCGACGAGACCGGTTCCGCCCCGGTCAGCGATGTCATGGCTGCGCTCGAGCCGCATGACGACCCCGTTGGCGCCATCGTCACGCTCCTCGAGGCCGGGCTCATCACGGTGCACCTCAGCCAGGGTGTTTTCGATGAACACGCGCGGCTGTCGCGCACCATTCCCCTGCCGCCCGACGAGGATCCTGATCCCGCCGCACCCGCCGGCGCGGTCCCGCCCAAGGGTCCCACCTTCGATGGTGTGGCCGTGCCGATCGCTCATGACGAGCCGGTGCGTCTCGACGTCGTCGGCGCCGCCAGCACTCCGCCCGCGGGCCTCAAATCGGTTCCGGTCAGCCCGCTCTTTCCCGCAATCCATGTCGGCGCGGGCGAGGCGCGTCGCGCCGTCGCCGCGTGCGAGGAGCTTGCGCGCCCCGGCGTCTATCTCCTCATGTCCGACACACGCGCCTATGTCGGCATGGGGTCGGTGGTGGGGCGGCGCGTCGCCAGCGGCACCCAGCCCATCGAAGACGTCGACACCATCATCACCATCACCGACATCCATGACGGGATGGACGACGCCGACGCGGCCGTGCTGGAGCGTATCCTCCACATGCGCGTCGGCGCGGCCCGTGAAGTGCGGCTGATCAACGGCACCCCGGCGGGCGCGCCGGTGACGCCGGAGCGGTACCGGGCGCTCAACGTGATGGCGGCGCTGGCCTGCGACGCCCTGGCCCGGGATGGGCACCTTTTCGTCAATCTCAGCCCGCGCCTGGCGCTGGCGGGTCCTCGTGCCGAAAATGGGCAGTTGACCCCGCCGCGCCCCTTCAACACCGTGCCGGAGGGCGAGGTCATGGAACTGTCTTTCGGCCGAAAGTTCATGGCGCTCGCGGCGCGCCGGGCCGATGACGACTGGCTGCTGCTGGCGGGCTCCGACATTCGCCTTGAGACCGTGGTCAGCGCCAATGCCTCGGCCAGCTATCTGCGCGCCGCCTGGCTGCATTCCGGCATACTCGAACTGTCCGAGAGCGGCGAAAGCTATGTGCTGACCCGGGACCTCGCCTTCCGCTCCGCGGGTGCCGCCATGCATTTCGTGGTCGGCAGCAAGGGCCAGGGGCGCGGCGGCTGGCGGCCCATCGACCCCGACTACCAGAGCGGCGCCCCGGGGCCGATCCTGGCCGCGGCCTGACCGCCACTACGCCCTCATCCTCAGTTTCCCTTTTCGCGCGGACTGGCTCGAGCCGGTCCGCCAGCGGAGCGATCTGCCATGACCAACGCTTGTTACAACAACGACAATGACGACGATGAGACCCTCGACGAGGGCACCGAACGAGATGCCACTGATCTTCTTGCCGGCGCGGCACTCAGCGCGGCGCTGACGCGCAAGCTGCGGGCGCAGCTCAAGCGCCATCCAAGCGTGATCATTCTGTCGGTCCCCGATGCCGAATGGGTGCCCATGATGAGCGAGGCCATCCGCCGCATGGAGAACGCGCCCGTGGTGCGTGGTGTGTCGGAAGCCGGCAAGGCCGGCAGCAGTAAGCAGCGGGTGGGCAAGGATGAACTGCGCTGGCTGCAGTCCGGCAAGAGCGTCCTCTTCGTCAGCCAGGATCCGGGGGGCCTCCTGCACGACGCGGTGTTGGCCGGGTGCGACGTGACCGTGGCCGTTCCGGCGCTGACGCCGGCCCTGCTGCGCCAGGTGATCCGCCAGTTGACCGGTGGGATCGCGCGGGGCCTGACCAAGGAGATGGCAGCACTCGACCTTGTCCTTCTCGTCAGCCTGCTGCGGCCCGGCTTGAGCGCAAAGCAATGCGTGGCCAATCTGCGCCGGGCGGTGCAGCGTGGCGGTGGTGCCAATGCC
This sequence comes from Pseudomonadota bacterium, assembly GCA_023391095.1. Classification (GTDB taxonomy): domain Bacteria; phylum Pseudomonadota; class Alphaproteobacteria; order Rhizobiales; family Devosiaceae; genus Devosia. The sequence goes on from JAEWBN010000022.1 coordinate 71,479, forward strand.
AAGGCGCCGCCGGGGCCCTTGCTCGAGGCCCTGCCGCTGACCGAGCATGTTCGGGAATGGGCTGACCAGTCCGCTGCCGATCTGCGCGCCGCGATTGCCGGAGAGCTTCCCCCGGACCAGCTGGTCTATGCCGTTCTCGAAGGTCCCGCCGGTACGGGAAAGAGCCTGATCGGCGAGAGCCTCGCCCGCTCCACGGGCTCCTCCTTCGTGTTCAGCAGCGTCGGCGAATGGTTCACCACCGGGGACGGCACGCTTGGCGGGGTGGCGCGCAATCTTCGCCTGTTCGTCGAGACGATGCTGAGCCAGGCGCCCTCTGTCGGGCTGCTTGACGAAATCGAATCGGTCCCGAACCGCGCCACCATGGACAATCGCGGCCGTGACTGGTGGAATCCCGTGGTCACGCTTTTTTTGACGGAGATCGATCGCCTGCGCAAGTCGGGCAGGCCTATCCTGCTGCTGGGCGCCACCAACTACTATAGCAGGCTGGATGCCGCCTTGATTCGGCCGGGCCGGCTGCACCAGCGTGTCAGCGTCCTGCCGCCGTCAACCGACGCCGAATTGCTGGCGCTGCTGCACTACTATCTGCGCGCCGAAATGGACGAGGCCGAGATCGCGCGGCTTCTGCCCCTCGTTCAGGGCGCCACGCCTGCCGAAATCGAGGGCTGGATGAAGCAGGCGCGTCGTGCGGCTCGCGCCAAAAAGCGCCCGCTGGAGCCGGCCGATCTTCTCGAGCAGATCGTGCCTCAGGACGAGCGCAGCGCTGAGGATGTTCGTTCGGTTGCACTCCATGAGCTCGGCCACGCCGTCGTGGCGCATGGCCTCGGCCTGGACGTGACCTCGGTGTCCATTATCCCCCAGGGCTTGTCCTCGGGTCACATGCTGGTGCGCCGCCCCAGTCTCCTGCCGACCTGGGAGCAGGTGACCAAGCTCGTGACGGTGGCTCTTGGGGGTCGCGCAGCCGACATCGTGGTCGGTACTGGTGCCCATGCGGGCGCAGAAGCCGACCTGGCTGAAGCGACGCGGCTGCTTGTGGCCGCCCATGAAACCCAGGGCCTGCGCGATGACCTGGTGTCGCGGCATGTGCTGGGCGCGCCCATCATGCGGGACGAGGTTCACCGCTGGATCAGTGTCGAACTCGACCAGTGCCTCGACCAGGCCATCGGCATTGTCGAGGCCAATCGCCATACGATCGCGAAGCTCGCGGAACGGCTGATGGAAGAGAAGGTGCTTTCGGGAGCTCAACTGGCCGCGGCCATCGCCGTCGGCAATGCCGCGGCGCAGCGGCCTGCGACCAGCAAGGATCAGCGGGGCATCCAGAAGCACAGACAGGCCGAGAGCTTGCCCATCGATGGCTCCGCGGAGCAGGAGGCAAGCAATGACGTCCTGGCGTAAGCTCCTGCATCGCCTCGACGGTGCCTACTCCGACCATACCTTGCGATCCTATCGCAGCGACTTCGGCGCTTTTCTGCGCTGGTGCCGCAGGAAGCGACTGCGGGCACTGCCGGCCGATCCCGTTACCGTGGTTGCGTATGTGGACGCGGAGGGCCAGCGCCTCAAGCCTAGCACGATCAAGCGCCGCCTCTGCGCCCTGCGGCGGATTCATGCTCTTTGCGGCTTTTCGGATCCCACCGAGGACGAGGACGTCAAGCTCGCGGTTCGTCGCGTCCGCCGCGCGCAGCCGTCCCGGCCGCAGCAGGCACACGGCATCACCGCGTCCCTGCGCGACAGCCTGCTGGCGGTCTGCAGCGACGATCTGATCGGCCTGCGCGACAAGGTGCTTGTCAGCGTCGGCTTCGACACGCTCTGCCGCCGCGGCGAGCTTGTGGCCCTGTCTGTCGAAGATTTCACACCGACGTCGGATGGGCGCTTCACGGTTCTGGTCCGTCGCGCCAAGAACGACCCGGAGGGTGCAGGCCGCACCGCCCGTCTGTCCAGGACCGCCAGTGACGTTTTCCGAACTTGGTTGAAAGAAACAGGCATTTCCCGCGGCGCTCTGCTCCGGCCCGTTTATGGCAACCGTGTCCTCGCGCTCTATCTCGAGCCGCTCACCGTGGGGCGTGTCCTCAAGAAGCTCTGCGACCGGGCCGGCATCGACATCGAAGTGGTGCAGAAAGTCTCCGGTCATTCCCTGCGAGTGGGGGCGGCGCAGCAGCTGACGATCAACGGCTTCGGGCTGCCGCAGATCATGCGGGCGGGCGGCTGGAAGTCGGTGAACGTAGTGGCCCGTTACATCGAAAACGTTGATCTCGATGTCTGGAGCTAAAGGAGGCATTGGTTTCTTTTCGTGTCCGGCGGGTCCCGTCCGCATCGTTTTCAAGACCAGGCGCGGTGCGAGCGATGAAGACGCGCTGTGGCGTTGCAACTTGCGGCGTGTCCTCTTCTTCATGTGTGCGACGCCGCGTATCTTGGGCCAGAGCTATGCCAGCTACCGGAGAACGACATGGGCATGGCCGGTGCCGCTGGTGCTGTGCCGTTTACATTCTGCTTCGACAATGTATCTAACCACTGTCGTTTCGCGGCCCACAAAGGATAGTCTGATGAAGATAGCCGCCGTCACCGGGTTCTATGATGTTGGCCGCGCCGGCTATGATCATCGAACTCCGGAACGATACATCTCTTGGCTCAACAAGACGCTGCAAACGCCGCTGCCTCTGCGCGCCAAGAAACCGAGCGGTGAGAAGCCCCAGCACGTCACCGCGCACGAAGGCCCCGGCACCATCCATCATCAGCGGCCGGTCGCCATCGCCGCAGCGTGGGCAGCCGCCGCTATCGCCGCCGCCGTGTTGCGAGCAGACGGCTCGAGCAGGATCGTTTCCAGCGCAACGCCCTGCTCCTGCGCCTGGTCGGCCACGAGGAAACGGTATTCGGCGTTGGTCACAACGATTGGAGCAGTGTAGCGGGACCTGTCGCTGACACGGGACAGGGTCTGCTGAAACAGGCTGGAACCGCCGATCAGGTCGATGAACTGTTTCGGCCGCGCACTGCGCGACATGGGCCAGAGCCGGGTTCCCTGTCCACCGGCAAGAATCACTGGAATGATCAACGTCAGTCATCCTCTCTAAGCATTATAGGGCAGTACCGTATTGTCCAGTCTGCAGGCAAGTGTTTGGCGCCGCTTAGCGGGCGCCCAGTCGCAGAAGGACGGTTTGAACGGTCCGGAATGCGATTATGATGTCCAGATCAAGCGAGACGTTCTTGAGATAGTAGAGGTCATAAGCGAGCTTCTCGAGCTCCTCCTCCTCAGTCTCGGCGTATCCTTGGTTGATCTGCGCCCAACCGGTCAGCCCCGGAAGCAGGATGTACCGGTTGCTGTGAAGCGGATTGCGGACCTGCAGAGCCTCGGAAACCGCAGCCGGAAGCGGTCGCGGACCGATGAAGCTCATTTCCCCCTTGAAGATGTTGTAGAGCTGCGGGAGTTCATCCACCCGCAACTGCCGCAGTAGGCGGCATCCAGGCATGATGCGCTTGTCGCCGGCGGCCGTGGAGCCGACGTGGTCGCCCTTATACATGGTGCGGAACTTGTACAGCCGGAACATAGCTCCGCCGTACCCCCGACGCTCCTGTACGAACAGTGACGGCCGGCCGTCGATAATGCGGATATAAATCCACACTGCCGCGCAGATGAGGATCGCGGGTATGCCCAACACCACCACTCCGGCAAGGTCGATGGCGCGCTTCAGGCGGTAGTAGAAAATCTGCGAAGACGTGTAGGAGATGTGAGCTAGATCGAAAGAGGAGAGGTCCACCTTTCCCAATAGTGTCTCGAGATAGGTCGGCCACGCCTCGATTTCGATCCCGCGCAAATAGAGGCTGACCAGGTGGGAGGTCCACTCGTCTGTGTGGTGGGTGGCCGGGTCGATGAGGATGCGCCGGAATGGTATCGTTACATCGTCCCGTTCCACAATCGGGATCGGCCAGCCGGCCCGCGCAACAATCTCCTCGGCTCCGGGAAAACGCAAGATGGCGACGCGGCGGCGCAACTGCCGCACCATGGCGATGTTTGCCACAGTGACGAAGAACAAACTGGACGGAAGCGTGAGCAGCAGGCCGAAATAGCTGACGGGGACACGAGTTGCCGACACCAGCGCGACAGTCAGGGACGCTGCGAATACCATCACCGCAAGGGACATGGTGAAGGGATAGGTCCGGCGCGCGCTGAGGATCAGGAGGCTGATCGCAATGAGCGGGATAAGAGCTGCCGATGCCGCAACAAAAGCGATGTTGATCCAATCCGTACGCCCCGCCAGCAGCAGCACCAATACGTAGATGCCCACGGCAAGCGCGCAGGCGACCGCCGCGGCGGGGAACGCCGCGCGAGCACTCTGGAGGTGAAAGTGCTGGCGTTGCAGAGCGCCGCGACTAAGCAGACTCTCCAGCCCAGTAACCTGCGGGCTCCGATCCATTCATCGCCTCTTGTTCTTACGCGGGCTGGTGAGCACTGCCAGCACCGCTGCTCTGCGCCAGATAGCTTGATTCCCTTGCCGAGGCTCTACGTCGTCGGCGATGGCATTTCGCTCGCGGTGTGTCACAACCGGAGCGAGGTCATCGTTGCGGCTGACCGCGCGTAAGTTCTTTGTATTGGCTTTGGTAGGCGGAGGCCATCCGCTCCGAAGTGAATATCTCAAGATAGCGGGCCCTGGCGGCTCTCCCCATAGCGAATGATCTGCCCGGACTGTCTGAAAGCAGTTGCATGGCTGCGGCTAGTGCGGCGACATCGCCGGGGCGAATAGTGAGGCCCGTCACCCGATCCTTGTTGATGTAGCTGGTGCCCGTACCTATCTCGCACGAAATCATCGCCTTGCCGGCCCGAGCCGCCTCGAGCAGGGCCACACCGAAGGCCTCGGACCGCAGGTGGGAGGGGAAGACGAAGGCGCCGCAGAGCGACAACAAAGCCAGCTTGTCCGCCTCGGACACCGCCCCCACAGCAATCAGGTTCTGCAGGCCCGCCGCCTCAAGATCGGAGGCCATCTCCCCCTCGCCGGCCACGACCACCGGCAGGCCCGTCGTCCGAGCAGCCTCGATGAGAAAGGGGACGCCCTTGTAGTAGCGCAGAGCGCCGACAAAGAGGAAGAACCCCGATCCGACCCTTTGGCGCCACGCTTCGACAAGTGCGGCTTCTGGCGGCGGAGGATCATCGATGCCGATGGGAATGACGCGCGTCTTTGCCGCGTGGCGCCTCAGTATCGGGCTGCTCTCAAGGTAGTTGGGTGAGGTTGCCACAAGCCTCTCAACCCGTCCGAGAAGGGCGTGCATCAAGGGCGCATAGGCGCGGGCAAGATGGCGCTGCCGGACGATATCGGAGTGGTAGGTGACGATCCGGGGCTTGCCATGGCGGCAAGAGAATTCCAGCAGATCCATCAGCGGCCAGGGAAAGTGGTAGTGGATGATGTCGTGCTCTCGCGCCAGTTGCCTGAAGCTGCGAAATACCGAAACGGACAGGCCAGTCGAGGCCAGATAGAGATCCCGACGAGCCGCGAAGGTGGCATGGCCGTCCAGAACGCCGCTTCCGGATTGCTGGGTGCTGAGGAACAGAACGGTGCTTTGAGTGCCGTAGGCTCGCGTTCCCTCCGCGATCTGCCAGATCACGCGCTCCACGCCGGCGAAACTATCGGGCGGATAGGTCTTAAAGACGTGGAGAACCCGCATCAAACCTCCAGGATGCGCTGGAGCCCTGCTAGGAACCGCTCCTGCGAAAACAATTCGGCGCGACTCTCGCAGGCCTTGCGCATGGCCAGGGCCCGATCGGGAGTAAGGGCGTCGATGGCTGCCGCCAAATCTTCCACGCCGAAGTCGGGGTGCAACAGGATGCCGGTTTCCCCATCCACGATGGTTTCCCGCAAACCACCCTCCGCCACGCCGATGACCGGCTTGCCCGCCGCCATGGATTCCACCGGCGACATGCCGAAATCTTCCTCGACGGGAACATAGATCGTGGCGATCGCTTCGCCGATCAATTGACGAAGACGATCTTCATCTATCCAACCGAGAAAGGTGATGTTGGGTGCGCCCTTGGCGAGCGCCTGCAGTGATTTCAGCTCTTCGCCAGAGGAGGCCACCACGAGGTGGCGCTCGGGCAGTCGCAGGAACGCTTCCACGATCCGGTCTACCCGCTTGAGCTTGGAGAGCCGTGCAGTGGAGAGGTAGTAGCCCCCCTGCCCCTGCCAGCGGAACGCTTCCAGCTCGCAAGGCGGGTACACCACTTCGGCGTCGCGTCCGAGATACCGCTTGATCCTCCCGCGCACCGTTTCGGAGTTGGCGATGATGACATCCATGCGGTCCAAGGCGGCCTCGTAGCCGCGCTGGTACCAGTTTAGCGCCAACCGGCCCGGCAGCGACCGCTCGATCCCGGCCGAGAAATGCCGGCGCTGATCGTAGAGAAAGCGCGGTGGCGTGTGGCAGTAGTAGATATTGCGCCCGCCCGTGCCGACTTCGGCGGCAAAGGGGGCGGCCGCACCACTGAAGACCCGCACGGGAAATGGCCGCAGCAGACGACTCGAGGCGCTGAACTGCATAGCCAGCGCCAGGTTACGCAGTGCCGAACGGCGGAAGACTGCCGGTGTATCGAGCGTGACGGTGTCGGATGGGAAGGCCCCCATATCGTAGCTATCAGGCGTACGGTATCCGCAGACAAGACGAGCCTCGAATGCGTTTGCCGCAGTCAGGATCAGCCGCTCGCCACCGCCGCGAATGGCGAAATAGTCATGGGCGACGGCCACGTCCTTGGAGGCTATGGGCTGGGGCATGCTCGCGCGCGCTTCCTGGCTGATGGCTGCTAGCGTCGGATCAGCCGGGCGGGCGTACCGACGTAGACGCCCGGCTCCAGCAGGTCCCGGGTGACGGTCGCCCCTGCCCCAACCGTCACCCCATCGGTGATGCGGATGCCGTCGATCACGGTCGCCCCGGCACCGATGAAAACCTCGCTTCCGAGCTTGCAGCGGCCCGCCACCGTGGCGTTGACGGCGACATGGGAGAAGTCGCCGATCCCGCTCTCGTGGTCGAGCACGGCCCCGGAGTTGATGATCACACCCCGTCCGATCTGCGCCAGCGGGCCGACATGGGCCTGATGTCCAATGAATACGGCGTCGGACAGGATAGCCCCTCGCCCGATAGAGGCGGTCGGGGCGACGAGCGCCAGCTGATGAGATGGGAGGCTGGCGAAGAGTTCGCGCCGCCGTCTGTTGTCTCCGGCCGCCGGGAAACTGCTCCAGCCAGGCTCCGGATCCGCAGGCAATTCCGCCTGCACCGCAAAGCCCGCGAAGTTCTCCCCCGGCCGGGCCGCGGGATCGACAAAGACGAGGGCCGGCACACCTGCTGCCAGCGCGACGTCCCCCACGCTACGGGCATGGCCGCCAAACCCAAAGATATAAAGTCCAGGAACGGTCAAGTGTCGGCAGCTCCAACCTTCCGAATCAACTCAAGGTATTCGTCAGCGGCCATATTCCAAGTGCGAGCGGAAAGCTCCCTAGACAGAGGTGCCTGCATCGCAAGAATTACCCCCTTGTTGCCAAATCATTTCTGTGTAATGTATCAACATCGTCCTGAGCAAAAGTTATTCTTTCAGGCATCTCCCTTGTCGGCAACAATTTCTTGGACAACGAGTACCCAATTCCCAGTTCGAGCGATTATGCCAACTCGAACCGCCGCAAGGTGGTGTCATTTAGCTGCCACAGAACTCGCAAAGGCTTTTCCATCAGTTCAGCCGGTTGATGGTCTTGTACTCCGAAACGGCCTCTTGTGCGGGACCATCGAATACGAGAGTACCGTGGTGTAGCACGACGGCACGAGTGCAAAGCGCGGTCAGCGATTGGAAGTCGTGCGTGGCGAGTACGAGAATGTTCGCCTGCTCAATAAGCTTCCCTATTCGAACCTTGGCCTTGGCCATGAAGTTCGCATCGCCCGCTCCAATGACCTCGTCTATGAGCATGATGTCCCCGCCGATGGCCGTGGAGATGGCAAAGGCCAGACGCACCTGCATGCCGGCTGAATAAGTCTTGATGGGATAGTCGATGAATTCGCCTATATCAGCAAATTCCACGATCTCCTGCTCCAATGCGCGCATCGCGCCTGGCGACATGCCGAGAAGCAATCCTCGGTAAAGGATGTTCTCACGCCCCGTGGCGTCCGGCTCAAATCCGAGGCTCAGGTCGAACAAGGAACGGATCTTGCCCTCGACCTTGCGCACGCCCGACGAGATCGGATAAAGCCCGGCTAGCATCTTCAGGAAAGTACTCTTCCCGGCCCCATTGTGCCCGAGCAACCCGACGCGCTCGCCGGCCGTGATCTTCAGTGTAACGTCCTTGAGCGCGTGTATATCCACGAGAAGCCGGTTGGCCGGAGGCGCGAAGGGCCGCCAGTTTGCCAGCATGTTCTTTAGAGATCTCTCCCTGAAGGCCACGGACGCGTAGTGAAGATTGACTTTTTCGAGTTCGATTCCGCAGGTCATAGATAGTAGATTACCTTCTTTTCCGAGCGGCGTCCGATCAATATTGCAATAATACAGAGCATAAACGCAGTGCCGATTGCATAGGCATAGTTCGTCAGGGTCGGCCATTCGCCTCTCAACAGGGGCGCCCGAATGATCTGCAGAACGTGATAGATCGGATTAAAGTCCAGAAGTACATGGAGGTCACCGCGGCGGAATGTGGATTCTTCGAAGTAAATCGGAGACACGAACCACATAGCCTGCAGGACGAGTCCCAAGGCGTGGGGCAAGTCGCGGAAGCGGGTAGCGATATAGGCCATGATCGTCGCCCACGGCCAGGTAATCAGCCCCAGAATGGGCACAACGGTTAGCGCAGCGAGCCATGTGAACCCGAAGTTCTGCGGCATGACGATGAGAACCCAGCATACGAGACTGGTAGATGCCATGGCCAGCACTGCGAGTCCCGAGATCACTGTGCGGAGCGTATAAATGGCGAGTGGGTGACCGACCTGTTTTATGTAGGCGTCAGCCTGCACAAAGGCCATGGAGCCGCCAACAATCGTGCTGACGACGAATTCCCAAACGATCATTCCGGACAGGATATAGGGCGCATATAGCGTGATGTCCGTGCTGAAGATGCGGCTGAAGACGACAGCAAGCAGCAAAGTGAGTCCAAGCGGCTGGAGAATTGACCAGAAGACGCCAAAGAAGGAACGGCGCCACCGGGCGCGAAGGTCCGACATGGCGAGATGCCACCAGAAGTGGCGTGCGGCCCAAATTTCAGAAAAGTACTTGACCATCATACCTCGGCGGGGCGCACGCTGGCGTCTGTCCGGCGCAGCCCTGCATGCCTGTCGGCGGCGCCGGCAGGCAGGGCTGTCTGGAAGACGGTACGGCCCTCGGATTCATTAGCGATCTGGTTTGCGTCCATCGATACGGTGAGGCGCCCCCGCGGGCCCCATCCGAGCCCGGCTTCCAGGTGATGCCACAATATTCCGGTTCGGCCGCATGGAGGACGGTTACCGCCTGCGTTTCCACATCCAGATGCAACAGGTGCTGTGTTGTCGAGACAAGGACGCGCATGCCTATTTTAAGAAGCTGATGATGCTGTTGCAGATGTGGTCGATCTGCTCGTTGCTCAGCGTGGGGAAGCTCGGCAGGTTTATCCCGCGGCGGCTGATGCCCTCTCCGACCGGCAGGACGACATCGGCGGCGCAGTGCGGCATCAGGTGACACTGCGGGAAGAACGGGCGCGTGTCGACGCCTGCGGCATTGAGATGCGCCCGCAGCCCCTCCCGGTCCTCGGCGCGATCGAGGATGATCGAGCACATCCAGTAGGAGTGGCTGACATTGCCGATGGCATCATGGGTGCGCAACGGCAGACCGGTCAGCTTCTCACGGTACTTTTGCGCCAGCCGGGCCTTTGCGGCCAGCAGTTCTTCGGCCCGTTCGATCTGCGCCAATCCGATCGCGGCCTGGATGTTGGTCATCCGATAGTTGTAGGCGAGACTGTCATGCCAGTACTCGCGCGTCGGAGACACCCCCTGGCTCTTGAGGTGTCGGCAACGGGCGACAACTTCAGGGCTCCGCGCCAGCACCATGCCACCTTCGCCGGTGGTGATCGTCTTGTTGCCGAAAAAGCTGAACGTGGCCGCGTCGCCGAACGTGCCTACATGCTGGCCCTGCCAGTAGGTGCCGAACGCCTCAGCGCAGTCCTCGACCAGGAGCAGGTTGTGAGTGCGGCAGATGTCCAACAGTGCGCCCATGTCGCATGGATGGCCATAGAGGTGCACGGCCATGACCGCTCGGGTGCGCGGCGTAATCGCGCGCCGAACGCTCTCGGGATCAATCTGCAGGGTGGACTCCAGGGAGTCGACGTAAACCGGTGTCGCGCCAGCTTGCAGGATCGTGTTCACCGAGGCCACATAGGTGAAGCTCGGCACGATCACCTCGTCCCCCGGCCCGATGCCCAGAGCGACCAGCGCGAGATGGATCGCAACGGTACCGTTGGCCACCGTGACGGCGTCACCCGCACCGGTGTACGCGGCGAAAGCCTCCTCGAACCGTCCGATGAAAGCACCTCGCGACGAAATCCACCCTGTCTCCAGGCATTCATTGACATACGCCGAGACATTTCCGCCAAGGGACGGCTCGTAGACCGGGATGCGCTCCATTCGCTTATTCCTTGCCCGGGAACCGCGGGTAGCCATTGCTCACAAGCAGCGCGTCGCGTTGAGCCTCCTTGAGGTCTTCCACGGCCATTTCGCGAACAAGCTCGCGGAAGGAGGTAGAGGGAGACCAGCCGAGCTTGGCCTTGGCCTTGCTGGCATCGCCGAGTAGCGACTCCACTTCTGCCGGACGGAAATAACGGGGGTCCACTTCGACGATGCACGCACCGGAGGCAGCGTCATACCCCTTCTCGTCCACGCCGGAACCTTCCCAGCGCACGTCGATCCCCATCTCTTTGGCTGCCAGGGTGACGAATTCGCGGACGGAATGCTGAACCCCGGTGGCGATGACGAAATCCTCAGGAGTCTCCTGCTGAAGCATCAGCCACTGCATCAGGACGTAGTCGCGAGCGTGGCCCCAGTCGCGTAGCGAATCCATGTTGCCGAGATACAGCCGATCCTGCATGCCGAGCTTGATACGGGCCAGGGCGCGCGTGATCTTGCGGGTGACGAAGGTTTCACCCCGGATCGGCGACTCGTGGTTGAAGAGGATGCCATTGCACGCATAAATGCCGTAGGCTTCCCGGTAGTTCACCGTGATCCAATAGGCATAGAGCTTCGCAACGCCATAAGGCGAGCGCGGGTAAAATGGCGTGGTTTCCTTCTGCGGCGTCTCCTGAACGAGGCCGTAGAGCTCGGAAGTAGATGCCTGATAGAAGCGCGTCTTCTTCTGCAGTCCCAGAATTCGGATGGCTTCCAGGATGCGCAGGGCACCGAGCGCATCCGAGTTGGCCGTATATTCAGGTTCTTCGAACGACACCGCAACGTGGCTCTGGGCGGCCAGATTGTAGATTTCGTCCGGCTGGACCTGCTGGATGATCCGCGTGAGGCTCGACGAGTCGGTCAGATCGCCGTGGTGGAGCGTCAGGTCGACCCCCCGGTCATGCAGATCATGATAAAGATGATCGATGCGGCTCGTGTTGAAGAGAGAGGTCCGCCGCTTGATGCCGTGAACCGCGTAGCCCTTTTCCAGAAGTAGCTCCGCGAGGTACGCCCCGTCTTGGCCGGTGATACCGGTTATCAACGCAACCTTTTTGGTCAAGGGAAGCTCCATGGGCTACAGGGTAGGATGGGGAAACTGCCGATCCAGACGGATGTGCTGGCCGCCTAATACAAAAGCTTGGGCTGCCTGCCTAGCCCTTAAACGTGGCAGTCGAGCATGATAGCAGCCGTAGGTGACGTTGCCCCCTGCACTAATCCGGTTTGAAGTAGGCTCTGGCCAATGTTGAGCTGCTCCCCGAGTTTGGACCACCCGGCTGGGGTTTTCCGGGGGTGATGACGCGCCCCCCGATCTTGGACCACCCGGCTGGGGATTTTCCAGGCGTTGATGCTCAGGGGTGGCCGTGTGGCCCCGGAGCGTTCAGCAGCGATATCGGGGGTTTGTTCCCGATGGCGCTGTGTGGACGGACCTCGTTGTAGTCCCTGCGCCATTCCTCCATCTTCGCCCTGGCGTCGTCAAGGCTGAGGAACCAGTGGGCGTTCAGGCACTCGGCCCGGAACTTGCCGTTGAAGGACTCGATGAAGGCATTGTCCGTGGGCTTTCCCGGTCGACTGAAGTCGAGAACGACACCCTTCTGGTAAGCCCATAGGTCGAGGTCGCGCGAGATGAACTCGGAGCCTTGATCGACACGGATCGATTGGGGATAGCCAACCTGGCGACAGACCCTTTCCAGCATCAGAACCACGTCCTCCCCACGGTAGCTGAACCGAGGATCAACCGCGGGTGAGAACCGCGAGAAGGTGTCCACGATCGTCAGGATGCGCAGCTTCCGCCCCGTCGCCAACTGGTCGTGCACGAAGTCCATGGCCCAGACCTGATTGGTCATCGTCGCCGTTGTCCGATCGTCGCGGAGTTTCGCCTTGACCCGGCGCTTGGACACCTTGTTCCGCAGCTGCAGGCCCATCTCCTTGTACAGGCGATAGATTCTCTTGGGGTTCACCTCCCAGCCCTCCCGTCGCAGCAGCACATGCACCCGCCGATAGCCGTAGCGGACGCGGGTCTCGCAGATCTGCTTGATACGAAGCTTCAGGTCGGCCTGCTCGCCGCGCTTGGTCTTGTAGTGGTAAAGCGACCTGTCGACCCGCAGCGCGTCGCACGCCTTGCGGATCGAGACATTCCAGGCCTGCTGCACCTCATCGACAAGGGACCACTTGCGCGCAGGCCTCAGAGCTAATGGGATGACCTGCCCCGCCCTCCGCGACATTGTTGTCGTTCGACCAAAAGGAGGAAGAAATGATCAGGAATGCACCCAAGCCAGCTGCTGTTTTCGGCGTAGATCTGGGTAAGAACCTTTTCCATGTTGTCGGGCTCGACGAGCGAGGCGGCGTGGTCCAGCGCGCCAAGTTCCGGCGAGACACGGTGCTGGCCTTCTTTCAGCGTGCAGCCCCAACTCTGGTGGGGATGGAGGCATGTCCCGGGTCGCAATGGCTCGCTCGTAAATTGCAGGCATTCGGGCACCAGGTGCGGATCGTGCCGGCTCAGTTCGTGAAGCCATTCGTGAAATCCCAGAAGAACGACACGATAGATGCCGAGGCGATTGCGGAAGCCGTCACGCGACCGACCATGCGTTTTGCGCAGGTACGAACGGTCGAGCAGATCGACATTCAGGCCCTACATCGGATGCGCGACCAGTTGGTCGCAAGCCGAACTCGACTGATCAATCAGGCCAGAGCGTTCTGCCTCGAGTACGGGGTCGCCATGCGGCAAGGCGTGGGAGTGTTCAGGGTCGATCTGCCGCGGGCTCTTGCCGATGATAACAACGATCTCACACCAATGATGCGGCAGATGCTGACCGAGATTTTAGAAGACATCGCCCATGTCGATCGACGCATCGTGTCGGTGACCCGACAGATCGAAGCGCTCGCGGATCGGGAGGACAGGGCGAGGCGGCTCATGACCATTCCGGGTATTGGGCCACTGGCAGCTACAGCCTTGCTGGCAGCTGTCGGGGATGGTCGCCAGTTCCGACGCGCTCGAGAGCTCGCTGCGTGGCTAGGATTAACGCCACGAGAATACTCAACAGGCGGCAAAACGACCTGGGTTCGCCTTCGTGATCGACGTCTACGCTCGCTATATCGTGGGCTGGCGGGTCAGTCGCACCGCCCATGCCAGCTTCGTACTTGACGCCCTCGAGCAGGCCATCCACGACCGCCGCCCCGTCCATCGCGGCGGTCTGGTTCATCATTCCGATCGCGGGTCGCAATACGTCAGCATTCGCTATACCGAGCGCCTCGCCGAGGCCGGGATCGAACCGTCAGTGGGCAGCGTCGGGGACAGCTACGACAATGCCTTAGCCGAGAGCATCAACGCTCTCTACAAGGCCGAGGTGATCCACCGGCGCGGGCCTTGGCGAAACATCGAGGCCGTCGAGTTCGCCACCCTCGAATGGGTCGACTGGTTCAATCACCGGCGCCTCCTCGAGCCCATCGGCAACATCCCGCCAGCGGAAGCCGAGGCTAGCTTCTACGCGGCACTGGAACAACCGGCCATGGCCGCATAACTTAAACCAAACAGCCTCCGGAATTCCCGGCGCGGTTCAGACCGTCCTCAGCCTGCTTCAGCACAAAGGCAATCTGCGCCTCGGTGAACTTGGACTTCTTCATCGAAGTCTCCATCTCCCGGCCACGGGATCATAAATGGAAAATTCCAGTTCAGAATCGTCCGAAAATGCGGGAAGCAGGTCAAACTCGTTCACCGTGGATACCCTCGATCCTATGGACAGGCGGCAGTGGCTTAGCTACTGACTTGGCCGCCTCACGATTACCCCAGGGAGCCGCTGTTGTCCAAAGTCCGTAGAGCCATGTGGCTCATGAACCACAGCACTCTTCGCAAGTTCGAGGTGCCGATCATCCGGTCACTCGGTTACGAGGTCTACCTCCCCAAGTCCTTCCCCTACGACGAGGGTAACCTAAGCGCCTCACTCGACTACAGCCTGGACGACGCGCTCTCCATACCCAAATCCGATCTGGAGATTCTGAACGCCGAGAACCTCTACCTCGGCATGTCTCCAGAGGCGGCGAGAGTCGCCAACGAGCATTTCGAGATCGCGTTTTGCGGGTTCTTCCCCGAACAGCTCGCTGCACTAATCCGGAACTACAAGAACGTCGTGGTCATGCGCCCGTTCGGTCTTTCCAATGGCGTCACCTACACGAACGTCGTGGCTGACAGCCTCGGGTTCTTCTTCCTCGGCGAGTTGCAGAAGGCCAAGGACCGCTTCTGGTTCGGGCAGGCCTACGACCACCTGGCCGACGTAGAAAACGGGGTCTTCAAGCAGCGAGCCATCACCCTCCCGCTCGGGCTAGACGACGCCAGGGTGACCAATGAATGGGCCGGCACCGACGCAAAAGTGCTGTTTGTTTGCCCGCGGATTGAGACTTCCCCATACTTCAACTGGATATACCAAAACTTCCGCCGGAAGTTCGGCGATCTCCCGTATATCGTCGGCGGTGCCCAGCCCATCCCGGTTGCCGACCCAAATGTCGCCGGACATCTGCCGAGGGCCGAGTACGACCGCATGATGCGAGAAACCCGCGTCATGTACTACCACAGCAAGGAGGAACGACACCTCCATTACCACCCGCTTGAGGCTGTTCGCCTAGGTATGCCGCTAGTGTTCATGGCCGGTGGCATGCTCGACCGCCTCGGCGGAAAGAAATTACCGGGCAGGGTCAAGTCTGAAGATCAGGCTCACAGGATGCTCTCCCGCATCCTGAATGGAGACCAGCCCCTCATCGACGAGATCAAGGCCTCACAAGGCGTGCTGCTCCATACGATGACCCGCGATTATTGCGAGCCGATCTGGCGAGAGGAGTTCAAGCGCATCGAGGCGAGTATCGAGAACAACCAGAAGGCGAAAGGCCGCCCGAAGGCTCGTAGGCGTATCGCCGTGTTCCTCCCCCAGGCCTATCTCGGAGGGACGCTGAACATGGTGAAGCTGCTCGCCAAGATGATCAAGGACGGCAGCAGGCAACAGGGAGATGAGGTGGAAGTCGTTTTCGCCCATCTGGACAGTTGGATTTACTCCCGCACCGAGTTCGATGACCTCACTAAGCATGGCATCGAAGTTCGGCCCTTCAAGTGGAAGATCATAGACGAGTTCCAGTTGAGCGATATCCAAGCCATGCAGGGGTTCGAGGTTCGCCGGAAACACGGACGGTTCGCTCTGCCGGTGGATGGCGCTACCGATTTCCTCGATTGCGATTTCTGGTTCATGGGGTCGGACAGGGTTGATGAGCCCGTCGCCCCCATTCGTCCGTACGTGCTTTTCACCCACGACTATCTGCAGCGCTACTTCCCCGAACTATTGATGCACTGGTACGAGCGCCCGTTTATCCAAACTGCGCGCGAAGCTGTTGCCGTGCTCGCCAACACCCCGCACACCGTCGAGGACGTGGTTCAGTACGTTGGCGTGCCCCGGAGCCGCGTCGTCATGGTCCCCCACGTGGCCGAACTCGACCAGTTCAAGGTGGCATTCGCCAAGGGCGGGGCGCGGTCCAAGGGCGACTACTTCCAGTGGACTACTAACCTCGGGCCTCACAAGAACCACGTGATTACCCTCAACGCGCTGAACGCGTACTACGAAGCCGGCGGCACCTTGGAGTGCCACATCACCGGCGTTGACAGCGACAAGCTGGATCCAGAGGTGGAGACCGATGAGGCGAAACTACAGCCTCACGTCGTGGAGGCCCGCCGCCTGATTGCCAGCCGGCCGGCGTTGAAGAAGAAACTCGTCATCTTGGGGAACACTTCGAATGACGAGTATGTCGCTCAACTGAGCGGCGCGAAGTTCCTCCTCCACAATGTCATCATCGACAACGGAACACTGTGCTCCGTCGAGGCCGCCTATGGAGGCACTCCCACCCTCTCGAGCGACTATCCGCCCATGAGATACATCTCCGAACGGTACGCGCTGAACGCTACCTTTTTCGAGTCCCGGGACACCAAGCAGCTTACCGACCGGTTGCTATGGATGGAGCGGAACTGGGAAGAGATGGCCCGGAAGCTTCCGACCCAAGAGTTTCTCGACGGGTTGTCATGGCAGGCCCAGGCGGCGCACTTCTACGATAAACTTCAACACGTGATGGGCTGAGCAATGAAGATCGGATTCTTCCTAGGCTACTCGCCCCGTACGAAGTTCAGCAATCAGGGCCTCGGCCGCCAATTCGTCCACCTCGTGGAGGGTTTTCAGTCTTTCACTAAAGAGCCAGTGGTCATAATTTGCCCTGCTTGGCTCAGGTCCGAAGTGTCCGGCTTGTTCTCGACGTTACCTCCAGGCTCGGTGGAGATCATCGGCAACAAGCACATACCTCCACTATTGCGGGCGTATCTCCGTTTTCGCCCCGTAGTCTCAGCGGCCTCCGGCGATGGGGCTCTGAAGCGTGTGGTAAAGCGCGGGCGCTCCGCCTACCTGAGAGCCCGGCGCGCCCTAGGTGCAGCTCTCACTCGAGGACTCGCAAGCGAGAGCTTGCCTGTAGTCGCGCTCACAGTCCTCTTGTCGCTGCTTGTAGTCGCCGTGGCAGTCCCGATCCTTGCACCGCTGACCCTGATCGCCGCCTTCATTGTTGGGATGGGCTATCTAGGCCATCGGTACAGATGGGGCGAGCGCCCCTTGCAGATCGTCAAAGAGGCCATTCCCCAATTGAGATTACGGCTGATGCAGTTCGAGGGCGAGCGCCCTCCCTCCATCCGCCGCCTGATCTACGACCGCATCTCTTCGCGCGAACTGGAACGCATGATGGTCGAGATGCAGAAAAGAGCGGACATCGACATTTGGTATAGTCCCACCATTTTCTGGCCCGCAGTGAACTCCGCCCCGGTGCCCACGGTGCAGTGTTTTCCCGACCTCATGATGGCGGATTTCCCGACCTCGTTTGCCGTCAATTATCCAAGCTCGATGGCACAGTTCCGGCAGGCGCAACTCGCCGTGCAAACTGGAAAGCACTTCATCGCCTATAGTCACGCAACGGCCAAGTCAGGGTTGCAGGATCGCTATGATATCCCGGCGGAGCGCATTCATGTTATCCCGCATGCGCCTATCGACCTGGAACCGCTTATCGCCGTCCGCGGCACCCTAGACGACGCCTACGCTCGGCGGAAGTTCGCCACCAACCTCATTGAGGGCCACAGGAACGTCCGCTGGCAGGGTAACGAGTACCTAAAGAACTTCAGCTTCGCAGACACCCAGTACCTGTTCTACGCTTCGCAGCTTCGGCCGAACAAGAATGCTCTCAATTTGGTCAAAGCCTACGAGATCCTGCTTCGAGAGCGCTACAAGTACGTGAAGCTCATCCTCACGGCGAACCTGGCGGACGACCATGAACTGCATGACTACATTTATCGCCGGCGGCTCCAGTACGACATCATCACTGCCCACGATGTTCCGCCGCAGGTGCTCGCAGCACTGTACCATCGCGCCGAGTTGGCGGTGAACCCAAGCCTCTTCGAGGGCGGCATGCCGTTCACCTTCTCGGAGGCTCTTTCAGTGGGAACGCCAGTGGTGATGTCGCGGATACCACAAACCACCGAGGTGCTCGGCACAGGCGAGCTAGCCGACCTATCACTTTTCGATCCTCTGTCGCCCATTGATATTGCGGACAAGATGTCGTTTGGGCTGCAGAACCGCCATATACTGCTAGAACACCAGATGGCGGCTTATCAGAATCTGAAAGCGCGCACTTGGCAGAACGTTGCAGAGGACCATATCTCGGCCTTCCAAAGAATACTCGCAAGCGCGTAACTTGCTCCTCTGACCAGTTTTTGCACCAATATAGAATCCGTTGGCGGTGCAATGCCGTTGTTGATCTCACTGTCGGTACTGGTCGCGGTGGTGCCGCCAGCCAAAAGGTCGGTCACATTGCCTCTCTACCTTTGCCGTCGAGGGTGAGTTGTTGTGCGGCGCCGACGCGAAGGGAGTGACCGGAGACCTTCCTGCTGAGATCGAGTCCGACGGCCGTCGCGGCAAGGCGTTTGAGAATGCTCGACACAGTTGATGGCGTGAGGTGAAGGGCCGCTGCGCGCCGACCATACACTGGCCGCAGAAGCGACCTGCTTTTGGCCCCGGTCTTCTCTAGTCTAGGGGCTATTCAGTCTGTGTACGCAGTGAGACCTGTGGTTAGGCTGGCGGGGTGCTCGCTACACCCTGTCAGCCGCCGGTGCCGGACCGCAGGATCGGTCCCGGGAATCGGGCCGACGGGAACGAAGGTGGTACGGGCTCACCGAAACTTCAACACCCCCGGGCTGATCTGTTTCAGAACGGTTAACGCGGAGCTGCCGCGCCTCCTCGCATTGTACGGGTGGCGCCGTCGGGCACTGGCAGAGATGGCGGCGGAGAGGCGCGGAAATGCTGGGATGGGCGATAAAGGGCATTGCCGCGCTCGGGGCGGTTCTTGCGCGCTGTTGACCTGCTGAGCGCGCCGGATTCCCGGCAAATGATCGATAATGCCGGTGATCTCTCAGGCCGCCCAAATCCGGCGCCGGAAAGCGGGGCGTACACCGGTTGGATAACGCTGGGAGTTGGTGCTGTCGGTGGTGGCGTATGTCTTGAAACGGCATTTTTCAATGCTTTACTCTTAATGAGCCCAAGGGCGGACAAGATGTGCCGACCGAACATTTTGCGGGCATAACATCTTCACTTCCGAAGATTGTTGAAATTTCGCTATCAACCAAAATTTTCTGTTCGATCAGGTGGTCGACCAGCTCGAATGTCGCTCGATGATTCTGTTTTACGATATCCATGGCGCGCGCTAACTGACACTTCAGTTCCCTGTTTACCTCCGCCCCGATGGATTCCCGCAGAACTGGCCCGAAGATAGAACCAGAGGCCAGCACATCACGGAGTCCCTGCCTCTCATAAGCTCCGACGAGAATGGCGGTGGCACGGGCGAGATCCCCATCGGCGCCGCCGGCATGGTCGTGTCCCGGGACGTGGTGTAACTGAGGTGGTCAGCCGCTCGCGAGCGCGCCACTACGAGCGCCGTAGCGAGCGAGCGGCTGGGTGGTCATCGACGGATTTCCGGTAAGGTCTGGTTGCTTACCCCAACCCTGCACCTGAAGGACCACCGATGACCGACACGATGATGAACCTGCGCACGCTGGTAGAGAAGACCCCCGACGCCGATATTCTGCGCGAGATGATTGGCTTCGCTGCCGAACGGCTGATGGAGATGGAAGTGGGTGCCGCCACTGGGGCCGGCTATGGCGAAAAGAGCGCCGAGCGGCGGGTCCAGCGCAATGGCTACCGCGAGCGGGACTGGGAGACGCGGGCCGGCACGGTCGAGCTGCGCATCCCCAAGCTGCGCAAGGGCAGCTACTTCCCGGGCTTTCTGGAACCTCGGCGGCTGGCCGAGAAAGCTCTGACCGCGGTGATCCAGGAGGCGTACATCCAGGGCATCTCAACCCGTTCGGTGGACGACCTGGTCAAAGCCATGGGCATGAGTGGCATCTCCAAGAGCCAGGTCAGCCGGCTCTGCGAGGAGATCGATGGGCGGGTGAAGGCCTTCCTCGAGCGGCCGATCGAGGGCGATTGGCCCTACCTGTGGATCGACGCCACTTACCTCAAGGTACGCAGGGGCGGCCGCATCGTCTCGGTGGCAGCCATCATGGCGGTGGGCGTCAATGCGGATGGCCGGCGCGAGGTGCTGGGCATGGAGATCGGCACCTCGGAGGCCGAGGCGATCTGGACCGAGTTCCTGCGCAAGCTGACCCGCCGCGGCCTGCGAGGCGTGAAGCTGGTGATCTCCGATGCCCATGAGGGCATCAAGGCCGCCGTCACCAAGGTGCTTTGCGCCACATGGCAACGCTGCCGGGTCCACTTCATGCGCAACGTCCTTGCCCATGCCGGCAAGAGCGGTCGCCGCGTGGCCAGTGCCTTTATCGCCACGGCCTTCGCTCAGGAGACGCCGGAGGCCGCTAGCACCCAATGGCGCGCCGTTGCCGACCAGATCCGTCCCCGGGTGCCCAAGCTCGCCACCATCATGGATGAGGCCGAGCACGATGTTCTGGCCTATATGAGCTTCACCAAGGAGCATCGGGCCAAGCTGCACAGCACGGATAAGATCGACAAGCGATTTCCTCCCGGATATTGTTCAGGAGCGCGGGCGACCTCGTACCAAAGCGCGGTGCATCGGCTGTAAGTGCCGCCGGGATGGTTCCTAACCTAAGCCTTGCCGAGTTGAGGCGCCCGCGCGCCTTTTCGTTGGCGGGCGCGGGCGCCAAGACCCGATGAACTGCTCGTAGCTTTTCTGAGCCCGTTTCGCGATCTGCATCTCCTGATCGCGGAGTTCCTTCACATGGTAGGCGTAGCTTGGACCTCGCCGGTTGCCCTTCTGCTGCGACTTGCCGGCCTGTAGCTCCATGCTTCGGACCTTATGGGCGACCAGACTGGGGCGCGCCCAGTGATAGTCCTCGCCCTTGGTCAGCATGTGCCAGACGGGCATTGTCAGCTTCCTTGCTACCGCAACGGCAGCCACCTGGTGGCCCCGCCTGGCCCGGATGCGCACGAAGAACGCGTGCAACGGACCTGGCGCTTTTGCCGCCGCCCAGGCGGCCTCCACCAGCATAGCCCTGGCATGACTGCGTCCGGCCTTGCTGATCCGCCCATGGTGGGCGGCACCAAGGCCCGATTGGCGGACGCGTGGATTGAGCCCAAAATAGCTCACCAGCCTTTGCGGACTCTCGAAGCGAGCGATGTTGCCGATTGCCGCCATCAGTCCGGCTGCCACCACCAGGTTGACGCCGGTGATGGTGAGCAAGCGTTTGATCGCCTGATCATCCAGGGTGGTCGCCGCAATCTCCCGGTCGAGGACCGCCAAGTCTTCAGCAAGCCAATCAAGCTCACGAAGGTGCCTCTCGATTGCTTGCCGCTCGTCATTCGGTAGCGACTGCTGCAGTAACCAGGAGCGACCGCGACCGTTGAATAGATCAGCGTGTGGGCACTTCGGGATCAGATGGGTGTGAAGGATGGAATGGACTTCATTCTTGATCCGGGTGCGATGTCGCACCACCTGGTACCGCCGTGCCACCAGTCTGCGCATCCGTTCAACGTCGGCATCGGGCGTCCAGATCTCCGGCAAATAGCCTGCTGCATAAAGGCTAGCCAGCGTTCCCGCATCCACCTTGTCGGTTTTCACGTGAGCATGCGCGATCGCCTTCACCTGCAAAGGATTGGCGATCACCACCCGCTTCACGAATGGGGACAGCATTCGCGAAACAGCCATGCAGTTCCCGGTGGCTTCAATGACCACCTCGTCAGTTGCTAGCAGGGTCTTGCCGAACCCTTCCAGCGCAGTTTGGGTCATGTCGACGCGACCAGCGCGTCTAAGCTTACCCTCTTCCCAGAAAACCACCTCCCCGATGGTTCGGTGGATGTCCATGCCGATTACCCGTCGCATGTGCGCCTCCTACCAGAGTTGATGGCGGGAGCGGCGGGCGACACGACAACTACGGATCCGCGCTCACAGCGCAACCGGGCGAGTCGCAGAGGCGGCCAGCTAACAACCCGAGCTCACAGCTCATCTAATGCATCGGCCTGCCCGCACCTTTCGTGCTCCCGGTGATAGAACGGGTGAATGGCGAGGTGAAGCGGCGGACCGAGGTAGTGGGCATCTTCCCCAACGAGGATGCCATCGTCCGGCTCGTTGGCGCCATCCTGCTCGAGCAGAACGATGAGTGGGCTGTGCAGCGCGCCAGATACATGACTCTGGAATCCGTCGCCCCGTTGAGCGATGATCCCCTCGTCAGCCTGCCGGCAGTCCCCGCACGCTGACCAACCCGGCCGAGCCGGACATGCGTGGAGGCCCTGCCTCAGTTACACCACGCCGAGGGACACGATCGGACCAGGCGACGGGCGGTCGCCACGTCCTTGGTTATGAGGTTCACCTTGACATGAGAGATTCGCAAGCGTGTTGCGAGGTGAGTCGGCAATCGGCGCTGCCAGTAATAGACGGCGCCTCGACGAAGAAGATGGGGACCGCGTGCCATTTGTACCTGCCTTATGTATCACAGGCATGTACCCCAGTTACTGCGACTCGAGCCCTTGAGCAGGATTGCTCAGAATAACTCAAAGCCCGTAATGCAAGGAGTGTTGACAGGCGCGCAGAATCATGGCTGGGGCGCCAGGATTCGAACCTGGGAATGGCGGTACCAAAAACCGCTGCCTTACCACTTGGCGACGCCCCATCCGGCGCGGTTCCTACACGGTTTAACCCTGCTTCGCAACACGGTGCACAAGCGTTGCAAAAGGTTGTTTGAGGCGCTTGAACACGGGCCAGACCGCGGCTATAAAGCCGCCACATCGCGACGGGCCCGGCCAGACCGGGCAGCCATTCCCGGGCGTCACGATCCTGACGGAGTATAGCGCAGCCTGGTAGCGCACCTGCTTCGGGAGCAGGGGGTCGAGTGTTCGAATCACTCTACTCCGACCAATCAACCCCGGTCTCGCAAGAGGCCGGGGTTTTTCACGCTGACAGGGTCTATTGCTCAACTTGGTCCCAAGCCCACGTGCCCGCCTGGAATGGCTTGGTCGCTTGGTGGATCCATTGCCTTGCCCGTTCTGACGAGCGCTACCGCCCTATATGAGCAATCCCGGTGATGGTTCTCTGGTCGATATCACAACAAGGGCATCGACGGAGTGGCCCAAGGCTAGTTTGGCGCGCTATGCGCAAGGCACGCCTCGGCCAGCGGCAGCCGCCTGCAATCTCAGCCTGGCCTCGCCAACAGCCGGCGTCAGCATATATCCGGTCTCGATATCGCCGATCATCAGGGCGTGCGATCGAGGCAGGAACAACCACATGTAGCCAATCAAGGCGCAGAGGACACCGTCCAGGAGATCCTGGTCCGCCTTGCTTGGAGGCCTAGCGAGCCGATGGTGCCCACACCAGACCTCCAGGTCCGGGATACCAAGAGTAGCACCCACAGCCGAGACACAGGTCAGCACAGCGCCCCAGTGTTCGATGCGGAAGGTCTTGCGTCGTCCGGGGTTGTAGCGTGGGCCCATCAGTCGACCGCAGAACTCGGCGCTCAGACTGGGCAGCGCCAGAGCCGGAAACACCTCGGCGATGAACATTCCCGAGCTTGCCACGCGTGCGCCCTCCGGATTCTCGGTCGCGCCGAGCGCGTCCTTGAATGCCCATACGGGAGCATCGTCATCGAACATGCCTTTCTTGGATCGATTGGCAGGCTGAACGCCACCCCCGACCCAGGAAATGAGCGAAGCGGCCACCTTGTCGACCGGGCGTGACCCCGTGGCATTGGGAACGATCGTCGGCTGGTCGAGTGCGACGAAGCACCGCTCGAATTGCCGCCGCTCCTCTTCGATAATCGCGAGAGCCTGTGCGAAGCTGGACAGTCGGGGCGCGACGAATTCCGTAGGCTGGCCTTCGACAACCCTTATGATGCTCACCGCGCCCGGCGCCTTGACCTGGTCGGTCCAGGCCGAGTCAAAGCCGATGACTGAAGTGCTGCTCATCGCGTCCCCTGACGCGCGCTGATGACGATCACCATGTTCCAAGCAGGCTGTACGATATCCACCAGGCAAGCTTAGGGCCCGGAGTGTGATGGCAATGGAGGCTGGACGCAAGAGACCACATGGTCGTTGACGATGATGCTCGGCATCGGTCTATTCCAGTCAAAGTATATAGGACGATCAATGCTGACCGGCCAATTGCGCCCCAAGAGGTTGGATGCATCTGGGGATGCAATGACCCTCAACTGCAGCATTCGGTCATCGAAGTCGCACCATGAGCGCTAGGGCGTAACAGATGGCCCGCAAACCCCGGTCTCGCGAAAGGCCCCGGGGTTGCTTTGGACGCGTTTTTCGATGCTCTATGACCAGGCCTATCCTGATCGCGCGGGCAGATAGCGCTAAAGAATGAAGTCGGTGGCGCTGAGGTTCAGCCGGCCTTCAAGCACGAAGATCAGGTCAACCGCCTTGTCGCCGTCGACATCGGCCATGACCGTGGTCGTCGTCGCATCAAGCCGATAGCGCAGTTGCCCACTTTCGCCCGTGAAGCCGCTGGTCCCGCGGAAGGCGAAGGCCTGGTTGCCGGCAACATTGCTGCGCGCGTCGATGGCGCTGAGGTCGAGCCTGTCGCTCTGGCCGCTGCTGAAATCGGTGATCACATCCCGGCCTGCCGAGGCGGAATCCAGCAGCGACAGAAAAATGAATTTATCGGCACCCGATCCGCCGGTCAAAATATCGCGCCCACGCCCGCCGGTGAGATTGTCGTTGTTGCCGCCACCGAGCAGCGTGTCGTTGCCGTTTCTGCCCAGAAGAGCGTCGTTACCATTCCCCCCGCTGAGCGTATCGTCTCCGTTGCCGCCATCGAGGTCATTGCTGGTATTGCTGCCCGACAGTTTGTCGCCAAAGCGGGACCGAGCAGGTTTTCGACGGAAACAAAAATATCGCCATCAGCTTCGCCCCCTGTACCGCGGCCAAGGCTGAGGCTGGCATTGACTGCTGCCGGAGCAAACTCATAGGAAGCGGTGTCCGTACCACTGCCGCCATCAAGCAGGTCGGCGCCACCGCCACCGACGAGGAGGTCGTTGCCGTCCCCACCATAGAGCTGGTCGGCCATACCGTCATCGGCCTGCAGAATACCCGCGTTGGCCGCTCTGGTATTGATGAACACCGTGTCATCGGCGCCGTTGTACAATGTCTGCAGGCTCAGAAAGCTTCGGCTCAGGCTCATCGGGTTGTGACCGAACAGAATGTCATTGCCGGCATTTCCATGAATTGTGTCAGACCCGGCGCCACCGAGGACGAAGTCGTCCCCCGCCCCGGCATAGACTTCGTCATTGCCAGCCTGCGCATTGACAAAATCGCTTCCTCCTCCTGCGAAAATGAGGTCGCCGGAACGCTGGCAACAATGTGGTCGTCCCCTGATCCTTCTCCGGCCACATCCAGATCCGGCGCTAGATCGCCGAAAATGATCGCACCGCCGGTGACGGATAGGGAAAAGTCTGGGGCGCCACCGGACTGGAGGTTGAGATCGATGATGTCACTGCCTTGTCCACCCACGAGTGTCAGCGGGCTTGTGAGGGAAATCCAGACCTCATTTTGAATGACGTCGTTTCCGGCACCAAAGCTCTGCTCGATCGGCTACACCACGCTGGATGGAGCTACTAACTGTCGCAATGCCAATTTCCTGTAATTTCTACATGACCTAGGCCGGAATTCCAGCAGTGTACAGTAGTCTAAACTTGTCTAAAACGCCGAAATGACGCCAATTTCTGACAAATCATTCAATTTACTGAGTATGAACATTTTTCTGCGTCCGTTATTTACTTTCAACGCCCAGCATTCACGGAATGACGTATGCCCACAGGGCTGGGCACGTAACCGCGCGGTGCTACACGCTTACTGCGGGCGTTGCCTGACCGGACATTCACCACCAAAACCCCAGCGTTTCCGGCATTTCCGCGGCGGGTTTTCACAGTCACAAAACTGATAAGCGACTGAAATAGGTATGCAGCCAAGGCGATGACGTTTGGGGTCTCGCCTCCTGTCGGGGTGTCAGTCTGGCATCCTGCTTACGCAAAGGAACACTCAATGCGATCCAATCTTGCTTGGCTTTCTGCCAAGGGCTTCCGCACGCCTGCTCTGTGCTTGTCTGCCGGCCTCGCCGCACTCATCGCCGCGACCCCGGCCATGGCACAGACCGAAATCGCCTGGTGGCACGCCATGGATGCCGAGCTCGGTGAGCGCCTCGAAGCCATCGCCCAGGACTTCAACGACAGCCAGTCCGAATTCAAGGTCGTGCCGACCTACAAGGGCTCCTATGCCGAAACCCTGACCTCGGCCATCGCCGCCTTCCGCGCCAATGAGCAGCCGGCCATCGTGCAGGTCTTCGAAGTCGGCACCGGCACCATGATGGCTGCCAAGGGCGCCGTGACCCCGGTTTACCAGCTGATGCAGGACAATGGTCAGCCCTGGGATCCGTCCGGTTTCCTCGCTCCGGTCACCGGCTATTATTCGGACCCGGAAGGCAACATCCTGTCGCTGCCGTTCAATTCCTCGACCCCGATCATGTACTACAACAAGGACGTGTTCGAGGCTGCCGGTCTTGACCGTGAGACCGCGCCGCGCACCTGGGCCGAGGTCGAGGCCATGAGCCGCCAGATCGTCGAATCCGGCGCTGCCGATTGCGGCTTCACCACCGGTTGGATCAGCTGGGTGCAGCTCGAAAACCTCTCGGCCCTGCACGACCAGCCCTATGGCACGCTGGAAAACGGCTTTGCCGGTCTCGGCACCGAATTCACCTTCAATGGCCCGGTTCAGGTCAAGCACTTCGAAAACCTCAAGAAATGGGCTGACGAAGGCCTGTTCCAGTATG
Source organism: Pseudomonadota bacterium (assembly GCA_023391095.1). Classification (GTDB taxonomy): domain Bacteria; phylum Pseudomonadota; class Alphaproteobacteria; order Rhizobiales; family Devosiaceae; genus Devosia. The sequence continues at coordinate 98,458 of JAEWBN010000022.1, forward strand.
GCGGCCCGGGCGGCGGCGCCGACGCGCCTCCGAAGTTCTATTCTGGTGAATGCGCCATCTACATGAACTCCTCGGCCTCGCGCGCCGGCGTCATCGCAAATGCGAAGGACTTCGAGGTCGGCTTTGCGCCCCTGCCCTTCTATGACGACGTGATCGCCGAGCCGAAGAACTCCATCATTGGGGGCGCCACCCTCTGGGCGCTCAATGGCAAGTCCCCGGAAGTGTACAAGGGCGTTGCCGAGTTCTTCACCTACCTCTCGGGTGCTGAAGTGCAGGCCGAATGGCACCAGGCAACCGGCTATCTCCCGATCACCAATGCTGCCTTCGCTCTGGGCCAGGAACAGGGCTATTACGAAGCCAATCCGGGTTCGGAAGTCGCCATCGAGCAGATCACCCGCGGCACCCCGACGGCCAATTCCAAGGGCATCCGCTTCGGCAACCTGACCCAGGCCCGCTCGGTCATCGACGAGGAATTCGAAGCCCTGCTCGGCGGCACCAAGTCGGCCCAGGAAGCTCTCGACGCTGCTGTTGCCCGTGGCAACCAGATCCTGCGCGATTTCGAAGCCGCCAACCAGTAAGCCGCATCGCCTTCGGCCCCCGTCCTTGCTGGCGGGGGCCTTTTGCCGACGCAGATCCTGCGCGGCCGGGGCCCTCTGCCCCGGCCTATTCCCGGAGCCGCCAGTCCATGCAGACCAAGCGCACCATCTTTCCCAATACTGTCCTGCCCTATGCGCTTCTGGCGCCGCAGCTGGCCATCACGCTGATCTTTTTCATCTGGCCGGCCCTGCAGGCGGTCAAATCGTCCTTTGAGCGCGAAGACCCGTTCGGTTTCCGCACCACTTTCGTGTGGTTCGAAAACTATGCCCGCGTCCTCATGGACCCGCTTTATCTCAATTCAGTCGGTCGCACGGCCATCTTCGCGATTTCCGTCACCGCGCTATCCATGACCGCCTCGCTGCTCCTGGCCGTCTGCGTCAATCGCGTGCTGCGCACCAACCGGCTCTATACGACGCTGCTGGTTTGGCCCTATGCAGTGGCCCCCGTCGTGGTGGGCATTCTCTGGTGGTTCATGTTCAACCCCAGCATCGGCATCGCGCCTTATGTCATGCGCGGCCTCGGCATCGACTGGAACCACCGGCTCGATGGCAACCAGGCCATGTTGCTCGTCGTCATGGCCGCCAGCTGGAAGCAGATTTCCTACAACTTCCTGTTCTTCCTTGCGGGGCTGCAGTCCGTGCCGCAATCGCTCAGCGAAGCGGCCGCGATCGATGGCGCGGGCCCACTCAAGCGGTTCTGGACCATCGTTTTCCCGCTGATCTCGCCCACGACCTTCTTCCTCCTCATCGTCAACATCAACTACGCCATGTTCGACACGTTCGGGCTCATTGATGCGACGACGTCGGGTGGTCCGGCACAGGCAACGAACATCCTCGTCTACAAGGTCTATGCCGACGGCTTCCTCGGCCTCAACATCGGTTCGTCGGCCGCCCAGTCGGTCATTCTCATGCTCATCGTCATTGCGCTCACGGCGGTCCAGTTCCGCTTCGTCGAGCGGCGCGTACAGTATTAGGAGGCATAGGAATGGTCGAAAATCGCCCCATCCTGTCCATCATCACCCACGCCATTCTGATCCTGGGCGTCATCGTCGTCGCCTTCCCGGTCTATCTGGCCTTCATCGCCTCGACCCACACGACCGGCGACTTTGTCAGCGGACTCGTACCCCTTCTGCCCGGCCCGCATCTGGTCGAAAACTACTGGCATATGCTCACTGTCGGCATTTCCAGCGCCGGTGCACCGCCGCTCTGGATCATGCTGCTCAATTCGCTGATCATGGCGATCACCATTGCCATCGGCAAAATCGCGATCTCGCTGATCTCGGCCTATGCCATTGTCTATTTCCGCTTCCCGTTCCGGCTTCTCGCCTTCTGGATCATCTTCATCACCCTGATGCTGCCGGTCGAGGTGCGCATCATCCCCACCTTCGCCGTGGTCGCCAATCTGGGCCTGCTCAATTCCTATCTGGGCCTGACCCTGCCGCTCATCGCTTCGGCAACGGCAACCTTCCTCCTCCGCCAGTTCTTCCTCACCGTGCCGGATGAATTGATGGAAGCGGCGCGCGTCGATGGGGCGGGCCCCCTCAAATTCTTCCGCGACATCCTCCTGCCGCTCAGCCGCACCAACATTGCCGCGCTGTTCGTCATCCTCTTCATCTTTGGATGGGTGCAGTATCTCTGGCCGCTGCTCGTCACCACCGACAGCCGCTATTACACCGTCGTCATGGGCATCAAGCGCCTCGCCGCCACCGCCGACGGCGAACCCATGTGGCACTTGGTCATGGCCGCCGTGATGCTCGCCATGCTGCCCCCCGTCCTCGTCGTCATCTTCATGCAGCGCCTGTTCGTCAAAGGCCTCGTGGAAACGGAGAAATAAGTCATGGCCACCATCAATCTGGTCGACCTCAAAAAAGACTACGGCAACACGCCGGCCGTCAAAGGCGTCAACCTCGACGTCGCCGATGGCGAGCTGATCGTGCTGGTCGGCCCTTCCGGCTGCGGCAAGTCCACCCTGCTGCGCATGGTCGCTGGGCTTGAAAGCGTCACCTCCGGCCGCATCGAGATCGGCGGCCGCGACGTGGTCAAGGCCGAGCCGGCCCAGCGCGACATCGCCATGGTGTTCCAGAACTATGCGCTCTATCCGCATATGAGCGTGCGCGGGAACCTCGAATACGGCCTAAAGAACCGCGGCACGCCGCGCGAGGAAATCGACCGTCGCGTCAAGGAAGCCGCCGACATTCTCGAGATCGGGCCGATGCTCGATCGCAAGCCGCGGCAATTGTCCGGCGGCCAGCGCCAGCGCGTCGCCATGGGCCGCGCCATCGTGCGCGAGCCGGCGGCCTTCCTCTTTGACGAGCCACTCTCCAATCTCGACGCCAAGCTGCGCGTGCAGATGCGGGTGGAAATCCGCAAATTGCAGCGTCGTCTCAAGACCACCAGCCTCTACGTCACCCACGACCAGCTCGAAGCCATGACCCTGGCCGACCGTCTGGTGGTGATGAACGGGGGCCTCGTCGAACAGATCGGCACACCCACGGAAGTCTACGACCGCCCGGAAACCCTCTTCGTTGCGGGCTTTATCGGATCCCCGCCGATGAACCTCATTGCGGTCTCGGCCTTCGGCGGCCTCACCGGCCTGCCCGCCAATACCGACATTGTCGGCGTGCGGCCGGACGCAATCCTGCTTGCCGCGCCGGAAGAGCCGCATATCAGCGCCTCGGCCACCGCCGAACTGCTGGAACCGGTTGGCGGGGAGAGCCACCTCCATGTACGGCTGGCTTCCGGCGAGCCCGTCATTCTTTCGGTGCCCGGCCGTCCGGATATTGCCGAAGCATCGACGCTTACCATCCACCTGCCGCTTTCGGCTCTTCATCCTTTCAATGCACAAACCGGCCGGCGCACCGATAATGCCTGACCTTTCGCAAGACGATTCGATCATGACCACCACGCCCCTCCCCGGCCCCCTGCCCTCCGAAGTCCAGGCCCATCGCGGCGCCTCAGCCATCGCGCCGGAAAACACCATTGCCGCCTTCCGGGCCGCCGCCGAACAGGGCGCGCGCTGGGTGGAACTCGACGTGGCTTTCAGCGCCGATGAAAAGCTCATCGTCATCCACGACGACAGTGTCGACCGCACGTCATCCGGCACGGGTGGTCTGGGCGCGCTCACCGCCGCCGAAATCACCGCGCTCGATGGCGGCTCCTGGTTTGATCCGCGCTTTGCCGGCGAAGCCATCCCGACGCTTGAAACGGCACTCATGGCCCTGGGGGAACTCGGTCTCAGCGCCAATGTCGAAATCAAGCAGCATCCCCACCACAAGTCGCTGGACCATCTGGTCCATACGGTGCAGGAAGCCATCTCCCGCCGGGCGGCGCAGACCGACATCATGATTTCGAGCTTCGATCCGGAATGCCTCCGGGCCATGCACCGGCTCGAGCCGGAACTTGAAATGGCCATGCTGTGGGGCCGCGTCCCGGATGATTGGGAAGCCCGTCTTGGCGACATTCCCGCCACCACGATCCACGCCCACTACAAGGGGCTTTGCATCGGCCTGCTCGAACAGACCAGGGCCAGGGGCATCAAGGTTCGCGCCTGGACCTGCAACAACCCCATCGAGGTCGTGTCCTTCTGGGATGCAGGCCTCACCGGTGTCATCACGGACAATCCCGCGCTCTTCCTGAAATAGGGTCCGGTATCGATCCGGGACGGCGCGTCCTGTCCAACATGTGAAGGACGCACCGGAACCGCCGTCAGCAACCGCGCATTCTGGGGAACACAACCCCCGGATGCGCCATGAAACTGCCTGTCATCGCCTTCGACCGTATGCGCGCCGACGAAATCGCTCCGGCGCCCACCCTGGCCTTCTCCTCCGATGATCAACCCGGCTGGAAACGCCTGCGCAAGGGCACCGGCTTTGCCTATCGCTCCCCCGATGGCGACCGCCCGGACGAGGCCACCATTGCCCGCATCCGCGCCCTCGCCATCCCCCCGGCCTGGACCGATGTGTGGATCTGCACCGATCCCTGCGGCCATATCCAGGCCACCGGCCGGGATGAGCGAGGCCGCAAGCAATATCGCTACCATGCCGACTGGACGCAGCATCGCAGCGCCACCAAGTTCGAAACGCTGAGCGCCTTTGCCAAGGTGCTGCCCGGGCTCCGGCTGCAGGTGGAGGCCGATCTGCGCCGCCGCACTCTCGGCTATGAGCGCGTCGTTGCCTCGGTCGTCTGGCTCCTCGACAACAGCCTCATCCGCGTCGGCAATCCCACCTATGCGCGGGACAACAAGAGTTTCGGCCTCACCACCCTGCGCCGCCGCCATGTGGAAATCACCGGCAGCCGGCTGCATTTCCAGTTCAAGGGCAAGTCCGGCAAGGAATGGCGCCTGCAACTGGCCGACCGCCGCATCGCCAATCTTCTCAAGACCCTTCAGGACATGCCCGGTCAGGACCTCTTCAAATATGAGAGCGAGGCCGGCATGTGCACCATTTCCTCGCGCGACGTGAACGACTACCTCGCCGCCTTTGCCGGGCCCGGCTTCACCGCCAAGCATTTCCGCACCTGGGCCGGCACGGTGCGCGCCTTCGGGCTTTTTGCCGATACGCCGCTGCCAGAGACGAAAACCGCCCAGACCCGCGCCATCAATGCGGTGATCGATCAGGTCGCCGCGCGCCTGGGCAATACGCGCACCGTCTGCCGGCAGGCCTATATCCACCCCAGTCTGCCCGAGGCCTGGCAGGCGGGCACGCTGCGCCGTTCGGGCCGGCTCAAGCCCATCGAGGGCCTCGACGATGACGAGGTCGAAACCGCCGCCTTTCTGCGCCGCCTCAACCGCTAAAGACAAAAAAGGCCGGTGTTTCCACCGGCCTTCTGCAATTGGTTTTGCTGGCGCTTAGCGCTTGAGCGCAAAGATGCCCCAGAGGCCGGTCACGGTCAGCGCGGCGAAAGCCATCTTGAGCATGTCCCATACGATGAAGGGCTGCACGGCCTTGGCGAAGGCGGAGCCGACGATGTTGGACTGGTCGACCCACTGGGCGGCACCGGCCATGGCGACGAGCCAGGCAAAGCCGAGCAGGAACATCACGGCATTGCCTACCAGCATGGCTGCAAAGAGCGTGAAGGGACGGCCCGAAGCGCCGCGGTCGGCCGCGAAGCCGATGATCGCAGCCATGACGAGGAAACCAACAAGGAAGCCGCCGGTCGGGCCGACGAGATAGGCCATGCCGCCGCCGGTCGCAAAAACCGGCAGGCCCATGGCGCCTTCAGCCAGGTACAGCGCGACGGTCGCGACGCCAATGCGCATGCCGAAAGCGGCGACCAGCGCGGCAATGGCAAAGCTCTGCAGAGTCACCGGAACGGGCCAGACCGGCACGTTGATCTTGGCAGCCGCAGTGATCAGCAGCGTGCCCAGCACGACGGTCACCAGTTGGGTTGCCAGTTTGGCAGTCTCGCCCTTGGGCTGGAATACACCGAGCAGCGTATTGGGCGTGGTCAAAGTCACGGCCATTTCGTACCTTCCATGCTTTGGATGTGTATGCCCTTGGGGGACAACACCATTCAGTCCCCTGCTTCATAAAGTCTCGTTCCTTTGCGCGCAATGGCAAGTCCTTCCCAAGCCCTCGTCTTCGACACAGACTTTCGGCCCCTGCCCGGCCAGCCGGAACAGCAGGCGCCCGCCATCGTGCGCATCACCGCACCCAATGCCTCGGCCTATACATTCACCGGCACAAATGCCTTTTTGCTGGGCCATGAGCGGCTTGCCCTGGTCGATCCGGGCCCGATCGACAGCGCCCACGACGCCGCGCTCCTCGCCGCTATCGGCGGACGCAAAGTCACCGCCATTCTCCTCACGCATACCCATCGCGACCACAGCGCATCGGCGGCACAGTGGCGCCAAAGGCTTGGCGCGCCGCTCTGGTTCGGCGGCCCACACCGCCTGTCCCGTCCCTTGCGGCGATTCGAAATCAACCCGATCCGCGCCTCATCGGACTGGTCCCTCGTGCCCGACCGCATCCTCCATGACGGCGAGGACATCCTTGCCGGCGACCTCCCGGTCACCGTTCACGCCACGCCCGGCCACTGCGCCAATCACCTGAGCTTCGGCATCACCGCGCAGGACATCCTGCTTTCGGGCGATCATGTCATGGGCTGGAATTCGACGCTCGTGTCGGTGCCGGACGGCTCCATGGCCGATTATTTCGCCTCGCTCGACAAGGTCATCGCCCTGCCCTACCGGCGCTACCTGCCCGCTCATGGCGGCCCGATTGCCGATGGCCCCGCCCACGCCGCCGCCCTCAAGGCTCATCGCGAGATGCGCAACCGCCAGGTGCTTGATGCCGTCCGCAATGGTGCGCGCCGCCTCGCCCAGGTTGTCGACGCGATCTATCCCACCCAGCCCGCCAAGGTCCGCCTTGCCGCCCGCATGACCATCAAGGCGCATGTCGAATACCTGGAAAGCCAGGGCGCATTGCGGGTGCAGCGCGGGCTTTTCGGCATGCGGCTCGGCGTCTAGTTCCGCTGGAACCCCACGCCGCCTTCGCGACCCGTCTGCCCGCGATGGCGCAGCATGTGGTCGGCCAGAACCAGCGCCATCATCGCCTCGCCCACCGGCACGGCACGGATACCCACGCAGGGGTCGTGCCGCCCCTTGGTGATGATATCGGTATCCTCGTTCGCCGTGGTCACCGTCTGGCGCGGCGTGATGATCGAGGACGTCGGCTTGACCGCAAAGCGGCAGACCACCGGATCGCCATTGGAAATGCCGCCCAGAATGCCGCCCGCCTTGTTGGACAGGAAATAGGGCGCATCGGCGCCTGCCCGCATTTCGTCGGCATTCTCGACGCCCGTCAGGCTCGCCGCCTCGAAACCGGCGCCGATTTCCACCGCCTTGACCGCATTGATGCTCATCATGGCCGAAGCGAGATCAGCGCTCAGCTTGCCATAGACCGGCGCGCCCCAGCCCGGCGGCACGCCTTCGGCAACCACTTCGATCACTGCACCCACTGAATTGCCATCCTTGCGGATGCCGTCGAGATAGTCCGCCCAAAGTTCGGCTGCCTTGGCGTCGGCGCAGAAGAACGGGTTCTGGTCGACCTGGTCCCAGTCGAAATTGGCGTAATCGATCTTGTGCGGGCCTACCTGCACGAGGCTGGCGCGAATGGTGACGCCTTGGAGCACCTGCCGCGCCACCGCCCCGGCCGCCACGCGCGCAGCGGTTTCGCGCGCCGAGGTGCGGCCCCCACCGCGATAGTCACGGATGCCGTATTTCTGGTCGTAGGTAAAATCGGCGTGACCCGGCCGATACTTGTCGCGGATATCGGAATAATCCTTGGACCGCTGGTCGGTATTCTCGATCAGCAGCGAAATCGGCGTCCCGGTCGTGCGCGGCCCGTCGGTGCGCTCGTCCTCGAACACGCCCGAGAGAATTTTGACCTCGTCGGCCTCGCGGCGCTGCGTCGTATACTTGCTCTGGCCGGGTTTGCGGCGATCCAGATCGCGCTGGATGATTTCAGGGGTCAGCACGATGCCCGGCGGGCACCCATCCACCACCACGCCCAGCGCCGGCCCGTGGCTTTCGCCCCAGGTGGTGAAACGGAAAAGATGTCCGAACGTATTGAAAGACATGGCGCAGCCCCTTGGGTTGTGGGCTTTCTAGGGAGCAGGCGCGACAAGGTCAATTGCCCGCTGCCCCGGCACGCACAGGCCGGGCGTCACGCCCTCAGCCAGTCGAGGCACCCCGCAGGCAGGATGGAATTGCTGACCAGGAGCGCGCCCATGCCGTAAAGCGCGTTGGCATCGCCGCCCGAGGCCAGGTCCACCGCCCAGAGCCGCTCGGCCGGATCGGTCCAGATCAGCCGCGCATCAACGGCGCGCAGCGCCGAAAAGGCTTTCGGCGCGCTGATGCCCGGACGGAACAGCACCATGACCACGGTATCGTCATCGCTCGGCGGCAGCGCGGCAAGCGGCGCGGCGACGATCACCGCCGCCACAAGCGTCACCGGGGCCGTCAGCAGGCGGTTGCGCCGGTCCCTGTCCCCGCGGCGCAGCGACAGTCCGGCGAGCAGCGGCAAAACGCCAAAAAGACCGAGCCACAGCAGGTCCCAGAACAGGGGATTCGCCGCATCCATGCGAATGCGGTGAATGCCCAAAAGCCAGTGCGACACCACCGCGTCCACCACATGCCAGCTGCCAAAGCCGATCAGCGCCGCGGCAAACAGCAGCCGGTCAGCACCGGGCAGGGCAAAATCGGCCATCGCCCGCCAGAGGAGCCAAAGCCCGAAACCGGCAACGATGTACATCAGGAGGTGAAAGAGCCCGTCGGTCAGCACCAGGAAACTCACATCCTGCCGCGCCCCTTCGAGCCCGCTCAGCAGGTGATGCCATTGCAGGATCTGGTGCAGCAGGATGCCGTCGAAAAATCCACCGAGGCTGAAGCCGAGCGCCCCGCCCGCCCAGAGGAGGCGCCGGCGTCCGGGATTGGTCCCTGCATGGGTGATGGTTTCGTCCATGCCGGTAAAAACATGGACGCGCCAACCGGTTCCACCCGACCGCGCGGGTTAATCCAGGCCGACGTCCGCTGCGCGGATCAGCTCCATGCGGCCGGGCGTGAAATGCATGATCACGTCCTGCGGCGGCGCCCAGTTGATCACGTCGATGATCGGCGCCCGCTCGATCAGCACCCGCAGGGTCCGGGCAATCCCGCCATGCGCCACCACCACCGACGGGCCCTTTAGCACGCTGGCAAATTCGGTCAGCCGGGCCGCCACATCGCGATAGTTCTCGCCGTTCTCGGGCCGGAAATCCCAATAGGTTTCGTCGCGCTCGCCCGGGGCGACTGCCATGTTGGCGGGAAGTTCCTCGTGCAGGCTCCCCTCCAGCACGCCGAAGCTGATTTCCATCAGCCGCACGTCATACTTGACCTCCGGCAGGTGCTGGGAAAAGCCCAGCCGCACCCGGTCCATGGTTTCGCGCGTGCGGCCCAGGGGCGAGGCGTGCCATTCGAAGGCCAGGGGATCGAGCCCGCGCGCCTTGAACAGCGCCGCCAGCGTCTTGCCGTTCTGGCTGGCCTGTCCCTTGCCCTTTTCGTTGAGCGGAATGTCTTTGCGCCCCTGATAGCGGCGCTCGGCATTCCAGGGCGTTTCACCATGCCGGATGAAGTAAATTTCCGGCCAAACGGGGGCGGTCATGGCAATCCAGCGCCGCAGCGGCGCGTCCCAAGCTGGAGTCGACTGCCCGCTTGTGGCACATGGGGTTGGGGACGGACAAGCTGACCGTCCGTATAGCTGTCCTGAATTTGCGGGTTGCCTCCCATGTCTCTTTCTGCCGCCCAGATCGCCACCGCCCTCGCCTGCATCGTGGGCAGCGGCAATGTCGTGGCCGAACCCGGCCAGATGGGCGCCTGGCTCAACGAACCGCGCAAGCGTTTCCACCGCCCAGCCGCAGCCGTGGTCACGCCCCCCGATGTGCCAGCCGTCCAGGCCGTCATGGCATGGGCGCATGACAATGGCGTCGCCATCATTCCCCAGGGCGGCAATACCGGCCTTGTGGGGTCGCAGGTGCCCCAGCGCGGCGACGAGGTGATCCTCAGCCTGCAAAAGCTCGACCGCATCCGCTCGGTCGACGCCGCGGCCGGCGTCATGACTGCCGAAGCGGGCGTCATTCTGGAAAATGCCCACCGCGCCGCCGAGGCGGCCGGCGCCATGTTCCCGCTCTGGCTGGCCTCGCAGGGCTCCGCCCGTATTGGCGGCGTCCTCTCGTCCAATGCCGGCGGCGTCAATGTGCTGGCCTATGGCAATGCGCGCGAGTTGACCATGGGCATCGAAGCCGTTCTCGCCGATGGGCGGCTTTATCGGGGCCTTAACGCGCTCAAGAAGGACAATACCGGCTACGACCTCAAGGACCTCCTCGTTGGCGCCGAAGGCACGCTGGGCATCATCACCGCGGCCACGCTGAAACTCTATCCCCTGCCCGAGGACTATGAGACAGCCTTGGTCAATGTCGCCTCGCCCGAAGCCGCCCTGGCGCTCTTCCAGCTCATGCGCGAACGCACCGGCTTGCGCCTCAACGCCTTCGAGCTCATTCCCTGGATCGGCCTCGACATCCAGCTGCGCCACGCCATGCTCGACCGCGACCCCACGGCCAGCGCCTCGCCCTGGTATGCGCTGGTGGAACTGACCCGCATGGCCGGCACCGCGCCCGGCTCGCTCCAGTCCGCGCTGGAAGCCGCTTTCGAGGCCGCGCTGATTTCCGACGCCACCGTGGCGGAGAGCCTGGCCGACCGCACCCGCATGTGGGCCTTCCGCGAGCAGATGAGCGAATGCCAGTCGCGCGAAGGCGCCTCCATCAAGCATGACGTTTCCGTGCCCGTCGCTGCCATCCCCGCGCTGATCGCCGAAGGCTCGGCCGCGGCTGAAAAGCTACTTCCCGGCATCCGCCCCGTCCCCTTCGGCCACATGGGCGACGGCAATATCCACTTCAACTTTTCCATGCCCGTCGGCGCCGATGCCAGTGCCTTCATGGCCCAGTATGACGAAGCCATGCACGAGGTGATCTACGAGGTCGTGCTGCGCCATGGCGGCTCGGTCTCGGCCGAACACGGCATCGGCCAGCTCAAGGTCGATCTGCTCAAACAGGTCAAGGACCCCGTTGCGCTCGAGATGATGCGCGCCATCAAGGCCGCGCTCGATCCCAAGGGCATCCTCAATCCGGGCAAGATGCTTGGCTAGGCGCCGGAGCGGTCACTCCGCTGTGCCTTCTTGAACCGGCAGGGTCAGGACGCCATCTCTGGCCCCATGCTACTCAAAGACATCCAGTTTCTCGATGACGCCACGCGTCCCGCCATTCCCGCGCTGCCGGGCCTGACCGAGCGCCAGAAGGCGGCCGGCCAGCACCTCAAGGACATTCACGACCACCTGCGGCAGAACATGACCGTGCTGGGGCGCCTGATCGAGCGCGCCGCCGAGGGCTCGGCCAGTGTCGAGGAAGTGAAAGCCGAGACCGCCGATCTCGTCATGGTGTCCAACTATCGCCGCTTCGGCACCCTGTGCGGGCAATATTGCCAGTTCGTCCATGGCCACCATTCCATCGAGGACCAGGCGCTCTTTCCCTCCATCGCTGCGCAGGGCCCGGCCTTCAAGGCCATTGCCGACCGGCTTCAGGCCGAGCATGTGGTCGTGCACCAATTGCTCGAAAAGCTGATCGACGCCCTGATCAAGCTGGCCGACGCGCCGGGCCGCGACAATTTCGAGGACGCCGTCACCGTCTATCGCGCCCTCGAAAAAGTGCTTCTCAGCCACCTCCACTACGAAGAAGACGCCATCGGCGACGCCCTGGGCTATTTCGACGTCATGTAACGGAAGGTGCCGCCGGGGCCCCTCAAGGCCCCTCACCCGACACTACGTGTCGACCTCTCCCCCAAGGGAGAGGTGAAGCTGCGCCCTACGATGTGGATGTCACCACAGCGCTCGCGCGCCCTGCGCCCCCTCTCCCTCTCGGGGAGAGGGTGGGGTGAGGGGGCCTTCCCGATACCGAGCCAGGCTAGAGGTAACGGGCGTGCGTGGAGCCAAGCCTAAAACAAATCCATCTGCCCACCGCCAGCGACCTTTTTCGCCCGCGCCGGCTTGCTTTCCGCCATCTCCGGCAAGTCCTCGCTGACCGGCTCGATCAGGCCCGGATCGTCGTCCCGCGCCGAATTGACCCGCGTCGAAACCGGGTGAAACTTCAGCAGGCCATCCTCGAGCGGCAGCGCCATCTGCGCCGCCTGCCCGGCCCGCACGTCGCGCACATTGAGCCAATTGTCCTGCGCTTCCTCGTCGAGCAGGATGGCCGGCATGCGGTCGTGGATCACCGATAGCTGCCGGTTGGCCGCCACGGTGATGGTGGCGACGCTATCGACTTCCTCGCCCTCCGGTCCGCTCCAGGTCGCATAGAGTCCCGCCAGCGCCAGCGGCTGTCCGTCGGCGCGGGTGATGTAATAGGGGCGCTTCTTCCTGTCCGGCCCGGTATGCCATTCGTAATAGCCGCTGGCGGGCACGATGCAGCGGCCGTGCTTGAGGGGGTCGCGAAAGGCGGGCTTGGTTTCCATGCTTTCGGCGCGCGCATTGACCAGAAGCGGGAATTCCCGCGGGTCCTTGACCCAGCCGGGCACCAGGCCCCAGCGGGCAAAATGGGCCTCGCGCTGGCCATGCGCCTCCCAGATCGCCACGATGGGCTGGGTCGGTGCAATATTGTAGCGCGGCACTGTATCGAGCCCTTTGATCAGCTTGAACAGCTCCGCCATCATTTCGGGCGGCAATGTCGCGGCGTAGCGGCCACACATGGCATGTCTCCTTCACTTCTTGAGAGGTAGTGTCTCCCAAGACGAATCGCAAACCAACTCAAGGGCCATGAGTGACCAACCCAACGCCGCCAGTGTCGGTATTGTCCGCCACGGCAAGATCCTGCTCATAAAGCGGGCCTTCGCGCCCTACCAGAACCTGTGGACCTTTCCCGGCGGGCGGATGGAGGACAACGAAACCATCGAGCAATGCGCCATTCGCGAGGTGCAGGAGGAGGTGGGCCTGACCGTGCGCAATCCGCGCCATGTGGTCACCCAGTCGCTTGGCCGCGACGGCAGCTACCGGCTGGCCGTCTACACCACCACCGACTATGTCGGCACGATCCGCCCCAGCAACGAGGTTGCCGACCACAAATGGGCCGATCCGGGCATGCTTATCGCGCTGCGCACCACATCACGCCTCGATGAGGTGATCCGCGAATGCTTCCGCGTGCTGGGGCAAAGCTGGTAAGACGAGGCATGGAAAAAGGCTTCCCCCATAGGATCAACCCGGTTTGGCACGATCGCCCCGCGCGCTCGATGCGACACCTCCCCCTTGACGGGGGAGGCCGGGAGGGGGTGCCCGCCGGCCCAAAATCCGCACTTATCCGTGGCCTGATCGCCGCACTGGTCGCCGCCAGCCTGTCCAGCCCGGCCCTGGCCATCGACCCGCTCTACCAGAGGCAGATGGAACGTCTCTCGGAAATCATGGGCAGCCTTTATTACCTCCAGCCGCTCTGCAATGCCGGCAGCGAGGACTGGCGCGCCCAGATGTCCGAACTGATCGCGCTGGACGAGCCGGACGAGGATCGCCGGCAGCGCCTCGCCGGGTCCTTCAATGGCGGCTACACCGCCTTTGCCCGCTTCCACAAGCAATGCACCCCGGCCTCGCGCACCGCCCTGTCCCGGCTCATGGGCGAGGCGCAAAAGCTGGCGCGCGACATCCATACCCGCTACGCCGAATAGGCCTCCCCGCCGGCATGGTTTCCATCCGGTAAAGCCTATACCGGCAATTACCGATGCCCGTTAACCTCTCTGTTACTTGCTCCGTGTTCCCGCCCCATTGGCGTGTTAAGCGCTGGCTATGAGCACGACAAAATCTATCTTCTCGCCCGTTTCCGGGCTTGGCCCCTTCGACCGCAGCCAGGCGGAGCGCCAGCTCGCGCTCGAATATCTGGCCGAGGCCTGGAACTGCGCCGAGGATGACGGGGTCGAAAGCGCTGCCCTGGCCCATGCCTCGCTCTTTGCAGCCCTCGCCACCTTTGTGCGCATGCATGGCGACGACGCCACGGCCGAGCTGATCGCCCAGCTGCCCGATCGCATCCGCAATGGCGAATACAATCTCGAGCGCATCCTGCAGTAGGCTCAGGGCGCGCTCACCACGGACAGCGCCACCGCCCCTTTCCGGCCCGCCGGACCCTGCCGTCGGGTCACTGCCACCCCTGCGCCATCGAGGCTGAAGGTCTCCACCAGACTCTCGAGGCGGCTCGCCTGCGCATCGGTCTTGCCGATGGCCGCATTGGTTTCCTCGGCCAGCGCCGCATTGTGCTGGGTCATCTCGTCCATCTGGCCCACCGCGCTGTCGATCTGCACCAGCGCGGCCGCCTCCTCGCTATTGGCCTGGGCAATGTCGGCCATGATCTGCGCATTGGCCTCGACACTGCCCACCATGGCGCCCAGACTCTCGCTTGCCGAAGCAACCAGGCTTACGCCCCGCGTCACCGCCTCGCCCGATTGCTCGATCAGCCCCTTGATCTCCCGCGAGGCCGTGGCGGCCGATTGCGCCAGCCGCCGCACTTCCACCGCGACCACCGCAAAGCCCTTGCCCGCCTCGCCCGCCCGCGCCGCCTCCACCGAGGCATTGAGCGCCAGAAGGCTGGTCTGGAAAGCAATGTCGTCGATCAGCCCGATAATGCTGGCAATCCGCGAGGTCCGCTCGGCCACGTCGGCCATGGCGCTGTTGGCCTTCTCCATCACCGCCCCGGCAGCCGCGGCCTCCGTGGCGACGTTGCGGGCATTGGCGCCGGCCGCCCGGGCCCGTACCGCATTGGCCGCCACCGCAGCCAGAAGCTCACTCACAGCCGACCTGATATCCTCATTGGCTGCCGCCTGCCGCGAGGTCCGTGCCGCAAGGTTGTCGGATCCTTCGAGAATTTCTGCGCTGGCCGCCCGCAGGGCCGACGAAGTCTGGTAGAGCTGGCGGACAATGGTCCCCAGTTGGGTCACCGTTTCGTTGAAGGCCTGCCGCACCGGCTCGAGTTCGCCGGGGAAAACCCCCTCGATCCGCGCGGCCAGATTGCCTTCCGACAGGAGCCGCAGCGCCTGGCTCAGCGCCTCGACGGCGCTTTTTCGCTGCGTGATGTCCGTCGCATATTTGACGATCTTGTAGGGGCGACCGCTCGCATCGAAGATCGGATTGTAGGAGGCCTGGATCCAGACCTTGCGCCCACCCTCACCGATGCGCAGAAATTCGCCGGCCGAGAACTCGCCCGCTCCCAACTGCCGCCAGAACGCGGCATAGCCCTGCCCCGCCGCTTCCTCGGGCCGGACGAACATCCGGTGGTGCCGCCCCTGAATGTCGTCGAGCCGATAGCCCATGGCCGCGCAGAAATTCTCGTTGGCGGTGAGGATGGTGCCGTCGAGGGCAAATTCGATCACCGCCTGCGAGCGGGAAATGGCCGCGATCTGGCTTTGCGCATCGGCCGCGGCGGCATGGCGCTCGGTGACGTCACTGGCCACCTTGACGATGCGATAGACCTTTCCCGTCTTGTCCGTCAGCGGATTATAGGACGCCTCGATCCAAATTTCCCTGCCGCCCTTGCCCCGGCGCCGGAACAGAGACTTCTGGTATTGCCCCGCCGCCAGTTCCGCCCAGAACGCCGCGTAGTGGCTCGAAGCAGCATCTTCGGCGTCCACGAGCAAGCTGTGATGCCGACCCTTCAATTCGGCCAGTTCATAGCCCACCATGCGCAGGAAGTTTTCATTGGCCGTGATGATGGTGCCGTCGGGCTCGAATTCGATAAAGGCCTGCGACCGGCCAAGCGCGGCCACCATGTCATCATTGATCGCGTGTTGCGCCGTGCTCCGGCGCCATGGCAGCGGCAGCCCCATATTCTTGCGGTCCATTCGTGCGGTCTCACCTGTAGTGCCGCCTCACTACGGCCCCCACCCACACCCGGATCGCCCCCCGCGCAGCGTGGTTAGCAGATGCTCAACGCGCTGATTGCCATGTGAGATTTGACGCTCGCCCTCTCCGCATCGGCAGAGGTGGCGCGGCAAAGCCGGGGCATTCAGGGGAGGCATCCGTTTCCCTGCGGAAATCCGACGTCCAGAAGAAGGTCGACTAGGCCTTCAGCATCTCGACGACCACGTCGGCCAAGCTATCCCATATCGACATTAGGTGCTCAGGCGAAGGCGCAAAGTTCGTTGAGTGAACGTACTTGTTCAACGTGTCAGCAGACACAAGCTTATCGCCCTGCTTGAATTTCTTCAGCACCTCGACGTGCTTCGCGTCGATCTTTCCAGCCGCATGCAGGTGCAGGCCTACTTTCTCCAGCCGGGTCGCGAGCTTGTCGTTCTCGTGGACCGTGACCTTCGCTTCTTTGATGTAGTTCTCCAACGCGAGCTCGATGAGCACTCGCATGAGAACCGAGATCGCGTTTGGATGGGTTCGTAGATCGAGGTGAAACTGTAGCTCTTCCCAGATGCGGTGATGGCGCTGAAGCCGTCCCGGCCAGCTCAGATTGAAGTGTTTCTGCGGTATAAGCGTCGTGCGAAGAGTCGGCGTAGCCTTGGCGCTCGGCTTCACCTTTACAGGCTTCGGGGCGGGCTCGATAAGATCGGCCATTGTCGTATTGCTGCCTGCATTCTTGGGAAGGACGCCCTCGCGCTCAAGCTGATCGAGATAGCTCTGCTTACCGTCGATGTCCCAAATGTCCCCAAGCACTAGATCGCGTTCAGCCATGTCCTTCGCGATACGGGCCAGTGCGGCAAGCGACTTTGTCTCGTCATGCGTGAAATGGAAGCGGCCGCCCTTCATGCTGATACCGACGCGATGCCGGAGGGTTTCAGCAGACAGAAGCCGGTTTAGCGTGGATCGCGGGATCTTGCGACGGGAGGGCAGAAGGTCTGCTTGTGCAAGCCGCTTTTCAATCTCTTCAGCAACACTCGGCCCGCCACCCTTGCCGGTGCGCGTAACGAAGGTTGCCTTCATCCTGTCGTCCCAAGTGCTCTGGCCTACGCCGGACTGTGAGCCGGTGTGGCGACGGAAAAGGATCTCGTCGATCCGGTCGCGGTCGGTTTCGACCTGGCACAGAATTTCCTTCGGGAAGCTGCCTTTCCAGAGAGCCTTCTGGTCCCGAAAAAATGCTTGGAGCTCAGTACTCGGTGCCCGACGCGGATCGTCGAGAAGCTTGAGACACGTCACGCGGCGGTTGCCGTCGAAAACTATGAACTTGGACTTCTCGGGAGCGACGAGCGGATGCTCGTAAATTTCGCCCTGCTCCACGATGTCCTTCGTCAGATTCCGCATGTGCGTTTCACGCTCATTGAAAAGCCACGCAATCGCGGCTGTCTCGTTTTCGAGCTCCCCGTGACGGTCGTTTGCGCGGTTTACGACCAGCGCACTCAAGGCAATTTTTCTTAAAGCCATCGTTTCCCCCCGCCACAGACTACTAGTCAGAGTTGAGGGATCAAGTACTTCGCGTATCGGCATGCGGGCCAAGGCTCGAAAGTCAGCCTGTGATTTTCGCTATTGTTCGATGCTGGCGCGTTACCGTCGCAGTGCGGCGGCAACCTCACAACCCATTTCCTAACTTAGCTCCCTAAAGCCGCCGGTCCCCTTCCCAAGCCGCAGCAGCCGCGCTCCTCTAGCCGCCCCCTACAGCGCCTCCAGAAACCGCATCGGCTGGCCGACGCTCGGCGTTACCAGTTCGCCCTGCCACATCACCGTGTTGCCGCGCACCACCGTGCCCACGGGCCAGCCGGTTACTTCGACGCCGTCATAGGGCGTCCAGCCGGCACGGGACTTGATCCAGTCGTGGGTGATCGTCTCGCTGCGCTTCATGTCGACAATGGTGAGGTCAGCGTCATAGCCCACCGCGATGCGGCCCTTGTTGGCGATGCCGAATACGCGGTTGGGGCCGTGGCTGGTCATGTCGACAAAGCGCTGCAGGCTCAGCCTGCCGGCATTCACATGGTCGAGCATGGTCGGCACCAGCGTCTGCACGCCGGTCATGCCGGAATGGCTTTCGGGATAGGCGTGGTCCTTTTCCTCGCGCGTATGGGGCGCGTGGTCGGAGCCGATAATGTCGGCAACGCCATTGGCGACGCCCTTCCAGATGCCCTCGCGATGGGCCTTGTCGCGCACCGGCGGGTTCATCTGCGCATAGGTGCCGAGCCGCTCATAGGCCGTTTCGTCCAGCGTCAGGTGATGCGGCGTCACCTCGACCGAGGCCACATCCTTGTGGTCGGCGAGATAGACCATCTCTTCCCTGGTCGAGATATGCAGCACATGGATGCGCTTGCCGGTCTTGCGCGCGATGTTGACAAGCCGCGTCGTGCAGCTCATCGCCACTTCGGGCGAGCGCCAGACCGGGTGGCTCGACGGATCGCCCAGCACGCGCAGATGCTTGCGCGCTTCGAGCATATATTCGTCTTCCGAATGGAAGGCGGCGCGGCGCGAAATGGCGCGCAGAATGGCTTCCACCCCGTCATCGTCCTGCACCAGCAGCGAGCCGGTGGAGGAGCCCATGAACACCTTGATGCCAGCGCAGCCGGGCAGTTTTTCAAGCGTCGCCAGTTCGCCGACATTGTCGTGGGTGCCGCCAATATAGAAGGCAAAGTCGCAATGCATGCGGTTGGTGCCGGCGGCAATCTTGGCTTCAAACGTTTCGCGCGTCGTGGTCAGCGGGTTGGTGTTGGGCATTTCGAACACGCCCGTCACCCCGCCCATGACCGCCGCCAGCGAGCCGGTTTCCAGGTCTTCCTTATGCGTCAGCCCCGGCTCGCGGAAATGCACCTGCGTGTCGATGACGCCGGGAAGGATATGGAGGCCCTTGCAGTCCACCACTTCGGCGGCGTTGCCTTCGACCGCACCCAGCGCCACGATGCGTCCGTCCCTGACCGCGATATCGGCCAGGCCCTCGCCGTCATGGTTGACCACGGTGGCGTTCTTGAAAATGGTGTCATACTGCGCCATGTCTCGTGGTCCCGGCTTGGTTGGTCTGGTGCGGTTCTAGAAGAGCGCGACCCGGCCTGTCCATCCCACCTCCGGGTCATTCCCGACACAGCGGGAACCTCAGCTTGTGGAGTGCCTGATGGCCATCATCCTGCGTGCCGACCGCGCCCTGTTCCGTTTCTCCGGCCCCGATGCCCATCGCCTGCTCAATGATGTGGTCACCGGCCATGTTCCCGAAAGCGGCGACGTCGCGGCCGTCTGGGCGCTCCTTTCCCCGCAGGGCAAGATCCTGGCCGAAGGTCTTGTGGGCCACGCCGAAGACGCGCTCTGGCTGGACGTGCACAAGCAAGTCGCCGACGATTTCTTCAAGCGCATGAAAATGTATCGCCTGCGAGCCAAGGTTGAGATCGAGGACCTGCGCGACACCCATCGCATGGGTTTTGCCACCGAACCGGCGCACATCGCCCACCGGGATCGACTTGGCCCCGTTGCCCTCGGCCATCGCGTCATCGCGCCGGTCGAAGAGGCGGCAGGCTGGTCCCAGGATGAGACTGGCTATCACACCGCCCGCATCGCCGCCGGCGTGCTGCATCAGGGCAATGACTTTTCCGCCAACGACGCTTTCGCCCACGATCTTGGTTTCGACATCATCGAGGGGATCGATTTTGCCAAGGGCTGCTATGTCGGCCAGGAAGTCGTCAGCCGCATGAAGCATCGCGGCACCGCCCGCCGCCGCCCGGTCATCGTTTCGGGCGTGGACGCGCCATCGGGCGCACCTGTTATCGCCGGCACACGTGAGGCCGGCACATTGGGTCAGGTTGTGGACGGCAAAGCTGTCGCCATTCTCAGGCTCGATCGCATCACCGACCTCTCCGCGGTCACGGTCGAGGGCAAGCCGGTGACCCTCGCCCTCCCCGACTGGGCGACGTATCAGTTTGGTGGTCCCGAGGCCGGTGACGAGTAGCGGTTTTCACCTCAAGTGACGCTGCATTCTCGAATCGGCGGCATCTGCTAAGGTCAGCGCTAACAGTCTGCTAACCAATTCGAGCCCGATGTCACGCCAAAGCGCACGCGCCTGGCAGCGTATGCTGTCCGGTCGCCGTCTCGATATTCTCAACCCTTCGCCAGTCGATGTGGAGCTTTCCGACATCGCCCACGGCCTGGCGCGCGTTGCCCGCTGGAACGGCCAAACCATTGGCGATTATCCATTTTCCGTCGCCCAGCACTCGGTGCTGGTGCTCGAACTGTTTCGCGCGGCCAATCCGGATGCCGATGCGGTCGGCCAGTTGCAAGCCCTGCTCCATGACGCGCCCGAATATGTCATGGGCGACATCATCTCCCCCTTCAAGGCGGTGATGGGCGGCAATTACAAGGACGTGGAAAATGGTTTGCTGTCAGCCATTTATCTGCGTTTTTCGCTGCCCGCCGCCATGCCCGCCGCACTGCGCAAGCAGGTAAAAAAGGCCGATCAGGAAGCCGCGTTTTTCGAGGCCACCCACCTGGCCGGCTTCGATCCCGCCGAAGCCCGGCGCCTTTTCGGCGTTCCGGCCCAGCCCGCCTTCGAAGTGGACGCCTTCGACCGCTTGATCCGGCCCTGGCCGACCCATCAGGCGCACGGAAAATTCGTGGATGCTTTCAACGACATCAGCGCACTCATCCCCGGCGCACAGTGAAGTGTTAATATTAACCTTAATCTTCTTTCACTCTCGCCGCCTTCAACCATCATGGTTACTGCTTCGTTAAGGCTCCTGTGCCGAATTGAAACAGAACCGGATGGTCGCCATGACACTGCCTAGCAGCCAGACGCTGATGGGAATGGCCCTGGGCGCCCTTTGCGCCACGGCCGTAGCAGCCATTGGCCCGGGCTTCGTGCTCGACGTCATCGCCGATGAAGCGCCCGTCGGCTTCGACACCGCAAACCTGGTCAAGTTCGGGGATCGGGAATACGAGGTCAGCTATGCTGACTGGGTCTCGACCGACCCTCTGTCCACTGCCGTGGTCAAGAAAATCGAAGCCGGCAAGACCAGCTATGTCAGTATTTCTACAACAGCGACGGGAACTTACTCGACGGACGGCCTGACCTCGCGCCACGTCCAGTATCCCGGCATCGAGGTCGATGAAGTGACCTCGACGCGCAACCGGTTTGCCTACTGGTCCAATGGGCGGTGGCAGCATTTCGCCACCCGCACCAGCAATTCCTTTGTCGCGATCAGCACGCCCCGGCGCTAGCCGAACAGCCAGCCCGACTTGAACTTGTAAAAGACGTGCAGCCCGATCTGGGTGACCTTGTTCATGCGGGGCGCCCAGGCGGGGCGCACATAGGTCGCATGGTAGTGGGTCGCTTCGCCCACCTCGGTCAGGTAGATCTCGCCGCTCGTGATTTTCGCTGCAATTTCCTCGGCTTGATCCCAAGGCTTGCGCTCGGTGACAGTGTCAGGAATGCCGTCACAGGCAAAGGAGAACTGGCAGGCATTGCGCCGGTGCTGGTTCTGGAACACCACGCCGCAGATGGTATCGGGATAGCGATGGTCCTTGACCCGGTTGAGCACGACTTGTGCCACCGCGACCTGACCGCGATAGCTTTCGCCGCGCGCTTCGAAATAGATCGCCGTGGCCAGACACCAGAGTTCCTTGTCGGACACCCGCATGGCGTCCCCGGTCGCCATGCCACCGGTGGCCGGCGCATTGGCGCGGGCATAGGCAAGTTGCTCGGACGGCATGTCGGGAAGCGGCAGGCTCGCTACCTGCGGGGTCACCGTGGGCGCGATGCCGGCAATGGCGTCAAGCGCGGCCGCGGCGTTGGGGTGAAGCCCCGCCACCGACATGCGCGGGCCCTCGCTGGCCTCACTCACGGCGTCCGAGGCATCGGCAAAGCTGCTCTGACCAAGGTCGGTGGGATCGGCCGGCGCGCGCAGGGCTGCGATGCGCACGCGCGCCTGCTCAAAACTTTGCGAAATGGCCAGCGCGTCGACCTCGGGGCGGACACGATCGGTCTTTGCAGCGCGATTTGGCCCGGTAAAGGTGGCAGACTGGAACAGATGGTCGATCGAGCCGGTGATCACAGGATCGGCGCCGCTGAAACTCAGGCTGGCCATGGCAAGGGGGCTCGATTGTGCCATTTCGGCACCGAGATCCGGCGAGGGGCCGAAGGCGCCAGCCGACAGACCGATATAGGCGAAGGATGCGACAAGCCCCGACGTCATCATTCTGACGAAGGGCACTCCCCGGCGAACCGTTCTGGCCGCGTGCGGACGCACAACGGGCCGTTGGGACAAGGCCATAAACGCTACTCAACGCTACACTACACAACTCAAAGCCGGCAATTGTGACGCTCAAATGCCGATGAGCGTGATCATGACTTATTAGGGTTAGCGGGGAGTAAATGCGGAACTGGGCGCGCAAACGGCGCCGATGTGACGATGAGGGGGCAACCGGTGCGGCAAATCGCACCGGCGATCCTAGTCGCAGCTCTCCACGACGGGCGCGACACTCTGGGCGAACTCATCAACACGGAACCGCACGGACAACGTCCTGGCGCTGGCCGGCGTCACGCGCACGGTAAGATTGGTCACCCCGGCAAGGCTATCGATAAAGGCTCGGGCATCGCGGCTGTTGTCGATCAGAACTGCGGTATTGGCGTCATTGACCGGCAAGGTGCTGCTGCGCCGCGAGAGATCGTATTGCAGGGTCAGCCCGACATCGTTGCCCAGGGAAGAGAGCGTATTGCCGGCAAAGCCGAAGGCGATCTGGAGCCCATTGGCCTCGCAGGACACGGTGATGGTCGCTGGCGCCCGACCGCTCGGGCGGGCCGGGATCAACTGCTCGGATTCAAAAACCACCGCCCCGGAAGGTTCTGCGGACCCGCTGTTGCGGAAGAGGTCGTCGTAGCAGGCGAGCCGGGCCGCATCATCGTCCACTGCCGCGCATTGCGCGCCGCTCTGAGCCAGGGCGGGTCCCGCACCGACCATCAGCAGCGACAGCGCCAAAACTCCTGCGAACCTGTTCACCAAACGAGCACCCTTCCCATGTTTTGCCGTCGCTTCGGACGGTCGCCCTTATATGGGCATTTTTGCAGAGATTTTAAGCAGAAGCCTGCGCCAAGGTCAGCCGGGCGATCGGAACACGATAGGGTGAGCAACTGACATAATCGACACCGAGGCCCGAAAAAAACTTGAGCGATGTCGGATCGCCGGCATGTTCGCCGCAGATGCCGATCTTGAGCCCGGGATTCACCGCCCTGCCCCGCTCGATCGCCATGGAAATCATCTCGCCCACGCCCTTTTCATCGATCGAGACAAAGGGGTCCCGCTCATAGATGCCCTTGCGCTGGTAGGCCGCCAGGAAAGCCGGCGCATCGTCGCGGGAAATGCCGAAGGTCGTCTGGGTGAGGTCATTGGTGCCAAAGGAAATGAAGTCCACGGCGGCCGCAATGTCGCCCGCCCGCAGGCAGGCCCGGGGCAGTTCGAGCATGGTCCCAAAGGAAAACCGGACCCGATCCGACCGCGACAGCCCGGAATTTTCGAGAATGGCGAAGGCGCGCTCTCGCACCCATGACACTTCGGTCGCCGTGGACACAAAGGGCACCATGACCTCCACTGAAACCGGTTCGGCCTGCGTTTCGCTGGCAGCCCGCGCGCCGGCCAGCACGGCCTGCAACTGCATCTGCAGGATTTCGGGATAGGTGATGGCCAGGCGTACGCCGCGGTGGCCGAGCATGGGGTTGATCTCGGCGATGCGTTCGAGCCGCTGGCGCAGGCTGCGCACCGCAATCCCCAGCGAGTCCGCCGTGTCGGCGATTTCGTCGTCCGTACGCGGCAGGAATTCGTGGAGCGGCGGATCAAACAGCCGCACCGTGACCGGCAGGCCCTTCATGGCCGAAAACAGCGCCGAATAGTCGCCGGTCTGGAAATCGACCAGTCCCGCAATGGCCCGGCTGCGGGCCTCCTCGTCCTCCGAAAGGATGACGCGGCGCAGCGCCACCATACGCTCGGGCGAAAAGAACATATGTTCGGAGCGAGCGAGGCCGATGCCTTCGGCACCAAAGCTCAGCGCCGTCTGGGCCGACTCCACCGTCTCGGCATTGGTGCGCACCTTGATGCTGCGCGTCGTGTCGGACCAACCGAGCAGCGTGCCGATAGCCCCGCCGATCTGCGGCTGGGCCAGCGGCAGGGTGCCGACATAGACGGATCCGTCGGTGCCATCGATGGTCAGCCGGTCGCCCGGGCGGAAATCGCGGTCGCCGATCCGGCACACCATCTCCACAGCGTCGACCGAGAGGTTGCGCACCCCAGCGACACAAGGCTTTCCGGTAATGCGGGCAATCACGCCGGCATGGCTGGTCATGCCGCCGCGTGCGGTCAGGATGCCGGTCGCCGCCTTCATGCCCTCGATATCGGCCGGGCCGGTTTCATTGACCACCAGGATGCAATGCTTGCCGCGCGCCCGAAGCCGCGCCGCGTCATCTGCGCTGAACGTGATGATGCCGCTGGCCGCACCCGGGGACACGCCGAGGCCGGTGGCGATGGGCAAGGCATCCTCGGGTGATTTCAGCCGGGGATGCAGGATTTGGGAAAGACGCGAGGGGTCAATGCGCGTCACCGCCGCATGAGGCGTCCAGACACGGCTTTTGACCCGATCCACCGCCGCTTCGAGGTCGGCATTGGGTGATGCCTGGATCGGACGGGCGGAAATGAACTCTACCCGGCCATTGCGCACGCTGACCAGACAATTCATGTGCCGGCCCGCCTTGGCGTCCAGCATGGCAATGAGGGGTCCAACGCTGTCGGGAAGCCGCGGCAGCGGACTGCCATTGACGGGTGCCGGGCCCAAGGCTCCGGTGGTGGCGTTGCGGGTCAGGAACTGCTCGATGTCCCCTTCCGCCAACACCTGCACGAGCACGATCTGGCGGGCGCGGTCATCCTCGTAGCGGCCCGACCAGGAGCGTTCGGAAAAGCCGTAGCTTTCGAAGGCATGCCGGATGGCGCGGGCAAGCGGGCGCGCGGGATCGACGGCATCTTCCGGCGCACTGGGTGCCGGGATGGAAAGTCGCGCCGGCATGAGCCCGCTATTGTGATTGGCCGCCGAGGTCCGCACCACCAGCAGGGGCGGCCGGCCATCCTTGTCGACCAGCTTGAACAGGCAGGCTACCCAGTGGGTCCTCAGCCTGGCGTCGCGCCGGGTCCGTTCGGCCTGCAGTTCTTCCCAGGCGGCGCGGGTTATGGCGATGGTGGGAACGGTGGGCAACCCGGCTTCGGACACACGGAAAATCCACCGCGCCTTGCCGGCCAGAAGCTTCAGCTGGCTGGCGCTCAGGTTCGCTTTCCCCATCGCCGGGGCAATCGCAAACATTTCCTGCGCCAAACTCACTGACTAACCGTCCTGTCGAAACCGTGATGGCATATTGCCCATGCCCCCTGTCCTCTGCAACAGCACTTGACTTGCCGGGGCCCGGAAAGCATCTCTGCTGGCATGGAAAAAAGGCCGCACCTCGACATTTTGCTCTGCGCACCGCGCGGATTCTGCGCTGGCGTTGATCGCGCGATTCAGATCGTGGAACTCGCCCTGCAAAAATACGGCGCGCCCGTTTATGTGCGCCACGCCATCGTGCACAACAAATACGTGGTCGAAGGCCTCAAGGCCAAGGGCGCGGTATTTGTGGAAGAGCTCGAGGAAATCCCCGATACCGAGGCACCGGTCGTGTTCTCGGCGCATGGCGTTCCCAAGAGCGTTCCGGCCGAAGCGCGCACCCGCAACATGTTCTTTCTCGATGCCACCTGTCCCTTGGTGTCCAAGGTGCATGTGGAGGCCACACGGCATTTTGAAGAGGGGCACGACATCGTCCTTATCGGCCATGCGGGCCACCCCGAAGTGGTCGGCACGATGGGCCAGTTGCCGCCCGGCGCCGTGACGCTGATCGAGACCATCGAGGACGCCAACAGCTTTACGCCGCGCGATCCGGCGACGCTGGCCTTTGTTACCCAGACCACGCTTTCGGTGGATGACACCCGCGATATCGTCGCGGCGCTGAAGGCGCGTTTCCCGGCCATTCACGGCCCCCACAAGGAAGATATCTGCTACGCCACCACCAACCGGCAGGAATCGATCAAGGCCGTGGCGCCGCTGGTTGAGGCCATGATCGTCGTGGGGTCGCCGCACTCGTCGAACTCCCAGCGCCTTGTCGAGGTAGCCCTACGGTCGGGCTGCAGAATCGCCACCCTGGTCGACCGGGCCAGCGAGATCGACTGGTCGCTTTACGGCAATATCGCCTCGCTCGGCGTCAGCGCCGGTGCTTCGGCTCCGGAAAGCCTTGTCGAGGAAGTGATCGACGCCTTCGCTGCACGCTACGAGATTTCCGTGGAGACGAAGACCACCGCCGAAGAAAACATCGCCTTCAACATTCCCAAGGTTCTGCGCAACCTGGAAGTGGCCTCCGGGCGATGAGCGCGCTGGCCTTGTTTGAAACCGAGCGCCTCGTGCTCTCGGGCTGGCGGCTCGACCAGCTTGACGACCTGATGGCTCTTCACGGCAATCCCAATATCTCGCGCTATCTCAGCGTCAGCGGCGCCCCCTGGCCGCGCGAGCAGGCCGAGACGGCGCTGCGCCATTGGATCGAGCTGTTCGAAACCCGGCAACTGGGCAAGCTGCGCCTCACCCGCAAGAGCGACGGGGCCTTTGTGGGCCGGGCCGGCTTTGGCATCTATCCCCCGACGGGTGAAGCCGAAATCGGCTATGCGCTGCTCGAAGAGTATCATGGCGCCGGCTATGCCAAGGAGGCGGCTGCGGGCCTTCGCGACTGGTTCTTCGCGAACAAGCCGGACGCACACTTCATCGGCATGGCCGACATCCGCAACGCCCCGTCCCTGGCGGTGCTGGGCAAGATCGGCATGGAAAAGACCCATGTCGCGCTCGACCACTACGGCATCACCTGCCAGTTCCACATTCTGCGCCGGCCTGCGCATGGCTGACACGGTCATCATCCACACCGACGGGGCCTGCTCGGGCAATCCCGGTCCCGGTGGCTGGGGCGCCATCCTCCAGTTCGGCCCCCACCGCAAGGAACTCAATGGCGGCGAGCCGCTGACGACCAACAACAAGATGGAGCTGACCGCGGCCATCGAGGCGCTGAACGCGTTGACCCGCCCGTGCACCGTCGAAATCCACACCGACAGCCAGTACGTCAAGAACGG
The DNA here is from genome assembly GCA_023391095.1 of Pseudomonadota bacterium. Classification (GTDB taxonomy): domain Bacteria; phylum Pseudomonadota; class Alphaproteobacteria; order Rhizobiales; family Devosiaceae; genus Devosia. The sequence goes on from JAEWBN010000022.1 coordinate 125,686, forward strand.
GGTCCAGAGCTGGATCCATGGCTGGAAGCGCAATGGCTGGCGCACCGCGGACAAGAAGCCGGTCAAGAATGCCGAGCTCTGGCAGGCGCTTGATGAAGCCACCAAGCGCCACGACATTTCCTGGCACTGGGTCAAGGGGCACGCTGGCGACGAACTGAACGAGCGCGCCGATGAGCTGGCGCGCGAGGGCATGGCGCCGTTCAAGGCAAAGAAGTCCGCAAGTCTGACGCCACCGGTCTGAGCGAACGGTCGCGCCGGCTCTCCCCGGCAAGGAGGCGCGTTGCGCGCCTCGGCTGCTTCAGGCGGCAGCGCGCTTGGGCAGAAGAGCCTTGATGGCGCGCCAGAGCGGCGTGAAGCCATATTGAACGACCGGGATCATCAGCGCCCCGAGAGCGAGGCCAATGAAGAAATCCACCACCGCCGTGGCGATCCAGCCGGCAATGCCGGGGAAGGCGGAGAAGGTCGTCGCCGCCCAGTGTGACGCAGCCTCGATGACGTGTTCGGGCCCTGTGACCCCGAATTCATAGAGACCATGGGCGATGATCGAGCCGCCGACCCAGGTCATGGCGGCGGTGCCGACAATGCTGAGCACACGCATGAAGGTCGGCATGGAAACAACGATGCCCCGGCCAACGGCGCGCCCGGTCCGGGTGCGGGCATTCTTGGCCATGAACAGCCCGAAATCGTCGGCCTTCACGATGATGGCCACGGCGCCGTAGATGACTGCCGTGATGCCGATACCGGCCACGGCAAGGATGGCAGCGCGAGTCCAGAAATCAGGAACATCAATGGCCGAGAGGATGATGGTCATGATCTCGGCCGAAAGGATGAAGTCGGTTTTGATCGCACCGGCGACGCGCTGCTCCTCGAGATCGGTTGCCGCAAGCGCCGTGTGCTCGATCGAGGCCTCGTGTTTCTCGGCCTCGTGCGGCGCGAACAAATGCAGGACCTTTTCCGCCCCCTCGTAGCACAGATAGGCGCCGCCAATCATCAGGAGCGGCGTGATCATCCAGGGCACGAAATACGAGAGAAGCAATGCCGCCGGGAGCAGGAACAGCATTTTGTTCTTGATCGAACCCAGAGCGATACGGCCGATGATCGGCAATTCACGGTTGGCCTTGAACCCCTGCACATAGCTGGGGGTAACGGCGGCATCATCGATCACCGCGCCCGCGGCCTTGACGCTGGCCTTGACGGCCTGGGTCGCCACATCGTCCAGCGACGCGGCGGCGACCTTCGCCAATGCTGCGATGTCATCGAGCAGAGCAAGCAGGCCAACACTCATCGGGGAAACTCCAAAAAGCCTATCGCAGGATAATGCGCGGCAGCGTCGCTGGTGCCAAGAGCGGGAAAATGTGTCTGCACTGTGGACAAAAAGAAACGCCCGGCCTTTTGGACCGGGCGCTTCGCATTTCAGGTGGGGACCGATCAGCCCGCGACTTTGCCGAAGTCGGCTACTAGGTGCATGGTGTCGCGCAGGCGGGCCAAAAGGTTGAGGCGATTGGTACGGACCGCGGGGTCGGCGTCGTTGACCAGCACGGCCGTAAAGAAGGCATCCACCGGCCCACGCAGCGTCGCCAGTGCGCTCATGGCACCCTTGTAATCGTCCTTGCCCACATGGCCGGCCACGCTGGCATGGACGCCGTCGACAGCGGCGGCCAGTGCGGTTTCCTCCGGCAGTTTCAGCGCCGAGGGATCCACCGCCCCGGCATAGGCCTTGCCATCCTTCTTTTCCTCGGCGGCAAGAATATTGGCTGCGCGACGATATCCGGCGAGCAGGTTTGCACCATCTTCGGTCGCCAGAAGCGAGGACAGAGCTTCCGCGCGCTGGGTGATCTGGAGGATGTCGTTGCTGTCGGCAGAGATCACCGCGTCGACCAGGTCGTGCCGAGCGCCCGCGTCGCGCAGGGACACCTTGAGGCGATCGTGGAAGAAGGCCAGGAGATCGGCGTCCACCTTGAGCGGGAACTTGAGCCCGTTTTCGGTGATGATGCGGATGACGCCCAGAGCGGCCCGACGCAGCGCGAAGGGATCGCGCGAACCGGTCGGCTTTTCGTCGATCGACCAGAAGCCCGAGAGCACGTTGAGCTTGTCGGCCAGCGCCACCGCAATGGAGACCGGCTCGGTGGGGACGCGGTCGGAGGGACCGAGCGGCTTGTAATGCATCTCGATCGCATTGGCGATTTCGGCCGGCTCACCCTGGGCGGTGGCGTAGTAGCGCCCCATCAGGCCCTGCAATTCGGGGAACTCGCCCACCATGCCGGTCACGAGGTCGGCCTTGGCGAGCATGGCGGCGCGCTTGGTTGTTTCCACATCTGCGCCCACCTGCGGCGCGATTTCGGCAGCAAGCGCGACAAGGCGTTGCACCATGGCAAACTGGGTGCCCAGCTTGGCGTGGAATACCATGTCCTCCAGCTTGGGCAGGCCATGTTCGAGCGGAATGGCCAGGTCGCCCTGATAGAAGAAGGCAGCGTCCGAAAGGCGCGCGCGGATCACGCGCTCATTGCCGGCGACGATCACGGCGCCATCATCGGCGGGAATGGTATTGGCAGTGATGATGAAGTTCGGCGCCAGCTTGCCCGAGCCATCGCGCAGGCAGAAGCACTTCTGGTTGGCGCGGATGGTGGCGATGATCACCTCTTCGGGGAGTTTCAGGAACTCCGGATCGAACGAGCCCATCATCACATTGGGCCATTCGACGAGGCCGGCCACCTCTTCCAGCAGACCCTCGTCATGGATCACGGTGAGCCCGCGTGCAAAGGCGAGGTTGTCCGCGTCGGCGCGGATGATGTCCTTGCGCCGGTCGATGTCGAGCACCACCTTGGCGCGCTCGAGCGCGGTCACGTAGTCGTCGAAGCGCTTGACGCGGATGGCGTCAGGCGAAAGGAACCGGTGGCCGAATGTGGTCTGCCCGGAGGCAAGGCCAGCGGCCGCAAAGGGAATGACCACGGGCTCGTCATTTTCGGTGCCGAAGGTCGCAGTGATGGCGCGCAGCGGCCGCACCCAGTTGAAATTGCCCGAGCCCCAGCGCATGGACTTCGCCCAGGCAAAATCGGCCAGGATTTTCGGCAGGATGGACGACAGCAGATCCACCGCGTCGGCGCCCGGCTTTTCGATCAGGGCCACGTAAAAGTCGCCCTTCTTAGGGTCGCTTTCGATCTTGGCCTGTTCGATCGCGGTCAGACCGGCCGAGCGCAGGAAGCCGTCGATCGCCGGCTGCGGCGCGCCGACCTTGGGCCCCTTTTTTTCTTCGCGCGTATCGGGCGAGCGCGCCGGGAGGCCTGAAACGGTCAGCGCCAGCCGGCGCGGCGTGGCGAACGCCTTGGCGCCCTCATAGACCAGACCCGCATCGACCAGGGCATTGGTCACCGCCTTCTTGAGGTCTTCGGCCGCGCGGCGCTGGAAGCGGGCGGGAATTTCCTCGGAGAAGAGTTCGAGCAGAAGTTCGGGCATGGAAAACTACCGGATTTTGAGGCGTGAGGCTGATTAACGCGGGGGAGCAGGCTTGTCTATCGGCAAGGTAGGACGGCCTACCAGCCGCCGCCCCCGCCGCCCCCGCCGCCGCCGCCGGAAAAACCGCCCCCGCTCGACCCGGAGGAACTGGCCTCAACCGGTTGTGCCGCCACCATGGCCGCCGTCATGCCGGACGTGGCCGAAGCGATGGCCTTGGAAAAATTGTCCGAGGAAAATCCGCGCCCGCCCGAGTAAAAGCCAGGCGAATAGCCGGCCGAGCCATCGTCAGCGGCATTGCGCTTCAGTTCGGCCTCGAAATGTTCGGACCACGGCTTTTCGACCCCAAGCGCAATGGCATAGGGCAGGATGCGCTCGAACCGTTCAACGGTGAGCGGCGGCTCGCCCTGGATGTTGAGGCGGTTCTTTTCGGCCGTGTCGAGATAGAGTCTGAACCCGTCGATCTCATCCATGACCTTGCGCCCCTGAATGGTGGGCGCGCGCATCAGCACGGTGAAGACGATGCAGATCATGATCAGCGACGCCGCCGAGACGACTGCCATATTGATGTCAGCGCCGGTCAGGGTATCGATCAGGGTGCCGCCGAAATTGAAGGCGAAAATACCGCCCCAGATGGCCATGAATACCTTGGGCAGCCACCGGCCTGACCGGATGGTGCTGTAGATGGCACTGCCCACGATCCCCAGAATGGCGCCAACAAAAACCGCGACGAAGAGCCATTCGAGTTCAAGAACGCCGAACAACGCCATGAGGCCGATCACCGCCGCGGCGATCAGGTATCCACCCGCCGCATAACCCAGGTTGTTGTTAAACCACAGCGTGCGATTTTCGGTCTCGATCGCCTTGGTGAATTCGGCCCGCTTGGTGGCAAGATCAGGGCCATTGGTCTTGTCGAAGGTGACAGAGCCGCGCTGACTGAAATAGGTGAAGAGCACCCTCTCACCGACCGGAAGCGGCTCGGCGGGTTGGTTGCCGGTGACAGAAACGGTCAGCGTCTTGCCGGGATTATCGATCCGCACGAGGCCTTTGACCCCGAGGTTGAAGATGGCAGCGGTCATGGCCGACCAGCCCGAACCGGAAAAGCCCCACTTGTGGACGAAGTGCGTGAGCGCCGGCGAAAAGCCCTTGGGCGGATGAAACAGCGGGATGATCGTGCCCCTGGGCGGATCGCGCCCCACGCGCAGCCAGGCGCCGACATAGTAGAGCAGCAGCGCCAGCACCCCCAGCGTCGGCAGGATTGTGTCGCGCAGGTCCGAAAGGGCCTGGACCAGGGCATCCGCCCCTTCCGGATAGCTGACCACGCCCTTCTGGAAGGCGACGGCAAAGCTCATGCCTTCGCCGGCCTCGAGCGCGCGCTGCGTGCGGAACACCGCCACGTTGTCGGCGGTGCGGGTGACGCTCACGGCCCGCTCGGTCGACCCGGCCACCCCGGTATAGGCGGCCATATCGCCGATCACCGCGCTCTCGGGCAGCCGCACCCGCGCCACCGAGCTCAGGATGGGGAAATCCCAGTAATTGCCGGTGGCATTCCAGTAGAGCTCGTCGCCGTTCCCGTCAGCCGTAGGCCGGGCCATGCGCGCGACCGTATAGGTGATGGTGTAGCGGTGCTCGCCGATTTGCAGCAACTGCTCGGCGTCGCCGATCCAGATGCGCAGGAAATCGCCCATGCGCTCCAGGCGATACGGCTCCGGCTTGCCCTTGCGCAGCACCGAAAGCACGTCGAGGTTGATGCAAATCTTGTTGCCAGCAGAGCCGACCATGGTGACCGGAATATCGCGATAGATGCCCCGGCGAATGCGGTCGCCTTCGGCGCGGACGTCGATGGTCTCGACCACGTTGACCGAGCCATCAATGCGCAGGTCGACATCGCTGGCAAAGGCGCGAATCTCCTCGCGCGCCAGGGATGGCACGGCGAGCGATATCAGCACCACCAAAGAGGCGAGAAATCTGGCGAGCAGTCTCATGGGATAAACCGGGTCCCTGGTCGTGTGACGAACCCTAGAATTTCACCTGCGGCACAGCGCGGTCGGCTTCGTTTTCGAGCTCGAAATACTCAGCCTGGGTGAACTTGAAGGCGTTGGCCACCAGGTTGGAGGGGAAGCTCTCGACCTGGATGTTGAGGTTGCGCACGGCACCATTGTAGTAGCGGCGGGCCATCTGGATCTCGTCCTCAACGCCCTGGAGCGCATTCTGGAATTCGAGGAAAGTGGTATTGGCCTTAAGGTCAGGATAGGCCTCGGCAACCGCCAGCAGCCGGCCCAGGGCAGCCGAGAGTTCGCCTTCGGCCTTTGCACGCGCTTCGGGGCCAGATGCCGCGGCGCCGGTCGCGCGGGCGCGCGCACTGACCACTGCGTCCAGCGTTTCGCGCTCATGGGCCATATAGCCCTTAACGGTTTCCATCAGGTTGGGGATGAGGTCGGTGCGGCGCTTGAGCTGCACATCGATTCCCGACCACCCCTCCTTGACCATTTGCCGGTTGGAAACCAGGCTGTTGTAAATGACGATGGCATAGCCAACCGCGGCCACGACGATGGCTAGAATGACCCATTCCATGGCTGGAACTCCCTCGCAAAAGTGCGGCGGACACTGGCAGGTCGTTCCGCCATTGGCAACAGGCCCCGCCCCCGCGGCTTGACTTCTGCCGCATAATCCCTAGCTTTGATGGCATGACGAAGCGCCCGCACCATTGCTGCACCATCCTGCTCGCAGGATATACGCCCTAGGCATGCTCACGCCGGAGCCTGTTTAGGGCTTCGAGTTCATAGTCGCCGGCACCGTCCCCCAAATTCAAACCATTCCGCCACAGGTCTTTTCGCCTGCAGGCATGAGGAGCACATCATGAGCGAAATCCGTCGCGACCTGTCGCCTGCCATCACCATAAGCAAGGCAGACCACGCCAAGCTCTATGCGCTGGGTGAAGCCGGCCTCGACCGCAACCCCGAGCTTGCCGAGACGCTTCTGAGCGAACTCGACCGTGCCAAGGTCGTCGAAGACGGCAAGCTGCCCGCCGATGTCGCTTGCATGGGCGCGCGCGTCACCTACGAAACCAATTCGGGCCAGGAGCAGACAGTGACCCTGGTCTATCCGGCTGACGCCAATATCGACGAGGGCAAGATCTCGGTGTTCACGCCCATCGGCACCGCACTGATTGGCCTCAAGCAGGGCCAGTCCATCACTTGGCGCGACCGCGCCGACAAGCGGCACAAGCTCACCGTTATCAAGGTCGAGGCTCCGGTAGAAGCGTAGGCGGCACGTAAAAAAACCCTCGGATCATCCGAGGGTTTTGCTTTCCGGGTCGCTTCAGAACCGCCGCTTATTCGGCGCCGCCACCTGACGTCTGCAGCCAGGCCTCGCCACAGGCCTTGGCCAGTTCGCGAATGCGCAGGATATAGCTCTGCCGCTCGGTTACCGAGATCACGCCGCGTGCGTCGAGCATGTTGAAATTGTGCGAGGCCTTGACGACCTGCTCATAGGCCGGGATGGCCATGGTCTGCCGGTTGCCGTCAGCGCCCTTTTCCAGAATGGCGCGGCATTCCTTTTCCGCATCCTCGAAATGGCGGAACAGGATTTCGGTGTCGGCAGCTTCGAAATTGTACTTGGAGCTTTCCTGCTCGTTCTGCAGGAACACGTCGCCATAGGTGACCGTCTCGTCGCCTTCGCGGCCGTTGAAGTTGAGGTCGTAGACGTTCTCGACGCCCTGCACATACATGGCGAGGCGTTCCAGCCCATAGGTGATCTCGCCGGGCACCGGGGAGCATTCGAAGCCCGCCACCTGCTGGAAGTAGGTGAACTGGCTCACTTCCATGCCGTCGCACCAGCATTCCCAGCCCAGGCCCCAGGCGCCCAGTGTCGGACTTTCCCAGTCGTCCTCGACAAAGCGGATGTCATGCACCGAGGAATCGAGGCCGATGGCAGCCAGCGAGTCGAGATAGAGCTGCTGGATATTGTCCGGAGATGGCTTGAGGATCACCTGGAACTGGTAATAGTGCTGCAGGCGATTGGGATTTTCGCCATAGCGGCCGTCCTTGGGACGGCGCGAAGGCTGCACATAGGCCGCCTTCCAGGGCTTTGGCCCCAATGCGCGCAAGGTCGTCGCGGTATGGAAAGTACCCGCGCCCATCTGCATGTCATAGGGCTGCAAAACAACGCAACCCTGCTCCGCCCAGAAGTGCTGCAAGGTCAGGATAAGACCCTGAAACGAGTTCTTGGGATCCATGTGGGCGGGGCGAGCGGTCATCGATACTGTCCTGCAAATATGCGGGACAAACCTCTAGTTTGGCGGCTCCCGCGGGTCAATGGCGCTTGTCGGCCTCGTCCTTGCCCTTGGGCCGGAAGGTGCCGTCATCGCCGCGCTTGAGATCGATCACATCGGGCCGTTCCCGCTCGGCCAGGTCGCGCTCGCGCTGCAATTGCCGGGCCTCCTGCTCTTCCTTTTTGAACAGGCCCGACCAATCCTTCCAGATCCGGCGGATGCCTAGATAGATGACGATGGCGAGGAACGCGAAGAGCAGGATGCGGAGCAGCATGGCGCGGTTAGCCTAAAGCCCGAGACGCGCCCAAAAGGCACGGTCCTCGATCGAGTTGGAGACATCTTCTAGCAGAGATTGAGCCGAAACGCCCAGTCGGGGCAAGGCCAGGAATGGCCGCTTGGGCGCGATCTGCTTGAGTACCACTTCCGGCCCATAGCGCTCGCGCAAGGTGGCATGAAGATCACCCACGCCATCGACGAGACCCAGCTCGATCCCACGCAGGCCCGTCCACCATTCGCCGGTGAACAGCACATCGTCCGGCGCCTTGAGCTTTCCGCGCCGGCCCGCCTTCACGTGGTCGATGAAGACCTGGTGAATGTCGAGCTCGAACTGTTTGATCCGTTCCACATCCTCGGCTTTTTCGGGCAGGAAGGGATCGAGGGTCGACTTGTTGCGCCCCGCCGTATGCACCCGGCGCTCGATGCCCAGTTTGTCGATGGCACCGACAAAGCCGAATGTCGCCATGATCACGCCGATCGATCCGACAATGGACGACGGATCGACAAGGATTTCGTCCCCGGCCACAGCGATGAAATAGCCGCCCGATGCCGCAGCGTCCTCGACAAAGACAAGGACCGGCTTGGTGTGCTGATCAGCCAGGTCGCGGATGCGTTTAGAAATCAGCCTGCTCTGGACCGGAGAGCCGCCGGGTGAATTGATCGTGATGGCCACGGCCGGTGCCGACTTGATGGCAAAGGCGCGTGCCAGAAGGGGTTCTACCGTTGCGATATTGAGCCGGCCGGGACGCTGCTCGGCGGCGATGACCCCATGCAGCCGCACGACGGGCACGACCGGAGGTCGACGGACAATTCGGCTCAGCCAATTGCGCTTGGCTGCGGGCGTGTCTGGCATGGATGTTCCCTTTGGTTCGCGCCAGATTTAGGCAGTGGGTCAGGCAATTACCAGTCGAGGGCGGCAGTTCCCCTGAGGATGGCGTCGAATTCCGGCGCAAAGCCATGGCCGTCTGGGCCATGAAGGTAGCGCGTCGCCAGAAGACTGAGCGGCGCCCGCGAACCCTTGGTGCCCCGCACCAGCACGCGGGAGGCATCAGCGCCCGGTCGCGGCGCCAGCGGCAGCACCGTCAGCCCGCCAAAGCGGGGTGCCAGCGCCGAAAGAAGAGCGATCAGCCCTTCGGCCGGATAAATGAAAATGACGAGACCATCGGCAATGGCCGCGGCCGCCGCAGTGCGGGCCCAGAGATCGAGCTCCGTGCCATCCATATGCCGGGCGTCCGCCCTGTCCGGCGCCGCCGCCAGCGTGCCCCGTCCCGCCGCGAAATAAGGGGGATTGGCGATGACCGCGGCATAGCCATTGTCCGCCAGCCCTGCCGCACGCCGCGCCGCGCCCGACGCGGTCACATCGACACAAACCGCTTCGGCCCGGCCTGTGAACCCGTTCCCGGTGATATTCTGCCCGGCAAGTCCGAAAGCCGCTTCATCCCGTTCCGCCAGAACGGCCTGCGACGCACGCCCCAAAGCCAGGGCGACTAGACCGGCCGTACCCACGCCCGCGCCAAGGTCGAGCACGCTTTTGGTGCCCTCCGGCACGGCCGCGCCGAGCAAAACGCTGTCCAGCCCGGCCCGGAACCCTCTGGCAGGCTGCGACAGAGTGAGCCTGCCACCCAAAAAGGCGTCGCGCGTCACCGTTTGATGTTTTACAAAGTCGGCAGGCTGGTCTAGGGACATCGCACCCCAAGGGCTGGTTTTCGTGCGACCTTATATGGCCCCACGCGTTGGTCTCAACCAGTTTGCCCTTCTGGCAACAAGGACGTTACGGCGGTGTCAGTTCTGCCCCAGATGAAACAAGCGCCAGAGATGAACCCGGTCGAGCGGCTGATGGCCGCCACTGCGGACGATATGGCACGCGTCAACGCGCTCATCCTGGATCGGGCCAAGAGCCATGTGGACATGGTCCCCGAGCTGGCGCGCTATCTTATCGATTCCGGCGGCAAGCGCCTGCGCCCCATGCTGACCGTTGCGTCGGCGCTGGCCTTTGGTGGCGGCAAGGGCAATGCGGTCAATTTCGCGGCCGCCGTTGAATTCATGCACAATGCCACCCTGCTCCACGACGACGTCGTGGATGAAAGCGACATGCGCCGCGGCAAGCCGGCTGCGCGCATGGTGTGGGGGAACAAGGCCTCGATTCTGGTGGGTGATTTCCTCCTGGGCCAGGCCTTCATGATGATGGTGGAAACCGGCGACATCGACGCCCTGGGCGTGCTGTCCGCCGCTTCCGCGGTTATGGCCGAAGGCGAAGTGTTCCAGCTCGCCAAGACCGGCGACCTCCAGACCACCACCGCTGACTATGCCGAGGTGATCCGCGCCAAGACCGCCGTGCTGTTCGAAGCCGCCTGCAAGGTTGGCGCGATGTCGGGCGGAGCGGATGCGGCCGGTTGCGAGGCCATGGCGCTTTACGGGCTCGAACTGGGCAATGCCTTCCAGCTGGTCGATGATGCGCTCGACTATGGCGGGCAGTCCGGCACGCTGGGCAAGAATGTCGGCGATGACCTGCGCGAGGGCAAGATGACCCTGCCGGTGATCCTGGCTTTGGGCGACGCCACCGAGAGCGAGCGTGCCATTATCGCCAGCGCCCTGGGTAATGCCGAGGCCACAGATCTGGAAGTGCATCAGGTGGTCGCGATCTTCAATCGCTACGACACGCTGAACCGTACGCTAGCCAAGGCCGAAGATCACGCGCGGGCCGCCATCGCCGCCCTAGCTTCTGTGCCCGACAGCGAGATCAAGACCATCCTCAGCGACGTGGTGGATCACAGCGTGGGCCGCGCCAGTTAGGCACGCCAAATCCGGGCGTGTGGATTACTCCGCCACACCCAGCAAAGGCGCGCTGCCGACCCAGTAATCGGGATGGAGCCGCCGGATCAGGCTGGCGGCCTCATGCGCCTGCCCTTCCGAACCGAAAAGCCCGAACACTGTCGCGCCTGACCCCGACATGCGACCCAGCACGCAGCCGGACGTCCCTGCCAGTTCCTCGACCAGAATGCCGATTTCCGGCACAAGCTTGATGGCCGGCGGCTCGAGATCGTTGCGCGTTTCCGATAGCCAGAGCCCCAGTTGCGCCGGCCGCGTTAGCGGGGATGGCAGGGTGGGCAAGGGATAATTGTCGTGGGCGCGCAGCCTGCGGAACACATCGGCCGTCACCACCGGAATCATCGGATTGACGAGGACGATGTGGAGGGCCGGAAATTCGGGCAGAGGCGAGAGAATTTCGCCTACCCCCCGGGCCACGAGCGGCCGGGACAAGAGGCATGCAGGCACATCCGCCCCGAGTGTCGCGGAGAGGTCGGCCAGATCTGCAACGGGCACCGGTTCCTTTGACAGGCGCGCCATGATCCGCAGGGCGGCCGCCGCATCCGCAGATCCACCGCCAATGCCCGCGGCAACAGGGAGGTTCTTGGTCAGGCGGATCGTCAGGCCGGCGGGCGACAGCTCCGGCCAGCGATTGCGGAAGGCCGACACGGCCCGCAACACCAGGTTTGATGGGTCGGTGCCAAGCGCGTGGGCAAACGGGCCAACAATGGAAAGGGCATCGGTCTCGGCGACCTCGGCCACCAGATCATCGGCCAGGTCGGCAAAGACCACGAGGCTTTCGAGGTCGTGATAGCCGTCCTCGCGACGGCGCGTGACATGGAGCGCCAGATTGATCTTGGCTGGCGCAGCCTCGATGATTGGTTGGACCATCAGGGCTATTCGGTCTGGTTTTCCGGGGTCAGCCCCTCGATCAGCTTGGGAGCAACCCGCTCAGCCACAAGACCCACGGCATCGACGGACTTGGCGACATTCCACTGGAACTGGGCTTCGAGCTTGCGACCCGCCTTCCAGTAGGCGTCTCCGAGATGGTCGTTGATTTCGGGATCGTTGGGCAGCAGCATCACTGCCCGCTCCAGCGTTTCGACGGCTTCGTCGATGCGGCCCAGCTTGTAGAAGGCCCATCCCAGCGAATCGATGATGTATCCATCCTGTGGCTGGGCCTCGACCGCCTTTTCGATCATCTCCAGGGCGCGTTCGAGATGCATGTCCATGTCGATCCAGCTATAGCCCAGATAGTTCAGGACCTGCGGCTGGTCGGGGTTGAGCTCGAGCGCCTTGAGGAAATCGGCTTCGGCCTCGGGCCACATCTTGGCCCGCTCATAGGCGATGCCGCGCACATAGTAGAAGCGCCAGTCGCTGGGCGCTTCGCCTCCGCTGAGCTCGATGGCCTTGCTATAGGCCTCTGCGGAGGCGACATATTGCTCGTCATAACGCAGCAGGTCACCCAGCACGGACACCGCATCGATATCCTCAGGCTCGGTCGCCACCATGTTGCGCAGCCGCCGCAGGGCCTCTTCACGGTCACCCAGCGCATCCAGATTCTGCGCGACGCGCACCAGCGCCGTAGGCCTCATGGGCGAATTGGCGGGAATGGCATCATAGATACGGTTTGCCGCTTCGCGCTGGTTGCTCTGATCGAGCAACTGGCCAGTCGCCAGTGCAATCACGTCGGCGGAGGGATCGAGATAGGTGCCCAGCCGCAGGAAAACCATGGACAGGTCAGCAGCGCCGTCGCGCGAAAGGGCCACGCCGATGCCGTGGAACATTTCGGCCGCGCCGATCTGCACGCTCGCTGCGAACGGACCGGGGCGCTTCTGGGCCGCCACCTGCTCCTTGACCAGCGTTACCACGGGATGGGTCAGCCCCTGCCCCTCGAATTCGGCAATGACGTCTGCGGCTTCTTCGAACTGACCGGAATTGGCCAGCATGCGGGCATAAACCTCGGCCATGCGCGCGACGAACGGCTCGGCCGAAAAGGCCCGCTCCGCGAGTTCCAGCGCCCGCTCGCTATTGCCCGCGGATTCCGCCATGAGGGCGCGATGAAAAACGAGGAAGTCCTCGAGCCCCGACCGGCCGAGCTTTTCCATCAGCACGTCGGCTTCCCCGACGCGCTTTTCGCCGATCAGCGCCCAGGCCCGCAAGATGCCGGCCGTAATACCGCTGAAACTGTCCTGCGACACATTGCTGAGCATGCGCTCGGCGGCGCCGTAACGTCGCTCCTTGAGCGCCTGGGCCGCCATCACCAGATCGGCCAGTTGATTGCCGGGTTGCAGTTCCTGCAGATGCCGCGCCATGCTGGCGGCGCGCTCGATCTGCCCATCGGCGGCCAGGGCGACAAAGGCGCGCTCCACGAGGATCGGATTGTTCCATTCCGCCTGGGCGGCAGCAGACAGGAAGCTCGCCGCTTCCTCGGTGCGCAGTTCCTTGAGCGCCTGCTGACCCGCCATATAGGAGCCGGACGCACTCGGGCGCAGCGGACTCAGAATGTCGGCGATATTGACCTGGGCGTAGGCCGGGCCGGCGACGAGGATAGCCAGGAGAGCTGCAGACAGGATTGTGCGGGCATGTCGCCGGAAGGTCGGAACCACTTGTCTCAAATCTCCTCGCGCGTCGCCAATTGAGGCCGCTGCTGCGGCATCGCTGCAGATGCAATTGCGCGCCATGTTTGTCCGTTTTGCGACCGCGCCGCAAGGGTGCGCCTCGGGGGCAGGATCACATTCCGCTGTAGTTCGGGCCGCTGCCGCCCTCAGGCGGGACCCACGTGATGTTGCCTGCGGGATCCTTGATGTCACACGTCTTGCAATGGACACAGTTGGCCGCATGGATGCGGAAAACCGGCTCGCCGCCCTCCTCGGCCAGTTCATACACACCCGCCGGGCAGTAAAGCGGCGCAGGTTCTCCATAAACCGGCAGGTTGTCGCGCACCGGCACCGCCGGATCGGCCAGTTTCAAATGCACCGGCTGGTCCTCGTCATGGGCAATATTGGCGAGGAACACCGACGATGCGCGGTCGAAGCGCGTCACCCCGTCCGGGCGCGAATAGGGCTTAGCCGTCACCGCCGCCAGAGGCCTGAGCCGCTTCGCGTCCGGCGTGGACCATGTCTGAGTCCCGAAGGGCGAGACTTTCAGAAGGGCTTGGCACCACATGTCAAAGCCGCCCAGCGCTGCACCGGCCAGCGTCCCGAAGCGCGACCAGAGCGGCTTGAGATTGCGCACGCCGCGCAGTTCCTTCTCGATCCCGGTTGACATGACGTAATGCTGTAGGTCCGCGATCACATCATGCTGGCGCCCGGCCTTGACCGCCTCCCCCACGGCATCCGCAGCGCCGATGCCTGAGAGGATGGCGTTGTGGATGGCCTTGAGGCGGGGGGCATTCATGAACCCTGCCGCGCAACCAATGAGGCCGCCACCGGGAAAGGCGAGCTGCGGGATGGCCTGGAGGCCGCCCGACGTCAGGGCGCGGGCACCGTAGCTGATGCGATTGGCGCCTGCGAGCAGTGGCGCGATGGAGGGATGCGTCTTGAAGCGCTGAAATTCTTCAAACGGCGACAGGGTGGGGTTCTGGTAGTCGAGATGGACAACCAGGCCCAGATAGAGCTTGCGGTCCTCGGCATGATAGGCGAACCCGCCCCCCCCGGTCGCGTTGTCGAGCGGAAAGCCCAGATAATGGTCGACCTTGCCCGGCTGGTGCCGTTCTGCCGGGATTTCCCAGACTTCCTTGATGCCCAGCCCATATTTCTGGGGGCTGGCGGCGCGGTCCAGGGCGAAATCGCCAATGAGAGCCTTGGCGAGCGAACCGCGCGCGCCCTCGCCGATCAGCGTGTATTTGGCCTCGAGCGCAATGCCTGCCGCATGCCCCGGCTTGGGATTTCCGGCCCTGTCGAGGCCCAGATCGCCGGTAATGATGCCGCGCACCCGGCCGTCCCCGTCGCGCAGGACGTCCACAGCCGCGGTCATGGGGAAGATATCGACGCCCAGTTCGCTCGCCTGCTCACCCAGCCAGCGGACCAGGTCGCCCAGGCTGACGATCAACCCGTCGCGCGTGCGCATCTGCGGCGGCACCAGGGCATGGGGAAAGGTGAAGTCGCCCTTGGCCGTCAGGAAGTGGTAGTGGTCCGCGGTGACCGCTGGGCCAACGGGAGCATTTTTGAGACGCCAGTCCGGGATCAGCGCGTCGAGCCCCACGGGATCCATGACCGCGCCGGAGAGGATATGCCCGCCCACTTCGGCGGCCTTTTCCACCACCGTGACGGCGATATCAGGATGGCGCTGCTTGAGCCGGATCGCCGCAGCCAGCCCGGCAGGACCGGCTCCCACGATCAGCACGTCAGTCGACAAGACCTCGCGATTTCCGGCGCCTGCCATATGCTATCCACCTGGTGTCCCGTGCGACTGGCCGCACCGTGCGGGGTGTGACATAACGGGGCCAATGTCTCAAGATCGCCCGCTCAATAGTGACGAACTGCTTTCGGTTCTCGACTGGTATCGCGCGGCCGGGGTGGACCTTGCCGTGGGCGAGGAGCCGGTCAACCGCTTTGCGCAAAGGCCGCCCGCACCCGCAACCATGCCGCCCAGGGCCGCGCCGCAACAACACGCCGCTCCTGTCGCCGTGCCGCCCGGCCCCGTCGGCGGCGATCCCGCGGCGGCCCGCCAGCTGGCCGCGTCCGCCAATTCGCTTGAAGACCTGCGCGCCACGCTTGAGGCCTATGATGGTTGCGGCCTCAAATTCCGCGCCACCCAGCTGGTTTTCGCCGATGGCAATCCGGAGGCAAAAATCATGCTGATCGGGGAAGCGCCGGGCGCCGAGGAGGACCGCCAGGGCAAGCCCTTTGTCGGCCGGTCCGGTCAGTTGCTCGATCGCATGCTCGGGGCCATCGGGCTCGACCGCACCAAGGTCTATATCGCCAATACCGTGCCCTGGCGGCCGCCCGGCAATCGCGCGCCCACGCCTGAAGAGATGGAGCTGTGCCTGCCCTTCCTCCGGCGGCAGGTGGAACTGGTCGCGCCCCGGCTGGTCATGACCTTGGGCGGGTCGGCCATGCAGACCGTTTTCAACACCACGGCCGGCATCATCAAGATGCGCGGCAAGTGGCAGGATGTGAGCATCGGCAATCACGCCGTGCCGGCACTCCCGACCCTTCACCCCGCCTATCTCTTGCGCAATCCGCCCGCCAAGCAGCAGGCCTGGCGCGACCTCCTCAGCCTGCGTGCCCGGATCGAAGAATTGGGTCTGGGCTGAACTTTTTTGGCCCAAGGGGCATTCCCTGCTCGCAATCAGTTTTCTGCGCGCTATGGTCTCACATACTGATTTGCAGCGTCGCCCACCACGAAGGCCAAAGGTGCCATGGCTTCCGTCATAAAAATCTACGCCCTTTTCATCGGTTCGGCCCTGCTGATGTTCGGTGGGGGGCTGCAAGGCCTGCTCCTGTCGGTGCGCGGCGCGGAAGAGAACTTCTCCCTGCTTGCCCTGGGCCTCATTGGCACGGGCTGGTCCGTCGGCTTCGTCGCCGGGTCGCTCACGGTGCCGCTCGTCGTGCGCAAGGTCGGCCATATCCGGGCCTTTTCCGTCATGGCGGCCATCGGCACCATCACCATCCTGCTCAATCTTCTGCTGATCAACGATGTCAGCTGGATCGTGCTGCGCGCCCTGTCCGGCTTCTGCTTTGCCGGCGCCGCCATGATCGTGGAAAGCTGGCTCAACGAAGTTGCCGACAACAAAAGCCGCGGCACCATCTTTTCGATCTATGTCACCATCAACATGGCCGCCTCCACCCTTGGGCAGGTCGCCATGTCGGTGACCGGTACCGCGGGCTATATCCCCTTTGTGATCGGCGCCATCAGCTTCATCTGCGCCGTCCTGCCCACGGCGCTGACCTCGACCCCGCAGCCCAAGCCGCTCCAGTCTGCCCGGATCGACCTCGCCCTCCTCTACCGCACCTCCCCGGTCGCGGCGATTGCGGCCTTTTCGGTCGGCATGGCCAATGGTGCCTTTGGCACGCTGGCCCCGGTCTATGGCTATGAACAGGGGCTGGACGCGAGCGGCATTGCGCTGCTTTTCGCCATTGCCGCCATTCTGGGCGCCATTGCCCAGGTGCCTTTCGGACGGCTGTCCGACCGCATCGACCGTCGTCTGGTGCTGATCGGGCTTTCCGGCTCCGCCGCCCTCGTCGGCGCGCTCACCGTCATCATCAATCCGGCCGCGGGCTGGCCGATGTATGTGCTCTTTGCCGCCTATGGCTTTGCCGCAAACCCGATCTATGCGGTTGCCGTCGCCCATGCCAACGACTTCGCCAAGGATGGCGAATTCGCCAAGATCGCTGGCGGCATGCTCCTGATCATGGGCGTGGGCCTCGCTATTGGCCCGGCGGTGGCCTCGCTCATCATGGGGGCCTGGAACCCCGTCGGGCTTTTCCTCGTGACGGCCACGTTCCACGGCGCCCTGGCCGGGGCAGCGTATCTGCGCATGCGCATACGCAAGAGCCCCGATGCTGCCGAACGTGCGCCGTTCCAGCCGATGAGCGACAAGCAGGTGACGCCGGAAACCTTTGTGCTTGACCCCCGCGGGGAAAGCGATGAGGACGATATTCCGGTGCAGCGGGAAGCCGCGGTGCCTGACGAGTTGATCGAGACGGTGGAGCCCGGAAGCGATGTTCAAGACAAGCCGGTTTGAGGATCGCGCGTTCAAGCCGCTGTCCATTGCCGTCATCGCCGTATCGGACACGCGTACGCTTGAAACAGACACAGGTGGCGCGCTGCTCAAATCGCTGCTCGAAGGCGATGGTCACACCTGTCACAGCCGGCAGGTGATCCGCGACGACATACAACTGATCCGCGCTGCTGTGCAGGCGCTGGTAGCCGACCCCGCGGTCGACGTGATCCTCACTACCGGCGGCACCGGCTTTTCCGGCCGCGACGTCACGCCCGAGGCGGTGGAGCCTCTGTTCGACAAGCGGATGGAAGGGTTTTCCGTCCTGTTCCATCAGTATTCAGCCACGACGGTGGGCACGTCCTCGCTCCAGTCGCGCGCCACGGCCGGCCTCGTCGGCACGACCTTCGTGTTCTGCCTGCCCGGTTCACGCGGCGCCTGCCGGGACGCCTGGGAGGGTATTCTGACCCACCAGCTCGACTATCGGCACAAGCCCTGCAATTTCGTGGAACTGATGCCGCGCCTGTCCGAACGATAAAACAAAAAAGGCGCCGGTCTTACCCGGCGCCTTTTTTGTTTGCTTTGCGGTCTGGCCTAATGGCCGCCATGGCCCATCGGCACTTTGCCATCCGGCTTTCTGACAAAGAAGGCCGCTACAACCATCAGCACCGAGACGATGGCGCCGCAGAAGAATCCGGCACGCACGCCGGCCGCCAGGGCATCGAGCTCGCTCAGCCCCGCCGCCGCGCCAGCCGCCGTCTGCAGGCTCAGCACCGCCACGAACAGGGCAATACCAGCCGCGCCCGCCACCTGCTGCACCGATCCCATGATGGCGCTGGCATGGGAGTAGAACTGGGGCGTCACCGAACTCATGGACGCGGTAAAGAGCGGCGTAAAGGCAAAGGCAAGACCCACGCTCAGCGTCAGGTGGCCGGCAATCACCGCCCAGATGGGTGTGTACTGGGTGGCAAAGGTCAGCGCCCACATCACGGCAGACACCGCGATCACGCCCGGCACCAGCAGCGGCCGCGTGCCGACGCGGTCATAAAGCCGGCCGACGATCGGGCCCAGCACGCCCATCGACAATGCGCCCGGCAGAAGAATCAGGCTCGTATAGAACGGATCGAGGCCCAGCACGGTCTGCGTGTAGATGGGGATCAGGATCGAGCTGCCCAGGAGGGCGGCCATGGCCAGCGCCATGGTCACCAGCGCAACCGTATAATTGCCGAACTTCAGGGTGCGCAGGTCAAGCAGGGGAGCGCCCGTCCTCTGGAGCCCGATCTGGCGCCACACGAACAAAGCCATGCCAACAAGGCCAATGGCCAGCGGCAGCCAGGCTGGAATGGCAGACGGATGACTGGCCCCCTCGCCCAGGCTTGAAAGGCCATAGACCAGCCCGCCAAAGGCCAGGGCCGACAGCACGATCGAAAGGTAGTCGAGCGGCACATCCCGCGGCGTGGAAATATTGCGTATCCGCAGCCCACCCAGAACCAGCGCGATGATCGCGATGGGCAGGGTGAAATAGAACATGAAGCGCCAGTCATAGTGGGTCAGGATGAACCCGCCGATCATCGGACCGATGGCAGGGGCGACCGACATGACAATGGAAATATTGCCCATGATCTTGCCGCGGCTTTCCGCCGGCACCAGCGTCATGACCGTGGTCATCAGCAGCGGCATCATGATGGCCGTGCCACTGGCCTGGACCACGCGACCGGCAATCAGCATTTCAATGCCCGGCGAGATGGCGCAGATCAGCGTGCCTATAGAGAAAATCGACATGGCCATTATGAAGATTGGCCGTGTGTTGATGCGCTGGAGAAGGAAGCCGGTGATCGGAATGACGATGGCCATGGTCAAAAGGAAAGCCGTCGTCAGCCACTGCGCCAGCCCGGCGGTCACGCCCAGGTCGACCATGAGGTAAGGAATGGCGACGCTCATGATGGTTTCGTTGAGCATCACCACAAAGGTCGACACCAGCAGCACCGCAATGACGAGGCGATTGCGCGCGGCATTGTCGGGATGGTGCGGTGCACTCTGGGACAAACCGTCCACTGTGGCATCCATGGTCATTTTGGTTCCTCTCCAGGAAGCTGGCGCAAGGACGACGGGTCACCCAGCCTTGGTTCGACAAGGTCTTCCAAAGATCCCCGACAGCGCCTGTCAGCAGACGGACGGTCGTGGATAGTGCGGTGAGCGGTGCCCTTGCGTGTCGCGGCGCCAGGCAGTGGCGCGAAAGGCCCGCTGTTTAGGCCTCTGCCGATTTTCCGTCCATCCCCAGAATCGCAAATCTGCGATGCGATTGTTCACTGAGCGCCCTTGTTACAGCCAAATGTGATCGCCATCTCTGATCCAGGCAGAACATGCAGTTCTTGTTTTGTTCTCATGCCGATGTTACATCTTTCCCAACACTTCAGGTCTCGATTCGAGCGGAGTGCAGCTCGGCAGGAGATGTACCATGGCCCTTTATCAGGCCCCGTCCTTTGAAGCTCTCGAGCGGCTGAGCCGCAGCCGCGACGCCGATCTGGCGCGGCGCGAACTGGTGTCATCCGAGCGCATCCGTGGCCGCGGCGCCCAGTCCAACCGGTCCGGCCGGTTCGAAGCCCATCAGCGCGAAAATTTCGACGATGGCTGGGGCAGCGTCGAGACCTTGCCGCAGTTCGAGACAGTGGAGCATTTCGAGCGCGCCCGGACCATCATCACCACCAATGACAGTCCCGACATCGGCTTCGAGCGGTCGATCAACGCCTATCGCGGCTGCGAGCACGGGTGCTCGTACTGCTTTGCACGTCCCACACATGCCTATCTCGGCCATTCCGCCGGGGTGGATTTCGAGCGCGACATCTACGTCAAGGCCAATGCCGTCGAGGCACTGCGCGCCGAACTCTCGGCAAAGAACTACCGGCCCAAGCCCATCGCCATGGGGACCAATACCGACCCCTACCAGCCAGCCGAGCGCAAGCACAAGCTGACCCGTGGCATCCTCGAGGTCATGCTGGAAACGCGTCATCCGGTCATGATCACGACCAAGTCGGCGCTGATCGTGCGCGATCTCGATATCCTGACCGAGCTGGCCAAGCTTGGCCTGGTCAAGGTAGCGCTTTCGGTCACATCGATGGATCACAAGCTCAGCCGCAAGATGGAGCCCCGCGCCTCTTCGCCTGCGCGACGGCTCGAGGCCATTCGCCTCCTGTCGGAGGCCGGTGTGCCCACGGCCATCTTCGCTTCGCCCATGATCCCGGCGATCAACGACATGGAACTGGAACGCATCCTGGATGCCGGCAAGGCGCAGGGCGCCGTCAGCGCGCAGATGATCCTCCTGCGCCTGCCCGGCGAAGTCCGCGACGTATTCCGCGAATGGCTGCTGCGCCATTTCCCTGACCGCGTGCGCCACGTGTTGTCGCTGGTGCGCGATACCCGCGGCGGCAAGGATTACGATGCGCGCTGGGGGGTGCGGATGACCGGCGAAGGCCCCTATGCCACGCTTCTGCGCCAGCGCTTCGAAAAGGCACGCGACCGGCTCGGCCTCGATGCCAAGATGCCGCCTCTGCGCACCGATCTCTTCATCGCACCGCAGGTTGAAAGCCCGCAGATGAGCCTTTTCTAGGCGCGCTAATAGTCCTTTACCTTGCGGGCATAGGTGTCCATGAAGTCGAGCGAGGCGAGTACGCCTTGCATGGAGAGACGGGTGACCACACTCTCGTCCTGTCCCTTGAGGGGCACGGTTAGAGTAACGGCAACGCGCTCTTTCATCGTGTCGATCAGCGCTGTTTCGGCAGCGTCATCGACGAGGAAAAACTGGTTGACCGTGTTAAACCGCGTCTCGATATCCCGGCCCAGCATGAGCGGGAGCGGCGGTTCACCGGAAAATTGCAGCACCATTGGACGGGCAGGATCGTATTCGCCCTCGTCGGTTGCCACTGTGATGGCCAGATCCAGTTCGCCATTGAGCCGGTTGCGGATCAGCGTCAGCTTGTAGGCCGGCAGGTTGGCACTGTTGAGTTCGGCGCTGCCCGTGCTCGCAAAGCAGGAATAGAAATAATAATCCTCCCCATCCTCATTGATGCTGTCGGGACACGCCGCAAGCCAGTCGCGGTGATATTCCCGCCATTCGCCATAGGGATGATGGAAGGGGGCCGCAAAAGCCGCGGCCGAAGCCAGCAGCAGGGCGGCAGCGCCGATCACGATGCGCATAAAATCTCTCTCGCCTTTTGCCCCCCGGCACAGACTCTTATATCAGAGGCAAAACGGGACGAATATGGCAGGGCCCCAGATGTCGATTGAAACGCTTAATGGCCGCACCCTCTTTTTCGCCGATCCGGACGGTCCGACCCTCGCCAGCGAAGACGATGCGCTTGACCTGCTGGGCGAGACCTACGGCACCGAGACGGAAATGATCGTCGTGCCCGTCCAGCGCCTTGCGCCTGAATTTTTCGATCTTAGCACGCGTCTGGCCGGTGGCTTCTTCCAGAAAATGCAGAACTACAAGATGCGTTTGGCCATCCTGGGCGACATCAGCGCCGAAATGCAGGCCAGCAAAAGCCTGCGCGACTTTGTGAGCGAAACCAACGCCTTGGGTCACCATCTCTTTGTGCCCGACCTCACGGCGCTGACCGACCGCATCGGGGAGGCCGGCTGACCATGCCCCGCGCCGCGATTCTTCCGGAGCCCGACGCCGTGCTTTTCGAAGCCGAAACCGGCGTTCCCGACTTTTCCCATGAGAGCATGCTGATCGCTCGCGGCGCGCAGCGTGTCGTCGGCGTCGACGAAGCCGGCCGGGGACCCCTTGCCGGTCCGGTCGTGGTCGCTGCAGTGCGGCTCGACCCCCAAAATATTCCCGAGGGGCTCAACGATTCCAAAAAGCTCACCGCCGAGCGGCGCGAAGAGCTTTTCGATCTCATCATGGCGAGCGCCGACGTAGCCATAGCCACCGCCCCGCCCCTCGACATTGCGTCCCTCAACATCCGTGGCGCAACCCTGGCGGCCATGGCCCGCGCGGTGCGGGCCATGTCCGTCCCTGCCGACCGCGCGCTGATCGATGGCCGCGACGTGCCGCCCGGCCTGCCCTGCCCCGGCCTCGCCCTGATCGGGGGCGACGGTCGCTCCGTGTCCATTGCCGCCGCGTCCATCGTGGCCAAGGTCACGCGGGACCGCATGTGCGAAATCATGGATTGCGATGCGCCCGGCTTCGGCTTTGCCGGCCACAAGGGCTACAGCACAAAGGCCCATCTCAGCGCCCTTGACCTCCACGGCCCCTGCCGCCACCACCGCAGCGATTTCGCCCCGGTGGCCGCCCTTCTGGTGCAGCGGACAACGCTGGTCGTGGCCGGTTAACCCCTCGCTAACCCCTTGCGAACGCTCCATTAACCCTGGGCCGCTATAACGGTCTTGTTAGTACTGCGTTAGGGTTAAGACCATGTTGCGTACCGCGCGTACGGCCCGTGTGGCCGATGCGGAAAGGGAGGTCTCGCGCCTCCCGATCGATACTATCCTTGTGGGCGATTGCATCGACCACATGAATAGTTTGCCGGCCGGCTCCATCGATCTCATTTTCGCAGATCCTCCCTACAATCTGCAGCTTGAACAGGGCTTGACCCGCCCCGACCAGTCCAAGGTCGATGCGGTGGATGACGCTTGGGACAAGTTCGAGAGCTTCGCCCATTACGACGCCTTTACCCGCGCCTGGCTCAAGGCCGCGCGGCGTCTGCTCAAGCCTGACGGGGCGCTCTGGGTCATCGGCTCCTATCACAATATCTTCCGCGTCGGCGCAGCGCTCCAGGACCTCGATTTCTGGATGCTCAATGACGTCATCTGGCGCAAGGCCAACCCGATGCCCAATTTCCGCGGCACCCGGTTCACCAATGCCCACGAAACGCTGATCTGGGCCGCCAAAAGCCAGAAAAGCCGCGTCACCTTCAATTATGAAGCCATGAAGCTGGCCAATGACGACACGCAGATGCGCTCGGATTGGCTGTTTCCCATCTGCACCGGGTCGGAACGGCTCAAGGATGCCGATGACGGCAAGCTCCACCCCACGCAAAAGCCCGAAGCGCTTTTGTTCCGCATTCTCAACGCCACGACCAAGCCCGGCGATATCGTGCTCGACCCATTCTTTGGCACCGGCACGACCGGCGCGGTGGCGCGCAAGCTGGGCCGGCACTTTATCGGCATCGAACGGGAAGCGGCCTATATCGAGGGCGCGCGCCAGCGCATCGCCACCATCCGGCCGGGCGTTTTCGAAGCGCTCCAGTCCATCACGCCCAAGCGCAAGGAAGCGCGCATTCCTTTCGGCTCGCTGGTCGAGCAGGGATTGATCGAACCGGGCGCGCAACTATTCGACTTAACGAAACGTTACACTGCCATGGTTCGTGCAGACGGCTCGCTCGTCTCGGGTCCACACCAGGGGTCGATCCACAAGGTCGGTGCGCTGGTTCAGGGATCCGAGTCATGCAACGGGTGGACCTTCTGGCACCACGAACAATCCGGACGGATCGAGCCCATTGACTCCCTTAGGGCAGACATTCGTCAAAAACTTGATTTGCTTTCTGCCTGATCCTGACCTCCAATCACCCTATCAGGCTCTACTCACTGGCCGCCGGTTTGCCCCGGCGGCCTTTTTCGTTGCGGCCCATCGCCTCTTTCAGCGCGGCACAGGCGGGAGCGGGGGTACATCGAGACCCGCAAAAGGGTCCGCCCAGGCCGCGATTCGCTCCAGTTGCCCCGCCCATCGGCTGATCTGCGGATAATCTTCGACCGGCAGATGCGCGTCGTCGTTGTAGGGCAGGAACGTCGCCATACGGAAATCGGCATAGGACAGCGTTTCGCCCACCAGCCATTGGCGGCCCGCCAGCGCGGCGTCGAGAATGCGCGCCGATTCGTGAAATTGGACCAACGCAGCCTCCACCGCCGCCGGGTCACATTCGCCGATGCCATAGCGCGGCTTGGTGGCCCGCTCCCAGACGACTGTTTCGCAGGCGCGGCCGAAATTCTCCTTGCCCCAGCTGATCCAGCGGATCATTTCTGGCTCCTCACCATCGGTCCGCCAGAAATCCGACCCCGCCCGCCGCGACAGAAAGCACGCTATAGCGTCGGCCTCCCAAAGCGGGCGTTGCGGCCCCTCCAGAATGGGCAGGAGCAGGTTGGGATTGAGGTGCAGATATTCATGCCCACGCGCCGGATCGCGGGGCGAGGCCAGTTCATAGACGACGTCGGCATCGAGATATCGCGCCACCGCCATGGCAAGGCGTGGATTGGGGTTGCGGCTGAAATAAAGCTTCATGTTCGGGCTTGTCCTCCATCTGCCGAGGCGACGATCTCGGGATCGCCATTTCGACAGCCCGATGAAAGCTTATTCCAGCCCGGCCTGCGCCAAAACCTTCCGGAATAAGGTGGGCAGTGCCTCGCCCTTCAGCGCCCCCGGCTCAGCCCACCAGCCGGCGTCGAGCCCATCGGGTTCGACGGCTGCGGACCACACCTCCAGCTCCAGCCGGAAATGGGTAAAGACGTGGACGACCTGTCCGCGATGCCGCCACGCGCCCGAAACGGGATAGGCCGGTTCCCCCGCCTCCGCTCCCCAGTCCGAACCCGGCACTTCCGTCATGCCCGCAAGCAGTCCCTTGCCCGGTCGGCTTTGGAGATAAACATCGCCTGACGCATCCTGCATCACATAGGCATGGCCCCGGCGCACCGGCTTTTCGGCTTTTTGTGGCTTTATGGGATAGGCCAGAGGATTGCCCTGGCGGGCCGCCGTGCAGCCGGGCTGCAAGGGGCAGATCAGGCAGGATGCATTGCGCGGCGCGCAGATCGTGGCGCCCAGGTCCATCATCGCCTGCGCAAAGTCGCCGGCCCGCTCTGGCACCGCAGCCTGCAGGGCCGCCCGCAGCTCCTCCTTGGCCTCCCGCACCGGCACCGGCAGCGCATAATATCGCGCCAGGACGCGGTCGAGATTGCCATCGAGCACGGCCACCCGTTCGTCGAAACAGATCGCAGCGATGGCCGCACTGGTATAGGCGCCAATGCCCGGCAGGCTTTGCAAGCCGGCTGAAGTGGTGGGAAACACCCCGCCATGGTCGCGTATGACGGCCTGGGCACAGGCATGGAGGTTGCGTGCCCTGGCGTAATAGCCCAGCCCCGCCCATTCGCGCAGCATCGCGTCGAGCGGCGCCGCAGCCAGGTCCTCCACGCTCGGCCAAAGGCCGGTGAAGCGGAGGAAATAGGCTTTCACCGCCGCGACCGTGGTCTGCTGCAGCATCACTTCGCTCAGCCAGACGCGATAGGGGTCCGGCTTGACCCCGGCTTTCCGGTCAGCCGGAGAAACGCGCCAGGGCAGGTCCCGGGCATGGCTGTCATACCAGTCGAGAACGGCGTCGGCATCGATGGGGTGGGGATTGGGCAGTAGCAATTGGGGCAAATCGGGTCTCAACACGGCGCAGCGTAACGACGGCGCCCGTCCCGGTCCATTCAATATGACGCAATCGATGCCCTTCCCCTTGTCGCCCTGTCTGCCCCGCGCTACTCCACGGGCATGTCGAAGGCAGACCCGCCCGAATACAAGCGCCGCAACAAGACACTTTCGGTCGCCGATGCGCTGGCCGGAGCCATCGATCCTGTGCTGCGCAAGCGCGGCTTTGCCAGCCGGGACATCATCACCCTCTGGCAAACCATCGCACCGCCCCCCTTCAACCAGACCACCCAGCCCGACAAGCTGAGCTGGCCACGCTCGAGCCATGGCGCGGACGGGGCGGTGCTGTATCTGCGTTGTGCGCCGGGTCAGGCGCTTTTTGCCCAGCATGAAGCCCCGGCCATTGCGGCGGCGGTCAACCGCTATTTCGGCTATGTCCTTGTTTCCGAGGTGCGCCTCTCGGCGGAACCGTTCATGCCCGGTTCAGGGCAGAAGGCCGAAAAGGGCTATCAACCGAGCCCGAGCACCATTGCAAAGGTCGGCGCCGCGACCGAAAAGGTCGAGGACAGCGAGCTGCGGGAAGCGTTGCGGGCCCTGGGCCTGGCGCTCTCCGGCAGATCGGAACGGAAAGGCGGATAGTCTGTTCACCCCCAAGTGATAGTCATGCCCACTTGCCGACACGTTCGGCTTATGTAGTGTCCGCAAAGCCATTTCAGGAGCGTTACCCCGTGCAGTTCAATCGTCGCGAAACTCTTATCCTTGCCGCAGCCGCCTCAGCCATCGGCCTTGTCGGCGTTGGTCCGGCCAATGCGGCCGCCGGCGATGTGGTCGATATGGCCAAGCTGATGGCACCGGCAGGCGGTCTCGCGGATCATGCGCTCGGTAATCCCGATGCGCCGGTGACTGTCATCGAATACGCTTCGCCCACCTGCCCGCATTGCGCCACTTTCCATGCCACGGCCTATGATCCGTTCAAGGAACAGTATGTCGATACCGGCAAGGTCCGCTTCATCGTGCGCCCCTTCGTGCGCAACGCACTCGACGCTGCCGTCTTCATGCTGGCCGATGCCGCCGGCGGCGAAGCCTACCATGAAGTCGTGGCCACCTATCTCAAGACCCAGAACACCTGGGCCACTTCCGACAAGCCGCGCGACGCGATCTATGCCATCGCTCTCCAGCTCGGCTTTACAGAGGAAACCTTCAACGCCGCCTTGACGAATCAGGCCCTGTTCACCGGGATGGAAGCCCAGCGTGAGCAGGCGCTGGAAGAATTCGGGCTCACGGGGACGCCGACCTTCTATGTCAACGGCAAGACGCTTTCGGGGGCACAGACGCTCGAGCAGCTCGCTGCCGAGATCGACCCCCTCGTGCCCGCCGATTTCGTTGCTCCCGCTGCTTCCACCGATGTGCCTGCCGCCGACGCCCCTGCGGCTGACGCCATGGCCCCCGCAACCGACGCCCCTGCCGCGCAGTAACGGCACACTCGTTCTTCACCTCCCCCTTGACGGGGGAGGCCGGGAGGGGGTGCGCCACGGGCACGATGCCTTTCGCGCGCTGCATCCCTTCCCCAGCCCTCCTCGCAAGGGTCAGGGTGCTCCATTGAGCATGGGGCGCCGATGAAATTTTCCCGCCTCAAACTCCACGGGTTCAAATCCTTCTGCGACGAGACTGTTCTTGTCATGGAGCCGGGATTAACAGGCATTGTCGGCCCCAATGGCTGCGGCAAGTCCAATCTTGTCGAAGCCATGCGCTGGGTCATGGGCGAAAGCTCCTACAAGGCCATGCGCGCCTCGGGCATGGATGACGTGATCTTTTCGGGCTCCGGCAACCGGCCTGCGCGCAACACGGCCGAAGTCACGCTGGTCCTCGACAATTCCGACCGCACCGCCCCTGCGGCGCTCAATACCGCCGATGTGCTCGAAGTCACCCGCCGCATCGAGCGTGAGGCCGGCTCGGTTTATCGCGTCAATGGCAAGGAAGTGCGCGCCCGTGACGTGCAGCTGCTCTTTGCCGACGCGTCGACCGGCGCCCATTCCCCCGCCATGGTGCGCCAGGGACAGATCGGCGAACTGATCGCCGCAAAGCCCACCGCCCGGCGCGCCCTGCTCGAAGAAGCGGCCGGCATTTCCGGTCTTCATTCCCGTCGGCACGAAGCCGAGCTGCGCCTGCGCGCTGCCGAGGCCAATCTCGAGCGCGTCGATGACATCATCGCCCAGGTTGAAAGCCAGCTCGAAACCCTCAAGCGCCAGGCGCGGCTGGCCACGCGCTACCGGGCGCTGTCCGGCGACATCCGTCGCGCCGAAGCGACGCTGTTCCATATCCGCTGGGTCGCGACCCGCGTCGCCGAAAAGGAAAACGAGGCGGCCCAGGCCGTGCTGGTGCGCAAGCTGGCCGACGCCACCCATGCCGAGCTGGCGGCCCAGAAGGCCGCAGAAGCGGCTGAAGCCGCTCTTACCCCCTTGCGCGAACGCGAAGCCGTCACCGGTGCCGTGCTGCAGCGCTACACAATTCTGGCTGAACAGCTGGCTGACGAAGCGCGCCGCATCAGCCAGCGCCGCGCCGAGCTCGAAGATCGGCTCCGCCAGATCGCCGCCGATGGCGCGCGCGAACGCGGGCTCGTTGCCGAAAGCGAAACCACCCTTGCCGCCTATGCCGAGGAAGAAGCTCAGCTTGCCGCCGAACAGGCCGCCGCGCAGGCCGAGTTCGACACCGCGCGCCAGGACGCAGAAGCGGCCCGCGCTGCCGTTGCCGAAGCGGAAACAGCCGGCCGCGAGGCCATCAGTGCGCTGGCGCAGTTGCGCGCCCGCCGTGCCCAGGCCGAGCGCAATGTCAGCGAAGCCCGCAACCGCCATGCCCGTCTCGCCCAACAACTGAGCGACGTGGAAACCGACAGGCAAGGTGTGATTGCCGCGCTGGCGGCCGATGACACCCTGACGCAAAAGCGCGAGGCGCTGCAAGCTGCGCAGAGCGCCACGGCCGAAGCCGAGCGCGCTGCTCTCTCCGCAGAAGAGGCCGCGGCTGCCGCACAGTCGCAACTCGATGCCGCCCGCCCCCGCCTCGCCGAACTCGACGCCCTCGTGACGCGCCTTGAAGCCGAAGCCTCCACCCTGGCCCGCATGCTCAATACCGGCTCGAGCCTCTGGCCGGCGGTGATGGACGAACTCAAGGTCGAGCCCGGCTACGAGACCGCGCTCGGTGCGGCCCTCGGCGATGATCTGGAAGCCAGTTCGGACGCCGGCGCGCCGATGCACTGGTCCATCGCCATCGACCGTTACGACGATCCGCCCCTGCCGCAAGGCGCCGAGCCGCTCTCGCGCCATGTCACCGGCCTCAACCTGCTCGACCGGCGTCTCAACCAGATCGGGCTCGTCGATGCCGTCGACGGTCCGGCGCTGATGGCTGCGCTCAAACCGGGCCAGCGGCTCGTGACCATGGACGGCGCGCTTTGGCGCTGGGACGGGTTCGTCGCCGCCGCCGATGCGCCCAGCCCTGCCGCCCAGCGCCTCGCCCAGCGCAACCGCCTCAGGGAACTGGACGAAGACATCACCCGCGCCAAGGGCGAGCGCAATGCCTGGAAGCGCGACGTCGACGCGCTCATGGCCGCGCTCGACGCTGCCCGCCAGGCCGAACGCGTCACGCGTGAGGACTGGCGCAAGGCCCAGCACGCCATTGCCGCCGCCCAGGCCGAGCTCGACAAGGCGCAGCGCGCCGTGGGCGACCTCATCACCCGCCGGACCACGCTTGAGGAAACCCACGCCCGGCTCTCCGCCGACCTGGCCGACGCGGTGAGTGCGCAGGCCGAGGCGGAAACCGCTCTCGCCCAGGCCGGTGACGAAAGCGCCATTGCCGCCGCCGCCGAAGAGGCCCAGCATCGGTTGACCGGCCTTCGCGACAAGGCCGACCAGGCCCGCGCCCGCCTCGCCAATCTCGATGCCGCCGCCCGCATGCGTGCCTCCCGTCTCGACCAGCTCAGCCGGGATGCCGCCGCCTGGCAACGCCGCCGCGACGGCGCCCGGGCACAACTGGCGACGCTCGACCAGCGCAGCGCCGAGGTTGAGACTCAGCTCAAGGATCTGGCCGAGGCGCCCGACGGGTTTGCCGGCCGCAAGGCCCAGCTCGATGACCAGATCGAGCAGGCGAAGATCGACCATCAGGCCGCAGGGGATCGCCTGGCCGGCGCGCAGACTCAGTGGCGGGAAGCCGACAAGGCGCACAAGGCAGCCGGCGACGCGCTCAACGCCGTGCGCATCGAACTCACCCGCATCGAGGAGCGTCTCAAGGGCTCCATCGCCCAGCGCCAGCAGATCGAGCGGCAGGTCGAGGAATCGCTGGGCATTCCTGCGTCACGGACGCTGGAAGCCTCCGGCGTCAGGCCCGAGGAAGCGCTGCCGGCCGAGCACGCCACCGAGCAGAAGCTCGACCGGCTCAAGGCCGAGCGCGAGCGGCTGGGCGGGGTCAATCTGTCGGCCGAAAAGGAAGCCGAAGAGGTTCAGGACAAGCGCGACACCATGGTCGCCGACCGCGACGACATCATCGAGGCCATCGCCAAGCTGCGGAGCGCCATTGCGGCGCTCAATCGCGAAGGCCGGGCGCGCCTCAACGAGGCCTTCGGCAAGGTCAATGCGCATTTCCAGGAGCTCTTCACCACCCTGTTCGGCGGTGGCACGGCCGAGCTGAGCTTTGTGGAAAGCGACGATCCGCTCGAAGCGGGCCTTGAAATCATCGCCCGCCCGCCGGGGAAAAAGCCGCAGACCATGACCCTGCTCTCGGGCGGCGAGCAGGCGCTCACCGCCATGAGCCTCATCTTTGCGGTGTTTCTTACCAATCCGGCGCCGATCTGCGTTCTCGACGAAGTCGATGCCCCGCTCGACGACGCCAATGTCGAGCGCTTCTGCAACCTCCTCGACAATATGCGCCAGCGCACCGAAACGCGCTTCATGGTGATCACCCATAACCCGATCACCATGAGCCGGGTGGACCGGCTTTTCGGCGTCACCATGGCCGAGCGCGGTGTCTCGCAACTGGTCTCGGTCGACCTCAGCACGGCTGAAAGCTATCGCGAAGCCGGCTGACCCGATGCCTAGAGCGTCGCCTGCGCGGCCAGCTGCTCCTCGAGCTGGGCTATCCTGTTGCGCGCATCCTCGAGTTCGGCGCGCAGGCGCTCATTGTCCTGACGCAGGGCGTCAAGCGCGTCGCGCCCTTCGGAAACTGCGTCTTCGGCCGGGACCTCACCGCTCAGCACGATGCGCGCATGCAGTGCGGCGAGGTAATCGAGATCATCGGGATCGGCCGTGCCGGCCCGCGCTTCGGCCAGGATGCGGTTGAGGTCCACAACCGTGTCCTCGTTCATGTCGCCCCGCGAAAGAAGTTCTGAAACGAGGCGCTCGATATCGGGCAGGTTCATGGTGTCTCGCCTGGCAAAATGGAGTGGTGCATCCGACTTGCCTTAATCGTCGGCAAATCTCAACACCTGCCCTGCCCTCCCGGTTGCGGCCAATGGGCCGGATTGCGCCTCGGATGTCCTCAGATTCCCCCGCCTCGCCATGACTCCGCCATCATAAGGGAGATGACAGCATGACGCACCCGCGCTCCGCCGCCAAAAACCGTTTTGAAACAATATGTTAAGTCAAAACGTGCCGCCTTGACACCTTTTTACCCCCCCACTATGTTGCGCCCGACCTGAAAAGGCACCGGAAATCCGGTACGGCGGGCCAGGGAGTACGGGATGGCAAAGCCCCCCAATAACCAGGGCCAGCCGGAAAAAAACGAAGTGACACGCGATCTTGCATCGCGCATAGCTTCGGCCAAGCGCGAGCATGTTCTCAGGGACGCAAGTGCCTCGGGAGCTGCGTCTGGCGATATGAGCGGAATGGCGCGCGGCATGCGCATCGCCAGCGAGTTCATAGCTGCCATTCTGGTGGGTACCTTTATCGGGTATCTTGTCGATCTTGGCCTGGGGACCAGCCCTTGGGGTTTGCTCATTCTGTTTATGGTGGGCTTCGCCGCTGGAATCCGAAACGTCATCCAGGTGGTGACGGAATTGAATACCGCTTCGGCTGTTCCGCCTCAGACGGTGGATACCGACAAGCGGACAGAAAATTGATGACGATTAGAGGGCTCCATGGCCGGTACTGACCCGATCCACCAGTTTGTCATCTATGACCTTTTCCCGATTCATATCGGTGACGAGGCGACGGGTTCGGCCCTCAACCTCTCCTTCACCAATTCGGCTCTGTTCATGGTCGTCACCGTGGCGGTCCTGACCGGTTTCATGGTTCTGGCGGGTTCCAAGGGGAGCCTCGTGCCGAGCCGGCTGCAGCTGGCGGGCGAGATGGCCTACAGTTTCGTAGCAAACATGTTAAGAAGTTCGGCGGGCACGGAAGGCATGAAGTTCTTCCCCTTCGTGTTCTCGCTCTTCGGTTTCGTCCTCGTGGCGAACCTTCTGGGCATGTTCCCCTACTTCTTCACCGTGACCAGCCACATCATCGTCACCGCGGCGCTTGCGCTCCTGGTGATCTCGGTGGTGATCCTTTATGGCTTCTTCCGCCACGGCTTCAAGTTCCTCAAGCTCTTCGTCCCCGCAGGCGTTCCCGCCTATGTGCTGCCCATCGTGGTGCCGATCGAAATCATTTCGTTCCTGTCGCGCCCGATCAGCCTTTCGGTTCGTCTCTTCGGTAACATTCTGGCCGGTCACATCACCCTCAAGGTGTTCTCCGGCTTTGTGGTCAGCCTGGGTGCCCTTGGCGCTCTGGGTTGGCTGGGTGCCCTGCTGCCGCTCATCATGACGGTTGCGATCACGGCGCTCGAACTGCTCGTCGCGGTAGTGCAGGCCTATGTGTTTGCAGTGCTGACTTCGATGTACCTCAACGACGCGGTCCACCCATCACACTAAGACGTTGAGTCCCTCAAACGGCGGCTTTTCGCCGGTAAAACTTTGACCCTCGAAAGGACAAACAAATGGATGTTGAAGCCGCAAAGATGATCGGCGCCGGTATCGCAACCCTGGGTATGGCTGGTGCCGCCCTCGGCGTGTCGAACATCTTCTCGAACTTCCTGTCGGGTGCCCTGCGCAACCCGTCCGCTGCTCCGAGCCAGACCGGTAACCTCATCTTCGGTATGGCCATGACCGAAGCTCTGGGCATCTTCTCGTTCCTGGTTGCTCTGATCCTGCTGTTCGTCGCCTAATTCGCGCGAACGTCGATACACGCAGCCGGATATTCAGTCCGGCTGCGCTTATATCTGGCCTTAGGCCGGATGACCGGATGTAACGGGACCCCGACCAGATGGTAACGCAAGCCTACGCTCAAGAAGCGGAAACGCCGACCGAGGAAAACCTCGACCACGCGATCGATGCCAGCCATGGCGAGCCCGTGGACGGCCTTGACCCCACTGCCAATACCCATGCCACTACCGAGGCGCATGGTGACGGGCATTCCGAGGTCTTTCCGCCCTTCGATCCGGCGACTTTCCCCAGCCAGCTGCTCTGGCTCGCAATTTCCTTTGCCGCGCTCTACGTCTTGATGAGCAAGGTCGCCCTGCCCAAGGTCGGCTCTACCATCGAGCGGCGTCAGGCAACGATCGACGCCGACCTCAAGGCTGCCGATGCCGACCGTCAGAAGACCGACGCGGCCATCGCTTCCTACGAAGCGGCACTGGCTGAAGCAAAGGCCAAGGCACAGGCTATCGCCGCCGAAACGCGCGATGCCATCAAGGCCGATCTGGCCGCCAAGCGCGGTGCAGCCGAAGCTGATCTGGCCAGCAAGGTCAGCGCAGCGGAAGCCCGCATCGCTGCCACCAAGGATGCCGCCCTCGCCCATGTGGACGAGATCGCTGCCGAAACCGCCCAGGCGCTGGTCGGCCAGCTTGTTGGTGACGTGTCCGCCGACAATGTCCGTGCAGCCGTTGCCAAGGTGAAGGGATAATCGCCATGCCAGAGTGGATGGATAACAGTTTCTTCGCCCTTGTCGGCCTCATCATCTTTGTCGGCCTTCTGATCTACGTGGGGCTTCCGCGCATCATTGGCGGCATGCTCGACAAGCAGATCAAGAAGATCGAAACGGACCTGAGCGAAGCCAAGCGCCTTCGTGAAGAAGCCGCTGCCCTTCTGGTCGAATACGAACAGAAGCGCATTGCTGCCGAAAGCGAAGCCCAGGGCATTATCGCTGCCGCACAGGAAGAAGCCGCCCGCCTCACCACCGAGGCCCAGGCATCGCTGGCCGATCTCGTCGCCCGCCGCACCAAGGCCGTGGAAGACAAGATTGCTCAGGCCGAAGCGCAGGCCGTTGCCGAAGTGCGCTCGCGTTCGGCGGACCTTGCTGTGGAAGCTGCCCGCCTCGTTCTCACCGACGAAATGAACAAGAAGGGTGGCACTGTCATCGACAAGGCCATCGCGGACGTCGCCGGTCGGCTGAACTAAGCCACAGGCAAATGATGAATTGAGAGGCGGGCCTTCGGGTCCGCCTTTTTCTTTGGCACAACCTTTTCCTGCCAATTGACGGGCCGGAAAATCTCCACCATGGTGCCCTCCGACTGCGGGAGAGACTGGCAAAACGCCAGCGCCGAAGGAGCAACCGCCCCGGAAACTCTCAGGCCAAAGGACCGCAGTCGGTCAAACACTCTGGAAAGCAGGCTCTTCACAGGGCCTCCCCGAAGGTAGCAACCGGCGCTCAGCCGGGAAATCTCTCAGGGCAAGGACAGAGGGGGCACGCACTTCGCTTTCGGGCGAAGCCTTGTCGTGTCGCCGTCCAGCCAGAGAGAGTTCATGGCCCAAGCCGCAGAAGACCTCAAGCATACCCTGCTTTTCGACCGCCACGTCGCCGCGGGCGGCCGCATCGTGCCCTTTGGCGGCTATGCCCTGCCGGTGCAATATCCCACCGGCATCATGAGCGAGCACAAATGGACCCGCGAGCATGCGGGCCTGTTTGATGTCAGCCATATGGGCCCAAGCTTTCTGACGCTCGCCAATCCATCGGGCGACCCCGAAGCCGACCACGCCGCCATAGCCGCGCTCATCGAGCCCCTGGTCTGCGGCGACATTGCCGGCCTCAAGCCAGGGCAGCTGCGCTATACCCTCCTGCTCAACCAAAAGGGCGGCATCATCGATGACCTGATGATCGGGCGGTCCCCCACCACACCGGGTTCGCTGCTGATCGTCGTCAATGCCGGCACCAAGGACCATGACTTTGCCCTGATCGCCGCTGCCGTGAGGGACATGGCCGTCCTCCACCGCGCCGATGACGGGGGCCTCCTCGCTCTGCAGGGACCAGACGCCGTCGCCGTCATGTCCAACCTTGTTCCGGAGGCGACTGAACTGGGTTTCATGCACTACGGCACCTATCCCTGGAACGGCACCCGCCTGACCATTTCCCGCGCCGGCTATACCGGCGAGGACGGCTTCGAGATCCTCGTTCCCGCCGACCATGCGCTCGCCCTCTGGGACGCCCTTGTGGCTGACGAACGGGTCAAGCCATCCGGGCTGGGTGCCCGCGATAGCCTCCGCCTTGAAGCCGGCCTCCCCCTTTTCGGCCACGACCTCGACGAGACCGTCTCCCCCATCGAGGCCGATCTGGGCTTTGCTGTCTCCAAGCGCCGACGCGAGGCCGCCGACTTCCCCGGCGCCACCCGCATCCTGGCCGAACGCGACGGCCGGCTCACCCGCAAACGCGTCGCGCTGATGGTTGAGGGCGCCCCGGCTCGTGAAGGGGCGGAAATCCTCGGCGCCGATGGCACCCCGCTGGGCGTTGTCACCAGTGGCGGTTTTGCCCCCACCCTGGGCAAGGCCATCGCGCTTGGCTTCGTGCCCCCTGCCCTCGCAGTGCCCGGCACAAACCTGCAGGTTTCAGTTCGCGGCCGGGCTCAACCCGCCCAGGTCGTCGCCACCCCCTTCGTTCCCCACCGCTATTTCCGCAAATCCGTTTGAGGCTCCCAAGATGACCACCAAGTTTACCCCCGATCACGAATACATCCGCGTCGATGGCGACACCGGCATCGTCGGCATTACCAACTACGCGCAGGAGCAGTTGGGCGACATCGTCTTCGTCGAGCTTCCCGAAGTCGGCAAGGTACTCAAGAAGGGCGACGAGGCCGCCGTGGTGGAATCTGTCAAAGCAGCATCGGAAATCTACTCTCCGGTGGCTGGCGAGGTTGTCGAGGTTAACAGTCTGCTAACCTCAGAGCCCGGAATGCTAAACAGTGACGCAGAGCAGAGCGGCTGGATTTTCAAAGTAAAAATCACCGATTCGAGTGAGCTCGACACCCTGCTCGACGACGCTGGCTACGCGGATTTGACGAAGTAAATCATGCGCTATCTCCCTCATTCCAAACAAGAACGCGCCGAAATGCTGGGCGTTATCGGGGCACCCGATATCGACGCCCTGTTCAGCGCCGTTCCCCCGTCAGCCCTCAAGACCTTCACCCTCGACCTCCCGGCCCACCAGCCCGAATTCCTGGTCGAAGCCCACATGCGGGCCCTCGCCAACAAGAACCACGCCGCCGGCGATGGTCCGTTTTTTGTCGGCGCTGGCGCCTATCGCCATCATGTGCCCGCGACTGTTGACCATTTAATTCAGCGGTCTGAATGGCTTACGGCCTATACGCCGTACCAGCCGGAGATCTCGCAGGGCACCTTGCAGATGCTCTTCGAGTTCCAGACCCAGGTCGCCAAGATCACCGGCATGGATGTGGCCAATGCCAGCCTTTATGACGGCTCCACAGGCACTGCCGAAGCCGTCCTGATGGCCCGCCGCATCACCCGGAAAAACAAAATCGTGCTTTCGGGCGGTCTCCATCCGCATTACCGCGATGTGGTCAAAGCCTATCTCAAGGACGATCCCGACCTCGTCTGCCTCTCCCCGTCCCCCGAGGGCCAGGGCGATATTTTGGAGCACATCGACGGCACCACCGCTGCCATCGTCCTCCAAACGCCGGACTTCTACGGGCACCTGCGAGACCTCAAGACCGCCGCCGAGGTTGCCCATGCACAGGGCGCCTTGCTGATCGTCGTAATCACCGAAGTGGTTTCGCTCGGCGTGCTCGAAGCGCCCGGTGCACTTGGCGCCGATATCGTCGTCTGCGAAGGCCAAAGCATCGGCAATGCTCTTAATTTCGGCGGCCCCTATCTGGGTCTAATGGCGACCAAGAAGGAATTCATCCGCCAGATGCCGGGTCGCCTCTGCGGCGAGACGGTGGATGCCGACGGCAACAGAGGCTTCGTGCTGACGCTTTCCACCCGCGAGCAGCATATCCGCCGGGAAAAGGCGACGAGCAATATCTGCACCAATTCCGGCCTCTGCGCCCTCGCCTTCTCGATCCACATGTCACTGCTGGGGGAGGCGGGGTTTGTCCGTCTCGCCCGCCTCAACCACGCCAACGCCATCAAACTGGCCGATGCGCTCGCGGCGGTGCCGGGTGTCGAGGTTCGGAACGAGACATTTTTCAACGAGATAACCATTCGCGTGACCCAGCCGGGTGCGTCCGTGGTCGAGCGTCTGGCACAGCGCGGCATTCTGGGCGGCGTACCGGCGAGCCGGTTGCTGCCGACAGAAGCGGGCGTGGGGAACCTCATCATCCTTGCGGCGACCGAACTCACCACCGAAGCCGATATCGCCGCGCTTGCCGCAGCCCTGACGGAGGAATTGGCATGAGCATGAATACGCAAGGCCGCCCTACCGGCATTGGCACGGGCGCGAGCACCAGTGCCTCTGGCTCCGCACTTATTCCCGATGAGCCGCTGCTGTTCGAGATTGGCGATACCGAGCATTCAGGCGTCGACCTGCCGGACATTGAGATTACCAGCGACCGCCTTGGTGGCTTTGGCCGCCAAAGCCCGATTGATCTAGCGGGCCTCACGGAACCCGAAGCGATGCGCCACTATGTGCGGCTGTCGCGCATGAACCACTCCATCGATAGCGGCATGTATCCGTTGGGTTCATGCACGATGAAGCACAATCCGCGCCTCAACGAGAAGATGGCGCGTCTACCGGGATTTTCGGACATCCACCCGCTGCAGCCGGTATCGACCGTGCAAGGTGCGCTCGAGTTGATGAACCAGCTCAGCTACTGGCTGATGACGCTGACCAACACCGCTGCCGTGGCACTTTCGCCCAAGGCCGGCGCGCATGGCGAGCTCCTGGGCATGATGGCCATCAAGGCCGCGCAGGAAGCCCGGGGCCAGGCGCATCGCACGATCGTCCTCGTTCCGGAGAGCGCTCATGGCACCAATCCGGCTACGGCGGCTTTCCTCGGCTATAGCGTAAAGCCGGTTCCGGCCAAGGCTGATGGCACTGTCGATGTGGAAGCGGTGAAGGCGGCTCTGTCGCCCGAAGTCGCAGCGATCATGCTGACCAACCCCAATACCTGCGGTCTTTTTGAGCCTCAGGTCATCGAAATTGCCAAGGCCGTGCATGACGCCGGGGCGTTCTTCTACTGCGATGGCGCGAATTTCAACGCCATCATGGGGGTGGTACGTCCGGGCGATCTGGGCATCGACGCCATGCATATCAACCTCCACAAGACCTTCTCAACGCCGCACGGCGGCGGTGGGCCGGGTGCCGGTCCGGTCGTGCTGTCCGGAGCGCTGGCACCCTTCGCGCCGGTCCCCTTCGTGCGCAAGGCAGAGAGCGGCCTTGAACTGGTAGAACATGTCGAAGAGCAGGCGCTGGGCCGCGTCACGGCTTTCCACGGCCAGATGGGCATGTATGTACGTGCTCTGACCTATATGCTCAGCCACGGCGCTGACGGGCTTGCGCAGGCCGCCCAAGACGCCGTGCTCAACTCCAACTACGTCAAGGCGCGGCTGCAGCACCTCTTCTCGGTGCCGTTCCCGGACTATCCCACCATGCACGAGGCGCTGTTTGATGACAGCTCCCTCAAGGGCACAGGGGTGACGACGCTCGATTTCGCCAAGGCGATGATCGACGAGGGTTTCCACCCGATGACCATGTATTTCCCGCTGGTCGTCCACGGGGCCATGCTGATCGAGCCGACCGAGAGCGAAAGCAAGCAGACGCTCGACCGGTTCTGCGATGTGATGGCGGAACTGGCCAGCGATGCCGTGGGTGGAAACAAGGAGCGGTTCATGGCTGCGCCAGTGAAAGCGCCCCGCCGCCGTCTCGATGAAACGCGCGCGGCGCGCCAGCCCATCCTCAAATGGGAGCGGCGGGAAGACCTGCCCAAGGCAGCGGAATAAAAAAAGGCCCGGATCGCTCCGGGCTTTTTCATCTTAATTTTGCGCTAGCCCCTGGTGTCGAAGCCCACCCAGATCGTGATGGTTTCGCCGCCCAGATAGGGGATCGAAACATTCTGCACGACCTTGGCAAATTCTGCGGTCTGGGCCGGCGGCGTAATTGGCACAGCGACGGTGTATTTTTCCGAGTAGATAGCCTGCCCATCCCGCTCGACTGCAAAGCGGATCGGCGCGTTGACGGACGACTGGTTGCCGGCCGGGCCAAGCAGGACGCGACCGGCCACGCCCATATTGACGGTGATCTGGCCATTGGAGACCACGCAGTTGCGCGTCGCCTCGTCAATGACGCCCTGATACTGCAAGGCCTTGGGATCGCCTGTCCGGCCACCGCTGTAATAGAACATGGCCTCGCCGCCCAGCCGCACCTTGATCGGCGGGCATTCGGTGGCGATGACCGGAAGTGCATTGGTCTGGGCTTGCGCAACAGCCGCTGGCGTTGCAGTGGCGTTTTGCAGGGACGGATTGGCAGCCTGGGAGCCGCCACCCATCAGCCCGCCCATCGAGCAGCCCGCCAGGGTTACGGCGAGGCCTGCAAGGGCCGAGAGGCGCAGGGCGGGGGTCAAGTTCTTGATCATCTGCTATCGGCTCCGGCGGTTTAAGCTGCGGCTTCCAAGGCCATCAGAATTGCAGGCGCGCCACTGGCGTTCACCCCCGGCGCGTCTTCCACGAAGACCGCATCGACCACGCCGTTACGCAAGATCATGGCAGAGCGCACAAACCGCGTCCCCATGCCAAATTCCGAGAAATCCTTATCCAAGCCCAAGGCGCGCGCAAGATCGGCATTGCCGTCGGCAATAAACTCCACATCATTCAGCGCGCCCGATGCTTCGGCCCAAGCCTTGAGGACATGATGATCATTGACGGAAGCACAGATGATGCGGTCGACACCTGCTGCGCGCAGCTTGCCGGCATTGGCGACAAAACCGGGCAGATGGTTGACATGGCAGGTCGGCGTAAAGGCGCCGGGCACGGAAAACAGCACCACAGTCCCCTGGCCCAAAACGTCCGCGGTGGTCTCGTCCGCGGTGCCCGATGAGCTCACCAGCTTCACTCCCAGAGCCGGTATGGTATCGCCGCGCTTGATCATCGGTAGATCGCCCCATCCCCTGGCCGGCAATGCCGTATCCAAACTAGTCCATGTCCTGCGATATGCGGCTTTTGGTCAGCGCACAAGTGCAGGGCGGCAAAACTCAGTCCTCACTCCGGGCCGCAATGGTCTCCCCGACGACGCGGTGCACCTCGAACGCGCCCTGCTCCGTCATGAAGGTGAGGCTGACGTCCAGAGCCTCCAGCGGCTGGCCGTCGCCCTTGGCCAGGACCGGCAGGAGCACTAGGTCGGGGTTGGGGCTTTTTTGCGGCGCGCCGAACAGAGGAAGGCCTGAGACGGTGGACGCGATGAGGCTCTGGACGTTGATCAATTCGGGGTCCACCTCAACGGCAATGGCGTCGCCCGCTGGGGCAACCACGACGGCGCCAATCGGCGGCGCGTTTTCGTCCCATTCAAGCGGCACTTCCGCCATGGCCTGGCGGACGCGTAACCCATTGGCACGGTCGGGCGCTGCGTCGGTCAGGGGCAGGTCAAAACGGGCCTGGGCAGGCACGCAGATTTCCGAGCAGATGCCCATGGTCACATCAAGGGCAATTGCTGGATCGCTTCCCTCCACCTGCAATTCAATGGGGAGCACGGTGTCGCCAAAGTACACGTAGTCCAGCACTCCATCCTGCTCGTGGCGCACCGGGTAGGGCCAGTGCTGGGTGTGACCGACAATACCCGTCGAGCCACTGAAATCCAGCTCCGTCGGCAGGCCAGCCTGGCCCGGCACTCGCCAATAGGTCTTGGTGTTTTCCGGCATGCTGATTTCGAGCGCTGCGAAAGCCTTGCCGTCAGCACTCGGCGGGCCGGCACTGATCAGCCGTACGGAAACGCCTGGGCCGACCTCCTGCCAGGGCGTTTCACCAGCCAGGATGGGCAATGGCGCGACAAAGATCAGAGTGAGGGCGAGACTAGATGGGCGCATGACGAGGAATTAGCGCAGCAGAATATGAAGGAACAGCTAGCAGCCAATCAGGGCTTCGTGATGCAGGGTTGCGGGTGTTTTTCCGCCCTAAGCTTGGCATGGGCAGCTTGCATCCCTACACTAAGGGCATGACTACTCTGGAAGGACAATTTCTGGTCGCCATGCCGGGCATGGAGGATGAGCGCTTCGCCGAAAGCGTCATCCTTGTCGTCGGGCACGGAAGCGAGGGCGCCATGGGTCTGGTGGTCAACCAGGAACTGGCCAACCTGCATTTCTCGGACATTCTGGACGAGCTCGACCTTGGCGACCCCGATGCGGTCATTCGGCTGCCTGACTCGATCCGTAATCGCGCGGTGATGCGGGGCGGCCCGGTTGAAAAAGGTCGCGGCTTCGTGCTGCACAGCAACGATTACCAGAGCGGCAATACTTATCATATCGGTGAGGAAATCGGCCTTACCGCGACGCTGGATATCCTCAAGGCCATGGCCTTCGGCCCGGCGCCGCGGAGGACGTTCTTTGCGCTGGGGTGCTGCGGCTGGAGCTCTGGGCAGCTTGAGCAGGAAATCGCCGACAACGGCTGGCTGACTGCGCCGTTCAGTCCCGAGCTGCTGTTCGAAACGCCGGTCGAGCAGCGTTACGACCGGGCCTTGGCAATCCTCAACATCACCCGTGCCAGCCTCAGCACTGAAGCCGGCCACGGCTAGGCCTTAGCGGCCGAGCTGGGTGGCGATCTTCTTGCCCAGCTCCATGCCCGAAATAGCGCTGCCAAAAAGAAAGCCCTGCGCGAACTTGCAGTTCAGCGCCCGCAGACGCTCGGCTTCTTCATTGGTTTCGACGCCCTCGGCAATGACCATGAGATCGAGGTCGGATGCCAATGCCACGATCGAACGAATGATGGGCGCCTGTGTATGGGAAATCCCACTATCGGCACCCAGCCGCACAAACGGCGCCGGCACTTTTATCGTGTCGAATGGGAAGCGGTGCAGATAGCTCAGCGAAGAGTGCCCGGTGCCAAAATCATCGAGCGCCAGCCCCAGCCCCATGTCCCGAAGCGTTTCGAGCATATAGGCGGAATGCTCAGGATTGGTCATCACCTGGCTTTCGGTGATCTCGAGCTTGAGATGACCGGCAAGGGTCCGATCCTGCGCCACAAGGTTGCGGATATCACCAAGCAGGGCTTCCGTCGCCAGTTGCGACGGAGAAAGATTGACCGAGATGAAAAAGCCCGGCGGCAGGCCAATCGTGGTCAACCAGTCGCGGGCCTGTGCAGCGGATTGCTCGAAGGCAAGCCGACCGAGCTTTTCAATCTGGCCGGACCGCTCGGCCAAAGGCACAAACTCATCGGGCGTGACAATGCCACGGGTGGGGTGGTTCCAGCGCATGAGGGCTTCCGCGCCGGCAATCTGCCCCGATTCAAGATCAATGACCGGCTGGAACTGTACATGCAGTTCGCCCTGCTTGAGCCCACGCTCAAGGTCCTCCTCGCTTGCCTTGTTGTAAGCCGAGATGGAGCGAGCCGAGGCCCGGTAGGCCTCGATGCGGTCTCCCCCGAGACGCTTGGCGTAGTACATGGCGAGTTCGGCATCGCGCAGCACATCGGCAGCGGTCGAGGGATTGCTGTCGTAAATCGTGACGCCGATGGAGGCTGTCAGCGCAAGATCGCGATCCCCGAAGTTGAATGGCGCCTTGAGGGTCTTGCGGATTTGCTCGGCTGTTTCGGCAATCTTGGCGGCCGCCTGCTCGGAAGCCAGGATAACGGCGAACTGGTCTCCGGAAATCCGCGCCACGGTGTCGAGGGGGCGCATGATGCGCGAGATGCGCCGCGAGATCGCCAGCAGTACTGAATCGGCGGCGGAATGGCCGATGCGCTCCTCAAGCTCCATGAACCGGTCGATATCGATCAGGAAGACAGCCGGGCGATGGCCACCGGGGGCACGGGCCCGGACCAACGCGCGCTCCAGCCGGTCGAGGAAGAGTTGGCGGTTGGGCAGGCCGGTCAAGCTGTCATGCACGGCGTCGTGCAGGAGGCGCGCGCGCGAGGCGCGGTCCTCGGTCACGTCCTGCAAGGTCCCGACGATCCGGTTGACCTGTCCGTCCCCGCCAAGCACGGGCTTAACGCGCATGCGGAACGTGCGGAAATTGCCATCATGGCCCGCAACACGCATATCCGCCGAAACTTTGCCGCGCCGGAGCTCAACCAAAGTGTCGAAGGCGGTGCGGAAACGGTCGCGGTCGTCCGGATGCACACGGTCCAGCCAATGCTTGATGGCGCCGCGCAAGGCTCC
Organism: Pseudomonadota bacterium; assembly: GCA_023391095.1. Taxonomy (GTDB): domain Bacteria; phylum Pseudomonadota; class Alphaproteobacteria; order Rhizobiales; family Devosiaceae; genus Devosia. Next base: position 169,107 of record JAEWBN010000022.1, read on the forward strand.
GCGCCTCTCACCAAGACGCGTCGCGAGTTCGTCGCTGACGGTCACGCGGTCGCGCTCGATATTCCAGTCGAAAACGAAATCACCCGAACCCGTGAGCGCCAGGGCCCGTCGTTCGACTTCACTCAATGTGCCAATGGAGACCTGGCCTTCCGAGAAGGCATGCTGCACCGAGGTGAAGCCGAGCAACATGACGATCAGCACAAGCCCACCGGCAACGGCGGGCTGCGCGATGTCGTTGCTCACCTGGCCGGAAATCACCATCCAGGCGTAGATCAGCCAGGCAATGAAAATGATCCAGGTGGGCACGATGAGCACGGCGCGGTCGTAGCCGCGCAAGGCCAGAAGCAGGATCAGGAAGAAGCCGGACACGCCCAGAAGCGCCATGACGAGCCGCGCAATGGTGGCGGCAATGGCGGGCTGGAAAAAGGCGAACGCAAACAGCGCAAGAAACAGGGCCGCAAGACCCAACGCCAGATGGATGAAGCGCAGATGCCAGCGGTGCAGGTTGAGGTAGATAAAAAGGAAGCCGGCAAGCGTGGTCGCAATGCCAGCCTCGGCGGCGGCCCGCAGCGGCTGCATGCCGGTGGCGCTGAGGCCCAGCAGGCGCCCCATCAGACCAAAATCGATCAATAGATACGCCAGCACGGCCCAGGCAAAGGCCGCCGTGGCCGGGAACACACCCCGCCCCTTCACCACGAACATGATGGTCAAGAACACGGCCGCCAAAGCTGCCACGCCGAGAACCACGCCGCGGAACAGGGTGAACGCATTCACATAGTCGCGGTAGGCGCCGGGCTCCCAGAGATAAAGTTCAGGCAGCCTGCTGGACGACAGTTCGGCAATCACCGTCATGGTTGCGCCGGGGTCGAGTGTGACCTCGAACACATCCGCTTCGGGATCGGGCAACCGTACAGGACGAATGCCGGCGCTGGGCGTTACTGCGGTGATGCGCCCTCCCCCGAGGTCGGGGTCGAACACGCCCGAACCGGGCAGCCGGAAAAATGGCGCTACGAGCAGTCGCTCGATCTGCTGGTCGCTGTCGTTGCGCAGGGCGATGAGCGCGAAAAACGGATTGGTGCCCTGCTCGCTCGCCAGCACTTCAATGCGCCGGATAATGCCCTCGGCGTCCGGTGCGGTGGACAGCTGCACGCGCCCGTCCTGTCCCGGGACGACCTCGATCACCTCGGACAGGTTGACCGCGTTGATATCTTCGGGAACCGAAATGACCTCGAATGCCCGCGAGGGTGCGGACAGGACCAGCGCGAAAGCCAGACAGATCGCGAGTGCAATGAAATGACGCATCAGGGGCAGCTATATCCTGCTCTGGACTTCTTTATGGCGGCCGTCACTTCGCGATGAACGCGAGCCGGACAAGCCTTGTCGTGATCCTCCCAGAGGGCGTTAACTTGGTAAGGGAGATTGGCGCGGGCGACAAGCGATGTTTCCTGTTGCCAATCGGCAACAACCCCTTGCAGGCTGGGATCAGGCCACCCGAAACTCTGGGGTGTAGCGCAGGCTGTCCCAGCGTTCGCGAGTCAGACCCATCAACACATGATCTTCCCAGCGGCCGTTGATTTGCAGGTAATGCTTGGCATAGCCCTCTTCGACGAAACCGTTCTTCTCCAGCACCCGCCGGGACGCCTGGTTGGTGGGAAGAAAGGCTGCGTGAACGCGATGGAGATCCAACGTGTCGAAGATGAAGGGCACCACAACGCCAACCGCTTCGGACATGATTCCCTGTCCGGCATAATCTTGCCCCATCCAGTAACCCAGATTGACGAACTGCGCGGCGCGGCGGCGAATATTGGACAGCGTTATCCCGCCCACCAGCACGTCTCGGCGACCGTCGGGCAGAAAAATGAAGAAGGTATAGTCCGAGCCTTCCTCGGCTTCCTGGCGCGCACGGCGTACGCGCATCGAATAGATGCGCCTTGTCAGGTCGAGTTCGGTCCAGCGAGGCTCAAAGGGTCGCAGAAAATCCCGACTCTTTAGCCGCAGCGTATACCAGTCCTTGTAGTCGCCCATTTGGGGCAGGCGCAGCAGGGTTCGAGGACCCTTGAGGACAACAAGCGGCGCCGGTGAGGACCAGGGCCAGACCATTGCGGTTCAGCGCTTCAGGCTTTCGCCGATGCTTTCGACATCGACAAGGCGGTCGATGGGACCGATTCCGGCCAGCGTGGGCGACCCTTGGGTGAAAATCTGCTCAGCGACATCGCGCACGCGTTGTGCGGTAATGCGGTTGATGCGCTCGACCGTTTCCTGCATCGGAATGGGCCGACCCCACAGAATTTGCTGGCGCGCCAGCTGCCCAGCGCGGGCGGAAGGGCTTTCGAGCGACATCAGCAGACCGGCGCGAATCTGATTGCGCACACGCACGACCTCTTCATCAGTGATGGTTTCAGTGGCCCGGCGCAATTCGTCGAGCACGACCGGGACCAGTTCGCCCACCTCTTCCTCGCCGGTTGCGGCGGCAACGCCGAAAACGCCGCTGTCGGCGAAGGCCCAATGGAAGGAATAGACCGAGTAGCAGAGGCCGCGCTTCTCGCGGACTTCCTGGAACAGCCGAGAGCTCATGCCGCCACCCAGGATCGAGGCGAGCACCTGTGCTGCGTAAAAACCATCCGAATTGTAGGCGCGCCCTTCGAATCCAAGGACGATGTGGGCCTGTTCGTGGTCGGAAACGAGACGCTCCTGGCCACCCTGATACTCCGCCCGCTGCGGCGCAGGGGCACCATTCGGCGCCAAGTCGGCAAAGCGTTGCCGGGCAACCTGCACCAAGCCCTCGTGATCGACATTGCCGGCCGCCGCGATGACCATGTGGTCGCCCACGTAGTTGCGTCGCATATATTTGCGGACGGTCTCAGGCGTGAAGGTGCGTACCGAGTCTACAGTGCCCAGAATCGTCCGGCCGATGGGCTGGGTGGGATAGGCTGCCTGCTGGAAAAGATCGAAGACGTGATCGTCGGGATTGTCCCGCGCCGCGCCGATCTCCTGCACGATCACCTGCTTCTCGCGTGCCAGTTCGTCGTCGTCGAAAGTCGAGTTCTGAAGAATATCGGCGAGGATATCGGCTGCGAGGACGACGTCATCCTTGAGAACGCGGGCAAAATACCCGGTGTGCTCGATGGACGTGGCGGCGTTCAAATCACCGCCGACATTCTCGATGGCTTCCGCGATCTGCAGGGACGTCCGCGTCTTGGTGCCCTTGAAGGCCATATGTTCGAGCAAATGCGAGATACCATGTTCGGTCTTGCGCTCGGAGCGTGCGCCCGCCTTGACCCACACGCCCAGCGAGGCGCTTTCGAGATGCGGCATGTCGTCGGTCAGAACGACCATGCCGTTGGCGAGGGTTGTCGATTGTACGCTCACACTGGTCCTCCTGGGTCAGGCCAACAGGGCCGACCCTGACGTGACGCTCAAACCGCGCGGCTGCGCGTTTCGATGAAGTCTTCTAGCAATCTCTGGTCATTGGCCAGCACGGTCAGGCGCTCTTCGCGCTCATATAGGTCCGAGAGCCAACCGGGCAGCGGTGGCTCGATATTGCTCGCAGCCTTGACGGCGGCGGGAAACTTGGCCGGATGCGCCGTCGCCAGGGTGACCATGGGCACGGAACTAGGCAAGTGCGCACGAGCCACGCCCACGCCGACCGCCGTATGGGGATCGAGCAGGTAGCCGCTTTTGGTCCAGGTTTCGGCTATGGCTTGAGCCGTCTCCGCCTCCCCGGTTCGGCCAGCGGCAAAGTCACGGCGGATGGCAGCAAGAGCTGTCGGGTCGAGGTCAAACCCACGGGCCTGCTTGAGCGAAGCCATCATGCGACTGATGGCCGCTGCGTCTCGCCCACCAGCTTCAAACAGGAGGCGCTCGAAATTCGAGGAAATCTGGATATCCATGGATGGGCTCATGGTCGGCGCCACGCCAGCCATCTCATAGCGTCCACTCTCCAAAGTGCGCGCCAGGATGTCGTTGGCATTGGTGGCGATCACCAGCCGTTCGATGGGCAGGCCCATCATCTTGGCGCAGTAGCCAGCGAAGATGTCACCAAAATTCCCGGTCGGGACCGTAAAGCTGACCTTGCGCTGTGGCGCGCCCAGCGAGACCGCCGCCACGAAGTAATAGACGATCTGCGCGACAATCCGACCCCAGTTGATCGAATTCACGCCGGATAGGCGCACCCGGTCGCGGAAGGCATGATGGTTGAACATGGCCTTCACGGCGTCCTGGCAGTCGTCGAACGTCCCTTCAAGCGCGATGTTGTGCACATTGGCGTCGAGCACCGTGGTCATCTGTCGGCGCTGGACTTCCGACGTGCGGCCCTGGGGGTGCAGAATGAAAATGTCGGTCGTTTCCCGGCCGCGGAAGGCCTCGATGGCTGCCGACCCGGTATCGCCCGAGGTGGCGCCAACGATGGTAGCGCGCAGTCCCCGTTCGGTCAGGATGTGATCCATGGTGCGGCTGAGGAACTGCATGGCCACGTCCTTGAAGGCAAGCGTGGGTCCATGAAACAGCTCGAGCACGAAGTGGTTCGGCTCAATTTCAACGAGCGGCGTCACCGACGGGTGGCGGAAGCTGGCATAAGCGCCGTCGATTATGGCGCGCAGGGTCGACGCCGGGATTTCATCGCCTGCATAGCTACTGATGATGGCAAACGCGACATCGCTATAGGACTGGCCGGCAAAGCCAGCAATTTCTTCCGTCGTAACCTGCGGCCAGTTCTGGGGAACATAGAGGCCGCCATCTGAGGCCAGACCGGCCAGAACTGCATCGGAGAAGCTGAGCGCGGGCGCCTGGCCGCGCGTGGAAACAAACTGCATTGAGGGAAAGCGCCCTTCTGGAATGTCAGCAAACTAGTGAATGCGGCTGCGTACCGCAAGGTTCTGCCGCAACTCAGCTCTTCGCGACCGGCGCCCTGCTCTGCCGCCAGAGCCAGAAAGCCAGCATCACGATGGCAACGACGGAAAACCCATACCAGGTGAACGCATAGCTGAGATGGTTGTTGGCAAAGCTGAAGACCGTTTCCCCGCCCTGCGGCAGTGTTTCACTCTCGCCGGCCGGCAGATCGACATAGAACGGCGCCACAGGCGCAAGGGCAGGGTCGATCATGGCAGCGAGCCTGTCCGTGTCGCGAAGCCATTCGATACGGCTCGACATGTTGGGCTGGGGCGTCATGAAGTTTGCATGCTCGCCGGGACGAAGGAGGCCGCTGACGGTGACGGTCGTTTCGTCCTCTCCGTCGAATTCCCCCATCAGCACGTTTTCCTGATAATTCTCAGGAACAAAGCCGCGATTGACCATGACCGTACCACCGTCAGCGAGCACGAAGGGTGTGACAACCCAATATCCGGGCCCGCCAAATTGTCCGCGTGCGTCCGAAAGGCTGGTGAAGACGGTTACGGTCTGATTGTAACGGAAAGAACCGGTCAGGGTGACGGGTTGGAAATTGAGTGCGTCAAGATCGAGCTCGGTCCACGTGCTGGCTGCAGGCGCTGGAACCGGCGGCGCATCCTGCATGGCTGCCACTGACGCGATCTGGGCCTCCTTTTCCCCCAGCCGCTGCATCTGCCAATTGCCCAAGAAGAAGCAGAAGATGGCGAGGATCACCATCAGCGCTGCAAAGACCCAGTCGGTCCAGCGCAGGCCACGCGGGCTCAAGGTCGGTTGAGGCTCTGTCATTGCGTGCTCCAAACAGAAGGGGCGCAGCCTGTGCCGCGCCCCCTGTCAAATTCCGGCCGTCGCCGCTAGTGGTTCAGGGCCACGCCCCAGCTGCCCCAGACGTAGATCGAGGCAAACAGGAACAGCCACACCACGTCCACGAAATGCCAGTACCAGGCGGCGAATTCGAAGCCCAGGTGACGCTCGGGGGTAAAGTCGCCGCGCTCGGCACGGATCAGGCAGACCGCCAGGAAGATGGTGCCGATCAGAACGTGGAAGCCGTGGAAGCCGGTCGCCATGACGAAGGTGGCGCCATAGATGTTGCCGGTGAAGCTGAAGCCGGCATGGCTGTATTCAATTGCCTGAACGATCGAGAACAGAACGCCAAGCGCAACGGTCAAGGCCAGGCCCCACCGCAGACCCTTGCGATCGCCTTCCAGCAGCGCGTGGTGCGCCCAAGTCACGGTGGTGCCGGAGGTGAGCAGGATCAGCGTGTTGAACAGCGGCAGGTGAAACGGATCGAACAGTTCAACACCGTTCGGGGGCCAGTGACCGCCACTCCATTCGACACGGCTATACTGCACGGCGTCGTCAATCATGAAGAAGCCTTCGAAATAGGCCCAGAACCAGGCCACGAAGAACATCACTTCCGATGCGATGAACAGCATCATGCCGTAGCGGTGGTGCATCTGCACCACGGGCGTGTGATCGACGCCGTTATTGGCTTCCCGCACAACGTCGGACCACCAAGTGTAGAAGGTGTAGAGGACGCCAGCCAGGCCCATAAAGAAAATCCACGGGGTCCAGTCCTGCATCCAGGCAATGGCGCCAATCATCATCACGAAGACGGCCACCGACATGACGAACGGCCAGGGGCTCGGTTCGACCATGTGGTAGTCATGGTTCTTTTCAATGGCGGCCATGTTCAGCTTCCCTCACTGTCTGAAGCGTAGAAGGTATAGGAGAGGGTAATCTCTCGTACCGTATTGAGTTCGAAATTGTCATCAAGATCGGGGTCGACGAAGAAAACGATGGGCATTTCCACCGTTTCTCCGGGCTGCAGCGTCTGCTCGGTAAAGCAGAAGCACTCGATCTTGTTGAAGTAGACGCCGGCTTTTTCCGGGGTCACGTTGAAAACCGCCATGCCGGTCATCGGCTTGTCGGAATTGTTTGTCGCGATGTAGTTGACCGTATCAACTGTGCCGATCTGATCGGTGACCGGGGCCGCTGCTTTGACGGTCCAGGGCAAGTTACGATCGATGTTGACGTCGAAGCGCACCTTCATGTCGCGCGCAATCACGCCCTTGGGGTTTTCCGCGGCAATCTGGGGCGTGCCGCCAAAGCCGGTGACTTGGCAGAACAGCTGATAAAGCGGCACGGACGCGAAGGCGACGCCAACCATGCCGACGACAACAGCGCCGAGCGTCAGGCCAAGCCGCTTGTTCTTCCCGGGCGCAGGTGCGGACCCGATATCGTGCGTTGCGTCCACCATCAGAGCGCCCTGTCAAAGAGTGCGGGGCCGAACTTGGCGACGGTGAGCATATAGAAGGTCAAGGCAAAGAGGGCCAACGCGCCGGCAAGCGCCAGCGAGCGACGACGACGCTGGCGGCGGAAGGAAGCCTCCTGCTCCGGCGTCATGCCGTTGGGACCCAGCTTTGCCTGTTCGATTTCGGACATCAGATCAGCCCCAGGCGAAGAAAGACATTGTCAGCGAGCAGTGCCAGGAACAGCACGAAGAGATAGCTCAGAGAAAAGGTGAACAGAGCACGCGCAGCCTTGCGCATGTCGGCTCCGGCCGGCGCGCGCCACAGGCGGACTGCCAACCAGATGAACCACGCGGCAGAGATAACTGCGGCCACGCCATAGACCCAGCTGGACATGCCCAGAACCATGGGCAGCAAGCTTGAAAGCCCAAGCAGGACCGAATAGGCAAGGATCTGTCGACGCGTTGACGCCTCACCCACAACATTGGGCATCATGGGAATGCCGGCTGCGCCGTAGTCGCTCTGCTTGTAGAGCGCCAGCGCCCAGAAGTGGGGCGGGGTCCAGAGGAAAATGATCAGAAACAGCGCAAAGCTTTCCCAGCTCAGCGTACCGGTTACAGCCGCCCAGCCAACCATGGGCGGGAAGGCGCCAGCGGCGCCGCCGATAACGATGTTCTGCGGCGTCGAGCGCTTGAGCCACATCGTGTAGACAACGGCGTAAAAGAAGATGGTGAAGGCCAGGAAGGCCCCGGCGACCCAGTTGGTGGCAAGACCGAGAAGCGCTACGGAGAAGGCGGAGAGGATGAGGCCAAAGGCAAGTGCCTCGCCGGGCGCGACGCGACCGGAGGGGATCGGCCGGTTGATCGTACGGCTCATTACCGCGTCGATATCGGCGTCATACCACATGTTGAGGGCACCCGAAGCCCCTGCTCCGATGGCGATGCAGGCGATAGCGATCAGGCCGATGAGCGGGTTGATACCCCCTGGGGCCACCAGCATGCCGACCAGCGCCACAAAGACGACCAGCGACATGACGCGCGGCTTGAGCAGAGCGATGTAGTCGCCTACCCGCGCTTCACCCGCCATGGCGGAAATGCCCCTGCTGTCGTCGATATAGGCCACTGGTTTTCCTTGGTTAGTGCGGACCGCTTTGAGCGGTCCGCTGGTTTTGGTGCTCTAAGGCTTAGTGGGCCTTGGAGGACTCGATCTTGGGCAGGGTCGAGAACTGGTGGAACGGCGGGGGAGAGGACAGGGTCCATTCCAACGTCGTGGCACCATCGCCCCACGGATTGTCACCAGCCAGGCGCTTCTTCCGGAAGGCTTCCCAGGTTGCGTAGAAGAAAATGATCATCGCGACGAAGGTGATGTAGTAGCCGATCGAAGACACGCGGTTCCAGAGCGCGAAGGCATCCGGGTAGTCGATGTAACGGCGCGGCATACCGGCAAGACCCAGGAAGTGCTGCGGGAAGAAGATCAGGTTCACACCGACGAACATGACCCAGAAGTGCAGCTTGCCGAGGAATTCGGAATACATGTAGCCGAACATTTTGGGGAACCAGTAGTACCAGCCCGCAAAGATCGAGAACACGGCACCAAGCGACAGCACGTAGTGGAAGTGGGCAACCACATAGTAGGTGTCGTGCAGGGCACGGTCAGCACCGGCGTTGGCCAGAACCACACCCGTGACACCGCCAACGGTGAACAGGAAGATGAAGCCGATCGCCCAGAGCATGGGAATGCGGAAGGTGATCGATCCACCCCACATCGTGGCAATCCAGGAGAAGATCTTCACGCCCGTGGGCACGGCGATCACCATGGTGGCAAATACGAAGTAGCGCTGGACGTTCAGGCTGATGCCGGTGGTGTACATGTGGTGAGCCCACACGACGAAGCCGACGAAGCCAATGGCCACCATGGCGTAGGCCATGGCCATGTATCCGAACACCGGCTTGCGGCTGAAGGTGGCCACGATGTGGGACACGATACCGAAGCCAGGCAGGATCATGATGTACACTTCGGGGTGACCGAAGAACCAGAACAGGTGCTGGTAAAGGATCGGATCGCCGCCGCCTTCAGGCGAGAAGAAGGTCGTGCCGAAGTTACGGTCGGTCAGCATCATGGTGATGGCGCCAGCCAGAACCGGCAGGGCGAGCAGCAGCAGGAAGGCCGTGACCAGGACGGACCAGGCGAAGAGCGGCATCTTGTGCAGCGTCATGCCCGGGGCGCGCATGTTGAGAATGGTGGTGATCAGATTGATCGCACCCAGGATCGAGCTCACGCCGGCGACGTGCAGCGAGAAAATCACGAAGTCGGTTGCCGGGCCAGGATGACCGACGGTGGAGAGCGGCGGATACGCGGTCCAGCCGCCACCAAAGCCCATGGCGCCCGAGGGTCCCTCAAAGAACATCGAGAGCACGGTCAGCAGCAGTGCCGGCGGCAGGAGCCAGAAGGCAATGTTGTTGATGCGCGGAAAGGCCGTATCCGGCGCGCCGATCATCAGGGGCGCGAAATAGTTAGCAAAGCCACCCATGGTTGCCGGCATCACGGTGAAGAACACCATGATCAGCGCATGGGCGGAAACGAACACGTTGAACATGTGCTTGCCGGCATCGAGCGCGGCATCGCCATCAACGCCATAGGCCATTGCTGCCAGACCGTGGAAGATCTGGATGCCCGGCTCTTGGAGTTCAAGGCGCATGGCGCCCGACAGAAGACCACCGACCACACCAGCAAAGATCGAGAACACGAGATACATGATCCCGATGTCCTTGTGGTTGGTCGAATAGACCCAGCGGCGCCAGCCGGTCGGCGTGTGATGATCGTGACCGACATGGTCATGACCGGTGGCCTGGGCCTCGAGGTGCGCAGTATTAGCCATTTTGGTTTCCCCTGACCCTAAACTCAGATTGCCGGCAGCACGGCAACGGCGGTGGCGTAGTCGCGGCTTTCGGTGAAGGCCGTGATGAAGGCTTCGTATTCTTCAGCGGTGACGACGCGCACGGCGATGGGCATGTAAGCATGGTCCTTGCCGCACAGTTCCGAACACTGGCCGTAGAAGATGCCGGTTTCGCGTGCGTTGAACCAGGTTTCGTTGAGACGGCCCGGCACCGCGTCGACCTTGATGCCGAAGGACGGAACCGCAAAGGCGTGGATCACACCAGTGGGGCTTGCAGTCACTTCAAGGCGCACGGTGGTGTCGACGGGAACGACAAGCTCGTTGTTCACAGCCAAAAGACGCGGCTGACCGGGCTTCAGGGCAGCAATTTCTTCTTCATTGAGCATGTTGGAGTCAAAGGCGACACCCTCATCCACATACTCGTAATTCCAGTACCACTGCTCGCCGGACACCTTGACCACAAGGCCTGGTGCCGGAACTTCGACTTCACCGAACGAGAAGATGTTCGAGCCGAGGTATTTGCGCTCGCCATCGGGCACGGTCATCTGATCGGTCAGAACGCCGAAGGAGGGGATGGCGATCACCACCAGCACCAGGATCGGCACCACGGTCCAGACCACTTCGATCAGCGTGTTGTGCGTAAAGCGCGCCGGGACCGGGTTGGCCTTGGCGTTGAAGCGGAAGATGATGACCAGCAGCAGGGCGAGAACAAGGATCACGATCAGCGTGATCGTCCACATCAGCGGACCGTCGTGGAAGGCCACGATCGAGTCCATGATCGGCGTTACCGATTCCTGCAGGTGAATCTGGCCCGGCGCGGGATGACCCTTGCCAACCGTCTCCTGGGCGAATGCCATTGCCGGCATCAGCGCCAGTGCGGCCGCAGCAGCGGCTCCCAACTTTCTTACGAACTGCCCGGTCACCATATACCCCCTATCGACATGTTCTGGCGGCTGGCCACGAGGAATGAGGGGGTTTTACAGCGGCATAGCTAACGCCGCCCCGACTCAACCTCGGAGCGCAAATCTGTTTTGACCTAAATCACATTGCTTTGGCGGAGTCTATTGGAGCCCTGGCGGCATGTGCTGCGGCAAATTGCTGCCCGGCTGCGCCGATGCGCCTCACGAGCGCCGCAGTTTTTGCCCAGAACCTGCGCAAATCCGGTGCTTTGGTTGACAGGACCGGACCTCTGACGGAAACAAACACATCTGCAGGGGCTAGCCCGATTCGGCAGGAGATTTGATAGAGTGATGGTCTTGGCAAAGCGGCTTTTGATGCTGGGCGCCCTTGCAATGGGGCTGATTGCCCCTCCTGCCATGGCACAGGGCACGATCAAGGGCGAATACGGCGACTGGCAGATGAGCTGCGATACGCCGCCCGGTGCAAGTTTCGAGCAATGCGCCATCATCCAGAACGTTCTGGCCGAAGATCAGCCCAATGTCGGCCTGTCGGTCATCGTGCTGCGCACCGCCGACCGGGAAGCGCGCCTGCTTCGCGTGCTGGCGCCGCTCGGCGTGCTGCTACCCAATGGACTGGGTCTCAATATCGATGGCACGGATATGGGCCGGGTGGCCTTTGTGCGCTGCCTGCCCAATGGCTGCATTGCCGAGGTTGAGCTGGACGATGACCTCGTGAGCCTGCTGTCGGAAGGCACGTCGGCCATTTTTGTCGTCTTCCGTACTCCGGAAGAGGGCGTGGGCATCCCGGTATCGCTTGAAGGGTTTTCCGAGGGCTTTGCCGCTCTCCCCTAAAGGCTGGAGAAAAAGATGAGCGACGACAACCGCGCCGCGCCGCGTCAGCGGACGCTCAAGGGTGGCAAGATCGTGCTCAACGACGGCTTTTCGACCATCGACTGCACAGTCCGCAATCTCTCGGCTACTGGTGCCAGGCTCGACGTGGCCAGCATCATCGGCATCCCCTCACAGTTTCGCCTCGCCATGAATGACGGGCGCGACTTTTCCTGCGAAACCGCATGGCGGACCGAGACCGCCATCGGCGTCAAGTTCGTCTAACCAATCCAGCGCCAGTTTCTTCCCGACGCAGAAAAAAAGCCGGGCGCATGCTGTGCATGACCCGGCAAGTTTTCAGGAAACAGGACCGGCGGCAAAACCGGCCCGGGCGGGACTGACCCAAAGGATCAGCCCTGGAGATGGCACGAGCACTCATCGTGTTCGAACCAACGCGTGTGCGGCCGCCACGAACGGCCGAAACTGAATTAGAGGCGTGCGCTCCGGGCGCGCGCCGCATTGAGGATCATGCCGGGAGTCCGCCCATTTTCGGAGGCCATGGCATCGGCGATGTCGTTGCGCGAAATGCCGAGGTCGCGCAGCCTGTGCCCATCCAGCTCCAGAAGAGCATTGAGGGCCACCCGACGGTCACGATTGCGCTTTGCCTGTACAATCCAAGCAAAGACTGCACCAATGGGACGCGCAGGCGAGCCGGCCGCGACTGACCGCTCGCCGGGAAGCGAGAGAGCCATTTTGATCTCCAGATGTCAGGGGTGACGCTAGGGGAGGCCAGCGTCCCGATGCGACGCTCACATCGGATGTCATGGAGATAACGCGCTGGACATCCATTCGTCTAACAAATAGATTTCATCCATTCGATCAGAATACGTGATGGGCAGACATGGCCACCCCGCTTGACCTGGACCAGCTGCAAAGCTTTTGCGCGATTGCCGACTGCGGCAGCTTCACCGAAGCGGCGCGGCGCGTGAACAAGACGCAGTCCGCCGTCTCCATGCAGATCAAGCGCCTCGAGGAACGCCTGGGCCATACCCTTTTTTCCCGAGAGGGGCGGTCGGTCACTCTCACCCATCACGGTGAAGTGCTGTATGAGCGCGCCCGCAAGATGCTGCGCACCAATGCCGAAATTCTCGATCACTTCAACGATGGCGACCTTGCAGGCTCGATCCGCTTCGGCGTGCCGGATGACTATGCCGTACGCTTGCTTCCTGTGATCCTTTCGAGCTTCCAGCGCACCCATCCCCGCATTGCCGTCGATGTGTCCTGCATGGCTTCCGAGCAACTGCTGGAAGGGATGAAGGCCGGTCGCTACGACCTCATCGTCTTCACGCAAGGCACCGACCAAAATTTCGGCGAGCTGTTTCGCACCGAAAAGATGTTCTGGGTGGCCAGCCATGGCGGTCGCGCCCTCGCTTCGACGCCGCTGGCGATAGCCTGCGGCCCGCAATGCTGCATCTGGCGCAAGGATGCGCTGGAGGCACTTGAGCGCAGCAATCGGGATTATCGTGTCGCCTATACGTCGTCCAATGCCACGGCCATATCGTCAGCTGTGCTATCGGACCTGGCGGTCGGATTCCTGCCGGAAAGCGCCCTCCAGCCGGGCATGCGCGTGGTCAGCGACGATCAGGACCTGCCGCGGCTTGCCGATGCACAGATTGCCCTCATGCGCGCCAGCCATGCCTATGGCGGGATCTATGACGCCCTTGCCAACCATATCGTGCAATCCATGGGCAATCTTGAACAACCTACCGTCTCCGAAGCGGCCGAGTAGCGCCGCCTCTTGACCCGAAGGGCCATTTCTTTCACCACAGGGCATGGCTGAACTCCTCACCAATGCCGCCGAATTTACCGTTTCCGAAATTGCCCAGGCGGTTAAGCGCACCGTCGAGGACGAGTTCGGACATGTGCGCGTGCGCGGCGAAATTTCCGGCTTTCGCGGCCAGCACTCTTCCGGTCACGCCTATTTCACCCTCAAGGACGACGCCGCTTCCATCGACGCCGTGGTCTGGAAGGGCAATTACGCCCGCCTGACGTTCAAGCCGGAAGATGGGCTGGAAGTCATTGCCACGGGGCGCCTGACGACCTTTCCGCGTTCATCCAAATACCAGATCGTCATCGACAATATCGAGCCGGCAGGTGCGGGTGCGCTGATGGCCTTGCTTGAGGAGCGCCGGAAAAAGCTCCTCGCCGAAGGCCTTTTTGCGCGCGAGCGTAAGCGGCCCCTGCCCTATCTGCCGCGCGTCATCGGCGTCATCACTTCACCGACCGGGGCCGTGATCCGCGATATTCTGCATCGCCTTGACGACCGCTTCCCCAGCCATGTCCTGGTCTGGCCGGTCCGCGTTCAGGGCGACACCTGCGCACCCGAAGTCGTCAACGCCATCGAAGGCTTCAACGCTCTCCTTCCCGGGGGCACCATCCCCCGCCCCGACCTTCTGATCGTGGCGCGCGGCGGCGGCTCCATCGAAGACCTCTGGGGCTTTAACGAAGAAGCGGTCGTTCGCGCGGTTGCCGGATCCGATATCCCGGTGATTTCGGCCGTAGGCCACGAGACGGACACGACGCTGGTGGACTACGCCTCGGACATGCGGGCGCCCACGCCGACTGCCGCAGCGGAGGCAGCCGTGCCCGTGCGCGCCGAACTCATCGCCTATGTCGAGGATCAGGGCAGTCGCCAGCGACAGGCCGCCCGCCGCAGCCTTGCGGTCCTGCGGGACCGGCTGCGCGCTGCCGGGGCCGGCCTTCCGCGCGCCTCAGACCTCGTCGCTACGCAGCGCCAAAGCCTCGACCTTGCCGCCAGCCAATTGTCAGGCGCCCTGCGCCACTTCGTGCAGACCCGGCGGATGCGTTTTTCTAATCTGGCGGCGACGGTGCAACCGCGGCTGGTTCGCCAGCAGCAGGCCGAGCGTGGGCGACATCTTCTGGTCCTGGAGCAGCGCGCGGAGACGGCGCTTTGCAAGTCGGTGGAGCGGGCCCGGCTCACTTATGATCCACTGGCACGACACCTGCCGCGGTCCGTCTTCACCTCATTGGAACGCAAGCAGGGTGGCCTCGCGCGCATCGCACCGCGCCTTAGTCCCCAACCGCTCCAAGCCGAAATCCGGCAGGCTCGCGGGGCGCTCGACCCTGTCGCGCGTCGGCTTGGTGCGGCCAGCACGCAGATCGTGCCGCAGCGTCGGCTGGTCGTCAGTCAGTTCGCCAAGCTCATGGATACGCTAAGCTATCGCAATGTCCTGGCGCGCGGATATGCGCTGGTCCAGGATGCCGAGGGCTCGCTCGTAACCGACGCTGCAAGTCTCAAGCCCGGGGCCCAGCTTCACATCACTCTGGCAAAGGGTGAGGTGGATGCCCATGTCAGTGGCGCCCCGCCGGCTCGCCGCAAGCCGAGCAAGTCGGGCGACGATGAAACGCAGGAGAGCCTCTTTTGATCGGCCGCTGCGCCCTTTATAGAATTGCCGCGACGGTCTGGAGCGCGTGATGAACATCTTCGACAAGGGCTTTTCTCCCGCCGAGGCGACCCTGAAATATCTCGATGGCGACTATGTCGTCCTCAAGCAGGGCACGTTTGTGCGCTGCGCCATCACCGGCAAACCCATTCCGCTCGAAGAGCTGTTCTATTGGAGCGTCGATCGGCAGGAAGCCTATGTCGATGCGGTCGCCGCCCATACGGCTTTCGAGCGTTTCGGCCGGGGCGAATGAGCGTGGCCGAGGGAACGGAGCGTCAACGCTTCCTCGTCATCTCTAATGGCCATGGCGAAGACTGGATCGCGGCCGCGCTAGTGGCCCGCCTCAAGGACTGGGCAATCGTTGAAGCCTATCCGATGATCGGGTCCGGCACCGCCTATGCCGGGCTCTGCCCGATTGTCGGTCCACGCGGCAGGCTTGAATCGGGCGGCGCACGCACGGCCAAGGGTTCGCTCAGGCGCGACCTGCGCAAGGGTGGCCTTGCCATCATCCCACCCATTCTCCAATTCCTCCGCTCGGTGCGCGACAAGTATGACCGCATCATCGTGGTGGGCGACATGGTCGTTCCGACGCTGGCCTGGCTCACCGGGTTGCGCGATCTCGTCTATATCGACTGCTACAAGACCGGCGCGGCGCGGCTCTATTCAAAAAGCGAACGATTTATCGCAAAGCGCGTGTGCCGGACGGTGTTCTGCCGGGCGGAAAATCTCGCGGCGCTCCTGCGTGCTGATGGCGTGGATGCCCATGCCCCCGGCAATCTGATGATGGACACCATTCCGGTAGGTGACTACGACGCCGCCGCTCGGCGACAAAAAGCAAGCGCCGTTACGCTGCTGCCCGGCAGCCGGGGAGAAACGGCGGACAATTTTGCCCGGCAGGTGGCCGCACTTCAGAAACTACCTGATGACGTCATCCCGGATGTCTTTGTGGCCGTTGCGGGCGATATTTCGGTGGACGACCTGGCGGAGAAAACCGGCCTGCGCCGCGCCACTATCCTGGGGCCTGACGGCGACGATCTGGGTCAATTGAGGAACGACCGCCTGGTGATAAACCTGTTGCGCGGCAAGGCCATGGGCAATGCCCTGGCGCAGTCGGACATTGTTCTTTCCCAGGCGGGAACCGCGACGGTCCAGGCCCTCGGGCTGGGACGGCCGGTCATCCACATGACCAGCCCAAAGGACCGGCGCTCGCGCTTTCTGGATGAGCAGGCCCTGTTCGGCGACGCCCGCATTGCCGTGCCGGCCGAACCTGGTGCAGTCGCCGAAGTTCTCCAGCGTCTCCTGACCGACAAGCAAGAGCGGGACCGGCTTGGCGCGATTGGGCGGGCGCGTATCGGCGGCCCGGGCGCCATCGAAGCCGTTATCGAGGCCTTGCGCCCTTCGGCGTGACCGCCGAAGGGCTGACGCGGTTTACTTACCGCCCGTATCGGGATTGAGAAGACGGTGCAGGTGGACGATGAAGTAGCGCGTCTGCGCGCTGTCCACGGTCTGCTGCGCCTTGGCGCGCCACACTTTTTCGGCAGCCGCATAATTTGGGTAAACGCCCACGATGTCGACCTCTTCGAGGTTGGCGAAGGTGATGCCATCCAGGCTCGACAATTCGCCGCCGATCACCAGGTGCAGGAGTTGCTTTTCGGTCTGTTCAGCCATGTCAGGTTTCCGTTACAGGTTGCGGGCCTTCACCCATGGCCGGACCGTCGGACGGACAGCCATAGACCTTGATCAGTGCCGCATGAATGAGGGGTTTTAAGCTCATGTCGCCAAGCGCCGCAAGCGCCCCATGGCGCACGTCTCGTTTGTTGAATTGTGGGTAGCCGACGCAGACATCGGCGAAGTCGAGACCACACTCCCGCAGGATCAGCGCCGCTGCGGCAATGTCCCAGTCCTGGCTGCCGCGACGCGCAACCGCGCCATCGATGCGTCCGGTCGCCACCTGCACGAGGCGGTAGGCCAGGGAGGGATAGGCCGGGCCGCGGGTATAATAGAGGCCGGCCGCCTGCAATTCCTGATGCACGGCGCCAGGCGCCGGGATCAGCGGGGGCGCCCCTGCCCGTCGCGTGCGCTCGAGCGGCTTGCCGTTGCACCGGGCGCCCTCACCGGCGACTGCCTCGTACATTTCGTCCAGCGCTGGGGCATAAACCACTCCGACAACGGGGATGCCGTTTTCGACCACGGCAAGGGAAATGGTCCAGTATTCCTCACCGCGCAGGAAGGCGCGGGTGCCGTCGATAGGATCGACGACGAAAACACGTTCGCAGTCCAATCGTGAAGGATTGTCGGCGGTTTCCTCGCTCAGCCAGCCGTAATGCGGCCGGGCGCCGAGCAGGTTGGCGGCCAGAAACCGGTCTACGATGATGTCCGCTTCGCTGACCGGGGAGGCATTTTCCTTGGTCCAGGACTTCACATCCTTGCGGAAATAGGCGCTGGCAATGATGCCCGCAGCCACCGCGGTGGAGCGGAGCAGTTCGAGATCATCGGAATAAAGTGGGGCAAAGGCCGGCATGGTGGGGCCTTTTAGGCTCGGCGGGCCATTTGGACAAGTGCGCTGCCGTCGCGGGGAAATATGGCAGGGTAAATGGGACCGGAACGGACGCGGTTAACCGCTTCTGACTAGGTGCAATACCCTGCTAACCCTCTCGGAAAACAACATAAACTTAACCGAACCGATTAAGGGGGCGGGTAAGCCGGCGCGCTAGATTGGCCTCACAAACGAAGAGCGAAAAAGAGCTCTCGAAGTTACAGGAAGGCATCAAAAATGGTTCACGGCGTTGCGATGGAAGGATCCTCGGTGGTTCTGGCCTTCGGCCGCCCGGCGCTGATCGAGCGTCGGTTCATGGCTGCAAACGACAATGGTCCCAAGGACCCGGTCAAGACCGTTACCGTGCGCAAGGTGCTCGAGCAGAGCGGCGTGGCCATCAAGATCAAGGTTCCCGTCACCGAATTCATCGGCGTCGCGGTGGCTACCAGCATCTCCGAAGAAGGCATGCTGACCAGCTCCATCGAACTCGTCCATCCCGATTCCGAGTTGAATTACAAGGTCTTCGAGGAAGAGGGCAATCATAACGTCGTGGCCGAATGGCAGAATTGGGGCAAGAAGCTGCGCCTGCCGCTGTTCATCAAGGCGGGAGACGGGGCCTATATGCCCTATAGCCAGCAGGTCGATGGCGTGATGGTCGGGACCGTGGCGCCGCGCCGCAAACTGGCGGCCGATGCGGCCCGCCGCCCCCGTTTCCTCAACCGCCGCAAGCCCGGACAGGTTGAAGCCGGCTAAGTTTACTTGCCTCCAAAGCAAGCCGAAAAGGGTCAACCGGTGGTGCGGTTGACCCTTTCGCTTTTGGGCCAATTCGTTAGCAGACTGTTAACGCTCACCATACCCATTCGGCCAGTAATGCCAGGCTGAGGGCAATACCGACAAAATGGTTGTTCTTGAACCGGACGAGCGGGTTGGCCGGCGCGTCCGGGTCGAGGGTATAAAGCTGCCAGGCGAGCAGTCCGGCGGCGACCAGTGAGAGCGCAGCAAAGAGCACGCCGCCCCCGGCCATCAGCGATGCGATGTTCCACAAAACGAATGCCCCCGCGTAAAGCGCGCCGACGGCAATGCGGACATTGTCGCCGAAGAGACGGGCGGTGGACTTGACGCCGACCAGGGCGTCGTCCTCGACGTCCTGCAGGGCATAGATGGTGTCGTAGCCGATGACCCAGAGGATGGTGCCGGCGTAGAGGAGAACGGGAGCCCAGCCCAGGCTTCCGGTCTGGCTGGTCCAGCCGACGAGTGCGCCATAGGAAAAGGCGAGGCCGAGGAAGAATTGCGGCCACCAGGTGATGCGCTTCATGAAGGGGTAGATGGCGACCAGCGCCAGGGAGGCCACGCCGGCCCAGACGGTGAAGCGGTTGAACTGGAAGAGGATGGCCGAGGCAAGGAGGGCCTGGGCGATCAAGAAATAAAGCGCCTGGCGGGCCGTGACCTGTCCGGAAGGGATCGGCCGCGAGCGGGTGCGGGCAACTTTCATGTCGATGTCGCGATCGACGATGTCGTTGAAGGTGCAGCCCGCTCCGCGCATCAGGATGGCGCCGACGAACATCAGCATCGCCGCCCACCAGCCAAATCCGATTTCCGGCTGGGTCAGCGCGGCCAGCCCAATGCCCCAGACGCACGGCCAGAACAGAAGCCAGAAACCGATGGGCCGATCCCAGCGTGCCAGCCGCCCATAGGGCTTGATGGCGTCGGGCGCATAACGGTCGAGCCAGTTGTTTTTCTGGGCATCGGCAACGGTGCCGGTCGGGGGTGTCATTGGCATCAAAAACCTCATTGCCTCCCTCTTTCGCCTTGGGGGGAGGGACAGATGGTCTGCATTTAGCAGAAAACTGGGGTAAGGGGTTCCTTCCACGCATACAGTGTTTATGTTGCGCCCCGAAACCCCTCATCCGCCCTCTGGGCAGCTTCTCCCGCGAGGCGAGAAGGGAGAAGTGAAATGCCCCGTTCCCATTCCACCCTTCAGCGCCTTTACGTAGAACACGGCCTTGCCAGCGGCGCATCCCTGACGCTGGACAAGGAGCAGTCGCTTTATCTGGCCGCGGTCCTTCGCAAGACTGTCGGAGACGAGACCGTGCTGTTCAACGGCCGGGACGGCGCCTGGCTCTGCCGGCTGACCGGCGATTCCAAAAAGTCGGTGACGCTTGAAGTTGTCCAGCAGATCGCGCCGCAAACGCCGCCATCGGACCTCTGGTACGGTTTTGCGCCGCTCAAGAACGAGCGGCTGGATTATGTGATCCAGAAGGCCGTGGAAATGGGCGCGGGGGTAATCCAGCCGGTTGCGACCCAATATACCCAGGTGCACCGGCTCAAGCATGAGCGGCTGGTGGCCAATGCGATTGAAGCGGCCGAGCAGTGCGAAGTGCTGAGCGTGCCTGTTGTCGCCGGTGAGATCACCCTCGATCGCCTGCTGGATGGCTGGGACGCCGAGCGCAAGCTGATCTTTGCCGATGAGGGCGAAGCCTCCTCCTCTCCCGTTGCAGCCATCGAAGCGCTGCGCGGGGAAAAGATCGGCCTCCTGATCGGTCCGGAAGGGGGCTTTTCGGACAGCGAACGCGCCAGATTGCGGGCCCTGCCCTTTGTCGTGCCCATCAGCCTTGGGCCGCGCATCCTGCGGGCCGACACGGCGGCCGTCGCGGCATTGAGCCTCATCCAGGCCATCATCGGTGATTGGCGATAAAAGCTGATTGCTTTCCGCCTTGCGCTCGTTATGTTCCGCCCACACTTTAGGGGCCTGCCTCACGCCGAGTGCAACGACCCTAAGGGCTTAGAGATTAACGCCTCAAACCACTCGAGGACCACATGGCCGGCGCCGACACCGCATCGCCCCCAATCGAATCCCGGGCCGACCTGATCGAGGCCATGTCCCGCGGCTGCAAGCCGGCGAGCGCATGGCGGATTGGCACCGAGCACGAAAAGCACGTCTTCCACACCGACCCGCTGGCGCCTGTCGCCTATGAGGGCGAAAGGGGGATACGCGCCCTTCTGGACGGCATCGAAAAGGCGACCGGCTGGGTGCCGTTCCATGACGGAGACAATGTCATCGGCCTGCGCAATCACGCGGTTGCCGGGGGTATTTCGCTGGAACCGGGCGGGCAGTTCGAATTGTCCGGCGCGCCGATGGAAGACCTCCACGGCACCGCTGCCGAGCTGGACGAACACCTGCGCATCAGCAAGGCCGTGGCCGCGCCGCTGGGCATCCACTTCCTGGGACTGGGCGTCACCCCGCTCTGGTCGGTGGAAGAAATCAAGTCCATGCCCAAGTCGCGCTACGCGATCATGACCAAGTATATGGGCGAGACGGGCACGCTGGGCACCTCGATGATGTATCGATCGGCGACGGTGCAGGCCAATCTCGATTTTTCGAGCGAAGCCGACATGGTCAAGAAGCTGCGCGTGTCGCTGGCCCTGCAGCCGGTGGCGACTGCGCTGTTTGCCAACTCGCCCTTCGCCAATGGCCGGGACACCGGCTATCTGAGCTTCCGCAGCGAAATCTGGCGCAATACCGACGACAACCGCACCGGCATGCTGCCCTTTGCCTTCGAAGACGGCTTCGGCTTCGAGCGCTATGCCGACCATGCGCTCGACGTGCCGATGTATTTCGTCATTCGCGACGGCCAGTACATCAATTGCGCCGGCGAGAGTTTCCGCGACTTCCTCGATGGCCGGCTGCCGCAACTGCCGGGCGAAAAGCCCACCATCAAGGACTGGGAAGATCACCTGTCCACGCTTTTCCCGGAAGTGCGGCTCAAGCAGTTCCTGGAAATGCGCGGCGCCGACATGGGCGACCCGGCCCAGGTGGTGGCGCTGTCGGCCTTCTGGACCGGGCTGCTCTATGACGAGATTTCGCTCGAGGCGGCTTGGGAGCTGGTGAAGGACTGGACCCATGAGCAGCGCGAGCAGCTGCGCCGCGACGTGCCACGGCTGGGGCTCGACACGCCGTTCGACCGCTCCAGCATTTTCGATATCGCTGCGCAGGCGGTGGGGATCGCCGAAGCCGGGCTGGTGCGCCGGGGGCGGGTGAATGCGGCCGGGCAGGACGAGACAATCTATCTGATGCCGCTGGAAGAAACCGTGCGCACCGGCAAGGCGCCGGCCAGCCGTTGGCTGGAGAAATTCCGCGGGGAATGGGGGGGCGACGTGACCCCGATTTTCCGGGAAGCCGAGATCTAGAGTTTTGGTTCGACGACAGGGTCCCCGCGCAAGCGGGGATTTTGTTTTGGGGAGGATAAGGTGCATTTAGCGGCCTTTGCCCGGTGGGCGGATGCATAGGTGATTAAAGGCCCCCTCACCCGGCCTTCGGCCGACCTCTCCCCCAGAGGGAGAGGTGGGGGTGCGCGGCGAGGACATAGGCCGTTAAGGCCCCCCGGCCCTGCGGGCCGACCTCTCCCCCAGAGGGAGAGGTGTCGCTCCGCGACTTCGGCCGTTCTTACCTCTCCCTTTGGGGGACAGGTCGGCGCAACGCGCCGGGTGAGGGGGCCTTTGTGGATGACACCATACCTTTTCCTTGCCCTTGCGGCCTCTCTCGTGCATCACGCGAGCAGCAGTGATGGAGGCTTGGCATGCGGGTTTTGGTGATCGGTTCGGGTGGTCGGGAACATGCGCTGGCCTGGAAGATCGCCCAATCGCCGCTGGTGACCAAGCTTTATGTCGCGCCGGGCAATGGCGGCACCGAAACACTGGCCGAGAACGTCGCGCTCGATATTGCCGACAATGATGCCGTGGCCGCATGGGCTGTCGAGAATGGCGTGGACTTCGTGGTCGTTGGTCCAGATGCGCAGGTTGTTGCCGGCATGGGCGATGTGGTGCGCGCGGCGGGCATAACGTGCTTTTGTCCCTCGGCGGAAGCCGGGCAGCTTGAGGGCTCGAAGGGCTTTACCAAGGCGCTCTGCGACGAATTCGACATTCCCACCGCCGCCTATGGCCGGTTCACCGACGAAGCCTCGGCCCTTGGCTATCTCTACACGCAGGGCGCGCCCATCGTGATCAAGGCCGATGGCCTGGCCGCGGGCAAGGGCGTGACCGTGGCGATGAATGTGGAAGATGCCGAAGAAGCCGTGATCGACTGCTTTTCGGGCGCCTTTGGCGAATCCGGCGCTGCCGTGGTGATCGAGGAATTCATGGAGGGAGAGGAGGTCAGCCTTTTCGTGCTCTGCGACGGCAAGGATATTCTCCCCCTGACGACGGCGCAGGACCACAAGCGCGTCTTCGACGGCGATGTGGGTCCCAATACAGGGGGCATGGGCGCCTATTCGCCAGCCCCGGTCATGACGCGCGAGGTTTATGAGCGCGCGATCAACGAGATCATCCTGCCCACCGTGAATGGCATGGCCCAGCGCGGCACGCCCTATGCCGGGGTGCTCTATGCCGGGCTGATGCTGACCGAGGATGGCCCCAAGCTCGTCGAATACAATGCCCGCTTCGGCGATCCGGAAACGCAGGTGATGATGATGCGCATGGAAAGCGACATCGTGCCCCTGCTCCACGCCGTGGCGACCGGCACGCTGGCGGGCCATGACGTGCAGTGGAAGGACGCCTTTGCGCTGACCGTGATCCTGGCCGCACGCGGCTATCCCGGGGGCTATGACAAGGGCAGCGAAATCGGTGGCGTCGACGGGCTCGACAACGCCGAGCTGACGATCTTTCACGCCGGAACGAAGCGGGAGGGGGGGCGTTTACTGGCCAATGGCGGGCGCGTGCTGAATGTCACAGCGCTCGGGGGTTCGGTGAGCGAGGCTCAGAAGCGTGCTTACGCAGGCGTTGACGCGATTGATTGGCCAGAAGGATTTTGCCGCCGGGACATCGGCTGGCGAGAAATCGCGCGCGAACAATCCTGAACCATTCCTCAATCTTGCTCATCTAGGATCGTCCCTCAGAACCGTCTTCGATGCGGCCCCGCCGCAACGCCCGCTGACGCCGCTGCAACGGCGCGGCATGGCGCTGGTGGACAAGCTGCGCATGAAGAATGCGGAGCGTGGGCGCATGAGCCATATCGATGGACCAAGGATCGGCGTTGCGCTGGGCGGCGGCTCGGCGCGTGGGCTGACCCATATACCCTATATCGAGGCGATGGACGAGCTGGGGCTCAAACCCTCGGTCATCTCCGGCTGCTCCATCGGCGCGCTGATCGGGGCAGGCTGGGCCGCCGGCATGACCGGCAAGGAATTGCGCGAGCATTCCTTCGAGGTGCTGGGCACGCTCCGGATCATCGCCGGCCGGCTCTGGGCCACCCAGATCCGCGGGCTGGGCGGGCTGCTCAAGAACGGCATTTCGGTGCAGCTCGATGCCGCCAGCATCGTGGACGCCTTTGCGCCGGCGAGCTTTCCCAAGGAATTCAGCGACCTCAAGATCCCGCTGCATGTGGTGGCGACCGACTTCCAGAGCTGGCACCAGGTGGTGTTCAATTCAGGCCTGTTGCGGCCGGCCATTGCGGGTTCGATCGCCATTCCGAGCCTCTTCAAGCCGGTGGCCTATAACAATCACCTGCTGGTCGATGGCGGGGTGGTCAATCCGCTGCCGCTCGACCAGGCCGATATCGACACCGACTTTTTGATCGGCATCGATGTGGTGGGCGACCCCTCGGCGGGGCTGACCCGGACCGACCACAAGGCGCTCGACATCTGGTTCGGTTCGGCCCAGATCATGATGCATTCCCTGACCGCCCATATGATGGCGGCCTATCCGCCCGATATCTATATCCGGCCGCATGTGGCCAGTTTCGGGGCGATGGAATTCTGGCGGGTGCGCGAAATCATCACCCATGCAGAGGCCGAAAAGGACCGCTTCAAGCGGATGCTGGAGCACAAGGTCGAGGCCTATATCCAGAACAAGGTCGAAGTGATCGACTCCAACCCCGCCTGAGGCTCATTCGGGCAGAGCCACCACGACGCTGCCGCGCTTGCGGCCTGTGTCCACATGGGCGTGGGCCCGGGGGAGATCGGGGAAGGCAAAGACCTTCTCGATATGGGGCCGATAGGCACCCAGGGTGGCGAGGCGCGAGAGCTCCGCCATGTCCTCGATGCGCTCGCTGGCGGGGCCGACGAACATGCGCTTTCCATCGGGGCCCCGGCGCAGACCCGCCAGCATTTCACGCATGCCGCCGGCAATGGCGAGGTAGCGGCCGTTGGGCTTGAGGAGTGTCTGGGCGGCGGGGAAGTCCGTGGCGGCGACGGTGTCCGCGATGATGTCGAAACGCTCCGGCAGGGTGGCGAGATCGGTCGCGTGGTAGTCGATGACCGTGGTGGCGCCAGCGGCGCGGACGAGATCGATGTTGGCGGCGCTGGTGGTGGCGGTGACGCGCGCGCCGCGATGGGCAGCGATCTGGATCATTGCGATGCCGACAGCGCCGGAGCCGCCGAGGACCAGCATGGCATCGTCCGGCTGGAGCGCCGCAGCACGGAGGAAATGCAGCGCGGTCGTGCCGCCGAAGCTGAGGGCGGCGGCGGTGGGGAAGTCGAGGCCTTGGGGCAGCGGCGCGATGCGGCCGGTCTCTGACATGACGGCATATTCGGCATGGGCGCCCATGCCGCCGCCGGGAAAGGCGAAGACGGCATCGCCGGGGCGGAAGCGGGTAACGCCCTGCCCCACCGCCTCGACTACTCCGGCATATTCGGTGCCCAGCACGACGTTGCGGGGGCCGTTCCAGCCGAGCGCCAGGCGACCGAGGAAATTCATGCCGGGCGGCAGGTCGCAGGCGCGGATGCGCCGGTCGGCAGAATTGACGGTGGTGGCGCGGATGCGCACCAGCACTTCGCCCGCTTTGGGCTCGGGCTTTGGGAGGTCTTCAAGGCGCAGCACGTCGGGGCCGCCATAGCGGCGGGCAGTCCAGGCTTTCATGGTGAACCTCGTGGGATCAGGTGGCGCTATCGGCCTTCCACTGGAAGACCGCGCCGATCTCGACGCCGAAGACTTCGGCAATGCGGAAGGCCGCTTCGAGGGAGGGTGAATATTTGTTCTGCTCGATGGCGGCGACCGTCTGGCGGGTCATGCCGATACGGTCGGCCAGTTGCTGCTGGGTCATCTCGCCATGCTCGAAGCGCAGGCGGCGGATGGTGTTGGTGATGGGCGGCGGCGGGGGCATCAGGCGTACCGGCGATACTGGATGATGGTCAGGACCTCGCGCAGCACCGCCGCACTGGCAGTGGCCAGCAGCACGAGATTGACCAGCATGATGGCGGTGGCGCCGGCAGGATCCGCGGAGAAATCGGCGCGGGCAATGTCGGTGACCCAGCGACTCACGAGGACGACAACAACCAGCGCCACTTCGAGGACGGCGAGGCCGATGCGGTTGGAGCGCGCCTCGATGCTGCGTTCGAGCTCATCGGGCGGCGGGTCGAACTTTTCCCCGCCCAGATAGGCGCCGATCAGCGAGGCCGGAAACATGATGATCACGGCCACCGCCAGGCATTTGAGGAAACGCCAGAAGAGGTCGTCGCCATCCAGAGTGCGGGCGGAAAAATCCGCCCATACGCTCCAGAAATACCAGCCGAAGATAACAAGGCTGGTGACGACGGCAATCCAGGCAACGCGCTCGCGCAGGCTCATGAGGCTGATCCGTGTCTGAAATTCTTGCCGTAATGTCCGTTATTTTGTGCCTTAAGTCAAATATCTTTTACATTGGGTGACGGAGGTGGGTGGCGCTCTTGGCGTGCTTGGCTTATGCGGAACGCAAAACAGGAGGCGCAGCATGGCCCACACATCTGTCGAGGACCTCTTGGAAGACCTCGCTCTGTCCAAGCCGACGAGCCATGCCATCGTGCTGAAGCTGCGGGATATCGTGCTTGAGAATTCGCCGGGCGCCACCGAAGCGATCAAGTATGGCGGATTGCACTACACGTTGAGCGCGCCGTTTTGCGGCATCTTCAGCCATTCCAAGCATGTGTCGCTGGAATTTTCGCGCGGCGCGGAGTTCGATGACGGGCTGTTGCTGGGCGACGGGCAATACCGCCGGCATCTGCGCTTTACGTCGCCTGAGGATATCGATGCGGCGCGGGTCGCGGCCTATATCGCGGCGGCCTATCAGCGGGCCTGATCGCGGAGCTTTTTGAAGAAATCCACCAGCATGGTTTCGGCCCGAGCGGCCGAGAGGCCGGAGACGACTTCGGGCCGATGGTGGCAGGTGGGCTGATCGAAAAGGCGAATGCCGTTTTCCACCGCGCCGGCCTTGATATCCTCGGCAGCGAAATAAACGCGACGCAGCCGGGCATGGGCTATGGCCCCGGCGCACATGGCGCAGGGCTCGAGCGTCACATAGAGATCGCAACCATCCAGGCGCCCCGTGCCGCGCGCGGCCAGTGCGGTGCGGATGGCAAGGAATTCGGCATGGGCCGTGGGATCGCGCAGCGCCTGCATGCGGTTGCGCTCGGCTGCCAGTACGCGATCGCCCTCGACGACCACGGCGCCGACAGGCGCTTCGCCATGGCGGGCGGCCTCTTCGGCCAGTTGGAGTGCCAGATCCATGAAGGACGTCATGCCGGCCCCGCTATTACGGTCAGCGGGGTCGCGCCGCCCGCCCAGGGCTGGCCGGTGTCGAACTCGACATTGGCCTCGACCGCAAAGCCGGCCTCGGCCAGTTCGGCTTCAATCGAGGCCGGCGTGAAATACTGCATCCAGTTGAAGATTTCGAACTGCCGCTCGGCAGTGGCGACCAGGTAGCGTTCGAGGCTGATCAACTCGTCCGGCCAGAGATGGGTCTGCTTGAAGGCGAAATAGTCGAGCGGCGACCAGAAGCCGTTCTGATAATTGTGCCCGCCTTCAAACCCTTCCGAGAGGGCCGCGAACTGGCCTGGCGTATAGGCATCGAGCACAAGCCGCCCGCCCGGCGCGAGCATTGCCCTGACACGCGCCAGCAGGCGCCGGCGCTGATCGGGCGCGAGGGCACAAAAGTCGCCATAGATCACAGTGACGATGTCCTGCGCTTTCGGCAGGTCGGCGGTGAGGTAGTCGCCCTCGATATAGGTGATGGCGAGGCCCCTATCCCCCGCTGACTGACGCGCGTGTGCCAGAGAGCTGGCCGAAAAATCGACGCCGGAGACTTTTGCGCCGCGCTGCGCCATGCGCTCGGCGTAAAGGCCGGGGCCGCAGCCCAGATCGGTGATGTTTTTGCCCCCAAGCCCCAAGCGGGCATCGAGCCAGGTAACAAAGCTGTCGATGGTCGCATGACGGCGGGAGGCGGCGTCGATGTCTGGATTGAGATGAAAGGCCAGCATTTGCCGGGCGATATGCGGATCCGTCCACAGCGCAGCAATCGTCATCTGCGAGAAGGGCAGCGGACGCGAGCGGATATGGGCGAGTTCGTCATAAAGCGGCAAGGGTTGCGCCTCCTTGCGTCCGGTCATGCGGCGCGGCCTACCCGCTGTCAATGGTCAGGTGGGAGAGACGGCATAGTCGTCCGGATCGATGGCCCGCTTGAGAGCATCGAGGCTTTCGGGTGTCCAGCCTGGGGGTTGGGTCACTTCCACCCAGGCGTCGATATAGTGGTGGGGTGAATAGACATGGCCATAGCCCACCGGGGCGCTTTGCGACAGCGCGGTGTCGAGCGCCAGTTGCAGGAAGGTGACGATGGGATACCAGGTGAGCGCCGGGGACACATCGGGCCCGCGGGGGGCGTCGAACCAGTCGGGGCGCGACCAGTCCGCTTCAAAGGAGAAGAAAACGATGGGGTCGCTGGCATATTGCAGGAAGACAATGCGCATCGGCCCCCATGCCTGATCGTCCCACCCCTCCGACCCTGACTGGTTCATGAAGCGGATGGACGATCCCTTGCCGAAGGTCGGCAGCCAGGCGGGACTGTCGGGATTGCGGGATTCGGTGAGCCGCGCCCAGAGGTTGCTGGAAAAGGGTGGACCGGCCCAGAGGGCGCCATCGAAAGGATCACCCAGCACATCATAGACCGTAGTGGAATTCTGCGAGGCCAAAGCGCCAAGGCTCATGCCATGGAGATAAAGGCGCGGGCGCGTTTCCCGCGGCAGCTCGGTCCAGTAGCCATAGACGGCATCGAACAGGGCGCGGGCCGTTTCGGTGCCGTAATCGGGCTGGACGAGCAGGGAGAGCGCGCTGGTGAGATAGGAATATTGGATGGCGACGGACGCGACATCGCCGCCATGCAGATATTCGAGTGTATCGAGGGCGGCGCGGTCGACCCACCCGGTGCCGACGGGCATGACCAGAACCAGAACCGAGCGATCAAAGGCGCCGATGCGCTGCATTTCGGACAGAGCCAGTGCGGCGCGTGCCTCGACCGTGGGCGCGGAGCGCAGGCCCACATAGGTGCGCAGCGGCTCCATGGCGGGGCGGCCAGTGATCCGTTCGATCTCGGCGGCGTCGGGGCCGGACTGGATATAGTTGCGGCTGTCGCGGCCGATGGTGTTCCAGGCGATGAGGGACTGGGCGCTGCCGGTGTGATCGGGCCGGGACGGCGGGGGCGTGCCGTCATCGGGGGCGATGGCGTCGAGCTGCTGGTAGAAATTGTCGGCCAGTTGCAGGGCATTGCGCCAGAAGAGATTGTTGACCAGGACGGCCACGACCAGCGCCACGAGCAGGGTGGCCAGAACGGCGGCAGCGCGGCGCGGCAGATGTGGCGCAAGCCAGCCCCAGACAAGGCGCACCAGGGCCACGAAAAGCCGCCCGATGACCAAGAGTACGCCGGCCACCGGCACGGCCACCACGGCGATGATGAGCGGCTGGAATTCGTCCACCGGCTGCATGGACATGACGGCACGCACCGAATTCTGCCAACCATTGGAATTCCAGAGGGCAAGCAGAACCAGCCCGATGCAGACCAGACCCACCAGCATGCCCAGCGCCCGCGTGACGCGGCCCGGCGGCGCCCTGAGGCCCAGAAACCCCCAAAGCCAGTGGACCAGATTGCCCGCGCCATAGCCAACCGCAAAGCAGCAGCCCGACAGAATGCCCTGCACCGTTTCGGTGCGCGGCAGGAGCGATGGGGTGAGCGAGAGGGCAAAGAAGATGGAGCCGACCAGAAGGCCCGGTGGCGACAG
The DNA here is from genome assembly GCA_023391095.1 of Pseudomonadota bacterium. Lineage (GTDB taxonomy): Bacteria > Pseudomonadota > Alphaproteobacteria > Rhizobiales > Devosiaceae > Devosia. Next base: position 198,877 of record JAEWBN010000022.1, read on the forward strand.
GTAGCGCGCCACCCAATCCCAGGCGGCATTGACGCTGTGGACGATGCCGGCTGGCTGGAAGGAGGGCGCGGAGGTCATGCCCCACTTGGTGAACCCGATCACGACCGGGGTCAACTTCGGAGTGTGCGGGAATGGTTGGGCCGGGTCCGGCTTGCCCCTATACTACGGGCTCCAGGAGAATCGCCTTGCCCATCCGCCAGCTTCCCGAAGACCTGATCAACCGCATTGCCGCCGGCGAGGTGGTGGAGCGGCCGGCCAGCGTGGTCAAGGAACTGGTCGAGAACTCCATCGATGCGGGCGCGCGGCGCATTGTCGTCACGACCGCCAATGGCGGCATGGACCTGATCCGCATTGCCGACGATGGCCATGGCATGGACCGGGACGATCTCGTGCTGTCGGTGGAGCGGCACGCGACCTCCAAGCTCTCGGTGGACGACCTCGACGATATCCGCACGCTGGGCTTTCGTGGCGAAGCCCTGGCCTCCATCGGATCGGTGGCCAGGCTGTCCATCGCCTCGCGCACGGCGACGGCGGAGAGCGGGCTGGTGCTGGTGGTTGACAATGGCCGGCGCAGCGGGCCCATGCCGCAGGCGATGAACCGGGGCACCGTCATCGAGGTCAGGGACCTGTTCGCACAGGTGCCGGCGCGGCGGAAGTTTCTCAAGACTGCGCGGGCGGAAACGGCGGCCATTACCGATGTGGTCAAGCGCCTCGCCATGGCCAATCCGGAAATCCACTTCGTGCTCGAGGGCACGGACCGCACGGCCAGCAACTGGCCCGCCGTGTCGGGGGAAGGCGCGCTGGCGGCGCGGCTGGGGCAGGTCATGGGCGCCGATTTCGTGGACAATGCCGTGACGCTGGCGACGGCGGGGCATGGCGTGGTGGTGGCCGGCATGGCGGGGCTGCCGACCTATACGCGGGCCAATTCGCTTTCGCAGTTCTACTTCGTCAACGGACGGTCGGTGAAGGACAAGGTGCTGGTGGGGGCGGTGCGCGCGGCCTATGCCGATTATGTGTTTCGCGACCGTTTTCCGGTTGTTTCGCTCTATATCGCCATCGACCCGGCGGAGGTGGACGTCAATGTACACCCGGCCAAGGCGGAGCTGCGCTTTCGCGACCAGGGCGCGGTGCGCGGGGCGGTGATCCGCGCCATCGGGCAGGCGCTGGCGGCAGCGGGGTTCAAGGCGTCGACCAGCGTGGCCGAGGATATTCTGGGGGCGTTCCAGGCGCCGGAAATGGCGGCCGCGGCGCCCGTCGCCGATGCGCCGCAACCCACAGGTTTTGCCGACGCGCGGCCGGCGCAGTATGGCTGGGGCAATCAACGGGCGCCGCTGAACTACGAGCGGCCTTCGGGGCATTTGTCAGGCTTCACCGAGCCCAGCGCGCGCGTCGAGGCCTTGCCTGACATAGCCGAGCCGGTGAACTATCCGCTGGGCACAGCACGGGCGCAGATGTTCGACAATTACATCATCGCCCAGAACGATACGGGCCTGTTGCTGGTCGACCAGCATGCGGCCCATGAGCGGCTGGTTTATGAGCGGTTCAAGGCGCAGATGGCGTCAGGCCCGGTGGCGAGCCAGGCGCAGCTCATTCCCGTGATCGTTGAACTGCCCGAGGAAGATTGCGGGCGGCTGGAAGAGGCGGCACCGGAGCTCGAAAAATTCGGGCTCTACCTCGACCGGTTCGGGCCGCGGGCCATTGCGGTGCGCGAGACCCCTGCCCTATTGGGCAATAGCGATATTGCGGGGCTGGTGCGCGACCTGGCCGATGGGCTGGCCGAATGGGACAGCACGGCGGCGCTGAACGAACGGATGGAAGCCATTATTGGGCGCATGGCCTGCCATGGGTCGGTGCGTTCGGGACGGCGGTTGCGGGTGGACGAGATGAATGCGCTCTTGCGCGAGATGGAGGCGACGCCCCATTCGGGCCAGTGCATCCACGGCCGTCCCACCTATGTCGAACTCAAGAAGGGCGATATCGAGCGCCTGTTCGGGAGAAGCCGATGACCTCGGGCATCCATCACGTCACGCTCATTACCAATGACGTGCAGGCCAATGTCGATTTCTATGTCGGCTTCCTGGGCCTGCGGCTGGTCAAGCAGACGGGCGGCTACGAGGATGCGCGGCAGTTGCATCTCTTCTATGGCGACCACGCGGCGACTCCGGGCTCGCTGATCACGTTCCTCGTCTGGCAGAGCGGCTCGTCGGGCGGTGTCGGCGCGGGCCAGATCAGCGACATTTCGCTGGCCGTGTCGCCCGGCTCGATCGGCTTCTGGCTGGAGCGCGCGCTGCGCATGGGCGTCAAGAGCGAGGGGACGGGACAGGAATTCGGCGAGACGGTGTTGCGGCTGCGCGACCCGGACAATGTGGTGATCAAGCTGGTCAGCGCCGATGTGCCTGCCCTGACCATGCCGGAGAGCGACGTTCCGGCCGAGCATCGCATCCGGCGCATTCGCGGGGTGACGCTTTTGAGCGAAGTGCAGGAGGAGAGCGTCGACTTCCTCACCCGCTATTTCGGGTTTCGGCAGGCGGGCATGGAAGGCACGACGCGACGGCTGGTGTCGGATGTGGGGGACGTTCTCGATGTGCGCGACGCCGAAGGCTTCTGGCCGGGCGCGCCGGGCGGCGGGACGGTGGACCATGTGGCGGTCCGCGCGGCCGATGCGCCGGAAGTGGCGCGTGTGGAGGCCGAGTTGCGCAAGCGCAATTCGAGCATGACCAACCTGCATGACCGGAATTATTTCACCGCGCTTTACGTGCGCGAGCCGGGCGGTATCCTGATCGAGATGGCGAGCGACGGTCCGGGGTTTCTCCAGGACGAGACGCTGGACACGCTGGGCACGACGCTTTTCATGCCGCCGGACACGCCGGACCCGGACGCCATGAAGGTGATGATGCCGCAATTCGGCCTGCCGGGCCAGGAGCGGGTGATCTATCGCGACCTCATCTACAAGCACCGTTTCCATACGCCCCAACAGCCTGACGGCAGGACCATCCTGCTGCTGCATGGCACGGGCGGCAATGAAATGGACCTGATGCCGATCGCCCATCGCGCGGCGCCTAATGCCACCCTGCTCGGCCTGCGCGGTCGCAGCACGGAAAGCGGTGTGCAGCGCTGGTTCCGCGGCTTTGGACCGGGCATTTTCGACCAGGGCGATGTGCGCTTCGAGGCGGGGGCGCTGGAGGCGTTTTTCGGCGAGATCGAAAGCGCCTATGGCCTCGGCAGGGAAACCACCGTGGCGCTAGGCTATTCCAACGGCGCCAATTTCCTTGCCGCAGCCATGTTGCTCCATCCGGGCATGGTGAAACGGGCGGTGCTGCTGCGCCCGGTCATGGTGCTGGACGCTGTGCCCGAGACCGACCTCAGCGGCACGCGCGTGCTGATTGTGCTGGGGGAGCAGGATGCCTTCAAGCCCGAAGGCGAGCGGCTGGCGCAGGTTCTGCTGGCGGCTGGCGCAGAGGTGACCACCGCCAGTGTTGCCGATGGACACGCGCTCACCGAGGGAGATGCGGACATCATCCGCACCTGGCTCGACGAGGCTTAGGCGGCCCGGGGGCCGATATAGCGCGATTGCGGGCGGATCAGGCGGCCCCTTGTCACCTGCTCATGGGCATGGGCGAGCCAGCCCCCGACACGGCCGGCCGCGAAGACGCCGGTAAAGGCCTCGCGCGGAAAACCCAGCGCTTCGAGCAGGAGCGCGGTGAAAAATTCCACATTGGTCTGGAGACTGCGGCCCGGCTTGGCCAAGCGCAAGAGGGCCAGTGCTTCGCGTTCCACCGCTTCGGCCAGTGCCAGACGCCCCGCATTCATGCCGCCCGCATCACCCAGCTTGCGCAGGGCGGATTTGAGTGCATCGGCGCGCGGGTCGCGCACGCGATAGATGCGGTGGCCAAAGCCCATCAGCCGTTCTCCGCGTGCCAGTTCGGCGGCAAGCCATCCGCGGGCGCGCTCGGGCGTGGCGATGGCGTCGAGCATGTCGAGCACCGGGCCGGGCGCGCCGCCATGGAGCGGGCCTTTCAGGGCACCCAGCGCGGCCAGGACCGAGGACGTGTAACCGGCGCGGGTCGAGGCAACGACGCGGGCGGCAAAGGTGGAGGCGTTGAGGCCATGATCGGACACGGTGACGAGGTAGGTGTCGAGCGCTTGGGCCTCGGCAGGCGTCGGGGGCGTGCCGCGCAGCATGGCCAGCATGTCTTCGGCATGGCTGTGGGCAAGGGTGGGCACCACAGCGGCCAAACCCGCCTTGCGCCGCAGGATGGCCGGCACGAAGACGGCCGGCGCCGCGGCGAGCAGCATGGCGCCATCCACATCCTCGCCATCGGGGAGGCGGGCCATCAGTGCGCGCAGCCCCTCGGTCACCGGCAGTGCGATCAGATCGGCGTCGAGATGGACCAGTTCGTGAAAAGCGCGAATGCGGGCCCGCGCCAGCCGTGCTCGCAGGGCTGGTTCGTCCATGGGCTGCATGTCGGCCAGCAGCATGGCGAGCACGCCTTCCCACGTCCTGCGCCCCGCCAGAGCGTCCAGGTCGTGGCCGCAGATGATAAGACGGCCATGGGCGCCGTCGACCTCGGACAGGGTTGTTTCAGCGGCAATGACGTCATCGAGGCCAGCCATGTTGCATCTCCTTGCGTTTCGCCCATAGATTGAGGCGATAAAGATTGACGTCAATCTTGATCAATATGATCAATACGAGGCGCGATGAGCTGGATTAGCGCGGAAGAGGCCCTGGCGCTCACAGGCACCAAGCCGCAGACCCTTTATGCGAATGTCAGCCGCGGCCGGATCGCGGCCCGCCCGGACCCCGCCGACCCACGGCGCAGCCAGTACCGGCATGCCGATGTGGAGCGCCTGAGCGCACGTGCACGTGGCCGTCGACCCGCAGAAGCGGTCGCCGCGGAAACCATTGCCTGGGGCGAGCCGGTGCTGGAAACGGCGATTTCGACGGTCAAGGCGGGGGAATTGCTGTATCGCGGGCAGAAGGCCGTTGCCCTGGCCGAATCGGCGACGCTGGAAAGCGTCGCGAGCCTGCTTTGGCAGCAGGATGGGCCAGCGGCGTTTTCGGGGCGCGGGCAGGCCCGACAGCCCGGCATGGGAGCCGCCTATCGTGCCATTGCCGATCTGGCCGCAACCGATATGCCCACCAGCGGGCGGGCGCGGCCTGTGCTGCTCCAGGATGCCGCCCGCGTGGTGTCACATCTGGCCGGCGCGCTGACGGCGCCGGGGGAGGCCGGGATGCATGAGCGGCTCGCAGCACGCTGGCAACGACCGGAGGCCGCAGACATCGTGCGGCGGGCCCTGGTGCTGCTGGCCGAGCACGAGCTCAATGCCTCGACCTTTGCGGCGCGCGTGGCAGCGTCGACCGGTGCGCCGCTATCTGCGGCGGTGCTGGCGGGCCTTGCCGCCCTGTCGGGGCCATTGCATGGCAATGCCAGCCGGAGCCTTGCAGGCCTTGTGGCGCTGGCAGAGCGCGATGGGGCGGAAGCGGCAGTCATGAGCCAATTGCGGCAGGGCATGGCGCTCACCTGTTTTGGTCACCCGCTTTATCCCGATGGGGACGGTCGCGCCGGCGCCCTGCTTGGGGCCTTTGCGGTTCCGCCGCTCTTTGCCGACATCGCGGCGGCCGCCGAGCGGCTGAGCGGGGAAAAGCCGAATGTGGATTTTGCGCTGGCCGCCATGGTGGCCGCGTTTGACTTGCCCGAAGACGCGCCGCTCGAAATCTTTGCGCTGGCGCGCAGCGTGGGCTGGATCGCCCATGCGCTGGAACAGGCGGAAACAGGCGCCCTGATCCGGCCGCGGGCACGTTATGTCGGGGTCTAGGAGCCCCCGCCGGCCTCCCCCTGGCAGGGGGAGGAGACGCTGGGCGCCTCAATCCATGAGGTCCTCCGTCATGGCGGAGATCCACCGGCCATCTTGAGATGGGCCCCGGCTTGGCCGGGATGAAGGTTGGCGGCTCGGCGATATGCCCAGCCACACAACCTACCCGAAAACGCTCGCGCCCTTGTCTGCGGCCCCCACGAGGCTGCGGAAGCCGGCGAAGAGTTCGCGACCCATGCCGAAATGCTGGGGGCGCAGGTCTTCGGTGGCCGGGGTGCGGGAGAAGAATTCCTTTTCATCACCCAGGAAGGTCAGCGTGCCCTCATTGGCGTCGAGGCGGATCATATCGCCGTCGCGAATCTTGGAGATCGGCCCGCCATCCTTGGCTTCCGGCGTCATGTGAATGGCGGCCGGCACCTTGCCAGATGCGCCGGACATGCGGCCGTCGGTCAGGAGCGCCACCTTGAAACCGCGATCCTGCAGGTTGGCGAGGGACGGCGTCAGCTTGTGCAATTCGGGCATGCCGAGCGCCTGTGGTCCCGAAAAGCGGACCACGGCGATGACGTCGCCATTGATTTCGCCGGACTTGAACGCGGCCTGCAGACCATCCTGACTATGGAAGACGCGGGCGGGAGCCTCGACGACGCGGTGCTCCGGCTTGACGGCCGAGACCTTGATGACCGAACGGCCGAGATTGCCCTTGAGCAGTTTCAGGCCCCCGGTGGGCTGGAAGGGCGCCTTGGTGCCGGTCAGGACCTTGGGCAGCGCGCTCTCTGCCGGTGCCTGTTCGAAGGCCAGCTCGTTTTCGATCAGCTTGGCTTCGACGGTGTAGTTCGAGAGCCCCTGCCCCCAGACGGTCTTGACGTCTTCGTGGAGGTAGCCGTCGTTGAGCAGTTCCTTGATCAGGAAACCCATGCCGCCAGCGGCGTGGAAATGGTTCACGTCGGCCACGCCATTGGGATAGACGCGGGCCAGAAGCGGGGTGGCGTCCGAAAGGTCGCTCATGTCGTCCCAGGTGATCTGGATACCGGCAGCGGCGGCCATGGCGATCAGGTGCATGGTATGGTTGGTGGAGCCGCCCGTGGCATGGAGGCCGACAAGACCGTTGACGAAGGCCTTTTCGTCGAGCACGTGACCGATGGGGGTGTAGTTGTTCCCCTCCTTGGTCAGCGACAGGGCGCGGCGGGTCGCTTCACGGGTCAGGGCATCACGCAGCGGCGTACCGGGATTGACGAAGCTGGCGCCCGGCAGGTGCAGGCCCATGATTTCCATGAGCATCTGGTTGGAATTGGCGGTGCCATAGAAGGTGCAGGTGCCGGCCGAATGGTAGGACTTGGACTCGGCTTCGAGCAGTTCGGCGCGGCCGACCTTGCCTTCCATATAGAGCTGGCGGACCTTGGACTTTTCATCATTGGGCAAGCCGGAGGGCATGGGGCCGGCGGGAATGAAGACGGCGGGCAGATGGCCGAAGGCCAGCGCGCCGATGACGAGGCCGGGCACGATCTTGTCGCAGATGCCGAGATAAACGGCGGCGTCGAACATGTTGTGGCTGAGCGAAATGGCCGTCGCCATGGCGATCACATCGCGGGAGAACAGGCTGAGGTCCATGCCCGGCTGGCCCTGGGTGACGCCGTCGCACATGGCCGGGACGCCGCCCGCCACCTGCGCCGTCGCGCCGATCTCGCGGGCCGCTTCCTTGATGATTTCGGGATAGAACTGGTACGGCTGATGGGCCGAGAGCATGTCGTTGTAGGACGTGACAATGCCCAGGTTCAGCGTCTTGTTGCCGGCCAGTGCCGCCTTTTCGGCCGGGGAGCAGGCGGCAAAGCCGTGGGCGAGGTTGCCGCAGGACAGCGCGCTGCGATAAACGCCCTGCTCCTTGGCCGCATCGAGGCGGTTGAGATAGTCGCGGCGGGTGTCGCGGCTGCGCGCGGCAATGCGATCGGTCACGTCCTGGATGGCCTGACGGACAGTCATATTCTCGGCTCCATAGCTCGCAAGGACGCGCCAAAGGGGGGCCGCTGGCGCGGGAGACCTTGCATGTCAAACTGGCGGACCGTGGCGGCCAGGGCGGTCGATTGGGGACCGCCCCAGGGGCTTACGGAGACCAGTATACTGAAATCGGCGCGCCCGAGCGCAGCACGGCACGGACCGGCATGTCCTCGACCGGTCCATCGCCCAGGGCCTTGTCGAGCACCGAGGCTTTCTCTTCCCCTTCGATATGGAGATAGAGACCGTCGGTCTCAAGCAGGCGCGGCAGCGTAAAGGTGACGCGGGGCTCGCCGGCACCCGGCGCGCGGATGGCCAGCGCCGGACCTTCGGCGCTCAGCGCCTCGGCCAGCGTGTCGCCGCCGGGGAAAAAGCTTGCCGTGTGCCCGTCATTGCCCATCCCCAGAATGACAGCGGCAAAGGGCTTGGGCAGATCGGCCAGGAGCGCATTGGTCTTGGCGATCTGGGTGGCGTCGGGCTCGCTGCCCCCGGAATAGAGGGGGAAGAACCTGGCCACGGCGGCCGGGCCCTGAAGCATCTTCTCGTTGACGAGGCCGGCATTGGAGCGCTCGGAGGTTTCATCGACCCAGCGTTCGTCCACCAGGGTGACGATCACCTTGTCCCACTCGATGTCCTTGGTCTTGCCCAGGGCCTGGAAGAAACGGCCGGGGGTCGAGCCGCCGCTGACCGCGATGGCGGCAGCGCCGCGCGTCGCGATGGCGCTGCGGATGCGGTCGGCAACGGATTCGGCGAGTTCCTTGGCCAGGGTCGGCCGATCGGCAAAGCTGCGGCGGTCGATGCTCATGCCTGCGGCCCCTCATACCAGGTGCGGCCATCGCGCTCGATCAGCGCCACGGCGCCGCTCGGACCCCAGGTGCCGGCGGTGTAGGTCTGCGGCGGCTCGGACGAGCGATCCCAGGCCTCGCGGATGGGATCGACCCACATCCAGGCCGCTTCCAGCTCGTCGCGGCGCATGAAGAGGGTCTGGCTGCCGCGGATCACGTCCATCAGGAGGCGCTCATAGGCTTCCGGAGTGCGTTCGGAGAAGGTCTCAGCAAAGGAAAGGTTGAGCGGCACTTCGCGCAGGCGCATGCCACCGGGACCGGGGTCCTTGATCATCAGCATGAGCTTGACGCCTTCGTCCGGCTGCAGGCGGATGATGAGCTTGTTGGGCTTGGGCGCGCCTTCGGCATGGTCGAAGATGGAATGCGGGATGGGCTTGAACTGGATGCAGATTTCCGAGACGCGCTCGGCCATGCGCTTGCCGGTGCGCAGGTAGAAGGGCACGCCGGCCCAGCGCCAGTTCTCGATTTCCGCCTTCATGGCCACGAAGGTCTCGGTGCGGCTGCCCTTCTTTTCCTCGGGCAGTTCGTCCTGGTAGGAGGCGACGGCCGCGGTCTCGGACTTGACGCCGCGGTACTGGCCCCGAACGGTCTTGCCGGCGACATCGCCATTGGTGATCGGCCGGAGGGCGCGCAGCACCTTGAGCTTTTCGTCGCGCAGGGCATTGGCATCGTCCGATGCGGGCGGCTCCATGGCCACAAGGCAGAGCAGCTGCAGCATGTGGTTCTGGATCATGTCGCGCAGGGCGCCGCTCTCGTCATAATAGCCGCGCGTGCCGGCGCCGACGCTTTCGGCCACGGTCAGTTGCACGTGGTCGATATGGGCCGAGTTCCAGACGGGCTCGAAAAGCGTGTTGGCAAAGCGCAGGGCCAGGAGGTTCTGCACCGTCTCTTTGCCCAGATAGTGGTCGATGCGGTAGACCTGATCTTCCTTGAAGATCTTGGCGACACCGTCATTGATCTCTTGGCTGGAGGCCAGGTCGTGGCCCAGCGGCTTTTCGATGACGACGCGGGCGTCGCGGCGATAAAGCTTCTTGGCGTGGAGATATTCGGCGATGGGTTCGAAGAGGTCCGGCGCCACCGCGAGGTAGAAGGCGCGGATGATCTTGGGATCGTTGCGCAGGGCCTTGGAGAGATCCCCCGATTCATCGGGCTTGCTGGCATCGACGGGCACATAGGTGCAGATCTTGACGAACTCGTCGATGACGCCGGCGTCCTGGTAGTCCTTTTCGACGAACTGGGCGAGGGCATCGCGCACCAGCGTCTGGAAATCGGCTTCGCTCAGCTTGGTGCGCGAGGCGCCGATGATGCGGCTCTGTGTATCGAACTGGCCATCGAGGAAGCGGTGATAGAGCGCCGGCAGCAGCTTGCGCTTGGTCAGGTCGCCCGTGGCGCCGAACACCACATAGTCGAAAGGCTGGACGGGAATGATGCGACTGGACAAGGGCTCTAGTCCTTAATTCGAGGCGAAGTTCTGGCGGGCGAGAATGACCGCGCCGTGGAGAGGTTCGTATTTCGGCAGGGCGACAAAGTCACCATAGTGGCTTTGCAGCACCGGAAAGAGGCGTTGGCCCAGCCCGCCGACAATGGCCATGACACCGGCGCCGTGAGATTTGAACCAGCGCACATAGTTGTCGACATAGCCCAGCTGGATGGCGAGCATCTTGTCGGCCACCGGATCACCCTTTTCCATATAGTCAAAAAGGATGTGCATGAGCTTGCCATATTCGCCCGGGGCGCGACCGATCAGCGCCTGATCCTCCGCCCCTTCATTGCCGGTGAGGCTGAGGCCGAGATCGGTGGTGAAGGACCAGGTCATGGCGGCCTGATTGTCGCCGCCCAGCGCCGCGATCACCGCCTTGGTCAACGGCGATGCCTCGACAAGGCCATCCTGGGCCTCGACGGCGTAGCGGGCGAGCTCGCGGCCAAGAATGGCGCCGCTCATCTGATCGCCGATATGGAAGCCCCAGCCGCCGGCTTGGTAGCGCTTGCCATTGACGATGGACATGGCGGCAGAGCCGGTGCCGATGATGACCACCCCACCCTCTTGCCCGCCCAGCGCGCCGGCATGGGCAATGTCGATATCGTCGTAGACCTTGACGCCGGCAAAGGGCCAGGCGCGTGCGGCAAAGGCGTCGCGCGCCGAATCCATGCGGCCGCCCGCCATGCCGAAACAGGCATACGTGTTGGCGGTTTCGGCGTAATCGATGCCCGCCTCGGCAAAGACATCGCGGGTGCCATCCATGATGGCCTTGTAGGCCGGATCACCACCATCGATCTGGAGATTGGAGCGGCCGTTCTTGACTTCGGCGAGCGTCTCGAGCTGGTCATTGGCCAGTCGGACACGGCAATTGGTGCCACCACCATCTACGCCAAGAAAATATCGCGGCACGAAAGGCATCTCCGTGAACTGGGACACGGGCCAAAGCGGATCAACGGGCCGAGCCCTGCTCCCGCCAGTCCCGATCATAGGGGCATTTTCGCGGCGGACCATAATGCGAAAGCTGCTAAGACGAAAGTAGCATATGGCAGAAATCGCAGTGTCCAGCGCAGGCCGTGCATAGCTCATTTGCACAGGGTTTGGATATAGCCGGCCGCGCTCGCCGCGCGATCACCTTTGCGGGATGCCCCATCAAGATCAATGACTTGGCACAAGGCAGCCTCCCGGTCGGAATGCTTCTGAAAATCGTTTGCAAATACAATGACTTGTGAGACCCCTCGATTGGGGCTAAGGCGCGGGTGAATACCCTGGGAGCCCTCCATGGCCACGAACAAGACCTTCGCAATCGCGCTGGCCAGCCTTGGCGTTGGCGCGGTCGTGCTCGCGCTCAAGGGGCTGGCCTGGTGGCTGACCGGCTCGGTGGCGCTTTATTCGGACGCGCTGGAATCGGTGGTCAATGTGGTGACGGCGGGCACGACGCTTGTGGCGGTGCACCTGTCGCAGCGCCCCGCCGACGAAAAACTGCCCTATGGCTATCAGAAGGCGGAATATTTCTCGGCGGTGATCGTGGGCGTCATGATCATCGTGGCGGCGCTGCTGATCCTGCGCGAGGCCTATGGCGGGTTCTTTGCCCCGAGCCTGCCCGAGGCGCCCCTCGAGGGCATGGGGATCAGCCTTGTGGCCACCGGCATCAACGCGGTCTGGGCCTTTGTGCTGATCCGCCACGGACGGCAGGTGCGCTCGCCCGCCGTGGAGGCGGACGGCAAACACCTGATGACCGACGTGGTTTCGACCGGCGGCGTGCTGGCCGGTCTGGCGCTGGTCTATCTCACCGGCTGGGCGCAACTGGACGCTATCCTGGCCGCGCTGGTGGCGCTCAACATCCTGTGGTCCGGCTGGGGCGTGGTGCGGGCCAGCGTGGGTGGGCTCATGGACGTGGCCGTGTCGCCCGATACCCAGAAGGTGATCCGCGACGTCATTGCCAACAATGCGGAAGGCGCCATCGAGGCGCATGACATCCGCACGCGGCAGGCCGGCAAGCTGGTCTTCATCGACTTTCATCTTGTCGTGCCCGGCACGATGAGCGTGGACGAGGCCCATACGATCTGCGACGGCATCGAGGCGCGGCTGAAGCAGGCCGTGCGGGATGCGCAGATCACCATTCATGTGGAGCCGGAGGCCAAGGCCAAGCACTCGGGCATCGTGGTGCTCTAGGCGCTGGCCTTGCGCGTAGCCTGATGGCAGACTCGCGCCATGCGATTTGCCCTCGTCCTGATCCTCAGCCTTTGCACCCTGCCCGCCCTGGCGCAGGTCTGGTCACATTATCCCAATGCGCGCTTCGGCTATTCGGTGGACATTCCGCCCGGCTTTGTCGGCGAGGGCGAAAGCGGCAATGGCGACGGGCAGATCTTCTATCTGCCCAATGGCCTGCAGGACCTGCGCGTGTGGGGTGGACTGCTCGGCGTGACGGCAGAGACGTTTCCGGCCGAGGCCGCGGCGCGGATGACGCGGGACATCAACGAAGGCTGGGCCATCACCTATCAGGCCGGCACGCCGCAATGGGCCGTATGGTCGGGCGCGCGGGGCGGGTATGCTCTTTACCAGCGGATGATCCTGCTCTGCGACGGACAAAGCTATGCGGCGTTCCGGCTGACGCATCCGGCGGCCGATACCGGGCGGATGCATGCGGTGGTGGAGGGGCTGGCGCGGTCGCTGCGGCCGGAGTGTTGAGAGTCAGAGTAGGCTCGGATTCGGCCTGGCAGGAGGGGTGCGGAGCACTCTGACTCCAATAGCGTCGCACCCCCTCCGAGCTGCGCTAGGCCCGTTGGGCCAAGCTACGCTTGCCTCCCCCGTCAAGGGGGAGGTGTGGGCCGGTGGTTGCGGGTGGATCTCAATAGTCCGGCATGGGCAGGTCATCGGGCCAGGGATAACCGAGGGACAGGACCTGGACCCGGGTGTCGATCTCTTCGAGCAGGGGTTCTGATGTGGGGACCTCGACCTCCCCGGACACGGCGGTGACGTCGATGTCTTCGGGATAGCCGTCCTGCGGCGAGAAGCGGATGGAGAGCGAGCACCCGCCCTCAAGCTCGCCCGCAAGCGATCCGGTCTCGATATTGGCGTGGCCGCCATAGTCCCACCAGAAGCCGCCGATGATGAAATCCTGGCCATTGGCCTCGACCACATCGGCAACGCTCATGCCCAGCTGGACACCGCCCGGCGCGATCTGGGCGGGCGCCAGCTCGACATAGGAGAGCCGGCTGAGGTTTTCCTCGTCGAACCAGCCGAACTGCATTTTCCTCTTGGGATCGTCCGGGAACACCGTGGTGGCGATGATCTCCATGCCTTCGGCGCCATAGACGGTGCCGGTCACGACATTGTCCGCCCCGAAAGTATCCTTGACCAGCGCCTCGCTGCTATCCGGTCCGAACACGCCGGCGCAGGCGACCGGCTCTGGCGCAGCCGGCGCCTTGGTCTTTTCCTTGGCAGCAAGGGGGGCAGCGGCGAGCAGGGCCGCGCAGAGAGCAAGCAAAGACAGGTGGACGCGCATGGAATTGTCTCCTCGGGACGGGGCCATTGTGTCGCAACCATTGTCGCCCGGCAATCTGCGACTCGGCCTATGAACGAGGCCGAAGGCGGCCGATCCGAGGGTCCGCCACTCCACCAGCGAAAGGGGCGCGTCCGCCATGAAACCGATCACCTTTACCCGCGATGAAACCAAGGCCATCGTGGGGGAAATCCAGGACTATTTCCGCGATGAGCTGGACCAGTCCATCGGCGCCATGCCGGCCGAAATGCTGATGGCCTTCTTTGCCGACAAGATGGGCGCCTATTTCTACAATCGGGGCCTCCATGACGCGCAGGCACTGGTGCGCAAGAAGATCGACGACGTCAGCGACGAGATCTTCTCACTCGAACAGCCCACCCGGCATCTGCGCTGACCGGGCTTTCGCAAAATCGCACTTTTCCCCGGCATCGGGAGTGATAAAAGGCGCGGCCGGATCGCCTTCCGGTTTGCGCAGGAGGAAGCCTTGGGCTTCAATTTTCCGACCCTGGCCCCCATCGGGCTGTTGATCGCTTCAAACCTCTTCATGACCTTTGCCTGGTATGGGCACCTCAAATTTCCCAGCGCCGCGCTCTGGGTCGTGGTGTTCATCAGCTGGGGCATCGCGTTTTTCGAATATTGGCTGGCCGTGCCGGCCAACCGCATCGGGCACGCGGTCTATTCGGCGGCTGAACTCAAGACTATCCAGGAGGTCATTTCCCTCTCGGTCTTCATGCTGTTTGCCGTGTTCTACCTGGGCGAGAAGCTCACCTGGAACCACGGCATCGGCTTCGGCTTCATCGCGCTCGGCGCCTTCTTCATTTTCAAGGGGCCGCTGAAATAGCGACCCCGCAGGGCTGTCGGGCCGTGATCAGCCCAGGCAGTCGACAATGCTGGTTGCGAGGCCGCGCAGCAGCTCGGCGTAAAGGTTGGGCCCTTCAGTGAGGTCTGCACCCTCCGGGTCGAGCACTCCAGCCCTGGCCTCGGTGCCCTCGATGATCGTGTTGACGATGGCAGGCTGAAAATTGGGCTCGGCAAAGACGCAGGTGGCGCCCAATTCGGCGACCTTGGCGCGCAGTTGATCGACGCGGGCTGCGCCGGGCATGGCCTCGGGTGACACGGTGATGGAGCCCGCGACGGTGAGGCCGAACCGGTTTTCGAAATACTGGTAGGCGTCGTGGAACACCAGGAAGGGCTTGTCTGCCGCCGGGGCAAGCTGTGCGCTCAATTCATCCGTGAGAGCATCGAGCCGCTCCTGTTCCGCCGCCGCATTGGCCGCATAGGTGTCGGCATTTTCAGGGTCGGCCTCGGACAGCGCCGCGGCAATCCCGGCCACCATCAGCTTGGCGTTGGCCGGATCGAGCCAGAAATGCATGTCGCCCTCTCCATGGGCGTGGTCGTGATCTTCGTGGCCGTGATCGTGATCGTGGTCATGGTCGTGATCGTGGCGATCGTCTTCAGGATGCGCGTGGGATTCGAAGGCGCCGCCGTCGCGCATGGGCAGGAGGGTGATGCCGGGCGCTTCCGCCAATTCCACGGTGCGGGCGTTGGTGGAAAGGGTTTCCAGCGCATCGGCCAGGAAAAGCTCCATGCCATGACCGGTCCAGAAGACGATGTCGGCCGCTTCCAGCGCTGCGGCGTCGGAGGGGCGCAGCGAATAATTGTGTGGCGAGGCGGCGCCGCGGACAATCAGCTCCGGCGTTCCGACATCGCCCATGACCGCCGAAACCAGCGAGTGGACCGGCTTGGTCGAGGCCACCACGGCCGGGGCAGCCATGGCCGTTGCGGTAAGGAGGAGACTGACCAGCGTGGCGGCGGGAAGGAGCATGTTCGGCATCGGCGGCCCTCTTGAAGCGAGTTGGAACCAGCGTGATATGTTATGTTATTACGCTTGCAGCGATGTTATGCTATAACGTATTGAACGGCGTCAAGGGTGGATGTAGCCGGATTTGCGGCGCACGCTCCAAGCAGGATTTTGGGCTCTCATGAACGCTCTCACACGACGGGAAGTGCTGATTACGCTGCGCGGCGCGGGCATGCGCAGCGGCGGCCGCACGCTGGTGGAGGGCGTCGATCTCAGCATCAGGCGCGGCGAGATCGTGACCCTGATCGGGCCCAATGGATCGGGCAAATCCACGACCGCCAAAATGGTCACGGGCGTGCTGCGCCCCAGCATGGGCACGGTCACCCGCCTGCCCGGGCTCACCGTCGGCTATGTGCCACAAAAGCTCTCCATCGACTGGACGCTGCCGCTCACGGTCGGGCGGCTGATGACGCTGACGGGCCGATTTTCGCAAGCAGAGATCACGGCGGCTCTCGAAGCCGTCGGCGCGGCGCACCTGCTCAAGGCGGCCGTGCAGGAGCTGTCGGGCGGCGAATTCCAGCGCGTCCTGTTTGCCCGCGCCATGATCCGCAAGCCCGACCTTCTGGTCCTCGATGAGCCGGTGCAGGGCGTCGATTTTTCCGGCGAGGTCGCACTTTATCGCCTGATCCGTGAAATCCGCGACCAGACGCAGGCCGGTATCCTGATGATTTCCCACGACCTGCATGTGGTCATGGCCGAGACCGATACCGTGCTCTGCCTCAATGGCCATGTCTGCTGCCGGGGCACGCCCAATGCGGTCAAGACCAGCCCAGAATATCTGCGGCTATTCGGCGACCGCGCCGGCTCGGCGCTCGCCATCTACGAGCACCATCACGACCACGAGCATCACGAGGATGGCTGCGTTGTGGGCGAGCATGGGCATGACGGACACCATCATCACGAGCATGGGGAGCACAGCCATGCTCGGTGACTTCTTTTCCCGCGCGCTGGTGGCCGGCATCGGCCTGGCTGCCGTAACCGGTCCGCTGGGCTGCTTCGTGGTCTGGCGGCGCATGGCCTATTTCGGCGATACGATGGCCCATTCGGCGCTGCTCGGGGTCGCGCTGTCCATCCTGCTTTCGGTCAATATGACGCTGGGTGTCTTCGCCGTGGCGGCCCTCGTGGCCGGGGCGCTGCTGCTTCTGCAGAAACAGAACACGCTCTCGACCGACGCGCTGCTGGGTATTCTCAGCCATTCGAGCCTCGCGGTCGGGCTCGTCATTGTCGGCTTCCTGACCCAGGTGCGGATCGATCTCATGGGATTCCTGTTCGGGGATATCCTGGCGGTTTCGGTCGAGGACATTGCCGTGATCTATGGCGGCGGGCTGGCGATCCTTGCCATCCTGGTCCTCAACTGGCGGCCACTGCTGGCGGCCACTGTCAGTCCGGAACTGGCGGAGGCCGAAG
Source organism: Pseudomonadota bacterium (assembly GCA_023391095.1). Taxonomy (GTDB): domain Bacteria; phylum Pseudomonadota; class Alphaproteobacteria; order Rhizobiales; family Devosiaceae; genus Devosia. The sequence continues at coordinate 215,775 of JAEWBN010000022.1, forward strand.
GCCTGAGGCCCGAGGTAAGCCGCATCATCCTGATGCTGCTCATGGCGTCGGTCATCGCCATTGCAATGAAGCTCGTCGGGGTGCTGCTGATCACCTCGCTTCTCATCATCCCGGCCGCGACCGCACGGCGGTTGAGCGCAACCCCGGAAATGATGGCGGTCGTGGCGGCGGTGCTGGGCGCAGTGGCCGTGGTCGGCGGCTTGTTCGGCTCGCGCAGCTGGGATACCGCTTCGGGACCATCCATCGTAGTGATGGCACTGGCCATTTTCCTTTTATCGCTGGCCGTACCCACGACGCGGCTGTTTGGCAGGAGAGAGCATAATGGCGCATGAGCATGACCACGCTGTCCCGCCGGACCTGACCCGCAATCAGGAACTGGTGCTGGGGGCGCTCAACCACTCCCCTGCCCCGCTATCGGCCTATGACATTCTCGACCGGCTGCGCGGCGACGGGCTGCGGGCGCCGCTCCAGATCTATCGGGCGCTCGACAAGCTGGTGGAGCGTGGGCTCGCCCATCGCCTTGAATCTCTCAATGCCTTTGTGGCCTGCGCCGATGCGCATTGCCATCGCAAGGGCCTGATCGCCTTTGCCATCTGCAGCAGCTGCGGCAAGGTCGACGAATTCGCCGATGCGGTGATCGAGGAACGGCTGGGCGGCTGGGCCAGCCGGGAAGGCTTCAAGACCGAGCGCACCACCATGGAAATCCGCGGCCGCTGCGCCGCCTGCCTGCCCGTCTAGGGCTCGCGCGGATACATCGGCGTGCCGGGCAAGGTGGGCAGCCAGGGCTCGCGGCGGATGCACCATTCTTCGAATTGCGGCGCAATGGCATTGGGCGCGTCATCCAGCGTGCCAATGTAGATCTCGGCCGCCGTATCGGTGAGGTTGAACAGGCGCGACCCGCATTTGGGGCAGAAAGAGCGGCCGATATAGGTCTCGAAGGCACCCGAAACCGTGAACTGGTGCCGGTGCCAGTCGGCAAAGGCGAGAAACACCGAACCGGTGATCTTGCGGCAGTCCGTGCAGTGGCACAGCCCCGACTTGAACGGCTCGCCCTTGAGCTCGTAGCGCACCGCGCCGCACTGGCAGCCGCCTGTCCTGATTTGGGTGTCCATTGCGTCCTCCTTTGCGGGGGACAACTCACCCTGGCGGAGCTTGGTTCAGCCCGTATAGTTCAAAAAGCGGACAGCGGCGGCGCCATATTGGCGCGTATCTTCGAGGGTATAGCCGGGCGGAATGACCACTTCGGCGTCGGCGGCTTCTTCCCATACCAGGGTGGCACCGGGCTTGAGCCAGCCATTGGCGGCGATTTCGGCCAGGGCCTTTTCGCCCAGACCCAGGCCATAGGGCGGGTCAAGAAAAACCAGATCGAACTGACCAAACGTGCCCGGCGTGCCCAGCGCCGTGGCGTCGCGCCGCAGGAGCTTGGTGATGCCGGCCGCGCCAAAGGCCTGGATATGGTCGCGAATGAGGCCCCGGGCCTCGGCGCCGGTATCCACGAAGGTCACATGGGCCGCCCCGCGTGACAGCGCTTCAAGACCCAGCGCGCCCGTACCTGCGAAGAGGTCGAGCACGCGCAAGCCATCCAGAACCGGCCCGAGGCGCGACCCCAGGATATTGAAGACGGATTCGCGGGCGCGGTCGGAGGTCGGGCGAATGGTGTCGTCCGACGGCGAGTTGAGTTGCTTGCCGCGAAATTTGCCGGCGACGATGCGCATGGTTTAGCCGCGCGGTTTGCGGGGGCCGGTGGGGCGTCCGCCCGTGGGGCGTGCGCCGGCCGGACGGGCGCCGCCAGGACGCGGGCCACCGGGCTTGCCGCCAAAGGGCTTGCCACCGGGACGCCCGCCCTGCGGACGATCGCCAAACGGCTTTCCACCCGGACGACCACCCTGGGGACGATCCCCCTGAGGCCGATCACCAAAGGATTTTCCGCCGGGACGGCCTCCCTGCGGACGATCACCGAAGGACTTGCCACCGGGACGGCCACCCTGCGGACGATCTCCGAATGACTTGCCACCGGGACGGCCACCCTGCGGACGGTCGCCAAACGGCCGCTCGGGACGCGGCCCCCGTGCGGGCTTGTCACCAAAATCGCGCTTGGGCCGATCGCCGAAGTCCCGCTTGGGGCGATCCTCGAAGCTACGCTCGGGCCGCGGACCGCGGGCCGGACGATCCCCGAAATTACCCCGCGGCTTGTCGCCAAAGCCGCCACGCGCCGGCTTGTCGCCAAAGGAGCGCTTGGGCCGGTCACCATCGCGGCGCGGCGGACGATCACCGAAATCGCGCTTGGGGCGGTCGCCGAAGGGCTTGCCGCCCTCTGGACGGTCGCCGCACGGCGCGGGCTTGCCGAAGCTGCGGGCGGGCTGGTCGTCGCGGTCCGGGCGCTTGCGGTCCGCACCCTTGGGTTCGTAGACCTCGGGCGCGCGGCCGTCGTCCTCGAAATGGACGCGGCGCGGGCGGCCCTTGGGAAGCTCGTCATCGCGGCCGAAACCGCCACGGGCCGAAACGGGCGCTGCGCCGCGCGGCGGATTGGGGCGGGCATGGTCGCGGTCGCGCGGCGAGCGCACCGGACGATCATCGCGCACAAAGGCGGTTTCGGGCATTTCGCTTTCGAAATCCACACCGGCAGATTCGGCGAGCTTCTTGCCGAGCTGGTCGCGCAGCATGCGCGCCTTGACCACCTCGACGCCACCCTCGGGCAGGTCGCCCAGCTGGAAGGGGCCATAGGAGACGCGGATAAGCCGGTTTACTTCGAGCCCGAGCGAGCCCAGGACATTCTTGACCTCGCGGTTCTTGCCTTCGCGCAGGCCCAGGATCAGCCAGACATTGGAGCCCTGTTCGCGCTCCAGCGTCGCGGTGATGGGACCATACTGGACGCCATCGACGGTGATGCCGTTTTTGAGGGCATCGAGCTGGGCCTGGGTCACCGAACCGAAGGCGCGCACGCGATAGCGGCGCAGCCAGCCGGTCGAGGGTAGTTCGAGAACGCGCTTGAGGCCGCCATCATTGGTGAGCAGCAGGAGCCCCTCGGTATTGATATCGAGACGGCCCACGGTGAGGACGCGCGGCAGACCCTTCCTGTCGAGGTCTTCGAAAATGGTGGGACGGCCCTCGGGGTCCTTCTCGGTCACCACCAGCCCGGCGGGCTTGTGATAGAGCCAGACGCGGGTGCCCTGGCGGGCGGCCAGCGGCAGGCCGTCAACCTCGATCTTGTCCTTGCTGGTGACGTTGAAGGCAGGGGTGATGACCTTCTTGCCATTCACCGAGACGCGGCCGTCGGCAATCCAGCCTTCGGCATCGCGGCGGGAGCAGAGCCCGGCGCGGGCAATGACCTTGGCCAGACGATCGGCGGCTTCGGGCTGTTTTGGGGTGTCGCTCATGGGGCGGACTTTCTGACATGCGGGACCCGCGAGGGGCGGCGCAGATTATGGGAAAAATCAAAAACGGCCGGAGCGCTCCGGCCGTTGGGAAATCGTGAAAGCGGCGCCTTGGCCTAGAGCTTGGTTTCGCTCTCGGTGAGGCGCGCGCCCTGCGTGCCGCTTTGGGCGCTGCTTGCCGGGCCCGAACGGGCCAAGGCACGGCGGATTTCGGCCGGGCAGCGGTCGTCGCGCAGGGAAACCAGTTCGCCGGCGGGCGTACGGCAGACCAGGTCCGCATCCCCAACACGCACGAAATATTCGGACGGCGGGAGGTAAAGCGGCCGGTTGGCATTGCCGGTAACGGTAATATTGGCCTGCTGCATGCGGGCCGTGAGCTGGCGGGCCTCCGCATCGGTCAGCGGGCGCCCGGACAGCGTGCGCAGGTCGACCACGCGCGCATTGCGCAGGCGCTGCAGATCGGCCTCGGAAATATTGGACGTATCGATCTGGACCGAGTTGCTGTTGGTCGGCAACTGGGCAGCGGTTGCGGTCGCCACGGGCGCCGGAAGGGCCTCGGTCGACTTGGGCAGGACCAGCGGGGCACGCGCATTGGTAAGGTCGGCCTTGGGCTCCTCGCCGGGGATGAGGCCGATGCCGCGGGCGGTCGAGCTCATCACTTCCCGCTCGAAAGTGCCGAAATCGGTCAGGGCATTGGTGCCTTCGACAGTGGTGCAGGCGCCCAGCGCCAAAGTGGCCGCCAGAGCCAGTCCGGCAAGGCTCGCCCGTGCAATTCCGGTGAGGCCAGTGTGCCCGATCGATCCAATGCGCATGCGAGGTCCCTTACAGTATCGGCGGCGCTTATAGCGCATTCCGCGGCGTAAGACCAGATTTTGGCAGGATGGTGTTAACGGCCTGCGGAAACTTTGTTTTGACGCGGCCGCCCGAGCCCGAGCAGGTCGAGAAAGAGCAGGATCACACCCGCGGTGATGGCCATGTCGGCAATGTTGAAGATGTAGAACGACCAGCCATTGAAATGAAAATGGAAGAAGTCGGCGACCGCGCCATAGATGAGCCGGTCGATGGCGTTGGAGACGGCGCCGCCGATGGCCAGCGCCAGGCCCAGGCGTACCAGCATCTGGTCGGAGCGCCACCACCAGACGGCGAGCGCGATGATGGCGATGGTCATGATGATGCCCAGCGCCCAGACCGGCAACGTATCGAGGAGACCGTAGGAAATGCCGGTATTCCAGACCAGCACATAGTCGAAAAAGGGCGTGACGCGGACGATCTCCCCGCCCCGCCAGCCGGTCAGGGCGTCCGGAATATAGCCGAACGGAACCTGCACGCAGAGCGCCTGTCCAAGCGCCACGCATTCGGCTGCAATGTGGAAGCCCTTTTGCGCCCGGTCGATGCCGAAGGCGAAAATTGCCGCCATCAGCGAAACGAGGATGGTGGGATTGCGGAGGGAATGGGGTTGCATGGCCTGTTCCGTCTCCTCTATTCGCCCTTGCCTCCGGCCGGGTGGCCGGACAATGGGCGTCGGCGGCATGATGCCGCCGCGTTCCGGTACGTTCGGGGCAGACTAGGGTCTGCCCCTTACGAAATGCCTACAGGCCCGCTGCGGCACGTTCACGCAGCGCCTGCGCGTCGCGCAGCGACACATCCGGATAGTCCGGATCGGTCCCCACGTCGGGCAGCACCTTCCAGGAGCGGGCGCATTTGCGGCCCTCGGCCAGGGCAGGGACAACCGACACGCCGGCCACGTCATCGAGCCGGAAGGCCTCGGCGGGCCCCTCGTTCTGCTTGATCTCGATGCCCGAGGTGATGGCGATCTCGGCCAGGTCCTGGCCTTCCAGCGCCACGATATAGCGGGCGTCGGCAACAAAGACCCTGGGCGCTGCTTCGAGCGAGGAGCCGATGCGCTTTTCGCGGCGCTCGATTTCCAGCGCCCCGGTCACCACGCGGCGAACGGCGCGGATCAGCTGCCACTTCTCGGCGAGCTTGTCGTCCTGCCAGTCGGCCGGGATGTCCGGGAAGAGCCGCAGATGCACCGATTCCGCATCGCCGGGATGCCGCTCGAGCCAGCATTCTTCCATGGTGAAGACGAGGATTGGTGCAAGCCAGGCGGTCAGCGCGTTGAACAGGTGATCAAGCACGGTCAGGGCCGAGCGGCGCTTGATCGAGGAGATCGGGTCGCAATAGAGCGTGTCCTTGCGGATGTCGAAATAGAACGCCGAAAGCTCGATGTTCATGAAGTTGCTCAGCAACGTCACGACCTTGCGGTAGTCATATTCCTTGTAGGCCGCGCGGACGCCGGTATCGAGCTGGGCCAGACGGTGCAGCATCAGCCGCTCCAGCTCGGGCATGTCGCGCGGATCGACGATGTCGTCCGCCTTGAAATGGGCGAGGTTGCCCAGGAGCCAGCGCAGCGTGTTGCGCAGCTTGCGATAGCTATCGACCGTGGTCTGGATGATCTCCTTGCCGAGGCGCAGGTCTTCCGAATAGTCGGACGAGGCAACCCAGAGGCGCAGGATATCGGCGCCGTACTGCTTGATGATGTCCTGCGGGGCAACGGTGTTGCCCAGCGATTTACTCATCTTCTTGCCTTCGCCGTCCATGGTGAAGCCATGGGTCAGCACGCTGTCATAGGGGGCGTGGCCGTTGGTGGCGCAGCTTTCGAGCAGCGAGGAATGGAACCAGCCGCGATGCTGGTCCGAGCCTTCGAGATACATCGAGGCCGGGAATTTCAGATGCGGCCACTTCTGCTTGTTGCGCAGCACGAAGGAGTGGGTTGAGCCGGAATCGAACCAGACGTCGAGGACGTCGCGGATCATTTCATAGTCTTCGGCCTTGTAGGCGTCGCCCAGGTAGCGCTGAGCCGCGCCGTCCTTGTACCAGGCGTCGGCGCCCTCTTCCTCGAAGCTCTGCGCGATGCGCTCATTGACCGCTTCATCGCGGAGGATCTCGCCGCTTTCCTTGTGCACGAAAACCGTGATCGGCACGCCCCAGGCGCGCTGGCGGCTGAGCACCCAGTCAGGACGATCGGCAATCATGGCGCGCAGGCGGTTCTGTCCGGCAGCGGGGTAGAACTTGGTCGCGTCGATGGCGTTGAGCGCGCGGTGACGCAGCGTATCGCCCTCGGCACCCTCGATCGGCTTGTCCATATAGACGAACCACTGGGGGGTGTTGCGGAAGATCACCGGCTTCTTGGAGCGCCAGGAATGAGGATACTGGTGCTTCACGCGGCCACGGGCGATGATGTTGCCGTGCTCGGCCAGGGCAGTGATGACGCGCTGGTTGGCGTCGCCCTTTTTGCCATTGTCGTCGATGACGCGCGCGCCTTCAAAGCCCGGTGCGTCCTTGGTGTAGAACCCGTCGTCGCCCACGGCATAAGGGATGGCCGGATCGATGCCGCGATCCTGCAGAAAGCGGGTGGATTCCATCCAGATGCCAAAGTCATCGAGACCATGGCCCGGCGCTGTATGGACAAAGCCGGTACCGGCATCGTCGGTGACGTGTTCGCCATCGAGCAGCGGCACGTCGAAGTTGTAGCCGCCGGCGAACCCGCGCAGCGGATGCGCGCAGGTGATGGCTCGAAGTTCAAGATCAGAAACCTCATGAAGTTTCTTGAAGCTTGCCACCTTCGCTTTCGCGAAAACTTCCACAGCCAGCTTGTCTGCGATGATCAGCTTGTCGCCGACCTTGGCCCAGTTCTCAGCTGGAGCGTCCGTAACTTCGTACAACCCATAGGAGATTTTGGAGGAATATGAGATCGCTCGATTGGCGGGGATGGTCCAAGGGGTAGTTGTCCAAATCACCACACTAGCGTCGCGAAGGTCGCGAACACTTTGCAACTCGTCGATCGCGACTCCCGACACGCTACCGACGCCGGAGAAAATGGTAGTTTCGGACGTGTCTAGTTTAGCGACCGGGAACTTCACCCAGATGGTGTCGCTCTCGTAGTCGGCATATTCGATTTCGGCTTCGGCCAGCGCGGTGCGCTCAACCACCGACCACATGACCGGCTTGGAGCCGCGATAGAGCTGGCCGGTCATCGAGACCTTCATCAGCTCGCGCGCGATCTGCGCCTCGGCATCATAGCTCATGGTGAGGTAGGGATTGTCCCATTCACCCAGGACGCCAAGACGCTTGAATTCCTCGCGCTGGATATCGACCCACTGTTCGGCAAAGGCGCGGCATTCCTGGCGGAATTCCACCACCGGAACCTCGTTCTTGTCCTTGCCCTTGGCGCGGTACTGCTCTTCGATCTTCCATTCGATGGGCAGGCCGTGGCAATCCCAGCCCGGCACATAGGCCGAGTTGTGGCCCAGCATCTGCATGGAGCGGGCGACCATGTCCTTGAGCGTCTTGTTGAGCGCATGACCGATATGGATGTTGCCATTGGCATAGGGCGGGCCGTCATGCAGCGTGAAGAGCGGGCGATCCTTGGCCTGCTCGCGCTGGAGCGCGTAAATATCCATGTCTTCCCAGCGCTTGAGCCAGATGGGCTCGCGATCCGGCAGTCCGGCGCGCATGGGGAAGTTTGTTTCCGGCAGGAAGAGCGTGGCCGAATAGTCGGTTTCGGTCGCGCCAGAAGCGGTATCGTTCATGGATCGGCGTTTCGCTGAAGGAAGAATTGGCCGCCTTTTAGCAAGGCGACGCCATTGGGGCAAAGGCTGATTTCGCCGCAACCGGGAACGGCGGCGGCGGGTTGCTCAGGCGAAAAAGCCCAGGGCGCGGTCGAGATCGCTGATGGGGCGCGCTTCGCCGATGAGGGCGCGGGCCTTGCCCGAATCCCTATCCATGGCCGCAATCAGCTCATCAAGCCCGGAAAACACCTCCTGCCCGCGGATGTGTCCAACCAGCGCCACATGCAGCGTCTGGCCGTAAATGTCCTCGTCAAAATCAAAGAGGTGGGTTTCAAAGGGCGGGCGCTGATTGTTGAACATGGGCTTGCCATAGGCGGCCACCCCGTCGAGAAGACGCGTCCCCAAGCGCGCCCGCACGGCATAAACGCCTTGGGCAAGCTGGAAGCCATTGGGGGTCAGCGTATTGGCAGTGGGGTAACCCAGCTCGCGCCCGCGCTGGTCGCCCTGCACCACGCAGCCCTCGAAAAACCAGTGGTAGCCGAGGAGCCGGTTGCCGGCAGCCACCGCTCCTTCGGACAGGGCGGCGCGGATGCGGGAGGAGGAAATCACCTCGTCGCCTTCATCCATCAGGTCGAGCGTTTCCACCGCAAAGCCGTGGCGTTGCCCCTCGGCCTTTAGAAACAGCGGGGTGCCCCGTCGCTGGCGGCCGAAGTGGAAATCCGCCCCGGTGATGACGCCGCTGACGCCCATCGTGTCGACCAGGATGGATTGGACGAAGTCTTCCGCTTCGGTCTGGGAAAAGCTCTTGTCGAAGGGCAGGATCACAATGCCATCGAGACCCAGCGCCTCAGCCAGCCGGGCCTTGGCGTCTCCCTCGGTGAGGCGAAACATGAAGGGCGAAGGCGCAAAGACATCGCGCGGATGCGGCTCGAAGGTCAGCATCACGGCCGGCACATTGGCGGCGCGCGCCCGTTCCAGCAGGGCCGCGATGATAGACTGGTGGCCCCGGTGCAGGCCGTCGAAATTGCCGATGGCGACATAGGCGCCACGCAGGCCTGCCGGGTAGTCGCCAAGGCCGGAAAGTCGTGTAAAGCTCACCCTCGAACGCTCCGCTTACCAGGCCAGGCGCGGCAGGTAGCCGGCAACGCGGGCGCGGCTGGGGGCGATCAGGTCGGCAATGGCCTGGGGATCGGGCTTGCCGAAAGCATCGAGCTCGGCGGCGTGGATCGAACCGGTGATGAACAGGAGGTCGATGCCGAATTGGGCAGCGCCCGTGGCATCGGTCCGCACGCTGTCGCCGATGGCCAGCACACGGGATTTGTCCAGCGCCTTGCCCGCCGCTAACTCGCCGAGGCGGAAGGCCTCTTCGTAGATGGGCTGATAGGGCTTGCCCGCCATGTGCACCATGCCGCCCATGGCGGCATAGAGGTCGCCCAGGGCGCCACCGCAATAGATGATCTGGTCGCCATGCTCGACCACCCTGTCGGGATTGGCGCAGATCATGGGCAGCTTGCGGCTGAGCCAGAGTTTGGCGCGCTCGCGGTACATTTCGGGCGTATCGTCATCGGTGTCGAGATCGGTCACCACCACCACTTCGGCCTCTTCTGGGCCGGTGCGGCGCAGATCGAAACCCTCGTAAAGCGCATCGTCCTCCGTCGGCGGGCCGACATGGTGGATGGCCTTGCCGCGATACTTGGCAATCATTGCCCGCGTGGCATCGCCCGAAGAGACGATGGCATCATAGGCATCGCGCGGCACGCTCAGCCGGTCGAGCATGTCGACGATGGGGCCCGAGGGGCGAGGCGCGTTGGTGATCAGCACCACCCTGCCCCCGGCCTTGCGATAATTGACCAGGGCGTCCACGGCCTCGGGAAAAGCGGCGACGCCGTTGTGGATGACACCCCAGACGTCGCTCAGCACCGCATCGTAGCGTCCCGACAGTTCGGACAGGCCGGAAATGGACGGCAGGGGCGAAGTCATGGCGTGCTTTCGGTCATGCGGACGATTAAGAGGTCTGCCCTATGTGGCACTTTGCCGGAACGGATCAAGCGAAAAGCTCAAAGAGTTTGCCTCAGACCTCGGCGCGCCGCAGCGCCTGGGCCGGCGCACGGGGATTGGCGAGGACGAGGTCCGGCCGCACCGGGCCGGGGGCGCCGACATAGTCGCCGGTCACCAGAAGCACACCGTCCTCGAGCAATTCGATGATCTGCCGCTCCCCGGAAATGCCCATGGCCATGAGCGTCACCTCGAACCGGGCGAGGTAGCCGGCAATGTCGGCGGCATGGAAGTCGGTATAGATTTCGGGCGCGTCGATGAACCGGGCAGCGTCAACGCGCAGGGTGCGCACGCCCTGGGCAGCCAGTTCGGCAATGTCGTGGCGCAGCGTGGCCATGTCGGCCAGCGAGAAGCCCGCACCCTTGCGCATCAGCGATTCGAGCGCGGCCCGTTCGCGCTGGGTCGCCTGTTTCCATTCGGCTTCCGGCACGATGAAACTCAGTCCGGCGACAATGGCCCGGTTGGCGTCTACGGTGACCAGAAGCTGTTCGGACGCCAGTTCGTCCCCCAGCGTGGCGCGGCTGAGCGGCACATGCAGCGTCACCGGCTGGCCACCGGTGCGCGAGCGCCGGGCGATGGCCACGGCCTCGGTCAGCGCCGCGGCCTCGATCCGGGCGACGAGGTCGAGCCCACCCCGGCGCGGCATGAATTCGACGGGGGTAGCGAGGTCGCCATGCTCCACCATCAGCCGAGGCACGAGGTCATAGGCGACGGCGCGGCGCTGGGGCAGTTTGACAATGGGCTGGATATGAAAGGCCAGCCGCTTTTCGTCGAGCGCCTGGCGCAGCATTTCAAGGGGAATGGTCGGCCCCGGATCGGGCTGCAGCGGCGCGTCCACCCGCGAAATCGTGGTGGGCCGGCCGACCTGATCGGCCACATGTGAATAGGCGGCGGGGCGTGACGTCTTTTCCTCGATCTCCGCCACCGCCTCGGCTACCTGCCGGATCACCGTGCCCAGAACCGAAATGTCGGCCTCCACGGTATCGAGCCGCTCGCCGGCATTGACGTCGGTCAGGGCATTGATGCGCTGGCCCAGCACGGCGCCCGCCTGGGCATCGGTGGCCAGAAGCCGGGACAGGTCCTGGATGGCGCGCTCGAGCCGTGCTTCGGCGCGCTGGCGCAACACGCGTTCCATCAGGACCACGCAGGCGCAGCCGAAAACCACGGACACCAGAATGGCATTGGCAGGGGTAAAGGTCAGGCCGAAATAGGCCAAGGCCCCGAGGGCCACGGCGGAAAAGGCAATGAGCGCATAGACCAGTGCCTGCACGGGCTAACCTTCACCTCTCTCGCGCCGGGATTCGGCCCAATTTGATAGCATTGCCCGGCCCCACGCAAAAGCGCCCCGGCGCCGCTCTCCCGCGCTAATTGGCGGCCAGGGCGTCGAACAGCTCCCAGTCGCGCGAAAAGAACTGCTGGTAGACCAGCATATTGGCGACGCCGAGTGCGGCTGCCTTCGCTCCCACGGTGCCTGCCACCACTTGCGGCAGGGCCGGAAGATGCGCCGGCAGACGGCTCAGATGTTGGGCTGTGCGGTCCACGAGCCGGGTCAGGATCTCGGGCGGCAGGTCGCCATCGATCACGCAATAGTCGATCCCGGTCATGGCGCTGGTGCTGAGAACCGCCTGGGCCAGCGCCCCGGCAGCGCTCTCCAGCCAGGGCTCGACATGCGGCGCCAGTTCATCCCAGTTCCAGTCGCGCGACTGTCTAAGGGGAACCGTGTTTCCTGCGGCCTCCACCGCCTGGGACAGCGCCCGCAGCGATGCCAGCGCCTGAAGCGGCACGGGCTTGCCCTGAGGCCCCGAAACCATGGTCGCGCCGGGGTGAGCGGCCAGTCCGCGGGCACCATCGAGGAGGCGGCTGCGGCCGGTAATGCCGCCCGCCAGGTAGGTGCCGAGGAAAAACGCGGCAATGGCCGAGGGGCGTGGGAAGGGCTGGGTGACGAGTTCCGCCAGGGTGATGGCATTGCCATCGCTGGCCCAGATGGCGGCCAGACCCGTCGCCGCGCTCACGCGTCCGGCAATGTCGATCCGGGACCAGGCATCGGGGTCGGCCGCGCCGATATTGCCGTCGCCGGGCAGCGCCCTGAAATCGAGCGGCGAGGCAATGCCGATGCCCGCCAGGCGATCGCGATGCCCCTCCGGCAGAGTGGCTTTGAGCGCCGCCGCCTCGGCAGCGATGGTTTCCAGCACAGTTTCCGTCACCGGCCCGCCATGCGGCTTGCGCACCACAGCGAGGGTTTCGCCCATGAAATTCTGCAGCACCAGTTCAAGATGGTCCCAACCGATTTCCGCACCGATGGAGAAGGCGCCGACGGGGTTGATTCGATAGGGGGTGGCCGGTTGCCCGCGCCGGCCGCGCAGGACCTCGCCGCGCAGAATCAGCTCGCGCGTCTCAAGGTCGGCCAGAATGCGCGACGTGGTCTGCGGTCCCAGGCCCGACATGCGCGCAATATCGGCATTGGAGACGCCGGGAATGCCGGCAATCAGGGCCAGCACGGCGCGTTCATTGGCGACACGCACGCCGCCCTGGGCCACTCCGCGCGCGATGGGCGCAAAGACATCGTCTTCCGGTTTAATACGCATGGCCGCAGATAAACCCCGTTTGCATGCAGCGGACAAGAACGGAAAATTTACCCTAATCGCCAACAATCGCTTGCAAGGAAAAAAGCTCCGGCAAGGGGCGATACACTGGGACACGACGCAATGACGATGATGACCGGCGGCGAAGACGTTCTGAGCGGCCGATTGCTTCTGATCGACAGCGATAGCGAGCGTGCCGGCCAGCTTGGCGCCGCGCTGCGGGACGCGCTTGTTGTCAGCCCCGATGTCTGCATCGCGGTTTCGGGCCGCGCCGGCATCGAAAGTCTGCGCCAGGGGCGCATGGATATCATCATCGCCGATCTCGACAGCGTCGCGGACCTCGCCCCCAATGCCGAGGACGCGGTCGCGCGGCTGGTCCGGCTCGCAGAAGGCGCCCTGTTTCTGGCCGTTGCCGACAGCGGCTCGGTCAGCGCCGCATTGGCCGCCATGCGCGGCGGGGCCCATGACTACGTCGCCAAGCCGGTGAGCGGCACGGCGCTGGCGAGCCGCATCGGCGAACTGGCGCAGCGCCATGGCCGCCCGCGTTCGCTGGGTGTCGAATGCGCCGAAAGCGGCGTCGCCGACTTTGCCGGCTTTGTTGGCGCCTCCAGCGCCATGCGGTTTGTCTATGAACAGATTTCGCGCGTTTCCACCTCGTCGGCGCCTGTGTTCATCACCGGCGAAAGCGGCACGGGCAAGGATGTCTGCGCAGAGGCGCTCCACGCCAAGGGACCGCGCGCCGAGCGGCGCTTCGTGGCCATCAACTGCGCGGCCATTCCGCGCGACCTGATGGAAAGCGAGCTGTTCGGCGTCGTGCGCGGCGCCTTTACCGGCGCCCATGAAGACCGCAAGGGCGCAGCCGAACTGGCCGATGGCGGCACGCTGTTCCTGGACGAGATCGGGGAAATGGACCTCTCGCTGCAGTCCAAGCTCCTGCGTTTCCTCCAGTCCGGCACGATCTCGCGCGTCGGCGAGACGGCCCATCGCAAGGTCGATGTGCGCGTCATCTGCGCCACCAATCGCAACCCCATGCAGATGATCGCCGAGCGCAAGTTCCGCGAGGATCTGTTCTACCGCCTCCATGTGCTGCCCATACACCTGCCGCCCCTGCGCCAGCGACCGAGCGACATCATGGTGCTCGCCCGCCACTTCCTCGATCGCTATGCCCGCGAGGAACACAAGAGCTTTGGCGGCTTCACCCCCGATGCCGCCCAGCAACTGACCGCTGCAGATTGGCCCGGCAATGTCCGGCAGTTGCAGAACCTGGTCCGGCGCCTCGTGGTCATGTTCGATGGCGGCGACATTTCCGCATCCATGCTCTCGGCCGCCGATATCGAATCGCGCTCCATTGCCCCCGTTCCCGAGCAGGCGCCCCGCGCCGAGGGCCGCCGCGCCGTGCTCCCCATGTGGCAGCAGGAGCAGCGGATCATCGAGGATGCAGTGGCCGCGTTCGGCGGCAATATCTCGCTTGCCGCTGCGGCGCTCGAGATCAGTCCCTCCACCATCTATCGAAAGCGGCAGAGCTGGGCGGAAATGGCCGCGGCCAGCTAGGGCGTATTGGCGGCCTTGGCGCGGGTGCGCTCGAGGCCCAGCCAGCGTTCGCGCAGGATCACGGCGATGCCCGACCCCACGATGATGACCGCGCCGAGCAGCATCTGGATCGTGGGAATATCGGCAAAGATCACGAAGCCCAGAACGATGGTCAGGATCAGCGACACATATTCAAAGGGCGCAATGACCGACATGTCCGCATAGCGGTAGCATGAGGTCAAAAGCAGTTGCCCGATGCCGCCGAAGAACCCGGCCCCGATCAGCAGCGCCGCTTGTTCTGGCGTCGGCATGACCCAACCGAACGGCAGGGTAAGAACGCTCAGGATACTGGCGCTGATAAAGAAATAGGTGACGATGGCCTCGGTGCGTTCGGTCTGTACCAGCGTACGCACCTGCAGCATGGCCAGAGCCGAGAGCACCGCCGCGGCAAGCGCGGCCAGCGCGCCCACCGTGGTGCCGTCCACCGGTGCGGCCTCACCCGAGAACACCGTCAGGCGCGGCCAAAGGATGATGATCACCCCCACAAGCCCTACAAGCACCGTGGTCCAGCGGAAAAGGTGGACGCGTTCGCGCAGAAAAAGGGCGGAAAGAATGACGATGACCAGCGGCGAGGCGTAGCCGATGGCCGTGGCTTCGGGCAAAGGCAGCCGCGTCAACGCGTAAAAGCCCAGCGCCATCGACCCGACGCCGATCAGCCCGCGCAGGATGTGGCCCAATGGCCGGCGCGTGGTGAAGGCATTGGCCAGCTTGCCGGTAAATGCCAGCCAGGCTAGAACCGGCAGCAGGGCGAAGAAGGACCGGAAGAACACCATCTGCCCGGACGGGATGGTCTGCGTGGCCTTGAGCATGGTGGCCATGACCACGAAAAAGCAGACCGACAGGATCTTAAGGGAAATACCCCGCAACGGACCACTCAACCGGTTCCTGGTCGAAACGGTTTGCGGTGCGGCAGGCGGGGTGGTCACGTCGATCCTGTCCGGCAAAGGGGGCGCCTCAGGCGCCGCGCCTACTTGCCTGCTTCAAGCTTTTCCTTGGCAATGCGGGCCGTGGCGAAGGCCTTGTGCTCTTCGCCGACGGCGCTGCCGCTCTTGAGCACCTTGCCATCGGCGTCCTGGACTTCCCAGTGCCAGTTGGAATTGGGCCCGACGCCGCCTTTGCGGCGCAACTTGATCTGAAGGGAGGAATTTTCGCTCATGATCGCCTTATGGCCCAGACGCGCGCGGGAAGGAAGAGGGAATGATCCGCGCCGAGGGCACGCTCCTTCCTATACCTGCGTGACCTCGACCCGGACGCGGTCGCCGCCAAAGGTCAGAAGGTCCCGGATAGGCTCGAACGGCCCCTCGGCATAGGGATAATACCAGGCTTCATCCTCGCCGTCGGCCGTCAGCGTCTTGATCGTATAGAAATGTGCCGTGCCCGGCCCCGTTTCCTCGCGCGTGGTTTCGGAGGCTTCCAGAATGCCCGGATGCACGTCCTCAAGCGGCAGGAAGTAGCGGTCCACCCCGCTGTCGCCATAGCGCACGGCCCGGATGGAGCTGGCAATTTCCGCATCGTCGAAGAACACATGCACCCGGCCGGCAACAGGGCTGATGGCCGGCGTTGCGGCATTGGCGTTTGCGTTTTCCATGGGTGTCACCTCGGCTTTTCTGCGGTTTGTCCAAAGACCTACAACGCACGAGAAAAAACTTGGGTCCATCCGCCTTGACTCAGCGGCGGGGGCATTCCTATATCCCCTGCACCTGTTAGCACTCACCACAAGCGAGTGCTAACAGTACCGAAATTGCATTCAGAAATGATGCCAAGAGGAACATAACATGGGCTTCCGTCCCCTGCATGACCGCGTGGTCGTCCGTCGCGTCGACAGTGAAGAAAAGACCAAGGGCGGGATCATCATCCCCGATACCGCCAAGGAAAAGCCCTCCGAGGGTGTTGTGGTTTCCGTGGGCCCGGGCGCACGTGACGAAAATGGCAAGATCAATGCCCTGGACGTCAAGGCCGGCGACCGCGTGCTCTTCGGCAAGTGGAGCGGCACTGAAGTCAAGCTCAACGGCGAAGACCTCATCATCATGAAGGAAAGCGACATCATGGGTGTGATCGAAGCCTAAGGCTTCTCACCTCTGTCGTCGTCCCTTTCAACCAGACAATTCAAGGAGCCATAAATGGCCGCCAAGGAAGTCAAATTCTCCGCCGATGCCCGCGAAAAGATGCTGCGCGGCGTCAACATCCTCGCCAATGCCGTCAAGGTGACCCTCGGCCCGAAGGGGCGTAACGTCGTCATCGAAAAGTCCTTCGGCGCCCCGCGCATCACCAAGGACGGTGTGTCGGTTGCCAAGGAAATCGAACTGGAAGACAAGTTCGAGAACCTGGGCGCCCAGCTGCTGCGCTCGGTCGCTTCCAAGACCAACGACATTGCCGGTGACGGCACCACCACCGCGACCGTTCTGGGTCAGGCCATCGTTGTCGAAGGCGTGAAGGCTGTTGCCGCCGGCTTCAACCCGATGGATCTCAAGCGCGGTATCGACCTGGCTGTTGCCGAGGTCGTCGAGTCGCTCAAGGGTTCGGCCAAGAAGATCACCTCCTCGTCCGAAGTTGCCCAGGTCGGCACCATTTCGGCCAACGGCGAAGCTGCCATCGGCGACATGATTGCCGAAGCCATGCAGAAGGTCGGCAACGAGGGTGTCATCACCGTCGAAGAAGCCAAGACCGCCGAAACCGAACTCGATGTCGTTGAAGGCATGCAGTTCGACCGCGGGTACCTGTCGCCCTACTTCGTGACCAATGCTGAAAAGATGACCGCCGTCCTCGAGGACCCGGTGATCCTGCTGCACGAAAAGAAGCTCTCGAACCTGCAGGCCATCCTGCCGATCCTCGAGTCCGTCGTTCAGTCCCAGCGTCCGCTGCTGATCATTGCTGAAGACATCGAAGGCGAAGCGCTCGCAACCCTCGTCGTCAACCGCCTGCGCGGTGGCCTCAAGGTTGCTGCCGTCAAGGCTCCGGGCTTCGGCGACCGCCGCAAGGCCATGCTGGAAGACATCGCCATCCTCACCGGCGGCCAGGTCATCTCGGAAGAGCTCGGCATCAAGCTCGAGAACGTCACCATCGACATGCTCGGCACGGCCAAGCGCGTTGAAATCACCAAGGAAAACACCACCATCGTCGACGGCGCCGGTACGGCCGAAGACATCCAGGGTCGTGTTGGCCAGATCAAGGCGCAGATCGAGGAAACCACCTCGGACTACGACCGCGAGAAGCTGCAGGAACGTCTGGCCAAGCTGGCCGGTGGCGTTGCCGTCATCCGCGTCGGTGGTTCGACCGAAGTGGAAGTCAAGGAGCGCAAGGACCGCGTCGACGACGCTCTGAACGCTACCCGCGCTGCCGTTGAAGAAGGCATCGTTCCGGGCGGTGGCGTTGCCCTGCTCCGCGCTTCGGCTGCCATCACCGTCAAGGGCGCCAATGCCGACCAGGACGCCGGTATCGCCATCGTGCGCCGCGCCCTGCAGGCTCCGGTCCGCACCATTGCCAACAATGCCGGTGCCGAAGGTTCGGTCGTTGTCGACAAGATCCTCGAAAACTCGGCTGCTTCGTTCGGTTACAACGCTGCCACCGATGAATATGGCGATCTGGTCAATCTCGGCGTGATCGACCCGGTCAAGGTCGTGCGCACGGCTCTGCAGGACGCAGCCTCGGTTGCTTCGCTCCTGATCACCACCGAAGCCACCATCGTCGAGGCCCCCAAGGCCGACGCTCCGGCAATGCCGGGCGGCGGCGGCATGGGCGGCATGGGTGGCATGGACTTCTAAGTCCAGCCGCAACGCTCAACGCTTCCCGGATCGTTTCTTCCCAGTCACGATCCTGGTGGAAAGCCCCGGTGGAAACACCGGGGCTTTTTCGTTGCGCGGCCCATCCCACCCTCTCTGCTCACCTCAAGGCGAAGGCGCCCGGCGTGCGGTGTGGGGAAGGCATCCCAGCGCCAGCTTGGGAAACCCGATCCTCAAGACCGCTGCGCTTCCCCCGGACTTAATCCTGGGGCCGCTTGCCTAGCCCGCGACGCCGGTGCACTTGGCAGCAAACCCTCGGGGCAAGCCCGAGGGCAGCAAGGGTCGGCACACCCACCACACTCCCTTCCGTCCCCGAAGCACCCGATTCCAACAATTCTCCCTATGCCGCACCGATATTCCCTTTTCGCGCCTTGCCCCTTGTGGCCCTTTTTGCGATGGGAAGCGGCAAGAAGCGGGAGCAGCCGATGAAAATCCTCGTCGCCGTCAAGCGCGTGGTCGACCACAATGTCCGCATCCGGGTTCGCCCCGACGGCACGGGCGTCGAGACCAATGGCGTGCGCATGTCGATGAACCCCTTTTGCAAGCATGCGGTGGAAGCCGCCGTGCAGCTGTCCGAGGCCGGTCACGCCACGGAAGTGGTCGTCGTCTCCATCGGCCCCAAGGCCAGCAATGACGTCATCCTCACCGCTCTGGCCATGGGCGCCCATCGTGGCATCCTGGTCGAGACCGATGCTGCGCTCGAAACCCTCGCCATCGCCAAGCTGCTCGCCAAGATCGTTGCGGAAGAGCAGCCCGAGCTCGTGCTTCTGGGCAAGCAGGCCGTGGACGACGACAGCAATCACGTCGGCCAGATGCTGGCAGCCCTGACCAATCGTCCGCAGGCCACCTTTGCGTCCGAGATCAAGGTCACCGGCAGCGCGCTTGAGGTGACCCGCGAGGTCGATTATGGCCGCGAGACCATTGCCGTTCCTCTGCCCGCCATCGTCACGGCCGACCTGCGCCTCAACACGCCGCGCAATGCCGCCCTGCCCATGGTGATGAAGGCGCGGTCCAAGCCGCTCGCCGTCCGCCCCGCAGCCGAGCTTGGCGTCGACCTGACCGCGCGCCTCACCGTTGAAAAGATATCCCCGCCGCCCGAGCGCGTGGCAGGTTCGACGGTTGGCTCGGCCGCAGAACTCGCCGCCATCATTGCCGCCGACATCAATGCGATGGAGGCGATCTGATGAGCGTTCTGGTTCTCGCCGACATCGATAACGGCGTCCTTTCGCCGTCCACCGCCCGCGTCGTCAACGCGGCCAACCAGCTTGGTCCTGTCGATCTTTTCGTGCCCGGCCCCACCGCGGCCGCGGACGCTGCTGCGGCTATCGCCGGGGTGTCTAAGGTCATAGTCAGCGCTAACAGTCTGCTAACGGATTCGGTGGTGGCGTCACTGTCAGCGCTAGCTGAAGGCTATCACTATGTGGCCTCTGCCAGTACCAGCCAGGGCAAGGATGTGATGCCGCGACTGGCGGCCCTGCTCGACATCCAGCCGGTCACCGACATTGTCGCCATCGAAGGCGAAAATCGTTTCACCCGGCCCATTTACGCCGGCAACGCGCTCGAAACAGTCTCCGACAGTCAGCCCAAGCACGTGCTCACCTTCCGCGCTTCGGCCTTCCGCCCCGCCGCAACGGGCAATGCTGCGCCGGTGGAAGTGCTTGAAACTGCAACGCAATCGGCTGCGCGCTTGATTGCCGCGCACCGCACCGAGAGCGATATTCCGGACCTCTCCACGGCACAAATCGTGGTCGGCGGCGGCGTTTCGGTGGGTTCGGCCGAGGGCTTCCAACTCATTGAAAAGCTTGGCAAAACGCTCGGCGCAGCCGTGGGCGCGACCCGTGCGGCCGTCGATGCCGGCTACGCGCCCAATGACTGGCAGGTGGGCCAGACCGGCAAGATCATTGCCCCCGACCTCTACATTGCGGTGGGAATTTCCGGTGCACTGCAACACCTTGCGGGCATTCAGGGCGCCAAGAAGATCATCGCCATCAATTCCGACCCCGAAGCGCCCATCGTCAAGATCGCCGACGTATCCCTGATTGGCGATCTCTTTGAAATCCTTCCGCAATTGACCGCCGAGCTCGAATAACTCGGCGTCAAACGCTAGACCCACGAAACTGCACTCTCCATTGCAAAAATCCCCGGCGCGCCTATAAAGACCGCGCCTTTCTCACTGGACTTCCGACATGTTCGAAACGCTCAAGCAGGCCCCAGCCGACAAGATCCTTGCGCTGATGGGTGAATATGCGGCCGATTCCCGGCCCACCAAGATCGATCTGGGCGTGGGGGTCTACAAGGACGAAAAAGGCGTCACCCCGGTGATGACCTCGGTGCGCAAGGCCGAAGAGCGCATTCTTTCCACCGAGAAAACAAAGACTTATCTCGGCATTGCCGGCAACAAGGGATATGGCGCGGCCGTCCTCGACCTGGTGCTTGCCGATAGCGTCGACCGTTCCCGCGTGCGCATTGCGCAGGCTCCGGGTGGCACCGGTTCGCTCTGGGTGCTGATGCAGCTCATCAACCGCGCCAATCCGGGCGCGACCGTTTATGTGTCCGACCCCACCTGGGCCAACCACAATCCGATCGCCATCCAGTCCGGCCTCAAGGTCGCGACCTATCCCTATTTCGACACCGAAACGCGCGGCGTCAAATTCGAGCAAATGCTTGCCGCGCTTGACCAATTAAGCGCTGGCGACATCGTGCTGCTGCACGGTTGCTGCCACAATCCGACCGGCGCCAACCTGACAAATGCGCAGTGGGACCAGGTCGCCGAAAGCCTCGTGCGCACCGGCGCCCTGCCCTTTATCGATCTTGCCTATCTCGGTTTCGGCGACGGCATCGAAGAAGACGCCTATGGCACCCGCAAAATCTTGTCCTCGGTGCCCGAGGCTCTGATAGCCTTCTCGGGCTCGAAGAATTTCGGCCTTTATCGCGAGCGCGTCGGCGCTGCCATTCTTGTGGCCCGCAATGCCGAACAGGCCGATCTCACCAATTCGCAGCTGCTCAACATCATCCGTGGCGCCTATTCGCAGCCGCCCGATCACGGCGCGGAAATCATCCGCACCATTCTGGATGACGCGGCCCTGCGTGCCGAATGGGAAACTGAGCTGGCCGAAATGCGTAACCGCATGATTTCATTGCGGAAAAAGCTCGCTGATGCGATCCGGGAGCGGTCCAATTCGACCGATTTCGACTTTGTCGCCGACCATCGCGGCATGTTTTCGCTCCTCGGCCTCCCCAATGAGGCCGTCGAACATCTCAAAGCCGCAAACGGGGTCTATATGACCGGGGACAGCCGCATCAATGTGGCCGGCATTCCCGAAGACCGCGTGGGCGATCTGGCGGACGCCTTTCTGGGCGCCGTGCGCTGAGGCAAATGCTTGCGGCAGCCCGCCGCCATGGACTACATCTGGCTAACCGGCCGAAATAGAATGCTTTTTAGGAGGGAACGATGAAGTTCTTCGTCGACACTGCGGACACCGCCGCCATCAGGGAGCTCAACGACGCAGGGCTCATCAATGGTGTGACCACCAACCCGTCGCTGATCGCCAAGTCCGGTCGTGACTTCAAGGAAGTCATCAAGGAAATATGCGGCATCACGCCCGATCCGGTTTCGGCCGAAGTTGCCAGCCTCGAATATGAAGGCATGGTTGCCGAAGGCGAGCACCTGGCCAAGATCGCGTCCAACGTCGTGGTCAAGCTGCCGCTGACGCTCAATGGCCTCAAGGCCACCAAGTACTTCAAGGAAAAGGGCATTCAGACCAACGTCACGCTCTGCTTCTCGGCCAACCAGGCTCTCCTGGCCGCCAAGGCCGGCGCGACCTATATCTCGCCCTTTATCGGCCGTCTTGACGACATCAATCTCGATGGCATGGAGCTGATCGAGAACATCCGCCAGATCTATGACAACTACCAGTTCGAGACGCAGATCCTGGCTGCCTCGATCCGTTCGGCCAATCACGTGACCCAGGCTGCCCTTGCGGGCGCCGACGTTGCCACCATTCCGCCCGACGTGATCAAGAAGCTGGCCAGCCACCCGCTGACCGACAAGGGCATCGACGGCTTCCTCAAGGATTGGGCCGGCACCGGCCAGTCGATCCTCTAAGGGGCGCATAGACGCTGAAGCACATCAAACCTCGCCCCGAACACGCGGGCGGGGTTTTTCTTTGGGGCAGACAATGGCCGACACCGAACTTTCCGCAGCGATCAAATCCGCTCTTGCCGGCGTCGAAGTCCCCGGCGGTGGCGACCTTGCGAGCTATGCGGGACTTTCCGAGATCATCGTGACCCCCGGCGCGATAGCCTTCGCCATCGCGGTCGCTCCCGGCATGGAAGCCGCCTTTGGGCCGGCACGCGACGCTGCAAAGGCCGTCGCCGAGCGGCTCGGCGGCGCCCGCAAGGTGATGGTGTCGATCACGGCTGAGAAGTCGAAAGCCCCCAAATTCTCGCATGGCGCGCCGGTCCCTCCGGGCAAGACCATGGTGCCCGGCGTCAAGCACATCATCGCCGTCGGTTCGGGCAAGGGCGGCGTCGGCAAATCCACCACTGCCATCAATATCGCGCTCGCGCTCAAGGCAGAGGGGCTCAGCGTCGGCGTGCTGGACGCTGACCTTTATGGGCCATCCGTGCCCAAGCTCCTTGGCATCGAGGGCCAGCCAGCCGTGCGCGAAGACGGCATTTTCAGCCCGCATGAGGCGCATGGCCTCAAAGCCATCTCCATTGGGTCGATGCTGGTGCCCGGCCAGGCCGTCGTCTGGCGCGGACCCATGGCCACCTCTGGCCTGCGGCAATTGCTTCGGGAGACCGACTGGGGCGGGATCGACGTGCTTGTCATCGACCTGCCGCCGGGCACGGGCGATATCCATATTGCGCTGTTCCAGCAGACAATCGTCGACGGGGTCGTGATTGTCTCGACGCCGCAGGACATGGCGCTGATCGACGCGCAAAAGGCCGTCGACATGCTACGCAAGATGGAAGTGCCCATTCTCGGCCTCGTCGAGAACATGAGCTATTTCATCGCGCCCGATACCGGCAATCGCTACGATATCTTTGGTACGGGCGGCGCCGAGAAGGCGGCCGGCAATCTCGGCATCAATTTCCTCGGTGCCGTGCCGCTGGTCATATCGATCCGCGAAGGGTCAGACGCCGGCGTGCCGCCTATGGTCGCCGCCCCCAACGGGCCAGAAGCGCAGGCCTATCGCGCCATTGCGCGCAGCCTGCTGGCCCATGCGGGCGCCGTAAAAGGCTGAACCTCAACGACCGAACCCCTTGATGAAATCGATTGCACTGAGCGATTGAAACCGCTATCGGGCTAACTCCAACGGTGGGAAGCCGGGTTGCGGAGGGGTTATGTTTTCATTTGATCGCCGGGACTTCGGTCCCGATTTCACCTTTGGCGTGGCGACTGCTGCCTACCAGATCGAGGGCGGACAGGGTGATGGCCGCGGGCCATGTATCTGGGACACGTTCTCGGCCACGCCGGGCAATGTGCACAATGGCGACACGGGCCGCGACGCCTGCAAGCATTACGAGCTCTGGCCGCAGGATCTGGACCTGATCCGCGATGGCGGGTTTGATGCCTATCGGTTCTCCTTTGCCTGGCCGCGCCTCATTCCCGAGGGTACGGGCGCGATCAACCAGGCCGGCGTCGACTTCTACGACCGGCTGATCGACGGTATGCTTGAACGTGGCATCAAGCCCTATGCGACTCTCTACCATTGGGATCTCCCCTCTGCCCTGCAGGACCGCGGCGGGTGGATGAACCGCGACATCGCCAACTGGTTTGCCGACTACGCCACTCTGGTGGCCGAGAAGTTCGGCGACCGACTGGTTGCCACCGCGACGATCAACGAGCCTTGGTGCGTCGCCTTCCTCAGCCATTTCCTGGGCGTCCATGCTCCGGGCTATCGCGACCTGCGTGCCGCTGCCCGCGCCATGCATCACGTGCTCTTTGCCCATGGCACCGCCATCGACGCTCTGCGGGCCGGTGGCGCCACGAACCTCGGCATCGTGCTCAACCTCGAAAAGTCCGAACCGGCCACCGAGAGCGAAGAGGACAAGGCGGCCTGCAATTTCGGGGATGCCCTGTTCAATCGCTGGTATCTGGGCGGCGTCTTCAAGGGCCAGTATCCGGCCGAGCTGACCGAATGGCTCGCCCCCTATCTGCCCGCCAACTACCAGGCCGATATGGACGTCGTCTCCCGGCCGCTCGATTGGCTGGGCATTAACTATTATACCCGCAGCCTCTACAAGGCCTCGCAAACGCCGGGTCGCCCGGTGGAGCAGGTCAAGGGCCCGCTGGAAAAGACCGATATCGGCTGGGAAATTTACCCGAAGGGTCTGTCGGACCTGCTGGTGCGCGTTTCCAACGAATACACCAAGCTGCCCATCTATGTGACCGAGAATGGCATGGCGGAGGTCGAGGGCGACAACGACCCGCGCCGTGTGAAGTACTACGAAGATCACCTCAAGGCCGTCCTCGCAGCCAAGAAGGACGGCGCCGACGTGCGCGGTTACTTCGCCTGGTCGCTGCTGGACAATTACGAATGGGCAGAAGGCTATAGCAAGCGCTTCGGCCTGGTCCATGTGGATTACGAAACCCAGCAGCGCACGCCGAAGGCCAGCTTCCGCTCCTTCCAGGGCATGCTGCACAATACCCGCTGAACCTATCGCGGCTGTCAGGCGACGTCTGGCAGCCGCGCGTCCATCAAGGCCCTGGTCAGCGCGTGCTGCGGCGCGGCGAAGAGTTCATCCGGCCGCCCCTCCTCCACGATCCGGCCCGCTTCCATCACCAGCACCCGGTCCGCCATGGCTGCAACCATGTCGAGGTCGTGGCTGATGATCAGATAGGTCAGCCCGTACTCAGCCTGAAGACGTGCGAGCAGGTTGAGAACATCGCCGCGCACGGAAACGTCGAGCGCCGAGACGGGCTCATCAAGAACCAGCAGACGCGGACGGGTGACCATGGCACGGGCAATGGCCAGCCGCTGCCGTTGACCGCCAGAGAATTCATGTGGGTAGCGGGTGAGCATGGCCGGGTCGAGCCCGACCGACTTGATGGCTTCAATCAGCCGCTGCTGACGCTCCATTGGCGCGATGCGTCCGAGGAGATGCAGCGGCTCCCCCAGCGATTCCGCGATGGTCATGCGCGGATCGAAGCTGCCGAAGGGGTCCTGGAAGACTAAGGAAATATCGGCGCGTTTGTTAGCCGGCAGGTCGCGGCCGCGAAATTGCAGCGAATCGAACGTGAAGTGCCCCTCAGTTGCGCTATCGAGCCCGACGATCATCCGGGCCAGAGTGGACTTACCACAGCCGGAGGGGCCGACCAGGGCTACGCATTCACCGGTGCCCACTGAAAGATCGACCGCGTTGACGGCACGGAGGGGCGGTTTACGCCAAGCCAGGAACCCCCCGGCAGGATAGTCGCGACTGACATGGTGGGCATTGAGAAGGGGAGCGCCGGAGGCCGCATGCGCCGGTCGGCGGCGCTCGATCCGGCTCGCGGCGAGCAGGCGGGTAGTATAGTCATGCTGCGGCCGCTCCAGAACGTCCTCTGTGCGCCCCTGTTCGACCAGCGTGCCTGCGCGCATGACCCCGATATGGGTGCAGAGTGCGGCCACGGCGCGAATGTCGTGGCTGATGAACAGCAAGGTCATCCGCCGCTTGCGGCACACCGTGTCGATCAGGTCGAGAACCATGCGCTGGGTGATGACATCGAGTGCCGAAGTCGGTTCGTCGGCGATCAACAGCTCCGGCTCGCCTGCCAGCGCCATGGCGATCATGGCGCGCTGGCGCTGTCCGCCGGACAGTTGATGGGGGTAGCGGGCGGCATGTCTGAGTTCGAGCCCAACCTCGGCGAGGAGCGCGGAAAGATCGGTGCCGGCCAACCCCGTGCGTCCAGAGAGGGTGATCGATTCCGTGATCTGGTCGCCGATGGTCATCAGCGGATTGAGCGCCGTCATCGGCTCCTGGAACACCATGCCGATCCTGCTGCCGCGCAGGCGCACCATATCGTTCTCCGAGGTCGGGAGAGGCGTGCCTTCGAAGGTGATCGTGCCGGATGCGTCAGCTGTCTCTGGGAGCAGGCCCGTGATGGCGAGCGCGGTCAGCGACTTGCCCGAGCCGCTTTCGCCGATGATGCCGAAACGATCGCCAGTGGCGATGGATAGCGAGAGGTTCTCCACCGCGGCGCGGCCGTCAAAGCGAATGGTGAGGCCGGAAATATCAACCAGTGCCATGGTTGAGCCCCTCCCGGCGCAGGCGTGGATCGAGCGCGTCACGCAAGCCATCGCCGGCAATGTTGAGCCCGATCACCATGAGAACGATGGTGAAACCCGGCACGATGCTGAGCCAGGGATGGATCAGGAAAAGGCTTTGCACGTCGCGCAGCATGAGGCCAAGGCTGACCGCGGGCGGTTGGGTGCCGAGCCCGATATAGGATAGGCCGGCCTCGGCCAGAATGCCCAGCGAGAGCTGGATGGTGCCCTGCACGATGACAAGGCTCATGATGTTGGGCAGGAGGTGCCGGACGCTGATGGCCGCATTGCCGAGACCCGCGAGGCGGGCAGCAGAGACATAGTCCTGCGTGGCAATGGCGAGTGCGCCGCCCCGCGCAACGCGAGCAAAAACCGGGATGTTGAAGATGCCAATGGCGACGATGGCGTTGAGTTCGCCGGGACCGACCAGGGTGGTGATGAGGATGGCAACCACCACGGCCGGGAAGGCAAAGGTAACGTCGGAAAAGCGCAGGACGAGCCATTCCACCGCACCACCCCAGGCAGCAGCTGCAAGACCCATGGGCACGCCAATACCGATCCCGATGACAACCGCGGCAGCAGCGACAAGCAGGCTGGTCAGCGAGCCACTCATCACCAGCGAGAGCATGTCGCGCCCGAGATGGTCAGTGCCCAACCAATGGGCCGGGCCGGGCCCCTGAAAGCGGCGCCCGATAGCGATCTGATCGATGGGAAACGGCGTCCAGAGCAGCGAGACCAGCGCCAGAACAGCGAAAACCAGGCTAATGGCGATACCGGCAACGAGGCTGGGATTGGCGCGGAGAAAGCGGGCCGTCATGCGCTGCGGTCCCTCAGGCGCGGATCGACCAGCGTGTAGGTGAGGTCAACAACCAGCATGGTTACGCTGACCACCAGCACCAGAATGATCGTGGCGCTGCGCACCAGAATGAGATCGCGTTCAGAGATGGCCGTGAAGATCAGCCGCCCGAGGCCGGGCAGATAGAAGACGTTTTCGACGATGATGGTGCCGGCGATCAGGAAGGCAAATTGCAGCCCCAGAATGGTGAGCACCGGCAGCAGGGCATTGCGCACGCCATGGCGCCAGACCGCCTGACCCAGGGTCATGCCCTTGGCGCGGGCGGTGCGGATGAAATCCTGCCCCGTGACATCGACCAGCGCGGTGCGCATGACGCGTGCCAGAATGGAGGCCTGCGGCAGGGCGAGCGCCAGGCCCGGCAGGACAAGGGCGCGCATGGAGGCCCAGGCGTCTTCTTGCCATGGGGTAAAGCCGCCGGTCGGCAGCCAGCGCAGGCCCACGGCAAACACAAGCGTCAGCAGCATGCCGAACCAGAAATTGGGAATGGCCACCCCGGTCTGGGCGAGTACCATCAGCACCGTGTCCGTTGCCTTGCCACGCCGGCGCGCAGCGATGATGCCGAGCGGCAAGC
Organism: Pseudomonadota bacterium; assembly: GCA_023391095.1. GTDB lineage: Bacteria > Pseudomonadota > Alphaproteobacteria > Rhizobiales > Devosiaceae > Devosia. Next base: position 243,408 of record JAEWBN010000022.1, read on the forward strand.
CGACCGCAACCGAAATGACCATTGCGAACATGGTGAGGGGGAGCGTGACGGCAAGGCGCTCGGCGATCAGGCCCGCGACAGCGGTGCGCTGGGTGACGGAGGTGCCAAAATCGCCCTGCAACATGCCAGCTACCCAAGCCAGAAATCGCTCATAGGGCGGGGCGTCGAGCCCCATCTGCGCGCGCAAGGTGGCAACGCTGGCTTCGGAAGCGTTGATGCCCAGGATGAACCGTGCGGGATCGCCGGGCAGCAGATCGAGGAGGATGAAGATGACGAGGGCCGCGATGAACAATGTTGCGGCGAAGGTGGCAAGGCGGCGCAGGATGGTGACGATCATGGGCGCATGCCCCTCGACGCGCGCCGCTGCCAACTAGACTTATACCAAGCGGCCAGAAGCTCGATGGCACACCCGCCCCTCGACGGGGAGGGTTGGGACGGGGTGCTCACAAACTGCCTCAGTGCAGTCTGGCACCCCCTCCTGGCCTCCCCCGTCAAGGGGGAGGTGGCGCCCGGTGCGCGTGGAAGCATCCAGATCGGTAGTCTTGCGTAACGTCTATTCCACCCAACGGATATCGCGCAGGACCACGCCTTCAATGGGCGCGTTCTGCCACATGCCCTCGAGCTTGGCGTTCCAGACACCGGTCTGTGCCAACTCGAACAGGTAGCCGTTAACAGCATCCTCGGCGATGATGGTCTGGAATTGCTGCGCCAGACGCTTGCGCTCGGCCTCGTCGGTCGTGGCATTGAGTGTCTCGTTGAGCGCCTGAACTTCGGGATTGTCGTAGCCGAAGTAGTAGTCCGGGTTGGCGTAAATGCCAATGTCGAACGGTTCGACATGGCTGATGATGCTGAGGTCGAAGTCCTTGTTGGTCAGGACATCCTCCAGCCACTGCGCCCATTCCATGTTGACCAGTTCAACCTTGACGCCGACCTGGGCAAACTGGCTGGCGATGATCTGGCCGGAAAGACGCGCATAGGCAACCGGCGGCAGTTTGAGGGTCGCGCTGAACCCATCGGGCAAGCCAGCCTCGGCGAGCAGCGCCCTGGCGGCCTCCGGGTCGTACGGATAGGTCTCGGTCAGGTCGAGGTAATAGGGGTGATGCGGCGCGAAATGGGTGCCGATGGGGACCCCATAGCCATAGGTTGCGCCGTCGATCACGTCCTGCCGGTTGATGGCGTGGGCGAGCGCCTGACGCACGCGCAGGTCGTCGAACGGAGCCTTGGCATTGTTGGTGGCAAGGATGGTTTCGCCTTCGGTGGAGCCAACCAGGACCTTGAATTGCGGATTGCCTTCAAAGACCGCGAGCGCTTCAGGAGCGAAGTTGTTGGTGCCATCAACGTCGCCCGCCAGGAGCGCATTGGTCAGCGTGGCCGTGTCGGAGATGAAGAGGTAGGTGGCCTTGGTCAGAGCGGGCTTGTCACCCCAATAGGGGCCATACTGCTCAAGGATGACCCGGCTGCCGCGATCCCACTGAACAAAGGCAAAAGGGCCGGTGCCGATGGGTTCATTGGCATTGTTGTCCGCGCTTTCCGGCGCGACGATGACCGCATCGCCACGGCCGAGATTGAACAGAAACATGCCATCGGGCCGGGCGAGCGCGATTTCAATGGTCAGGGGATCAACCACCGTGACTGCCTCGATGGACGTATAGAGCGCCTTCTGGGCGTTGACGCTGTCCTCGGCCAGAATGCGGTCGAAGGAGAACTTGACATCTTCGGCGTCAAAGCTCGTCCCGTCGTGGAAGGTGACGCCGTCCCGGAGCTTGAACGTGTAGGTGAGCCCGTCCTCGGAAATGGTCCAGCTTTCGGCAAGCCCCGGCTGGACAGCGCCCGTCTGGTCGATCCTTGTCAGCCCTTCGAAGACGTTCTGGTAGACGACCACATCGATGGCTTCCGCGGCGCCGGCCGTGGGATCCAGGATAGGTGGCTCAAGGGCGACGCCGATGCGGATCTCGCTCGACTGGGCATAGACGGCTGATGTCGCGAGCAACAGGCCGATGGCCGCGAGAAACAAAGATTTGGTCTTGTTCATGGGTGTCTCCTCAGGCCGGGGCGGCGCGCCACCGATTTGGCTTAGATATAAGCAAAGCCGCACGTCGGCGCACCTGCCGCGCGTGTCAAACTTTTCGCCTATCAGCCGCCCATGAGGCAAGAATGACCGGGATGGTGCCCGCCAGCACAATGCAGAGTGCCGGCAGCGCCGCCTGCGCAAAAAGCCCGACATTGGCGCGGGAATAGACCAGCGTTGCCAATGTCTCGACGCCAAGCGGCCTCAACAGGAGCGTCGCCGGCAGCTCCTTGACGATTTCCACAAAGACCAGCATGGCCGCCGAGAGGATGGCCGGGGACAAAGTAGGCAGGTCGATCCGGAACAGGATGGACAGGCGGCTGGCGCCCAGCGCCCTGCCCGCGTCCAGCATGGAACGGCCACGTTTCTTCATGGCAGCGTCGAGCGTTGAATGGCTGACGGCGAGGAAGCGGATTGTATAGACATAGACCAAAGCCGCCATGGACCCGGACAGGATCAGCCCCGGTCGCCAGTCGAGTAGCGCCATGGTCATGCGGTTGAACCAGAGATCGGCCTGCCCCAGCGGCTGCAGCAGGCCCAGGGCGAGCACCGTGCCGGGGATGGCATAGCCGAGCGTCGATAGCCGGATAAAACCGGCGGATACGCCGCCCCGCTCCCCAAGGCGCGCCGCGAAAAGACCGATGGTGACCGCGCTGAGAGCGCCAAGGGTGGCCAGCGTCACAGTCGGCACGAGGGCCCTGAGCATGAGGGCAACCGTATCAGGGTGGTAAAGCCGGACCGAAAGGTAGGCCAGTTCACCGGCCGGAATGCCGAAGCCGATAAGGAAAAGGATAAGGCAGAAGCCGAAAGCCAGCCCGCTACGTCCGCCGGACAGGATCTCCCGTGCCGGCGGAACCCGGCTATCGCGTTGGGCGGCATAGACACGGTCGTGGCGGGCGCGGCGCTCGGCGGCGATCAGCAGGCTGATGATCAACACCACCGTGACCGCCAGTTGTGCAGCACCGCCGAAATCGGAGCGGTTGATCCAGGTGGAGTAGATGATGGCGGTAATGGCGTTGATGCCGAAATACTGCACAGCGCCGAGATCGTTGACCACTTCCATCATGGCCAGCGTCATGCCCACCACCAGAGCCGGCCGGGAAATGGGCAGGATGATGCGCAAGAACGTGCGCAACCCGCTCGAGCCCAGCGTGCGCGCTGCGATGCTGAGGGAGGTGGACTGCATCAGGAAAAACGCGCGGCAGGCCACGTAAACGTAAGGGTAAAGCACTGCGGAGAGCACCAGCGCGGCGCCCCAATGGCTTCTGATGTCGGGGAACCAGTAGTCCCGCACCGTCGCGGCCCCGGTCATCTGCCGGATCGCGGTCTGGATCGGACCAGTGAAATCCAGAAACTCCACATAGGAATAGGCAGCCAGATAGGTCGGCACAGCCAGCGGCAGAACCAGAGCCCAATCGAAGAAACGGCGCAGGGGAAAATCGTAGTGAGTGACGAGCCAGGCGGCGGTGAGGCCCGCAGCACCGGTCAACACGCCCACCGACAACATGAGCAGACCTGTTTCGCGCAAGGCCGTAGGCAACATGGTGGCTGCAAGCCCGTTGCTGCCGGTGCCCAATGCGCCAAGCGCGGCGATGGCCAGCCAGATGATGGGCAGGCCGACGACCAGTACCAGAACAAGCGGCAAGACCGGCGGGGCAGAAGCCACGCCGGTCCACTTCCGGTTAAGAGCGAAAGGGGTCTCTGACAAATCGTTTAGTTCTGCGGGCCTTCGTCGAACTTGAGTTCGTCAACGAGCTGGGCGGCGAGCGCACGATTGGCGGCCACTTCGGTCAGCGGGACGTCTGAAGCCTTGAGCGTACCCCAGCTGGCAACCAGTTCGTTGATGGGCGCGCTGGGCACGACCGGGAACTCGTAATTGGTGTCGGCATAGATCGACTGGGCTTCGTCCGAGAGGAGGAAGGCGATCAGAGCATTGGCATTGTCGACATTGGGGGCGTGCTTGGCAATGAAGCCGCCGGCCACATTGACCTGGGTGCCTTCGCCTTCGGCATCGGGGTAGATGATGCGCGCGGCATTGGCCCAGTCCTTCTGCTCCGGTTCGGCATCGTTGTTGAGCATTGCACCCATGTAGTAGGTATTGACGATCGCCAGGTCGCAGGATCCTTCGAGGATCGACTTGACTTGCTGGCGGTCATTGCCGGTCGGTGGGAAAGCCAGGTTGTCGCGCACGCCGGCCAGCCAGGTGCGAGCCTGCTCTTCGCCATGCTGGGCGATATAGTGGGCGATGAGACCGATATTGTAGGCATGGGTGCCGGTGCGCGTGCAGATGCGGCCCTTCCACTCTTCCGAGGTCAGGTCGTCATAGGTCAGCGCGGTGGCCTCGACGCGATCCTTGGACACGTAGAAAACGCGGCTGCGCAGCGACAGTGCGGTCCAGTTGGCGGCGTCATCGCGGAAAGCGGCGGGAACGCGCTCTTCAAGCACCGGGGTGCTGATCGGCTGGGTCAGACCCTGCTCTTCGGCGCCCACGAGATTGCCGATATCAACGGTCAGAACAACGTCAGCCGGGGAAAGCTCGCCTTCGGCAGCAACGCGTTCAAGCAGGCCATCGCCGGCATAAAGCACATTGGCCGTGATGCCGGTTTCGGCGGTGAACTTGTCGAGCAGGGGCTGGAGCAGGCTCTGCTCGCGATAGCTATAGATATTGACTTCACCGCTTTGGGCGAAGGCGGGCAAGGCGGTGCCGGCCAGCATGGTGGTGGCCAAAAGGGCGCCAAAGATCTGCACGGACTTGGTCATCTGCTTCTCCTGCTGCATCGGGGGTCAAGGCCCCGACAGACGGCGGCTTATTGCAGAACGCCGTTCGATAAGTCAATAAACCCAATGAAAACAATTGCTTAAAGATTAGAACGGTTCGAAATTGCGTGCAATAAATCGAACAGATTCAGCCCATTAGCTGACAGAAAAAATCTTATTTTGTTTCCTGATCAACTTGACCTGGACGCCGATCAACAAGGTCGGCGGGAATTTTGAGGCTGAACAACATTCCATCAGCCCCGGCAGGGTCCACCGACAGCGAGACCGCATTGACCGCCAGAAGCGAGCGAGTCAGGGCCAAGCCCACACTGGAGCGGACCGGCGCCAGCACCTGTCCGGTCTTGTCCACGCCGTCGCGGAAGACGACAAACCGCTCGGCCATATCAACCGCATGGGCGGAACTGTCCCGGACATGGATGGCGATCGCGCCGTCGTCATGGTGCTGAGCCGAGATCACCACCGCGCCGCCCATGGGCGTCTGATCGATGGCGCTGGCCAGCAGGTTGAGCACCGCCTGCTCCAGCGACGCACTGTCGGCCGTGATGTGCGGCAGCGATTCGGAAATGGCGTTGCGCACGATCACACGGGCCATATTGGCCTGATCCTTGATCCGGATGACGCAGCTTTCGAGCAGCGCCGTGAGGTCGAGGCTGGCGCGCTGGGCGAGATAGCGCCCTTCCCGCAGGCGGGCATAGTCATCCAGTTCATTGACCAGCGCCGCAATTTCCTGCCCGGCAGACGCAATGTCCTCGGCATAGCCCAGGCTGCGCTCGTCCAATGTGCCGCTGAGGCCGGGAGAGCGAAGCAATTCGGAAAAACCGATGATCGTGTTCAAGGGGCGCCGGATGCCGCGGCTGATGCGCGAGAGCAGCGCTGGGTCAGCTTCTCCCCCACCGCCTATGCGCGCGGGTGTCGTCTGGCGGTGGCGCACGAGAGCGAAGTAGCCGGAAACGACGCCGGACTGTCCTGCTGCAAAAACAATGATGTCGGCCTTGCCATCGCGTCCACGCAGATGAAGGCTCGGCCGTGTGGTTTCGGCAAAGCGGGCGGGCTTTTCAATAAAGGCCTTCAAGGCCAGCGCGTCATCATCGGCGACGAGACCGGCGAGAGGCTGGCCGACCAGAACGCGACCCGGCGAGAGCAGCGCAGCGGCAGTGGCATCGCCATTGCTCACCATGCCGTTGCGGCTGATTTCGAGATAGCCGTCGCCCATGGTCTGGGCGAAAGTCTGGGTGAAGGCGCGCACGGCATCTTCGTGACCGGTGCGCACTTCGGTCGTGCTGGCCGAAAGCATGAGCGCGGGCCGCCCCTGCCAGGACATGGATTGTAGCCGCGCCGTCACCGGCACCAGCGTTCCATTGCGCTGGACAAGGTGATTGACCGGTCCTGCGCTCTGCTCGCCCGGCCCAACGGCGGGGAATACGGCGGCCAAGCCTGCCGCGCGGAGGCTTTCCACCGAATCGTAGCCCACCATTTCGGTGATGGCGCGATTGGCAAAAAGGATCTGCTGATCCCGGAACACCAGGATGCCCAAAGGCAGCCGGTTCAACACCAGCGTTTCGCCACCCAGATTGATCAGCGCGCCGCCGCCCGAGGGTGCCGGCACATCCTGGGGCGGACCGACAGGTGCGGGCACCTGACCGTTCCGGTCCCCGATCTTGTCCGAGAGGATGCGGGAAAGTTCGTCGAAATTGTACCGCGATACGCGCTCGACATCATTGTCAGCCGGCACGTCGGTATCCATCTGCTCGAGCGCAGCCCGCAACTGGTCGGAAGCAGACGTCGGGCGTTTTTCAAGAGAAGGCTCCGGGGCAGTCGACTCCGGTGACGTCGGCGCCTCTGGCTCGGTCTCCGGCTCCGAAGGATCCTCGACGTTGAGATGGGCAAAGCCCCGGCCCGTCACCCGGTAAAGTCTGGGGGTTTCGGCAAGGGGCTCCCCCGCCGATGCGGCGGAGTCTTCCCCCGAACCAGCTGTATCTTCCGCGTCCGTAGGCGTTACGGCTGCGTCGGCCGGCGGCAGATCATCGGCGTCGCTCAAGCTGGCAAAGAGTGCATCATCTGCGGCGAGACGATCGAAAAGGCCACTCAGGCGACCCGGCGGCTCCCGGTTTTCCTGCGCCATTGGCAAGGCGTCAGCGGGGGTGTCTGGTTCGTCGGCACGGGTCAGCGGTGCATCGTCGGCAAGGGCGTCGCGCCATGCGGCGGCGGCGTCGGTGTCGGGGGACGGAGTAAATGGCTCATATGCGCTGTCGCCTGCGGCTGGTTCGTAAACCGTCTCGGGGTCAACGGCCTGCCAGTTCTCCAGCTCGCGGCCGTAGTCTGACTGTTCCGCATCGTCGTCCAGAGTCGCGTGGGCCTCATCGCGCTCCTGCGGCTCGTCATCGTGGCGTGGTGACTCGATATCCGCTTCCGACGGCACGCGGGCAGCCTCGAGGATATCGGCGTCAATGGAATCAACGCCGACAACGAGGAGCACCACCTCATCGTCCCATTGCAGAGGAGTGGTTGTGCAAGTGGCCGAAACGGGCTTTTCGCCGCTCAGGAACTGAATGCGGGCAAGGCTGCTGCGGCCGAGCGCGCCAAGGCGGATGATGCGCGACACCTGGCCCTTGATCGGCACGGCCGGAGCGGCGCGCTTGAGGCCGTGCTTCTTGAGCTTGGCGAGAAACAGGCCCGCCGCGGGGTTTTGCCAGATCAGACGCTGCCCATCGGCTGACCAGAGCCAAGCCGGACGCGTATCATCGGCGTGCTGCAGGACCCGGCGCGCATTCGGCTTTGACTCCCAAGTTTCAGTCATCCATGGCCTTCATGGTGGTCGGCATTCCAGACTGTGCCATATCGGCACAAACGCCCAGGTTCCTTAAGTGTTCTTCAATATAGTGCGGCTGGCGCTGAATCCAGCCTGCGGCCAGTGCATGTGCGCCCCGATCTTGGGGCATGGTTAAGCGTGCCTCGGCCTCAGTAACGCGCAAAAGCGTCACGATTCAGTTTAGCTGCGACCGGCTGTCCACAGGTCAAAAAGGGTGCTTGTCATGTCGGCAAACTCGACCTATGTTCCGCGCGTTTTCGGGCGGCTGTTCAGCGCCACCCGGACACCATGCCGCCTTAGCTCAGTTGGTTAGAGCGCTAGATTGTGGATCTAGAGGTCCCCCGTTCGATCCGGGGAGGCGGTACCACCCCCCATCATTACCGAGCCAGACGCAGCGCCGACAGATCGTTGGCGATGGCGGTGAATGTCTCTTTGAGATCGCTTGCGCGGCTGGGAAACCGCGCGCGGTCTGACGTGGACGCGCAATTGGTCAGCATGGCGCGTACAACGGCTTCCGTGCTCTGTGTCACCGTGTTCGTCGCCAGTCCAACCGTATAGAGCGTGATGCCCTCTGCCTTGGCGTTGGCGCAGGTTTGCAGAGTACGCTCGTTCATCTGGTTGACGAGGTTTGCATTGCTGGTGGCCAGAGGCCCCATGCGCGGCGTCGCACCCGTGTGGTTGGAGGGATAGCCGTATGCGGAATAATAGCAGCTGCCGTTGAGGCTACGCTGGGCGCTCGACGAACAGTAATTGCTGAGGTTGTAGGCGGTGTTCTCGCCGTCGGTCATGACGATCAACACTTTCGAAGTTGCTTCGTCATAGGGCGCACCCTGATCAAACGGCGCCCCTGGCGACAGGGCGCGGAATCCCCAGGCCGTCCCCTCGTGAATATTGGTTCCGCCAAGGGCGACCATGTTGTCGATGGCGTTGATGACCTGCGCGGGGTTGTCGGTCAGAGGTAGGATCGCCTGCTGGGGGCAATCTGCGTTCGGTCCCTTCTGGTCGGTAATGAACGGCAGGTTGCCGGTATATTTGCAGAGGCGCTCCTGCAGCTCCTTGTTCGAGAGACCAACCGCGTCATACTGAAAGTTGCAGGTACGCTCGCGCGTATAGGTCCGCGATCCGTTGGACGTGGTGTAGTTACCCGTCCCGGTATCAGTCAAAAACGGCCCGCCGCTTGCACAGGTACAGCTTGTCGGTCGATCTCGCCCGGATACCCAGCTGTACGTATTTGTGGTGGAGCCGGAGCAGTTATTATAGTTCGAACAGGTGCGCTTGGTTTCCGTCCATTTGCAGACGCCCGTCACCCGGCAAGCCGCTGGGTGGTCAGCAGCGTAGTTATTCAGGTTATTGTTGCTCGCGAGTGTCGTGATGGTTTCGGGCAGGTCCGGCGCAAAAAGCGGCACGAAAAGGGTTGCTGGCTGGCCTGGAGTGGGCGGCGTATCATCGGTATCCAGAAATCCATTGGCGCCAGACGTGGCGATATGCGGCCGGGCTTCTACACAACCGCGCCAGTTCTCATTGCTGATATTGTCATAAAGCGCCAGCCGGTTGACCGGCCCGACAAAGGCAGTTGCGTCGTTGTCGTCATTGTCGAAATTCTGCGCCGACAATGGCGACTGGCCGAAGCGGTCGATCCAGGGCTGGTTGGCATTTCCTGCGCCGACATTGACGTACATGGTGAAGGGCACAATGCCGACCCGCACATCTTCCACCAGCGTGGCTCCGGGGGCGGGAATGCAGGTATTGCCGCTGTCCTGAACCTCCGAATACATCAGGATATAGGTGGCGCAGCGGGCCGCGGCGACCAGGTTGGTCATGCGGCTTTCCTGCTGCATGGAGGCAGAATTATCAAGCACCATAACCACTTCAAGGGCCAGCTTCTTGCGCGTGGCCTCCGACTGCACGGCCGCGCCCAGCTCGGGAACACCCACTAAGGCGACAAAGGTCGTCGGCATGGTGAAGCGGGCGTGGAAGTATAGCGAACCATCGTCGACCGAGGTTTCCACCCGGTCGATGGTGGCCGTGACGCGGTTGTCGCCGATGCGCTCGATCATCATGGCCTGAGCCAAATCGCGGACGGCATTTTCGTCGTAGTTGGCGTCGAAAATCCGGGGCTGGAGGGCGAGGACCGCGGCGTCCAGTGCGACCTGGGCGCGGGTGCGGGTCTGTTCGAGCGTCACGTAATCGACCACCGCGCCGCCCAGCGCCACCAGAACAATGGCCATGACGCCGAAGAGGACGGCGAAGACGCCCCGTTCATCGCGGGCAAACCGGGCTATCAGTGCAGTCAAACGTTGCATTTGGCCTCTCGGTGCACAGACAAACCGCGCAGCGTCACAATGGCCGTCAATCCTTAGGAAAGAACGACCACTTTGGTATTAAGTTGAACGCGACCGTATAGATCGATCACGTCTTCATTGGTCATCCGGATACAGCCCGATGATACGTTCTGGCCAATAGACCAGGGCTCGTTGGTGCCGTGGATACGGTACAGGGTGGAGCCAAGGTAAAGCGCCCGCGCGCCCAAGGGGTTGTTGGGGCCGCCGGCCATGTGGGTGGGCAGGCCGGGTTGGCGCTTGCGCATTTCGGCGGGCGGGGTCCAGCCCGGCCACTCCGCCTTGCGGGTCACGCGGTGCGTCCCGCGCCACTCAAACCCTTGTCGCGCCACACCAATTCCGTATCGCAGGGCGCGTCCGTCGCCGAGGACGAAATAAAGGAAGTGCTGGCGGGTGTCGACGACGATGGTGCCGGAGCGCTCGGTGGTCTGGTAGGGCACGACCTGGCGCAGGTAGATCGGATTGACGTGCGCATTTCCCTGCAACATCAAGGCGTTACGCGGCTGTCCGGTGGTCACCGTGACGCCGGGCGGCGGGGCGAAGCGCCAGCCGGGGGCGAAGGTTTCGGCCTGGACGGGCAGGATGAGGGCAAGCGCGGCAAGACTGGCGACACAGAGGCGAAACAGGGTCATGGCGGCGTTTCCTGATGCTTTGCGCGCGATTGTGCCACCCAAAGCCCCAACACCCCGTCAAGACGTGTGGTTAACAGCATCTGGGCCGACAATGTTAGCAGACTGTGAACGCCGACATTGACGCTTGGCCCCTTGGTGCTGGGTTAAGGTGACGTCGTGTGAATTCCTTCGTTGGTCACGACGGATCGTGGCACGGATGCAACACCAAACGCGCCTGCGACAAGCTGACACACTCTGCGCTTGCAGATCACGGGGGCGTGAGTTAGGCAGGACCCGTTCGCAACGCCAGCCGAGGGAGACGACATATGAATCATCTGACGTTCTGCCACCGTTGGCCCACCGCGGTTCATGGCTTCAAAGCCTGACTTCTGACCCGGTCGCTGTTCTGCCCCTCGGGCAGGACGCGAACATTCCTCAAACGCCAACGCCAACGCGCTGAAACCGGGTCGCCCTGCGCCCCCGATTCCGCGCTCCTTCATCTGACCCCATAGAGGCCGGATGGCGCGTGCCGTCCGGATTTGAAAATGACCATGAACGTCCTCAATGAGGGCAGCGTCGTGCTGCGCCTCGAATTCTCCATCGCCGATGCCGTGCGCGAGCGCGGCCTCGTCAAGGTCGTCGTTGCGGCCGTACGCGCCTGGTGGGCGCAGCGGCCAGTCAGCTACGCAGAAGTCCCCCATTATCTGCGCGACGACGTGGGCGCGCCGCCCGCCATGACGGCCGCATGATCTATGCAGATCATCTGGCCCAACTGTTCCACCCGCCCGACCGGGACCGGTGGTGAAAGGGTGCGGCGGCCGGGACCCTCCCGGCCGCCTGCCCCACAAGTGTTGTCTGATGGGGGCCAATCGTCTAGGAACGGCCCGACTTCTCAAGGTTGAAAAATGTCCGAAAAGACCAAGCTCATCACCCCGCGCCTGCCGCGCGGCTTCGAGGACCGCACGCCCGGCGAGATCGCCGCCGTGGGCGCCATGATCGACAAGATCAAGGCCGTCTATGAGAAGTATGGTTTCGATCCGGTCGAAACCCCGCTGTTTGAATATACCGAGACGCTGGGCAAGTTCCTCCCCGATACGGACCGGCCCAATGCCGGGGTGTTTTCGCTGCAGGACGATGACGAGCAGTGGATGAGCCTGCGCTATGACCTGACGGCGCCGCTCGCCCGCTATTTTGCCGAGAATTTCGAAAGCCTGCCCAAGCCGTATCGCTCCTATCGGCAGGGCTATGTGTTCCGCAACGAGAAACCCGGTCCGGGCCGCTTCCGCCAGTTCATGCAGTTCGACGCCGACACCGTTGGCGCGCCGGGTCCGGAAGCGGACGCGGAAATGTGCATGATGATGGCCGACGTCATGGATGCGCTGGGCCTTGCCGGTCAGTATGTGGTGCGCGTCAACAACCGCAAGGTGTTGGACGGCGTGCTGGCAACGGCCGGCGTCACCTCCGACGAACAGAAGCTCACCGTTTTGCGCGCCATAGACAAGCTGGACAAGTTCGGCCCCGAAGGCGTGCGGCTGCTCCTGGGTGCCGGGCGCAAGGACGAGAGCGGCGACTTTACCAAGGGCGCTGGCCTCACCGAGGCGCAGATCGAGCCGATCCTGGCCTATGTCGATAGCGGCGTACCGGCCGAGGGCGTCGAGCGCGGCAGCAATGAGCATGTGATTGGCACGATCAATACGCTGGCCGGCCTGATCGGCGGCTCGGAAACCGGACTGGCCGGGGTGCAGGAACTGGCCTCGATCTTTGGTTTGGTCAGCGCTGCGGGCTTTGGCGGTCGCGTCATTCTCGACCCCTCTGTCGTGCGCGGGCTCGAATATTATACCGGGCCGGTGTTCGAGATCGAACTGACCTTCAAGGTGCAGAACGAAAAGGGCCAGGACGTGGTGTTCGGGTCGGTGGGCGGTGGCGGTCGCTATGATGGTCTGGTGTCCCGCTTCCGGCGCGAGCCGGTTCCGGCGACGGGCTTTTCCATCGGCGTGTCGCGCCTTGCCAATGCGCTCAAGCTTACCGGCAATCTGGGCGCGAGCGAGCCGGCAGGCCCGGTCGTGGTGCTGGTCATGGACAAGGACCAGACCGCGCGCTACCAGGCCATGGTCTCGGAACTGCGCAATGCCGGTATCCGCGCCGAGATGTTCCTCGGTTCGACCAAGAATTTCGGCAAGCAGGTTGCCTATGCCGACAAGCGCAATTCCCCCATCGTGATCATCGAGGGGTCGCAGGAGCGCGAGCAGGGCATTTTGCAGGTCAAGGACCTGATTGCCGGCAAACAGGCGGCCGAGGCGATTACCGACAATGCCGAATGGAAGGCCGCGCGCCCCGGGCAGTTCGAGATCAAGCGCGAAGAACTGGTCAGTGCCGTGCAGAAGCTGCTGAGCGAGCAGGGTTGATGCGCAAGACGGCAAAAGCAGGCCCCCTCACCCGACCCAAGAGTGTCGACCTCTCCCCCCAGGGAGAGGTGAAGAGGGTTTTCTCATGACCAACGCAGCGTATCGACGCACGCAGCTGGAAGCGCTGGTGGAGGCGCAGGGCGGGTGCCGGGCGACGCCGCCGCTGCTGTTGCGTGCCGACCCCTATTTCGATCTTGCCGGGGAAGAGTTCGGCCGCCGCCTGCTGCTGACCACCGATGCCAGCGGCGCCGAATACTGCCTGCGCCCCGATTTTACCCTGCCCATCGTGTCCGACTATATCGAGCAGGGTGCAGGCGGGGCGGCCGCCTTTTCCTATTTGGGTCCGATTTTCCGCCAGCGCGAAACCGGGCCGGCCGAGTTCGACCAGGCCGGAATCGAGCTTCTGGCGCAACCGGATGGCGACATTGCGCTGGACCAGGTGCTGACCTTTGCCCGCGCTGCGCTGTCGCTTTATGGGGTAACGCCGGAAGTGCGGCTGGGCGGCGTGGGGCTGTTCGAAGCGCTGCTGGCGCAGGCCGACATGCCCGATGCCTGGCGGCCGCGCATCCGCCACCGCTTTGGCCATGTGGAAGCCATGGACCGGCTCTTGACGCGGCTGGAAGAGGCCCCCGAACTGCCGCGCAAGGCGCAGCCGGGCCGGGCGGAACTGGTGGAAGACATTACCGCCCGCATGGTGAGTTCGGGCTTGAGCCTTTCCGAGGGCCGGACGCCCGAGGAAATTGCGGACCGCTATCTCGAGCAGCAGGCGCTGGACGCCGCGCATGTGCCGGCCGCCACGCTGAAGCTGTTGCGCGAATACCTGTCGATCAGCGGGGATGCCCTGAGCGCGCTGCGGGAAATCGAGGTTTTGGGGGAAAAGCACCGGCTGTTCCTTGGCGCGCCGATCCGCACCATCAGCCGGCATCTCGATACGCTGGGCGAGGCGCGCGTGACCTTTGAGGCGAGCTTTTCGCCCCGGCTCGACTACTACACGGGCATCGTCTTTGAAATGCGTGGACAGGGCGGCACGATCCTGGTTTCCGGCGGGCAATATGACCGGCTGCTGGAGCGGCTGGGCGCGACGGCGCCGATTGCGGCTTCGGGCTGTGCGCTCTGGGTCGACCGGCTGGAAGCGGAGTGGCCCAAATGAGCCAGATCACCCTCGCCGTGCCCTCCAAGGGGCGCCTTGAAGAACAGACCCGCGACTGGTTTGCCCAGCGCGGCCTAGTGATCACCCGGCCCGGCGGCGCCCGTTCCTATCTTGGGGCCATCGAAGGCGTGCCCGAGATCACGGTGCGGTTTTATCCCGCCTCCGAAATTGCCCGCGAGCTCATCCGCGGCGGCATCGATGTGGGCGTAACCGGGCGCGACCTGATACACGAAACCAGCGAAGCCGGTCCAGCCTCGGTGGACTTTGCAGTGCCGATGGATTTCGGCCATGCCGATGTGGTGATCGCGGTACCCGATGCGTGGATCGACGTCACCCATATGCACGATCTGGCTGACGTGGCCTCGGACTTCCGCTCGCGCCACGGGCGCTGGCTGCGGATTGCCACCAAATACATCACCATCACCCGCCAGCACTTTGCCCGCGCGGGCATTGCCGAATACCGGATCGTGGAAAGCCTTGGCGCGACCGAGGCGGCTCCGGCATCGGGTGTGGCCGATATCGTGGTGGATATTACCTCGACCGGCTCGACGCTGGCGGCCAATGGGCTGCGCGTGCTCGATGACGGGATCATGCTGCAAAGCGCGGCCAATCTGATCGTGTCGAAGACGGCCGACTGGACGCCCGAGCGCCGGGCGGTGCTCGACCGGCTGCTCGGGAAGTTGAGGGCCTGAGGCATGGAACTGGCGGCTGTTGCCTTTCTGGTGATGCTGGGTGCCGGTGCCATCCTCTATGCCGGCATGCGCCAGCCCAAGCCCAAGACCGAGGCTCCCGCGGCCAGTGACGGCGCTGCGGCGGCGGGGACGGTCGACAATGACGGAGCCGATTCCGGCGATGGCGGCGGAGCGGGCGGCGACTAGGCACCTGGCCTAGCTGGGCGCGCGAAAGACGAGGCGATCGGCGGCGAGCAGATTGGTGGCAAGGCCCGCAATGCTGCCCAAGGCGACGGCGAGCGGCAGGCGCAGGGCTATATCGGGCAAGAAGGCAATGGCCAGCCCATAGGCCAGCCAGTTGACGGTGGCGCCGGGCAGCATGGCCAGAAAATAGCGCAGGAATTCGCGGCGTTTGCCGGTGGACGCAGCCTTGTCGGCAAAGGCGAAATTGCGATTGATCGCCCAGGTGGTGCCGACGGCGGCGCAAAAGGACAGGAGCCGGCCGCCAAAGGCGCCCAGAAGCGGCGCAAAAGCCATCAGCAGCCCGGCATCGACCAGAAATCCCAGGGCGCCGGCAAAGGCAAAGGGCAGGATGCGCTTTTTCAACTGGACCCCGAAAGCCTTGCTGGATGACGCCTTGCCCGCCAGCAATGCGCCAGATTTCTGGATAAAGTGTAACAGGCGGAGCTGGTTTGTCGCGGCGGCATTGCGAAGCAGGCGGAAATCGCGGCACAAGACGGGAAGTGCCCGGGGGGAGCCCGATTGCCCGAAACGCTTGAACTGACGATCCTGATGCCCTGCCTCAACGAGGCCGAGACGCTGGCCGTGTGCATCGAAAAGGCACAGAGCTTTCTCGGCCGCACCGGCATTGCCGGGGAAGTGCTGATTTCCGACAATGGCTCGACCGACGGATCGCAGGACATAGCCCGGGCCCATGGTGCGCGCGTCATCAACGCGCCGCAGCGCGGCTATGGCGCGGCGCTGTCGGCGGGGATCGCGGCGGCGCGCGGGCGCTTCGTCATCATGGGCGATGCCGATGACAGCTACGATTTCGCCAATCTCGACGCCTTTGTCGCCGCCCTGCGGGACGGGGCGGACCTGGTCATGGGCAACCGCTTTGCCGGGGGCATCGCGCCGGGGGCCATGCCCTGGCACCACCGCTATATCGGCAATCCGGTGCTGAGCTTTGTGGGCCGGCTGTTCTTTGCCGCGCCGATCCGGGATTTCCATTGCGGGCTGCGCGGATTTTCCAGGGCGGCGATCGAGGGGCTCAACCTGCGCACGACGGGGATGGAATTTGCCTCCGAAATGGTGGTGAAGGCGCGTCTCAACGGGCTGGACCTGCGCGAAGTACCCACGACGCTGCGTCCGGATGGACGCTCGCGGCCGCCGCATCTGCGCTCGTTCCGTGACGGCTGGCGGCACCTGCGGTTCCTGCTGCTGTTTTCGCCGCGCTGGCTGTTCTTGTATCCGGGGCTGGCGCTGCTGCTGGTCGGGGTGATCGGCGGGGGGCTGCTGCTGCGCGGGCCGCTGCGGCTCGGGACCGTGACCTTTGACATTCATACGCTGATCGTCGCCTCGCTCTGCGTGATCATGGGCGTACAATCGGTGGCCTTCGCCATCATGAGCCGGCGCTTTGCCTCGCGCTATGGCTTTATTCCGCGCTCGAGCAGCGACTGGTTTCTGGAAGCGCTGACGCTGGAACGGGTGCTGCTGGTGGGGACGTTCCTGATGCTGGCCGGGGCGGCGGCGCTGCTCTGGGGCGTGTCGGAATGGGCGCGTCGCGATTTCGGGCCACTGACCTCGACCGCGACGCTGCGCGCGGTGATCCTCTCGATGACGACGCTGGTGGCGGGCTTCCAATTGATGATGAGCGCCTTCATGTCCTCGATCATCAATATTCCCATCCAGGAACGCCGGATGGCCGACACCAACCGGGACGCTGCGGCAGGCTGATAATGTTTGAAATGTATGATCCGCTGCTGCTGCTCGCGCTGATGGGCGTGGGGCTCCTCGCCGGCTTTGTCGATGCCATTGCGGGGGGCGGCGGGATGATTACCGTGCCGGCGCTGATCTCGGCCGGCCTGCCGCCGGTCGCCGCGCTCGCCACCAACAAGATGCAGAGCGTGGTGGGCACCACCATGGCCGTGCTGACCTATTGGCGGCGCGGGTTTGTCGACCTGCCCAAGCTCGGGCTGGCCATCGTGCTGACTTTTTTCGGCAGCGTCGCCGGGGCCTTCGTGGTGAGCCGGGTCGATACCTCGCTCTTGACCGTGGCGGTGCCGGTAGCGCTGATCGGGATCGCGCTCTATTTCCTGTTCGCGCCAAGACTTTCCGATGCCGACAAGACGGCGCGGCTCCCCTGGCTGCCGTTCGCGCCGCTGATGGGTTTTGCGGTGGGATTTTACGACGGGGTTTTCGGGCCGGGCACCGGCTCGTTCTTCACCATCGGTTTCGTGCTGCTGTTCGGCCTGGGGCTGACGCGGGCGACCGGCAATACCAAGGCGCTCAACCTGACCTCCAACATGGCGGCGCTGGTGATTTTCGTACCGGGCGGGCATGTGGTGTGGCCCATCGCCCTGGTCATGGCCATCGGGCAGATCATCGGGGGCTATGTGGGAGCGCGTACGGGCATACGGTTCGGCGCGCGGATCATCCGGCCACTGGTGGTGGTGATTTCCATTGCGCTGGCGGTGCGGCTGCTGTTCTTCAACGGCTGACGTGCCGCAGTTGACGCCAGACGCTAGGACAGAGACACTGCCCCATCTCCCCCTGCTTCGGACTGCCTATGCCTGTTCTCAATCGTATTGCCGAATTCCAGCCCGAGATTGCCGCCTGGCGGCGCGACTTCCACGCCCATCCCGAGGTGCTGTTCGACGTGCACCGGACGGCGGGCATCGTGGCGGAGAAACTGCTGGAATTCGGGTGCGATGCGGTGGTGACGGGGCTGGGCCGCACGGGTGTGGTCGGCATCATCAATGGCCGAAGCACCAAGAGCGGGCGCACGATCGGGCTGCGCGCCGACATGGATGCGCTGCCGATGACGGAGAAAACCGGCGCCCCCCATGCCTCTACCATCGAGGGCAAGATGCATGCCTGCGGCCATGACGGGCACACCGCCATGCTGCTGGGCGCAGCGAAATACCTGGCCGAGACGCGCAATTTCGACGGGCGCGTGGCCGTCATCTTCCAGCCCGCCGAAGAGGGCGGCGGCGGCGGCAAGGTGATGATCGAAGACGGGCTGATCGAGAAATTCGACATTGCCGAGGTCTATGGCATGCATAACTGGCCGGGCATGCCGCTGGGCCATTTCGGCATCCGCAGCGGCGGCATCATGGCGGCGACCGACCGGTTCTATATCGACATCGAAGGCCAGGGCGGCCACGCGGCCCGGCCGCAGCAGACCATCGATCCGATCATCGTCGCAGCCCAGCTCGTGACGGCGCTGCAGACCATCGTGTCGCGCAATCTCGATCCGCTGGAAAGCGCCGTGCTCAGCGTCACCATGATCGAGGCGGGCGAGGCGGACAATGTGATTTCCCGCACCGCCAAGATCACCGGCACGGTGCGCACCCTCGATAGCGGGGTGCAGGATTTCATCGAGGCGCGGCTCAACGAATTCGTGCCGCAATTTGCCACCAGCTTCGGCGCCAGCGCCAGCATCCGCTATGCGCGCGGCTATCCGGTGACGGTCAATGCGCCGGAACAGACGGCCTTTGCCGCCGAGGTGGCGCGGGAGATTGCCGGGGCCGAGCGGGTGGATGACAATGTCGCCCCGTCCATGGGCGGGGAGGATTTTTCCTTCATGCTCAACCAGCGGCCCGGCGCCTATATCTTCCTCGGCAATGGCCCCTCGAGCGAATTGCATACCGAGACCTATGACTTCAACGATGACGCCATTCCCGTTGGCGTCAGCTATTGGGCGCGGCTGGCCGAGCGCGCCCTGCCCCTCTGTAGGTGAGTGAATCCTTTTATCCACTAAGCTTCAAAATTGGGGCTTCGAGCGCACAAAAATCCCGGAATTTCTGGACTTCTGAGGTGTTCGGAGCCCCCGAGTCATTCCAGTGACCCAAGACGGTTCTCAGTGGACATTTGGAGCAGGCTATAGGGAAACCTGATCGAGCAACCGTTCATAGCTCTGCAGCATCGATTCGATTGCCACATCGGCCGGCAGCAGTTGACTGAGGCACACGTCGCTCAGAGGCCGGCACGCAGCTGCGACCTCGCTAGTTGGCCACAAGAATTCCTTGCACATTGCCGGCCGGGGCAAGGTGCCCCATCTCTCGCTACCAGGCGTAAAAAAATTCGAGACTTGAGCGCGGGCAAACCAGAGGCCTTCCAGTCTCGTTGCTTCAGCGGCCAACGACGGGGATCGCTCTCCCGGCACGAAATCCAGTAACGCGAACTTCACGATGGCGCCCCTGGCTTCCGCCCATTTGAGCAAGTCCCAGGCCGAGCGGCCCTCTCTGCCCCGCAGATGATCCTTGGCCCGGCGCAGGTAGTCCACGGCTTGGCCTATGTAGCAGGCGCGCTCATTGCCGTGCTCGACGAAAAGACCGTAGATCCAAAAGCCCGGCAGAAGGTCGCGGACCTTCTGCTTCGTTTTCTGGGATGTGGTTGGCCGCGCGACGCGAGTGCCATTCGAGAAGGTAAACCTGACGCGAAAGCGCTTCCCGTCACCGTCCTCCAACCCCAGGTAGTCGGCGCCGTTGCGCGTGACCTTCAAGTTGTTCGCGGCAACGAACGACATCAGTTCGGTGATGGTCGAAATCTGACCGTCGTCAATCTTCTCTTGAAGGATAGACTTCACGGGCCTGCTCTGGATTGTGGTCGGCACGCCAACATTCTTCTGGTCAGGGCCCCAATTGTCCAAGCGCCTGCATCCTTGCAGCGATGAACCGAGGCATCCCGGCTAAGGGGTCTTCACCTGCCATTGCCCGCCGCGAAAGCTCCTCAAGCACAAAACGGCCCAGCCTGCCCGCTTCGCCATTTGGATCTGTCCACATCGGGTCGGCCATGACGTAATTGTCGTGCATGTGGCGCCAGACCCATTCACGATACTCATCATCGACGGCTTCACGTAGGGCAAAGGCTGCAGCGCCTGCAGTTAAATCAGAAATCTGAAGAGTAGGGTTCTGTGCTGAAGACCCAAATTCGATCGGGCCGGCCAAGTTCGCCTTTATCGCAATATGACGATCTCCGGCATGAAGTTCCGGCTCGTCTTCCCGATCGATAAAGCCTGCGAATAGCTCGTCCACCGCCTGAAGCGGTTTTGACTCGTCGCATAGGACGCGAAGTCTCGCATGCCGATGCCCCCAGCCCATCATGAGCAAGCTGAACAGCGACGTCGAGGTCAAATCTAGCGCCCACTTACCCGTGGTCGAATTCTCGGCCCGCAAGTGCTTGGTGTTTTCGGATATGACGTCAGCATAGCCGCGACAAAACTCAAGCACCTGTTCCATGATCTCTGGATGCTGGCCTGCCGGTTCACCAAACAGAGATGGGGCTGCTTCTGGATCGAAGGTGCGCATGAACCGCTGCATCTCCAGGGCCAGTTCTCCGTAGTCAGTTTCAGAGTTGCTGATCACCTCATACACGGCATTCATCATGAACCGATGGAAGTTGACCCTATAGAAGAGCTCGTTGTTAGCCTCCAGCACCGGCTCAAAAAGGTACTCCATGACCTTGCCGGCCAAGGCCACCGTTTTGTCGAATGCTATGACGATGGCCCGCCCCTCAAGCCGATCCCTCACCAATTTCGAAATTGCCAGCCAGTCGTTGCGACGCTTCAACCTTTGCGATTTGAGTTCAGGGGCCTGGACCACGTGTGCCGCACGGATATCGGCAATCAGCTTTTCCGACTCGGCTATCGTCAGGTCGTGGCTGGCATAGACGAAATAAGGCTGCGCTGGGTCTAACAGCGCCGGACCGGTAAATCCCGCTTCGTCGCATGAGATCAGTCTGATCGGGGCGCTTTGCGACATCGTAAAAGTCTCACCATGCATTGGAAGCTCGTGATGCATTTATCTAGGACTTGCAGTTATTTATGATCCGATCAATCCTGCAGTCATTCGGCGCGAAACGAGAACGGCGTTGGGTGGGGCACTGGTTCTATGCATAACGTTACAGAATACTGGGACGGCAAAGATTGGGAGGACCACGTTTTGCGGCTTCTCCAGGATATGCACGGGCCAGAGAACATCCAGCCGGTACCCGCAAAGCACAAGGGCGATTGCGGCATCGACTATTTCTGCGTCAGCAAGAGCATCGTGTACCAATGCTATGCTTGCGAGGAACCAATCGACGTCGCAACCCGCGCCGAAAAGCAACGCGACAAGATCACCACGGACATTGGCAAATTTTGCGACCCAGCCAAAGGTGCGGCCGTTGTTCTGGGCAAAAACAAGGTGAAGCGCTGGATATTGGTGGTGCCCACACACGATAGCCGCGAGGTCGTTGCCCACGCCAACAACAAGACTGACGAGGTTCGACTCAAGAACCTGGCCCATGCCGAGCCCGACTTCCACATCATGGTGCATGATCTGGCTACTTTCGACCCCGAATCGATCGCGCGTCGCAATGCCCTTCGAGCCAGAATCCGTCTCAATTTCGGCGCCGTTACAACCGAGCAGGTCGCGGACCTCGCCAGGACCGATAGCTCACTGGAAGATAATCTCAGACAAAAACTGGCTCAGCGAATTTCCGATGCCGAAGCGATGGACGATGCCGTAAATGAGGCTCTACGTGCCTCAATGGAGTCTGGCAATGCAATCGAGGCTCTCCGTCAGATTGTGCCAGAAGCATACGAACATATTGAACGACTCAAAGCAGAACGACTGCGACGTCTCAAAAGTGGTGCAGGTGGCAGTGGCGGCGATCGGCTCGATGCAGAAATCAATGACCTAAAAGCCAAGCTGATCGAAGCGGTACCCAATCTGGATCCAGGATTGGCCGAAACAGTCTGCTTTGGTTCGGTAAGCGAGTGGCTTATGCGCTGCCCGCTGAGGCTCGACTGACATGGCCAGCATCGAGACACTGCGTGGCCTGTATTCAGGCAATTTCACTGTCACCGAGCGGCCGACACCCGTTGCTGGCGATATGCGGATCGGCTGGGGCCAATCGCTTTTGCTGTTGCTCCTTGCCTCATCAAGGTCTCAAAGGTGCAGTCTGCAAAAAGTCCACTTCCTGGCGCATCTGAGCAGGACCTCAGCATCGCGTCAGCTCACCCGAGATGTGCTCGCTCGCACAAAAGAGCCCAAGGACCTCTCTATACGTGTCGAGCCGTGGATTAATCGTGCAGCCGCATTTGCGATTGCCAACGGTTATGTCTCGACCAGCGGCAAGCAATTGCAACTCACCGAGCCGGGTAAGGAAGCAGCGGCGGCGCTTCTGAAAGAGGGGGTTCTGGCCGAGGAGGCAGAATTTCTGCGCGCTGTTGGCAAGCTGGCCACCGAACAGGTGGTCGAGCACATTATGAAGATGGAGGACTTCTGATGTCGCTGTCTGTTCGGCACATTCGGCTCCGTGCCAATACCTCAGCCGGGCTCTATGGCACCGACATTGGTTTGGATGGTGGCTTCACCGTTCTCTATGCTCCGAACACATCTGGCAAATCAACCGCTCTACACGCGCTGCTCTATGCTCTCGGCCTTGAGCAGATGCTCAGCCCAAAGCGCGATCGCATCCCTCTGTCTTTCACAATGCGTACGCATGTCGAGGATCCAGACTCCGAGCAACAGCATCCGATCATCGAGTCCTTCGTTGCGGTCGAGATCGAAAACGCTGCCGGCGAACGCATAACTGTGAAGCGCTTTGTTACCTCCGACACGGACAAGAAGCTTGTCCAGGTTTCTAGGGGGCCGCAGCTCACCGCCGGTGGGCAGTACGAGCGCAGGGATTATTTTGTTCTCGACCCCGGCGCGGCACAGCGCGAGGTCGGCTTTCATCATATGCTGGCAAGGTTCATGGGTTGGGATCTTCCCACCGTGAAGCGCTACGACGGTAAGGACTGCCTGCTCTACGTCGAGACGCTTTTCCCGCTTTTCTTCGTGGAACAGAAGATAGGTTGGACTACGATCCCTGCCGCGATACCCACTCAATTTCAAATTCGAGACGTTCACCGCCGCAGCGTTGAGTATCTGATGGGTTTCGATACTCACGAGATTGAGCTCAAGCGCCAGGATCTGGACCTCAAGATCAACGCCCTTCGTCAGGAATGGTCAAAGACCGTTGTCTCGATCGAGGCCACCGCGAGTGCGGCTGGACTCAGAGTGCTCAGCCTGCCGAAATCGCCGACCTCGATGGAAGCTGAGGTCAAGGGCGCATTCATGCAAGTCTTGATCGAAGGGACGTGGTCCAACCTCGATCAGCACTTGAGCACCCTCAGGGAGGATCTGGCCAACCTTCAAGATCAAGCCATTCCCGAAGTCGAGGGGCTGGCTGAGGAGGCTCGCGCAGCTGCGGATCAGCTGAGCCGTGAAATCCAGCACTTGAACGCAGTCCGCACTGAGCTTTTCCGAGAACGCCAGGCCGAAACGGTCCAGCAGGCCTCAACGCAGCGACGCATCGAGCACCTTAAAGAGGATTTGCAGAAGCACAAGGACGCGAAAAAACTTCAAACCCTGGGTTCTACCTTGGGTCGAGACCTCAGCCCTCACCATTGTCCAACATGCGATCAGTTGCTCGATGATGTGCTGCTGCCGCAGGGGACGATCGAAGCGGTCATGACGCTCGATGAGAACATCGAGTATATTGACGCCCAGCGAAAGACTTTCGAGCGTTTGGCCGACAGATCCGTTGCTGCCATCCACGGCCTAGACCTCGATTTGCTCACCACTGGCGATGAGCTCCGACAGAAAACCACCCGCCTTCGCGCTTTAAAGACCGACCTGATTGCGCCATCCCACGCCGTTTCGGCCTCGTTCATCGAGGAAAAACTGCGCATTGAACACCGGGTTGAGCTGCTCAACGGCACGAGAGCCCGCTTTGATCAGCAGGTCGTCAGGCTGGTTGAGCATGCAGAAACATGGGCCAAACTACTCAAGGACAAGGCCGATCTTCCTGATGACCGGTTGAGTGTGGCAGACAAAAGCAAATTGACCAAGCTGGAGGCATCTATCCGCAGTCAGCTTGCTGCGTATCAATTTAATACCTTTCATCCGACGGCTCTTACCGTTTCTCAGGACACATATCGCCCTGAGAAGGAAGGATTTGAAATCGGATTCGAACTTTCGGCGAGTGACACGATCAGGCTGAAGTGGGCGTATCAACTGGGTTTGCTGGACGTTGCGATGACCAGTAACACCAACCACCCGCATCTTTTGGTGATGGACGAACCGCGTCAGCAGGAGGCTGCTGAATTGAGTGTGGCTGGCCTTTTTTCGGAAGCGGAACGTGTCGCTGGCTTGGGTTCCCAAGTTCTCATCGCGACTAGTGAACGCTTGGAGTCCGTGGAAAACGCTCTCCACAACAAACGGTGTCAGCTTATCAAATTTGATGGGCGCCTAATCCGTCGTCTCGATCAGCAGGCCGACCTTTAGAGGCCTATATCGGCGTTAGTGGTCGATTGGGCTGCTGGAAAAACGGTCGGCCAAACTTCACAACGCAGAGCATCCAGACAGGCAACAGCGCATGCACATCAAGTTCGCACCTCAGACGATTGAGGCTCTTGCCCAGGTCATTTCTGGCGGCGGCGGAAATGATCAAACCCCGCCCATAGGGATTTATCGGTCTGGCCCTAAGCTCGAAAGTTTCATGCGTGGATGCAACGTCTCGCTGACCATCGGTAACGGGTCTCGATTGCCATCCCTTATCGAAGCGTTGGAGCGTGCCAATCGCAGTGGCGATCAAGATGTACTGCGTTCGATTGCCGAGCACGCTGCTGATCCGCGCGATTTCCTGGACCAGCCTGACAAGCTCAACTCGGTACTCGCTTACTTGAACGCCCGATTGCGATATGACGGACTTGAGCTTCAGCAGATTGGTGGCACGGTTCGCCTCCTGCCTGCCGGCCAGAACGCGTCGGTTCTCGACTCGTTGGCAACAACCATCAGCGTCATCGACTTCGACACCGTCCAACATGACCTAGACCGCGCTCTGAAAAATGTCGACGCCGACCCTGAGGACGCTGTCACCTCGGCGTGCTCCGTCGTTGAAAGTGTATGTAGATCGATCTTGGTCGAACTCGGTCTGCCGATGCCGACCAACAAGGACGTTCAAGGTTTGTACAAGGCCGTGCGCGATCCTCTGGGGCTGGATCCGGCGCGGACTGATCTGCCAGACGATATCGCAACTGATGTTCGGTCAATCTTGGGCGGGCTGAACACCACCATTCAAGGGATTGGTGCGCTTCGCACACACGGCGGTGATGCCCATGGTCGTGAGCGTGGTAGACGCCGAAGCATTGACCGCCGCATCGCCCGTCTGGCCATTCATTCGGCGAGTGCGGCGGCGCTCTTTCTGATCGAAACCTGGCAACTGAAGTATCCGACCAAAACACTTCACATGGCGCCGGCCGAATAGGTGGCAGTTCTTGGCCCACCTGCAATGGGCCAACGACATATGCGGTGGCGCTCAGGAAGTCGCTTTGGCAAAACGTGCCAGCGTCAATCTCTTGCAGCTCCTGAATTCGAATGCCTTCACCGTCGCAACGTTCGGCCAAGATCGATATGACCGGACGCTGGCAACCATCCAGATTGTTGGCCAGGACGTGGGCGACATCTCATCGCTGAAGGGCTAGCCCGCCGTTGACCCGCTGGACGGGAGTTCTGGTGCTGATGCTCAACCTGTGTCGTATTGCCGGATGAAATTTGGGGATATCTCGCCGTGCCCCAGATAGTTAGTCGACCATCAAGGCGACTCGGCCAGGGCCCAGTCCTCCATTTACGGAGGAATGTAAGTGTCGAACAAACGTTCACTGACGCCACGGATGGTCGAGGACTTTTGCCGGCTGCGGCTCAAAGATGTTCTTACCGCCGGAGAAGTGGTGCGGGTCACCAATTATCTCACGAATTTGCTGCAGCTGATGGCGTTTCCGCCCTATCGTGGACGATGGGCCGACTGGACTGAAGTTGCCCTCGCCACTGCAGTTGATGGTGCGAAATTGAAAGCTGCGCGGCATCAGCTGCAGCCCATCTTCGATGCTCTGTCACGAGCAGTGGCAATGGAGGACTCGGCCGAGCCGTTGCGACCGCCCAAACCTGAGAAGGCGGCGGCGCCCGCGGCGAGACAGGCTTCGACTGCAGAAGAACGTCCCCGTTCTCGACGTGGTCCTGAACCAAAGCCCATCCTCGAGTTTCCAGAGCCTTTGACAACAGCGTGGCAGGACACTGCGGAATTCGGGGCGGCCCTCAACCTGCACATGCGCCGGCATGGTGATAGTGTTCGTCACCTCTATCTCGCCTTGGCCTCTCGCGGAGAAGCGCAAGACCAACGAACATTGATGAAATGGTGCACCGGGCAGCTTCTACCTATGACCGCCCGCAGCTTTGTCGTCCTGAACAACATCGAGCGACGGTATCGACTGCCGCTCGGATATTTCAAGGCGAAGCTCCCCCATCAGGCACGGGCCATCAGGGGCGTAACATTGTCGGGGCTGCCGGCAGCGGAACGTCGCCGTCTTGCATGGCACTTGCCCGACGATTTCCTGACACGGCCAAAAGCTGAACAGGAAGAGATCTTGGAATGGGTTCGGCGCGTAATTATTTCCGGCTCGACCGATTACCGGCGGTTCCAGGCGGCTGCCATGAAACAGCGCTATGCTGTTCGATGCACGGCCTTCCAGAATGCGGCAAAGCGGCCGGTCCCCGCACCCGAGGACGACGTCAGTGATCTGGATGTCGAACTCCAGTCAGCAGTCGTGGATGCGCCGACCGCATTGGACGCAGAAATGACCGCACTACTCCGGTTCAAGACTGCCACACTCACGGCCTTCGGTTTTCAGCGAAACGGTGTCTGGAATGAGGAGACCGCCAGTCAGAAGGTTGAGCATCTCGGATTGATGTTCGGTGCACTGGCCGCAGACCCTCGCAGCACGGTCAAAGGGGCTGGCGTGCCATTGGATAGCATTTGCTTTGCCATGCTCATTTTCCCGGCCGTGTGGGATTGGTACCTCCTGTGGCGCGAACGTCGGCGAGGCTTCTACACCAAATGGGAAGTAGACATGCTCAGCGTGGTTCTCAGCATGACCCGGGCAGAGACCGGTTGGATGCGGCAGACACCGGCATTGGCGGATCGATTACGCCCTGTCTCGGGAATGATTTCGGAGGTCGAGATCGAGCGCGTCCGAACTGATTGGAACGGGGCGTGCGATGCCTTCTACAAGCACGCCCGTCATCGCATTCGGGAGATTCAGCGTGTCGCCCGGATTCATCGCGACCCATTCGAACCTATCCTTCCGGTGCTTGAGGCAGATAGCCCGGTGGGTGAGTACCGCAAAATTGCCGAAGAGATCTTACGCCTTATGCCCGATGAGAGTCGTTATCCGCGGCCTGCTGCCGAAGCGGTGAGATCGTTCCTCCTTATTCGATTGGGCATGCATACTGGGCTGCGCCAGCGCAACCTGCGGGAGCTTTTGGTGTGTCCCCGTGGCCGCGCGCCAACAACAGAGCGGCATCTGGAGGATAAAAAGCGAGGAGAGCTGAGATGGAGCGATCGCGAGCAAGGCTGGGAGGTGCTGATCCCATCGATTGCATTCAAGAATTCGACCTCGTCGTTCTTCGGGTCAAAACCCTTTCGGCTGGTGCTGCCAGACCTCGCAGGGCTTTACGCGATGATCGAAGCTTATATCGATCGCCATCGCGCTCGCTTGCTGGGAGATGCGGCTGATCCGGGCACGTTCTTCGTGAAGTCAGTCAAGCGAAGCAGTGCTGACGCTTCCTACAACCAGAACACTTTTTACGAAGCCTGGCGCCTGACCATTCAGCGCTATGGGATCTACAACCCGTACACCGGCCGAGGCGCAATCGACGGCCTTCTGCCGCATGGCCCGCATAATGTCCGTGACGTTTTGGCCACCCACATCCTGAAGCAGACGGGCAGCTATGAGCAGGCAAGTTACGCCATCCAGGATACCCCCGCGATGGTGCAGCAGCACTATGGTCGCTTCTTACCCCAAGACAAGGCCGCCATTGCCGCCAAGATTCTGAACCGCGTATGGGAAGCGACTTAACTTTTGGGTTTCGGACAGGCCTTTTGATTGAGCGCTGCCAAGAGACGAAAGGTGCGGCGGCGTTCTCCACCCCAGGATTTTCGTAGATAAAGTGGCACAATGCGATCAGGCGAAGAGTAAGCGACGTGCCGTTCACACCTGCAGCGAAGTTCCAAGGGTGCAGTTCGTTCGTTTTGCTCTGTTTGTGGTCGGCGACGATAGCGCGGAGAGTACTGCTAGCCATGGCTCACAAACCGGACGAAGGTGGGGGTAGAACACTGCCTACGCTACACGGGTCGTCAGCCGTATTCTTGCGATCGTCCAGCCACGGCAGGCTTCTGAGTTTAGTTGGGGTATAGTCCAAGCCTAGAGATCCCAGCGTTGCCCAACCCACGAGGCATGCAGGTGCGACTTTGCCCGGGTAGCCGCGACGTGAACGAGGGAGCGCTCTCTCTCAAGAATGCGACGTTTGGATGCCGCATCCGGGGCCTCCTCCAGTTCTCTCTTGAAGGGCACATGGGGTGAATTGAGGCCCACAATCGCGACTGCTTCGAACTCAAGCCCCTTTGCTCGATGCATGGTTGCGAGCCTCAGTCCTTCTGTCGCGCGATTGTCGGCGATCTGCGCAGTCAGCGTATGCGTTGGGATGCCGCTGTTTTTCAATTGCTGCACGAGTGCATCCAGTTGTGCGTTGGTCTTGGCCAGCACGCAAATATCTTTGAGCTCCACACCCTCGGATGTAAGTCGAGCCACCCAGTCGGCAAGCGCTGAAAACTCTTCCGAAGGGGAGTTAGAGGCCACTATCTCGGGCATGGGACCATGGAAGACGCTGCGATATCCACGGTAGTCGTCCATTCCATCGTCCATGTCGTCGATGCTGATACCTTCCAGAAGCGCCACTGCCCACTTACGGATTTCGTCGGAAGTGCGGTAGTTGACTCTAAGCTGAGAGCTTCGTCCGCGGACGTTGATACCGCATTTCGACATCGATGCCTGGCGGGCATAGATACGCTGGTGGGCGTCACCGACGATGAACAGGGAGTTCATGTCGGGGTCCTGCGGCGGAACGATCGCGCGGATGAGCCTGAATGCCTCCGAACCCATATCCTGAGCTTCATCAACCACTACAGCCCTGTAAGGTAGGATCGCAGCACCTGCCCGCAGGATGGCTGCCGCATCGCGATAGGCATCGTCAGGCTCGCTCAGCCCCTTCTCCAGCAACCTTGCGCGATACCCCTCGAAGCGCTCCCAAAGTGCCGCCCTGGTCCTTCTGTCGAGCGGCGTTCCACGACCAGTCCTTGGCGCGCTTAGATACCCAGCCTTATCGTCAATGCCCTGGGCCTGAATGACTTGAGCCCACTCTTCCTTGATGAACTGCGATGTGAGGCCTTCGGGCAACCCAAACTCTGCCTCGACCTCGTTCCAAATAGCCTCGACCTCTTGCCGCTCGGAGGTGAAGTATACAATTTTTCGGTCGTAACCTTGCTTGCGAAGGAAGTCTCCAACCCAAGCGTCAAGGTTCTTAACCTCGATCTTCTCGTTACCGGGCTGCATGAGTTCGGGGCACAATTGGATCAGGTTGCCCTTGATGTCCGCGGCAAGGTTGGAAGTGAAGGTCGTGAACAAGACGCGATCCGTGGGCGCCTTCAGGACATTTTCGGCGAGCCACTTTGCCCGGTGCATGGCCACCACTGTCTTGCCAGTACCAGCGCCACCACGGACGAGAACCGGGCCTCGGGCTTGCCGCTCGACGAGTCTGCGCTGGTCTGGGTGTAGGAACACCCGCCACGATTCCAACGGAGTATCCAGCATTCGAAGGAGTTCTTCATCGTCCTTCGGCAGCCAGAACATTCGACGGCTCTCTTCCGTCTCAAGGGCTGTTCGTAGGTCTTGTGCGGGCATGGATTTCAGGCTGGAGCCGACGAGCCCCGGAATTTCATCAATACCGAAGCCGGCGGCCAGGCAGACGAGGGCGTCCTGGACATCCGGGGTTAGAACTTTGTCCGCGAGCAATTCCTCTTCGCTGGTGACAGCCCTGACTCGCTTGAGCGCCTCGAGCGGCACGCCAATCCTGCCAAAATCCTCATCTGGCACGTGGTCAAACAGGCCAGGGGTGGTCTTTTTTGCTTCAGCGAGTTCGGGCGCTGTGGCTACCGCTTCGTCAGTGAGCTCCTGCATTTCGACCACTTGGACCGCATTGGTAAGAGGATCAATCTTGAGTTTGCGACGACGCGCCCAATGGTATGCATCATCGTGCTTGTCGACGTGGAGAAGGACGCACAGGCCATCTTCGACATACGCCACCGCGCGATAGTCCTGATCGACACGCAGCGATTTGACATGACGATCCGCAGCACCCTCGATTGTCTCGAAGTTGATGCCATTGGCCCCAGGATTGACCCGCATCGAGAGAACCAATTTATGGAACTTTGCCGCGATCTGCTTTGGGAGAGACGCTGATGCCTGTAGCGCCTGATACGACACCCACATCTGGTACTCAGTTCGCATCACGCACTCCTTATAACATTGATCAGGGCGTCCACGTCTTTGAGCGCCACCGTTAGGGTAATGAGGTTCCACGAGGCATCAGAGATCGGATTTAAGACAACGCCGATCTTCTGGCTTTTCCAAGCTAGCTCGACTTGGCCTACAACCATGTCGCCATTCATTACATCCAGCCCGACCACCGGAACGGGGGCGCCGAGCGACCGCAGCTTTTCAACCAGCGGCAGAGCCGATGGATCGACGAGCTCCTTGATTTCATCCCAGATCACGTCGGCCGGCAGTGACTGCACCGCCATTTGTTGACCCGGAAGAGCGAGAGTTGTGATCCCCTCGACGTCCAAATGAAGACCGGGGTCAAACTGCATTGTGTTGAGCAGATGGAAGAAGCCGTTCCAGTCCCGCTTCACCTCCTGGGAATTAGATGGGTGCAGCCCTAGGACAATGCGCGTATCCAGATCGAAGGCGCCACTGGAAGCCGCAGGCTTGGAATAGCCAAAACTAATCGATGCCCCTCCATCTTGTCGGGAGCCGCTTCGCGTCGATCCAGACAGGTACGACACAGCAGAAGGCGACAAACAGCTCGGCAGGGCACCAGCGTGTGGTCCTCCACCTACTGGGACCGTGGTGAACATGCCAATTGCCGCCAAAGAGCATTTGCGGTCGGGTTGATGAGGCTCGCGCAGATGGCTCAACAAGGCTTGCAACGGCATCTCGCTCCGAATCCGCTCAGCAAGCTTCCCGTTGTCAGGGAGTTTCGGCAGGGCGGCAGACATTGATGCAGCACCCATCAGGTCTGTAAAATGAGGAGGTTTTCCGGCCTTGGCCTCCAGGTCTTCCCACGTTAGTGTCCACACGAACGCCTTTCCACTGCGCAGAATGGCAACGCGCTTTTCAACGTCCGAACCAATCCGATTTTGATGATACTGCCAACCGTCGAGATAGACTGCGACCGGGCTGGCGCCCTTGATCCCGACGGGCGTTAGTAGGAAGTCAATCTCGGTATCTACGGGAATGCCAAAGCGATCTTTCGCCCACACGTGATCTTCAATTGTCCAACGGACGCCGTTAGCGCCAAAGCGGACCTGAAACCCGGTTCTTCCATTCGGAAGGACCACTGGTACCAGCAAGCCGTCTGGTTTGACCGCTTCTTTCAGTTGATCGATGAACCGAGCCTCGAGCTCACTGTCGAAGATGTCGTTCTGCACCATATTGGTAACGCTGGTGATGGGTTTCAGCGTCTTCCAGTCCTGCAGGACCTCCTGAAGCATGCGGATTGCAAGATCACGGGATGCTTCCCCCATCCCGAATTGAGATCGGTAGGAACGGACGCACTGGAAGCACCCATCTTCGCCAGGCACGCTGTTGCAACTGCAAGTTTGCAAGTGGCCCAGCGCCAGCTTCAAGACATTTTCCATCACCGCCGGGTCGTGGGCGATCTGCTTGAGATATGCGGTGCCCCCTGGGACGGTGTCGTAAAAGTAGAGATTGCGCACCGTGGTCGAGCGAGATTGCGACTTCTGCTCAACAAGTGTCGATCGGATGTGGTCAACCTTGCCGCTGAAGTGTTTTCGAAGGCCAATGTCCAGGGCCGCGACGAAGCTTTTGACGTCATCGTACTTCGCGCTGCCAATAACTGGAACCACGATGCGAATCGCTTCGGACTTGAAGGTCCGAAAGAGATAGACCTCCGTCTCATACTTGGTGGGATCTGTTTCCGATGCCAACCGACACCGGATCGTGTGAGTGCCTGTATCGCCTAGTTGACGCGGCTTCTGCAACATTCCGCATTCTTTGCAGACTGGGAACGCTCTCGAGAACCGCTCCGATCCAGCGACCTCGCCACCGATTGGCGCATCTGCGAGTGGACCAAAATTGATGTCCCGGAACTGACAGGATGTGATGTATTCGTACCCGAATGGTACGGCCCCCGGCTGGCGCTCAAGCGCGAAAGCCGATGAGATCGCACTGTCCGGATAGTCCGGCAGGATGTCGCGGTCATATCGGCTGACGTGTCGGTCGTCTCGATCATCGATCGAGGCTCTGGCAGCGTCGGTCGTCGCGATGACTGTCCGAAGCTCGACTAGGTTTTTCTTGCGACCAGTGTCTCCCCACATCTGGCTGCCGCATTTCGGGCAGTTCTTTTGGTGTGAGGGGACATTCGCCTCAAGCTCCATGTGAGTGCAGGCGTCGCAAATGCGATGCTGCTGAATATCGGCTGCAGTCAGATCAATTTGGTCGACGCGTGCCTTGCGGCCCTGCGCATAGAACTCTGCGTTTGGAGCCAGTTCACTAAGCGCGGAACTGGCAGGTCGAGGATACTCGATAATCTTGGGAGGCTGCCCAGGAGAGCCGTCGCTGTTTGCACGCCAGTAGATGACGGATTGAAGAGTGACCCCTTCTTCGGGGAAGGCATAGTTGGGCAGTACGCCATTCTCAGTCAGGTATTGAAGGACTAGTACGTCCTCCACAGCAGCCGTAATCGTCCCCTTCAGCACTCCGGCATCACGGTTCATCTCGTCCAACTTCGTCTGAAAGTCGAGTGGACGAGGCTGTTCCTTCTTGAGAGCACGAATGGCCGCCTGAACGTCCTTAAGCCTGCTTTTCAGGCTCTCGCGCTGGCGACTTGCACGCCTGAAGGCGTCGGCAATGTGATAGCGAAGCCCATCACCCTGCTCACTTGCGACAAAGTCGGAAAGCTGCTGGACGGTGCTAAGGTCGGATCGAACGTCGGCCGGCAATAGGCCAAGAAAGGCTTTGGTGAGCGAGTCGACATTGCTGGTGATGAAGTTGAGCCAGGTATTGGGGAACGCTGCCTGGTTAGAGGTATCAATCGCAGCCAGAGCCGCTTTCATTTTACCATAGTCGAAACTGGCCGGCTGCTTCGACACCCAACGGTCGAGTGTGAGCGCTGCAACTTGGCGCTTCAGAACCGCAATCGCTCCGAGGTGAACGCCAGGCGATCGTACCTCACCGCGGATCATCTTTTCTGGTGACTTCCAAAACTGAAGATCATGCGGGCGCGCGTTGACGATGGTCAGGTTCAATGAGTTGCCATCTCGGCGACCTGTGCGTCCTATGCGCTGGACATAGTTCGCCTGCTCCGGAGGTACCGACGAGAGGATCAGTGTCGACAGGTCACCAATATTGATACCCATCTCAAGGGTCGGTGTTGCCGACAAGGTATTCGGGTCCCAGGCATGTGCGCCATTGATAAACCGTTGTTCAAGGCGCTTGCGATCATCTGCCTCGAGTATGCCGGTGTGTTCCCTCGCCACCACGCGGTGCGTACGCCCATTGGTGTACAAGCGCTCAAGGTGGTCCGAGCCAAGGTGATGGCCTGAAATTTCAAATTGCCCTTGGCAGCCCAGCTTAGTGCAGGGCGTTCCAGCCCAGATTGGGGCTGCCGATTTTGGCACACTATGCAACTTACCGCAGGTGTCGCAGGCAACGGATGAAACGTCCCGTGAGACAAAGATCGCGTCGTTCGACAAAGCGAAGACGGTAGCCCCATTCGGAGCCTCCACGTTCAGCTTGACCACCAAGCCAGCTTTGATGGCACATTCAAAAGCGTGCTCGTAAACTTGAGCATACATCATGCCCGCGAACACATTGCTTATAAGGAAGAACCGGTCTGCCCAAGCGCGATACCAGTTGTTGGCCGTCTGCCGTCCTACAAATTCAAACTCTTTAAGAGAGGAAGTCGCGGGGAGATTGGGGCGTGCCGAGCGATTTCTACCAGGATGAGGCATTGCAGCAGGCAGTACATCCCGCACCATTGTTTTGGCAGCGGCGAACGAGTTCATGTCCTTGTAGGCCATCTGCCGGACGTAGCTATGGTTGGCTGCGCCATGGCGCCGCATGTGATCAAGCAACCCGATGAAGAAGTGAGTGGCGTCTGCGTTCGACGGTACCGCAAACTCCGCTCCCAGTTTGTCCTTGATAGTGCTCGCAAAGGTTTCAGCTGCCGCCTGAAGAGCGCCGATTTCGACATGAATTGCCGCGAGACCGGTCATCTCCAAGCTCTGGCCGGCACTGGACAGGAACGTGAAATCCGCGAACAGATCCCATCCGATCCGGAATTCCACGTCTGAAGGAAGTCGACTGCCGGCTGGCAATCGATCATCCTGCAGCAGAGCGGGGTAGTCGCGCATCCACTGCATGTCGCTTGGGATGAAGGTAGCGACGAAGCTTTCATCACCGATGGTCGCGCGATACGCGGCCGGAGCATTCGTGACCAAATCGCTAATCGATGTCTCGCCTGCCCTTTGCTGATCGAGAAACTGGACGGTGTCTCGCCTGAGAACAGTCGCAGCGTGCCTGTTCTCCACCACACCGGCCCTTTGAGCGGCATCTTGCACCGAGTCGGAGAACATCAGCAGTTTTGGAATGTCGGCGCCCGATGGTTCGCCATTGTGAAGCGAGCCGAATAGCGTAGAAACAACGCTCGAAATCTCACGAGCAGCGCGCAATCCAATAATTGTGAGGCTGTTCCCTGATCCGCATGCCGGGCAATCGGAGCTGACCTTGCCCTGAAAACCTGTGGGATTTACCAGCCAGGCTGGGACGGCGTCGCTATCATCGTCCGAAGGATCTCCGGGGCTAAATGCAAGAGACTTTGCGTTGATTGAACCCGGAACTACCCCTGCCTGTGGCTGGCGAGAAATTGGCTCAGGATAGATAAGACGGATGCGGTCGGAACCTTCGAAGAAGCCATCGTACAGTGCCTTTGGCTCAGCCCAAAGTTCTGTCCTTCGCTGGTTCTGCATCCCGAGCCAGGCTGTGGTGCCGCACTGCCTGCAGCAAACCAGGGGAAGCGAGCGGCGTTCGACATCTGGGTTCAGATCATCCGAATGCAGCAAGGCAGGCGTCTGGGGGTCGACCGTTGCTACCATTCGAGCGAGTTCGCGGACCCAAATCTGGGTGCGTACGTTGAGAAGTGGTTCGACGCGTGACCCTGGTCGCGACCGCGCATATGCGACCAAGGCAATTATAGCGTCGATCACAGGCCGCACGGTGTCTGGATCAAGTGTCCTGAGAAACGTGCGCTCCAGAAAATGTGTCTCCAGCATCTCGTAGGATGTTGGCTTGCCGTCCGTTGCACGGATCAACTCGTGAAAGAGCACATGGCCCTTGAGATGCTCTCCAAGTGCGACGCGCCAATTGTTGCTGGCCGGACTGCCTTTTGGCGGCTCAGTCAATAATAAGTCGGCGATGGCCACGATGGCAGACGCTTGCTCTGTCCCGTCGATGCCGTCCATCAAGTCCGAGACTTGCTGCCCATCTGGCATTCGCAGGTCTGTCAGTGATGTTGCGGCCAGATATTCAGCGGCCGTCAGTCGGTCTTCCACCACGACCGAGTCAGATGCAAAGTCTTCGCCAAACACCCGTATTGCATACTGAATGATGTCCTTGGTTCCGCCTGAACCAAGGGTCGCTGACGTGCCGATGCACGCCAGGTGCCCATTTGACATGCCGAGCTTGGTTTTGAGACGACGGATCAAGAGGGCGAGATCAGTCCCTTGGGCCCCATCGAACGTGTGCAGCTCGTCAACGACAAGGTATTTCAGTGTGCTCGAAAGGTTTTGGGCCCAGAGGGCCTGGTCGTCCGGCCGCAAAAGCAACAGGTCGAGCATCTTGTAGTTGGTCAGCAGGATGTCGGGCGGGTTCCGCTGCATCTCCTCGCGATCGGTGATGATATCATCCGGCGTCATAGTGGAAGATGACGGGATCGGTTGCTTGTCGGCATAGATGCCGACGCGGAGATTGCTGAGCGCTGGAATGGACTGAACAGCGCTGGCGATTCGACGCGCCTGATCGCCCGCCAGCGCGTTCATCGGGTAAATGACGATGGCTTTGATGCCGGGTTCTGAGCCTGCCTTCACGCAGGCGTCGAAAATCGGCCAGAGAAAAGCCTCGGTCTTACCCGAACCAGTGCCAGTAGCGACGATTGTCGACTTGGCATTGGGTGCGGCCAGTCGCTCAAAGGCTTTGACCTGATGAGCATGGGGAGCAAATCCCAACGGCACATGCGGGAAGAACTCGCCGGACAGTCCTTCAGATTTGCGAAACGGCAAGTCCAGTGAGACCCACGGGCCTTTAATGAAATTCTCTCGGCCAGCCAAAAATCGGTCGACCATCCCGGCAAAATAGGGCGTAGAAATGTTGGCGGTCGTGCGGACAAGGTCCTCGAGGCCAAGCTTTACCTGGTTTGCCAGAATAGACGGTATCATATTGGAAGTCGTGCCCGAGGATTAACGCATTAAGTGTCGGTAGTATTTGGGCATTCCGTCAAGCAACTTTCTTAACAGGCACCCCCATACCCTCAAAATGTTTCCAGGCGCGTCGATAGTCAGCAGCACGATCGCACTTGGTGAAGGGTGCAACAAACGTCCGCTCAACAGCCTGAGGGCCGCCAGGCAAAAAGTCGATGGTTGCCTGGCACGAGAGGGTACCAGACTTCATATCCGCAAAGTCCGACTCCCAATTGGCTTGCGAGGGGGATTTGCCGCGAGCGTCTAGATATCCGACACCTAGCAGCCCTCTTGATGCTGTCCACACAATGCGACCATTCTGGTCATACCAAGTCGCATTTTCGTATTTCTGAAGCACCGGAAAATGTAAGCGGTAGATGTCGACCAGTTGCTCAACGGTCAGGCCGAGTGCCATTGAGACTAGGACATCGATCTCGACCAGCGCGAGTCGGCGAGCAAATTCAGTCCGAAAAGCTGAGCTTGGAGCCCACACTCCTGCCGCATTGGCGTTCCCATCGACGTTTAGTCGAACGTCGCTTGACGACCAAGGTAAGACGTCAAGCGTGCTGGCGTGCTCGTTCCAAATATCTGCGTATGCCCTAGAGACAGCCGCGAGACGCAAAGCTCGGTGTTGCGCCGTTGATGAAACGTCAAGCCAGGGAAACGTTTCAATGTCTGCTACCGAGAAGTGTGATTTTGAAGTTGCTTTTGTTAAATAGTCGAAGGGAAGACTGATCCAGGCTGGATAGCTCGCTATTAGCCGCTTTGTGTCCGAATAAGCGACGCTCTCAACGGTATGAACATGTGCCACACCAGGTGGGATCATCGCTCCAATTAGGCTTCGTTCACTGTTGAGGTTAATCATGTTGCGGAAAGCGACCCGATAGAAATCAACGTGCGTTTTCGTCTTATCCCAAGGGCACAATCCGAACTTCGCATGATATTGCTCAACGCTACTTGCACGGCCATAGTTTGTACGCGGTAAGTAGTCCTCATCGATTACGTGCAGGTCGATTACCTCGTAATCGTTGCTTGTGCGCGAAATCCGCTTCGCCGACTTGTATAGCGGGTTGCCAATATGGAACATTGGCCCGGTGAGAACCATCTCTGAGAGATCGGTGCGGAACTGAGTATCCCGAACGATCAATCCTTCCTTTTGGGAACCGCTCTCATGCCAAAGGGGATCCATTCGAAACTCACCCGCTCCGGTCGCAAAACCTGAAGCGTCCGCAAATGCTTTCAAGACCTTTAAGGTGTCGACCGAATAGGGCTGAACGAAGCGGGTCTCCAGTTCTGGTACTGTGTCCTCCTCAAGCACGGCATGAATCGCCTGAAGTTCTGAGCGTCGAATGCGAACAAGCCGCTTCCCGTGACCACGGGTGTCCCACTTCTCGTCGTCGCCCTTGATGCCGGGAATTGGTCCGGTCCCGTCATGCGCGTAGCAGGCGTCAACTTGAGATGCGAGAAACGCATTTGAGATATGGTCGAAATCGATCTCGGCGGCATTGCCGCGATATACGTTCAGGCTGAACTTAAGATTGTGATCGACTTCGCTGAAGAGCTTGCCTTTTATCCTGTTGCTGAACTCAAAATGCTTTCGGGCTCGACTATACCAGTGAGAGCGGAAAATACCGGCTTTGGGATCGACGAGATG
Organism: Pseudomonadota bacterium; assembly: GCA_023391095.1. Lineage (GTDB taxonomy): Bacteria > Pseudomonadota > Alphaproteobacteria > Rhizobiales > Devosiaceae > Devosia. The sequence goes on from JAEWBN010000022.1 coordinate 281,796, forward strand.
GCCATCTTGATGAATGAGGGCAGCGCGGCCTTTCGGCGCCGTCAAACGAAAAGTGAGGTCAATGAAGCACTTGTAGAGATTGTTTTGGCCAGCACCAACGTAGGGCATCATCTGACCAGATGCAGACGCATTGATGGCACCTGAAGTCGCAACAAAAGCGTCGAGATACGGTTTGCGTCGACTGGAATCAGCCAGGAATTTTTCCTTCGCATCTTCAGTCTCTTTCGCGGAATACCCTCGCACAATAAAAGTTGGATCCATGTCACCTAGGATCAGCGTGTCGTTCCACGTTGGCTTAAGCCATGGCGGGTTTCCGATCATCAAGTCGAAGCCACCGCGTTCCCGCAGAACATCAGCGAAAAGTAAGTCGAAGTGAGCGAACCTCAGTCGTGAGGCAACCTCTCCCGCTGTTTGTAGCCATGGGGTCTGTGAAACCAAGGTATCCACATTCACCTCATGGAAAAGTCGCGCCTGCTTAAAGGCCGGTACCTCCTTCACCTCAAAAAGGCTATCCCCACCGTTTGCGGCCTCCAGGACGGTGTTGAACATTTCGCCCTGACGCGGTCCCAGCTGACTGTGCGACGGCGTAAATACCTCGCCGGAGTCTGTCATCCCACCTTCTAAGACCATCGAAAGGCCGAAGAGAAACTCTGAGCGGTCGGGCAGTTCATCGACTTTATCTAACGGCCAGCACCAAAGAGCGCACCAGGCGTCCATGGCTGTCTTAAGGCGCTTATATGGGAGGGAGTTACCAGCGGTTTCATTCTGAAATGCGCGCAAAAGCTCGCGCTTCTGACGATAGTCCATCGCCTGGCCGCGCTTCTTGGCGCCTTCTGGCCAAATCGGGATGTGTTCGTTGGTGGCCTCACGCTCCTTCTCCCAGGCGTCAGCCACCTCGTCAAACAGCTGGTCACAGACTTTGGACAGGTGCCGGACGAGCTTGATCTCGTCGGCGTCCAGAGCCGAGAAAAAGCCGTCCTTTCGCCAATTCTTGATCGCCTGTTGCTCGGCTGCGGCAACGGCTTTGATTGCCTTGTTGGTGTGGAAGTCTGCCATGCCATCGGCTGGCAAAAGAAACTGCCAAACCTGGTCCGATTGCCGGTATCCACGCCAGCCAATTTCTATCGGATTTTGATTAAGCCAAAGATCCTTAGCTTTACCCGTCAGCATCCTGACTGGGTAAGCCGCGCGGCGGGCGCCGAACAGAGAATTGCCAGCATGTAGCTGATCGCCGAACCATGGTGCAGAGCCATTGGAGTGGAGGCAGTTCAGCCACATCGAGATTTGGCCAAGTTCAACCGCGACAGGGTTAAGGTCGACGCCAAAGCAGTTGCGATCAGCGATATAGGCGCGGACTTTCTGCCGCTCAGTGCCGTAATCGTCTTGGGGAATAACCCTGCCTAATTCTGCTTGCTTGCGCTCAAGGTAGAGATCGGCGAGCTGGTTGGTCGTTTCGACGAGAAATGCTGCAGACCCCATAGCCGGCTCGCAGACGCGAAGCTTGAGGATTTCGTCAGACTTCATGTCTTTGCAGAGGTCAAGCAGCGCATGCTTGACGAGAAGTCGTGCCAGTGGCTCAGGTGTATAGTAGGAGGCTGAGTTCTGGCGATCGCGCCCCGCCAAGCGATAGATGAAGCTTCCTTTGGGATAGATGCGGGCCCGGGGCCCATCGTAGACGATCTCATCCGGTTCGAAGTCGCTCGACCGCGAGGCCGGCACAAACCACGCTGGGCCCAACAGGTCGAGCTTATCGACTCGGCCCTCGATCTCGGTATCGTTTGGTTCACCAATGTCCTCGTCCTCATCGACCGCTTCGAGGTCTTCCCCGGCGTCATCGGATTCCAATTTCACGCCCTTTCCGGGCTTGACCTCGATCAGGTCTTCCCGGGCGATGAAGCCAGTGAACGACAACAGCGTTTCGTAAACAGCGCCCAGCTGCGAGATGCCAAGCTGCGAGTAGGAGATACGTCCAGCTCGGCTGTTCCCCTTACCGGAGGACAGCGACATCAATCGAATGATCTGCTGCACAGCCGCGTTGCGCAACTTGAGCGACGAAATGATCGGGGTTGAGTCTGGATCGAGCAGTTCCACCTTGACCGCCTGAAGCGAGAAGTCGCGACGATATTCGACTTCATCGCCAACCTCAGTGGGCGTGGAGATTTCACCGCCGGGCGTGCCATTGAACATCAGGAACAGCAAACGATCGAGGCTTGCAGAGAGCATCGTACCCTCCCGATCCTCCTTCGTACGCAGTGGGACCAGCTCGAGCTCTCGCAGGGCATCCAAGGAATATCCCTTGCGATAGGCTTCAGACTTCATCGGTGCGAAGCCGAGGTCCTGACGCGCTTCAATGAAGAGCAGGAACAGCAGCCGGTACATGTGGCGAAGGCATTCGACCGTCAGTGCCTTGTCATCGATCGGCTTGCCTTTGAAGCGGCCGCCTGTCAGCGCCAAAACCTCGTTCCCGAGAATTTCGATGGCATCGCGCATCGTGGCTTTCAGCGAGCTGGATACCGCGTTGGCATGACGGATGGACTCTTCGGCAATTTGGTCAACCAAAGGCTTGCCTGACAGCGGGCACATCGACGTTTGATGCAGAAGTGCCGCGACGATCTTGAACGTGTCAGGGTTCTTTTTGGTGAAGATCTCCTGCAAATCAAAGCGCAGCACCGAGCGCTGCGCCCAGCGGTTGCGGTCGATCAACAGCAGGCTGGACATTGACCAGATCAACACGAAGCGCGGTGGCACATCGAGACCAAAAACGTACTTCGATATTGCCTGATCAATGGCTCCTTTACGGCGGTTGGCGACTGCCACTTCGTCCGGGAACTGGGCGCAATTGAACAAAGTAATTAACGGATCTGACGAGAAATCTTCGTCGTTCGCAGCCAAAGCCTCGACAACCCAGATAACGTCGTTGCCAGCGGCGTCAGCTACCCGTGCCAGGAGCGGAACGAGTTTTCCTTCGCTATCGTCAACCTGAATAGCCCCAGCGGTATACCCCAAGGCTCCGAGGACCTTATGGGCAAACTCTCGGGACATCAGGGTCCTTCGCGCATCGTCCTTGACTGGTCGATAGTCGTTGGCTGCCTGGATCCACGCGGACGACAAAGCTTCGAGACGCTCATAAGGCGTTGGACCGGGCTCTTTCCTCCAATCCGCGACCAGGTCTTTCAGGTCGTTGTCAATGCCCGTCGACAGGTAGTGGTTGGAGTAGAATTCATTCTCATTCGAGATACCGGACAGTTTGTCAGTCATTTACTCAGCCTCGAACACAGCGACTACGTCTACAAACGGATTGGGGTCCTTCGGCATTTGCCGCGTCTCGTCGTACCAATCCCAGAACTCGGCAAACATCTGGTCGACCTTGGACTTCCGTCGTGCCCTCTTGCCTTCGGTTCGCGCATCCAACTCGCCTGGAAAGGCCAATTCGAGCTGCCGGTGGTGCTTGTCGCGAACTTTGTCGATGCGCTCCATTGTGACCTGCGCTGCATCGTCGAGATACTGCTGAGCCTCATCGCGAACACGGCAGACCTCCCACTGAAACTTGTCGACCGCGGTGCTGATGGTGTCGCCAAGCATTGAAGGTGCGGTGGCACCTTGATTTGGAGTCTTGTTCAGCAATCCCGAGCGCTCCAAGAAGCCTGAGACCTCCTCGAGCGAAGTGGTGCCTTGGAGCGAGGAAACGACAGCCCATCGGTCAACTATGGGAGCACCACGAAGGTTCGTGACAACGCCATGCAGAAGCACGGCAACTTCCCCCTTACGAAGGCGTCCCTCAGGCAGTCGGCAATAGGGAACCTTGCTGCGCCCGAAAAGACCCGCCGCATGGTCGCCGAGCCAATCCATGATTGGATGGACATCCCAAAGAAACTGCGTGTTTGGCCAGCTGCGATCAGACATGCGAGCGGCCACTATTGCCTGATCGATCACATCCTTCTTGTCAGTCAACTTGATGACACCGTTCCGCGGTACAGCCTCTTCCGGCATCCAGCGAGGATCGATTCTCCCGCTTGAACCGAATCCGAATGCACTGCGCTCTCGGAAATCGTCCGGTACAGCCAACTCTATGACGCGATCACCTTCATCGACGGCAAGTTTGAGACCTTCATCGACCTGCAGCCGTTGCAACATTGCTGCTGCGAAATCGAACGTAGTCGGGAATGTGCGCGGCCCAATTGCGCTGGTTGTAGGCGGCAAGAAGGGCTTCGTGTCCACTGGGTGCGCGATGATGTCGGCAAACATTGCGTCGAGCTCTGCGAACTCATCGGCACCGCCGAGCTCCGCACGCTCGTCAAGTTCGGCTGAAAACGCTTCTGCCCCAATCCCGCGTTCAAACGCATCGGTGGTGATTTGCTCCTGCTCAACGGCGTCGTTTGTGCCGAAGAACACGGACGGATCGTCGATACCTTCTTGGGCCCGCTTGTCCTTCTCGATGAGCACATCAAGGACCCACATGTCGCGGACCTTCTCCTGCTGGCTCAGCCCCACGAAGTAACCGATAAGCGGCTGGTGCTGTTGACCATAACGGTCAATGCGGCCGTTACGCTGTTGGAACGTCAACAACGCCCACGGAAGATCAAAGTGCTTTAGTCGGTGCGCTTGGAAATGGAGGTTGAGGCTCTCAGATGCCATGTCCGAGGCAAGCAAAACCCTGATCTTGGATTTTTCCTGTCCAAAGTCCTCAATAATTGCCTGCGTCTCGATGTCAGTGAGTGCGCTGGATCCGTCAATGGTCACCACAGCGCCTTCGCCCAGGTCGAGGTCAAGCTGGAGACGTTCCTGGAGCCAACGAAGAGTGGCGATGCGCTCGGAGAAGACAATCACCCGGTCCTTGCGATCTTTTCCGGTCCAGTTTTCGTGCCGCAGAGCTTTGAGGAGTTCATGGTATTTGGTGAAACCGGAAGTTCCCACGGCGCGTAGGGTGGCGAGCAACTCTGAAAGCTGCTGAATATCGTGTTCCGTGCCTTTCGATTGGCCGTTCTCGATGCGCTTTATGCGGCCTTCCACCGTTTCAATGCAGGCAGCCGGGCTCGAAAACAGCGCCTTCGCGATGGTTGTTCGGAAAAGCTCTGCCCCTTTGCCACGCGTCGCACCGTCATCGACGTCAAGCCGAAGGTCGGCCACCAGTTGGTAGACCTGTTCTTCAGCCGCTGAGAGGTTGAATTCGTGCCGGTTCATCTGGCGAGGAGGAATCTTGGACTTCAGATCGCGAGCCACTTCCTCGGTAGTGCGGAAGCGACGCACAACCAAAGGCTCCACCTCTTCCCGGCTAACCTGATCTGGATTTGCCACAGCAGTCGGATCGAGCATACTGATCAGACTTGAAAAAGACCGCTGAGAGCCATCGTGTGGTGTTGCGGTCAGGATCAGCATGGCGTCCGAACGTTTTGCGAGCAAGAACGCGAGTTTCGATCGCATCGAACTGCCACCGGCGGAATTTCGCCGTTCGGCAACGTTGTGCCCTTCGTCGATAATGATGAGATCCCAATGGGTTTGCTCGATCGCCGTCCTGTACTGGATGTCGTTCTTGAGCGTGTCGATCGATACGATGGTCTTGTCGTACTGCTCGAACGGATTGTGGTTCGAGGGGATCGTATTGCGAATGCGTTGGATGCGATCACTATCTAGCCGGGTGAGCGGAATAGAGAACCGAGTCCAGAACTCCTTCTGAAATTGTGCCAGAGCGGCATTGTTCGCCACGACAAGGATACGGCGAGCACGACGACGTAGAATGAGTTCGGCAGCAACCAGCCCAGCTTCAAGTGTCTTGCCGAGGCCGACATCGTCAGCGATCAGCAGCCGTACGCGGCCCTGCTTCAAGGCACGCTCTACCGGGACATTCTGGAACGGCAATTCGTCAATGGCGGCCTTGCCAGTCACAAGCGGAGCCACACCAGTTGGCGCTGCAGTACGAAAGGCAGCCTCGAGATAAAGCCGGGTGTCATTGAAGCCGGGGGATAGGTCTGCGACCAATTCCACATCAGCAGGGTCAACCACTGCCAAGTCTGGCTCTAGGCGGTTTATAAAAATTGCATCTTTACCAGTGGCGATCCCAGAAATGCCAGTGGCTTCGATCATCTTCCCTGGCCGCGCGTCGGTGACGCGCTTCACCTGCCACAGGGTATCGCGGACCTTGATGCGGGCGCCTGATGCCACCTCAGCGAGATCGATTGTCCGTCTGTCCATCATGTGAAATTTCCGCGATTAAATATACTCAATACAAACGTCTCAATGGCCTACCTTGGCCTTGGACTTGCGGGCCTGCAGCCATGCGCGGGACGCCTCCTCAACAATGTCGTAGACATTGCAGTCATCGTCCAGCGCCGCCTTCTTGAGGTCTCTTATGAGATCGGCGTCCAGATACACGAGCAGACCCTTACGACCATCTGCCCGCTTTCGATTCGATTTCTGATCAGAATTATCGGCCATAAGTCTCTGCTTTGATAGATAGCTGACATGCTAGCGTTCCATATCGTTAACACGCTAGCTATCTATACTTCTACCTAATTCTTCTGCGGCCCACGAGCTGGATCGCGCCATCAAAGTGAGAAGTTTAGGGCCAACCGGTTGACACGACTTTCCAAGTTCACTATTTGTTCACCTATGAGCAAGGAAATGACCATATCCAAACGCGAGAATCTACCGGCGGCGCCAATCAGCGGCCGCACGGATCGCGTTGTCCTCCAGCGCTCCGAACCGCAGGTCTGACTGCGGTTTTCGGGAGGACCTCATCGGGTATCCTCCCATGTCCAATTCCGACATCGACATTGCCGGCGAAACTGTACCCGAGGCGCGAAAGCGTTTCGTGTCCGCTCGCCTTGCTATGCACCCGGTCCACGGTCGAATAGACCATCGACTATGGGGCAAACGCCTCTCCGCCTGAGAACCCCTATGCACATTTTCTTTTCCGGGCAGTCCGCAGGACGCCCATGCAACCGGCCAGGTCTGGCGGGCGCGTAGTCGCTCGGCCATCGCCTCGCCGGAGAACGAGGCAGCAATGGCTGACAATGAAGATTACGACGACATCTCCATCGAAGAGATGGAGGCGATGCAGGCAGAACCGGTGGCGAACAAGGATGATCGCCGCCCCGCGACCCATTCCATTCCGGAGCTGATGATCCGTGAGGCTTTGAGCCCTGAACAGGCCCAGAAGCTCCGTCGCGACAGCACCACGTCTATGATTATCCTGGCGCCGTCGGCTGACTGGGTGGCGCCTCTGGGCAGGGCCGCCAAGCGCCTCGGCGACTGGAAGTTCGCTCACCACACCAACGAGCCGCCCCGAAAGTCAATCCGTCCCGACGTTGTCGGTGAACAGTCGGTGTTCGCTTTGGCCGGCGGCGGCCGAATCCTGGGTGTTTCGCAAAACCTTGACTATTTGCCGCCGGCAATGGTGGCTTCGGCAGATATCCTGCTCAAGATCGAGGCGCCGAACGACAACATCTTGCGCCAAGCGATCAAGATGGCAACCGGGCGCACACCCCGTACCATGCCGACGGGCGTTGCTCAGGGATTGGACTATGGCGAGGTCTGTGGTGCCATCCGCAATGGCAGCTCGGCCAAGGCCTGCGTCGAGCGTCTGATCGCTGCCCAGCAGGTAAAGACGAAGTCATCACCTGACTTGGCCGATGTGCCGGCTCTGGACCACCTCCACGGCTATGGTGCCGCCATGGACTGGGCGCAGGCGTTGATCACTGATCTCCATGCCTGGCGTGCTGGGAAGCTGGATTTTTCCGCGATCGAGCGCACGGTCGTCCTGGCGTCTGAGCCGGGGTTGGGCAAGACCACCTTCGCCCGCAGCCTTGCCAAGTCGGCAGGCTTGCCGTTCTTCCCGACGTCGGTAAGCGCATGGTTTGCTAACAGTCCTGGCTACCTCGATAGCGTCATCAAGCAGATCGATCAGGTCTTTGCAGAGGCTGCGGCCGTCGCGCCGGCGATTCTGTTTCTCGATGAGATCGAAGCCCTTCCCAACCGTGCCACGCTTTCGGGTCGCAATGCCGATTGGTGGATTCCAGTGGTAGGTCACATGCTTCTGAAGCTCGACAGCGCTGCTTCAGGCGTAAGTTCCAAGCTGATCATTGTCGGCGCCACCAACCACCCGGAAAAACTTGATGCCGCCTTAGTGCGCCCCGGCCGCCTGTCGAAGGTGATCCATATTGAAAAGCCCGATGCGCCGGCACTGGCCGGCATCATCCGTCAGCACCTCGGCTCCGACTTACCCGATGCCGATCTGCATGAGGTGGCGAAAATGGCGGTTGGTGCCAGCGGGGCCGCCGTGTTCGACTGGGTGAAGGCGGCCCGCCGTCTGGCCCGTCAAGCCTATCGCCCCATGGCGCTCGAAGACCTCGTCTGCCAGATCCTGCCGCCCGACGGCCGTCCTCCTCAAGCGGTGCGCCGCATCGCCGTGCATGAAGCCGCACATGCAGTCGTAAGCCATATCCTCCGGCCAGGCTCCGTCGATGCCGTCACCATTGTTGGCAGTGACCCCAAGACTGGGGGACACACTGCAACGCTCTGGGAGACAGGCGATCTGATGACCCGTAGCGACATCGAGGCCACAGCGACCATCCTGCTGGCCGGCCGTTGCGGCGAGCAAGTGCTCTTGGGATCCATCAGCACTGGTTCAGGGGGTGACCACGGCAGCGATCTCGCCCGGGCCAGCTATATGATGGCGCTGGTGCACACGTCTCTTGGCCTGGGAGGAAAGCTGTTGCACCGCGCCACACCGCAGTCGGTGATGGAGTTGCTCACGCTCGACCCCCAGCTCGGCAAGCTGGTTGAGGACGATTTGCAGCGTCTTCATGCCAAGGCCCTCGCCATTGTCCAGCACCATATCGACATGGTCGAAGCCGTGGCAGACGCGCTGGTCAAGCATCGTCATCTCACCGGTGAGCAGGTCGCCACCATCTGCGACAAGGTCAGCCGCAAGGGCATGACCATGCTCACGGGAGGTCGCAATGGATGAATTGCTGATCCGTGTCCTGACCCGTCTGCTGCGGGTTCATGACGAACTGGGCGAAGAAAGCTTCGAGGAAGCGGCTCACCGTGCCCTTGTCGCCATTGCCCTGGCTGTCCAATGCGATGCCGAGCGCAAGGCCGGTGTGCCGGACACCCTGCCGACCGACCAGCAGGTGGTACGCTTTCCTCTGGCCAAGCGGCGGCGTACTGAGAAAAACCAAACCGATGACTGGGTATCGTGAATCAACGATTACCGAGGTCGGTGCAAACGTTAAGGTCTCGGTAAGAGACCTTAACCCATGCCAAACAATATGGGTCGGCGCAGGGATTGCGCTTTCCAGACCAATGTGGTTCCTGCGCCGACCATGATCAGCAAATCCGCACTCCTATCGCTACGCCCTCGGGCGGAAAGTGTCTCTGCCAGGTAGAGCCCTGCCAGGTCGTTGCTGACCTACGGCCGGTTCGCCCGGTCGCCACACCAATCCTCCCACCTTATTCGTTGCCGCCTGTGGACCAATTGTTCTCAGGCAATCGGCGCGACTGTCATCGCGTCACCTTTGATTGGTTGGAACTCCAGATGCTCGACGATGAAGACGCTCTCCCCCATCAGCACAATTTCCCGCTTGGCTCCACCACCACGGAGTCAGCAGGCGAGTTCGAAGGTCGGAGCCTGTCGATACGGGTTCGGAGCGGCTCGCTACGGATTCCGACAGCTCCACTCGCGTCGGTCGCACGCACCGCATTTGGTTGCCGCCCGCAGATCGAACTGAGCTTGCGCTTCGCCCCCTGCTGAACACAGAGGCGATCCGTTCGCCTGCATTCGGCAACAACGGCAGCCAGACCGGTGCCATCGTGGAACCGGTCACAAACATCGTCATCCTGACGGAAAGCTCGATCGAGAAGAAGCTGGTTCAATCGCTGATGGCCGATAATAACGTCGTCCACGTGCGTTACCAGGCCCTGATGGTCACCTATCAAGGCGCCGATGGCGAGATGCACACGCACATTGTCGACATCGTTGCGACACTGCAGGATGGCACCAAGATTGGCTACGTCGTGAAGCCAGAGACTGCTGCGCTCAAGCATGACACTCGGGGTTTGACCGAGACCATGTCTCGGCATGTTTCACCAAGTCAGGTCAGCCGGCTGCAACTGGTCACAAGCCGGCAGCTTCCAGAGTGGGGCAATCGAAATGCACGCCAGCTGCTCAATGCTCGTCGTGACCGACGCAATGATGCCGATGCCTTGCTGCGGGACATGGCACCCGAACTGACCAAGCCGATCAGGATTGGCGACCTCACCGCGCGCTTGGGGGGTGGTCACCTCGCATTCCGCCCGGTTTTGCGAGCGATCTACTTCGGCACGCTGACGTATCTCGGCATCGGCATCATCGATGAGAACGGCAAGGTCAAGTTTTCAGGTCAGGTCATGCCCGATACCGATCTCTCGATCGCACCCCCACCAGCTTCGCAAGAAGAGCCTCCCGTAATCCTGCGCCGCAAGAAGACACCAAAGCCCAAGAAGCGGGCCAGCTATCGGAGCGTTTGAGATGAGCACTATCGAGCCAGACTACATTCCCCCAACTGCTCGACTGTTCTGGATGGCGCACCATTTCCGGATCGCGTCCACGCATACCGACCGGTATGAGCTTGAGTGCCTCGATGGTTATGAGAACCCCCGCACCTTGCCAAAGGCCAAGGTCGTCGGCCTCAAGCAATCTGGCGATCTGATCATCGAGCCGTTCTATTTTGACTGGGACGGAAAGCCGGCCAAGGCGAATTCGCCTATCCATATGCTGGCCTCCAAGCCGCCGGCGGAAGTCCGGCAAACCATGCTGGCCTATACCAAGGCGAAGTTGCTCGACCGCGCATACAAGGCGGGCAAGGTCACGCTCTATGAAACCCAGCCTAAGCCCTGCTCCGATCGTCGTCGCCGCCATAGTGGAAAGGTGACCATCGACGTTTGGCTGAAGGAGAATGAGGCGATTATCCAAGCCGCCTGCTATCCATTCTACCTTCTTGATCCGGATGCGCCAAAGCCCAACGCAAAGCCACGCGTGGGTCAGCAGGGCCTGCCCGCGATCGGTTCGGCATCGAAGATCAAGAAGGATCGGGCAAAGCTCGCCACCAGGAATTTCAAGATCACTGACCTTAGCCCGAACATCGACGCCATGCGGCGCGGTGGGCGCAAGATTGCGCCAGACATGGCTGCGTTCGTCAAGGTTCAGATTCGACAGGTAATGTTGCGCCCCGAACGGATGAACCTCTCCCAATTTCGTCGTCATGTCGGCGCGGAGCTCAGGGACATCCCGTCCATGAAGAAGCGCACACCGCCGAGCAGAGGGGCGATCGAAAACCTCATTGAAAACCTCGATAGTGCGCGGGTCATCGCGGCTTGGTTCGGGATCAAGAAGGCCACGGAAGGCAGTACCATTGTCACTGAGGGCATGGAGTATTCCTACCCTGGCGAACTGGTTTTGATGGACTGCTGGAAGATTGACCTGGTTGCCCGCCTGACCGAGCAGGGCGGCTGGATCTTCGTCAGCGATCCTGACCTGAAGGAGTGGGGTGTTCGTCGCCGTCTTTGGGTCGCTTGGGTCATTGACGCTTGCTCCCGGGCGATCCTTGGGTTGGCCCTGGGGCTGTCGGAATCGTCCGAGCTGACCACCCGAGCACTCCGTATGGCGGCTTCCAATAAGGAGTTGCAATGTCTCGACGCCGATTGCGAAGCCACTCCCATTCCGCCGATCGGCTTCGATGGCCTTCTCACTGATATCGGCGACGCATTCACGCACCCCTATTTCATGGTGCCGGCACTGTCTCTGATTCCTAATGCCGACGTCGGCCCAGGAGACAACGCACATCTGCGTGGCTTGCTCGAGCGCTTTAATGGGACCGTCAAGCAATACCTGTTGTCGTACTTCACCGGAACGACGTTCGGCAATGTTGTTGCCAAGGGCGACTACAACGCCATGGAGCGTGCATCGGCAGATGTTGAGACGCTGGGACGTGCTCTCTGGCTCCAGGTCAATGACGTCTACAACCTCAGTGCTCACCGCGGGAACGACGGGCAGCCGCCGATCAATCGATTTGAGGACCGCTTCCTGAGCAACGGGGTGGCTGACCCATATTCCGAAGAGAGGATTCGCGTCGCGTTCGGTCGCGAGTTCATGCTGCCTGTCACTCGGCAAGGTGTCTGTTTTGCCAGCAATTACTATGTCTCTGGCAGGCTGCAGTCCTATCTCCGGGACAATGGCAAGCAGAAGAATGGGCGACCCCGTAAGGTGCGGGCGAAGATCGACCTGTCCAACCTTGGCCGTATCAGCGTCTACTTCGAAGGTGATTGGCACACTTTGGCCGGCCCCCGCCGGATGGAAAATATCGGATTCACCGACTGGCAACTGACCCGTCAGAGGCTGCGCAAGCTCTATGGCGAACAGGCCGAGGCAAATGCCGACATCGTCGCCAGCGCGCTTCGCAAGCTCGAGCGGATGGGCACCGCCGCCCGTCTCAAGTCTCAGATCAGGGACATGAGCTACGACAGCGAAGAGGTGGTCAAGGCGGTCAATCGGATCAGGTTGCGGATCAAGGAAGATGAGACGCCGACCGAAGTTGGGCGGTACCTCGCTTTCGATTCCCAGACCGATGAAGCGGCTTTTCCAGCCCTCGGCACCGATTTGGACGCCGAAGCAGAGATCGAGGCGGCCGAGGATCCCTATGCGGATATCCCGGCAGAAGATCGCGCAGAGACCGACTTCGGCCTCGACAATGCTGACATCGATCAGGACGGAGACCTGATCGAGCAGGAAATTCCGGGTGGAGACGACCCTGAGCCACCCGACGATCAGACGGAATCACAGCCCGGAGAGTCTTCGAAGCCGGCACCAAAGAAGAAGTCACAGCCTACGCCTGCAGCGAAGCAATTTGCCTTCCTGCCGCAGCCAACCAGAAAGAAGACGTCATGACGACCGACCCTAAGACTGACCCCACCGAACTGCTCAAGAAGCCGGAATACGAGAACACCCGGACCTTGCTCAGGGGCGAAATCGTGCCCACACGCCAGCTCAACGCAATCGTGTCCCAGATGGCTCGCACCCAGCAGCAGATCGCCGCTCGCTTCAACGAGGGCGCCTTCTGGAGTGGTGACAATAGCTTGCCAATCGATGGCCTGCTGTTTGTCGGCGAGTCTGGATCGGGCAAGAGCTTTGGTCTCAAGTATGCCACTCAAATCCTGCCGGACATCGAACTCCTCGACGGAACAACCAAGTCCAGCCATGCCCTGTTTGTGGACACCCCCACGCAGGGAACGGTGTCCATGCTCGCGAAGGAAATCCTCCGGTGCGCCGATGGCGTCGAGATGCGCGAACCCAAGGATCAGGACGCCCCAGGCAAGGTCATGGCGGCCTTCCGCCGGCACGGCTACACGTTGGTCGCGATCGATGAGATTTCCCGTATCATCAATCCGCAACGGCATGCTGCACGCTCCCTGACCGTCCAGTCTCACCTTGTCTGGACCATGGCCATCGAGTCTCTGAATCTCAGCACTTCGCCTATCCCTATCGTGATGAGCGGCCTTCCGCACGTTCTCGACAGCTTCATGATCGTCGACAAGAAGGAAGAGGCGAAGAAGGTCCGTCGTGAAGCTCAGCGCCGGATGAAGATTGTTCGGCTCCCGGACCTTGATCCGGGTGCGGATCGCGACATGCTTGAAGGCGCCATTCTCAAGTATTGCGAGGTGGCCGGCGTCGAAAGCATGCTCAAGGAGGAAGATCATATCATCCCGCGGCTTGTCCACGCCTCGTTCAACCAGGCGGGGTCGGCCCTCGAGTGGATTCAGAAGGCGGTGGCGCTGGCCAAGGTGCGGCCCCGTGGCAAGCTCAACCGCGGCGATTTCGTTTGTGTCTATGGCGACATGACGTCGGCGGCACGTGCAGCCAACCCATTCCAGGTAAGTGGTTGGGATCGTATCGACATCGGCAAGATTGCTCCTCGCACTTTTTCCGAAGCCACGGCGAAGGTGGAGGTGGCGCGATGAACCAGGTCAGCGTCCCCGGCCGGTTCACCAAGTGTCCGGCCCAAATGCCCCGTGAAACCGCCCAGAGCTATCTTGGACGGTTGACCACCTTCTTCGGTGCACGCAACCCGAAGGAATTTTGCGGCGACTTCGGCCTCAACTTGCGTGGGATCATGCACGGCGACGATGATGCGTTAGGCCAGCTTGCTGACATTACCGGAGCTAGCGCCGAAGAACTTGTTCGCTGGTCCCCCAAGCGCATCAACGAGAAGTATATGTCGTTGAATGGAGAAATCCTGCACACCCGGGACAATCCGCGTTACGAGATCAGACTCTGTCCCGTTTGCGCCCAGCAAGATATTGCCGGGAACCCAACGCAGCCATGGGATCAAACAGTATATGGGCGGGCCGAATGGACGCTTGCCGTGGTTGACTGCTGCCTTGAGCACCAGGTTCGCCTCATCTCGCGTCGCGGGCCGCAACTCGATGCCGTCCGGATCGACGCAGGCTATGAGGCGACAATGCTTCTTGAGGAATTGCACGCCCTCGAACTGGAGCAGTCTGCGCCAGACGATTTCCAGCTCTACATTCTCTCGCGCATCGGTATTATCCAGGCGCGGCCTTCGCCGCTCCTGGATAACGTGCCACTGGTGGCGGTGACGCAGCTCTGCCATGCGGCTGGTCTCGACATCCTTGCCGGCAAGGGCAACGGTGCCGGCCTGAGCGATGTGGAGCGCCGTAAGGCAGGCTTCGCCATGCTCGGCCACGGCACTGCAGTGCTCGAGGGCAAGATCACCGCCATGCGCCAAGGATCCAAGCTTCGTGTTGGCGCGGTCACCCTTCTGCGTCGGCTGATGGAATATCTCCATCAGGGACGATATACCGATCCAGCCTTCGCGCCCTTCCTCGATGAATTCGTCCCGGTACTCTTCCGCACCCTTCCCTATGCCGAAGGCCAGACGATCCTTGGCCGCCGGTGCCAGAAGCGGTCGTTGCACGACTTCACTTCTGCCCAAGCCGCCTACGGCGTTCCGGCACACCAATTAGCGGCATTCCTCGACGGCACGCCGAACTTGGCAGTCCAGCCCTTCGGCCGGCATGAAGACGCTCTGATCGACGTCGAAGTCGCCAACGCACTGTTCATCGGTCACACGCCCTTCCTGAAAATGTCAGAGGTCGCCAGGAAGCTCGGGCGAGCCGACCAGCTTGCAAGGAAAGATCTCGCTGCGCTTCACGCATCCGGCCTGCTGCGAGAGGCACGCGGGGCCGCTGTGTCACCACGGAACGCATTCTACTCGGAACCCGAGATCGACAGCCTCATCCAACGCCTGGTGGGCGACGCCGAAGAGCTCGACACCGAGGATCCGACGATGATCTCGATCTATGATCTGGCCTTCAAGTTCGGCATGACCAACCAGAACTTCTGGGATCTGGTGGCAGACGGGCGGCTGGTGAGAATGCGACGGGTCAGGGGCGCCGGCTTCATCGACGGCCTTCGCGTGGACCTGGGCGAGGTAATGCAGGTCCTCTGCGGCCTCAAAAGGGCGTTCACCAGGCCCGAGGTCTGCAAGCTACTGGAAGTCGATTCCAACATCGTCCGCATCCTCGAAGCCAACGCAGTGCTGAGGTCAGTGCCGGTCGATCCGAGGTATTCCAACAAGCTCGGGCACATGTTCGATGCGGACGAAGTGCAGGCTTTCCGAAAGCAGTACATGACCCTGCCAGAGGTTCGCCAATTCTTCCCCGAGCGCCCGTCCTTTCAGCGATTGGAGAAGATGGGGCTGTCGCCGGACATCCACCTCAAGCCCATCAGCAAGGCACCTGGATATGCAATCTTCTTTAGTCGAGCCGACGTGTTAAGTATCCGCTGACCCTCGACATCCCAATCAATACACCCTGAAGGGCGTGGCACTCCTGGTGCTGCGCCCTTTTTGTTTGCGATAGTCTACGGAGTGCTTAGGGAGCGAAAGATGGGCAATTGGATTAACACAAGCCACTGTTTTTGCTAGTGAATTTCCATTAGTTGGGGAAAAGGATTCACGCGCCTACACCCTCGCCTGATCCATCTGCGTGCAACAGGTTGATCATCACGATCAATCTGTTGCACGGCGGGACTTTAGGGTAAGGCAGGTCCTGCCCATGTCCGTTCTTTCCCGCACATCGCTGCTCCCTACCCTTCTGGCTGTCGTCCTCTCGGCAGCGGGCGGCGGCGTGGCGCATCTGCTCGGCCTTCCGGCCGCCTGGCTCATGGGCGGGGCGCTGGCCGTGTCGGTGGCAGCGATCGCCGGCGTGCCGCTCGCCATGCCGGACTGGCTGCGCAACATCGTCTTCGTGCTGATCGGCATGTCCATGGGGGCAAGCGTGCATCCCGACAGCCTGACGCTGTTGGGGCAGTGGCCCATCAGCCTTGCGGCGCTGGCGATTGAACTGGTGATCATCGTCGCCGCGACGGGCTGGATGCTGACGAAACTCTTCCGTCTCGACGCGGGGACCGCCTATCTCAGTTCCTTTCCCGGGCACCTGTCCCTCGTCATGGGCATTGCGGCAAGCGGGGTCGGCAATCCCCGGCAGATCGTGGTGATCCAGGTGATCCGCATCATGATGCTGACCATTGCGGTGCCTGTTGGCGCCATCTTCCTGCCGATCGCCCATTTCGAGGCATCCCAGACCAGCCAGTTCCTGCCGCCGCTGCATCTGGCGCTGCTGGCGGCCGGCTGCGCAGCGGCCGGTCTTGCGGGCGATGCGCTGCGCATTCCCGCCGGCATGGTGCTGGGCGCCATGGCGGCAGCGACCGGGGCCAAGCTGGGCGGGCTTTATGTGGGCGCCCTGCCCCCCATGCTGGTCACCGCAACCTTTATCCTGACCGGCGCGCTGATCGGCACGCGGTTTCTGGGGCTGACGCGGGGAGAATTGCGCTCCGCCGCGACGGGGGGCCTGATCGCCACGGCGATGACCGTGGCCATCGTGACGGTGGTGGCGCTGGTCGTCACAGCGCTTGTGGGGATGCCCTTCGGTCAGGTGTGGCTGGCGCTGTCGCCGGGCGCGCTCGAGGGCATGGGGGCCCTGGGCATTGCCTTGGGTTATGACACCGCCTTTATCGCCGCGCACCACGTCATCCGGCTCTTGATGCTGAGCTTTGCCATTCCCGCCGTGGCGTTTATCATCCGGCGGATGGAGAGGCGGGCGCAGGAAAGCCGCAATTAGGCTTCATCCCGCATGACAGAGGAGTCCTGCCCATGATGATCCGCACCCTTGCCGTCCTGTCGCTCGCCCTGTCCCTGACCCTGCCCGCTGCGGCGGCCTCCACGGCCAGTTGCCATGTGCGCGAACCGGGCGCCCATTGGTCCTTCGGCTTCAGCATTGGTGGCGAATTGACCCAGGACGAGCGCGACCGCTTCAACCTGATGGAACTGCGGCAGCGCGGAGTGGACGCCACCCGCGCCGAAATGTGGGGCGGCTGCATCCGCGCCTTTGTGCGCAAACCCGGTGGCGGGGAAGAGATGCAGCTGTTTCACCCCGATACATTCGCACCGGTCTACTAGGTTTTCCGGCGACGCGGCCCGCAATCGGCCTGCCTAAACCGACCTTACGGCTACACTCTGAACCAGTTCGCCCACCGGGACGGTGCGCAGTGGGAGAGCGGTTTGGGCGTCGAGGCCTATGGCCAAACGGACATGACGGTCGGTGGGGCAGATCTGGAGGCGCGGATCAAAGCCGATCCAGCCCAGCCCCTCGTCATAAGCCTCAGCCCAGGCGTGCAGGCCACCCTCATGATCGTGGGCCGGCGCGAGATAGCCGGTGACGTATCGGGCGGGAATGTCGAGCGAGCGGGCCGCGCCGATGAACCCGTGGGCGTAGTCTGCCGCCGGGGGGAGCGCGGTTGCGTTATCGCCCTGCCGCTGGACCTGCCCGCCATGAACGGCCATCTGCGCCTGACCATCGGGCGTGTCGGCAAGACCCAGTGCTTCGCCCACGCGGGCCATCAGCTCATGGAGGATTTCGAGCCGCGTCAGGGTGGCGCCGCGATAGGGCTCGGCGAGGCCTTCGGGAGCCTTTGCCAGCTCGGTGCGCCGCCGATAGAGCGCGGGAACCGGCTCGTGGCCGGGACGGCCGAGGACGCCGCTCGTGTCGCGCGTCAGTACGGTGCCACGGGCGAGGATGCTGACCGGGCCTTCTGCAGGACCCTGGTTGACCAGATGCACGCTGTTGCCGAAGGCATCGGTGAACCGCCCTGCCGTTTCGATGCCATCGGCCTCGATCTGCCAGGTGTCGACACTCTGGGTAGGGCCTGATCCGGGCGTCAGCAACAGATGCAGCACCGTCTGGCCACCGGTGGGCGGCAGGGTCAGCGTCAGGCGGTGTTCGACCTCGATGCGCATGGGCTCAATAGAAGTTGTAGGATCGCGACAGCGCGTCGGTCACCTGGTTGTTGCGGGCAATGAATTCGGTGAGGAATTCATGCAGGCCGCTGGCAAAGATCTCGTCCATATTGGCATTGGCGACCATGGCGAGGAGGTCATCGGCAGCCTGGTTGCAGCATTCCGTGCGGCCATAGAAGTCGCTCAGGAGGTCGATATTCTGCTTCACGAAGCCGGCGCAGAACACCAGCGAGCGCGGCATTTCGGGGCGCAGGATCAGGAAATCGGCAATGTTATGGGCCTTGTAGCGGTCGTGATAGACGTGCCGGTAGGCCCGGTGGGCCGAGGCCGCACGCAGGATCAGCGTCCATTGCTGGATGTCGAGATCGCCGCCCACCAGCGTCGCGCGCGGCAGGAGAACATAATATTTCATGTCGAGGATGCGCGCCGTATTGTCGGCGCGCTCGACGAAATTGCCGGCCTGGAGGAAGGAAAAACCGTCGTCCCGGAGGATGGTGCCGAGCAGCGCGCCGCGGAATTCGTGGCTGCGCTGCTTGACCCATTGCAAGAGGCCCAGAAGCTTGGCCCCGCGCACATCGCGCGGCATGATCTGGGAAAATTCGAGCCACGCCCCGTTCATGCTTTCCCACATGTCGGTGGTGATGGCGGTGCGCACCGAGCGGGCATTGGTGCGCGCGGCCTGCAGGCACGAATAGACCGAGCTGGGATTGTCCGGATCGAACATCATGTAGCGGGCGACGGTATCGACATCGGCCACGTCATGCTTGGCGGCAAAGGCCTCGTCGACTTCGGCGGCGCGCATCATGGACACCAGATGCTCGCTGGCCCCGCCCTCACGACGGCTGGTCAACGACATGCGGTAGCCCACTTCGAGCAGGCGCGCCATGTTCTCGGCCCGCTCGACATAGCGGGAGAGCCAGAACAGGTTCTGTGCGGTGCGTCCGAGCATTCTCAATCTTCCAGCACCCAGGTGTCCTTGGTCCCGCCGCCCTGGGACGAATTGACCACCAGCGACCCCTCGGTCAGCGCCACGCGGGTCAGCCCGCCCGGCGTGATCCGCACTTCGTCGCCGACCAGCACATAGGGCCTGAGGTCGACATGGCGGGGCGCGACCTGGCCATTGATGTGGGTGGGGCAAGTCGAGAGGTTGAGCGTGGGCTGGACGATGTAATTGTCGGGCCGGGCCAGAATCTTGTTGCGGAACGCCTCGTGCTGCTCTTCGGTGGCAGTGGGCCCCACCATCATGCCGTAGCCGCCCGAGCCGTGCACTTCCTTGACCACGAGGTCGGCGATGTTTTCCAGCACCCAGGCGCGCTGATCCTCGTCGGTGCAGTTATAGGTCGGCACGTTCTGCAGCAGCGCCTTTTCCCCGAGGTAGAACTCGATGATTTCGGGGACGAATGTATAGACCGCCTTGTCATCGGCAATGCCGGTCCCCGGGGCGTTGACCAGGGTGACATTGCCGGCGCGATAGGCATCGAAGACGCCGGGCACGCCGAGCATGGAATCGGGGCGGAAGGTCAGCGGGTCGAGGTAGTCGTCGTCGATACGCCGATAGATGACATCGACCCGTTCGGGCCCGGTCGTCGTGCGCATATAGACCTTGCCGCCATCGACAAAGAGGTCCTGGCCCTCGCAGAGCTGGGCCCCCATCTGGTCGGCGAGGAAGGAATGCTCGAAATAGGCGGAATTGTAGATGCCGGGGGTGAGCACCGCGATATTGGGCGTCGTGCCCCGGAAGCCCTCCGGCGCCACGCTTTCCAGCGTACGGCGCAGGTTTTCCGGATAGGTTTCGACGGGGGCGACCTTGGTGCGCTGAAAGAGATCGGGCGCCAGGAGCATCATGGCCTCGCGGTCTTCCAGCATGTAGGAAACGCCCGAAGGGGTGCGTAGATTGTCCTCGAGAACGTAGAATTCATCCGGGCCGACGCGCACGATATCGACCCCGATAATATGGGCGTAGACGCCCTTTGCCGGGTTCAGCCCCATCATCTGCGGGCAGAAGGCCGCGTTGTTGAGGATGAGCTTTTCGGGCACCCGACCGGCCTTGAGGATCTCCTGGCGATGATAGACGTCGTAGAGGAAGGCGTTGAGCGCGCGCACGCGCTGCTCGATGCCCTTGGAGAGCCGGCGCCATTCATTGGCGGCGATGATGCGCGGGATCACGTCGAAGGGGATGACCTTTTCGGTGCCTTCTTCGGAGCCATAGACGGCAAAGGTGATGCCCAGCTTGCGGAAGATCGCCTCGGCATCGGCCTGCATCAGCGCCAGACCCTTGTCGGGCTGCTCAGCCAGCCACGCGCTCAGGGCGCGGTAGGGTTCGCGGACGGAGCCGTCCGGATTATACATTTCGTCAAACGGGGTTTTCTCGCCCAATTACACTCCGGACACTTGATACGGCTATCCCATCGCCCTGACATTGCTACACGTTTGTCAGCCGCCGTCCAGACCGTGCAAACGGGCTGGTGTCGCTTTTTGGCGCAGGTCTGGGTTGCGGAGGCAGCGCAAAAGATGCTCTCATTCGCGCGCAATCCACCCTGCCCCGTCCCCCGGACGCAAAGCCTTCTGCCATGACCATCGAAATTCTCCAGACCGGCCCGCTGCTCGCCTCCTGCGAAAAGGCGCTGGCCGAGCGCTATACCGTCCACAAGCTGCATGAGGTGGCCGACAAGGCCGCCTGGCTCAAGGCCAATGGCGCGCGTATCCGCGCCCATGCCGGGTCGGGCGTGCAGGCCGACCTCATGGACGCGCTGCCCAATCTCGAGATCATCGCCAGCTTCGGGGTGGGCTACGACAATATCGACACGGCGGGCGCCAAGGCGCGCAATATCCGCGTCACCAATACGCCCGACGTGCTCAATGACGCCGTGGCCGAACTCACCGTCGGGCTGATGGTCAGCCTGGCCCGCCGCATTCCCCAGTCCGACCAGTTCGTGCGACAGGGCAAGTGGCCGGCCGGCAATTTCGGGCTGTTTTCCGAACTGACGGGCAAGACGGTGGGGATCCTCGGTCTCGGGCGCATCGGCAAGGAAATCGCCACGCGCCTGCAGGCCATGAAGATGCGCGTGGTCTATCATGGCCGCAAGGCGCAGCCGAATACGCCCTATATCTATTACGACCGGCTCGAGGACATGGCGCGCGACAGCGACTGGCTCGTGGTGATTGCGCCGGGCGGCAAAGGCACCGAAGGCATTGTCAGCCGCAAGGTGCTCGAGGCGCTGGGTCCGCAGGGGTACCTGGTCAATGTTGCCCGTGGCACGCTGATCGACGAGCCGGCGATGCTGGACCTGCTGCAATCGGGCAAGCTCGGCGGAGCGGCACTCGACGTCTTTGTTGACGAGCCGGAGGTGCCGGAGGCGTTTTTCGCGCTCGACAATGTGGTGCTCTCGCCGCACCAGGGCAGTGCCACGCACCAGACCCGCGACGCCATGGGGGCGCTGCTGGTGGCCAATCTCGAACGCCACTTTGCCGGCGAACCGCTGATCTCGGCGGTGGTCTAGGCTAGGCCCGACGCGCCACCGACCCGCAAGGCTCGCCTGCACCGGACCCCGGTTAACATCGGGCCGGGAAATCTATAGGTTCCTCGCCGAATCCGGCCCCTGCCGGATGCGACAGGAGCGTAGAGAATGACCGAGTGGTGGCGCGGCGGAGTGATCTATCAGGTCTATCCCCGCTCGTTTCAGGACAGCAATGGCGATGGCGTCGGCGATCTCGCCGGGATTATCGACCGGCTCGATCACATTGCCAGTCTCGGCGTCGACTGCATCTGGCTCTCGCCCATCAACCAGTCGCCGCAGGCCGACATGGGCTATGACGTATCCGACTATATGCAGGTCGATCCCCTGTTCGGCTCGCTGCAGGATTTCGACCTCCTGATCGAAAAGGCCCATGCACTGGGTCTCAAGGTGATCATCGACCAGGTGGTGAGCCATACCTCGTCGCTCCATCCCTGGTTCCTCGAATCGGCGCTCAATCGCGACAATGCCCGGGCGGACTGGTATGTGTGGGCCGACGCCAACCCGGACGGGACACCGCCCAATAACTGGCTTTCGGTGTTCGGCGGCTCGGCCTGGGAATGGCACACGGCGCGCAAGCAGTATTACCTGCACAATTTCCTCACCTCCCAGCCGGACCTCAACTTCCACAATCCGGCCGTGCAGGATGCGGTGATCGAGGTCATGCGCTTCTGGCTGGACCGGGGGCTCGATGGCTTCCGGCTCGATACGGTCAATTACTATTTCCACGACGCCAAGCTGCGTTCGAACCCGCCGCTGGCCGAGCTCAAGGGCAAGCCCGCCACCAACCCCTATGACATGCAGAGCCACCGGTTCTCCAAGAGCCAGCCGGAGAACATTGCCTGGCTGCGCAAGGTGCGCGCGCTGCTCGACCAGTATCCGGGCACGACCAGCGTTGGTGAAGTGGGCGACGACGAGCGCGGGCTGGAGCTGATGAAGCAATACACATCGGGCAGCGACATGCTCCATATGTGCTATTCCTTCGATTTTCTGGGCCCGAAGTTTTCGGCAGCGCATTTCCGCTCCAAGGCGGAGGCTTTCTTTGCCGATGGCAGCGGCTGGCCGTGCTGGAGCTTTTCCAACCACGACGTCATCCGCCACATGACGCGCTGGGCGCCGCACAGCGTTTCGCCGGCCGACCTGTCGCGTCAGGCGATTGCGCTGATGCTGACGCTGCGGGGCTCGGCCGGGCTCTACCAGGGCGAAGAACTGGCGCTGCCGGAAGCCGATATTCTCTTCGAGGAACTGACCGATCCGCGCGGCATGCGGTTCTGGCCCGAGGACAAGGGGCGCGACGGCTGCCGCACACCCATGCCCTGGCAGCACAACCTGCCCCATGCCGGCTTCACCCATGGCAAGCCCTGGCTGCCGGTCAAGCACGCCGCCATCGAGCGCAGCGTCGACCTGCAGAATGCCGATCCCAACTCGACGCTCAACTATTACCGGGCGATCCTGGCCTGGCGGAAGACCCACCCGGCGCTGGTGACTGGCGACATGGTGTTTTTCGACTGCGACGAGCCAGTGCTGGCCTATCGCCGCTCGGCCGGCAACAAGGACCTGGTCTGCGTCTTCAATCTCTCGGCTAAGGCGCGCTCGGTGACGTTGGCCGGCGTTGAACTGGCGCTTGAGCCGGTGAGCCACAATGCCGAGCTATCGGGCAACGCGCTGGCGCTGGGCCCCAACGGCTTTGCCATCCTTCCCGCCCCGGCCGGCGAGGGCAAGGTGAGCTACAAGGCCGACTGAGCCCCGGACAAAACGAGGTTCCGGATGGTGCATCCGGGACCTCGCCAGCAGCCAATGGGCCTAAAGGCTGAGGAAGACCAGCCAGCCGGTGATGGTCACGGCCGAAAGCACCGTGGCGATGAGGATGGTGTTGGCGGCGACGCTGACGGCGCGGTCGTAATAGGTGGCGAAAACATAGATATTGATGCCCGCCGGCATGGCCGCAAGGAGGATGCCGTAACGGGCAATCTCCATAGGCACACGGAGCACCCAGATCATCAGCACATAGGCGATGGCCGGGTGGAGGATGAGCTTGATCAGCGCGGCCACCAGCGCCTGCTTCCAATTTTCACTGAGCTTGAATTCGTTGAGCGCCCCGCCAATACCGAACAGGGCTGCGGGCACCACGGCCTGTCCCATCATGACGAGAAACGCCTCGACCGGCTCGATGAACTGCACGCTGAGCAGTGAACCGGCAATGCCGGCGGCGATACCCCAGATCAACGGGTTGGACACCACCCGGCGGGTGGCCACCAGCAGCGTCTTGCCCAGCGGCTGCCCGTCGCGGCGGTACAGTTCCATGGTGATCATGGCCATGGTCAGAAGGATCGCGCCATGGAGGCCAATGATGGACAGGGTCACCGGCAGCGCGCCCTCCCCATAAGCCCGCGCCATGATGGGCAGGCCGACAAGCACTGTATTGGTGAAGGTTCCGGCAAAGCCGACTGAAACGCTTTCGCCCGGCCGGTTGTTGAAGACATTGCGGGCAATGAAGATGCCCAGAACAAAGCAGATGATTGCGCCCAGGTAATAGGGACCGATGATGGCGAGGTTGAAGGCGGCGCGGAAATCGCTGGTGCTGATGGAATAGAACAACAGGCAGGGCGTCGCGAAATTATTGACGAAGGCAATCAGCGCCTTAATCCCGTCTGCGGGGAACAGGCGAAAATTCACTGCCCCATAGCCAAGGGCCATGAGCGCGAAGATAGGGGCGATGACCGCTAGAATGTCGAGCATGGGCCGGACCGCCGGGCCGGGGGGGGGGGAAGGGCAACGGGTCTGGCCTACCCCGTGGGCGGCATGGGGTCAATGACCGCGATCGGCGAAGACAAAAGCGAAATTCGGCCGTTCCAAAACGAAACTAATCACTATATAAACGAAACATGCACGAACAGGACCTGACATGCTCGACATTTTCGTAATCGGCGGTGGGATCAACGGCGCCAGCATTGCCCGCGATGCAGTGGGGCGCGGCTATTCTGTCGGGCTGGCGGAAATGAACGACCTGGCCTCAGGCACCTCTTCGGCGGCGACCAAGCTGATCCATGGGGGGCTGCGGTATCTGGAACACTATGAGTTCCGCCTTGTGCATGAAGCGCTGGCGGAACGCGAAGTGCTCTGGGCTTCGGCGCCCCATATCATCTGGCCGCTGCGCTTCGTGCTGCCGCATCACAAGGGGTTGCGGCCGGCAGCGGTGCTGCGGGCGGGTCTGGCCATGTATGACTATATGGGTGGCCGGCGGCTCCTGCCGCCCACCAAGACGCTGGACCTGACGCGCGACGAGGCCGGCAAGCCGCTCAAGCCCGGCTATCGGCTCGGCTTTGAATATTCGGACTGCTGGGTGAACGATGCGCGCTTTGTCGTGCTCAATGCCCGCGACGCGGCTGATCGTGGCGCGCGGATATACGTGCGCACCGAGGTCACTTCGGCGCGCCGCGAGGATGGCGGCTGGACGGTGGAGCTGGATGGCGAAGCCGGGCGCGAAACGGTGCGCGCGCGCATGCTGGTCAATGCCGCCGGCCCCTGGGTGGACGAGGTCATCAACGGGGTGATGGGCAAGAATGGCGCCCATAATGTGCGGCTGGTCCAGGGCAGCCATATCGTGGTCAAGAAGCTCTATGAGCACGACCGGTGCTATTTCTTCCAGAACAAGGACGGGCGCATCTTCTTCGCCATCCCCTATGAGGAGGATTTCACCCTGATCGGCACCACCGACCGCGACTACAAGGGCGACCCCAGGGATGTGAAGATCACGCCCGAGGAAACCGACTACCTCCTTCAGGCGGCGAGCGAATATTTCGCGCAGCCGGTGACGCGCGAGCACATTGTCTGGACCTATTCGGGCGTGCGGCCGCTGTTCGACGATGGCGCCAGCGCGGCACAGGAAGCCACCCGCGACTACGTTCTCAAGGTGGATGGCAATGCGGCGCTGCCAGCGGTGGTCAATGTGTTCGGCGGCAAGCTCACCACGTCGCGGCGGCTGGCCGAATCCGTGCTCGAAAAGATCGAGGACGTGCTGGGCAAGAAGGGCGAAGCCTGGACCAGGACCGGCACGCTGCCGGGCGGCGATTTCGGGGTAAAGAGCTTTGACGCCGAAGTGCGGCGGCTGGGCATGGACTATCCGGGCCTGCCGGGGACGCTGCTCCGGCGCCTGATGCGGCTTTATGGAACCAGGGCAAGGGTGATCCTTGGAAGCGCCAAAACCATGGATGATCTTGGGGAGAATTTCGGGGCCGACTTGTCGGCGGCCGAAGTCAGATATCTGGTAGAACAGGAATGGGCGCGCACGGCCGAGGACGTGTTGTGGCGGCGCACCAAGCTGGGACTGCGCATCGGCGCCGAGGACGCCGCGCGGCTTGAGGTGCATCTGGGGGCGATGGCCTAGCCTCGCACTGGATGACGCACCTCCCCCTCGACGGGGGAGGCTGGGAGGGGGTGCCCCACGCACTCGGAGCGTGTCGATCCCCCACCCAGCTCGATTACGGACTTGGCTTTGGCCAAGTCCTATCTCGCGTCCCTCCCCGCAAGGGGGAGGGTAGAAATGAGCCGTAGGGACGGTGAGGAAACTGATGACAAAATTCATTCTGGCGATCGATCAGGGCACGACATCGAGCCGGGCGATCGTGTTCGACAAGGACCGCAAAATCGTCGGCGTGGGCCAGAAGGAATTCACCCAGCATTTCCCCCAGGACGGTTGGGTGGAGCATGACCCCGAGGAAATCTGGGACACGGTTACCTGGGCGGTGACGACCGCGCTCGACGAAGCCGGGATCAAGGCTGGCGACGTGGCTGCCATCGGCATCACCAACCAGCGCGAAACCGTGGTGATCTGGGACCGGCAGACCGGCAAGCCCATCCACAATGCCATTGTCTGGCAGGACCGGCGCACCGCGGCGCTCTGCGCCCAGCTCAAGAGCGACGGGCACGAGGCGCTGGTCACCGAAAAGACCGGGCTGCTGCTCGATCCCTATTTTTCCGGCACCAAGGTCAAGTGGCTGCTCGACACGGTCGAGGGCGCGCGCAGCCGGGCCGAGAAGGGCGAATTGGCCTTCGGTACGGTGGACAGTTTCCTGATCTGGCGGCTGACCGGGGACGAGGTGCATGCGACGGACGCCACCAATGCCGGCCGGACGCTACTGTTCGATATCGGGCAGAACAAGTGGGACAAGGACCTCTGCGACCTGCTCGACGTGCCCATGGCCATCCTGCCCGAGGTCAAGGATTGCGCCGACGATTTCGGCGTGACCGAGGACAGCCTTTTTGGCGCGGCCATCCCGATCCTCGGCGTGGCCGGCGACCAGCATGCGGCCACCATCGGCCAGGCCTGTTTCGAGCCGGGCATGCTCAAATCCACCTATGGCACGGGCTGCTTTGCCCTGCTCAATACCGGCGCGGACATGGTGCGCAGCCAGCACCGGCTGCTGACGACCATCGCCTATCGGATCGGCGGCAAGACCACCTATGCGCTGGAAGGATCGATCTTCATCGCCGGGGCGGCGGTGCAATGGATCCGCGACGGGCTGAAACTGGTCAAGCATGCCAGCGAGACCGGCCCGCTCGCCCAATCGGCGGACCCGACGCAGAACGTCTATATGGTCCCCGCCTTTGTGGGGCTGGGCGCGCCCTGGTGGGATGCCGATGCGCGAGGCGCCATATATGGGCTGACGCGCAATACCGGCCCGGCGGAAATCGCCCGCGCGGCGCTGGAAGCGGTCTGTTACCAGACGCGCGACCTGCTTACCGCCATGCACAAGGACTGGACCGGCGGCGATACCGATACGGTGCTGCGCGTCGATGGCGGCATGGTGGCCTCGGATTGGACCATGCAGTTCCTCGCCGATGTGCTCGATGCCCCGGTGGACCGCCCGACCATCCTCGAAACCACCGCCTTGGGGGCGGCGTGGCTGGCGGGCATGAAGGCGGGTCTCTGGGCCGACATGGCCGCCTTTGCCGAAAGCTGGGAATGCGACCAGCGTTTCGAGCCCAAAATGGACGCCGCGACGCGGGACGCAAAGGTCAAGGGCTGGGACGATGCGGTGCGGCGCACCCTGACATCGGCGACGCAATAGCGCTTGGCTTTCCATGCCGGTCTTGCCATAGGACCGGCATGACGACGCAAGATGACGATTACGTATATGACGAGGCGAGCGGCGAATGGCTGCCCGCTTCGGAAGCCAAGGCCGCAGCGGCATCAGCTCTTGAAGTGCGCGACGCTTCCGGCACGCTGCTGGCGGATGGCGATGCGGTGGTGCTGATCAAGGACCTCAAGGTCAAGGGCGCGGGCCAGACGCTCAAGCAGGGCACGGTGATCCGCTCCATCCGCCTCACCGACAATCCCGAGGAAATCGACTGCCGGCACGAGACCATCAAGGGTCTGGTGCTGCGCACCGAGTTCGTGCGCAAGCGCTAGGCCCTAGTCGCCGTTTCCGGTTTCCACCGCGGGCGTTTCGGCGTCTTCGGCCACCGCCGGCTGGTCGAAATTGGGATTGTCGCGGATAAAGGCAGTGACGGCCTCGTCGAGCGCCACGAGAAAATTGCTGATGCGCAGCCCGTTCGAGCCGAAATCATGCGGCGCGTTGATCGAAGCTGATCGCATGTCGACGCTGGCGCCCTCGGCGCCGGGCCGGATGCGCAGCACCGCCTCCTCGCGCCAGCCGGGCAGTGTCACGATGCGCGCATTGATGCGGCCCTCGGCCGTATAGTCGAGCGGCTCGCGCCGCAGGCGCACATCCCAGCCTTCGGCACTGACCTGCCGGTCCACGAGGGCAAAGAGCTGGATGACGTCGAGCGGATAGTCGCGCGTTGTGGCATTGGGGAAGGTGGCGCGCTGCTGATCCGGCGTCAGCAGGTGCGGCGGCGGCATGTTGGCGGTGTCCGGCTCGAAAACCAGCGGCAACTCGCCCCGCGCCGTCGTGGCCAAGTCGGTGACGACGGGATAGCGCAGCGCCAGGTGCCCGTAATAGGCGAAAGGCAGGAGGCACAGCGTGCCCAGCACCAGGCCCATCAGCGCCCGGCTCCAGCCCTGGTCCCCGGTATTCCAGAGACGCACCAGGGCAGCCAGCGCGGTGAGCACGGCCAGAAGCGCGGTGGCTCCGGCAAAAATGGCGACGTAGAGGAAGCTGGGGGAATCGATCACCCCCGTACGGTGCATCAGCACCGGCAGGACCACGAGCGGCACGGACACGGCGCCAAGCCGGCGCGCCGCCACTGCACATTTCGATGTTCTGACCAAAATCCTCAAGGCGGCCCTGTTCCGTTAGCGGGGTGAGATTAGGCGGAAGGTCTTTCCGTACCTTGAAGAAATGCCCATGGGGACAGTTTTCCTGCTAACGGCACATGGTGCTGATGGCTCCCCATTCCTGCGGCGTAAACGGCGATTCCAGCCCCGTCGGCCGCTGCTGGCCCATGGCGGTCAGGGCCGCCCGGCGCTCATCGGTCAGCGGATGGGTGTTGAACAGGGCCAGGGCGCGGGAGAAATCATCGTCCTGCCCGACGCGGGCGATCAGCGCCGTCAGCGCCCAGGGCTCGAAATCGAGCCGGTTGGCGACGGCGGCGGCAAACCGGTCCGCCTCGTGCTCGGCCTGCCGGGAAAAGCGGGAATCGATGATGGTGGCGCCAAGGCCCGCAGCGACAGAAATGCCGGTGAGGTCCCCCAGGATAAAGCCCACCAGAGCGCCCGTGCCGGCGGTGGACACCAGCTGCGCCATGCCATGCCGATGGGCGACGTGGCCCAGCTCGTGCGCGAGGACCCCGGCGAACTCGTCGGGCGTGCGGGCAGCTTCCAGCAGGGAGGAGAAGAAGTAGACCCGCCCGCCGGGCACCGCAAAAGCATTGGGAATGTCGGAGCGCACCACGCGAATCTCGGGCGTAAAGGGCGTGCCGGTGCCCTGGAGGGCCAGGTCGGCGAACCGGGCGATGGCGCGA
Source organism: Pseudomonadota bacterium (assembly GCA_023391095.1). Classification (GTDB taxonomy): domain Bacteria; phylum Pseudomonadota; class Alphaproteobacteria; order Rhizobiales; family Devosiaceae; genus Devosia. The sequence continues at coordinate 311,587 of JAEWBN010000022.1, forward strand.
TTGGCGAGGCTATCGGGATCGGGATTGCAGAGCGGCAGACCGGTATCGCCGCCCAGCGCCGCTTCCATCTGTGCATAGACCGTGGTGCCGATGGCGTCTTCCCAGCCGGGCGGCACCAGCGCCACGAGCCGCGGCGCCAGAAGCGGGATGCCGAAGATATAGGCCGCGATCACGCCCGCCAGCGCCAGGGTCGACAGGGCCATGAGGCCGCGCTGTTTACGCGCGGTGTCGCGCTGACGCTGGGCCAGGATCGGCAGGGTCGCGCGGATGCGGGCGATGTTCTCGGCGCCTTCGACCACGATGCGGGCGCCATCGGGCTGCCCGACAGCGCGCAGGCGTAACTGTCCGCGCCGCGCCGGCACGGAGGCCAGCGTATCGGCAGGCCAGCGCGCCAGGATGGCGTCGCTTGCCTCGGCCTCGACCAGCAAGGTGCCCGAGGTGCCGCTGCGCTCGAAGAAAAGGCGCACAGGATGGGCCGTTGCGACCTGGCCGTCATGGAAGCGGGCGGGAATGGCCATCAATAGCCTCCCACATTGAGCGCGTCGGCGAGGCCCTCGCCGGCCAGGGCCTTGTCCTCGGCGCGAGCGCGCACGCCGTCCAACGTTTCGACGCCGCTGATCGCGGCGCTGGTCACCACCAGCTTCCAGAAGCCGTAGCCCAGGATCAGCTCGTGCACGAAAACGAAGGCGCCGAAAATAAGGAGATAGCCGGTGACTACGGCCAGAAGCGTCACCACACTCGACTGCATGGCCCTCAGCAGCAAAGCCGGATCGAATTCACCGCCGGCAAAGGCGGGCGCGGCGACAAGGCCCATGACCAGGAGCCCACCCATCGCCAAGAGCAGGTAGACCGCAAGAAGCCCCACGGCGAAAAGCACATACTGGCCGATCAGCCGCAGGGGCGAGAGGCGCAGGGTCAGCCGCGCGCCGCCCAGGCTCACTGCCGAAAACATGCGGCTCATCTCGACCGCACGGTAAAAGGAGCTGACCACGAGAATGACGAGCGCGAGAGCGAAAAGCCAGGGATAGACCGTGATATCGGCGGCAAAGGGATCGTCAAGCACGCCGCCTTCATTGGCGAAAACGAGCCCCGTGACCGCGAGCCCGGCGCAAACCAGCCAGGCGGGATAATAAGGCGCGAGCAGCTGACGCCACGATCCCGAAAACGCAAAGGGGCGATCGCCGTACCAGGTGTGCCGGTAGCGATAGGCCCAGAGATTGGCGGCCATGAAGGGATAGGCGAGCCCGAGCGTGCCCACATTGAGCAATGACCAGGCAAAGCGCCGCAAGGCATAGGCCCAGGCATTGCCCGTCTGGTCAAAGCGGATGCCGCGCCAGAGCGTGCGCGACAGGCGGAAGTCACGGGCGCGATAGGTGGCGTAGCCATGGAGAAACCATACAAGCAGCGCCACCGAGCCATAGCCGATGATGATCACCTGGCTCGATTGGGTAGAGAGATAAAAGAACAGGCCATAGAGCGGAATGAAGATCACCAGCGCCATGAGGAAGCCTGTGAGCAACTGCCCTGCATCGCCGGTATATTCGAGCGTATCGCCGTCGATCTCGGTATTGGACCAGTAAAAGCGCCGCTTGCGCGTGGTCAGCCAAAAGCGGTTGAGCCCGATGGTCGGGATCATCATCAGATAGCCGCGCAGCAGCAACCAGCCCAGATAGAGCCGGCTCCCGGAAAAGCTGACTTTGTGCGCTGTTTCCAGATGCGGCATGACGCTCCTCAACCCAGAGCAGTTCTAGGCGACGGGCGCAGGATTTGGAAGCCGGGAGGAAGTCCCCTCGCGCCACCCGCCCTATCAGGCGGAGGGGAGCTCGCGCGCATTTTCTACGGATAAAGCCTGGTGCTGGTCCAGGGGGGGTCGGGGGTGGCGCGGGTGAAGCGGACGCGGTCGTGGAGGCGGAATTCGCCGTCTTTCCAGAACTCGATGCTGGTGGGGACGATGCGAAAGCCGGACCAGTGGGGCGGGCGATCCATCTCGCCGTCGCCGACCATGGCGGTGAGCTGGGCGACCTCGTCCATCATCTGCTGGCGCGACTGGAGAGGGCGGGACTGCTTGGACGTGGCCGAGGCGATGCGGCTGCCGCGGGCGCGGGAGGCGAAATAGGCGTCGGCCTCGGCCGGCGTGACGACCTCGACCGGCCCGCGCATGCGCACCTGGCGGCGCAGGCTTTTCCAGTGCATGACCATGGCCGCCTGCGGATTGAGATGCAGCTGTTCGCCCTTGGCGCTTTCGAAATTGGTGAAAAAGCAGAAGCCGCGCGCATCGCGCCGATTGAGCAGCACCATGCGCACATCGGGCAGGCCCGTGGCGTCCGACGTGGCCAGCGCCATGGCGTGCGGATCGTTGGGTTCGCTCTGTTGCGCCAGCGCAAACCATTCCTCGAAGATTGCGAAGGGATCGAGCCCGGAACGGTCGGCATCATCGAACAACCGTTCGGTCAGCGTCTCTGGCATGAGCAATATTCCTGCATGAATGCGCCCCGGCAAACTGGACAAGGCGGGGGGCCATCTCCATATAGGACTGCAACAATGGCGTGAGCAACGCCCAAGCATATAGACTGGACCAAATGCGCGATCCTTACACCATCCTCGGGGTGTCGCGGTCCGCAAGCGAGAAGGACATCAAGTCCGCCTATCGCAAGCTGGCCAAGAAGTACCATCCCGACCAGAATCCGGACGATCCTTCGGCACACGGCAAGTTTGCCGAGGCGACCCATGCCTATGACCTGCTGAACGACGCCCAGAAGCGGGCCCAGTATGACCGCGGCGAGATCGACGCCGAGGGCAATCCCCGCTTTGCCGGCTTCGGCAATGGCGGCTATGCCGGCGGAACGCGCGGTGCGCGGCCCGGCGCGGGAGCCGGTGCCGGCGGCTTTTCGGCCGAGGATATCCTCAAGGAATTCATGAGCGGCTTTGGCGGCCAGCCGCGCGGCTCGGCCCGTGGCGCAGCCGGCGGCGCGCAATGGGACCCCTTCACCGGCACGGCAACGGGTGGCGCGGGCATGCGCAGCAAGGGCGAGGACGTGGTCGTGACCCTGGCCGTGTCGCTCGAGGATGCGCACAAGGCCGCCTCGGTGCCGGTGCGCGTGCCCTCGGGCAAGATGCTCAATGTGAAGCTGCCCGAGAAGGTGGAAGAGGGTCAGCAGATCCGGCTCAAGGGCCAGGGTACACCCGGCCCGCTGGGTGAACCCGGCGATGCGCTGGTGACGGTGCGGTTCGAAAAGTCCAAGACCTTCCGCCGCGACGGGCTCGATATCCGCACCGACGTGCCGGTGACGCTTTATGAAGCGGTGCTCGGCGCCAAGGTGCGCGTGCCGACGCTGGATGGTCCGGTGGAGCTCAACCTGCCGCCGGGCGTCGACACCTCCAAGGCGCTGCGGCTCAAGGGCAAGGGCCTTTACGGCGACGGCGACCTTTATGTGAATGTGCGCGTCATCCTGCCCCCGGGCGGGGATGCCGATCTCGAGGCTCTGGCGCGGTTCATGCGCGACCAGAAGCCCTATTCGGTTCGCGACTAGTTTGAACCCTCTCCCCTCTCGGGAGAGGGTTTTTTCATTCTCGCGCTAGCCGCGCGGGGCAGCTGCGCGCCGCAACCGGTCGTTGATGGCTTCGCCCAGGCCGGTTTCGGGAATGGGGGAGACGGCAATGGTGGTCGCGCCCAGTTCGTCCAGCTCGTGCAGCATGGCAAAGAGGTTGCGCGCCGCTTCGTGGAGATCGGCGCGTTCCGAGAGATTGCGCATGGGCCCCTCGAAACCGGTTACCGGGCCGAAGGCGAGCCAGGCTTCGCCGGGGCGCGGGGTGGCGTCGAGCCGCATATGGGCGTTGGGCGCATAATGGCTGAGCAGCATGCCGGGCGCGGAAATCGCGGCGCCTTCGGCCACCTGTTCCACGGCCATGCCCATTCGTGCCTCGATCTCGTCCCGCGAGAGAGCACCGGCGCGCAGCTGGATGAGGCGGTTGCCGTCGCTGGCGAGGATGGTGGATTCAACGCCTGACGTGCAGGGGCCGCCATCGAGGACGGGCACCCTGCCTTCGAAGCCGCGCCGCACCTGTTCGGCGGTGGTGGGCGAGAGTTTTCCCGACGGATTGGCCGAAGGGGCGGCAAGCGGGCGACCGGCAGCGCGCAGCAGCGCCTGAGCCAGCGGATGATCGGGCACGCGGATGGCGACCGTATCGAGCCCGGCAGTCGCCACATCGGCAAGGCCGTGGCCGGGCCGGAGTGGCAGGACGAGGCTCAGCGGGCCGGGCCAAAAGGTTTCCGCCAGGCGCCGGGCCAGTGGGGAAAAGACCGCGAACCGTTCGGCCATGGCCAGATCGGCGCAATGGACGATCAGCGGATTAAAGCGCGGCCGCCCCTTGGTCTCATAGATCGAGAGCACCGCATCGGGATTGGTGGCGTCGGCGCCCAGCCCATAAACCGTCTCCGTGGGAAAGGCGACAAGCCGGCCGGCCTGCAGCAGGCGGGCGGCATTTTCGATGTCCTGGGGATCGGGAGCGGTCATGGCGGGTTGTTTGACAAGCGGCCATGGCCGCGTCAAGACGATACAATTGCAGTGCGGGAGCCCGCTTTGACGACGCTACTGGTCAGCCAGCCCAATTTTGCCGAGCACCAGACCCCGCAGGGCCACCCCGAACGCGCCGATCGCATCCGGGCCGTCAACGATGCGCTGGATGATCCGGCCTTTTCCGCCCTGTTGCGGCGCGATGCGCTCACCGGTGACCTGATGCTGGCCGAACTGGTGCATGACGGGGAATACCTCGGCAAGCTGCGGGACGCGCGACCGGCCGAAGGGATCGGCCAGCTCGATACCGACACTTTCATCTCCGATGGGTCGCTGGATGTGGCGGCCGTTGGCCTGGGCGGGGCGCTCGCGGCGCTCGACGCGGTGGTTCTGGGGGAAGCGGACAATGCCTTCTGCGCCATCCGCCCGCCCGGTCACCATGCCGAGATCGCCCGGCCGATGGGCTTTTGCCTCATCAACACCGTCGCCATCGTGGCGCGGGAGGCGCAGCGCAAATATGGCGCCGACCGGGTGGCAATCGTCGATTTCGACGTGCACCACGGCAATGGCACGCAGGACATATTCAAGGACGACCCGACGGTCTTTTATGCATCGAGCCATCAGATGCCGCTTTATCCAGGCACCGGGCTTCCAAGCGAAACCGGCGTCGGCAATGTGGTCAATGTCGCCCTGCCCTCCCATTCGGGCGGAGACGCGATGCGGGAGGCCTACAAGGACACGATCCTGCCGGCGCTCGACAATTTCGCGCCCGACCTCGTGCTGATTTCGGCCGGATTCGATGCGCATCACCGCGATCCGCTGGCGCAGTTGGAATGGGTGGACGAGGACTACGCCTGGCTGACGGGCAAATTGATGGACGTTGCCGAGCGGCGCTGCGCCAATCGCATTGTCTCGTTGCTCGAAGGTGGTTATGACCTCAGGGGCCTTTCGGGTGGCGTGCGCCAGCATGTGACGCGCCTGCTCAAAGGCTGACCAATCGAGCTTGCGGAGAATGAACATGGCCGAGAACGCACACGATGATGTGAAATCGCTGAGCTTTGAGGCCGCGCTGGAGCAGCTCGAACAGATCGTGCAGAAGCTCGAGAGCGGTCGCGCGCCGCTGGCCGAATCCATTGCGATTTATGAGCGCGGTGAGGCTCTTAAGGCCCATTGCGAGGCCCTGTTGCGCACCGCCGAGGCGCGGATCGAGAAGATCACGCTGTCGCGCGAAGGCAAGGCCGTGGGTACCGAGCCGCTTGACGCCAGCTGACACGCGGCAATGTGCCTGTTGCCAGCGCGGCGGGCGCTGGCCATCAAGGGCGCGATTTGACCTGCCCCGTGGAATGAAACGATGACGAATAAGGCGCTGCGCAATTTCCGGATCGTGCTCTGGGTACTTGTGGCCGTCGCGGCCCTGGGTGCCACAGCGCTTTATGCCTTCAAGCCGCCACAGCGGCCGCTGGGCCTGACGGGGCAGAGCTTTGCGCTTGCCTCGACCAAGGGCGGCACGTTCAACGAGCGCGACCTTGTCGGCACGCCGAGCCTTATCTTCTTCGGCTATACGTTCTGCCCGGACGTCTGCCCGACGACGCTGGCGGAAACCACAGCATGGCGGGCGCAGCTGGGGCTCAGCGAAGAGGATCTGCGCATCATCTTCGTGACGGTGGACCCCGAGCGCGACACGCTCGACGCGGTCAAGTCCTACGTTGAAGGCTTCGATCCCTCGATCATCGGCCTTGTGGGCGACCAGGCCGCCACCGACGAGGTCAAGCAGGCCTTTGGCGTCTTTTCGAAGAAGTCGGGCGACGTGGAGAGCGAATTCTACCTTGTCGACCACACGGCGCTGACCTTCCTGATCAAGGCCGACGGCACCTTCCAGGGCACCATTTCCTACGAAGAAGCCAGCGACACCGCCTTGGCCAAGATCGAGCGGCTGGTCCAGCGGTGAGCCGTATCCGGCTCGACCTGATGCTGGAACAGCGCGGGTTGATGCCGAGCCGTGCGCGGGCCCGCGATGCCATTCTGCGCGGCACGGTGCGGGTCAATGGCGAGCCGGCCAGGAAGCCCAACCAGATGGTTGGCCCGGACGACAGCCTGACGCTGGATGACCCGGCCGCGGGCTATGTATCGCGTGCTGCGCTCAAGCTGCTGGCCGGACTCGATGCCGGGGCGATCCACCCAGAAGGCAAAGTGTGCCTCGATGTCGGCGCGTCCACGGGCGGGTTTACGCAGGTGCTGCTGGAGCGCGGGGCGGCCAAGGTCTTTGCCGTGGATGTGGGGCACGAGCAGCTGCACCAGAGCCTCAAGGGCGATGGGCGGGTGGTGAGCCTTGAAGGCACCAATGCGCGCGAGCTGGATCGGGCGATCATCTCCGAACCGGTCGACCTGCTTGTCTGCGATATCAGCTTTGTGTCGGTGACCAAGGTGCTGGAGGCGGCGCTTGGGCTCTGCGGTCCAGCGGCCGAGGCGGTGATCCTTTACAAGCCGCAATTCGAGGTCGGCCGGGACTTTGTCGGCAAGGGTGGGATCGTGACCGACGAGGCCGCGAGCCAGCGCGCCATGGGCGAGGTCATTGCCTTTGTCGAAAGCGCAGGCTTTGCGCTCAGGACGTCCGTCCCCTCCCCCATTGCCGGTGGCGATGGCAACCGGGAAACGGTGCTGGTGTTCGGGCGGCGCTAGGGCCTAGACGCGCCAGGCGTCAAAACTGCCGCCGGCGATGAGCGCCCAGTAGAGCTTGCCCGAGCCGGTGCGCGCGGTGGCGAGGCCGAATTCGGCGAATTTGGGCGACAGGAGGGTGTTGCGATGCCCCTGGCTCGCCAGCCATCCTTCGATGACGTCGGGCAGGGTCTTGTAGCCCTTGGCGACGTTTTCCCCCACCGCGCCCATATAGCCGGCCTCGGTGACGCGCTGGCGCAGGGTGACCCCGAGATCGTGGCTCAGCGTATCCTTGCTGGCCATCAGGCGCGCCTGCGAGCGGGCGGCGGCTTCGAGCTGGGGATTATAGGCCCAAGCCGGGGCACCATTGGCGCGGCGCACGGCGTTGATGGCGGAGACGATCTGGTCGCGCGTCAGACTTTCGGGCCGGTTGTCGGTGCTGGCCGGCAGCGGCGGAATGGTGGCCGAACAGGCTGCGAGCGCCATGGTCAGGCCGGAAAGCAGGATGGCGCGGCGGGAAAAATTCTGCATCGGCAGGGTCTTATCCGAGATTTAGGCCTGATCGTAGGCGCTGAGCAGCAGCGGTAGTACCGCAAGATCGGTGGCGATGGAATTGCCCGCTTCAAGGTCCCAGCAGGCGGCGAGCCCGGAATGGGCAGCGGCAAAGCCGAGGACGCGCTTGCGATTGAGCCCAAGGCGCTGGGAGAAGGTATCGGCCATGGCATTGATGCGCCTGGGATCGGCAGCGAGCTTCAGCGCGCCGACCGGATTGCGGAAGGCATTAGCCACTTCGTAATGCGGGTCGCCGATCAGCCCCTTGGGATCGATGGCCAGCCAGCCGCGCTGGGAAGAAATGATGTTGTCGTGATGGAGGTCACCATGCAGCGGCACGTCGGGCGCCGGCTTGTCGAAGAGTTTGAGCGCAATGCCCGCCGCGCGGGCATAAAGGTCGCGGGCGGTATGCGGCCAGACGCGCACATCGGTCTTGAACAGCGCCTCGAAGCGCTGACGCAGCGGTTCGAGGTCGTCGGGAATGTCTGGACGGGGGCGATGGAGATTGGCCACGACGGTGGCAAAGGCGTTGGTCGCTTCCTCGTCACGGCCATTGCGCGCCGGCTCGCCCAGCGTGCCGCCGTCGAGCCATTCCATGAAAATGGTATCGCCATGAATATCGAAGACGGTTGCGGCGCCATCCCCCGAATACCACTGCATGAGGCGCGCGCCCCTGCCCTCTTCCGCGGAGGCTGCGGGCTTGAGGATCTTGACGGCGGCAAAGTTGCGCCCGTTCTGCTCGACCCGGAAAATCCAGCTTCCCGCTGTTTCGGCGACGGGCGTTGCCTTGGTGAGCGACCAGCGGATGAGGGCGCGACTGAGTGCAGTTTCAGCAGGAGACTGATTCATCATGGCGCCATTAGAGCAGAAGCCGGGACAGGATTCGACCGGTGGCGCGCAAAGGTGACGGAAATGGGGCGAGCGGGTCGGGCGGCCGCTGGGAGAGCCACTCCACCCTCGCTCTGCAACGGTCCCGCGGGCCTGTCCTGCCAATCAAGGGGATGGATGGAGGAACACTGAGATTGGTGCACCCCCACCTAGCCTCCCCCTTCAACAGGGGGAGGGACTAGTTTGGAACAAGTTTCGGCAGGCGCCGAAGCGCCCCCCGTCTTCAGGGGAGGTTTGTGGGGGTGCCCTCTTTCTTACCTGATCCTGTAAGCGTCCTTGGCGGCCTGGTAGCTCAGATGCCGGGCGATCTCTTCGGCGCTTGACCGGCTGATGCGGTTTTCCGCCACCCAGGTGCCGAGAAAATGGCAGACCTCGCGGCGCCAGACGTCGTGGCGGGCGGGGATGGAGAGAAGCGCGCGTGTGTCGTCGTTGAAGCCGGCAAGATTATAGAAGCCGGCGCTCTCGACCACCTGATCGAGGTAGCGGCGGATGCCCTGAGGGCTGTCATGGAACCACCAGGGCGGCCCGATCATCAGGCTTGGCCAGTAGCCGGCCATGGGCGCCAGTTCGCGGGCATAGGTGGTCTCATCGAGGACGAACATGATGACGCGCAGGTTCGGCTCGTTGCCGCAGCGCGACAGCAGGGCCTTGAGGCCTCCGACATAATCGGTGGGGCCGGGAATATCGGCGCCGAGGTCGGGCCCGCGCTGGTCGAACAGGAGCGGATCGGTGTTGCGGCGCGAGCCGGCATGGATCTGCATCACCATGCCATCCTCAACCGAGAGCAGCGCCATTTCGGTCAGCATCTGGGCACGGAAGAGTTCGGCGTCCTGCGCGTCGTGCCGGCCGGCAAGGACCTTGTCGAGGAGCGCCTGCTTTTCAGCGAGTGGAAGATCAGCCGTGTTGGCGGTCGGGACGCCGTGATCGGTGGCGACGGCACCCAGGCGCCGGAACGTTTCGCGACGCCTGCGATGGGCGTTGATGAGACCGCTCCAGGTGGTGATGTCCTCGCCGGTCAGTTCGCCGAAACGCCGGAGATTTTCGGCAATGGCCGGACGGCTGGGATCGGTGACATCGTCGGGCCGGTAGGTGGTGCGGACGCGGCCGATCAGGCCCTCGTTGGCCATCTTCTCGTGATGGGGCAGCGTATCGAGGGCAAATTCGGTGGTGGCGATGACCTCGACATTGAAGCGGTCGAGAATGGCGCGCGGCAGCAGATCGGGTGAGCCCAGCTTTGCGTCGATGGCGTCATAGATGCTGTCGGCGGTTGCGCCCGAAAGCTCCTCGGTGATGCCGAAGACAGCGTGCAGCGAATGATCGACCCAGGTTTTCGAGGGCGTGCCGGCAAAAAGGTAATAGTTTTCGGCAAAGAGCCGCCACGCCTTGCGCCCGTCACTTTCAACCGGCTTGCCGTCCTTCCGGGGAATACCCAAAGCGTCGTAGGAAATGCCCCGGCTCTTCAGCATGCGCAGCACATAATGGTCCGGCGTCAGGAAGAGGGCCGTAGGGCTGGCAAAGCGCCCGTTCTCAGCAAACCAGGAGGGATCGGTGTGGCCATGCGGGCTGACGATGGGCAGGTCTTTGACCGCCGGATAGAGGTCACGCGCGATGGACCGCGCGGGCTCGGCGGCGGGGAACAGACGATCGGGATGGAGATGGGCGGGCTGCGTCATACCGGCGTTGTGCCACGTTTGCCACGCCGCTTCAATATCTTCCATACAAGACAGGCATTGATCGCCTTTGAAGCAAATTAACCGCGATTTCAGGTGTCGGTTCGTCCGGCGCCGCGGCGGGATTACTATCGGCGCCAGAGGGTGAGAAACAGCCCAGCAAAGGCGGCTGCCCAGGCGCGCTCCGGTTCGAGACCGGCGCAGTAGCGGAGGGTGTTGTGGCCAATATCGACTTTCGCGCATTCGAACAGGATATCAGGGCGGCGCAGCAGCGCGCCCGCCGGGGCGGGCATGTGCAGAGGGCGCAGGCCATGCTGATCGCCGCCGGGCTTTCGGCGCTGGGCGTGGTGGCCGTCGCCGGGGTGCTGCTAGTCAGCGTCGCCTAACCCGTTCTTCTGGTTTCCGCTTTCTCGCCAATCGCATATGGTCGGGTGGGAGGCTGCGATGCGCATTCTGCTGGTTGAGGACAACGAGGATCTGGGCGAGGCGATCGAGAAGCGCCTGCGCAATGCCGGCCATTCGGTGGAATGGGTGCGCGACGGCGCCGATGTCGTGCCGACAGCGGAAGCCGACCAGTTCGACGCCGTGGCGCTCGACCTGATGCTGCCCAACCGCGATGGCATCAGCCTCATCGCCGAATTGCGCAAGCGCAAGTTCAACGCCCCCATTCTCGTCATGACGGCGCGCTCGGAAATCGACGACAAGGTGAGCCTGCTCGATCTCGGCGCCGATGATTACCTCGTCAAACCCTTCGATCTGCGCGAGTTGGAAGCGCGGTTGCGCGCGCTGTTGCGGCGCAGCGGGGGGCAGGCCTCGAGCCTTGTCAGCGTGGGCAATCTCGAGCTCGATCTGTCCGGGCTCAATGCCGCGGTGAACGGCAGAGCGCTGGAACTGGGCAGGCGCGAATTCCGGCTGCTCGAAATCCTCGTCGCCCATGCCGGCAAGGTGGTCGCCAAGGAAAGGCTGATGAACCAGCTTTTCAATTTCGACGAGAATGTCTCGGTCAATGCGCTGGAGCTCCATATTTCCCGGCTGCGCAAGAAGCTCGAAGACGCCAATGTCGAAATCGGCACGGTGCGCGGCGTGGGCTATGTGGTGCGGGTGCAGACCTAGTGCCGTCTCAGACCACGATCCGCACCTTTTCCATTCGCCGACGCATCCTGGCGCTGGCCGTGGCGCTGCTGCTGCTGGCCTCTGTCGTGCTGATCGTCTTCATCCGCGACTATGCCGAGCGCGCGTCCGACCGCGCCTTTGACCGGCTTCTCGCCGCATCAGCGCTGACCATTGCCGGCGCGGTGCAGGTGGAAAACGAGGCGGTGGTGGTGGAAATCCCCTTCGCCGCCTTTGCCATGTTTTCGGGGCAGGACCGGGTGTTCTACGCGGTGGAGGACCCGGACGCGCAGACCGTGACGGGCTACGAGGACCTTGCCCGGCAGATGCCGGAAACCGTGTCGGCGGAGCCCGTTTTCTCCGATGTCGCCTATCGCAGCGAAACGGTGCGGGTGGCGAGCGTGGGGCGGCTGATCTCGACGGCGAGCGACACCGGCTGGGTGACCATCCATGTGGCCGAAACGCAGAACCAGCGCGAGGCGCTGAGCGCGGAAATCCTGTCCAATGCGGTCCTGCCGGTGATTGCGCTGACGCTGCTGGCGGTGGCGCTGGTCTGGTTCGGCATTTCGCGCATGTTCGCGCCCCTCACCCAGCTCGAGGGGGAATTGCAGGCCCGCGCGCCGGATGATCTTTCGCCCATTACGGTGCCGGTACCTGAGGAAGTGGACCATCTGGTCTCCGCGCTCAATGCCTTCATGGCCCGGCTGGACAAGGCGATGGAGCGGGTGAGCGGGCTCGTGGCCGAGGCGGCGCATGAAGTGCGCACGCCGCTGGCCTCCTTGCGCGCGCAGGCAGAGGTCGCCATGGACGAGCCGGACCCCGAAGCCCTGCGCCGGCGGGTGGGGCGCATCCATACCGGGGCGGTGCAGGCCAGCCAGCTGGTGAGCCAGCTTCTGATGGAAGCCACGGTGTCCCACCGCATGGAGAACACCGAGACCGAGCCGACCAGCCTGGGTGCGGTGGTCGAGGATGTGCGCCAAAGGCTCGACCCGGACCAGGCGGGGCGGCTCGCCATCACTCTGACGCACGAGGCCGCCGACGCAACCCTGCGTGTCGACCGCGTGGCCCTGCGCGAGATGATGCGCAACCTGGTCGACAATGCGCTGGTCTATTCGGAGGGCGCGGTGGACATTGAGGGCACGGTGGAGGACGCACACCTGCGTGTCGCAGTGAGCGACCGGGGCCCGGGCATAGACGACGAGGAAAAGGCGCTGGTCATGGAGCGGTTCAAGCGCGGCAAGGCCAGCACTGGCGTGGTGGGATCGGGGCTTGGCCTCTCCATCGTCTCGCGCGTGGCGGCGGCCCATGGGGGACGCGTGACGCTTGGGGATCGCGCGGGCGGTGGGCTGACGGTGGCGGTGAGGCTGCCCCTGCCCCGTCGCGGCGGCGGCGGTGGTGCGCTGGGCATGGCGGCGGCTGTGTTTCTATCCGCAGCCCTTTTTCTGCCGTCGGGCCCGGTTGAGGCGGCGCCGATCACCTATCCGGCGCCGAATGGGACGACCGAGCGCACGCTCACCATTGTCGGCACCACCGATACGCCGCTCTTTTCCTTTTTCGTCGAGGCCTTTCAGGCGGAGTGGCCCGATGTGAGCGTGGTGTACGAGGAAGCCGACTCCCTGCCGATCTACCAGCGCTTCGTCCAGGGCGGCCTTGAGGTCGTGCCCGATCTCATCATCAGTTCGGCCTCGGACCTGCAGCTCAAGCTGGCCAATGACGGGCACGCGCTGGCCTATGACAGTCCCTATCTCGGCGCCCTGCCCGACTGGGCGCATTGGCGCAACGAGGTGTTCGGCTTCACCTTCGAGCCGGCGGTGATCATCTACAACCCCGACCGCATCTCTGCCGCCGAGGTGCCGCGCACGCATCTGACGCTGGCCGAGCTGCTGGAAACGCAGACCGAGCGCTTCCGCGGGCAGATCGCCACCTACGACATTGGCCTCTCCGGCGTCGGCTACCTCCTGGCCGCGCAGGACCAGACGATTTCCTCGACCTTCTGGCGGCTGGCGAGCGCCTTTGGCCGGGTCAATGCGCAATTTTCCGGGTCAAGCCCAGCCATTCTCAACGGGGTGGCCGACGGGTCGCTGGCGCTGGGCTACAACGTGCTGGGGTCCTATGCCTTTGCCCGGCAGGCGGAAGGGGCACGGATCGAGATCGTGGTGCCCGACGATTATGTGCTGGTGCTGACGCGCTCGATGCTGATCCCGCGCGCGGCGCCCAACGCCGATCTGGCGCGGGCCTTTATCGATTTTGCCCTTTCGCCGGGCGGACAGGCCGTGGCCGCCGGCCCGACGGCGCTGGGTTCCGTCGTGCCGGAGGGGGCGGGCGACTGGACCAGCGAGAAGATCGCGGCGCGCGGGCGCGGCGTCATCCAGCCGATCCCCTTGGGGCCCAGTCTTCTGGTGGCGCTCGATACGCTGCGGCGACAGCGCTTTCTCGACACCTGGCAGGAAATCGTCTCCCCCAAGCCCTGACGCACGGCTTGAAAGTGACCTAACCAGACTTGCCCGAATGCGGCGGGGCCATCGCGAGGCGAGAAGTTTCACGCTGGGCGCATGGCTGGGCTGACCAAACCGGCTCTACCGCCCGGGGGTGGGTAGGCCCATCTAGGGGTCATGGAAGCGAGCCGGGATGTTCCTGGGTCCGGACTAGAGGAGCTTAAAGCCATGACCGCCCCCCGCAAGAACAAGTTCTTTGCGACCCTTGACACTTTCGCCACCGTCTTCGGCAGTGCCGTTGCGGTTTCGGCGGCTGTCGAAGGCGGCCGGGCGCCCAAGGCCAAGCACCTGTCCAACCTGGGCATCGACCCCACCGCTTTCCGCTCGATCGGCAAGCTCTGAGCGCGGGGCCAAGGCCCCTCCCTCCCCGGCCCTGCAGCACAGCTGCCGACGCAAAGAAGCTCGGATGCGCGATCCCTCCCGCGCATCCGGGCTTTCTCATTTCTGCCGGCGAGGATCAGTCCTCGTCGGTCGCCAACTGCCCCAGAACCTTGCCCTTGCCCCGCATGCGCATGATCATAGGCAGGCCAACGGCAATGATCGCCACGACATAGAGCACGATAGAGATCGGCGAGCTGACCAGAACACCGACATCGCCCTGGCTGATATTGAGCGCGCGGCGCAGTTGCTGTTCGGCCATTGGCCCCAGGATCAGTCCCACCACTACCGGCGCAATCGGGTAGCCGAAGCGGCGGAGCAGATAGCCCAGGACGCCGAAGGCCAGTAGCAGCACCAGCTCGAAGGAAATCCGCACCGGACCAAAGCCCATGGACATGGCACCATTGGCGCCCAGCGTGCCGAGGGTGGCAAAGGTCAGGATGCCGGCATAGAGCCACGGCTTGGGCACGGTCAGCAGTTTCACCCAGACGCCGATCAGCGGCAGGTTGAGCACCAGCAGCATGAAGTTGGCGACGAGCAGGCTGGCGATCAGTGCCCAAACGAGCGGCGCACTGTTGGCAAAGAGCAGCGGACCGGGCTGGAGCCCGAACTGCTGGAAGCCGGCCAGCATGATGGCCGCAGTTGCGGTGGTGGGCAGGCCCAGCGTCAGCAGCGGCACGAGCGTGCCGGCTGCCGAAGCATTGTTGGCCGCTTCGGGACCTGCAACGCCCTCGATGGCGCCATGACCGAATTCCTCGGGCTTCTTGGAGAAGCTCTTTTCCGTCGAATAGGAGAGGAAGCTGGCAACGTCCGCGCCACCCGCCGGCATGGCGCCGATGGGGAAGCCGATAAAGGTGCCCCTCAGCCAGGCCGCCCAGGAGCGCTTCCAGTCATCGATGGTCATCCAGACCGAACCCTTGACGGCCATGACCTGCGCCTTGACCTGTTCGGGGTCCGCCGCCGTCTTGAGCGTTTCGCCAATGGCAAAGAGCGCTACGGCCAGCGTCGTCACCTCGATGCCGTCGAGCAGGTCGAGGATGCCGAAGGCCAGGCGCGTCTGCCCGGTCTGCTGATCGATGCCGATCAGGCCCAGGCCGAGACCGATAAACAGTGCCGTCAGCCCGCGCAGGGGACTGTCGCCAAAGGCGGCCGAGACGGTGACGAAGGCCAGGACCATCAGCGCAAAATAGTCGGCGGGGCTGAACGCCAGGGCGAATTTGACAACGAAGGGCGCGATGAAGGCCAGGCCCAGCGTGGCGATGAGGCCGGCAATAAACGAGCCGATGGCGGCCGTGGCGAGAGCTGGACCGCCCCGACCGGCGCGGGCCATCTTGTTGCCTTCGAGCGCCGTCACGATGGAGGCGCTTTCACCCGGCGTATTGAGCAGGATGGACGTGGTCGAGCCGCCATACATGCCGCCGTAATAGATGCCGGCAAACATGATCAGCGATCCGGCCGGATCAAGCTTGCTGGTGACGGGCAACAGCAGCGCCACGGTGAGCGCCGGACCGATCCCGGGCAGGACGCCCACGGCCGTTCCCAGCGTGACGCCGATCAGGGCGTAGATGATGTTCTGCCATTGCAGGGCGGCAAGGAGTCCCTGGGCGAGAAGTTCGAACGTGTTCATCAGAACGGGCTCCCCGTGGTGACGAGGCGCTCAAGCACGCCGGAGGGCAGCGACAGTTGCAGGCCGCGTGCAAAGATGAACCAGACCACGAGCGCAAAGAGTGTGCCGATGGGAATGGTCTTCCAGAGCGGGCCCTGACCAAAGCCGCGGGCTGTGAACGCAAAGAGCACGCCGGTGGCGATGGAGAAACCGGCCGTGGAGAGCAGCAGGATCTGCAGGATCAGCCCGGAGACGATCCAGAAGATGGGCCGGTAGTCGTCGCGACTGCGCTCGGGGAAGCCGCCTCGCAAGGCAGATATGGCAGTGCCGATGGCGAGCAGGACCAGTCCGGAGGCCACGATATAGGGAAATACCGTCGGGCCGATCCGCTGCTGCTGGGTGGGAACCCGCATCTGCGCGGTCTGCCAGAAGATGACAACGGCAATGCCGGCCAGGATCGCCGCAATCACAAACGCCGCCCCATCGGGGCGGCGCTGCGGGCTGGAGGAGCCGTTGATCATTGGACCAGGCCAATGTCTTTCAGGATGGCTTCGGTGGCTGCAATATCGGCAGCCAGCTGGGCGTCGAACTCTTCGCCGTCGAGATAGGTATCGACCCAGCCCTTGGTTTCGAGCGTCGTCTGCCAGGAGGCGGATTCGGCCATCTTGCGGATGTCCTCGGTGATGGCGGCCTTCTGCTCATCGGTGATGCCTGGCGCTGCAGCAACCATGCGCCAGTTCTGGAGCGCCATGTCGACGCCCGCTTCCTTGAGGGTCGGGCCATCGACGCCCGGCACGCGCTCGTCCGAAGACACGGCGAGCAGGCGCAGGTCGCCCGCTTCGATCTGGCCGGCAAATTCGCTGATGCCGGAAATGCCAACGGTCACCTGACCGCCCAGAATGGCTGCGAGGGCTTCGCCACCGCCCGAATAGGCGATGTAGTTGACTTGGGTGGGGTCGACGCCGATGGTCTTGGCGATGAGACCGGCCGTGATGTGGTCTGCGCCACCGGCCGAGCCGCCGGCCCAGGAAACGGCGCCGGTATTTTCCTTGAGCTTGGCAACGAGGCCAGCCATGTCCTGGATTTCGGAGGAAGAGGGCACAACGATGGCCACAGCTTCACCGGTGAGGCGGGCAATGGGGGTCACGTCGGCCAGGGTCACGGGGGAGGCGTTGGTCAGGATTGCGCCGACCATCACATAGCCGCCCACGATCAGGGCGTTGGGATTGCCGTTCTCCTGGGTGGCGAACTGGGCGAGACCAATGGTGCCGCCAGCGCCGGGAACGTTGTTCACCTGCACATTGGCCGAAATGCCTTCGGCCTGCAGGGCTTCCTGCATGGAACGGGCGGTCTGGTCCCAGCCGCCACCGGGCGCAGCCGGCGCCAGGATGTTATAGTCGGCTGCGAAAGCAGGCACGGAAAGGGCGCCGGAAACCAGCGCCGCGAGAAGCAGCTTGTTCAATAGAACCTCCCTAAACAAGTCGAACGACGTTGCGTCCGTAAACCAGAGGTTATGCGCTCAGCCTGTCATCGTCCTGTCATCGGCTATCGCAGAGTGCAGCTTGCGCCTGGGCCCCTCGCGATGCCGGCTTTCCGGGCCGGAGCGCTGGGCAAAGACCTTGAGCATGGCGGTCGTATCCCGCAGCGACACCGGGCGCGAGAAGAGATAGCCCTGCCCCAGCGTGCCGCCGAACTGGCGCAGCATTTCCACCTGCGTGGGCACCTCGATGCCTTCGGACACCACCTTCATGTTCAGATGGCGTGCAATGTCGAACATGGCGCGCACCACGACCTCGCCGGACTTGTCGACCCCGAGGCGTTCGACGAAGGACTTGTCGATCTTGATGATGTCGACCGGGAAGGTGAGCAGGTGCGTGAGCGAGGCGTAGCCGGTGCCGAAATCGTCGAGCGCCACTAGGAGACCCTTGGCGCGCAGTGCCTCCACCGCCCTGGGCACGGCGCGGTCGCTGCCGCCCATGAAGACCGCTTCGTTCACCTCCAGAATGACATGGTTGAGCGGCACATCGTGGCGGCCGAAAATATCGATCACGCGCTCGGCCAGGTCGCCGCGCTGGAAGTCGCCGGTGGTGACGTTGACGCCCACATGCTGGAACCGGATGTCGGCATCGAGCCAGCCGCGGATGTCCCGCGCCACCTGTTCGAGGATGCGGCCGGTCAGTTCGTAGGCGATGCGCGGATCATCGAGGCCAGTACGGAATTCCCCGGCGGAAGCGATGCGGCCATCGGGCAGCGCCAGACGCGCCAGGGCCTCCAGCCCCACGATCTCCCCGGTGTCGAGCTGCACGATTGGCTGATAATAGGGCAGGACGCGCCCCTCGGTCATGGCCTGGTCGAGCTGGCGCACGATGGCGATGCGCTGCACCATGTCGATGCGCAGACCCGGCTGGAAGGGCAGATAGCCGCCGCGATGGCTCTGCTTGGCCTGGTAGAGGGCAAAGTCGGCATTCTGGCAAAGCGTATCGGCGTCGCGACCGTCGATGCCGAAAACTGCGCCGCCCATCGTGACATGGGCATCAACGCTCTTGCCGGAAACCGGGACCATACCCCCGACGGATGCGAGGATAGTCTGTGCGACCCGCGAAAGCGTTTCATGATCGGGACAGTCGCTGACCAGCACCGCCATCTCGTCGCCGCCCAGCCGGCAGGGCGTGATGTGGGCTCCGCATCTGGCGAGGCGCCCGGCAATGGCGCGGATCAGCGCGTCACCGGCCGCGTGTCCGATACTGTCATTGACGAGCTTGAGATGGTCGATATCGACCATGATGAGCCCGAAGGCCGCTTGCCCGGCGATCATGTTGGCGAGCACGTCGTTGAAATGGCCGCGATTGGGCAGGCCGGTCAGCGCATCGTAATAGGCCAGCCGGTAATTGCGGGCGCGGACGATTTCATGTTCGATGGCAAGGCCGCACAGATGCAGGCAGGTTTCGACGATCTGGCGCTCGAAACTGGTCGGGCGGCGCGCCACGCGATAGTAAAACGCGAAAGTGCCGACCACCCGGCCCTCGCCGTCGCGGATGGGGCTGGACCAGCAGGCGTGCAGCCCGATCGGCAGGGCCAGATGGCGGAAGTCGTCCCACAGGGGATCGGTGGCGATATCGAATACTTCGACCGGCTCATTGCGCCAGGCGGCCGTTCCACAGGAGCCGACATTGGGACCGATGGGCGCGCCGCGCAGGGCCTCCGAATAACTTTCTGGCAGGCTGGGCGCTGCCAGCGGCTGGAGGCAATTGTTTTCGTCGATCAGCAGAATGGAGCAGAGCACTTCCGAGGCCGCGTCTTCGACACGCCGGCACAGAATGGCCCCGGCTTCGGCCAGGGTATCGCCGCGCGCCACGGCTTCGAGTACTTCGGACTGCAGACGCAGTAGCAGCTCTGTATCGCTGGCTGACATGCGCGCTCCCGGATTTTCTGCGGAGGCCCCATCCTACGCCGCGGGCGTAAACAGACCGTTGGAAGAGCCGTGTGCATTGCGACAATGGCGTTGACCAATTCGAAGCTTCCGCAGGCCCGCTGCGACATTGTGTCGGCGCCGGGGTGGAACTGCGGCGCCATTGGGGCGTTGCGGCCTTAACCCCAAATGGAGAGCTTCATGACCGAGCATGTGCCGAACAGACACAATCGTAAGGGTATTGCGTTCTGGTGGACCATGCTTGTCGGAGTGCTGCTTCTGGCCTTCGGCCTGCCGATTGCGGTGGGCGGGGCCTATCTCATCACCCTGGGCGGCTCCTGGTATTACCTTCCCGCCGGCATCGGCCTCATCGCCACCGCCTGGTTCCTGTTCCGGCGAGAGATCATGGCGCTGTGGGTTTATGCGGTCACTTATGTCGGCACGCTGATCTGGGCGCTTTGGGAAGCCGGCTTTAACGGCTGGGCCCAGGTGCCGCGTCTCATCGCCCCCACCATTGTGCTGGTTCTCGTCCTCACCACCCTGCCGGCGCTGCGCGGATCGATCCGGCGCTATGGCACCGGCATGGCCGCCGCTGCGGTAACGCTGGCGGGCGCGCTGGGCGCCATCAATGTCGCCCAATATGGCGTGGAATCGAGCTTTGCGCAGGAAGAGACCCTGACTGCACCGGTCGAAACGGAAGCTCCGGCCCTGGTGGACAGCCCTGCCGCGCCGACGCAGCCAGATGTGGTAGCGCCCCAGCCCGCGGGCGAACCAGAAGTTGAGCCGGCAGCCGACGCCATCGAACAGCCGGCCGGCCCGGCACAGGTTGGCGTCGATTACATCGCGCTCGAAACCGGCGTTGACTGGCCGGCCTATGGCGGCACGCACAAGGCCGTGCGCTATTCGCCTCTCGGCCAGATCACCAGGGACAATGTCGACCAGCTCGAACAGATCTGGGAGTTCCGCACCGGTGACCTGCCAGAAAACGACGAACCCTTCGGCAACCAGAATACGCCGGTCAAGGTCGGCGACCGGCTCTATCTCTGCTCGGCGCTGAACAAGATTTCAGCCCTCGATGCGGCAACCGGCGCCGAATTCTGGACCTATGACCCCTCGGTGACGACAGACGCGATCGGTTACAATGCCTCGTGCCGAGGCCTTGTCTATTACGACAATCCCAGCGCCGATCGCACCGAGCTCTGCGCCACCCGCGTGGTGAACCTGACCCATGATGCGCGCATGATCGCGCTCGATACCGAGACCGGTCAGCTCTGCGCGGATTTCGGCAATGGCGGCATGGTCAACCTGCTCGACGGCATCGGCGACACCGCACCGGGCTTTTATGCCCCCACCTCGCCCCCGACCCTGGTGCGCAACGTGCTGGTCGTGGGCAGCCAGGTCAGCGACGGCCAGACCCGCGAAGCGCCCTCGGGCGTGATCCGCGGCTATGACGCGGTCACCGGCGAGCTCAAATGGGCCTGGGACATGGGCCGGCCGGGTGAAAAGGACCTGCCGCCCGAAGGCGAGATCTACACGCCGGGCACGCCCAATGTCTGGACCATTGCTTCGGGCGATGATGAGCTCGGCATGGTCTATCTGCCCATGGGCAATTCGGCCGTGGACTATTGGGGCGGTGATCGCTCCGAGGCCGAGAACACCTATTCCACCGCCATCGTGGCGCTCGATGTCGAGACCGGCGACGTCGTCTGGCATTACCAGACCGTGCATTACGACATCTGGGACTATGACCTGGGCGGACAGGGCTCGCTGGTGGATTTCCCCACCGCCGACGGCCCGGTGCCGGCCATCATCATGCCGTCCAAGCAGGCGCAATTCTATATCTTCAACCGCGAAACCGGCGAACCGCTGGTGACGATCGAAGAGCGTCCCGCCCCGCAGGGCGGTGTCGAGCCGGAGCGTCTCTCGCCCACACAGCCCTTTGTCACCGACTTCCCGAACCTGCTCAAGCCGGACCTTACCGAGGCCCATATGTGGGGCATGACCCCGCTGGACCAGCTCTGGTGCCGTATCCAGTTCCGCGAGGCAGCCTATGACGGCGTCTATACCCCGCCCACCGTTGACCGGCCCTGGATCCAGTTCCCCGGCTACAATGGTGGCGTGGACTGGGGTGGCGTTGCCATCGACCCGGTCAACAACATCATGATCACCAACTACAACAACATGCCCAACTACAACCAGCTGGTACCGCGCGAAGAAGTGGACGCGGCGGGCGTGTTGCCGATCACCGACCCCAACTACGACTCCGAAGCCGGCGGCGGTTCGCATGGCTCTCTCAGCCCGCAGGCCGGCGCGCCCTATGGCATTCGCGTCAATGCCGGCTGGCGCGTGCCGTTTACGGGCATGCTCTGCTCGCAGCCGCCCTATGGCGGGATCGCCGCCATTGACCTCACCACGCGCGAAGTGCTCTGGGATCGCCCCTTCGGCTCGGCCCGCAAGAACGGTCCTTTCGGCATCCCGTCCATGCTGCCGCTCGACATCGGCACGCCCAACAATGCCGGTGGCTTTGTCACCGCCTCGGGCCTCTTCTTTATCGCCGCGGCAACCGATGACATCCTGCGGGCCATCGATATCGAAACCGGCGAAGAAGTCTGGCAGTTCGTCCTGCCCGCCGGTGGCCAGGCCACGCCCATGACCTACGAGGTGCAGGGACGGCAGATCGTGGTGATCAATGCGGGTGGCCATGACTTCATGGAAACGCCCATCGGCGACTACTTCATCGCCTTCGCGCTGCCTTCGGCGGCGCCTGCCGAGGAGACCGAGCAGCCCTGATCACAGGGCGCCCATGCAGGCGCCCATCACCCCTCACATACGGAACGGAAATGGATCAAGCGTCAGCCTTTTCCTTCGACATGAGCTATTGCGGCCTCCCGCCTGTGCCGGGCGACCTCTGGAGCCGCTGGAATTTTGAGCCGGGTCTTCTGGCGGGGCTCGTGCTCACCGCCTTGGCCGGCATCTACGCGCTTCGCACTGCACCTCGCGGCCGCAAAACGGCCTTTGCCGGGGCATGGGCGCTCGCCGCCATCCTCTTTGTGTCCCCGCTCTGCGCGCTGACGGTGAGCCTCTTTTCGGCTCGTGTCAGCCACCACGTGCTTCTGACAATGGCTGTCGCGCCGCTCCTTGCCCTCAGCCTGCCCTCGCACTGGGGCCAGCGCATGGGTCTATTGCTGCCGCTGACACTTTCAACCGTGGCGCTCTGGCTCTGGCACAGCCCTGATCTTTACACGGCAGCCTTCGCCCATCCTGCCATCTACTGGGCCATGCAGCTGAGCCTGCTCGCGAGCTTCACCTGGCTGTGGCTGGGCCTGTTCGGTGCCCCCTCTGCCATGTCCGCGGCCGGTACGGCGCTCGCGTCGGCCACCCAGATGGGCATGCTCGGCGCGCTTCTGGTCTTTGCCGGCCAGCCCCTTTACGTGCCGCACTTCGCGACGACTGCCGGTTTCGGCCTCTCCCCGCACGACGACCAGCAGCTTGCCGGGCTCATCATGTGGGTGCCGGCGAACCTGCCGCTCCTCGCCCTCGTCCTCTGGCGGCTGGTCGACGCCCTGGCGCCCCGCCGGGAGGCCGCCGAGTGATCGTAACCTGGCTCAAGTTCCTCCACGTCGCCGCCATTGCACTCTGGAGCGCGGGGCTGATTGCCCTTCCGTTCCTTTATCTGCAACGGAAGGGCCTGGCGGACGATGCGCTGCATCGCCTCCATGGTTTTACCCGCTTCCTCTACGTCGCCGTCATGTCTCCGGGCGCCTTCCTTGCCATTGCCTCGGGCACGGCGCTGATCTTCCTCATGGGCACCTATGAGGCCTGGTTCACGGCCAAGCTCCTCGCCGTCTCGGTGATGACGGGCATCCACATTTTCTCGGGCCTGCAGATCCTGCGCCTATTCGAGCCCGGCCGCGCCTATCCGCTCTGGCGCTTCGCACTGGTCATGCCGCTCACCCTGCTCACTGTCTGCACCATCCTCATTCTCGTGCTGGGCAAGCCGCAGCTCGAATGGCCGACGTTTTTCGCCGACCTCTTCGTGCCCGGCAGGCTGGGTGAGCTGCTGGCCCCGTTCAATCCTTGGCAGAAATGAGGAGGCCGACACCATGATCGAAAATCAGCTTGCCTCCGTGCCAGCCGGCAAAGCCCGCCGCGAACGTGGACAGGACCGACAGCATGATGCCGTTCGGCAGGACAGTATCGGGCCAATAGATACGCAGGCCCGCATTGGCGCCGACAATGGCCAGCATGACCATGGCCGCAATGGCGTGGTTCCAGCTCGCCACCCGCACGCGAATGCCTGGAACCGCCAGCAGTTCGGCCGTGCCGACAATGGCAGCCAGAACGCCAAAGATGAACGCAGCGCCCGCCGCCCAGGTGCCGACCTGAAGCCAGAAATCCTCGCCGGTGAACCAGTAGAAAACATCGACGCCCAGCGTTGCGACGACAAAGGCAATCGGGAAATGCACAAGCATGGCATGGATCGGGTGGCCGGCAACCGCAATGGCCGAACCAACATCCTGCTCGGCCACGTCGCGAATGTGGGGATTGGGATGGTTGGCGCTGGCTTCCTGGCCTTCTTCCAGCGCCATTTCGGCTTCTTCGCTCTGCCGCGCCGTTTCGCTCATCGTTTCGCCCCCGTTTTCAAACTCGTTGCACTCTGTGCAACGGCTGGGGCGCTCGCCGGTTGCACGGGCGAATTGTCCGCGCTCGATCCCGCCGGTCCCCGCGCCGCAAATCTGGCCACACTCTGGTGGGTGATGTTCTGGGGGGCGGCAGTGCTCTTCGCGCTGGTGATGGTGCTCTTCTTTCTCGCCTATTTCAGAAGCGACGTGGTCACCCGGCTCAAGCCGGCGCACTGGATCATCGGCGGCGGGCTCGTGCTGCCCATTCCGGTGCTCGTGCTGCTCACCGGCACGGCGCTGGTCTTGGGCGAGCAATTGCTCCCCCGCGGGGAGGATCCGCTGCGCATCGGCGCCCATGCCAGCCGTTGGGAATGGACCTTCACCTATCCCGATGGCCGCACCAGCCCCAACGACGTGCTCCACATCCCCGCCGGGGAACCGGTTGATTTTGTCATCACCGCCGAAGACGTCATCCACGCCTTCTGGATTCCGCGGCTGGGCGGCAAGATCGACGCCATTCCCGGACACACCAATATCATCCGGCTCGAAGCCGACGAACCCGGCACCTATTGGGGCCAGTGCGCCGAATATTGCGGAGAGGGCCACGAGATCATGTTCTTCCAGGTGGAGGCCCACGCGCCCGCTGACTTCGCCGCGCTGATGGGAGGGGGCCGATAACCGAGATGACGCCTTCCCCCATCCGCCTTCACAAGCAGCTCGAACGCATCTGGATGACCCCACCCGGCATTGGCAGGCTGTCCAGCGTCAATCACACCGTGCTGGGCAAGCGCTTCATGGTCGTGGCGCTGACCTTCTTTGCCATTGGCGGCTTCCTCTCCATGCTGATCCGCGCCCAGCTGGCGACGCCCAACAGCGCCTTTGTGGGGCCGGAAATCTACAACCAGATCTTCACCATGCATGGCACGGTGATGATGTTCCTCTTCGCCATTCCCATGTTCGAGGGCTTTGTCATCTACATGCTGCCCAAGATGCTGGGCGCGCGCGACATGGCCTTTCCGCGCCTCACCGCCTATGGCTTCTGGTGTTACCTTTTCGGCGGCTCGATCCTGATCGTCGCCATGCTGTTCGGGGCGGCGCCGGACAGCGGCTGGTTCATGTATACCCCGCTCTCCTCGCGCCCCTATACGCCGGGCATCAATGCCGATGTCTGGCTCCTCGGCATTACTTTTGTCGAAATCTCGGCGGTGACGGCGGCCATCGAAATCTTCGTTTCCATCCTCAAGATGCGCGCGCCGGGTATGTCGCTGGTGCGCATGCCGCTCATGGCCTGGTACATGCTGGTCACATCGGGGATGATGATCGTGGGCTTCCCGCCGCTGATCCTGGGCTCGATCCTGCTCGAACTGGAACGGGCATTCGACCTGCCCTTCTTCGATCCGACGCGGGGCGGCGATCCGCTCCTCTGGCAGCACCTGTTCTGGCTCTTCGGGCATCCCGAAGTTTACATCATCTTCCTGCCCGCGGCCGGCGCGCTTTCGACCATCATTCCGGTCTTCGCGCAGCGGCAGATCCTGGGCTATCGCGCCATCATCGCGGCCATCGTCGCCATGGGTTTCCTCAGCTTCGGGCTCTGGGTCCACCACATGTTCACTGTGGGCATTCCCCATCTGGCGCTGGCCTTTTTCTCGGCCGCCAGTGCGCTTGTCGCCATTCCCACCGCCGTGCAGATTTTTGCCTGGCTGGGCACACTGGCCTCGGGGAAGCCGCGCTGGGACATTCCCATGCTCTATGTCTTTGGCTTCTTTTTCGTCTTCGTCATCGGGGGGCTGACCGGGGTCATGCTGGCCATGGTGCCCTTCAACACCCAGGCCCATGACAGCTACTTTGTCGTGGCGCATCTCCACTATGTGCTGGTGGGGGGCTTTGTGTTCCCCATGCTGGCGGGCATCTACCACTGGCTGCCCCATATCACCGGCAAGCAGAGCCTCTACCGACTTTCCATCCCCGCCTTCTGGCTGATCTTTATCGGCTTCAACCTCACCTTCTTCCTGATGCACCTCACGGGCCTCATGGGCATGCCGCGGCGCATCTCCACCTATCCGTCCAACTGGGGCTGGGACTGGCTCAATCTCCTCAGCTCGGTGGGCGGTTTCATCCTCACCATGGGCTTCTGCCTGGTGCTCGCCGACATCGTGCTGCAATTCCGCTTCGGCAAGCGCTTCCGCCGCGATCCCTGGCATGCGCAGACGCTGGAATGGGCCACGCCGACCCCGCCGCCGAGCTACAATTTCGCGGCCATCCCCCGTATCGATGAACGCGCCGACGCGCTCAAGCCGGCGCTGATCGGGCCGCGTTCGGCTGGAGGCACCGGCTATCTTGGCTTTGCCCGCAATGACGATCAGGAGACCATGGGCGTGGACATGCTGACCGGCGCGCCGGAGCATGTGATCATCCTGCCACGCCGCACCTACCTGCCGCTATGGACCGCGCTGGCCACCGCCAGCTTCTTTCTCGCCATGCTCTTCGGCCAGTATTGGCTGGCGCCCTTCGGCGCTGTCGCGACATTGGTCCTGTTCCTCCTCTGGCCCACTTCGCTTGGTCAAAAGAGGGACCTTGGCCCGGTCGATATCGGGATGGGTGAACGGGCCGTGCTCGATGTGGAAAGCCTTTCCAATGTCAGCGTGCTCGCCAATCGCGCCGCCATCGTCATGAACGCGACGCTCTATGCCTCGCTGCTGTTCGGGGGCCTTTTCCTGCTCGTCGTGGCGCCGAACTGGGACGGGATAATCCCGCTCGACTGGGCGTTCTGGCCCGGCTTCATCGCCCTGGGCGGCGCCGCCATCGCGGCCGGCGCCGGCATCCTCGCCCGCATCACCAATGCCAGAGGCGGGCATGCGGCGGTGGGACTAATCATTGCCACCGTTGCGCAGGGCGTCGCGCTTGTCGCGCTGCTCACCATGGCGCTGGATCTGCCCAGTCGCACCGGCCATGCGCGGCAGGCGATCATTCTCGCTCTCCTCGCCTATGGCGCGCTCCATTGCTTTTTGGGCGGACTTCTGGCCGCGCACGGGCTCTGGCGGCTGGGTCGCGGATACGTCTCGGCGCGGCGCCAGACAGAAATGGTTCTGGCGTCGTTGTGGAACAGCTATGCCGCCGCGGCCCTGGTGCCCGGGCTGGGTCTCGCCATGTTCCTCGCCCGGGCTGGAGGCGTGGCATGAACCGGCAGGATATGCGGGCACTCATCCTGCTTATCGCAGGGTTCACAATCTGGTCGGCGGCCTTCGTGCTGCTTTATGCGCTGCAGGCTCTGGGCTGTGCCTTTGGCTGGGGCGAGTGGCATCGTCCCATCCTGATCGCGGCCTATCTGGCCTCGCTGGTTCCGCTGGTCTGGCTGTCCCTGCACCGGCCCTACCAGACGGGCGAGCCGCAGACGTCCCTCTCCCGCTCGGCGCTCTGGGCCAATCGCGCGGCGCTTGGCGCGGGTGTCCTCGTCTATTTCCCGGTGACCTTTGTCACCGCCTGCATTTAGGCAAGAGCCGCCTTGAGCGCTGCGACCTTCGCGACACTGGTCCGGCGGCGGCTGGGGCTCGTAAAGCCGAGGCGCTCCGCCGGTTCGGTCGCCGGCGCTGCCGGCTCCGAGCAGGAGCCATGGATGGCGCGCAGGTCCATCGCCGCGCGCAGGGCCGGGACTGTCCCGGCCGACACGCCGCCACCGGGCATGATGGTGATGCGGTCCCCGGCCTCGGCGGCGATACGGCCCAGCGCATCCATGCCCTCGGTGACATTGCTCGCGCCTCCAGAGGTGAGGATCGTGTCAAAGCCCAGCGCAATCGCCATTTCCAGTGCGGCGGCCTGATCCGGCACCACGTCGAAAGCACGATGCAGCGTCAGTCCCATGCCCGATGCTGCCTCCACCAGCCGGCGAAGCAGTTGCTCATCCAGCCGTCCATCCCCAAGGCTTGCGCCCAGCACCACGCCCTCAAGGCCGGCGCTGCGCATGGCTGCGATATCGGCCAGCAAAACCTCGGCCTCAGCGTCAGAAAAAACAAAGTCGCCGGGCCGGTGGCGGATCATGGCGCGCACCGGCACCGGTGCCTTGGCGGCCAGTGCGACCAGACCCGCAGACGGCGTCAGCCCGCCCAGTTCCAGCGCCGAGCAGAGTTCGATCCGGTCCGCACCATCCTCGATGGCGGCGGCCAGCCCTTCGGCGTCATCGACGCAGATTTCGAGCAATGTTCCGCTCATGCCGCCTCCCCCAGCGCCAGAATGGCGGCGCCCACCAGGCCCGGTTCAAGAGCCAGTTGCGCGGGCACCACCAGCGGCGACTCGGTTTTGCGCAGGATACGCGCGCGAACCGCCCGATCGAGCTCGGTCACCAACCGGGGCACACTGCCCAATCCACCGCCGACGGGCACAATATCCGGCCCCACAATATTGACCGTCAGCGCCAGCGGCCCGGCAAGGAGGTCGATCTGGCACTGCACGGCGCGGCCGGCAGCTGCGCCCCCCTCGAGCCACGCCGCGATGATCTCGGCGCTGGTCTTTTCTGCGCCGAAAAGGTGCTTGTAGAGCCGTTCCAGCCCACGCGCGCCACCCACCGTGTCCACGCACCCGGTCTGGCCGCAGCCGCAAGGGAGGCTCGGGATGGCCACCGGCGGCGTTCCTGCCACGGTCGCCGCCACCGGACCGTGTCCCCATTCGCCAGCGAGGCCACCGGCGCCGGAATGGATTTTGCCGTCCACGACAAGGCCGCCGCCGACACCAGTCCCCAGAATGACGCCGAAGACGACGCGATGGTCCTGCCCCGCGCCCGCCTGTGCTTCGGCAAGCACAAAGCAGTCGGCATCATTGGCGACGATGACGGGACGGCCCAGCGCCCGTGCCAGATCGCCTGCCAGATCGCGCCCGTCGATGCAGGGAATGTTGGCACAAGTGACGATATTGGTCGCCGGATCGACCACGCCGGTCACCGAAATGGCGACTGCCGATCCCGAAGGCGCGCCTCCGGCCGTCACGAATCCGGCAATGGCCGCCGCAAAGGCCTCGAAATCATGATGGGGGGTCGGCACCCGGCCCAGCGGCCCGAGGTCTCGCGCGCTCGTCGCCGTTGCGGCCTTGATGGTCGAGCCGCCAATATCGAAACAGGTGATCATGCCAGAACCTCGCCGTCTTCCCAGTCCTAGAGCAAGCCGGGCGCG
This sequence comes from Pseudomonadota bacterium, assembly GCA_023391095.1. Classification (GTDB taxonomy): domain Bacteria; phylum Pseudomonadota; class Alphaproteobacteria; order Rhizobiales; family Devosiaceae; genus Devosia. The sequence goes on from JAEWBN010000022.1 coordinate 340,645, forward strand.
CCGGGCAAGTGACGCTTGAGCGCTGCGACAAGGCGCAATATGCATGGGGACGAGGAGGACGCCGCCCGTGACCACAGAGCCGCTCTACGACATTATCGATCCCCGTTTCGCCGCCAAGCTGCAGGGCAATGCCGGGCTCGACGAGCTCTATTCGGGTTGCCGCTGGGCCGAGGGGCCGGTCTGGTTCGGCGACCATGGCTGCCTTTATTTTTCCGACATCCCCAATGAGCGCGTCCTGCGCTACGAGCCGCGCGACAATACGGTCACGACCTATCTGGCGCAGTCCAACTTCGCCAATGGTCACACCCGCGACCGGCAGGGACGGCTCATCTCCTGCGAGCACGGGCCGCGCCGCGTGACGCGCACGGAGATCGACGGCTCGATCACCGTCCTCGCCGACAGTTTCGGGGGCCGCAAGCTCAATTCGCCCAATGATGTCGTGGTCACCTCCGACGGCGCGATCTGGTTCACCGACCCCACCTACGGCATCCTTTCCGACTATGAGGGCTATATGGCGCCGTCCGAACAGGATGCGCATGGGGTCTATCGCGTGGACGGGGAAACGCTCGAAATCACCCGCGTCATCGACGACTTCGTGCAGCCCAATGGCCTGGCTTTCTCGCCCGACGAAACGCGCCTCTATGTCGCCGATTCCGGCGCCAGCCATGACCCCGAAGTGCCGCGCCACATCCGCGTCTTCGACATGGTCGATGGCCGCCCGGTCAATGGACGGGAATTCTGCTCGGTCGATGTCGGTGTGCCGGATGGCTTCCGCGTCGATACGGATGGCTGGATCTGGTGTTCGGCGGGCGACGGCATCCAGGTCTTCGATACCGAGGGCAAGCGCGTGGGCCGCATCCGCATACCCCAGCCGGTCGCCAACCTCACCTTTGGCGGGCCGCGGCGCAACCGGCTCTTTATCACGGCGACACGCTCGCTTTACGCGCTGTACGTCAACGCGCGCGGCGCCGCCCTTTCCTAGGCCAAAAACAAGCCGGCCCCCAGAAGGGAGCCGGCGGTGCAATCACTTGGCGATAAAAATCACTTGGTGATGAAAGTGGTGCTGGATCAGATCCAGTACGGGGTCACGCCATAGTAGTCGTACACGCGACGACCATTTTCAGCGGTGAAGAAACTGTCGTCCTCGCGCTCATATCTGGGCGCGCCTTCGAGCTGTTCCTTGGTGATATCGACGCGATAGCCGCCAAGGCTCTCGTCATAGTTGAGCTTGGACCAGGGCAGCGGATAGTGGTCGGCGCCAAGGCCAAGGAAGCCGCCAAAGCTCAGTACGGCATATGAAACCTTGCCGCCGCGCTTTTCGACCAGGATGCGCTCGATCGAGCCGATATGTTCTCCTGAGGGATCGAAGACCTTGGTGCCTTCGACCTTGTCGGACGCGATGAGATCATGCGTTTCCTTGAGGTCTGCGGTTGCCACGCGGGCATCATCATAGGCCATTTTATCCTCCTTTTGATGGGATGGTGCATCACCAACGCAGAACAGGGCGACTGGTTTCAGCCCTTGGGGAGATCGTGATCGCCTCGCGCATGGGGAACCGCGCGCGGCGCGGGCGCATTGACCGAGCAAACCCTGCGCAACGGCGCATCCAAGGAGGCCCAGCAATGACCGATGATCCGAGACCCGCCAATCCCGAGGCGGCGAAAGTGGATTTTCTCGTCGACGAGAATGGTTCGCGCATCGACGTGCCCGACAATGCCGGCATCAGACCGGCCGGTCCGGCCGAGGCCTCGGTGGGCGGCACCGGCCCCACCAACTGGTGGCTTTATGGGCTTGTCGCGCTGGCCATCGTCATCGCCATACTTTTCCTGCTGCAGATGTTCTCGGGCGCCCCCGGCACCGATGTCCAGCCCGGCACGCCCACGGCAGAACCGGTTGTCGAAACCCCGGTCACCAGCCCATAAAAAAGCGCGGCCAGGGGCCGCGCTTTCTCAATTCCGCAACAAGCCGATCAGCCGCGGATGGGCGAGAGCTTGATCTCGACGCGACGGTTCTGCGCGCGGCCGCTTTCGGTGGCGTTGGAGGCGATGGGGCTCGAGGAGCCCTTGCCCTCGATATAGAAACGGCGCTGGTCGATGCCCTGATTGGCCAGGATCGTCGCGACCGAAACGGCACGGCGCTGGCTGAGGGCCAGGTTGTGCTCGTTGGACCCGGTGGAGTCGGTGTGGCCATAGACATCGACAATGGTCTTGTCGAACTTCTTGAGCACCAGCGCGACGGAAACCAGGGTCTGGTTGAACTGCGGCTGGACCGTCGACTGGTCGGTGGCAAAGGTGATGTTGGACGGCATGTTGAGGATCACCTGGTCGCCCACGCGGGTCACGGAAACGCCCGTACCCTGCAGCTGCGCGCGCAGCTCGGCTTCCTGCTGGTCCATGTAGTTGCCGATGGCAGCGCCCGAGAGGCCGCCAACGCCCGCACCGATCAGCGCGCCGACACGGGCGTCGCCGCCCACGGCTGCGCCGACGAGTGCACCGGCCAAGGCACCGCCGCCGGCGCCGATCAGCGAACCGCCCGCGGTATTGGAGAGCTGGCTCTGGCCGGTATAGGGATTGGTGGTGGTGCAGGCGCTCAGCGCCAGCGTCGCGGCCAGCGCGACAAGAACCTTCGACTTCATATGTATCCCCCTGAAGGATTCGCGAATGGAGTGGCGCCTAGGTGCCCCTGCATTAAGGCAGGAGCGTGGTAAGCGCAAAGTGATGAACGGGGCATGAATGACCGAGACGAACGCTCATCCGTGCGCAGGACCAGTACCCCAAAGTTGGGCTCAGGGACGCGCGACGGCGCGGGTCGGCAGGCTCTGCGCTATCCCAAAGCCCAGTTCCGCAACGAGGAGCGGCAACAATAGCCAGCTCGCGCCGTCAAGCAGGGCGTTGATCTGCCAGGCGGCAAACAGAAAGCGCGCTGCCGCGTCGTAACGGCCCAGCACCGATAGACCCAGGTGAATGCGCGCGAGAGACCAGACTACCACGACCGATCCCATCAAATTGGCAAAGAGCGTGGTGAGAAAATCGGGCTGGGGGAGCGTTCCGGGCAGGCCCAGAGCGGCATGGATGCCGGTCAAGACGCCGGCAAGGATCGAGAAGGTCCAGGGCGTTGCGAAGGGCATTGTGACGACAAGATCGTACCAGGCGCTGGCGCGCACGACCCGATTGAACTGCTTTTCATCCAGCATGACACGCTCCTTTGTTGCAGGATGAAAAGACTGCTAAGGGATGGAGTGCACTCCAGGGTCAAGAGGGTTCGCAATGCAGATCGGGGAATTATCCGAGCGTTCCGGCCTCAGCCGCGATGCCCTGCGCTTTTACGAGAAGCGCGGCCTCATCCGCTCAAGCCGTAGCGCCAATGGCTATCGGCACTTCCCCGAGGGCACGCTCTTCGTCCTCGATTACGTCAGCACGGCCCAACGGCTTGGCTTCAGCCTGGCGGAAATCGCTGCAGAACTGCCGGGCCTCACGGGCGAAGGCATTACCAGCGAGCGGGTGGCCGACGTGCTCCGCGATAAGATTGCCATTGTCGATGCGCGCATTGCCGAATTGGCAAATCTGCGCAACGACCTGGCCGCGCGGCTCGACGCGGTCTGTCCGCTGTTGCGGCCGGCCTGACGCCAGAACGGGTTTCGACAGCCGGTCCTAGACGTTGGCCCAGCCGCCATCGACCAGGAATTGCTGGGCCGAAATCATGCCGGCATCGTCGGACGCAAGAAACAGGGCCATGCGGGCGCAATCGTCGGGCTGCACGCGGCCGGCAAGGGCCTGATCCCGTTCCAGCTGGGCTTCGGCTTCCGCGTTGAGCCAGAGCGTCTTCTGCCGCTCGGTCATCACCCAGCCGGGCGAAAGCGTGTTGACGCGGATGCGCGACTGGCCCAGTTCGCGCGCCATCGAGCGTGTCAGGCCATGGGCTGCGGCCTTGGCGGTTTCATAGACGGGGATGCCGGGCGACATCACCATCCAGCTGATGGAGCTGAAATTGATGATCGAGCCGCCGCCGGCCTTGATCATGCCGGGCGCCACGGCCTGGATGGCGAAGAAATAGTGCTTGAGGTTCACCGCGATGCGATTGTCCCAGTATTCGGGCGTCACCTCTTCCCATTTGTGGCGCTGGTCATGGGCGGCGTTGTTGACCAGCACCAGGGCATCGCCATGGGCCTGGGCAAAGCCGGCAATGGCGCTGGTGTAACCCTTGATATCGATGACGTCGCAGGGGGTGAAGCGCACGGTCTGGCCCCGCGCGGTCAGTTCCGCCGCAAGCCGTTCCCCGGCCTCCTCGGCAATGTCGACAAAGCCGACCCTGGCACCCTGGGCGGCGAAATTGCGCACCAGCGCCTCGCCAATGCCTGATGCGCCGCCGGAAATGACGACGGGACGATCCTGAAGGCTGGGGAAGCGGGCAAATTGGGTCATGATAGGGGTCCGAAATACGAGCTGGTTATGAGATATCGCTCCAAGCGGGTCCGCGCAAGCCATTCTGAGGTACGTACCTCAGATTTTTGATCAACCCCGTATCGTGTGCGAGCCCGGCTGGGATCAGCGCAGCTTTTCCACCGACGGGGTCATGACATGCGGGCTGACATCGCGCCGTTCGACTTCGTCGAGCAGGCTCAGGATCTTTTCGACATTGCCCAGGTGCCGCTGCTCCATGGAGAAGTTGAGCGTCACATAGTCCCGGCCCGGGCAGAAGGTGCAGATGTTCACTTCCGTATGCCAGGCACCGCAGTAAAGCGGCTCGATCATGCCATGGGTCATCGGCCCATAGGTGCGGTGCGGCGGCACCAGCGTCAGCACGATGTGCATGTTGTTGTTGAACCGCCAGAACCGCTTGTTGGGCAGCGCCGGAATGAAACGGTTGAGCGTGCGCATCGCCTTGAACATGGCGTTGATCACCACCTGGAAGGAGGTAATATCCTTCTGCTCGATGCCGGCCACCGTATCGTCCACGGCGCGCACATAATCCACGAAGTCGTCCATGACCTTGAACTTGGCTTCGAGCGCCCGCACGCGGAAGAAGTCGTCGTCGGTGCTGTTCCGCTTGGTGTCGAGCATGGTGTAGGCGGCGCCGATGACCTTCTTGCTCATCTGCTTTTCCTCGCCCTCGCCGTTGAGGGCGTGGGTGACAAGGGCGAACATCAAGGATCGCTGGCGCACGCCCAGCTTGTTGGCCAGCCGGCGCAGGCGATGGCGCTCCAGCGCCAGAGTCTTGAAGCCCCAGGGTTTTTCCCGCGGCGCCAGGATATTGGCCATGACCAGATAGATCAGCGTCGTCATCCAGCCCTTGGCACCCAGCTTGAGACGATCCCCGAGCGGCAGCTTGTGTCCTTTGTCCGACTGGACGCCATGCCCTGCCGAGGACGAGCGGGTCAAAAGGGCGGAGTCCGAGCCTTCGAGCAGCGCGTGGCTCGAACGGACCTGAAGGATCGAGGCGCGGCCCTCTGCATCCGGCCCGCCCCGACGCACCGCCGCCATGACGCGGAACAGCGGCAGGTCCTTGGCCGCAAAGATATCGTCGGACTTGCTCAGCCACTTGTCGGGATAGCCGTCGAATTCTTCGACGATCTCGACCGATGTGATGGCGTCGAGCAGGTGCTTGGGAAAGGGCTGGCCGGGCTGGGCGCCGACAAAGCCATGGGTCAGCTGCGGGGCCAGCGCCACCATCTCGGCCACCATGTTGGCCAGCCCGTCCTTGTCGTAGCTCTGGGTGGAAAAGGCGGTGAAGAAGACGGTGTCGCGCCCTTCGTAGAGGAACCACTGGAAATCGGTGAAGAGAGCCTGGGGGTTCCGCGCGACCGCGGCGCTGGCCAAGGTCAGCGCATCGGCCTGGCCGGCGAAGCTTGAGGACGAAAAGCTCTTCATTTCGGCACCCCTCCAAAACCAATTTCGGTTTTTTTGTGATCTAAGCCTAGTCTCCTTTACGTATCAATACTTTCCCCGTTCACAGTTAATCCCCGAACAAGGGGGTCTGCAGCACTTTCCAAATCGGCGCACAATTGCGCCCGGGACAGTTGGCAGGGCAGGATTAACACTTTAGAATGGCTCTCAAATTTTCGGACCGACGTGTGATCTGACAAGGCTTTAGCAGCCCGAGCGCGTCGAATTGACCTATATCAAGGCCGCCTCGCGCGGGTGTAGTAGCTGTCGTGCGACCGGATGGGCGACCTGCCTCCTCCCCCGGCCGTCGCACAAAGGAACGAGCCTCATGGATTATCGCGGAATTTTCGAGGATGCGGTCGACACACTGCGGTCCGAGAAGCGCTATCGGGTTTTTGCCGATCTCGAGCGGATTGCCGGGCGATTCCCCAAGGCCGTCTATCGCGACGATTCCGACAATGCGCGCGAGATCACCATCTGGTGCTCCAACGACTATCTGGGCATGGGCCAGCACGACAAGGTCGTCCGGGCCATGCAGAACACAGCCGCGTCCATGGGCGTCGGCGCCGGTGGCACACGCAATATTTCGGGCACCAACCGTCCGTTGGTCGAGCTGGAGCGTTCGCTCGCCGACCTGCACCGCAAGGAAGCCGCGCTGGTCTTTACCTCCGGTTTCGTGTCCAACGAAGCCGCCATCTCGACCATTGCGCGCCTCCTGCCCGATTGCATCATTTTCTCGGACCAGCTCAACCACGCCTCGATGATCCAGGGCGTGCGCCAGTCGGGCATGGAAAAAAAGATCTTCCGGCACAATGACGTGGCACATCTGCGCGAGCTCTTGAGCCAGGTCGACCGCAAGCGTCCCAAGCTCATTGCCTTTGAATCCGTTTATTCGATGGATGGAGACATCGCGCCGATTCTGGAAATCTGCGATCTGGCCGAGGAGTTCGGCGCCCTCACCTATATCGATGAGGTCCATGCCGTGGGCATGTATGGCCCGCGCGGCGGCGGCATTGCCGAGCGCGACGGCCTGATGGACCGGATCGACGTGATCGAAGGCACGCTCGCCAAGGGCTTTGGCGTCATGGGTGGCTATATCACCGCCAACCGCGCCATCATCGATGCCGTGCGCTCTTATGCGCCCGAATTCATCTTCACCACCGCCCTGCCCCCGCCGCTCTGCGCCGCAGCCCGTGCCTCGATCGAGCATCTCAAGGCCAGTGCGCTTGAGCGCGACATGCAGCAGCGCCAGGCCCGGCTGACCAAGGCCATCCTGGCCGATGCCGGCCTGCCGGTCATGGATACGCCGACCCATATCGTGCCGCTGATCGTGGGCGATGCCCGCGCGGTCAAGGCGGCCAGCGACATGCTGCTCGACAAGCACAACATCTATATCCAGCCGATCAACTACCCGACCGTCCCCAAAGGCACCGAGCGCCTGCGCATTACGCCGACGCCGCTGCACACCGACGAGATGATCTTCGAGCTGCGCCATGCGCTGGTCAGCGTCTGGACGGCCCTCGAGCTGCCGCGCGAAAAGGCGGACGCCGCCATCACCGCCAACAAGCTCACCTCCGGCGACCTGACCCTGCCCAGCCTGGGCGGCTAGGGTTCAGGACTTCGAGATCAAGGCGCGCCCGGCAACGCGGCGCGCCTTTTTGCGTTTGGCGACGGGCCACGGCCCGCGCCGAAGCGCATGACTTGTGGGCCCGGCCTGCTATATGTCGGTCATGCCGCGTCCAAAACTGCAATCCGACGAAGCCGTCCTCGATGCCGCCAGCGTCACTCTCTTGGAGCGGGGACTGGGCGATTTCACCCTTTCGGACGTGGCCGAGCGCGTGGGCCTGTCCCGGGCCGCCATTATCCAGCGCTTCGGCAACAAGGATGAGCTGCTGCGCCGCATTGCTCGGCGGGAAGTCGTCCTTACCCGGGCCTATATGGACAGTTTTGCCGTGACCGCCGGTTGGGACGGGCTGCGGGACTTCCTGCGCACCATTATCGACAGCATGGGGCCGGGCGAGGATTTCACCGTCCGGGCGCAGCTGGCCTGGGCCGAGTCGGTGGACCCCGAATTGCGCGACCTTGCCGGGCAACGCTACCGCCTGGTGCAGGAGGCCATCGCGCTGCGCCTCCCCGACACTATCACCCATCGTGCCGACACCGCCGCCTTCCTCCACGCCGTGATTGCCGGTGCCACGATGCAATGGCTGGCTGAAGACCACCCCGATCTCGCACACTATGTGAATGCGCGCGTGGATGTGGCGCTTGCCATCCTCCGCGCCGCCGGTTGACAACCGCGCTCCCCATTTATAACTACACTGTAAGTTATATAAGCTGGTGTGTGCTGCAGCCATTTCCCGCGCCGCGCCTCCATGGTGGAGCACTCCCATGAAAATGGTTGAGACCAATGGCGCGACCCTCGCCACCGAGGCCTTTGGCACCAGCGAGAACGGCGACATCCTCCTTGTCATGGGAGCAACCGCGTCCATGGTCGCCTGGCCGGAGACGTTCTGCCGCCGCCTCGCCGCCGCCGGCTACCGCGTCATCCGGTTCGATCATCGCGACACCGGCCGCTCCACCACCAATCCGCCCGGCGTCGTGGCCTACGACGTGCCTGATCTTGCAGGCGACGTCCTCGCGATCATGGACACCTATGGCATCGCCGCCTGCCACCTCGTGGGCATGTCGCTGGGCGCATTGATCGGCCAGGTCCTGGCGATCCAGGCTCGTCAGCGGCTGCGCAGCCTGACGCTGATCAGCGCCGAACCGCTGGGCATGCCGTATGAGGGCGAGGGCATTTCGCCTGCCTTCATGAGCCATTTCGGCAGCATGGCCAGCCTCGACTGGAGCGACCGGGATGCCGTCATCGGCTTCCTCCTCCGCATTGCCGAACTCAGCGCCGGCAGCGCCTTCCCCTTCGATGCCAAAGCCGCCCGGGCCGAAATCGAGCGGGTCCTTTCGCGCACCGCATCCATCCAGAGCGCGTTCAACCATTCCATGATCGCCGGGCAGATCGACCCCGCCCTGCGCGCCGATGCCATCGCCGTCCCGACGCTCGTCATCCATGGCACCGAGGATCCGGTCATCTCCCCCAATGCCGCCCGCACCAGTGCCGCGGCCATTGCCGGCGCCCGCCTCCTTCTGCTCGAAGGCCGCGGCCACGAACTGGCGGCCCCGGACCTCGACCAGATCGCCGACGCGATCCTGGCGCATGTGGGAGCTATCTCGGCGCGCTGACCGCCATATGGTCTTCCCCGCTAAAATCGCTCCACCGGAGCGATTTCTTCGCGCTAACTCGTCAGCACGATCCGCATCAGGTCGGCCGTGTTGCGGGCGCCGAGCTTTTCCATGACGCGGGCGCGGTGCACTTCGATGGTGCGGGGCGAGATGCCGAGTTCCCGCCCCGCCTCCTTGTTGGACTGGCCATTGGTGATCAGCTGCAGCACTTCGCGCTCGCGCGGGGTGAGCTGGGCAAAGCCGCGCACCTCGACCGGCCGGCGCCCGTCGCGCATGGCCCCCAGATGCACGTCCCGGCGCAGCGCATCGCGCACCACGGACAGAAGATGTTCGCTGTCGATGGGCTTCTTGACCACATCGGTCGCGCCCAGTTTCATGGCCGTCACCGCCGCATCCAGCTGCGGCTCGTTGGTCAGCATCACCACCGGCGCCCCGGTCTGCCAGGATTTGACGCGCCGCAACAGCGCCAGCCCGCTTTCGCCGCCGATGGAGAGATTGATGACGGCAACGTCGGGCCGCCGCCGCTCGACCGCCGTCACAAAAGCCTCGACCTGCAGTGAAAAAGTGGTCTGGAACCCCTCGAGCCGGAAAAGGACGCTCAGGGCTTCGCAGGTGCCCGGATCGTCATCGATGATATGCACCAGCCGGTCGCGGTTGAGAAAGGAATGGTAGTATTGCGTATTCATCAGGAGTGGCCCTTCTGACAACGTCATTGCACCACCTCGCCCGGTCCCGCCCTGCCCCCTCGGCAGCGACGCCTGCGAGATGCCATGGTGGTAGTTTGCGCTAAGTGGTGCTGCTGTGCGAGACGACAATCCCGTAGGATCAACTACCTAGTTTTAGGTATATTTGCCTATTTTCTAACTGTCAATGACATTAGTCCTACACCTAGGTTACAAAAAGCCGACCCGCAGGCCGGCTCTTCAGGCATATGACGGTCTCTTACAAGGGGCGCTGCTGGGCGCGCAGGGCGTCGCGGATTTCGGTCAGCAGCACTTCTTCCTTGGTGGGTGCCGGGGTGGTTTCCACCGGCTCCTTGGCGGCTTCGCGCTTCAGCGAATTGATGAACTTGACCACCATGAACAGCACAAAGGCGATGATGGTGAACTTGACCACGGCATTGATGAACAGGCCGATCTTCACCTGCGCTTCGCCCACCTGCACGATGATGCCGGAGAAGTCGATGCCGCCGATGATGATGCCGATCAGCGGCATGAAGATATCATCGACAATGGAGGAGACGATGGCCCCGAAGGCCGCCCCGATGATCACGCCGATGGCGAGATCGATCATGTTGCCTTTGATCGCAAAGTCACGGAATTCTTTGAACATGCTCACTCTTAGCCCCTTTTGCTCAAGCCGCGCAGGTGGTCTGTGAACCGCAGAATGGTCAACAGTTTTCAACGATTGCTGCTTTTTTCGGCCAAATGCAATGCTCCCAATGGAGCCTTGCACTAAGTTTGGGTGCGCCCGATAAACGGTTGCAATGTCCCAGTCCCCTCCAGAAAGCGCCATGGCGCCCTCCGATCCTCCCGATGCCGAGCTGCGGCAGGCCATGGATTTCCTTCCGCAGGGCATTGCGATCTTTTCTGCCGGGCTGCGCCTCACGGCCTCCAACCGGCGCTACAACGCATTGCTCGACCTGCCCGAAGACCTGACGCGTCCGGACACGGCGCTGTTCGATATCGTGCTCTTCATGGCCGATCGCGGCGATTTCGGCCCCGGCGATGCTACCCATCTGGCCATTTCGCGCATCAATGTCCTGACCTCGGCGCCCACCACCGTCACCCAGCGCCTCGGCAGCGCCGGCCAGACGCTGGAATTTCATTCGAGCCGCCTGCCCAATGGCGGGCTCGTCATCAATTTCACCGATGTGTCGGGCCGCGCCGAAGCCGAGCGCGCGCTGGCCCAGGTCAACCAGACGCTGGAGCGCCGGGTGGCCGAACGCACCGCCGCGCTCACCCGCGTCAATGCCGAACTGGAACTGGCGCGCAGCAAGGCCGATGCGGCCAACCACGACAAGACCCGCTTTCTTGCCGCCGCCAGCCACGACCTGCTGCAGCCGCTCAATGCGGCCCGGCTCTATACCTCGACCCTGATCGAGCGCGCCAAGTCCACCGGCTTTGCCGAACTGGCCAATTCCATCGAAGCCTCGCTGACCGCGGTCGAAGACATCATGTCGGCGCTGCTCGACATTTCCCGCATCGACAGCGGCGCGCTCAAGCCAGCGCCCGGCCCCATGCCGGTGCAGGACCTCCTGCGCAAGACCGAGGTGGAATTTGCGCCCCAGGCGCGCGAGCGCTCCATCTCCCTGCGCATCGTCCCCACCGCAACGACCGTCCTCGCCGACAGAAGCCTTGTTGGCCGTATCGTTCAGAACCTTGTGTCGAACGCCATCAAATATACCCCGCCCGCCGGCAAGGTCCTGGTCGGCGTGCGCCGACGCGGCAACCGTCTGCGGCTGGACGTGGTGGATACCGGCATCGGCTTCAATCGCGACCAGCACCGCCTGGTATTTGCCGAATTCTCCCGGCTCGAACGCGGGGCGCGCATGGCGCAGGGCCTGGGGCTTGGCCTTTCCATTGTCCAGCGCCTCGTCACAGCCTTGGGCCTCACGCTCGAACTCGATAGCCGCGAAGGCCGCGGCTCGCGCTTTTCCATCTACCTGCCGGCCGTGCGCGGCAGCCGCAAGGCGTCCCGTGCCGAAGAGCCGGCGGCGGAAGCCAGCTTCGGCACGCTCAATCTGCGGGTGCTGTGCGTCGACAATGAGCGGGCCATTCTGGAAGCCATGGAAGGGCTCCTCAGCCATTGGGGGTGCGACGTGCGCACCGCCCTTTCGCTCAAGCAGATCGACCGCGAGCGCCTCCTCGAGGGCTGGTATCCCGATATCGTTCTCATGGACTATCACCTAGACCAGACGTCGGGTCTCGATGCCATTGAATGGCTCCGGCACAATCTGGGCGGTCACTTGCCCGCGGCGCTGGTCACGGCCGACCGCAGCCCCGCCGTGCGCACGCTGGCCGAAGAGCGCGGCATTGCCGTCGTCACCAAGCCGGTCAAGCCCGCCGCCCTGCGCGCCACGATCAGCGGCCTTTCCAACCAGAGCGGCCGCGCCACGCGGCAGGGATAATTCCCCTCAGCCCTTGGCCTCGGTGGGTGGCGGGGTTTCGGGGCTCGCGTCGGGGGTGGGCGTTGCCTTGTCCGCCACCGGCGCCACCGGCGTCAGCCGTGGCATGCGGTTCCAGGCGTCGAGCGCGGCGATCTTGTAGGCCTCGGCAAGCGTGGGATAGTTGAACGTGTTCTCGACGAAATAGTCGAGCGTCGCCCCCAGGTTGAGCACGGCCTGCCCGATATGGATGAGCTCGGTTGCGCCCTCGCCTACGATATGGACGCCCAGCAGCTTGCGCGTTTCCAGCGAGACGATCATCTTCATCATGCCGGACTGCAGCCCCATGATGTGCCCGCGCGAGGTTTCGCGGAACCGCGCCACGCCGCATTCATAGGGGATCTTCTGCTCGCGCACCTGCGCCTCGGTCAGCCCGATGGTGGAGATTTCGGGCACGGCATAGATGCCATAGGGGAAAAATGCCGGAGCCGGCGGCATGCTGGCGCCAAAGGCATGGAGCGCGGCGATGCGCCCCTGCTCCATCGACGTCGAGGCCAGCGCGGGAAAGCCGATCACGTCGCCCGCGGCATAGATATGGGGGATCTGGGTCTGGAAGGTATCGGGGTCGACCTTGAGCCGGCCGCGTTCGTCCGGCACCACGCCACAGCAGTCGAGCCCCAGATTCTCCGTCGCGCCCACCCGTCCGGCGGCATAGAGCAGCATGTCCGAGCGGACCTGCCGGCCGTCATTGAGATGGGCAATGGCCCAGCCCTGCGCATCCTTTTCCACCCGCTCCACCTTGCCCCCCAGCCGCATGGTCAGGCCGCGCTGGCGCAGGTCGTGCGTGAATTCCTCGATGATCTCGCGATCGATGAAGTCGAGGAAATTGTCGCGCGGCTCGATGATGGTGACGGGAACGTCGAGCGCCGAAAAGATGGTGGCATATTCGATGCCGATGACCCCGGCGCCCACCACGGTCAGGCTGCGCGGCACGCGCAATTCGCTGACCAGCGTGTCGCTGTCCATGATCGTGTGGCCATCAAAGTCGATATTGGCCGGGCGGTAGGGTGCGGTGCCGACAGCAATCACGGCGTAGCGGAAGCCGAACACATGCTCTTCGCCCGAATGGTCGACGACACAGACTGAATGCGGATCGCGGAAGCGCGCCATGCCGCCAAAGGTGCGCACGCCATTGCGGGCGAACTGGTGTTCCAGCACCTCGATCTCGTAGTCGAGCGTCTTGCGCAGCCGGGCGCCGAGATCCTTGCCCTCGATCTCCTTTTTGACCCGGTAGGCCATGCCGTAAAAACCGCGCTCGCGCCATCCGGAGAGATTAAGCACGGTTTCACGTAGCGTCTTGGACGGAATGGTGCCGGTATGCACCGAGACGCCGCCCAGTTGCAGGCGGTTTTCGATGACCAGCACCGACTTGCCCAGCTTGGCGGCCTGGATGGCTGCGCGGCGACCCGCAGGCCCCGACCCAATGACGACGAGATCGAACGTTTCCAAGCGGCTCTCCTCCTGCCTAGACCGACGCTAGGCGTTCAGTGTGACATCGCGGTTAATCCCGGGACAGCGCCAAAGGGGCAAGGCTGGCTTGCGCCCCCTTAACCCTCGTCAGGTCGGCTCGCCCGTTTCGGGCAGGTTGTAGAACTGGCGCACGATTTCCCAGCCCTCTTCGGCGGTATCGACGACCGAGAACAGGTCCGGGTCGTCAGGGGAAATTGTGCCGGCTTCGGCCAGCGCCTCGAGATTGATCACCCGCGTCCAGAAATCCTTGCCGAACAGCAGGAGCGGCACCTTGTCCATGCGCCCGGTCTGCACCAGCGTCAGCGTTTCGAAGAATTCGTCCAGCGTGCCGAAGCCGCCGGGGAACACCGCCACTGCCTTGGCGCGCAGGAGGAAGTGAATCTTGCGCGTGGCGAAATAGTGGAAATTGAACGACAGATCGGGCGTCACATAAAGGTTGGGCGCCTGTTCGTGCGGCAGGACGATGTTGAGCCCGATGGAGGGCGCCCCCATATCGGCGGCGCCGCGGTTGCCCGCTTCCATCACCCCCGGCCCGCCGCCGGTCACCACCACGAATTCCTTGTATTCGGTCGCGGCGGAAGTCTGGGACGCCAGTTGGGCAAACCGGCGCGCCTCCTCGTAATAGCGCGAAGCGGCTTCGAGGTTCTTTTTCTGCGTCTCGTTCTTGGCCGTCCAGGCCGGCTTGCCGGGCTCGGGAATACGCGCCCCACCGAACAGGACCACCGTTGAATTGATGCCATGTTCGCGCAGGCGGAATTCGGGCTTGAGATATTCGAGCTGGAACCGGATGCCGCGCGTGTCCTCGGACGTCATGAACTCGTCGTCGGCAAAGGCCAGCCGATAGGCCGCGCTCCGCGTCTGGGGCGTATCGGGGGCCTTGCGGGAAACGACGACGTCCTCGCTCGAGGTGCGCAGGGGGGTGGGATGGCGGCGTTTGGCCACTGGCAAGCTCCATCTTTATCGGCGCGATAGCGGCGCGACCCGGTGCGCCATATTTCGGCGCGTTTGCAAAGGGCATAAACAGTGAGGGTTGATCGGGCAAGGGCGGGGCATGGGCAAACGATTCACCGGTGTCGAGGTTGCCATCGACCGCGCCGCGCACGTCGTTCTGGAGCGGATGCCCCGCGGACGGCTGGCCGACGGGCTGGTCGAGTTCGTGGTTTTCGGCCTCAAGCAGGCCTGGGCCTGCCTCTTCGGCGGGCTCATGCTCGGCATGATCCTCGTGACCCGCCTCTACTGGCCCGAGATCGGGCTGCACCGCTACGACTTCTGGTTCGTCGCCGCCCTCGCCATTCAGGCGGGGATGATCGTCTTCCGGCTCGAAACGCCCGATGAAGCCCGCGTCATCCTCATCTTCCACCTGGTCGGCACCGGCATGGAGCTGTTCAAGACCAGCGTCGGCTCCTGGATCTATCGGGACGCGGCACTGTTCCGCATTGCCGGCGTGCCGCTGTTCTCGGGTTTCATGTATGCCTGCGTGGGCTCCTACATGGTGCGCATCCAGCGCATCTTCGACATCACCTTCACCCGCTACCCGCCGGTGTGGATAACGGCGCTACTGGCACTCGCCATCTACATCAACTTCTTTTCCCACCACTACATCCACGATTTCCGCTGGCTGCTTTTTGGCCTTGTGGTCGCGCTTTACGGCCGCAGCTGGATGCATTACCGCGTTTTCCGCTTCCGCCATCGCATGCCGATGCTGCTGGCCTTTTTCCTTGTAGCCTTGTTTATCTGGATCGCGGAAAACATCAGCACCTGGGGCGGCGCCTGGATCTATCCGGGCCAGGAACAGGGCTGGTCCATGGTCAGCTGGAGCAAATTGGGTTCATGGTACCTGCTCATGCTGATATCGGTGGTGCTGGTGACGCTGGTGCATCCGCCCCGGCCCTATCAACCCGAGACCCAGTCCTAACCGTGACGCGCCTTATCCTTTTCAACAAGCCCTTCAATGTCCTCACCCAGTTCACGGGCGAAGGCGCGACGCTGTCCGACTACATCAAGGTGCCCGGCGTCTACCCCGCCGGCCGCCTCGACAAGGACAGCGAGGGCCTTCTGCTTCTCACCGATGACGGGCGCCTCCAGGCCCGCATTGCCGACCCCAGATTCAAGCTGCCCAAGACCTATCTGGTGCAGGTCGAGGGCGAACCGGACGGGGCCGCGATCGAGCAGTTGCGCCGCGGCGTCACCCTCAAGGACGGGCCCACCCGCCCGGCCAGCGTCAAGCGCATCGACCCGCCCGATCTCTGGCCGCGCGATCCGCCGGTGCGCTTCCGCAAGAGCGTGCCCGACACCTGGCTGTCGCTGACCATTTCCGAGGGCCGCAACCGTCAGGTGCGGCGCATGACGGCCGCCGTGGGCCACCCCACCCTGCGCCTCGTGCGCTGGCAGATCGGGGAGTGGACGCTGGACGGGCTGGCCCCTGGCGCGTGGCGCGATGCCCCTCCGCCGCGACCGGCGCGGCGCTAGCCGACAAGCCGCCGCTCCCGCCAGATGTTCTTGAACTCTTCCACCGTCGTCACGGTCAGCTGTGTGCCGAAACGGCTGTTATAGATATCCACCATGGCGTCATGGGTCTGGTCGGCCGAGCCGAAAATCCCGTCCGAGGGCAGATAGACGTGGTAGCCCAGGTCAATGGCGCCCAACAGCGTCGCGAGCACGCAGACATCGGTTTCCCCGCCGGTAATGACCACCGCCGTCACCCCGTCCTGCCGCAGCATCCGGTGCAGCTCCCCCGACCACCACGGCGAATAGACCGGCTTGTCGAAGACCCGCCCGGGTGGCACCAGCCGCGCCAGCGACGGCACGAGGTCGATGAGCTCGGGAGCGAGCTTGTCGCGCACCATGTCGGGCCAGCGCCCGTAATAACCGCGCCAGTCACCGCGCGCGTCTTCCACGGTTTGGGGCGGAATGAAGCGGGTAAAAATGGTCTCCGCCGCCATCAGGCCCGCCAGATCCTCGACAGCCGGCAGTGTGCGCCCGAGCCATTGGGCATGCCAGGGCGTGTCCTGGGCAAACATGCCCTGCATGTCGACGCAGATATGGGCGCAGATATGCTCCATGATCGCTCCCCTTTCGCACTGTTGCCCGCCTAACCGCCGACGCCCCAATGCGTTCCTTGACCTCCCGGCAACCCGGCCATTGTTCTGCCATGCGGGCCTGCTCTCGTCCCCGGCAACAGGGGCGCGACGACGATGCAGAAACTGGTTCTGGCAGGAGTTTTGGCCATCATGCTTGGAGGTCATGCCCAGGCGTCCGTGCTTGCGGCCGTCGAAAACCGCGACATCGGCGCGCTCGAAGCCGCGCTGTCCAGCGGGCAGGCCGTCGACGAGCGCAATGCCAAGGGGCAGACGCCCCTTCTGGTTGCGGTCTGGAACAATGACCTCGAAGCTGCCCGCCGCCTCATCGCTGCCGGCGCCGATGTCAACGCCCGGGACAATATCGAGGACAGTCCCTACCTGGTCGCGGGAGCCGAGGGCCGCGTCGAGATCCTGCGCCTCATCCTCGAAAGCGGGGCGGACCTTGGGAGCACCAACCGCTTTGGCGGCACGGCCCTCATCCCCGCCGCGGAAAAAGGCCATCCCGAAGCCGTGGCGCTGCTTCTGGCCGCCGGCGTCGATGTCGACCACGTCAATCGTCTTGGCTGGACCGCCCTGCTTGAGGCCGTCATCCTCACCGATGGCGGCACCACCGCCCAGCGCGTCGTCCGGATCCTGCTTGAGGGGGGCGCCAATCCCTCGATTGCCGATTTCGACGGCAAGACCCCGCTCGACCACGCCAAGGCCCGCGGATTTTCCGAGATTGCCGCCATGCTGGAGGGGCAATAGTCCGCGGACGGCCCCTTCCACCCCCCGTTAACCCGCCTCGACCACACTTTGCTTTTCGCGAGGACTGAGTCGTGGCCCGGAAGAAAAAGCAGCAAAGTTCGAACCTGTTTGGCTGGGCCCTCCTCGGCCTCATGGCCTTTGGCCTATATCAATTCGCCTCTGTGGCTCCGGCCGACCGCGCCGCGTCTCCGGCGACGCGGCCCGCAAGCGTCGCCGCGACGCCCAGGCCATCGGCCCCGGCGGTGCCGCTCAGTGCCCCCCGCTATGTCAATGTCGCTGAGCTCAATGTCCGGCACACGCCCAGCACATCGGGCCCCCTGGTCATGACCCTGCCCCGCGGCACCCCGCTGCGGGTGCTGGACCGCCGCAACGGCTGGCTTCTGATCGACATCAACCCCACGCTCGAAGGCTGGGTGTCCGAGCGACTGACCACCACCGAAGCGCCGAGGGGCCGGCTCGTGCCGCCCGGTGAGATCAAGGCCGTCCGCTAGAGCGGCAAGGCGCGGCTGTCGAAAACCCGGCACCCGGACCGTCGCGGGGACAAGGAGAACCAATATGCCGGATACGCCCGCTGCAAAACCCCAGACGATCGACGCCTACCACGCCGCACAAAACCAGGGCGACCGCGAGATCTGCGCGGCGCTGCGCGCCATCATTGATAGCGCCCTGCCCGATGCCGAAAGCAAGATCTGGCATGCCCACCCGGTCTGGTTTCTCGCAGGAAATCCGGTCGTGGGCTACAGCACGCTCAAGGGATGTATCCGCCTCCTCTTCTGGAGCGGCCAGTCCTTCACCACGCCGGGCCTCGTGCCCGAAGGCACGTTCAAGGCCGCCGAAAAACGCTACACTTCTCTCGACCAAATCGACGAAACCGAGTTGCGCGCCTGGCTCTCCGAAGCCCGCACGATCCAGTGGGACTACAAGAACATCGTCAAGCGCAAGGGCGTTCTCGAACGGCTGGTTTAGCCAACACCGTTTGCAATTCACCATACGGCCTCTGGATTTGACCTCAGCGCATCCAACCTCCCGATGGGAATCTTGGCTTCCGCTCGGTGGAGCCAGCACAATCACCTGTCTTGCCCTCAGGCAATAACTTAGCTAAGTTCGGTGGACTAAGTTGAACTGGATCAGCACATGACTCGCACGGTCAATATTCACGAGGCCAAGACAAACCTGTCCCGCATCGTCGAACGCGTTGCGACTGGCGAAACCATTATCATCGCCAAGGCCGGCAAGCCCTTGGTCAAAGTTGTCCCGCTGGACCAACCGCAGGAGCCGTCCCGTCTTGGCTTCATGCGCGGCGCTTTCGACGTCCCGGAGGATTTTGACACCATGGGCGCGAGTGAGATCGAAGCTATGTTCGGCAGCGGCGAATGAAGGTCCTGCTGGATACTCATATTCTGCTTTGGGCCGCTGCCCAGCCGGAGCGCCTGCCCCAAGGGGCGCGGGACATTCTTGAAAATACCGACACGGAACCCCTTTTCAGTCCTGCCAGCCTATGGGAAATCGCTATCAAGCGTAGCCTCGACCGCGCAGATTTCCAGGTTGACCCACGGCTGGTGCGACGGGCGCTTATCGACAATGGCTACGGCGAATTGCCGATCACCTCAGAACATGCCGTAGCGCTCATGGCACTACCGGCCCTCCACAAAGACCCGTTCGACCGCATGCTGGTGGCGCAGGCGACGCAGACTGGTATCGAACTGGTCACGGCAGACGAAACGGTTGCCCGCTATCCCGGTCCAATCCGCCGCGTCTAGCCCCCTTGCATCGGGACGCATAAATCCGCATATAGCCCCTCGGGAGGTTGGCGCGGACGTGTTCCTCGCCAACCGGGTCAGGTCCGGAAGGAAGCAGCCCCAACGAGATCCTCACGGGTCGTTGCCAGCCTCCTACTCAATCTGTTCACAACAGGGTTCCTCCTGCCGCAATCGGGCTCATGGCTTTTGCGGTCGGGTTCGGCTTGCCCTATGGTCAGGACATGAACGAAGGCAGATTCCCCATAGGGCCCGAGGCCCGGCATGGCTGATCCGGTGAGCACGCCCTATCTGGTGCTGGCGCGCAAGTACCGCCCGCGCGACTTCTCGACCCTGGTCGGGCAGGACGCCATGGTACAGACGCTGGGCAATGCCTTTGCGCAGAACCGCATCCATCACGCTTTTATCCTCACCGGCGTCCGCGGCGTGGGCAAGACCACGACAGCGCGCATCCTGGCCCGCGCCTTCAACTATGAAGACGATGCCGGTCGCCGCCCGACCCTTGACCTGTCGGTCGAGGGCACCCATTGCCGCGCCATCATCGAGGGCCGCCATGTCGACGTGGTTGAGATGGACGCCGCCTCCAATACCGGCATTGGCGACATCCGCGAGATCATCGACTCGGTCAAATACGGTCCGGTCTCGGCGCCCTACAAGGTCTATGTGATCGACGAGGTGCACATGCTCTCGACGGCGGCCTTCAACGGGCTGCTGAAAACGCTCGAAGAGCCGCCGCCCTATGTGAAGTTCATCTTCGCAACGACCGAAATCCGCAAGGTTCCGATCACCATCCTGTCGCGCTGCCAGCGCTTCGATCTTCGGCGCATTCCGGCCGAAACCATGTCCGATTATCTCGAAAAAATCCTCGGACAGGAAAATATCGGCTTTGAGGCCGACGCCCTGTCGATGATCGTCCGCGCCGGCGAAGGCTCCGCCCGCGACAGCCTTTCGCTGCTCGACCAGGCCATCGCCCATGGCAATGGCACGGTGACCTCCGAAACCGTCAAGGCCATGCTCGGCCTCGGCGACCGGGCGCGCATCATCGATCTTTTCGAAGACATCATGGGGGGGCGCGTCGCCGAGGCGCTGACCGCCCTGCGCGAACTTTATGATCTGGGCGCCGATCCGCAGACCCTGCTTGCCGATCTGGCGGAGTTCACCCATCTCGTCACCCGCATCAAGGTCGTGCCCGCCGCCGCCGACGACGCGTCGCTGACGCCGGACGAGCGCAGCCGCGGCAAGGATCTGGCCGCCCGCCTGCCCATGCGCGCCCTGACCCGCGCCTGGCAGATCCTGTTCAAGGGCAATGAGGAAACCGCCCGCGCCGGCAATGCGCTGCAGGCCGCCGAGATGACCCTCATCCGGCTCGCCTATGCCGCCGACCTGCCGAGCCCCGACGAGGTGATCGGCAAGCTGACCCAGCAGGGCGGCGCGCCGGCATCCTCTGCCTCCAGTTCAGCCCCTCCAAGCCTGCCGCCGCGCGGCTCGTCCGGTGGTGGCGGCGGCGCGTCGGCCATGCGGGTCGAAGCGGTGCAGACCTCTGCGGCGCCCGCCATCGTCGCAACGCCGACCACCATGCAGGCCCCTGTCGCCCAGCCGCAACCCACCGCGCAGCCGGCCTTGGCCACCGTTACCTCCTACAAGGATCTGATTGCCCTGGCCCAGGCCAAGCGCGATGTCCTGGTCAAGCTGGCGCTGGAAAGCCAGATGCGACCGGTCTCGTTCGAACAGGGTCGCATCGAGGTCGCCCTCAGCGACGGCGCCGACCCGGGCATCATCGCCACGCTTTCGGCGCGCCTCCAGGCATGGACCGGCCAGCGCTGGCTGGTCATGGTGTCGACCAAGCCGCCCGAGGGGCTGACCATCCGGCAGGAGAAGGAGCAGCGCCATCAAGCTGCGACCGCTGCCGCCCATGAGGACCCGCTGGTCAAGGCCATATTGGAAACATTTCCGGGCGCCAAAGTTGTTGACGTCAGGGTGCGCGACGAAGACGCCGCGATCCCCGAACTTGCAGCGCCCCCACCTGAAGAGGACGACGAATGAAAGACATCATGGGCATGATGAAGGCCGCCAGCGAAATGAAGGGCAAGATGGAGGCCATGCAGGCCGAGCTTGCCGAGCTGGTGGTGGAAGGTCGCTCGGGCGGCGGCATGGTCACGGTCGCCCTTTCGGGCAAAGGGGACGTGCGCGGCCTCAAGATCGATCCGACGCTGCTTAAGCCGGAAGATGCCGAAGTGATCGAGGACCTGATCGTGGCCGCGTTCAACGACGCCAAGGGCAAGAGCGAAGCCGAGATGCAGCGCCGCATGGCCGAGGTCACGGCCGGTCTGCCCATCCCGCCCGGCATGAAATTCCCGTTCTGACCCTTTAGTGCACCGTGGCGTCACCCGAATGCGTTTGCGCGAGGGTCAGCGTTAACAGTCTGCTCACCAATTCGCCCCTGAGGTGACACATCCATGGCCTCCGGCGGACCGGAAATCGAACAGCTGATCCAGCTCCTGGCGCGCCTGCCGGGGCTTGGTCCACGCTCGGCCCGCCGCGCTGTCCTGCACCTCATAAAGCGCAAGGATCAGCTCATGGTGCCGCTGTCGGCGGCGCTCGACCGCGCCGTCGCCGCGGTTCGCAGCTGCGAGGTTTGCGGCAATGTCGACACAGTGAGCCCCTGCTCCATCTGCGCCGACCCGCGCCGTGGAGAAAGCGGAATTCTCATTGTGGTGGAAGACGTTGCGGACCTTTGGGCGCTGGAGCGCGCGGGCGTCGGTCAGGTCCGCTACCATGTCCTTGGCGGCGTCCTTTCCCCTCTCGATGGGGTGGGACCGGACGATCTCAACCTCAGCGGTCTTATCGCCCGGTCACCGGATTATTCGGAGATCGTGCTGGCCATGAATGCCACGGTCGAAGGCCAGACGACCGCCCATTACATCACCGACCACCTCACCGGCAGCGGCCTCAAGGTCACCCGCCTGGCCCATGGCGTTCCCGTGGGCGGCGAACTCGACTACCTCGACGAAGGCACGTTAAGTCAAGCACTTAGGGCCCGCACCGAGATCTAGCCGGGCCTCAATTGAGGTCCGGTTTGAACTCGTCGCTGCCTTGCCAGACATGGTCGTCATCAGCAGGGCCGTCCTCGTCTTCCTCGAAGAATTCCTCTTCCCCGATCAGCGCCGCACGGGCATCGACATCATCGGGCGCCAGGGCATCGAGGTGGTCGGCCGGATCGGCGGCCATCACTGCGGCATCGCCGGTGTCGTCGGCGTTTTGGGCATCGCGCTGCAACTCCTCGATGGCGCGGTCGAGCTCGTCGATCATGTCGGCGGGGTCTTCCTCGCCGAAATCGCCGCTCTCGCGCACGACCATTTCCCCGCGGATTTCGCGCAGGCGGGCGAGCCGGTCCTCGACGGAAAGGTCCGAGGCGTAAAGAATATCCTCGATCTCGTTCTGGCTATAGGGATGTGCGAGGCCCGGCTGGTCGACGGCGTCATAGGTCGTGTCCTGCGAAACGACAGGGTCAGGCTGGGTATGGTGGGCCATGATCGTTCTCCATGGGGTTTCCGTCCTGCGGCAGGAACGCCGCTGCCGCTCAGTGGTTCGTATGCTGGTGCGAAAGTGATCGGCCGCATGCCGCGATCCCGAGGAGATAGCCATGGCCCTAAGAAAAGGCTCGAAAGTGACGTGGAAATGGGGCGCCCACACCGCCTCAGGCAAGATTGTCGAGCGCTTCACCAGTCCGGTGAGCCGCACGATCAAAGGGGCGGAAGTCAAGCGCGAGGCCAGCCGGAAAGAGCCTGCCTACGTGATCGAACAGGAGGATGGCGACAGGGTACTCAAGAGCCGGAGCGAGGTCAGCCCGGTCAGTTGAGGTCGCCGGGCTCATCTCCAACCAGGCGCAGAACCGGCTTGTCCTCGCTGCCGCCATCCCAACCCTGTGGCAATGTCTTGTTGGACTTGGCGCCCAGTTCGCGCAGCATTTCCACCTGCCGGACGACATTGCCCCTGCCCGAGGACAGCTGGTTGCGCGCTTCATCGAAGCTGCTTCTGGCCTTGTCCAGATGGCCGCCGAGCTTGTCCATGGTGGAGAGGAACCCAACCACCTTGTCGTAAAGCGCGCCGGCCCGTTCGGCGATTTCCTCGGCATTCTGGTGGCGCTTTTCGATGTCCCAGACATTGCGGATCGTGCGCAGCACGGTCATCAGCGTGGTTGGCGTCGTCAGCATGACGCCCTTGGACATGCCGAATTCCACAAGCTTGGCGTCATTCTGAATGGCCGTGGCGAGAGCCGATTCGATGGGCACGAACATCATCACATAGTCGAGGCTGGAACGCGCCGCACGGTGGTAGGATTTGTCGCCCAGCGTCGCGATATGGGCGCGCACCGAAGCGATATGGGCGCGCAGGTGCTGCTCACGGGTGTCGGCCTCGGCATTCACATAGGCTTCGAAAGCCGTGAGCGAAACCTTGGAATCGATCACCAGCACATCCCCATTGGGCATGCGGATTTCCACGTCGGTGCGCACCCGCTGGCCGGCTTCATCGGTGTGGCTCTGCTGGGTGATGTACTGCTCGCCTTCGCGCAGGCCCGACTGCTCGAGGATGGTGGAGAGGATCATTTCGCCCCAGGCTCCCTGCGTCTGCGAAGAGCCCTTGAGGGCGCGCGTCAGGTTCTGCGCTTCGGTGGTGATCTGGATATTGCTTTCCAGCAGTGCCCTGATCCGTTCGGCCATGGCTGAGCGGTCTTCGATCAGCCCCTTGTGGAACTCACCGATCTTTTCCTGGAGGGGCTTGAGCAGCACATCGACCTGCTCACGGTTCTGCTTGGCAAAAGTCTCGCTATGCGTGCGCAGCACATCACCGGCAATGGCCTTGAATTCATCGGTCATCTGCTGGCGCGCATCGGTAAAGCGCTTGAGATTGGCCTCGCTCTGCCGCGCCTGTTCATCAAGGCGGGTTCGCATGGCGGCGAGTTCCGCCAGTAGCTCGGCATTGCGCTCCCGTTCACCGCTGAGCTGCTCGCTTGCGCGCTCCCGCTCCCGCTCGATCTGCATTTCCATCTCACGAATGCGCGCGTCGCGCCCGGCAATCTGGTCGTTGAGGCTGGCGCGCAAACCGTCGGCCGCTTCGCGCGCGGCCGTGTCGGCTCTCAGGGCAGTGGCTCGGGCGGACAGGACCAGAGCGACCACAATGGCAGTCAGAACCAGCGTGGCCCCAATAGCCAACGCCAGTCCGAGGCTGACCGGAACATCACCAAGATTGAAGAGTGTGGAATCGAGCGCGTTCATGGAAGCAGGTTATCCCGATTCTGATGTTCGCAAAATGTTCTTGTTCAACCCCCTGTTGAACAGGCCTGCTGTTGACCGGCGGGCCGGAAATCGCCATATCGGGGTCAATCCTTTCATCGCCGGACTATTGCCATGGCCATCCGCCCCATTCTTGTCATTCCCGATGCCCGCCTGCGCGCTGTCGCCGATCCGATCATCGAGGTCGATGAGGAAATTCAGACGCTGGCCAAGGACATGCTGGACACCATGTATGATGCCCCCGGCATCGGCCTCGCCGCGCCGCAGATCGGCGTGATGAAGCGGATCGTGGTCATGGACCTGGCCGGCGAAGGCGAGCCTGCCGCGCCGCTGGTGATGATCAATCCGGAGATCACCCATTTCGGCGACCAGATGCAGGTGACCGAAGAGGGGTGCCTCTCCATTCCGGAGCTCTATTACGAAGTCGAGCGCCCCAACGATGTGACGGTGAAATACACCGACCTCGAGGGCAAGGAAGTGGTCAAGGACGCGTCGGGCAAGCTGGCGGTCTGCATCCAGCACGAGCTCGATCACCTCGATGGCGTGCTCTATATCGACTATCTCAGCCGGCTCAAGCGGGACCGCGTCATCAAGAAGTTCGACAAGGCTGCAAAGCGCGCTGCCGGTTAGGAGCGCACCCGCCTTTTTATTCTCCCCCTTGTGGGAGAAGGTGGCTCGCGCAACGCGGCGGACGAGAGGTCCGGTGCTGATGCGAGGACACCCCTTACCTGCCCTTGGGCACCCTCTCCTACAAGGAAAGAGGGACAGCGGAGCTAGTTCGCACCATGCGCGTCGTCTTCATGGGTACGCCCGATTTTTCCGTTCCGACCCTGACCGAGATCGTATCGTCGGGGCACGAGGTCGTGGCCGTTTATACGCGCGCACCAAAGCCCGCCGGACGCGGCCAGGCGGAGCGCAAAAGCCCGGTGCACGAGGCGGCGGAGAGCTTTGGCATTCCGGTCTTCACCCCGCGCTCGCTCAAGGGCGAGGCCGAGCAGGCCCAGTTCGCCTCGCTGGGCGCTGACGTGGCCGTCGTTGTGGCCTATGGCCTGATACTGCCCAAGCCGGTGCTGGAGGCGCCGGAATATGGGTGCCTCAATCTGCATGGGTCCCTCCTGCCCCGCTGGCGCGGCGCCGCGCCCATCCAGCGCGCCATCATGGAAGGCGACCGGCAGACCGGCATTGTGGTCATGCAGATGGACGAGGGTCTGGACACGGGCGCCATGGGGCCCACCGAGATCATTGCCATCGGGCCGGACATGACGGCCGGAGAATTGCACGACCAGATGATGCGGGTCGGCGCCGACCTCATGGGCCGGGCGCTCGCCGCGCTTGAGCGCGGTAGCCTCGACTTCACGCCGCAGCCGGAGGCTGGCGTTACCTATGCGGCCAAGATCGACAAGGCCGAGGCACGGATCGACTTCACACAAAGCGCTGAAACCGTACACAACCGCATCCGCGGGCTCTCGCCCTTTCCGGGAGCCTGGTTCGAGCTGGAGCTCGGCGGCAAGCCAGTACGCGTCAAGGCATTGCGCTCAACCCTGGCAGAACGCAGCGCCGCTCCGGGCACCTTGCTTGGCGACGGCCTTACCATCGCCTGCGGGACTGGCGCGGTGCGCCTCGTTCAGGTGCAGCGCGAAGGCAAGGGCGCCATGGACGCAGCGACGTTCCTTCGGGGCGCAGGCCCGCTTCCGGCCACAGTCAGCTGATGGCGCGCTACAAGCTCACGCTCGAATATGACGGAACTCCCTTCTGCGGCTGGCAGCGGCAGGCGGATCGGATGAGCGTGCAGCAGGCGCTGGAAGAAGCGATTGCGCGCTTTTCTTCCGAGAAGGTGATCACGCAGGCCGCAGGCCGCACCGATGCAGGGGTGCACGCGCTCGGACAGGTGGCCCATTTCGACCTCTCCAAGAGCTGGGACCCGTTTCGCGTCCGCGAAGCGCTCAACTATCACCTCAGGCCCCACCCGGTCGTCGTGATCGACTGCGAAGCGGTGGGCGAAGGTTTCGAGGCCCGGTTTTCTGCCTCGGCACGGCATTACGAATATCGCATTCTCAATCGCCGGGCACCGGCTGCAATAGAGCGCAACCAGGTCTGGCATGTGCCCATGCCGCTCGACGCGCCGCGGATGCATGAAGCGGCGCAACTGATCCTGGGCAAGCATGATTTTTCGACTTTCCGATCCTCGGAGTGTCAGGCCAATTCGCCTGTCCGCACGCTTGATGTCTTTGACGTGACTGGCGACGGGGAAGTCATTTCAATCACCGCAAGCGCCCGCTCGTTCCTGCACCATCAGGTGCGCTCGATGGTGGGATCGCTCAAGCTTGTGGGCGAGGGCAAGTGGAGCCCGGCAGACTTTCGCGCAGCGCTGGACGCCGCCGACCGGCGCCGTTGCGGGCCGATGGCACCCTCCTCGGGCCTCTACCTAACCGGCGTGAGCTACTAGGCCAGCGACAGGATGATGGGCTGGATCAGGAAAGCCGCCCCAAGCTGCATGAATACGAACATGGCCACGTGGAGTGGCTTCAGCGTCAGGATCAGCCGGGCAATATTGACCCACACGATCATGGCGGCGATGCCCAAGAGCAGGAAGGGGATGGTGCCGGGGGTCATCTGCGCCAGTTGATCATCCGCCGAGACCGCGATGGGCTGACCGAAAATGGCGATGCTCGCGACCGCCAGAAGGCTCTGGAAAAGGGTCACCCAGTTCTGCACCACCACAAATGGGATGAAGCCATCTGCGCGGCCCAGGAGGCGCAGCACCAGATAGGCCACGCCAAACTGCACGCCCAGAACCACAAAGCCCAGCATGATCGCGCCGGTAGCCGCACCCGCCGGAATGCCGGGGGACAGGAAAGGCGGAGCAAAGGCCTGGACCGCCATGCCGACAAGAACAGCGATGAACGACCCGATCAACCCGGCATTGCGGAAGTCGAAATAGCTCGAGGCCTGCCGGTTGCCGACAACAAGGGCCACGGTGCCGCGCAGGGCATCTATGGCTTCTTCAAGAAAGGAGCGGGAGGGCTGGGCCAAACGTCTAAGTCTCGTTCAGGATAACGGGGCGAAGGTGCTCATTAGCATGTAGAGCGTCATGGGCAGCGCGGCAAGCAAGACAACGGTCAAACATCCAAAGGCCAGCGACACGCCATGCGCCCAGCCGGCTGCCACGCGGCCAAGCCGATAGAAGAGGTAGATGAGGCCTGCCCAGAGCACGAAGACAAGCATGCCGTTGACCAGCGACAGCAAGGCGCCCAGCACGAGGTAGAAGCCCAAGGCATAAAGGCCGGGCACAATGATCTGCAAGAGCGGAGCGGGCGTTGGCACAGCCTGACGCGTGGTCACCGTGCCCACCAGCAAGGCGATGAGGCCCAGGGCCTGCACGAACATAACGCCCAGGAAACCATCGAATGTGGGCACGCCGAAGCTCAGCGCCGAGACTATGATCGAGATAAAGGCGCAGAGCAGGAAAATGCCCAGCGCGGTGACGAGGCCGGGCATGGTGGGCGCGAACTGGCCCTGCCATTCAGGGCTGCCACCCAGGATGGCCCGCCAACCGCGCCATGCCCGTTTGATGGCGCGCCAGAGGCTCATGCGGCAGATCCGGCAAAGAAGCGGCGCATGAAGGCCGCGTAGATCTCCGTGAGCCCCGTCAGGTCAGCCAGGGCGATATGCTCGTCTGCCTTGTGCATGGAAGGGCCGACAAGTCCGCATTCGACCACCGGCCCATATTGCGCGATGAACCGGGCGTCGGAAGTACCCCCGCCGGTGGAGTATTCCGGCTCCTTGCCGGCGTGCTCGGCAATCACTGCGGAGAGTGTTTCGACATCCGCGCTCAGGGGGGAGAGGAATGAACGCGATGGCGTGCCCGACACCTCGAAGGCAATGTCAGTGCCGCGCGCGTCCACCTCTGCCAAGCGGGCGCGGACCCTGTCGGCCAGGGTTTCGGGTGTCCAGGTGTCGTTGAAGCGAATGTTGAAACGCAGCGATCCGGCCATGGGAATGACATTGGATACCGGATTGCCGACATCGATGGTGGTCAGTTCGAGATTGCTTGCCGGAAAATGTTCGGTTCCCTCATCGAGCCGCATGGTGGTGAGGGCAGTTGCCACTGCGGCCAGGACCGGAAGCGGGTTGTTGGCCTTTTGAGGATAGGCGACGTGGCCCTGCGTGCCGGTGACGGTGACCTTGCCCGAGAGCGAGCCGCGACGGCCGATCTTGATGCTGTCGCCCAGCGTCTCGGCGGAACTGGGCTCGCCCACGATGGCGAAATCGAAGTGATGGCCGTTATCGGCCATCCAGCGAACCAGCTTCTCCGTGCCGTTGATGGCGTCGGCTTCCTCGTCATTGGTGATGGCGAGCTGGATGGTGCCGGCTTCTGCGGGCAGCGCGGCGCAGGCCGCAACGAAGGCGGCGATGCCTGATTTCATGTCGGCAGCGCCGCGACCATAAAGGCGACCATCCGCCAAGCGCGGGGCAAAGGGGTCCGACGTCCAGTTCGCCCGGTCGCCGGGGGGCACAACGTCGGTATGCCCGGCAAAGAGCAGGCGGCGACCGCCCTGCCCCCGCGTGGCAAAAAGGTTGTCCACCGGATAGGAGCCGTCGCCTTCAAAGCGCAGGCGCGTAACGGCGAAGCCGAGCGCCGCCAGTTCCTGCTCGAGAAGATCGAGCGCGCCAGCCTCCTCCGGGGTCACCGAAGGACAGGCGACAAGCCGCGAAAGAAGGTCGATGGGGTCTATGGCCAAAGGGGCCTCCTAGTCGCGCAGGAGCTCGTTGATGCCGGTCTTGGAACGGGTCTGGGCGTCCACTGTCTTGACGATGACCGCGCAATACAGGCTTGGGCCCGGGGCGCCATCGGGCAAGGGCTTGCCGGGCAGGCTGCCTGAAACCACGACAGAGTAAGGGGGGACCTTGCCCATGTGAATCTCGCCGGTCTGGCGGTTCACGATCTTGGTCGAGGCGCCAATGAAAACGCCCATGGAAATGACCGAGCCTTCGCCCACGACCACGCCTTCGACGATTTCTGAACGCGCGCCGATGAAGCAATTGTCTTCGATGATGGTCGGATTGGCCTGCAGCGGCTCCAGCACGCCGCCAATCCCAACACCGCCGGACAGGTGAACGTTCTTGCCGATCTGGGCGCAGGAACCGACTGTAACCCAGGTATCGACCATGGTGCCATCATCGACAAAGGCGCCCAGGTTGACGAAGCTTGGCATCAGAATGGCGTTCCTGCCGATATAGGCGGACTTGCGCACAATGGCGCCGGGAACGGCACGGAAACCGGCTTCGCGCCAGGTATTGTCGCTCCAGCCTTCGAACTTGGTCGGCACCTTGTCCCACCAGGTGGAGCCCTGCGCGCCACCGGTCATCGGCTGATTGTCGTTGAGGCGGAAGGACAGCAGCACGGCCTTTTTCAGCCACTGATTGACCTGCCACTCTCCGTCGACCTTTTCAGCCACGCGCGCCCTGCCGCTGTCGAGGAGCTCCAGCGCCGCATCGACTGCGTCGCGAATTTCCCCACGCGTCTCGAGATTGACCTCGGCGCGGTTTTCGAAGGCGGCCTCGATGGTTTCAGCGAGCTGGGCGTGGGACATGGCTGCTCCTTTGGAATGTCGCGCGGACCATAGCGGCGGGCGCATCGGTGTCAACGGCTGAGATTCTCTGATCCGCGCGCGGGGACTGGACAGCAAGAACGGCGACAATCTGTCACTTTTTGCGGAATGGGTAGCATACTATCTAACCTCCATCCATCGGGCGGACAGCACGTTCCGCCCGTTTCCATTGTGCAGGTTTAAATGTCAACCAACCCAGCAAAATCCACCCCACGCCCGGTGCACCCCATACTCGCCCTCGCTGGGCTCACCGCAGGTCTTGGTGCCATTCTTGTGGTGCTGCTGGCGCTTTTCATCCTACCCTCGCTCAAGAGTGGCCCGCATGACCTGACGATTGGCTTGGTCGGCTCGCCCCAAGATGTGACGCTCATGGAAGAGAACCTCGCAGCGCTGCTTCCGGGGGCTTATAGGGTGCAGACATACCCCAGCGCAGAAAGCCTCTCGTCAGCCATCGTCCGTCGCGAAGTGGTCGGCGGCTATATTGCGCTGGAGAACGGCGTTGAAGCCCTGATCGCGAGCGCGGGCTCCACGGCGATTTCAGGGACTCTGTCGGCTTCCGCCAGCGCCCTGGCGCAAACCATGGGATTGCCGGCTCAAGTTAAGGACGTGGTGCCGCTCCCGCCGAACGACCCATCCGGCATCGGCATTGGCGGGCTGACGTTTCCTCTTGTCTTTGGCGGCATCGTGCCGGTTGTGGCTTTCAAATCAGTGTTTCCGCGCCGCAACGGCTGGCGCCTGACCGGGATTGCACTCACATCGCTTGCGAGCGGCCTGATTGTGGCAGCTGTCCTGCAATTCTGGTTCGGCAGCATTACGGACGCCTTGTGGCCGGTTACCGCCGCCATGGCCCTGGGTATAGCAGGAATGGCGCTGCCTCTGGCCGGGCTGCAAAATGTCTTTGGGGGCAAGGGCTTTACCATTGGCGCCATGGCCATGATGTTTCTGGGTAACCCATTGGCCGGGACGGCTACGACCGGAGCGTGGCTGCCCAACGGGCTTGGTTTTTTCGGGCAGTTGCTGCCTCCGGGCGCTACTGG
The DNA here is from genome assembly GCA_023391095.1 of Pseudomonadota bacterium. Classification (GTDB taxonomy): domain Bacteria; phylum Pseudomonadota; class Alphaproteobacteria; order Rhizobiales; family Devosiaceae; genus Devosia. The sequence goes on from JAEWBN010000022.1 coordinate 371,927, forward strand.
CACCCTGGTTCGTTCAGCAGCCTATTTCGACTGGGCCGGGGGCGGAGCGGCAACGCTGACGCTGGCGCTCTGGATCGCCGCGGGTGCAGCGCTTACGGCTATCGGCGTGATGCGTGACCGCGCCATTCCTCTGCCAGAGGAATGAACTGCAGCGCAGGGCCATCCGCCCTGCGCATTCTGCGACTGTCAATCCGCGGCCGGATAGACACCAAGGATGCGGAAGTAGTCGGTGAAGAAATTGAGCTCTTCGAAAGCAAGCTGGACGGCGACGTCGTCGGGGTGACCTTCGATGTCGGCATAAAACTGGGTCGCCGTGAAAGCGCCGCCCACCATGTAGCTTTCGAGCTTGGTCATGTTGACGCCGTTGGTGGCAAAACCGCCCATGGCCTTGTAGAGCGCCGCGGGCACGTTGCGGACGCGGAAGACAAAGGTCGTCTTGACCTTGCCCTGGTTGACCGCGCGCTTTTCTTTTGGCGAGAGCACCAGAAAACGCGTCGTATTATGGTCAGCGTCTTCGATGTTTTCGGCCAGCACGTCCAGGCCGTAGATCTGTCCGGCGAACCGGGAGGCAATCGCAGCGACCGACTTGTCTGCTTTCTGCGCGATCTCGCGGGCCGACCCGGCCGTATCGACGGCGTTGATGGTGCGATAGCCGTTCTGCGCAATGAACTTTCGGCACTGGCCGAGCGCAACCGACAGCGACTGCACAGCCTTGATATCCTCGAGGCGGGCGCCGGGCACTCCCAGAAGCGTCATCTCCACGCGCAGATAGGTTTCACCGATAATGTGCAGGCCACTTTCGGGCAGCAGGTGGTGAATGTCGGTAATACGCCCATACAGCGAGTTTTCCACCGGCACCACGGCGAAGTCAGCGCGCCCGGTCTGCACGGCATTGAGCGTTTCCTCGAAAGTCACGCAGCCGATGAACTCTTCGGTCGGGAACACGTTGGAGGCTGCGGCGTGGCTGAAAGCGCCGGGCTCGCCTTGAAAGGCGATCTTCTTGCTCATGGCTGGGTTCCCAATAGTAGAGGCAGGCGGGTTTTGACGCGAGGGCACAAGACTGTCAATCTGAGCCGGCCGCGGATGCACCGGCCAAAGGATGGGGAATTGTCGCACCGAGGCTTTGCCCTGTTGCGCCCGATACGCCTAGCGACTATCTTCCGCGCGCACCGAACTGGCTGGTTGAGGCCGAATTTCCCCTGGGAAATCGAAGGTTGGGCCAGTTTCGCATATTCGTCCACTGGGGATGGACCGGCAGAGAGACCAAATGGATTCGTTCGAGCTAAACAAAATCATGGGCGCCGTACTGGGCACTCTGTTGTTCGTCATGGGCATCGGCTTCCTGGCTGAGGCCATCTACCATCCCATCGAGGGCCGCGGTCCGGGCTACGCCTTGCCTGAACCCGAGGTTGTCGCTGCCGGCCCCGTCGAAGAAGTTCCGGCTGTGCCGCTCGGGGTCCTCCTGGCCAGCGCAAGCATTGATCGCGGCGCCGCTGCTGTCCGCAAGTGCCAGTCTTGCCACAATTTCGGCGAAGGCGAGCCCAACAAGCAGGGTCCGAACCTTTACCACATCGTCGGCGCAACCAAGGCGCACATGCCCGACTTTGCCTATTCCGACATTCTGCTCCAGCAGAAGGCCGAGGGTCAGGTCTGGTCGTATGAAAACCTGAACGCCTTCCTTGAAAACCCGCGTGGCTATGCTCCGGGCACCAAGATGGCCTTTGCCGGCGTCCGTTCGCCCGAAGAGCGCGCTGACATCCTGGCCTACCTGCAGACCCTGTCGTCCGATCCGGTCCCGTTCCCTGAAGCGGAAGCTGCCGAAGAGCCCGCGCCGACTGCCGAGGAAGCCGGCACGCCCGTAGAAGAAGCTCCGGCTGGTGAAGTCACCCCGACCGAAGTGACCGCGCCTCCGGCCGAGACCGAGCCTGCAGTGCCGACCGGAGCCATCGAGACCCCGACCGAAACCCAGTCGGACACCCCGATCCAGGGTACTCCGGAGGGTGATGTCGTGGCGCCCCCGGGCACCGATCCGGCGACCGATCCGGCCGCTGCGCCCGCTATCGGCCAGTAAGGTTTGGCCGACCTGCACAATTCATAGGCCGCGCTGGAAAGCGCGGCCTTTTCTTTTGGGGCCTTTTTCAATGCTATTGCTGCACCTTTCCGACGTCGATGAAGCCAGCTGGGCGAATGCATTTGCCAAGGCCCTTGCGCCCTACCCCGTGGTGCGGCGCGGCGACGACTACGATCCCGCCAACATCCGATACATTTTCGTCTGGAAGCCAAAGGCTGACGCTTTCAAAGGCCTCAGCAATCTTAAAGCCGTGCTCTCGCTGGGCGCCGGCGTGGACGCATTGCTCAAGCACCCCGACCTGCCAGATGCGCCGATTGTCCGTTTCGTCGATGAGGATCTCAGCCAGCGCATGAGCGACTATGTGGTCGCCCACGTCACCATGCACCATCGCCAGTTCTCCCTATTTCGCGCAGACCAGAAGGCCCGTCGCTGGAGTCAGTTCTATCCGCCCGCAGCAAGCCAGACGACGGTCGGCATCATGGGCATGGGCGTGCTGGGCCAGGACGCGGCGCGCCGGCTGCGGCCGCTGGGTTTCACGCTGCGCAGCTGGAGCCGCAGCCCCAAGGCGACGGACGGGGTGGAGGGATTTTCGGGGCAGGAACAGTTCGATGCCTTTCTTGAAGGCACCGACATCCTCGTTAACCTTCTGCCGCTGACGCCGGAAACGGACGGCATTCTCAACTACGATACTTTTTCCAAGTTGCGGCGTGACCGCCTGCGGGGTGGTCCGGCTATCGTCAACGCGGCCCGCGGCGGCCACCAGCGGGAGGCGGATATCGTCCGGGCCCTCGCGGACGGCACGCTGGGCGCTGCAAGCCTCGACGTTTTCGAGGTAGAGCCCCTGCCCGCGGATAGTCCATTGTGGGATATCGAGACCTGCTACATCACGCCCCACATTGCGGCCATTTCCGACGAGGCAAGCGGGGTGCGCTACTTCTCCCGCATCCTTGAGGATCACGAAGCGGGCAAGCCGCTGATCAATGTCGTGGATCGCTCACGCGGCTACTGACACGCAAAATTCACTGGTGCGACGCAAGAATCGCCGCCAAGCATATTGTTCCACGCCTATTGATTTTGAGACTGAATGACAGAAACAGCACCGCAGGCCAAACTCAGCTTCTATGACCGGCTGAAACTGGCGACCAAGCACCGTCTGGCTGAACCCATACTGGCCCTGCTGTGTTTTCTCGAAGCGATGATCCTGCCGGTATTTCCGGAAATCATGCTGGCGCCCATGATTATCGCCGACCGAATGCGGGCGTGGCGGCTGGCGACGATTTGCACGGTTGCCTCCGTGACCGGCGGGCTTGCCGGCTATGCCATCGGCTACTTCCTGTTTGACGCGGTCGGCCGACCGATCATTGAATTCTATGGCGCGGGTAACGGCTTTGACTCTCTGCGCCAAAGCTTCAACGACAACGGTCCCCTGATGATCCTCATCGGCGCCTTGTCGCCAATCCCCTACAAGGTGATTACCATCACCTCCGGCGTGGCCGGGCTGGATATCTGGACCTTCGTCATCTACGGGCTGATCGGGCGCGGACTGCGCTATTTCCTCCCCTGCGGCCTCTTCTATTTCTTTGGCCCGGTGGCGGGCGAGTTCATCGAGCGGCACAAGAAATGGGCCGGCTGGGGCATGATCGCACTGGTGGTCGTGGGCTTTGCAATGGCGCCGCTCCTTTTTCCCAAGAGCCACGGCCCGGCGACCGAAGCGGCTATTGAGCAGATGCAAGCGGTCGACGAGGTGGTTCCAAACGAATTGCTGCCCGATCCGGGAGCGCTGCTAGGCGGCGGCAGCGACGCGCAGTAGGCGCGTCGGCTGGCCGTGCGCTTAAAGTGAGCCGTTAGCTGTAGCGGCTCTTTATGTAGCCATAGAGCGCCCGGACACCCTGGTCCGTCCCGCCTTGCGGACGACCGGGTCGGGTTTCCGGCGCCCATCCGAAGATATCGAGATGAACCCAGCTCGTGGCTGTGCTGACGAAGCGCTTGAGGAACAGCGCCGCGATGACGGACCCAGAATGTCCGCCTGACCCGGTGTTGTTGAGATCGGCAATCTTGGAGGCGAGTTGGCCCTCATAAGGCGCCCACAGGGGCATGGGCCAGAGCGGATCCTCGACGCGTGAGCCGACCTCAGCGATCGCTGCAGCCACCTTGGGTTCGGAGCTGTAGACCGGGGGGAGATCGGGTCCCAGCGCCACCCGGGCGGCGCCGGTCAGCGTAGCCATATCCACCAGAAGATCGGGCTCCTCCTCATCGGCCAGCGCCAGGGCATCGGCAAGGATCAAGCGGCCTTCGGCGTCGGTATTGCCGATTTCCACCGTTATACCCTTGCGAGAAGTGAGAACGTCTCCGGGCCTGAAGGCATTCCCGGCAATAGCGTTTTCGACGATGGGCAGGAGGACACGAAGCCGAACCGGTAGACGCGCCGCGATGATCGCCGCGGCCAGACCCAAAACATTGGCCGCGCCGCCCATGTCCTTTTTCATGAGCAACATGCCTTGGGCGGTCTTGATGTCGAGCCCTCCTGTGTCGAAGGTTACACCCTTGCCCACCAGCGTAACCTTGGGATGGGCCGCGAGGCCCCATTGCATGTCGATGAGGCGGGGCGCCTGAACACTGGCTCGGCCAACCGCGTGGATCATCGGAAGACGCGCCTTGAGCAACTCGTCGCCGGCCGTGACCTTGATCTTGGCACCATGCTGGGTTGCGAAACGTCGAGCATGAAGCTCGAACGCATCCGGTCCCAGCTCATTGGCCGGCGTGTTGATCAAGTCGCGCGCCAGCACGGCGGCATCGACTTGCCGTTCGACTTCGTCCGCATCAGCACGGCCGGGCACGACAAGGCGGGGGCCAGCCTGGACGTTGCGATAACGGTCAAAACGATACGCCCCCAGACGGAACGCGATGGCAGCGAGCGTAGGGTCACCCATCTCGCCCTCAAGCCTGTAATCTCCTTCAGGCAACATGGCCCCGGCCAGCCCGGCCACAAAGACGGGGCGGGTCTCACTAGCGCCGATACCGAACAGCCATCCGTAGATGCGACCATCGCTTGCAGGCAAGGCCAGGAGTTTGCCGCGTTGTCCCGAAAAGCCGTGTGCCTTGGCCCAAGCAAGGTGCGCTTCGCTCAAACCAGCACCATCGAGCCCGTTTTCAGGGACCAAAACGAGAGGTTGGATTGGTGCTGCAGTCATTGAAGTCCTCAGGGCTTTTCCAACTTCTAGTGGGCCTTGCAAAAGCCTGCAATCTCCTGGGCGGACACGTTTAACGGCCCGTTAGGGTTAATGACCTATTGATGTTTGTCCATCAACCAGGAGCGCGCCCGTGTTGCCCCTATCCCGTATCGCCAGGCCAGTGCGCGCCATGCTGATGGTCGGGGTCGCCATGGCAAGTTTGACCGCCTGCGCCTCCAACCGCGGCCAACTGGGCAGTACCGACTATTCTGGGTTGCCGGCGGCGCAGGGGCAGGCAACGCTGGCCGAACTTAGTTCGCGCTACAAGTCCAATCCACGCGATCCCAACATTGTCATTCACTACGCCGCCGCCCTGCGCGCCGCAGGTCAGCCGCAACAGGCCACGGCCGCGCTCGAACAGGCCATGTCCCATCGGCCGGGCGATGTCGCGATGGCTGTCGCCTATGCCAAGGCGCTGACCGCTGCCGGACGCTTCGACCAGTCGCTGAACGTGTTGGATAATGTCATTCGTCCAGATGCACCGGACTGGAATGCCCTTCTGGTGAAGGGCGCGACACTCGACCAGATGGGGCGGAACGAGGAAGCGCGCATCATCTACGGTCAGGCCGCGGTGCTTGCGCCAGGTGAGGCCTCGATCGAGACCAATCTCGGGCTTTCCTATGCCATGACCAACGACCTGCCGCGCGCCGAGCAGCATTTGCGCCGTGCCTTGCAGATGCGAGGTGCCAATAGCCAGACGCGTCAGAACTTGGCGCTTGTCGTGGGGTTGCAGGGACGTTTTGACGAATCCCGGGCGCTCTACGCAGCCGAATTGCCACCCGAACAGGTGGAAAGCAACATGGCCTATGTCCGGGCGTTGCTGACCCAGCAAAACCGCTGGGACCTGATCAAGAACGGCTGATCCTATCAATTGCGCTGGAAGTGAACCGGGTGCTGCGCGACGCGCGGCTGCGATCTCCCGTAACCTGCCTCCCCTACCCTGCCCTAGCCCCCGCCCACCGTGGACGCCACCGTACCGGTAAAGACCTTGATCATGGCCGGCGACAGGATAACGATAAACAGCACCGGCAGAAAGAAGACGATCAGCGGCACGGTCAGCTTGGGCGGCAGGGCGGCAGCCTTCTTTTCGGCTTCCATCATCCGCGCCTCGCGGCCTTCCTCTGCCATGACGCGCAGCGCTTGGCCCACCGACGTGCCGTAGCGGTCGGCCTGGATCAGGGCGGTCATCACGGCTTTGACGTTGTCGAGGCCCGTGCGGCGGCCGAGGTTTTCGTAAGCCCGTGTGCGATCTTCGAGAAAGCTCAACTCGGCCGTGGTGAGCGTGAGCTCTTCGGCCAGTTCTGCGCTTTGCGACCCAATTTCCTTGGCCACACGCTTGAAAGCATGCTCCATCGACATGCCCGCCTCAACACAGAGAAGGAGCAGGTCAAGGCAATCCGGCCAAGAGCGACGGATCGAGGCCTGACGCTTCTGCGTCCGGTTGGTGAGCAAGAGCAGGGGCAGATAGGCCCCGACTAGTCCGGCACCGATGGCGTAGACCAAGTTGAGATAGACCGGCCGGTCACCCGGCGCGATGATGAGCAGATAAACTGCAGCGAAAGCGAAGACGGCAAGCGGCGTCACGAAGCGCTGGAACAGAAATGTCGTCAGCGCCGCAGGGCCACGCATGCCGGCCATTGCGAGCTTGTCGACGGTGGTCTCGTCCTGGAACGCCTTCTTAAGGTCGAAGCGCTCCACAGCCTTTTTCATATAGCTCTTGGCTTCGGAGTTTCGACGGATCGACCCGCGCCCATCCAGGGGCGCCGTGCCGCGCAGGCGGGCCATTTCCTCGGCCCGCATCCGATCACGCTCAAGGGCAACGCGCTTGATCCGGTCCTTCATGTCTCGCCGGCCGATGAGCGAGGAGCCGAAAGTGAACACCACTGCGGCCGCCGAGATCGACGCCAGTATCGCGATCAGAAAATCGCGCTGGGTGATCATGTCGATGATGCTCATGGCGTCGCTCCGATCAGATCTCGAACTTGACCATTCGGCTCATCACGAAAATGCCGGTTGCCAGCATAAGAATGCCGACGCCGAGGCAGACGAGACCGATATTGGTGGTGAAGAGCGGAACAAGATAGCTCGGTGACACCAGCGACACGAGGATTGCCACGACAATAGGCAGCGAGCCGATAATGCCCGCCGAAGCCTTGGCTTCCGAGGACATAGCCTTGACCTTGGCCTTCATCTTCTTGCGATTGCGCAGCACCCGCGCCAGATTGCCGAGGGCCTCGGACAGATTACCGCCAGCCTGCTGCTGGACAGAAATCACGACCACGAAGAAATTGACCTCCGGGAGCGGAACGCGGTCAAGGAGGACCTGCACCGACTCGGTCATGGAAAAGCCGAAGCTCTGCTGATCCAGAACACGGGCAAATTCGGACTTTACCGGTTCCTTTGTGTCCTTGGCCACAACGCGCATGGAGTCATTGAGCGGCAGGCCCGTCTTGACGCCACGAACGATGGCTTCCACTGCGTTTGGCAGCTCGTCGAGAAACTGGTCCTGATACTTCTTGCGCCGGCGCTGCACATACATGCGGGGCAAAAGGTAGCCACCGGCCACGCCAAAGATGGCGGCAAAATAGAATGGTACCTGGGCGATCACCAGAACCACGAAAAGCACGGCGCCGAAGATGACGCTGTTCCGGATAAAGGTAGCCGGCGAAATGGACATGCCCGCCTGAAAAATCAGGTCCGGCAGGCGCACACGCTTCTTGGCGCTGAGCTCATCGGCCTGTGCCTTGAGGGCCTGCTGGACGCTCTTGCGACGATTTTCCCGGGTCCGATCGGCACTCGCAACGGAGCGGTTGGCGCGAATGTCGCCCTGGAAAGCCTTCTTGCGCTGGTCTGCCCGCTTGTTGCCCAATGCCGAAGGCACTAGAGCGAACCCGGCGGCGCCCACCGTAATCATCGCCAGGATCACCAGAAGCAAGGTGTTGGTCATGCCTATCTCGCCAGGATTTCGTGCTGCTCGGTATTGGCCTTTTCCAGGGCCTCGACGAGGTTGGCTTCTTCATTGAAGTAGCGGGCGCGCTCGGTGAACTGCGGCTTGGTGATGCCGGTAGAGCGGTGCTTGCCGATCAGCATGCCGTTGCTGTCCTCGCCCATGATGTCATAGACAAAGACGTCCTGCGTCACGATCACGTCGCCTTCCATCCCGAGCACTTCGGTGATGTGGGTAATGCGGCGCGAACCATCGCGAAGGCGCGCGGCCTGCACGATGACGTCGATGGACGACACCACCATCTCGCGGATGGTGCGGCTGGGCAGTGCGTAACCGCCCATGGTGATCATGGATTCGAGACGGGAAAGGGCTTCGCGCGGCGAATTCGCGTGCAACGTGCCCATCGACCCGTCATGGCCGGTGTTCATGGCCTGAAGCAGGTCGAATGCTTCGGGACCACGCACTTCGCCGACGATGATGCGTTCCGGACGCATGCGCAGGCAGTTCTTGATGAGATCGCGCATGGTGATTTCGCCCTCTCCCTCGAGATTGGGCGGGCGGGTTTCCAGACGCACCACGTGGGGCTGCTGCAGCTGGAGTTCGGCCGAGTCTTCGCAGGTAATGACGCGCTCATCTTTTTCGATGAAGGCGGTGAGGCAGTTGAGCAAAGTAGTCTTGCCCGAACCGGTACCGCCCGAAATCAGAACGTTGGCGCGCACGCGCCCAAGAATGCGCAAAACTTCGGCGCCTTCGGGCGAGATGGAGTTGTATTTGACCAGCTGCTGGAGAGTCAGCTTGTCTTTCTTGAACTTACGGATGGTGAGCGCAGCGCCGTCGATGGCGAGAGGCGGCGCAATCACGTTGACGCGGGAGCCGTCCGGCAGGCGGGCGTCGCAGATGGGCGAGCCTTCGTCCACGCGGCGGCCGACCTGACTGACGATGCGCTGACAGACATTCATCAGATGAGCGTCATCGCGGAACCGGACATTGGTCAGTCGCACCTTGCCGGCGACTTCGATGTAGCACTTCTGCGACCCGTTCACCATGATGTCGGCGATGTCGTCTCGCGCCAGAAGCGGCTCGAGCGGTCCATAACCCAAGACGTCGTTACAGATGTCCTCGAGCAGGTCTTCCTGCTCGGAAATCGACATGACGATGGATTTGAGCGCGATGATTTCCGAAACGATGTCGCGGATTTCCTCGCGCGCGGCCTGGCTCTCCATAGTGGCGAGCTGACTGAGATCGATGGAATCGATCAGCGCGTTGAAAATGGCCGACTTGGTCTGGAAATATTCCTTGGCACGCTGTGCATCGGCCGGCGCACGCACATCGAGCACTTCGTCCGTCGTGCGCATACGCGCGGCCATGGTATCGCTGTCGCTGGCGCGCCTCTGTTGAGGCGGCGCGGCGGGAGCCGAAGGAGGAGCGCTCGGTATGGGCCTGGGCGCTTCACTGACCCCGGGAGTGTTGCCGCCGAATGTTGTGCGCTTGCCAAACATTGTGTTCCTGTCCCCGTTCCGGTGCCGTCAGGCAGCCGGTCAGGCCCTTTTCTTAAACAGAGAGGGCAACTTGATCATGCTGGCCGACTTGCCAGAGCCATGCGCGACCTGACGGCCGGTGACGTGCATGCCGATGGTGCGGAAGACCTCGTTGATCTTGTTGTTGGCCGAGACCTCGGCCAGCATCTGCCCGTTATTGGCCGCGGTCCCGAAGAGGGCTGCTTCGAACGGGATTTGACCGATCAATTCGCACTCGACGGAATTGGCAAATTCGCTGGCGCCGATTTCGGGGCGGCGCGGCACGGCCTGCTTGTTGATGACAAGGCTGGGCGCCTTCTCTGTGGGCCGCATGGCCTTGATGGCGTCGGCAAGATTCTTGGCATTGCGCAGGTTGGCCAGATCCGGCTCGACCACGATCACCACTTCGTCGATGGCGGCCAGGGTATGACGTGTCCAGCCATTCCAGACATGGGGAATATCGAGCACCACGACAGGCACGGACTTCTGGCAAATCTCGATGATCTGCTCGAAGTCGCGCTCCTCGAAATCCCAGGTGCGGTCCAGCATGGCCGGTGCGGTGAGGAGGTTGATGTGGTTGGCGGCCTTGCTCATCAGCCGGTCCAGCATGGTCTGGTCGACCTTCTGGCTGGCCAGGATCGCGTCCGCAATGCCATGCGGCGGGTCCTGGTTGAAATTGAGCCCGGCCGTGCCGAAGGGGAGATCCATGTCGAGAATGAGACAATCCTGCCGGAGCGCTGTGGCAATGGCCCAGGCCACGTTGTGCGCAACGGTCGATCCGCCGGCACCGCCCTTGGCCGAAACAAATCCCACGGTCCTGCCGATGGGGGCGGCTCCCTCGGCCGCATACAGTTCGGTAATGGCCGTCACGACCTGAGGGGCGGTCGCCGGCAAGACGATATATTCCGAAATTCCCGACCGGATCAGTTCGCGATAGAGCAGCACGTCATTGACATGCCCCATGACGATGACGCGGGTCGAAGCGTCGCAAACCTCGGCAAGCCGTTCCAGCGAGGCCGGGATGGCCTCCGGCGACAGCAGCGTCTCGACAATGATGAGATTGGGCGTGGGATTGGACTTGTAGGTCTCCACCGCGCCATCAATGCCGCCATTGTGGGTCGTCAGCGCAACCTTGGACATGCGCCGGTCATGCATGGCGCTTTCGATGAGCTGAGCCGTCTGGGACTGTTCGCAGAATGCCTGGATGGTGATGCGCGGCACAAGCCGTGCGCCCGAGGCGATCTCGGTCGCTGGAGCTTCGACCTTTTCCGGCTGCTCAGGGATCAGGAAACTCATAAACGCAACTCCTTGAAAGCGGCCTGATCAATCGAGCACGAAACCAACCGAACCACTGAAGCCGCCGCGCATTTCACCGCTCGCGGTGACGCCGTAGCGCTTCTCGATGGCGCCGAGAAAAATCGACTCGGCATCGGTGGGAAATTCGGACTTGTCGGTCGGCACGGCGATGGTGTTGGCCGGGCTGGGATTGACCAGGTAGGGCGTGACCAGGATGACCAGTTCGGTTTGCTCGGTCTGGTAGTCGCGCGAGCGGAACAGTGCTCCAAGGATCGGGATATTGCCCAGCACCGGGAACTGGTCGATCTGCTGGCGCGAGGTTTCCTGCAGCAGCCCGCCAATGGCCAGGGTCGTTCCGGAGGGCAACTCCACAGAGGTATTGGCTTCGCGCTTGGTGATCGAAAAGTCCGCCTGCGGCTCGGACACGGCCGTGTTGACGGTCAGCCCGATGGCGCCATTGGAACGCACGACCGGGGTGAAGGACAGCTCCACGCCATAGGGTTTGAACAGCACGCTGCGGGTGCGGTCGCCGTTGCCGTTGTCTTCGTAGGTGTAGTAGGGCAACTCGCCACCGGCGAGGAACTTGGCCTCCTGGCCTGAAATCGCAGTCAGGAGCGGCTGTGCCAGGGTGCGAAGGGCGCCACGGGCCTCCAGCGCCCGCAGCTGGGCACTGATTGCCATACCACCAATATTGCCGCCGATATCGAGCCCCTTGTCGGGGAAGCGGCTGTCCATCGGCGTATTGGCAAAACCCAGCGTGGTGGTGCCGATGCTGAAAGCCGCGCCTAGATTGATGCCGAACTGGCGAGCCACGTCGCGCTTTACCTCGGACACGGTGACCTGCAGCATGACCTGCTGGGCGCCTGCGACGTCGATGACGTTGGCTACGTTCTGCTCACTGCCGGCGAACTGGACTGCAACGGCCTGGGCGCGGTCGCGGTCTTCTGCGGACTGTACCGTGCCGGTCAGCACCACGCGGTTGGTGCTATCACCCAGCGTCACGGATTCTACCAGGATCCGCGATCCGGGCAGGATCCGGGCCAGCGCAGCTTCCAGCGCATTGCCCACCTGGGACGGCTCTTCAAGGACACGCAGATCCAGGACCTGGATGGTGCGGCCGCTGTCGTCGAGAAAGAAAATATTGGTGTCGCCGCCGGTGATGCCCTGCAGGATCGCACGGGTGCGGCTGCGCATGATAGCCGCGGCCACGTTGGGCTGGGAAACGATCACTTCCGCGACGCCGGCCGGGAGGTCGACGATCATGGACTTGTTGAGCTCCAGATCGATTTTTCGCGTGGCGCCATAAGCGGTGGATGCGATGGTCAGTTCAGCTTGCTGGGCGATGGTGGGCGCGGCCGGCAAGGCTACCACCAGAAGCGCGGCAACAACCACTGACGTGGCTAGCCGGGGCATGAAACTGGTCCGATTTTTCATTGCGTTTTCCATCTTCCCAGGCGCCCTTACTGCGGCAGGACTTGCGGCGCGTCGGGCGCCATCTGGATTTCGGTGTCGTATTCCATGGCCATGTCATCCGAGGTGTATTCGAACTCGGAAGGAGGCGAGAATGCTGGTGCGGAGACGGAAGTGCTGCCTGCCAGAACGCTTTGCTCGCGGCCATAGCGGATGAGGCGCACGGCCTGATTGGTCGAGGCTGGACGCTCGGCATCAGCCTTTTTGAAGTCGACAACCGAGCGCAGTGTCAGGGTCAGCTGGCCCCGCATGGAGGCGTTGATAAGTGTCTCTGCCTGAGCCGGGTTCAGTTCCAGCGTTGCAATCGTGCTCTTGTCGAACGTCACGGGCTTGGTACTGGCCTGGCTGGCTGTTTCATCGCCACCGCTTTCGCCCAGTTCTCCCAGGCGCTTACCGATGGCCAGAACACGCACGTTGGACAGGATCACTTCGGAACGTTGGCCCGTTTGCGTCGAGGTCGTGAGGACCACGTCGACATGGTCGTTCGGGACGACGAAGCCGCCGGCGCTCGACACCGCCGCTACGCCGACCGAGACGCCGCGCATGCCTGAAGATAGCACTGCGGAGAGGTATCCCTGGTCAGCGCGCACCAGCTTAGCTTCGCGAATGGGCTCCCCGGGGAAAAACTCGAACCGAGCCACCGCGTCTGTCAGCTCCGCCTGGGCGTCGGGCATGGCCGAAATCGTCACATATTCGGGCCGAAGCGCGCCTTCAGGCCAGTCCTGCCATTCCAGGCGGGCAGAGGTCAGGCGCTCGCCAATGCCGATTGGGGTCTTGGCCACCAAAATCTGCGTCTTGGCTTCCTGTACAACCTGGGTGACGACTTGCTGGCTCGGAGCCGGCCGACCGCCGCGGGTCACCAGAAAGGCAGCCAGACCGCCAGCCACCAGGGCCACCAACAACAGGATAATACGCGCCGGTCTCATGACCCACTCCGGTTGTACTTCGGGCACAAATACCCAATTCCACACCGGTGACTATGACGACAAAGGGTCAAAGTTTAGTTAACCAGGGCTTTGCCCATTGCGTTAATAATCCATGAATACTCGCATTTTGCAGTCAAATGGAAGAAGCACGCTTATTTCCACGCCCACGTCAGGCATGAAAACAGTAATTCAGGGAATTCGCTGGCGGCTGATCAGCCGATCAGGCGTTCGTAAATGGCCGAGTTCGTATAGGACAGCAGTCCGGCGGCGGCCAAGGCGATGCCGTAGGGGACACCCTGCGTCTTATCATGCAGGCGCTCGATCCAGCGGAAGCGCGCGATAAAGGGGGTCAGGGGAATATTGCGCAGGGTGAGGATAATCAGCGTCAAGGCCCCACCAAGCAGCGCCGCGTAAACAAGATAGGGCACGGTCAGCCCAAAGCCCAGCCACAGCGTAGTCGCTGCGGCGAGCTTGGCATCGCCGCCGCCGATCCAGCGCATGGCAAAGAGCGCAAAGGAGACCGCAAGGACCACAAGCGCGCACAGAACGTGCATCGCAAATTGTTGCAGCGGCAGGTTCACGGCGATGGCCACAATGAAGAACCCGGCTACCAGCAGCAAAACCAGCTTGTTCGATATACGCATCGTCAGCAGGTCCGACGAAGCGGCAAAGGCCATAGCCAGAGGAAAGAACATCAGGGCGACGGTGGACATGGCGCTTTTTGGATTGCTGGATCGACAGCAACCAGATTGCGCTGTCGCGGTTAAGAAAGCTCAAATAAAAGAAGGGAGGGCAATTGCCCCCCCTTCATAAGACCAGAAACTGGCTAAATCTTAGCCGCCAGTCTGCGGAACGACAGCGTCGTCCAGACGGTTGGCGATACCGTTGAAGAGGTTACCGAGGCTGCCACCGAGAGCAGTCGCGGCCAGAATAATACCAACGGAGATGAGTGCGGCGATCAGGCCATACTCGATTGCGGTCGCGCCCGACTCGTCCTGCGCGAAACGTGCGAAAATGTTCATTCCCAGGCTCCTTTTTTACACGTCCTCGAGTGACGGCATTGTCGGACACGTCACACAGCGAACATGAGTGGAAGCTAGCCTTCACTCGTTGAAATAGAGTTAATCGGCAAATCAATCGCAATAGGATCAAACGCCATAAAGTTCTTGGTGATCAATGAATTAACAGGATAGATTCAAGTCAATCCATGGCACGTCCTTGTATAACCCCCATTGGGAGACCCTCATATGAGGATTTCGGAGTGCAAGTGACGTCTCCCGATAAAGTACTATTGCTTGCTCCAACACAGTGCCTAAACGGGTAGATGTTTGCCAAGTATTTACCATTCCATCCGATTGTGATGGAAGCGTATCAAGTCCCGGAACCCGCCATGTCCCGCCTCGCCGCCGCCCTTGCCCTGCTGGTCAGCCTCGCACCGCTGGCTCCACTGCCTGCGGCCGCCCAAAGCGCGGCTCCCATCACGGTCAATGTCAACATGGCGCGCGTTCTGCGCATCAGTGCTCCCGCTGCCACCGTGATCGTCGGCAATCCGGGCATCGCCGATGTAACCATCCAGGATCCGCAAACACTGATCCTGACCGGCCGCAGCTATGGACAGACCAATCTCATTGTCCTGGACAATGCCGGCGAACCCATTGCCGACACGCTGGTGGAAGTCGCCCAGATGCAGGCCGGGGTGATGACGGTCTACCAGGGCCAGAACCGCACCTCGCTGGCCTGTGCCCCAAACTGCCAGCCGGTCGTGATGATGGGCGACGATAATGCCTTTTCAAGCCAGACACTGGCCTCCTCGCAGCTGGTCCAGTCTGCGGTGGATTAAGAGCATTAACGCCTCATTTACTGTCCGTGCGGATGCCCGGCCTGTCCTAACCATCGGTTAGTCACGCAAAGACTAGTTTGTGCCGCTCACATGCGGCAGGTCGATGTTCAGGCAAACAGCAAAGTCTTCAGCTCTTTTGCGCAGGCGCTTCGCGCGGGATGAACGCGGCGCGACCGTCATTGAATTTGCCCTTCTGGCTCTACCGTTCTTCACGATCATTGCCGGCATCTTGCAGACTTCCGTGATGTTCCTCACCAGCCAGGTGTTGGAAAGCGCAGTCCAGGATGCTTCGCGCGCGATCCGCACGGGCCAGGCGCAGCCCTCCACACAATCGCTGGAGGCCTTCCGGACCGAAATATGCGGCCGCACTTATGGGCTGATCGGCGACTGTGCTGGCCTGCATATCCGGGTCACCGAGGTCAACAACTTCGCCTCAGCGGGTGTTTCGCTGCCGGTCGACCTCAATTGTACCGATGATTGCGCCTGGTCTGCCTCCGAAGCGTGGACAACGGGCGCCGGCAAGAGCGTCATCCTGGTGCAGGTCTATTTCAAGTATCCCGTGATTATCCAACTCGGTCCATTCGGGCTGGCCAACCTGCCCGACGGCACACGCCTCATGGGCGCAGCGACCGTTTTCAAGAACGAGCCCTACACATGAGGCAGGCGCGCGGGAGGACCATTGGAGCCATCAAGCGCCTGCGCCAAGCACAGGGCGGTGTCGCGGCGGTGGAGTTTGCGCTGATCGTGCCCTTGCTGCTTCTGATCTATGTGGGAACGATCGAAGCCAGTTCGCTGATCACCATGGACCGTAAGGTGCAGGCCATATCCGGTGCACTGGGCGACCTTGTTGCCCGTGCCGAAGACCGGCTGCCCACGTCAGACCTTCGCGACTATTTCCGCGCTGCCAGCGGCATCATGACCCCCTATGCGGTGAGCGAAGTCCGCCAGACTGTTACCGTCGTGTCCATCTCGCCGACAGGCTCCACGTCGGTTGAATGGTCCCAGGAATTTTTCGGCGGCACCTACGAAAACGGCATGCTGGTGGGTGGCACCTATCAGGCCAATGCTGCCCACCCGTATGGCAGCAGCTACCCTGTGCCGGAAGAGATGATTGCCATTTCCCTTGGTGGCACGGTGATCGCTGCCGAGGCCAGCTATTCCTACCTGCCGCTATTCGGCATCGTCTTCGACCAGCCCATCAATTTGCGGCGGGCTAGCTTTTTCGCGCCACGCTTCCCGGGCACGATCCGGCTTAACTGACGCTCTGCTTGCTCCAAGGGTCTACCCATGCCAAAAGCCGGGACCCTTCCTTTTGCCAGCAGGCGGCCATGCACGACACCATCATCCCCGTCTTCGATCTGGGCGGCGTCTTCGTCGACTGGAACCCGGTCTACCTCTTCCGGAAGCTGTTCGAGACCGAAGAGGAAGCATTGTGGTTTCATGAGAACATTTGCACGGGCGACTGGAATCTCGAATTCGACGCCGGCGAAATCTACGCCGAGGGCGTCGCTAAACTTGTGACCCGCTTTCCCAAATACTGGCGGGAGATCAAGGCATTTGACGAGCGCTGGACGGAAACCTTCGGGCCTTTCATCCAGGGCACGATCGACATCCACAACGAACTGGTCGAACAGGACATCCCCACCTTCGCCATCACCAACTTTTCCTGGGAAAAGTGGATGACGCGGCTGGGTGAATGGCCTTTCCTCGAAAAGTTCGACGGTGTCATCGTCTCGGGCCTCGAAGGGCTCGTGAAGCCCGACCCGCGTATTTACCGGGTGTTCTGTGAGCGCTACGGGCTGGCGCCAGACTCCTGCGTCTTCATTGATGACAGCGAGCCCAATATCGTGGCCGCACGCAAGTTCGGCATGCACGGCATCCACTTCAAGGATCCCGTGCACTTGCGGGCAGACCTCATCGCGCTGGGCCTGCCGCTCCGCGCAGAATAGCCGCTAGTTCTTGACTGCCTGGGTGGTCGGCGGATCGGCTTCAAGCCGGTCCAGCGCGGCGCCTACCCTGGCTGCGACCTCAAGGTCGAATGTGCCATCGGGGCTGGTGCGCTCGTAATCACGCAGTGCGTCGACGCTTATACCAGCTTGAGCGGCGAAGGCTTCAGGACTCATGCCCAAGGACAGACGGCGATTGTGGTCGCCCTTGGGCTCGCGCATGGAAGGGGGAACTTGGGTCATGGCACTTCTCCTTTGCGGAAGAAACATGCCAGAGCCGCAGTTGGTTCACTTCAGCCCCCATTCGAGCACGGGCCGCTACCTGAACCGTCCGCCCTTCTGGATGACTTCGATCTTGTAGCCGTCCGGGTCGGTGGCGAAGAAGAACTTGGCGACCGGTACGTCGCCGTTCTTGAAGTCGACCAGCTTGCCCACCGTGAAGCCTTCGGCCTCGAACCGGCGATGTTCGGCCTCGACGTCATCGGCCACTACAGCCAGATGACCATATCCATCGCCCAGCGCGTAGGGCTCTGTGCGGCCTTTGTTGATGGTAAGTTCAAGCTCGAACCCGACCTCATCGCCGGTCATGTAAACGAGCGTGAAGGTCTCGAAGTCCAGCCGCTCGGCGACGACCAACCCAAAGGCCCTGCGGTAGAAGGCGACGGAGCGGGCTTCGTCGAGTACGCGGATCATGGAGTGAACCAGCTTGGCCATTTGGCTACCCTCGCCTATCGCGTGCCGTACATGCGGTCGCCGGCATCGCCAAGACCCGGCACGATATAGCCCTGCTCATTCAGGTGGCTATCGATGGCAGCGGTATAGACGGGCACGTCGGGATGGACTTCGGTGAAGTGCTTGACCCCCTCGGGCGCCGCCAGAAGACACAGGAAGCGGATATCGGTTGCACCCACCTGCTTGAGCTTTTCGACCGCAACAACCGCCGAATTGGCGGTCGCCAGCATCGGGTCGACCACGATGATCAGGCGATCCTCAAGGCTGGACGGGGCCTTGAAATAGTATTCGACCGGCTCAAGCGTCTCGTGGTCGCGATACATGCCGATATGGGCGACACGGGCCGCTGGGACCAGGTCCAGCATGCCGTCGAGCAGACCGTTGCCGGCGCGCAGGATGGACGCGAAGACAAGTTTCTTGCCCTTGATGGCCGGGGACTTCATCGGCGCCATTGGCGTCTCGATGTCGACCATTTCGAGCTGTAGGTCACGGGTGACCTCGTAGCACATCAGGTGCGCAATCTCCCGCAGGAGGCGGCGGAACCCGGCGATCGAGGTCTCCTTGTTGCGCATAATGGTCAGTTTATGCTGGATCAGCGGATGATCGAGAACCGTTACTTTGCCCGCACTGTCGCTCATCTCGATCACCTCGGCTCGCAATTCTAAAGGAATGACTTGCCGTGGCGGCCGGGCGCGAGCCCAAGCCAGGCGGCAATGGTTTCGCCAATATCTGCGAAGGTGCGGCGAATGCCAATCTCTCCCTGCGCCAGGGCTGGGGAAAAGACCAGGATCGGTACCTGTTCACGCGTATGATCGGTGCCCCGCCAGGTCGGGTCATTGCCGTGATCCGCAGTGAGAACGAGAAGATCGTCGTGCCGCATGGCTGCGATGATCTCGGGCAAACGGGCATCGAAGAGTTCGAGCGCTGCCGCGTAACCGGCAACGTCCCGGCGGTGGCCATATTCGCTGTCGAAATCAACGAAGTTAGTCATGATAAAGGCGCGGTCCCCTGCCATTTCCATAGCTTCAAGGGTACGATCGAAGAGCTGCGGAATGCCGGTTCCCTTGAGCTTATGGGTTACCCCCGAGCCTGCATAGATGTCGGAGATCTTGCCGATGGCAAAAACGGAATTGCCCGCTGCGGCGTTGCGATCAAGCAAGGTTGCCTCGGGCGGGGTCATGGCGTAGTCACGCCGGTTGCCGGTGCGCTTGAATGTCTCTGCACTTTCCCCCACGAACGGCCGTGCGATCACGCGGCCGATATTGAGTGGCTCGGTGAGTTCGAAGGCAATCCGGCAAATTTCGTAGAGACGGTCGAGACCGAAATGGGTCTCGTGTGCAGCGATCTGGAACACCGAGTCCACCGAGGTGTAACAAATGGGCATGCCGGTCCGGATGTGCTCCTCGCCCAGCTCGGCAATGACGTCGGTTCCCGAAGCGTGCTTGTCGCCCAGTATGCCTGGCACGCCCGTCCGCCGGACGAATTCGGCGATAAGGTCGGCAGGAAAAGCGGGAATGGTCTGGGGAAAATATCCCCAATCGAACGGCACGGGGACACCCGCAATTTCCCAATGGCCCGACGGGGTGTCCTTGCCCTTGCTGATCTCTCGCCCAACGCCAAACCGCCCACCTTTCGGCGTTGCGGTCAGGCCCGGCGGGAGGGTGCCGGTAGACAAAAGGACTGCCGCCCCCAGCCCCATTGCGTCCATATTGGGTACGCGCAGGGGGCCAGCGCGCAGCCCTTGTCGGTCAGCCTCGCCGGCCGCGGCCCATTCGGCGATGTGACCGACAGTGTTTGTGCCAGCGTCGCCATACGCTTCTGCATCGGGTGCACCGCCGATCCCAACGCTGTCGAGCAGGCAAACAATCGCGCGTGGCATGGGCGGATCCCCTGTTTCGGAAGTAATTCTAGCGTGCTTCTAGGCGGCCAGCGACAATCGAGCTCGGCACAATGTCGCCCCCCAGCACATAGGCAGCCCTCAGCCGCCTTTCCGCTTCCGCGGCGCTGGTTTCGTCGGCGGCGTGGATCCGTGCCAGTGGGGTGGCCGCATCAACCGAGGCGCCAAGCCCGGCCAGTTGATCGAAGCCGACTCTGTGATCAATCTCATCGGATGGGGTTGTCCGCCCGCCGCCCAGCGCGACGACTGCCATCCCCACGCCGCGCGTATCGATGGCAGAAACCTTGCCCTGCCCTTCGCCAAAAACGTCCCGTACGACAGGGGCTGGTGCAAGGTAGCGGTCCATGCCCTCGATGAAGTTGGCTGGACCACCTAGGCCTGCCACCATGCGGCCGAATTGCTCGGCAGCACGCCCGGAATCCAGCGCCTCCTCCACGGCCGTGCGCGCCTCCCCAAGGGTTGCAGCGCGGCCGCTCATCGAGACAAGCTCGGCGCAGAGTGAAATCGTCACCTCCTTGAGCCGCTCGTCCTGATGGCTGCCGGTCAGGAAATCCACCGCATTGCGCACTTCAAGTCCGTTTCCAGCGGCGCTGGCCAGCGGCTCGTTCATATCCGTGATCAGAGCGCTGGTTTTGAGACCCGCGCCGTTCGCCACCGCGACAAGGCTTTCGGCCAGTGCCCGCGACTTTTCCAGGGTGGGCATGAACGCGCCCGACCCGGTCTTGACGTCGAGGACCAGCGCATCTAGCCCGGCGGCCAGCTTTTTGGACAGGATGGAAGCCGTGATCAGGGGGATGGACTCCACCGTGCCGGTCACATCCCTAATGGCATAAAGCGTCTTGTCCGCCGGCGCGAGGTCGGCGGTCTGGCCGATGATGGCGCAGCCGGCGGCCTTGACCACCTTGCGGAACAGTGCGTTGTCCGGACTGGTCTGGTAACCGGGTATGGCGTCGAACTTGTCCAGAGTGCCGCCGGTGTGTCCCAGACCGCGCCCGGAAATCATCGGCACGTAAATGCCGAGGGCGGCAAGGATAGGGGCCAACATCAGGCTGACATTGTCGCCGACGCCGCCGGTCGAATGCTTATCCGCTACTGGCCCATCGAGGTCCGACCAATCCAGTACGGTGCCGCTGTCGCGCATGGCCTTGGTCAGGGCGACGCGCTCGTCCATGTCCATGTCGCGAAAATAGACCGCCATGGCAAAGGCCGCGGCCTGGGCCTCGGAGACCGAGCCCTGGGCAAAGCCCGTGATAAACCGGGCGATCTCGGCGTCGGCCAGTTTTTGCCCGTCGCGCTTGCGAATGATGACTTCCTGGGGAAGGAAAACCATGGCTAGAGCCTATAAAGGCGGACCGGCGGCTTATCCGCGCGGCCAATGACTCTTTTGGCTTCGAGATCAAGCTGCACAGCCTTCACCCACCATCCGACTTTCTCGCCGCCCGGAAACAGGTCCTGGGAAAGCCTGCCCTTTACACCCGCAATAAGATCGGCGACGGCCATGCCCGGAGCCGCGTCCGGCAAGGTCTCGAACACGGCCTCACGAACCGCGGCAAACCTGGCGGCGTCGACGCGATAGGTTTTCCCCGGCTGGCCGACATTCTCGATCTCGATCTTGTCCGCCATGGCTTAAACCCCGTAGGGAATCCAGACATTCTTGACCTGGGTGGCCTTCCCCAGGAGGTAGTCTCCGGCGAAGGCGTCCGCCGACAGGTCCATATCCAAACCGCGGCTGGTCCAGGTCTGCTTGAGATTGCCGACCGACGCCTTCTCGACCATGGCCGACCCTTCTGCCGATCCCATGAACCACAGACCGTCAACCCCGTCGTGTTCAGCCAGTGTCTTGGCAAGGCTGATGCTGTCGCCAGCAACGATGTTGACGACCCCAGCAGGGACGTCCGAGGTTTCGAGCACCTGATAAAAATCCGTCATGGACAACGGGGCCGTCTGGGATGGAACGAGGACCACGGTGTTGCCCATGGCAATGGCCGGAGCGAGCAAGGCTATGGAGCCAAGGAGCGGTCGCCTGCTGTCGGCGACAATTCCAAGCACCCCGAGCGGCTCGACCATGGCGGCCGCGACAGCCCGCATGGGTGGATTGTGGACGGCCCCGTCATACTTGTCGGCCCAGCCGGCGAAAGCGAAGAGGCGCTCTACCGCGTGCTCCACTTCTTCAAGCCCGTCGGCACCGGTCTGCGCCTTGATCCGAGCGGCGAACTCGTCGCGTCGGTAATCGAGGTTTTCAGCCAGGTAGTACAAAATCTGCGCACGGCTATGTGCCGCCGTTGTTGCCCAACCGCTGGCCGCGCGGGCCTTTTCGACCGCGTTGCGGATGTCCTTGCGGTTGCCGTCGCCGACCTCGCCCACAAGCTGTCCGGCGGGACCGATGACCGGGCGGTTGTAGCCGCTATCAGGTCGCGCCTGCTTGCCGCCGATGTAGAACTTTGCCGTCTGGTCCAGCCTGCCGCTATCCAGCGGGTTTGCCTGAGCGGAGGCTGCGACGGCGGGCAATGCGGGCGCAGGCTTGAGGTTCTTTTCCCAGCGCGGCTTGAGGTAGGCAGCCATGCCTTCCCGGCCGCCCTCTCGGCCAAAACCGCTTTCCTTGTAGCCGCCGAAGCCGACAGCGGCATCAAACTGGTTGGTACCGTTGATCCACACCACGCCAGCCTTGAGCTTGGGAGCGATGTCGAGGGCGAGATTGATGTTCTCGCTCCAGAGCGTTGCGGCCAGCCCGTAGCGCGTGTTGTTTGCAAGCTGCACGGCTTCTTCCGGCGTGCGGAAGCTCATGGCGACCAGAACCGGCCCAAAGATCTCCTCGGCCACAAGTGTGTTGGCGGGCGAAACATTGGTCACGAGCGCTGGCTTGAGGAAACAACCTTCGGCCGGGACCTGGCCATCAGGCTCGTAGACCACCGCCCCTTCCGCAATGCCGCGCTGAATCAGATCGCGGATACGCTCGACCTGCACCGGCGCGACCAGCGCACCGATATCGACCGACTTGTCCAAAGGGTCACCGACGCGCAATCTGGCCATGCGCGCCTTCACCTTGGCGATAAAGCGCTGTTCGATGCTTTCCTGCACGAGCAGTCGAGAGCCTGCGCAGCAAACCTGGCCCTGATTGAACCAGATGGCTTCAACGAGGCCCTCCACCGCGGAATCGAGGTCGGCGTCTTCGAAGACGATGTAGGGCGACTTGCCGCCCAATTCGAGGCTGAGGCCCTTGCCCGACCCAGCCGTGGCGGCGCGAATGATCTTACCGACTTCGGTCGACCCGGTGAATGCGATCTTGTCCACGTCCGGATGGTTGACGATGGCGGCGCCCGTCTCGCCCTCACCGGTCACGATGTTGACCACGCCCTTGGGTAGCCCCACCCGTTCGCAGATTTCGGCAAAAAGCAGCGCTGTCAGTGACGTGAATTCGGCCGGCTTGAGAACCACCGTATTGCCGGCGGCCAATGCCGGCGCGATCTTCCAGGCCAGCATGAGAAGCGGAAAATTCCACGGAATGATCTGGCCGCAGACGCCATAAGGCACCCGGTCGGGGAATTCGCGTTCGAGATGCGTCGTCCAGCCGGCATGGTGATAGAAGTGGCGGGCCGCCAGCGGGATATCCGCATCGCGGCTTTCCCGGATCGGCTTGCCGTTGTCCATGGTCTCCAGCACCGCGAACAGGCGCGCATGCTTCTGGATCATGCGGGCGATCGCATAGAGGTATTTGCCGCGCTGATAGCCGCGCAAAGCGCTCCAGCCCGGAAATGCTGCACGTGCGGCCTTGACCGCTGCGTCAACGTCCTCGGCTGTGCCGTCGGTGATCTCGGCGAGGGAAGCGCTGGTTGCCGGATTGGTGGCCGCGAAGGTTTTGCCCGGCGCCGTCCAGGCCCCATCGATAAAGTGGCCGAACTTGCGCTCATGGGCGTCGAGCCAGGCGATGGCCTGATCCGGTGCTTCGGGCGCGGGGCCATATTCGAGGCTTTCGAAAATCTGCATAATCTTGTTCATCGCGTTCGCCTCAAACCAGCGGCTGGCGGTAATCGACGGCATAGCGGCCCGTGAGGCCATGCTCGAGCTGCCGTTCAATATCGGTGAGAAGGCTCGATGCGCCGAAGCGGAAGAGATGCGGCTCCAGCCAGTGCGTGCCCAGCTCTTCTTTCATCAGCGCCATATATTTAAGCGCGTCGCCCGCAGTGGAGATACCACCGGCCGGCTTGTAGCCGATCTCGATGCCTGTCTCCTCGGCGAACCAGCGGATCATGCGGATCATGCTGAGCGAAGTGACCAGATTGGCATTGACCTTTTCCTTGCCGGTGGAGGTCTTGATGAAATCGGCGCCGGCCATCATGCACACGAGGGATGCCTTGGCGATATTTGTCTGCGTGGCCAATTCGCCTGTGCCCAGGATGGTCTTGATATGCGCATCGCCGCAGGCTTTGCGGAACGCCTTGACCTGATCGTAGAGGGCCTGCCAGTCGCCGCGCAGGACCATGCCGCGCTCGATGACGATGTCGATTTCCTCGGCCCCGTCCTTTACCGAGGCTTCAATCTCGGCAATCTTGGTTTCGACCGGGGCAAGGCCGTGCGGAAAAGCTGTCGAAACGGCCGCCACGGGGATACCGGTACCGTCTAGCGCATCTACCGCTGTCTTGACGAAGGTGTGGTAGACGCAAACCGCGCCGGGGAGAATGCGCGCATCGCCGACGCCCAGCTTTTCGCGGATTTCGGCACGCAGGGGGTTGCGCGCCTTGGCGCAGAGGCGCTCGACGCGCCCGTCTGTATCGTCGGCATTGAGCGTGGTCAGGTCGATCAGGGTGATCGCCTTCAAGAGCCACGCCAGCTGGTAGTCCTTCTTGACTGTGCGCCTTGCGCCAATCGTATTGGCGCGACGTTCCAGCGCGGACCGGTTCATCCGGACGCGCTCGACCCAATCGAGATCCAGCGGGAAGCCCGGATTGCGCTTGTGGCTCGCCTCTTTCGGCGGCGCCCGGTCGACAATCTTGAGACTCATAGCTCCTCCACCAGCGCGGGTATGAGCCGTTTCAGCTTCTCCGCGCCCTGTACTGCCATGGTCTTGGTGTGCTCATGGCTGATATTTTCGTTCGACAGGCCTGCACCCATGTTTGTGATGGATGAACAGGCCCACACTCTCAGGCCAAGGAACCGGCCCAGAATGGCTTCCGGCGCGGTCGACATGCCGACCGAGCTGGCGCCGAGGCGGATCGCCATCTGGATTTCCGCCACCGTCTCGAAGCTCGGCCCGGAATACCAGAGGAAGACGCCCTCGTGGATGCCAAAGCCCAATTGCTCGGCAATGGCCTTTGCCTTAGCCCGCAATGCGGGATCGTAGCAATCGACCATGTTCACAAAACGGCGGTCGGTCGGTTCGCCGATCAGCGGGTTCATGCCGGAATAGTTGATGTGGTCGGACATCAGCATCAGTTCGCCAGGCCGCACCCGCTCATCCAGGGAGCCAGCGGAGTTGGTGAGCAGCAGGGTGCCGGCGCCCAGCTCGGCCATGGCCTCGAAAGCAGGGCGCATTGCCGCCGGGTTGCCATGTTCATAGGCATGTTCACGCCCTGTAAGCACGGCAACGCGCCTACCGCTGAGGGTGCCGATCAGAAGATCCCGACCGTGTCCGGAAACACCGCCGGTGGGAAAACCCTTCAACTCCGCGTAGGCGATGGTGATCTTGTCCTCGATCAGGTCACCAATCGAGGACAGGCCCGAGCCCAGGACCAGCGCGGCCTCGATTGGTTCGCTACCGGCGATCTTGCGGATGACTTTGGCGGCCTTGCTCATTTGGACAGGAATTCCGGGCCAAAAGAATGGGGCAGAAGCTGCCCCAGGGTCTGCACCAGCGGCGCGCCGTCGACCCCGTGGGAAATCACCTCGACATCGAGGTCAGCAAATTCGCGAATACGCTGCCGACAGCCGCCGCAGGGCGTTACCGGCATTGCGCCCGGCCCGGTCACGTAGATGCGCTTGATCCGCTTTCCGCCACCCGCCAGCATAGCCGCAATGGCGCTGGGTTCGGCGCAATTGCCGACCGGATAAGCCGCATTCTCGACATTGCAGCCTGCATAGATCTTGCCGTTGTCGGCCAGGATGGCTGCACCCACCTGGAAGTTGGAGTAGGGCGCGTAGGCATTTCTGCGCACGGCTTCTGCCGCTTCGAACAGGGCTATGTCTTGATCGGTTGGGGTCATCTTTATCTCCATGAGGATGGATATTGGCATCCTCCGACTGTCATCCCGGTATGGCTGGTTTGGCCATCCTTGATCTCTCAGGACAGACACTGGCTCGGTCAGGTGATAGTCGCGTTCAGCGGGCGGCAGGACAAGACGGGCGCCCTACCGCTCCTTGGTATAGGGCACGCCGCCGGCCTTTGGCCCCACGGCCTTGCCAATAAAGCCGGCCAGCAACACCACCGTCAGGACATAGGGCAGTGCCTGGATGGCCTGGACTGGAATTTCGATGCCGCCGAGGCTTGCGCCCTGCAAACGGATCTGCAACGCATCGAGGAAACCAAACAGCAGACAGGTGAACATGGCCGGCACGGGTTTCCACTTGGCAAAAATCAGCGCCGCAAGCGCGATGAAGCCTTTGCCGGCGGTCATGTTGTTCCCGAAACCAGAGCCTTGCGCGATGGAGAAGTAGGCACCCGCAAAGCCGCAAAGGAGGCCGGTGATCAGCACTGCCTGGTAGCGCAGCTTCACCACGGAAATGCCGGCTGTATCGACCGCCTTCGGGTTCTCGCCCACGGCCCGCAAGCGCAGGCCAAAGCGGGTTCGATAGAGCACATAGGCCGTGATGGGGACAGCAAGGAACGCGACGTAAACGAGGATGTAATGGCCCGAAATCAGCTCCTGGTAGATCGGACCGACAAGCGGTATCTGCCCGATCTCGCGGGCGAACGGTAACTCGATCGCGCCGAACCGGCCTTCGCCAGAAAGTTGGGGCGTACGCCCGCCCTGGCGGAAGAGCTGCTGCCCCAGGAACGTGGTCATGCCGGCCGCCAACATGTTGATGGCGACGCCGGCGATGAGCTGGTTGCCCTTGAGCGTGATTGCTGCGGCGCCCTGCAGCAGTGCTGTCATGACCGAAATCGCCAAGGCTGCGAGCAGACCAATCCAGGCCGATCCCGTGACAGCGGCGAAGACGCCGGCCGCAAAGGCAGCCATCAGCATCTTGCCTTCAAGGCCAATGTCGAAAACGCCGGCGCGTTCGGAATACATGCCGGCCAGGCAGGCGAGCAGTAGGGGTGTCGACAGACGCAGCGTCGCGTCGAGGAGCGAGAGAATGGCAAGAGAATCCATGGCTCAGCTCTCCGACTTGACGGCTGCGCGGTCCACCGCTTCAGCCTTTTGTTCCGGCGAAAACAGCATCAAGGTGCGCTGCAGCCCGGGGCGGAACAGCCCTTCCATGGCGCCGGTGAACAGGATGACGAGCGCCTGAATGATCACCACCACGGTCCGGTCGAGACCGGAAATGACATATTGCAGCTCGTTGCCGCCCTGATAAAGGGCGCCGAAGAGCAAAGCCGCAAAGGCGATGCCGATGGGATGATTGCGCCCCATCAGCGCCACGGCGATACCCACGAAACCGGCATCAGCGACGAAATCGAGCACAAGCCGGTTCTGGACGCCGAGCACTTCGTTGACCGCAACCATGCCGGCCAGGGCGCCCGAAAGCGTCATGGTGATCATGATCATGCGGGAATTGGAAATGCCGGCATAGCGGGCTGCGGTGGGATTTTGCCCCATCACGCGCAGTGCGTAACCAAAACGCGTATGCCAGACCAGGACATAGACCCCAATCAGCGCCGCAATGGCGAGGAAAATCGAAAAGTTGACCGGGGTGTAATTGAAGGGCGCAAAGAAGGTGCCGATCTTTGGCATGCGTCCGGCTTCGGCGATCATTGCCGATTCTGGCCCTGACACGCCGGCCGGCTTCAGCACGCGATTGAGCATGTAGATCATCAGAGCCGAAGCGATGAAATTGAACATGATCGTGGTGATCACCACGTGGCTGCCGCGCTTGGCCTGGAGCCAACCGGGCACAAAGGCCCAGAAACCGCCGAATGCAGCTGCCGCAAGAATGGCAACGGGCGCGATGATCAGCCAATGGGTATCCTGCAGGGCCAGAGCCACAAGGATAACGCCGAGCCCGGCCACATAGGCCTGCCCATTGCCGCCGATATTGAAGAGCCCGCCATGGGCGGCGACCGCAACGGCGAGGCCGGCAAAGATGAAGTTGGTAGCGTAGTAGAGCGTATAGCCGATGTTGTAGCCGTTGCCGAAGGCACCGGTCACGATGGCCCCGATGGCGGTGAAGGGGTTGTGTCCGATGGCCAGCACGACCAGGCCGGATACCACCAGCGCCAGCAGAAGATTGAGAAGCGGCAGCAGGACCACATCGGCCCATCGGGGAAGCGGACGAAGCGCGCTCATGGCAGGGGTCCCTGTTCGGCGATGCCAAGGCCGCGCGGTTGGGCCTTCTGGTTGATACCGGCCATCATCAAGCCGAGGTCGCCCTCGGTGGCGGTGGCCGGGTCGGCCTCGCCCACGATGACGCCGTCAAACATGACGAGAATGCGGTCCGAGAGCGAACGGATTTCGTCGAGCTCAACCGAGACAAGAAGGATGGCCTTGCCCGCATCGCGCATCTTGATGATCTGGTTATGAATGAATTCGATGGCGCCGATGTCCACGCCGCGCGTTGGCTGCCCAACGATCAGCACATCTGGATTGCGGTCCATTTCTCGCGCCAAAACAATCTTTTGCTGATTGCCGCCGGAGAACAGCGACGTCTTGAGATTGATGTCGGCGGGACGAACATCGAAGGTCTTGATATGCTCGGCCGCCTTGGCCTTCGCAGCGGCGATGTCGAGCAGCGCGCCCTTCTGGTATTCGGGGCTATGGGAATAGCCCAATACCGCATTTTCCCATTCAGCAAAGCTCGTGACGAGCCCCATCCGCTGACGGTCTTCGGGCACATGGGCAAGCCCGGCCGCACGGGCGCGCGCCGCGCCATCGTCGCCCTTGAGATGCATTTCATTGCCATTGAGGAGCACGCGTCCGGACTTTTGGTCCCGCATGCCCGTAATGGCCTCGAGCAATTCGGTCTGGCCATTGCCCGACACACCGGCGATACCAACGATCTCGCCGGCGCGAACGGTGAAGCTCACGTCCTTGACGCGCACGACGCCCATGTCGTCGGCAACCGTCAGTCCCTCGACCTCGAGCAGGGTCTTTCCGGGATTGGCCGCGCCTTTTTCGACGCGCAGCAACACGCGGCGGCCGACCATGAGTTCCGCCAGCTGTTCGGGATTGGTTTCAGCGGTCTTGACCGTTGCGACCATTTCGCCCTGACGCATGACCGAGACATTGTCGGTAATCGCCATGATCTCGCGCAGCTTGTGGGTGATCAGGATCACCGTCTTGCCCTGCTCGCGAAGGGTCCGCAGCACCCGGAACAGGTCGTCGGCCTCCTTGGGCGTCAGAACGCCGGTCGGCTCGTCGAGAATCAGGGTTTCAGCGCCGCGATAGAGCGCCTTGAGAATTTCGACGCGCTGCTGCTGGCCGACCGAGATATCCTCGATGATCGCATCGGGATCGACTTCGAGCTCATATTCGCGCTCAAGCCGGTCCAATTCCCGGCGTGCGCGGTCAAGGCTCGGCTTGATCAGGCCAGAATCCTCAGCGCCCAGAACGACATTTTCAAGCACGGTGAAATTGTCGACGAGCATGAAATGCTGGTGCACCATACCGATGCCCAGCGCCAAGGCCTGGCGGCTGTCGGTTATGTCGGCGGGCTTGCCGTTGACGCGGATCGTGCCGCTGTCGGCGGTGTAAAAGCCATAAAGAATGGACATGAGGGTCGACTTGCCGGCACCGTTTTCACCGACGATGCCGTGGATGGTCCCTCGCTCGACCTTGAGGTCGATGTCCTTGTTCGCATGAACCGGGCCGAAGCGCTTGTTGACCTTTTCCAGCTCAACAGCCCAGCCGTTCTGCGGTGACGGTGCAGCGGCCGTTTCCGGCCGCTGCGTGTTGGCATTATCGCCGCTCATGGACTGTCCGATTAAGCCGGGCAAGACGAGTCGGTGGTGTAGTCGTGAACCTCGATTTCGCCAGAGATAATCTTGGCCTTGAGTTCCTCGACCGTCGCAATCATGTCCTCGGTAATGAGGTCCTGATTGTGCTCGTCGATGGCATAGCCCACGAAGTCACCTTCGAGGCCAAGGTTCTTGAGGCCCGGCTCGAAATTGGCGTCATCACCGGCTTTGGTGAAGGCTTCGATCACAGCGTTGTCGACCCGCTTGAGCATCGAGGTCAGCACCGAACCGGGGTGCAGGTAGTTCTGGTTGCTGTCGACGCCGATGGAGTACTTGCCGGCATCGGCCATGGCCTGAAGAACGCCGAGGCCCGAGCCGCCAGCGGCGGCGAAAACCACGTCAGCGCCCTGATCCATCGCAGCCTTGGCGAGTTCACCGGCGGTGACCGGATCGTTCCAGGCGGCCGGGGTGGTGCCGGTATAGGCTTCGAGCACGGTGGCGTCAGGATTGACTGCCTTGGCGCCCTGGGCGTAGCCGCAATAGAACTTGTGGATCAGCGGAACGTCCATGCCGCCGACGAAGCCGACCGTGCCGGTTTCGGACTTGAGCGCTGCAATGGCACCAACAAGGAACGAGCCGGTGTGCTCATCGAACAGCAGCGACTGCACGTTGGGCGCGTCCACCACGGCGTCGATCACCACAAAATTGGTGTCAGGGAATTCGCCAGCGAGCGGGCCAAGCACCGATTCCCACATGAAGCTCATCACCACGACCGGGTTGGAGCCCTGGCTGGCGAAGCGGCGCAGGGCCTGCTCGCGCTGGGCATCGTTCTGCAGTTCGAGGTCGACATAGTTAGCGCCGGTGTCGGCCTTCCAGGCTTCCGCGCCGTTATAGGCGGACTCGTTGAAGGACTTGTCGAATTTGCCGCCCAGATCGTAGATCAGTGCGGGGTCGGCCAGAGCCGCGCCGGTCATCAGGGCGCCCATGGCGACGCCGCCGGCTACAGCCTTGGTGAGGGTGGAAATTTTCATTGATTGTATCTCCCTGTCTCGCACCAGTATGGGGCGTGGGCCCAAGCGACAACTGGTTGCGCTAACGAGGGATAAAATCGTGCATTCACGCTGCCTGCAAGAGGGATGACGCGATATTTTTCCGGATGGTCAAAATTTGCGCGAAAAGGGCTTTATTCTGGGCAGAGCGCCGTGGCGCATCACAGCTGCTCGAATATTGCCGCGAATAGATGGGCGAAATCGACGTCCCAGTAAAGCGTCACCATCGTGGCAAGGGCGGCTATGGCGTAGAGAAAGAGGCTATCGCGGGTCTGGACGGACATTTGGGCTTTTGAGTTAAAAGCGACGAAACCGCTGCGTGTCTCATCCTTGCCGGTGGCCGAATAAAGGCGCTTTTCAGGAAGTGCGTCACAGGGTTAAGGTAGTATTAAGCGGCCCTAACCAACGGCCTCGCCGCGTTCGAGCGGCGTGATGCCCACCCCCATGGCCGCGGCAAAGCGTTCAAAGAAACCATCGATGATCCTTTGCGCGGAATTGCCGACCACGGCACTCCCCAGGCGCATGAGTTGACCCGAGGCGCCCCCCTGCGCGGTGAAATCCAGAAGTGTGTGACCGTCACCCGTGTCCTCGAGACGAACATCGGCCGCGCCGTGCGCCAGCCCGAGCATGCCGCCCTTGCCCTGCCCCGAAAGCGTGTAGCTCTCAGCAGGGATGATATTGGACAGCTTGAGCTCACCGCGAAACACGGGCTTGACGATGCCCAGGTTGACGGTGATCTCAAGATCAAGCGCGTTCTCTCCGGACCAGGCGATATGACTACAGCCCGGAATCGCCGCCTTGAGCATTTGTGGGTCGTTCAGCGTCGTCCAGACGGCGGATCGGTCCGCCTCGATGCGATAGCGTCCGCCAAATTCCATCAGGCGCGCCCTGATAAAGCGGTTGCGTGTGGCATCATGGTCCGATCCTGGTCTTTACGTGCGGCTTTTTCGCACCAATATCACCTAAATAGTTGGGCGCAGGCCTGCTTGCAATTGTCAGGGGCGCGCACAGACGCAATCTAGGGGCAAGGCAAATGCCCAGCCGCCCAACACTACGGGAGCCAGAAATGACCGAGTCAGTGACCACGACCACCACCGCAACTGCTATGCCGGCCATGACGGAAAAGCCGCTGCAGTATCTGGACAAGGCGGTCAACGCCATCCGCGACCTGGGCATCTGGCCCGAGAACCAGGGCGAGCAGCCCATCACCGGGCTTCTGAGCCAGATCACCGAGCTGGACGAGACGCGTGTCATCCTGATCGGCCGCACCCTGAGCCAGGCGAGCGCCTTCAACGAAGTGGTGCGCGAGCAGGTCGCGGCCATGCAGATCGGTGAGCGCTACGAAGAGATCACCAAGGGCTTTGACAGCATCCGCGACGATGCCAAGGCCATGGTCGACCAGCTTCAGGACAACAAGATCGACCTGTTCGAGCGTGTCTCCAATGTGTGGATGAAGATCTCCCGCGGCGACATCGCAACGCGTTTCGACAAGATCCGCGACATCTATCTCGATGTCACCAAGGACACCAAGGACCAGATCGACCGCGAGCAGATCATCCTTGAAGCCTATCGCGATTTCCGCGGCGCGCTCAAGCAGGCCGAGGTCATGGCGCTTGAAGTGCTGCACACGGCCGAGGGGCGCCTTGAGGAAAAGAAGAACATTCTCCAGGGTGCCGCCGACACGCTTGCTGCCTATGCGGGCGATGTCCCGGCTGACCGTGCGCGCCTCGAAATGGCACGCGACGAGCGCCTGCGCGAAATGCAGAACGAGGAAAAGCGCTACCAGATCGCCAAGGATCTGTCGGACAACCTCACCATTTCCTACAACACTTCCGAAGTGGTGATGGCCCGTCTGATGCAGACGACCAACGCCAAGGAACGCGTCTACCAGCAGTCGATCTCGTTCTTCTCGACCAACGAAACTGTTCTGACCGCCCTTTCGGCGTCCTTTACAGGCATGTTTGGCCTGCATGAGTCGACCGCTACTCTCAACGCGATGAAGGAAGGCATGAGCAAGTCGCTCGAGACCCTCTCGGAGATCGGCGACAAGGTCCAGGAAGAAGCCGTCCGCGCTGGTTACGGCCCGACGGTGCGGGCCGATGCCGTCAAGAAGCTGGTCGATTCCGTGGTCAACTTCCAGGAGAAGAGCCGGACGATCATCAACGAGATGCGCGTCGCCTCGACCAAGAATTCGGCAGAGATCCGCGATGCCGTGGAAGATGGCAAGCGCCGCCTGGCCGCCCTTGCGGCCGATGGCAATGCGCTCCTGCTCGAAACCAAGAACTGACCGAAACGCGAACGGGTGATTGCATCGCATGAGTGACGCTACAGCCAAACCGGCTGCACCCCTCGACGAGGTCATGCTGGCCATGGACGTGGTCGACACGCTCCGACACCGGCAAGACCTCGTGACGCGCGAGCTTGATGGGGTGGTGCGCGAGCGCCAGCTCATCGAGCGGCTGCGCGCCATCTATCATGATCAGGGCATTGACGTGCCCGATCACATTCTCAAGGAAGGCGTCGCCGCACTGGCCGAAAGCCGGTTCACCTACGAGCCGCCCAGGCCGGGTCTCGGCACGACGCTGGCCCATCTTTACGTCGGCCGCAAGAAATGGGGCCGGCCGGTCCTTGCCGCGCTCATCGCAGCCGTGGTGATCGGCGTCGGCTATTTTGGTGTCTGGCAGCCATACCAGGCCGGGCAGGCCGAACAGGCCCGTCTGGAGCTCAGCGAAGGCCTGCCGGCGCAGATGGACGCGCTGTACCAGACGATCTACGAAGAGACCAAGGTGCAGCAGGCTGTTGTTCAGGCCGAGGCTCTGCGCACGCGGGGCAAAGCGCTTGCGGCAGAGGGGAATCGCGCTGGCGCCGAGGATGCCTTGGAGCAGCTCATCGCGCTGCGTGACCGCTTGCGTCAGGTCTATTCACTGCGCATCGTCAACAGGCAGGGCGTTGATTCCGGGTTCTGGACCTTCCCCGAGATCAATACCGATGCGACCAACTATTATATCGTGGTCGAGGCACTCGATCCGAGCGGTAACGCGCTTTCGCTGCCCATCCTCAACGAGGAAAACGGAGAAACCGAAACGGTGTCCATGTGGGGCGTGCGCGTGCCCGAAACCGTCTACGGCGCGGTCGTTGCGGATAAGCGCGACGACGGCATCATCCAAGCCAATGAGGTCGGCCGGAAGTCGGATGGCTTCCTGGATGTGGAATATTTGATGCCCGTGCTTGGCGGCGCGGTGACGCGGTGGTGAGACAATGAGTATCCGTGGACCCGAAGCCCTGGCGAGCCTGGAAGAGGCCATGCGGGACATCCGCCGCGAGGAGGATGAAATCTCCAAGCGCCTCGCACGCACGGCTGAACGCATCAGCAAGATCAAGGAAAGCGAAGCCGAGCTTTTCAAGCAACTCGCTCAGTTGCGCCTGGATCCGGTCGTACAGTCCGAACTGAGCGGTCGCATCTCTGCTGCGGAAGCCAAGGCCCGCGACATGCTGAAGACGCATGCGCAGGATATCGGCAAGGCCGAGGATCTGATCCGCTCGCTCGATGATGCGCGCGCCGCCCTGGTGGAACAGCGCCGTTCTGCCCTTGCCAGGCTTGAGCAGGAGCAGGACAAGCTCAAGGCCCTCCAGCAGAGCCAGGCGAGCCTGCTTGCAAGCGACCCGGCCTTTATTGCCAAGCGCAGCGAGGCCGAGGAACTCGATCGGGTCGCCGAACAATCGCTACGCAAGACCGAACAGGCTGAGGCCGATCGCGAGGATAAGGGGCGCCCCTATCGCGACGATCCTCTCTTTATGTATCTCTGGGAGGCAGGCTACGGCACTTCGGCCTATCGGGCCAACAACCTGGTGCGCTACTTCGACAATATGGTTGCGCGCCTTGTCGGTTTTGCCAAGGCGCGGCCGAACTACGCCATGCTCAACGAAATCCCGTTGCGGCTGCGTGAGCATGCAGAACGGCAGGAAGCCGCTGTGCAGGCCGCCGAAGCCGAACTCGTCGCAATGGAAGCTGCCGCCGTGGATGCAGCTGGCGGCAAGCCGGTGCGGCAGGCCATTGCGGACGCCCAGGCTCAGCTTGACGGTATCGACGCAGCAATCGTGCAGTGTGAGGACCAGCGTGACGCCGCCGCAAAAGCACTGCAGGACCTTGCGGAAGGGCGCGATCCCGCCTTCGAGGACGCCACTTCGGCTCTTGCCGCGGCCCTGGGCCGGGAGGATATCCAGACGCTTTTGGCCGAGGCCCGAAAAACGCGCACGGGACGCGATGACACCATCGTCGCCCAGATTGACGAAGCGCGCGCCCGGATTCGGGAAGAAGATGAAGAGAGCCGCGAGCATCGCGAACGGCTCAAGACCCTGGCCGCGCGTCGACGCGAGCTGGAGGACATCCAGTGGGAATTCAAGAAGCAACGCTTCGATGATCCCAGGTCGAGCTTCCGCGAAGACAAGCTCGTTGGCGATCTGCTCAACGACTTCCTCCGCGGTGGTATCACGGCCGCCACCTATTGGGACCATTGGCGCAAGAGCCAGAACTGGGCCCCCGGCAGCGAATGGGGCGCCGGATACAAGCCACAGCGCGCCCAGCGGCCGCAGAACAACCCCTGGGGCCCGAGCGGCGGCGGCTTTCAGGGGCCCGACAGCAGCATCGGTGGCTCGGGGTCCGGGCGCAAGAGCAAGCCATCTGGCGGTGGACTTGGCGGCCTCGGTGGCGGCTTGGGCGGTGGTCTGGGCGGCGGCCTTGGTGGCTTGGGTGGCGGTGGATTCTCTCGCCCGCGCACCGGCTCCTCGGGCACCCGCAAGACCGGCGGGTTCAAGACCGGCGGCCGGTTCTAGCCCTACATGCCCCAAGAAAAAGAGCCCGGCCTCCTGCCGGGCTCGACGCATTCTCCTCAGGCAAGCCGCCCATCAATTGACCGGCGGCGTGGCCATGACCTCCCAGACATTGCCCTCGCTGTCCTCGAAATAGGCCGAATAGCCCCATTCGGACTGCGTTCCTTCCGTAACGATCGCGCCGCCGGCAATCAGAACGCGCTGGAGAATGGCGTCGACCGCCTCGGGGTTTTCGGCGCGGTGGCTAAGGACAAAGCCTGGGGTTCCGGCGACGGCCTCCGGCTTGCCAGCAGTCATGGCAATCTGCTCGCGCGGAAACAGCACGAAGGAAAAGCCGCTGTCGAAGAAGAAGGCCACGTGGTCTTCGCCGGCCCCGATCTGGTCATCCGCAATGTCGAAAAGGGCCCGATAGAAGGCAAAGGCGCGCTCGAGGTCATCGACGCCGATGGTGATGATGGAAATATCCGGCTTCATGCTGGGCCTCAGTTTGTTTCGGAACCCGTCGCAAAAAGTGCGTCGAACTTTCCATCCTCAATCCGTGATGCGGCGATCACGGCCTGGGTACGGCTGTCGACATCCAGCTTTTGGAGGATCGCTGACACGTGGGCTTTGACAGTCGCTTCGGAAATGGAAAGCTCGTAGGCGATCTGCTTGTTCATCAAGCCATCGCTCAGCATCATCAGTACTCGCACCTGCTGTGGCGTCAGCGTCGCGAGGCGCTTCATCAGCGCGGTGTGATCATCGTCCTCACCCAGGGCCGTACCGGCGGGCACGAAGACTTCGCCCGACAGAACCGTTTCGATGGCACGCCGAATTTCGGTCGGCCCCTCGGACTTGTGCAGATAACCCGCCGCGCCCAGTTCGAAGGCGCGGCGCACGACGGTCGCGTCTTCCACCGCCGAGATGATCATTACGGGAATGTCGGGATACTGGGCCCGCAGCAGCAGGAGGCCGGAAAAGCCACGCACGCCCGGCATGTTAAGGTCCAGCAGCACAAGATCGCAGTCGCGGTCACTGTCGAGCGCTGCGCTCAGGGCGGCCAGGTCACCCGCTTCCTCGACGCTCACAGTTGCATCGCCGCCTGCCAGCGTCTGGCGCAGAGCCGCCCGGAACAGGGGGTGGTCGTCAACGATGATGATGCGCCGGCGCGTCATGAACTGGTCTCCTCGCCGTAGGTAATAATCCATAAAACACTGCAATTGCGGTGCCCGGCATCGCATAATGCATCAATGCTTAACGGCTTCTTTACCATGTTTTCTCAAGAGTAACCGTCATACCTTCGTGTTGAATCGCGAGGGCTTCGTCGTTTCATGACAGGGACTTGCCATGGCCCGCGCCACCCACCACAGGGACTATACCGAGGTTGAGGCAGAGGCCGGCGCCGGCGAATGGCAGGCCTTGCGCGGTGAATTGGTGGCGCTTCTCGACAAGGTCGAAAGCCGTTATGGGCAGGCAGAGCCGACCCCTTCCGGCCTCAGCCAGCGGGTGCAGCAGTTGCGCCAGCAGGTCGAAGCGCCGCCGGCCAGCAGCCGCCATCGCGAAGCGCTACGCAGCGTCAAGCGCGCCGTTGATCGCTTCAACGTGCCCGACCTTGCCGCACAGGATGACGTCGAAGACGACCTGACCCTGGCCATCGCCGAAATCCGCAGCCGTCAGGGCGCGGCGCAGCAGCGGCGTGCCGGCCCATCGCCCGAACTGCGCGACTTGGGCGCCCTTGTCGGCGGCATGAGCCAGCGGCTCGAGCGGTTGGAAGGCGAACTCAAGTCGCAGCGCTCCGGTCATCAGGTGCGCGAGGTTGCCGGCCAGGTCGAACAGTTGACCCAGGTGGTTGAATTGCTCGCCGGTGCCGTGGGCGAAACCGGGCAGGTCAAGCGGCTCGAGACCCAGATTGCGGTCCTCGCATCGATGATCGAGGAGAGCCCCAAGGTCGACCTCAACGCCGTCAACGCCCGGCTTGACGATGTATCCGCCACTGTTGCCAAACTGGCCGACCTTCAGGCCCAGCAGATGGAACGCGAAATCGCCCGCGACAAGCGCAGCCAGGCTGCCGCGCGCATCGATCCCGCCGAAGCGCTGGCGCCCGCTATGCACTCCATCGAAGAGAGCGTGCGCAATGTCTATGACCGCATCGATGCCATCGAGCGCAATGTCGCCCTGTCGACTGGGGATTTTGAACGCCTGACCAGCGAGATGGCAGCCTTTACCAAGGCGATGAACAGCCAGTCGGCGCAGCCAGAACTCATGCAGCGTATCGCCGCGATGGCCGACCGGCTCGAAGGCATCGACAGCGCCAACAGCGACGTTTCCGCCCTCAAGCATGACATCGCCACGCTGCAGACGGCCGTCATGGACGGCATGGAGCCGCGCTTCCAGCGCCTCGAAAACCAGATCGAAGCGCTTGCCGACAAAGTCGTCCCAATGGACACCAAAGCGGTCGAAAGCCAACTCAAAGCGCTGATGGCGCGTATGGATGATGCTGGCGCGCAACTCGATGGCCTGGCTCGCCTCTATGCCGGGGACGAGAAGCCGGACCTAGAGTCACTGGCCACCATGGTTGCCGAGCGCACCAGCGAAGCCATGACACGCAAGGCCCCCGCCCCCGTCGCCATGTTCGGGCCGGAAAGCCTCAAGAGCATTGAGGACCGCATCGGCGAGTTCATCCGGGCCAAGAGCAAGGGGCCGGATTATGAAGAGATCGCCGATCTCGTTGCATCGCGCGCTTCTGCCGCCATAGCCCGCACGGCTCCAGGCGCCGACGCCAGCCAGGACAGCATCGAGGCTCTCGAACACCGGATGGCAGCGCTGCTCAACACCGCGGGCAGGGAGACCGCCGAACGCCTCGCCCGGCTTGAAGCAACCTTGGCACAGCGCGGCATTGAAGACGCCCAGCCCAAAAATTCTGCTGCACCTGCCCGCCTGATGTCAGAGCCGGCTTCTGGCCGGATGCCGCAGGCGGAAAACCGCCTCGACACCATTCTTGCCAGCCTTGGCGCCACGCGCGACGACATTATGCCAGCCAATCCGGCTGAAGAAGCGCCGC
Source organism: Pseudomonadota bacterium (assembly GCA_023391095.1). Taxonomy (GTDB): domain Bacteria; phylum Pseudomonadota; class Alphaproteobacteria; order Rhizobiales; family Devosiaceae; genus Devosia. The sequence continues at coordinate 410,766 of JAEWBN010000022.1, forward strand.
TGGTTGATCGTGGTTTTGCCGCCGGAGGCGCCGTTCGCCGGGAGGTGGGCGCCAAAGCCGGCAAACCCGCATCTGTGCCTGCACCGAGCCCGGTCACGCCATCCGCCGCAACTGCCGAGACGCCACGGTTCGACCCCAGCCTTGCCGAGCGGCCGCCCCGCCCACAGTCTGCCTTTGCGACATCCCAACCCGATCCCTTTGCGGATCTGCCGACCGCACAGCCGGTCGTGGAAGCGCCTGCGGCAGCTTCAAGCACCAGCACATTCGTAGCTGCGGCCCGCCGGGCGCAGCGTGCGCGCCAGGAAGAAAACACCGCTGCCGATAGCGGGAATTCCATCATTGGCCGCGCCCTGGCTCGCGTCCGCTCGCGTAGTTCGGAAGCCGAAACTGCAGCACAGCCAAAACCCGTGACTGTGCCAGTTCCCACAGTCGCCGCTGCCCCCGTCGACGTCCCGACAGAACCGGTCAAGCGCGCACGCCGTAAGCACCGCGACGCGCAAGAGGCCCCTATTCCCGCTTCCGTGTCCGATGCAGGCGCGACGGACGAGGCCCAGCCCAGCTTCCTCACCCGGCACCGTCGGCCCCTCCTGTTGGCTGCAACTTTGGTTGCCGTATCCATGCTGGCTCTCAATCTGGTGCTCCAGCGCTCGGCGCCGTCGGCGAACGCAGCGCGCGCCAGCGTCGAAACGACGGAGACCGGCGCAGACAATCCGCCGCCCTCCGCCGACGAATCGTCGGTTGTGCCGCCGCGTGTGATCGAGATGGTGGACCCTACCGCTACGGGCTCGATCAATCCGGGCGAGCCCATGAGCTTCAGCAAGGCCACAGCAACCGTTGCGGCCCTGCCGCCCACTCTCTCGGCGACATCAAGGGGCATTGAGCTGGCCGACGATGTCACAGAGCCAGACGCGCCGACCAACGGCGCGCCCGAGTTCACCGGCTCGATCGGTCAGGCTCCGGTCACGCCCGTAGTGCCTTTTGAGCTCCCTCCTGAGGCGATCGGTCCGCTTGAACTGCGCCAGACGGCTGCAGACGGCGATGCCAAGGCGCAATTTGAAGTCGCGGCCATCTTCACCGAGGGGCAGGCCGTCTCCCAGGATTATGCCGAAGCTGCCAAGTGGTACGAGCGCGCGGCCGCACAAGGCTTCGTCCCTGCTCAATACCGTCTGGGGAACCTTTACGAAGTCGGCCAGGGCGTCGAAAAGGACCTCGAGCAGGCGCGGCTCTGGTATCAGCGTGCCGCCGAGGCCGGCAACCGGATGGCGATGCACAATCTGGCGGCGCTCTATGCCGGTGGCCAGATCGGGGACCAGCAGTTTGAGCTGGCTGCCGAATGGTTCGAGCAGGCAGCTGCGCTCGGCATGACCGACAGCCAGTTCAACCTGGGTATGCTTCATGCCCGCGGCCTGGGCGTCGAACAGGACTTCGAGGCCTCCTACAAGTGGTTTTCACTGGCAGCGCTGAGCGGCGACAAGGACGCGGCCCAGGCGCGCGATGACATGGCAAAGTCCCTTTCGGCCGAGGCGGTCAGCCGGATCAACGCCACGATCGAAGGCTGGAAGCCCGAGCCCGTGGACTTGGCCGCAAATTTTGCGCCCATAGGGACATGGCTGAAGACCTTCGATCCCGGTCAGGCCATCACCAGCCGCGACGTTATTGCCAAGGTGCAGGGCGCGCTGTCGCGGCTCGGTTTCGATGTCGGCACGGCCGACGGCGTGGCCGGTCCGAAGACCGCCGAAGCCATCAAGGCCTTCGAGCGCGGTGTGGGCATGTCTGAAACCGGCGTCGTCAACCCCCGCTTCCTCGCGGTCCTGGGCAGTCAGCCTGTCTGAACACGCCTAGGGCCGTCCCGGTCGCGGGCCTGCCCAAACCATAAAATGCGCATCAAATCGGCAGAACCTTGACCTCTTGTTGACGCTCAGGTCTTAGGGTGTCTGTCAGCATTTTTGCACGGGATCAGAGGATTGCAGATCTATCTGCCGATCGCCGAACTGTCCGTGAACCTGTTCTTTCTGGTGGGAATCGGAGGAGCGGTGGGCTTTTTGTCGGGCCTGTTCGGCGTCGGCGGCGGTTTCCTGCTCACTCCCCTGCTGATCTTTTCCGGCGTCCCCACTGCCGTGGCAGTCGCATCGGTCACCGGCCAGGTCGTGGCGGCTTCGACATCCGGCGCCTTGAGCCATTACCGGCGCGGCGGGATCGATCTGCATCTGGCGCTTTATCTGGTTATATCAGGCATTCTGGGGGCCTTCGGGGGCGTCGCAGCCTTTGCGCTGCTGCGTGATGCGGGCCAGCTCGATCTCGTCATCTCCCTTGGCTTTCTGGTGCTCTTGGGCTTTGTTGGCGTGCTCATGCTGCAAGAGTCGGTACGCGCCCTCATCAAGCAGCGCCGTGGTGTCGTCGTGCGCGAGCGCCTGCCCAACCAGCACAACTGGATGCATGGCTTGCCGCTGCGTGTCCGCTTCAAGAAGAGCAGACTGTATATCAGCGTGCTCCCGGTCCTCGTGATCGGGCTGTTCATCGGCTTTGTGGGTTCGCTGCTCGGCATTGGCGGCGGTTTCATCATGGTCCCGGCGCTGGTGTATCTGCTGCGCGTGCCTGGCAATGTGGTCATTGGCACTTCGCTGGCGCAGGTCGTCGCCATGATGGCGGCCACCACCATTCTCCACGCAGTTCAGAGCCAGAGCGTTGATATTCTTCTGGCTTTTTGTCTCATGGTGGGGGGCGTCGCCGGAGCGCAGTTCGGTGCTGCCGCCGGCAAAAACCTGCGCGGCGAACAATTGCGCGGCTTGCTCGCGCTCCTCATCCTGGCGGTGGCAATCCGCTTCGGACTCTCGCTTATCCTCACGCCGTCGGACGTCTATTCCATGGCCGTCACGGGGATCGCCCGATGATGCGCTCGGTTGCGTTCCTGGTCTTCCTTGTCTTTCTGATAGCGCCTGCCGCGGCGCAGCGGCTGATCTCGAGCGTTTCCAATGACAGCGTGGAGATTACCTCCAGTTTCGACGGCGAAAGACTGACCTTTTTCGGCACGATTGCGCCGGCGGCCGGCTCCGAAGAGCGTGTCGTCAGCGGACCATTCGAGGTGGTGGTCGTAGTGCTGGGGCCTACGCAGGATCGCGTGGCACGGCGCAAGACCAATGTCTTCGGGGTCTGGCTCAACGCAGAGCAAATGGAATTCCGCAGGTTTCCCAGCTACTTCCACGTTCTTTCGAGCCGGCGGCTGGTCGACATTGCCGATATCGCCACACTCAATGCCAACTTCATCTTGCCCGAGTCCTACGCCATGACGCCCAATCCCGCGGGCTTCATGAAGACCCTCAGTTTCGGGCGTGAACTGATCCGGCTGATGTCAGAGGAGGGGCTTTTCGGGGTTCAGGAAAACGGCGTCCAGTTCATGTCGGACACGTTTTACTCGGCCCAGCTGACGCTGCCCAGCAGTGCGCCGCCGGGGCCCTATATTGCCCAGACTTATGTTTTCAAGAATGGGCAGATCATTGCCCGGAAATCGGAAGGATTTTCGGTCCGCAAGATCGGTTTCGAGCGGTTTCTGGCCCAATCGGCAGCCCAATCGCCGCTGCTTTACGGCATTGCCTGCGTGATCCTGGCACTCTTCACCGGCTGGCTGGGCGGGGTTTTATTCCGTCGCTGACAAGACTTTAGCCGGCAACGAGGCGCCGCGTCGGGACCGGATACGCCCTGTCGCGGCCGAGCATGGTGACTTCGAGGGCCGGCCAATGGAAAAGGCCGAGGAACGCCGGGGACATGATGTTGAGGGCCCCGGTCGAGCTGCCATAGGCTGGTAGGATCATCAGGCGATTGTCGTGCACGAAACACGGTTTACGGGACGAGCGGCCGTTGATGAGGACGCGGGCGGCCGGGTGCAAGTGCCCGCAGATAAAGCCTTTTTGGCCGCGCTGGGGTTCGTGGACCAGACGCAGACCATCCACTTCCAGCTCAGGCAGGCAGGTGCCGCCGAGGCTGGTCGGAGCCGGATCATGATTGCCCGAAAGCCAGATGCAAGTGACGCTATCGGTTATAGCATCAAGGCGCATCCGGTCCGAAGTGGTTAACAGACTGTGAGCGTCGACACGATGAAACGTGTCACCCAAGGCGATAAGGTGACGCGCACCGGTGCGACGGAGATCCGTCTCCAGCCGCGACAGGGTCATGGCCGTGTCATAGGGGGGCAGCATCTGCCCGCGACGGGCAAAACTGGCCATCTTCTCGAAATGCAGATCGGCAACGAGCAGCGTCTCCCGCGCGCGCCAATAAAGGGCGCCCGAGGCAAGCGGTTCGAAATTGTGGCCGGCAAAACGCAAGATCGGTGTCTCTGTGATCTCGGCCCTAGATAGAGAGTAGCTCAACTTCGCCCAAGCAGGTCTGGTCGCACGGATGCGTTACCGGCTTCTAGCAGATTCGCTTTTTGTTCCGAAAGGCGCGCATGGTCGCAAGGCGTGGGCATAAGTGAGATTGCCCCGCCGCTCTTATGAAGTTGTAAACCCCTCAGCCATAAGCGTTTTTCCAAACGGCAAGGTTGAGGGGTGCCTATGAGCAACGATGTTTTGAACCGGCGGCAGTTGCTCGCCTGGGGGAGCGGCACCGCTTTGGCGCTGGTGCTAGGGCAATCGGCATGGGCGCAGACACCGCTGACCGCCGACGATTTCGTGACACTTTCGGCGCGCCTCACCGATCATCCGTCGCGACGGCTTTCGGCGCGCCATGCCAGCGCCTTCCTCGATGCCCTGCTGGCCGAGAATGCCGCTGGCCTCAACGCGCTGGCCGCGGGTGGCGAGGATGCGGCGCTGGAGCAGCGCATCATCGGCAACTGGTACACGGGCATCCATGAAACCGCCGATGGTGAAAAGCTGGTCACTTATGAGGATGCGCTGCTCTGGGATGCGTTGGACTATACCAAGCCGATGGGCTGGTGCGGCGGGGAAACGGGATACTGGGCTGATGCGCCTGAAGGGGAGGCATAAGCGATGACCGATATTGTTGCAGACGTCATCATCGTGGGCTCGGGCGTTGCCGGAGCGCTGATCGCGGACCAGCTGGCCGGCGCCGGGGTGAGCGTCGCCATTCTAGAAGCGGGAGACGAAGTCGATCGCGCCGAGGCGGTCGAGACCTTCCAGAACGCGCTGATCAAGACGCCGGAATCCGCTTATCCTGTTGGTCCCGATGCTGACCATCCGCTGAGCTGGAACCCGGACTATTATTACCGTCAGGTCGGTCCGGCCAAGTTCAAGAGCACCTATATCAAGGCCGTTGGCGGCACGACCTGGCACTGGCTGGGCACGGCGATCCGCATGTCGCCCGAAGATTTCCGCCTCAAGAGCGAGCATGGTCGCGGCGTCGACTGGCCGGTGAGCTATGACGAGCTGGAAAGCTATTATGCGCGCGCCGAAGTGGAGTTGGGTGTCGCTGGCACGGCGGGCTCGCCGCCTTCAGCGCATCGCTCGACCGACTTTCCGATGCCGCCCATTCCGCCGACCTATCTCGATAAGGTTTTTGCCGAGAAGCTCGCGGGCACAGACTACCACGTGACCCCGACGCCGCAGGCCCGCAATTCGGTCGATACCGACGAGCGCCCGGGCTGCTGCGGCAGCGGCAGCTGCATTCCGGTCTGCCCGATCCAGGCCAAATACGACGCGACGGTCCATGTCGAGCGCGCCATGGACAAGGGCGCGGAGCTTCATTCAGCCGTCACCGCCACCAAGGTCGAGGTCGGCGCCGATGGAGCGGTAAGCGGCATCCGCTTTGCCCGCCGCGATGGCTCGACGGGTTTCGCCACCGGCAAGCTCTATGTGCTGGCCGCCCATGCCATGGAAACGCCGCGCCTGCTGCTCGCCTCGGCAGACGAGAACGCCCCAAATGGCGTCGCCAACAGCTCCGACCAGGTGGGCCGGAACCTGATGGACCATCCGAGCCAATTGAGCTGGGCCTGGACCAAGGACGCGGTCTGGCCCTATCGCGGGCCGCTTTCGACCTCGGGCGTCGAAAATCTGGGCGTCGGCCCGTTCCGCGCGGAACGCGGCGCCTTCCGCATCGAAATCGGCAATGACGGCCACAGCTGGCCGACCGGCGCACCGCTGACCACGGCCAAGGAACTGATCGCCAAGGGCCTGCGCGGGGCCGAACTCGACCGGGCGCTGCGCGAGCAAACCGCCCGCCATGTGCGCATGGCCGCTTTGGTGGAACAGCTCCCCGATCCGGAAAACCGCATCACGCTGCACCCGAGCGAAAAGGATCGTTATGGCGTGCCCTTGCCGATGATCCACTATTCCATCGACGACTATGTGCGTGCTGGTCTCGATGCGGCTGCCAAGGCGCATCAGGAGATTTTTGACGCGCTCGGCGTGACCGAGAGCGTCCATGACGACGACTTCAACGGCTCGGGCCACATTATCGGCACCTGCCGCATGGGCGAGGACAAGACGAGTTCAGTGGTCGATGCGCAAGGGCGCAGCCACGACCATGCAAACCTGTTCATTGCGGGCTCTGCCGTGTTCCCGACCTCGGCCACGGCCAACCCGACCCTGACCATTGCCGCCCTCAGCCTGCGAACGGCAGAGGCGATGCTGGAGCAGTTGGGGCGGTAGGGTTCTGCAACAAGCGTGGCGGGTGGCTCCGCCGGGTACCTGCTATGGCAGCGCGCACCTCACGTCCCCCTCGAGCGTGACCCGAGGGGGGTTCACTTTGCGATCTCGTCCCAAAGATCGCGCCAGTCGGGATTGTGCTCTTCGATGAGCGCGTGTTTCCAATCCCGATACCAGCGCTTCAACGAGGTTTCGCGCTGAATGGCCATGGAGATATCGCCAAACGGCTCTAAATAGACGAGCCGCTTTATGTTTCGGGATTTTGTATATCCGGCAACGAGACCTTCCCGATGCTCGTAAATACGGCGCACGAGATCATTGGTGACGCCAATATAGGTGCGCCCCCGCCGCATGTCCGCAAGAATATAGACATATCCGCCCATACCGGCATCTTGAAGTACAGAGCCCTCGGGTCAAGCCCGAGGGTGACGGCCGGTGGAGGTGGGGGCGTTTGTTGACGCTTGTCGGTTCGTGAGGGACCGAATGCGGTTAACGGGGTTGAAGAAGGCTTTGGGCTTGGTGCACCAAACCCCGCACGTCACCCTCGGGCTTGACCCGAGGGCACATCACTTGGCGATGCGGCGTCGATAGTCGTCTGTCGTGATTATGTCGCGCCCCATGCTGACGCCAACTTAGGCGCCCCCGCCGGATAGTCGCATTGTCGAACACCTATCTCCAATACCAGCGACTTGAAGTGCAGAGCCCTCGGGTCAAGCCCGAGGGTGACGGCCGGTGGAGGTGGGGGCGTTTGTTATACGGTCGTCGGTACGGCGCAACCCGAATGGGGTGCGGTCGACGCGCCGCAAAAAGCGCCCCATGGGGGCCGGCCGCGCGTCCACACCCACTGCGCGTCACCCTCGGGCTTGACCCGAGGGCTCTTTACTTAGCGAACATGTCCAAGAGGGCGCCGGTCGTTATAAAGTCGCGCCGCCTTGTCAGAGACCCATGTCCCACACGCAGCACTTTGAAGTACAGAGCCCTCGGGTCAAGCCCGAGGGTGACGTCCGGTGGAGGTGGGGGCATTTGTTTTACGCTTATCGGTCCGTGACGGACCGAATGGGGTGTGCAGGGACGACCGTACCCGCCGCAAGTCACCTTTCCGCCAATCCCCGCGGCGTCCACACCCACTACACGTCACCCTCGGGCTTGACCCGAGGGCTCTTTACTGGAGGATGTTGTGCGAAGAGATCATTCGGGGCGCATACAGTCATTTGCTGTCTCGACGCACGGTGCCAGTCCCCTACCCGCCCATAGCCTCGCGGATCATCTCCTCGGCCGCATCGGCCAGGGCGCTTTCGCGACCTTCGCCGAAGATCGGTTCCTTGCCGATGTCGAGCATGACGGGGACGGCCAGGGGGGAGATCTGGCTTAGGGGTTTGTGGACGATGTGGTGGCGGATGCGGGCCAGCATGTGGCCGAGGCGTTCGATGTCGAGGAGGCCCCTTGCGGCGTCGCGGCGGGTGGCTTCGATGAGGATGTGGTCGGGCTCGTGCTGGTAGAGCACGTCGTAGATGAGGTCCGAGCTCATGGTGATCTGGCGGCCGGTTTTTTCCTTGCCGGGATGACGGCGTTCGATGAGGCCGGCGATGATGGCGCAATTCCGAAACGTGCGCTTCATCAGGGCCGATTCATCGAGCCAGGATTCGAGATCATCCCCCAGCATGTCTTCTGAAAAGAGTTCGTCGAGGCTGAGGCGACCGGTGCGGATGAGCGCCGAAAGATCGCCCAGCCCCCAGATGCCGAGGGAATATTCCGAAGCGACAAAGCCGAGCGGGCGGGCGCGCATGCGCTCGAGCCGGCGGGTGAGGAGCATGCCCAAAGTCTGGTGGGCGAGGCGCCCCTCGAAGGGGTAGCAGACAAGGAAATTGTGGGTGCCGCGCGGGAAGGTTTCGACGAGGAGGCTATCGCGCCTCGGCAGCACCGAAACGTCGCGCTGGAGGCGCAGCCAGTCGCTGACCTGATCGGGCAGTTTGTGCCAATCCTCGGGGCTATCCATGATGCGGCGGACGCGTTCGGCGAGATAGGTCGAGAGCGGAAAGCGGCCGCCCATATAGGCGGGGATTTTCGGGTCCTTGGCGAAGGCGCGGGAGACAAAGACTTCATTGTCACGGATGCCTTCGAAGGCGACGATCTCGCCGCCGAAAACGAAGGTGTCGCCGGGCGAAAGGGTATTGAAGAAATACTCCTCCATTTCGCCCAGCACGCGTCCGCCGGCGCCGATGGGGCCGGTCGTGCGGCCAGCCTTGGCCTCGCGGCTGCGCACGAGGCGGACGCGCAGCATGGGCTCTTCGATGATGGTGCCGATATTGAGCCGGTATTGCTGGGCGACCTGGGGGTTTGCGATGCGCCACTTGCCGTCAGGCGTCTGGCGGAGGCGGGCATAGCGCTCATAGACCTTGAGGGCGTAGCCGCCGGTGGCGACGAAATCGAGGATGCGGTCGAATTTATCGCGCGCGAGATCGCGATAGGGCCAGGCGCGGGTGACCTCGGCGTAGAGATCGTCGGCGTCGAAAGGTTCGGCGCAGGCCATGCCGAGCACGTGCTGGGCGAGCACGTCATAGCCGCCGGGGAGCGGATCCTCGCTGTCCTGATGGCCTTCGGCGACGGCCTCGACCGCCGCCTCGCATTCGAGCACTTCGAAGCGGTTGGAGGGGACCAGGAGGGCGCGCGAGGGATCATCGAGCCGGTGATTGGCGCGGCCGATGCGCTGGAGCATGCGCGAGGAGCCCTTGGGCGCGCCGACTTGGATGACGAGATCGACATCGCCCCAGTCGATGCCGAGATCGAGCGTCGAGGTACAGACGACGGCCTTGAGCTTGCCGGAGGCCATTGCCGCCTCGACCTTGCGGCGTTGTTCGACCGAGAGCGAGCCATGGTGCAGCGCGATCGGAAGGAGGTCCTCGTTGATGTCCCAGAGGCCCTGGAACAGCGCTTCGGCCTGGCTGCGGGTATTGACGAAGAGCAGCGTCGTCTTGTGGCGCTGGATGATGTCGTAGAGTTCGCGATGGGCGTAGCGACCCGAATGGCCGGCCCAGGGCAGGCGCTCCTCGGTTTCGAGGATGGCGAGTTCGGGCGGGGCGCCGCCAGTCATGCGGAGGAGATCGGTGTGCCGGTTCGGGGTGGGCTGGGCGATCCAGTCGCGCAAGAGGTCGGGCCGGGCGACGGTGGCCGAAAGAGCGGTAACGGCCATGTCGGGGGCGAGTTTTGCCAGCCGGGCAAGGCCGAGGGAGAGGAGATCGCCGCGCTTGTTGGTGACGAGGGCGTGGAGTTCGTCGAGCACGACGCGGCGGAGCGAGCCGAACATCAGCTCGGCCTGCGGGTGGGAGATGAGCAGCGCCAGCTGTTCGGGCGTCGTCATCAGGATATGGGGCGGCCTGGTGCGCTGGCGGGCGCGCTTGGCAGCCGAGGTATCGCCGGTGCGCGCCTCGACGCGGATGGGCAGGCCCATTTCGGCAATGGGGGTCGAAAGGTTGCGCTGCACGTCGACGGCGAGCGCTTTCAGCGGAGATATGTAGAGGGTGTGGAGGCCCTCGAAATTGCCGTCGACCAGATCCACCAGCGAGGGGAGGAAACCGGCCAGCGTCTTGCCGGCGCCGGTGGGGGCGATCAGCAATTGGCCGGCGCCGGATTGGTGGGAGGCAAGGACGTCGAGCTGATGCTGGCGCGGGGCCCAGCCGCGGGAGGCGAACCAGTCGGAAATGATGGGGGGAAGGGTCGGGGTGACGGTCTCAGACATTTAAGGCCCCCCACCCGGCGCCATGCGCCGACCTTTCCCCCAAAGGGAGAGGTGAAGACGGGCTTGCGATCTGTTTTGCGACACGCGGCACCTAATACAAATCAGCCACAAACCTATATGATGGTCCTGGGCCTGCCAAATGGAGTGGACTGATGACAGAAGACTATCGCCCTGAGCCGCGTTCCGCGCTGGCGCGATTTATGGGCGGCAGCCCGGTGTCGGTGGTGATCAAGCTGGTGCTGATCTCGCTGATGGTGGGCTTCGTCATGTCCGTCTTCGGCTTCGATGCGGCGGACCTGGTGCGCGGCGCCGTCGAGATGGTGCGCGATGCCCTGCGCGATGGCGCGGGCGTCTTCCGGCAGATAGCCGGGTATGTGCTGGCGGGTGCCGCAATTGTGGTACCGGTCTGGTTGTTGCTGCGACTGACACGGGCGCGCTGAGATGGGCGAGACGATCCGGATCACCCCTGAAGCGGCGCTGGCACGGCTGGTGGCCCATGCGCTGGAAATGGAAAGCTCAGCGGGCGGCAAGCGCATTGCCATCGGGCTGGCCGGTGGGCCGGGCACGGGCAAGTCGACGCTGGCCGCGGAACTGGTCGCCATGCTCAATGCGGCCAAGCCGGGCAGCGCGGCCTATGTGCCGATGGACGGCTTTCATATGAAGCACGCCAAGATCGAGGCCATGGGCGCAACTGACCGCAAGGGCGCGCCCCATACATTCGAGGGGGCGGCATTTTTCAATTTCCTCAGCCACCTCAAGACGGCTGACGCGCCGGTCAGCGGGCCCGGATACAGCCGCAAGATCGAGGATACGGTGGACGATGCCTTTACCGTACCCGCCGAGGTCAAGGTGCTTGTGGTCGAGGGCAATTACCTGCTGCTGACCGAAGGACCATGGGCCGGGGTCAAGCCGCTGCTCGATTACTCGGTTTTCGTGCATGTGCCGCGCGAGATCGTGCGGGCGCGGCTCCTCAAGCGCCACGGCGAGGAAGGGCTGTTCTCCGAGGAGCGCAACCGCGCCCATATCGAGCGCAATGACCTGCCCAACTACGATGTGGTGGAGGGCACGCGCGAGCGCGCGGATGTGGTGTTCGAGATGGATGTGACGGCTTAGGCATCTATCCCCGTGAGCACCCCCTCCGAGCGGCGCTAGGCGACCTTGTCGCCAAGCTCTGCTTGCCTCCCCCGTCAAGGGGAAGGTGGGTGCCGGTGGCTGACACCAGGGTGAGGTGTGGCCAATGGCAGGATATGGCCATCCGGATCGGGAGCTTGCTAGAAGGGCGTTCCGCCTTTTCCTTGAGTCCCCGATGACCACCGCTCGCCCCCAGCATCCGTTTGACGTCCGCAGCAAGGATGTCTGGACCATCGCCCTGCCCGCTTCGATTGCGTTTATCACCGAGCCGCTGGTGGGGCTGGTGGATATCACCGTGATCGGCCGGCTGGGAGATGCGGCCATGCTGGGCGGACTGGTGCTGGGAGCGCTGGTCTTCGATTTCCTGTTTTCGCTGGCCTATTTCCTGCGCATCGGCACGGCGGGCCTCGTGGCGCAGGCCGTGGGCGCGCGCGACCCGCGCGACGGGCTGTTGCATGTGAGCCGGGCGCTGGTGCTGGGCGTGGGCATTGGCGTCGGGATGGCGCTTCTGGCCATGCCGACCCTGGCGCTGGCCATGTGGCTCCTGGCCCCTGATGCCGGCGTGGGCGCAGCCCTGTCGGACTATTTCCACTGGCGCATCTGGTCGGCGCCCTTTTCAATGATCAACTATGCGCTGCTCCGCTGGTTCTATGGGCGGGCGGCCGCAAAGACCGGCATGATGCTGCAGCTGTTGCTGCACCTGATCGATATCACGCTCTCGATCTGGTTCGTGCATGGGCTGGGCCTTGGCGTGCCGGGCGCCGCCTTTGCCACCGTGATCGGGCAGGCTGTGGCCGCGGTGATCGGGCTCGGCATCCTGTTGCGCCACTATGGCGGGCTGGGTGCCCTCCTGGCGCGGATTGCGCCCGGCGAGTTGCGCGACGGCGCTGCGATCCGGCGCATGTTCGGGCTCAGCCGCGACCTGATGATCCGCTCGATGGCGCTGATGGGCGCCTATGCCTGGTTTGCGGCGCAAGGCTCGCGCATGGGCGAGGTGCCGCTGGCGGCGAACGCCGTGCTGCTCAACCTCCTGATGGTGGTGGGCTATTTCCTTGACGGCATTGCCCAAGCGGCCGAGCAATTGACCGGCAAGGCGATGGGCGCGAACTGGCGCCCCGCCTTCGACAAGGCCTATCGGCTTTCGATGATCTGGGGTCTCGTCATTGCGCTGGGACTGGGCGCAGCCTGGTATCTGGCGGGACCGGCCATTATCAGCTTCATGACCACCAATGCGGAGGTCCGGGCCCATGCGCTGGACTATCTGCCCATTGCAGCCCTTTGTGCGCTGACCTTCATGCCGGCCTTTGTTTACGACGGCATTCTGGTGGGGACGACGCAGAATGTGCTGATGCGCAATGGCATGATCGCCTCGCTGGCCGTGTTCCTGCTGGCAGCAAGCATGCTCCAGCCGGCCTGGGGCAATTGGGGCCTCTGGGCCGCGCTCCATTGCTGGTTCATCGCCCGCGGGCTGATCTACTGGGTGGCGCTGGAACGACGAAAGGCCGGCCTATTCAGCCCGGCCTGACGCCCAATCGTCCGTTTTGGTGCCGACCAGTTCACTGATGTTTTTCTTGCCAGCCGAGCGCACCCCGGCCACCAGACCGCGCTTGATGCGGTCGAGCAGATCGAGGCCGCCAAAGACGAGGGCCGAATAGAGCTGGACCGCATTGGCACCGGCTTCGAACTTGGCAAGGGCGGATTGCGGCGAATGGATGCCGCCCACGCCCACGAGCGGCAGCGTGCCGACCCGCTGGCGCATCTGCGCAAGGCGCCGGGTGGAGAGCGCAAAGAGCGGCTTGCCGGAAAGACCGCCGGTTTCGGTGGCGTTTTCCATGCCGGCAACAGCGTCGCGGCCGATGGTGGTGTTGGAAACGATCAGCCCATCGAGATCGGTATCGAGGATGACGCGGGCGATGGCATCCATGCCCGCTTCATCGAGATCGGGCGCGATCTTGAGAAGAACGGGCACCCGCGTCCTCGCCTTGGCGCGGGCGGCCAGCACTTCGCCGAGGAGGCGACGCAGCGCCTCATCGGCCTGCAGATTGCGCAGACCCGGCGTATTGGGGGAGGAGATGTTGACGGTGAGGTAGTCGGCCAGGTCGGCAAAGCGGGTCACGCCCAGCACATAGTCGGCGACGAAATCCTCGCTGTCCTTGTTGGCGCCGATATTGACGCCCAGCGCGGCGGGGACGCGCAGGCCATTGAGGCGCTCGAAGGCGGCCTCGTGGCCCTCATTGTTGAAGCCCATGCGGTTGATGACGCCCTCAGCCTCGGGAATGCGGAAAAGGCGCGGCTGGGCGTTGCCCTCCTGTGGGCGGGGCGTGACCGTGCCGATTTCGGTCATGCCGAACCCCATCAGCGCCAGCTGGCGGGGCACTTCGGCATTCTTGTCGAAGCCAGCGGCCATGCCGACCGGGTTCTTGAGATCGAGGCCGCAGAGGCTCGTGGCCAATTCGGGCGGATCGGGGTGATCCTGTTGGGGCGCGAGCCCGAGCCGCAGGGCAGTGATGGTGGCGCCATGGGCGGTTTCGGCATCCATGCGCAGCAGCGTTTCGCGCGTGAGATTGGCGAGGCCGGCATTGCGCAGCAGGGGTGACAGCGCGGAAAAGATCACCGGACATCCTCCGGCAAGGCGCAGGCGCCGTTTTCGTCAACGCTGATCACTGCGTCCCAGGCAATGGCGCTGAGCGGCAGGGGGCCGCCATACAGATGGGGGAAGAGCTCGCCGCCGCGCGAGGGCTCCCAGACAAGGTCATTTCCGAGATCGCCCGTGCGCACGGCCAGCAGCAGCAGAGCGGACTGGCCGCGGAAGTGGAGGCGCAGGGTTTCGGACAGCTGGGCGGCAGTCGAAAAATGCATGTAGCCGTCTGCCGCGTCGATGGGCATGCCGGCGAACTGGCCCGAATGACGGGCGGGCGCAAAGGCCTCCGCCGTCGTGATCTTGTAGATGAATTCGGGCAGCGAGGCGGGCATGGTCATGCGTGACCCCTGGGACACGGGATGGATCGGGCCCGGATTGCCATTTTTTGGCGGCGGATGCCAGTGCCTTGTCGGCGCGCGCCAAGCGTAAAGGTTCTCTTTACAAGGGGGTGTGGGGGCATTACCTTAGGACAGAATTCCCGATCATAAGATTAATTTCCTCTCAGGCTACAGGATGCTCTCACACAGGGCCATATGGGACGGCATCGACGCGCTGGCACGCCGGCACGGCCATTCCGTGTCGGCTTTGGCGCGCATTGCCGGGCTCGACCCCACCGCGTTCAACGTGTCCAAGCGGATCAGCAAGGATGGAAGGGAACGCTGGCCGTCGACGGAGAGCATTGCCAAGATTCTTGAAGTCACCGGGGAAGGGTTCGATAATTTCCTTGCCGGAACCGGCGCCTATATGCAGGCCAGCGGCTTTGCCGAGCCGGACCACCGCACGGTGCCGCTGATCGGGCTGGCGCAGGCGGGCAGCGGCGGTTTCTTCGACAGTGCGGGTTTTCCGGCGGGACAGGGCTGGGACGAGGTGGCGCTGCCCTCGGCCACCGATACGGGCATTTATGCGCTTGAAGTGACCGGCGACAGTATGGAGCCGCTTTACCGCGAGGGCGACCGGATCGTGGTCTCGCCCACCGAGCAGGTGCGGCGCGGCGACCGCGTGGTGGTCAAGACGCGCGATGGCGAGGTGATGGCCAAGATCCTGGCGCGCCAGAGCGCCAAGCAGGTGGAACTCCATTCCATCAACCCGGCCTATGAGCCCCGCATCCTCGAGGTCGGCGAGGTGGAGTGGATGGCGCGCATCATCTGGGCCAGCCAGTAGGCTTTTTCCGGCCCAGGGCCCGACGACATCGGGCCGGGCGGCGGGATGGGTCAGACGTCCTTTGGCGGCCTTGGGTCCTGCGCGGGGAATGTGAGGGTGGTGACGGCGCCGTTTTGGGTGCGGAAGTCGAGCTCGGCATCGAGGGTGCGCGCGAAGCTCGAAATCACCCGGAAGCCCAGCCGGTCGCTGAGCGTGGGGTCGAAATCGGGCGGAAAGCCTGGACCATCGTCCCTGACCGTGACCCGGAATGTCTCCCCGTCCCTTTCCAGCGCGACGGCAAAGCGCCCGTGATTGCGATCGGCATAGGCGTGCTTGATCGCGTTGGTGGCCAGTTCGCTGATGACCAGCGACAGGGTGATGAGCCGGTTGACGTCGAGCCCGCGGATGCTGCTGGTCACGGTGACCTCGATCCCGGTCCTGCCGGCGCTTTCGAACAGGTCGGACAGCAACTCGCCCAGATAGGCATCGAGGGGCAGCTGGCTATTGGTTGGATCGTAGAGGCGGCGGTGAATGCGGGCCATGGAATCAAGGCGGGCGGAGGCGTCTTCGAAGGCCGCCTTAACCTCGGGATTATGGGCCGACCGGCGCTTGTGCATGGAAAGCAGCGCGCCGATGAAGCTCATATTGTTGGCCGTGCGGTGCTGCAATTCCTCGAACAGGGTGTTTTGCCGAGCGAGGAGATCGGCGGTGCGCTCCTGTTCGACGCGCAGGTTCTGGAGGGCGCGGGTCGCCAGGTGGATGATGAGGATATCGGCCGACAGGATGGCGACGAAGAACAGGACCGCTATGGCGCTCTGGCCATCGATCGCGAAGGTTTCGAAGGGCGGGATGAACCAGTACCAGGCCGCCAGGATGGACAGGATGGCTGCCAGGATGCCGGGCCCAGTGCCGCAGAAGAAGGCGGTGAGGAGGACCGCCGGGAAGAAGGTGAGATAGGGAAAGCCGGCCGGCAGGACGTCTACCAGGGCAAAGCGCAGGACTAGCGCGAAAACAAAGGCCGCAAGCGATGTGCCATAGGCCAGGACCGGCTTGCGGCGAAAATGCTCGGCAATGCCGATCAGAGCGGAGCCAAATTCGGGTGCAGCCACGTCGTCTCCTTATGGGGCGCGACACCCGATTCCTGCACGCCGCGCGTTGCGACGGCGTGATAATGCCGATGGCCGCACGATATCGCCACTGCCTATTTGGCTTTTTTCCACGCCGGCGGAGGTTTAGTTCAACCTAGTCCCGGCCGGGCACCGTGTCGTACTGGGGCAGGCCATCGGCGATGTCGTAGTAATCGCCCTTGTCGGCCACAAAGATGTGCCGGGCAAGCCGTGTGCCGGTTGGGGTATCGAAGGCGCCGAGATTGATGCCGATCCAATCGGCCTTCTGGTTGTCGAAGAAGAGCGGCGCGCCGCAAGTGCCGCAGAAGCCGCGCCGGACATCGGGTGAGGTGCGGTACCAGGTAATCGCGTCGATGCCGGTTATGCTGACCCGATCCCGGGGCAGATCGACACCGGCTTCGAAATGGCCGGTGGCGCGACGGCAGATCGAGCAGTGACAGGCAGACGCCTCCGGCATGGGGCCGGAGACTTCGAAGCGGACTGCACCGCAGAGGCAATGTCCGCGGTGCAGGTCGTCACTCATTTTTCGAGCATTTTCCCGGCGAGGGCATCGGCGATGAGCCGGCGCGTATTGTCGATGCCGTAGAGGGCGGCAAAGGAGCCGAAGCGGGGACCGCGTTCCTGCCCGATCAGCACCTGATAGAGCATCTGGAAGAAATCGCCCGAAACGCCGGGGCCGCCGGTGGGGCTTTTCTTGGTGTGGTCCTGATAGCGCTCGATATTGCGGGCCACGTCGAGCGCCGCGTTCTGGATGGTTTCGTTGCTGGCGTCGGACGGTAGTTCGGCAAAGGCTGCCGACAGCTTTTCGAGCGCGTCGCGTTCCACATCGTCCGGAGCACGGTAGGACTTCTTCACGAAGTCGCGGAAATAGCGCATGGCATAGCCCACCAGCGCATCGAGATGCGGATGGGTTGCAGCCGAAACGCCCGGCGCATAGGCCGAGATATAGCCCCACATGACTTCCGGGGTTTCCGGGTTGGATGCCGTGGCCAGATTGAGCAAGAGCGCGAAGGTGACCGGCATGTCGACCTTGGGCACGTTGCCATAGTGGACATGGAAGGCCGGGTTTTCGAGGCGCGCGGCGGCATCCTGCTTTTCATAGGACGCAACGTGCGCCGCGTATTCATCCACGGCGCGCGGGATGACATCGAAATGCAGGCGCTTGGCGACGCGCGGCTTCTGGAACATGTAGAGGCCGAGACTCTCGGTCGGCGCATAGGTCAGCCATTCGTCGATGGTCAGGCCATTGCCCTTGGACTTGGAGATCTTCTGGCCCTCGCTGTCGAGGAACAGCTCATAGACATAATGCTCGGGCGGGGTACCGCCGAGAATGGCGCAGATCCGGTCGTAGATCGCCTGATTGGTCTGGTGATCCTTACCGAACATCTCAAAATCGACGCCCAGAGCGGCCCAGCGCATGCCGAAATCGGGCTTCCACTGCATCTTCACATGGCCGCCGGTGACGGGGACCGTCGTATCGCGGCCGTCCTCGTCCTCGAAGGTCACGGTGCCGTCCTTGGCGTTGACGTCCTTCATGGGGACGTAGAGCACGCGGCCGGAAATGGGCGAGATGGGCAGGAAAGGCGAATAGGTGGCCTGACGCTCTGCGCCCAAAGTGGGCAGCATCACATCCATGATGTCCTGATAACGCTCGGCGGCGCGCAGCAGCACCGTGTCGAACTTGCCCGACTTGTAATAGTCGGTGGCGCTGGCGAATTCGTAGTCGAAACCGAAGGTGTCGAGGAAGCGGCGGAGCATGGCATTGTTGTGTTCGCCAAAGCTCGCATACTCGTTGGTCCAGGGGTCCGGCACCGCGGTCAGCGGCTTTTGCAGATGCGGCTCCATGGCCTCCTTGGAGGGCACGGTGTCCGGAATCTTGCGCATGCCGTCGAGGTCGTCGGAAAAGCAGATGAGCCGCGTGGGCACCTGGTCGCGCGTCAGAAGGCGGAAGGCGGTACGCACCATGGTGGTGCGGGCAACCTCGCCAAACGTGCCGATATGGGGCAGGCCAGATGGGCCATAGCCGGTTTCGAACAGGGCTTCACCCTTGCCCGACTTTTCCAGCCGTTTGACGATCTTGCGCGCTTCCTCGAACGGCCAAGCGCGCGCGTTCTGCGCGGGCTCGAAAAAGGAGGGATCAAGAGGAGGCAAAGCGGCGGACGACACTGCGTGGCAGCCTTTCGGGACGGAGGGAAAAGATAGGGGAGGGTAAGTGCACGTATTAGGCAGTGCCGTCAATCTAGCAGGTGTTTGGTCAGAGGTGGTTGCACCCTGCCCCGACTGTGCTTAGGTCTTGGCGTCTGTTGCTTTTACCGGAACCCAGAATGACCCAGGCTGCCCACGATGCACTGATCCACCTGATGATCGTCGCCGCCACGTCCGACAGCTCGATGACCGAAAAAGAGCTGACGCGGATCACCGCACTGATCGACCGGCTTCCCGTGTTCGAAGGGTTCGACCGCAGCCGGCTCGAAGAAGTCGCCAATGCCTGTGCCGATACGCTCAACGGGCCGGACGGGCTGGACCGGGTCATCGACGAGGCCATTGCGGCCCTGCCCGCCAAGCTGCAGGACACGGCCTATGCGGTGGCGGTGGAAGTGACCGCGGTGGACCTTTTCCTTGAGCAGGAAGAGCTGCGTTTCCTTGAATTGCTGCGCGATAAGCTTAGCCTCGACCGGCTGACCACGGCGGCAATCGAAGTGGCAGCCCGGGCGCGGCACCGCCGCATGCCGACCTGACAGCATGGCCGGCACGGAGACGGCGCTCTATCCGCCGGTCAAAGCCTTTCTCGAACAGGCCGGCTATGTGGTCAAAGGCGAAGTCGGCGGATGTGACCTTGTCGGGATCAGCGAGACTGATCCCTCCGTTCTGGTTGTTTGCGAGCTCAAACTGAGCTTCAACCTCGAACTGATCTTGCAAGCTGTCGACCGCGCCAGCGTGGCCGATGAGGTGTGGATCGCGGCGCGCATTTCCGCGACGGGTCGCGGGCGGGAAGCGGACAAGCGCTATCGCCAGCTCTGCAGACGGCTCGGGATCGGCATGCTGGGTGTCACCGACGCCGGTGTGGTCAGTGTGATCGTCAGTTCGGTTTCACCCATGCCGCGGACCAATCCCAAGCGCCGGTCGCGCCTTGTGCGCGAGCACCAGCGGCGCGTTGGCGATCCGGCCCTGGGCGGCAGCACGCGCACGCCCATCATGACAGCCTACCGGCAGCAGGCGCTGATCTGCGCCACAGCCATGCTGGATGGCCCCCGCAGGCCACGGGACATGCGTCCGGCGGCGCCGGATGCGGGAAAAATCCTGCTGGCCAATGTGTATGGCTGGTTCGAGCGCGTCAGCCCCGGCCTGTACCAGCTTACCCCGAGCGGACAGGCCAGCGCCGAGCAGTACCGCGCCCTGGCAATGGCTTCGGCGCCTCGGAGCTAGCGGTCCCGGAGGAACGCGGCAGCGTCAGTAGAAGCCGACGGGGAACCAGCGCAGGTAGAGCTCGTCGAGCGTGCCATTGTCCTTGAGGCGCACCAGCGCCCAGTCGATGGCGTGGCGTACCGCGTCATTGCCCGCGGGGACGGCGATGGCAAGGCCTTCGCCAAAGAGGGCGGGGCGGAAATAGGGACCACCGGCGAAGTCGCAGCAGCCGGGATTGTCGTTGAGCCAGAAACTGGCCCGCATGGCATCGCCGAACCAGGCGTCGACCTCGCCGGCTTCGAGTGCGGCAAGGGCGTCGAGTTCACCGTCAAAGCCGACGCGCTCGACCCGGGGCAAATAACGGGTGAGGAAGGCTTCGTGGGCACTGCCGGTGCGCACGGCGACGCGGCTGCCGCCGAGCCTTGATGGATCGAAGGCAGCCAGATCGGTGCGGCGGGCCACGAAGCGGCCGGGCAGCGCCAGATAGGTGGCGGAAAAATCGAACCGCTCGCCGTTTTCGGGCGACATGGCCAGTCCGGCAATAAGCGCATCGCCCTGGTTGTCGGCAAGCGCATTGGCGGCCTGATCCCAAGGCCAGGCCTGAAGCGTGCAGGCGACATTGATTTCCGAACAGACGCGACGCGCCAGATCGATGTTGAAGCCGACCAGTTCCCCGGTGCCGTCACGGAAATTGAAGGGCGGGAAATCGGCAGTGGTGAGGAAGCGGATGGCCGGTACGGGCGCGAGATTGGGCAGGATTTCGCGCGCGTCGGGGTCGGCGTGATAGGGGAGCGTTTGGGCGAAGGCGGGGGTGGCGAGCAACATGGCTCCGGCCCACACGGAAAGAACCTTGGTCCAATGCCGGTGAGCCCCCCTCCCCAACCCTCCCCGCAAGGGGGAGGGTGCGGGCCCGGTGATCTTGCGCAGGTGGAGCCACAAACGCGAAGCGACACCTCCCCCCTTGCGGGAGAGGTTGGGAGGGGGGGCCGGCAGTGCACGACGTGCGAACATGCGGTGCCTACACCTGATCCAGCCCGAACATCAGATCGGCAATCAGGTCATCCGGATCCTCTAGCCCGACCGACAGACGCAGAAGGCCGGGCGTGACACCGGTTTCAAGCCGAACCTCTTCGGTCAGGCGCGCATGGGTGGTGGTGCGCGGGTGGGTGATCAGCGACTTGGCATCGCCCAGATTGTTGGAAATCAGGATCACCGCCAGATTGTCCGAAAGGGCGAAGGCGCCCTCCTGGCCATTCTTGACGTCGATGGCGAGCAGGGTCGAGCCGCGTTTCATCTGCCGCTTGGCCAGATCATATTGCGGATGGGCGGGATCGTGCGGGTAGATAACGCGCTCGATCTTGGGATGGCCCGCCAGTGCCGCGGCAACCTTTTCGGCGCTGTCGGTCATGCGTTCGACGCGCAGGGCGTAGGATTCGAGACCCTTGAGCAGCACCCAGGCATTGAAGGCCGAAAGCGTGGCGCCGGTCTGGCGGAGGAAGGTGTGGATGTCGCCTTCGATCAGCTCTTTCGAACCGAGGACGATGCCGCCGAGCACCCTGCCCTGCCCATCGATATGCTTGGTCGCCGAATAGGTGACGAGGTCTGCGCCCAATTCGAGCGGCTTCTGGTAGAGCGCGGTCGAGAACACGTTGTCGACGATCAGCCGGGCGCCATGGGCATGGGCGATCTCGGCGACGGCCTTGATGTCGACCAGTTCCAGGGTCGGGTTGGTCGGGGTCTCGATGAAGACGAGCTTGGTATTGGGCTGCATGGCCCGGGCGAAGTTTTCCGGATCGTGGCCATCGACCAGCGTCGAGGCGACGCCGAAGCGGGGCGCGAAATCTTCCACGACGTATCGACAGCCACCAAAAAGCGCCTTGGACGCGACGATGTGATCGCCGGCCCGGACCTGACACATGACAGCATTGGTGACTGCCGCCATGCCGGAGGCAAAGGCCTTGCCGGCTTCTGCGCCTTCCAGCAGCGCCATGCGGTCTTCGAACATGTCGACCGTGGGATTGGCGAAGCGGGAATAATTATGGGCGCCCTCGATCTTGTTCTGGAACAGCAGCTCGGCATGTTCGGAACTGGGATAGGAATAGCCCGAGTTGAGAAACAGCGCTTCGCTGGTCTCGTTGAAAGGCGAGCGCATGCCCCCGCCATGAACCATCTGGGTCGCGGCGGAGCGCTTTTTCGGATCGTTCAGGGGATTGTTCGTCTTGGACATGGGACCACGCTTTCAAAACAAAAAAACCGGCACGCAAGCGGCGGCCGGTTCCTACGGTCTTTAGCAACTTGTTTTAAGTGGCTGCAAGCGACCGGCCAAATCACCACTGGGCTGTGATGTAAAGCCAATTGGCAGGTGACGTCAATTGCCGGGATTGGTAGGGAAAGTCGATCACGGAATGGATGGTACGAGATGGCTGAAACCTGGCCCAGAGGCGTCTTTCCGGCGCGGTTGATCGAAAAGCTCCACGCGCAGGGCTCGATCGGCGCTTCCCGCCCGTTCGACCACGACCAGGTGCAGCCGGCGAGCCTCGACCTTCGGCTCGGCAAAACGGCCTTCCGGGTGCGCTCCAGCTTCCTGCCCGGCCCCAGCCATTCGGTGGCCGAGCGCATCGAAGCGCTCAAGCTGCATGAAATCGACCTCAGCAAAGGCGCGGTGCTGGAACGCGGCTGCGTCTACCTCGTGCCGCTCGAGGAAAGCCTTGATCTGCCGCCGGAGGTGAGCGCCTCGGCCAATCCGAAGAGTTCGACCGGGCGGCTTGACGTGTTCACCCGCGTTATCGGGGACCGGGCGCGCGGCTTCGACCAGCTGCCGCCCGGCTACAAGGGCCCGCTTTATCTCGAAATCAGCCCGCGCACTTTTCCCGTGTTGGTGCGGACGGGTTCGCGGCTCAGTCAGATGCGCTTCCGCTCGGGCGATACGCGGCTATCCATCGAACAGCACAAGGCGCTGCACGCCTCCGACACGCTTGTGATCGGCGGTGAACAGCCGGTGGGCGAAGGCGTGGCGCTGTCGATCGACCTCAAGGGCGAAGGCCGCAACGGGCTCGTGGGCTTCCGTTCGCGCCGGCATACGGCGGTGGTCGATGTCGACAAGAAGGGCGCGCTCGACGTGCTCGATTTCTGGGATCCGCTCTATAGCCATGGGCGGAGCGAACTGATCCTTGATCCGGACGAATTCTATATCCTTGTGAGCCTTGAAGCGGTGCATGTGCCGCCGACCCATGCGGCCGAGATGGTGCCGTTCGATCCGCTGGTGGGTGAGTTCCGCGTGCATTATGCGGGCTTTTTCGACCCCGGCTTCGGCCATTCGGCGGCAGGCGGCACGGGGAGCCGGGCGGTGCTGGAAGTGCGCAGCCGGGAAGTGCCGTTTCTGCTCGGGCACGGGCAGATCATCGGGCGGCTCATCTATGAGCAACTGGCCGAGCCGCCGGACCGGCTCTACGGCTCGGCCTTCGGGTCGAACTATCAGGCCCAGACGCTCAAGCTGTCGAAGCACTTCAGGGCGTTTGAGGGATAAAAAAACCGGCGATGCGGGGGCGCATCGCCGGCCTCATGTCCAGCGGGAGGACTTCGCCGGAAAAGCTGGTCAGGCGGCCGTTGCTGCCAAGCCCGGGGCAGGCTTGGCGCCGGTCATGAAGGCCACCGCGTCGGACATGGTATAGTCCTTGGGGTCGATGACGCAGAGGCGGCGGCCGAGGCGGTGCACGTGGATGCGGTTGGCCACTTCAAACACATGCGGCATGTTGTGGCTGATCAGGATGATCGGGATGCCGCGGGCGCGGACGTCCTGGATCAGATCGAGGACGCGGCGGGACTCCTTGACGCCCAGAGCGGCGGTCGGCTCGTCGAGAATGATGACCTTGGAGCCGAAGGCTGCGGCGCGCGCCACGGCCACGCCCTGGCGCTGACCACCCGAGAGGGTTTCCACTGCCTGGTTGATGTTCTGGATGGTCATCAGGCCCAGCTCATTGAGCTTTTCGCGAGCAATCCGCTCCATGGCCGGCCGGTCGAGCTGGCGCAGGACTGAGCCCATGAAACCGGGTTTGCGCAGCTCGCGGCCCATGAACATGTTGTCGGCAATCGATAGAGCCGGGGACATGGCCAAGGTTTGGTAGACGGTTTCGACGCCCGCCATGCGGGCTTCGATGGGTGAGGCGAACTCGATTTTCTTGCCTTCGAGGAAGATGTCGCCGCTATCGGGACGGATGGCGCCCGACAGGGCCTTGATGAGCGAGGACTTGCCCGCTCCATTGTCGCCGATGACGGCGAGGATTTCGCCGGGCATGAGATCGAAATCGCAATTGTCGAGCGCGGTGACGCGGCCATAGCGCTTGTTGAGACTGCGGGCGGAAAGAATGGGTTCCATCAGGCAGACACCTTTCTGATCCACTGGTCGATGGCCACGGCGGCAATGATGAGAGCGCCGATAAGGAGATAGGTCCACTGGGCGTCGGCCCCGAGGAGCCGGAGGCCCAGCGAGAAGACACCGACGATCAGGGCGCCGAAGAACATGCCGAGGATCGAGCCGCGACCGCCAAAGAGCGAGATGCCGCCGATCACCACCGCAGTGATGGATTCGATATTGGCTGACTGGCCGGAGGTGGGCGAGACCGAGCCGATTCGGCCGATCAGCACCCAGCCGGCAAAGGCGCAGATGAGGCCGGAGAGCATATAGACGGAGATGAGGATTTTCCTGGTGTTCACACCCGAAAGCGCAGCGGCGTCTGGATCATCGCCCACCGCATAGACGTGACGCCCCCAGGCCGTGTGCTTGAGCACATAGGCGAGCACCAGAACCAGGAGGATGAAGAAGATCACGCCATAGGTGAAAACCGCGCCGCCGACATTGAAGGACTTGCCGAAGAATTGCAGCAGCGGCGCCTGCGCCTCGATTTCCTGGGCGCGGATGGTTTCGTTGCCGGAATAAAGGAAGTTGGTGGCGAGCGCGATCTGCCAGATGCCCAGGGTCACGATAAAGGGCGGCAGCTTGATGCGGGCGATCAGCCAGCCATTGATGAAGCCGATAAAAGTGCCAACGGCGAGGCCACAGGCAATGGCGACGGCGGGCGGAAGACCGAGCTTGAAGGTCAATTGGCCCATGACCACCGAGCTCAGCACCATGATGGCGCCAACCGAAAGATCGATGCCGGCGGTGAGAATGACCAGCGACTGCGCGGCGCCCACAATGCCGACAATGGCGACCTGCTGGAGAATGAGGGTCAGCGCAAAGGTCGAGAAGAATTTGGTGCCCAGCAACGCCCCGAAGACGGCGATGGACAAGACAAGGACAATCAGCGGCACGAGCGCCGGATTGGAATGAAGGGCATGCTGGATGCGTGAGAGCAGGGTCTGTTCGTGCTCGAAGCTGGCGACTGTCTCGCTCCGCGCGATCAGCCCCTGCTCGGCTTCCGAAGGGTTCGTCATGGGCGTTCCTCCCCAGGCGATGGCGGAGACGGGCAAGCCCGTCTCCCCGGGATGTTAACGGGAGGGGCTGATCAGCCCCAGCAGAGATTTGTGCCTTCGGTGCTGTCGATAGAGTCGACGCCTTCCACCGGCTCATCTGTCACCAGCGCCACGCCGGTATCGAAGAAGTCCTTGCCCTCGGTCGGTGCCGGCTTGGTGCCGCTGTCGGCCCAGGCCTTGATGGCTTCGACGCCGAGCGCGGCCATCTGCAGCGGATATTGCTGGGAGGTTGCGCCGATGACGCCATCCTTGACGTTGGCAACGCCCGGGCAGCCGCCGTCGACCGACACGATCAGCACGTCATTCTCGCGGCCGAAGGATTTGAGGGCTTCATAGGCACCGGCGGCGGATGGTTCGTTGATCGTATAGACGACGTTGATGGACGGGTCCTTGGTGAGGAGATTTTCCATGGCCTTGCGGCCGCCCTCTTCATTGCCCGAGGTCACGTCGTGGCCAACGATGCGCGGATCGGTCTCGTCGCCCCATTTGTTGGGATCACCCAGTTCGATGCCGAAACCCTGGAGGAACCCCTGATTGCGCAGCACGTCCACGGTGGGCTGGCTGATGCCCAGGTTCAGCATGGCGATCTTGGCATTGGCGGCTTCATCGCCCAGGCGTGCAGCGGCCCATTTGCCGATCAGTTCGCCCGCGAGAAAGTTGTCGGTGGCGAAGGTGGCGTCGGCGGCGTCGATCGGGGTGAGCGGGGTGTCGAGCGCAATGACGACGAGGCCGGCATCACGCGCCTGCTGCACGGACTGCACGATGGCCGAGGTGTCCGATGCGGTGATCAGGATGCCCTTGGCGCCATCGGCAATGCAGGTTTCCACCGCGGCAACCTGGGTTTCGTGATCGCCGTCGATGCGACCGGCATAGGACTTCAGAGTCACACCCAGTTCAGCGGCCTTGGCTTCGGCGCCTTCCTTCATCTTGACGAAGAAGGGGTTGGTGTCGGTCTTGGTGATGAGGCAGACGCTGACGTCCTGCGCCATGGCAGCAGGGGTCATGGCGGCCAGGCACAGAGCCGTGCCCAAAAGCAGCTTCTTCACGATTGTTCTCCCTTTTCCGGCGCCGTTCGACCTGAGGCTCCTCCCCGGAAACGGCGTGGTTGCTTGATTGCACGGCCTTATCGTGTCGAGCTTTCCCAAAGCCGTCAATATATAAATCTAGTTTATTTATTTATTTGAGACGGACCATCTTCCGCGATGCAGAAGTCGTCACTATGGTGCCCGCCATGGAGAGTGCAGTGATCAGATCGCTAAGCCTGGGGGTCAACCAGAGCGGGGTGCGCGACTATAACGAGCGCCTGCTGCTGACGCTGTTGCAGCGAAATGGTCCTATGGCAGGCAGCGAGCTTGCGCGCCTTGCAAACCTTTCTCCGCAAACAATTTCCATCATCCTGCGGGAAATGGAGGCCGAGGGCATTCTGGCGCGCGGCGCGCCGGTTAAAGGCAAGGTGGGCAAGCCGTCGATCCCCATGAGTCTGGCTGAAGACGGCGTGCTGTCCTTCGGCTGCAAGATCGGGCGCCGGAGCGCCACCCTGCTCCTTGCCGACTTCTGCGGAACCGTCCGGCATGAGATCCAGAATACTTATGCCTATCCCCTGCCGGGAGCGATTTTCCAATTCCTTCGGGATGGCATTGAAACGATTCTGGCCAAATGCACGCCCGAACAGCGCAAGCGCATCTGCGGCATCGGCATTGGCATGCCGTTCGAGCTCTGGCGCTGGAATGAACAGGTGGGCGCGCCGCCGGCCGAGTTCGCCGCCTGGAAGGACGTGGATTTCGCCATGGAACTGGCGCGATTTACAGACCTGCCAGTGCAGGTCGTGAACGATGCGACGGCCGGCTGTCAGGCCGAGCATATCTATGGCCGCGGCAAGGAATTCCGCGACTATGCCTATTTCTTTATCGGCGCCTTTATCGGCGGCGGCATCGTGCTCAACCATTCCGTCTATCAGGGCCATCACGGCAATGCCGGGGCGCTGGGGTCGCTGCGCAGTTTCGGCCCGCAGGGCGAAAGCCAGCAACTGATCGACACCGCTTCGATTCATCTTCTGGAGACGCGGTTGCGCGAGCATGGCGAAAATCCGGGCGACCTGTGGACCCAGCCGCAGGACTGGAGCCGGTTTTCCCGCTATGTCGAGCCGTGGCTGGGGCGAACGGCGCAGGAACTGGCCCGCGCCAGCCTTTCGGTCTGCGCCGTCATCGACTTCGAAGCCATCCTGATCGACGGAGCTTTTCCCGAGACGGTCAAGCACGAACTGGTGGAGCGCACGCGGCGTTATCTCGTCAATCAGGATATGCGCGGGCTGATCGCGCCACGCATCGAGGCAGGCGCCGTGGGCGGCAATGCGCGCGCTATCGGTGCTGCTGCAAGCCCTCTGTTCGAGCGGTATTTCATGAACGGGAATATCCGGCTGTAGTGAGGCTGCTGGGCTGCGAGATAGGCGCGATAGCACCCCCTCCGAGCTACGCTAGGCCCTGCGGGCCAAGCTCCGCTTGCCCCCCCCGTGAAGGGGGAGGTGAAGTGCGGTGTGTGCTATTGCACGGTGGCAGCCGCTGCCGGGCGAGGACCGTCGAAGTTGTGGCAGCGCACAAAGTGGCCGTTACCGAGCGGGGTCGGGCCCGGCATGACCTGCCGGCAGATGTCGGTGGCGCGGGGGCAGCGGGACACGAAGGGGCAGCCCTTGCTGTCGCGGGTCCAGAGCGGGATGTCGACGGCGCGCCGCGTGTGATTGGCCGCAATCTTGCGGTTAGGATTGGGCACGGACTCGATCAGGAGCTGGGTATAGGGGTGGCGGGGGTTGTCGGTGATCTCCTGACTGGGCCCCTGCTCCACGATATGGCCGGCATACATGACGGCGGTATCTTCGGCGAAGTAGCGTGCCGTGGCGATATCGTGGGTGATATAGAGAGCGGCGAGATTGCGCTGCTGCTTGAGGTCTTCGAGCAGGTTGAGGATGCCCAGCCGCACCGAGACGTCCAGCATGGACGTGGGCTCGTCGGCGAGCAGGACATCGGGCTGCACCGAGAGCGCTCGGGCAATGGCGACGCGCTGGCGCTGCCCGCCCGAGAGTTCATGCGGGCGGCGGGCGAGATAGTCAGCAGCAGGCCGCAATCCGACGCTCTCGAGCAGGGTCAGCATCTCCTCGCGCACCGCCTTGCCCCTAATTTCGGTGCGATGCAGACGCAGCGGACGTTCGAGATGGTAGCCGATGGACTGAGTGGGATTGAGCGAGCCGAAGGGGTCCTGGAACACCATCTGCACTTCTGAGCGATATTGCTGCAGGCGCGGCCCCTTGAAGCCAGCAATATCCTCGCCGCGGAAGCGGATGGCCCCGCGCGTGGCTTCATAGGCACCGGCCAGCATGCGGGCGCAGGTGGATTTGCCCGAGCCGGACTCGCCCACG
This sequence comes from Pseudomonadota bacterium, assembly GCA_023391095.1. GTDB lineage: Bacteria > Pseudomonadota > Alphaproteobacteria > Rhizobiales > Devosiaceae > Devosia. Next base: position 439,423 of record JAEWBN010000022.1, read on the forward strand.
AGAGCCAGCGCCCGGCCTTTGACCAGACGCAGCGACACGCCTGAAAGCGCCCGCAGATAGGTGTGGTTGAAGAAGGCACCGCCCAGGACAAATTCCTTGTCGACGCTGTCCATTTCAATGACGGGCGTGTCCAAGGGAGTGGTCGTGCCGGGCGTGGTGGCCGCCTCTAGTTCAGCAAGTGACATGCGGCCTGGCTCCGGTGTTCTGGGTAGTAACGCAATTCGGGATTGTCCACGCGGCAGATGTCCATGGCGTGGGGGCAACGCGGGGCAAAGCGGCAGCCTTGCGGCAGCGAGCGCAGATCTGGCGGGGTGCCGGGAATGCCTTCGAGCCGGACGCGCGGCCCGGTGAGCGGCGGAAAGCTGTTGCCCAGGGCGCGCGTATAGGGGTGCTGGGGATTGGTGAGGATGGCCTCGGCGGGCGCGACCTCGACCAGTTCGCCCGAATACATCACGCCGATGCGGTCGCAGAATTCGATCATCAGGCCCAGATCATGGGTGATGAAGAGCACCGAGAAGCCGAGGCGGCTCTTGAGCTCGACGATCTGCTCGATGATGTCGCGTTGCACCACAACGTCGAGTGCCGTGGTCGGCTCATCCATGATGATGAGCTTGGGACTAAGGGCAAGGGCGATGGCGATGCAGATGCGCTGGCGCATGCCGCCGGAGAACTGGTGGGGGTAGTCGTCGAGACGGGCGGGCGGAATGCCGACCAGCTCGAAAAGGCTAACGGCGCGGGCGCGGGCGCCCTCCTTGCCGAGGGTCGGCTCATGCGTCTCGATCACGTCCATGATCTGCTCGGAAACCGGGATGACCGGATTGAGCGCGTTCATGGCCGACTGGAAGACGAAGCTCACCTCGTTCCAGCGATAGGCCTTGAGGCGGGCCTTGTCGAATTTGAGCACGTCCTCGCCCTTGAGGCGGACCTGACCGCCAGACACGAGGCCCGGAAGGCGCGTGAGCCGCGCCAGGGCGAAGGCTACGGTGGACTTGCCGCAGCCGCTTTCCCCGGCAAGGCCAAAGGCCTCGCCTTCCCTTATATCGAAGTCGATGCCGTTGACGGCCCGGGCGACGGAATTTTCGCCCACATAATCGACGGTGAGGTTGCGAACCTCGATCAGCGCGCGATCAGAAGACATCGGCGCTCCTCCCCCGGCGTTTCAGGAATTTACGGATGACGCCGATCTTGCGGCCGGCCTTAAGCTGAGGATTGGTGATCTCGTCGACGGCGAAGTTGACCATGACGAGAGCGGCACCGGTGAGCATGATGGCCACAGCCGGTGGCCAGATTTCCCACCAGGCGCCGCTCTGCAGAGCAAGGTTGGCCTGTGCCCAGAACAGCATCGTGCCCCAGGTGACGGCATTGGGATCGCCGAGGCCAATGAATTCCAGCGCGGCTTCGGCGAGGATTGCGGCGATGGTGCCGAGCACAAAGCCGCCCATGAAGAAGCTCAGCATGTTGGGGAAGATCTCCACCAGGACGATGCGCCACTTCTTTTCGCCCATGAGTTCTGCCGAAAGCACGAATTCGCGGGTGCGCAGGCTGAGAGTCTGGGTCCTTATGGTACGCGCCGACCAGCCCCAGCCCGTCAATGCCAAAACCAGGCCGATAACGGTGGGGCTGGCCTGCTCCACGAGCGTCGCTATGACGATGATGAGCGGTAAGCCCGGCAAGACCAGAATGACATTGACGAAGAAGGTCAGGATGTCGTCGACGCGCCCGCCGAAATAGCCAGCGGAAATACCGATGGCGAGGCCAATGGCTGCCGCGGCGATGCCGGCGCCAAAGCCCACCGCGAGGCTGACGCGCCCGCCATAGGAGAGCTGGGTGAAAACGTCCTTGCCCATGCGGGTTGTGCCCAACACGTGCTCATAGCTGGGCGCGACATGCGGTTTTCCAGCGCGCCGATTGGGATTGTAGTCGCTGAACACGGGCCCAAGGATTGAGAACAGCACCAGCGCGAGCAGGATGATGACGCCGGTCATGCCCTTGGGATTGGTGACAAAGGCAGCCACTGATGGCGGCAGCTTGCTGGTCCAGCCCGGCTTGGGCTTGACGCGCAATTCCTTCATCAGCTCGGCCTGGCTTGGGGCAGCGCTGGCGAGCGCTTCGCGATCAAGCCGGTCCATGAGGCTGAGGCCAGAGGTTTGGGTGATCTCGGTCATGGGTCAGCCCTTTCTCAGCCGCGGGTCGAGAATGACATTGGCGATGTCCGACAGAAGATTGGCGACGAGCACCGACATGGTGAGCAGCAGCAACTGGCCCTGGATGAAGGAATAGTCGCGGCTCTGGATGGCGGTGAAGGTGAATTTGCCCAGGCCCGGATAGTTGAAGACCTGTTCGGTGACGAGGGCACCTCCGAGTAGAAACCCGACCGACAGCGCCAGCGAGGTGATCTGCGGCAGGATGGCGTTGCGGGCCACATAGCGGTAGCGGACGCGACGATCCGACAGACCCTTGGCGCGGGCAAGGATGACGAAATCCTCGTTGAGCAGATTGATCATCACATTGCGCATGCCCAGATGCCAGCCGCCAAAGCTGACGAGGAAAATGGACAGCACGGGCAAGGTGGCGTGATAGAGCACGCTGCCGATAAATTTGAGGTCCCAGCCAGGCATCAGGCTCGGATCATGCGCGCGCCCCAGGGGGAACCATTTGAGCTGCAGCGAAAAGGCATAAAACAGCAGCAGCGCCACCACAGCCGGCGTGAAGGCATTGAGCATCACGTTGATGGGGGTGAAGAAGCTGTCGAAGAACCCACCGCGGTTCCAGGCCGCATGCACGCCCATCATCGAGCCGATGACAAAGGCAAAGAAGATGGCGAGGCCGACAAGGACCAAGGTCCAGGTGGCGCCATAGAAGAGCAGCGACGCCGTAGGCTCGGGGAACTGAACGGTCGAAATGCCGAAATCGAACCGCAGGACCGATGCGAAATAGCTCAGATACTGCTCCCAAAGAGAGCCTGTATTGCCGTAGGCCTCGCGAATGGCCTGCACCTGCGCCTCATTCAATCGCCCCTGAAAGGACGCGATGATGCGCGCGGATGGATCGCCCGGCATGAGGCGGGGAATGAAGAAATTGAGCGTCACCGCCAGAAAAAAGGCCGCGATGTAGAAGGCGAAACGCCGCAGCAGAAAAGTCATCCGAGCTGTCCTCCGTCAGTGCCGGGCGGGATTTAGGGAGGAAAACCCCGCCGCGACGGTCCGGCCCCGGATTCAGGACCGACCGGATGGTCGATCCTGCTGGGCCAGAGTGAAGGGGAGCCCACCGCAGCGAGCCCCCGCATTCATGCCTGCTCTCAGTTCTCGATAGGCTTGAGAGCCAGAGCGTGCAGGACGCGCTCGCGGGTACCGTCATGGACCTGCGGACGCACGAAGGGGTTCTCTTCGGTGACCCAGCCGGTGAAGCGGCGAGTGGAGTATTCGTACCAGGTCGGGTTCGCGAAGAGCGAAATGACCGGGACGTTCTCGGCAACCAGCTTGTGCACTTCGGTCAGAAGCGCCTGCTGCTCTTCGCGGCCCGGCGTGGCACGGAACTCGTTGAGAAGTTCGTGTGCTTCGGGCAGCGGCAGCTGGTGCATGGCCTGGAAGTCGATCTGGCCGGGCACCATCAGGCGGGGGTTGAACATGGGGTGATACTGGCTATGCGGAGTGGGGCCGGAATTGGTCCACATCACGTAGACGTCGAAGTTGCCATTGGGAGCAGCGTCGAACCAAGCACCCTGATCCATGGTCTTGAGGCTGGCATTGATGCCGATATCCTGCAGGTTTTCGGCGACCGTCTGTCCGGTATTGACCCAGTCGGTCCAGCCCGACGGCATGGAGATGCCGAAGGCGATCGGCGTGCCATCGGGATTGTCGCGCCAGCCGTCATTGTCGGCATCGACAAATCCGGCCGCGTCGAGCATTTCCATGGCCTTGTCAGGGTCGTACTGCATCAGCCAGGCATAGGGCTCGAGAGCCGCTTCATCATACCAGGTGTTGAACAGCTCGCCCGTACCGATCGGGTACTTGGTGTGGGTGGTGAGGCCGAAGGTCGAGATATCGACAAGGGTATCGCGGTCGATGGCGACCGACATGGCCTTGCGGAACTCAACATTGTTGAAGGGAGCCTTGGTGGTGTTGAGCTGAAGGTTCACGTCAGCACCGGCGGGCAGCCAGTAGTTGTTGAATTCTGACTGCGGCAGGAAGGTGATATCGGGATCGGTAAGACCATCGCCGAGCCAGTCGAGATCGCCGGCCGAGAGCGCGGCAACAGTCTGCTCGTTGCCGTTCATCTGCGGGAAGCTCAGGCAGTCGATGGCATTGTCGGCATTATAGCGGCTCAGCTCATTGCGGCACAGTTCGTGGCCGTTGCGCGAGAAGTTGCGCACCTGGGTCCAAGGGCCAGTCGCAACCGGATTGAGGTTGGCGAAGTTCTTGGGATCCTCGACATCCTTCCAGATGTGCTCGGGTAGTGGATAGAGACCACCGAGACCATAACGGATCAGCGCATCAGGCTCATTGAGGGTGAACTTGACGGTGTGATCATCGACCTTTTCGGCGCTGACCACGTTGCCGGTTTCGCCGTTATAGACGTCAATGCCCATGGGATAGTCGGGGTGGGCCTTGGCATATTCAAAGCTGAAGACCACGTCGTCGGCGTTGAAATCCTCGCCGTCGCTCCACTTGACGCCCTGACGCAGCTTGTAGGTGATCGAGAGCATGTCTTCGGCAATTTCGAAACTCTCGGCGAGCGCGGCTTCGTTTTCACCCGGGTGCCAGAGATTGTCGATCCAGAGCGGCTCATAGGCAAAGTCGCGCATGCGCTGTTGCGGGCCGGTCGGGTTATTGGGGTTGTAGTTCTCCACCATGGCATCGGTGTGGTAGGGCAGCAGACGCAGGATCACCTCTTCCTGGGCGATTACCGGCGCGCTGACCACAAGCCCCGCAACGCCCACCGTGGCCAGAGCCATTATCCTCAAAGTCTTGGTCTTCGTGTCCACTTCAGTCTCCTCCTTGTGGATCAGATTGTGAGATCGATCCCATATCTGGGCATCGTTCCCGTCTCCCTCGAATTTGCTGCCGGTTGTTGCGTCACGCTGACCGGCGTCAGCCTTGGATCAGGCGTCCTCCTCCTGTCGGACCGGTGCGGCGACGCTGGACCGCACAATCAGTTCAGTGTTGATCTTTGCCTGAAGCGGGCCGGCCTCGGGGCGCGCCAGCAATTCGAGCAACAGCTCGGCGGCAGCCTCCCCGATTGCATCCATGGACTGCCGGACGGTTGTGAGCGGCGGCCACATATGCTGGGCATGAAAGGCATCGTCGAAGCCAATGACCGACACATCCCGCGGCACACTGATGCCGCGCTCGCGCATGGCCAGGAGCACGCCCCCGGCAATGTCGTCATCGCCGGCGAAAATGGCGGTAAAGTCGCGGCCTTCGTCCAGCAGTTCGAGGGTCGCCGCGTAGCCGAACCGCTGGTGGAACTCGCCACCCACAATGTGCAGGTCCGACATTGCCATGCCGTATTCGGCAAGGGCCGCGATCATGCCGTCGCGACGGGCGATGGTATCGCCGAACTCGGCCTGACCGGAGAGGTGGACGATGCGCCGGTGCCCCTGCTCGAGCAAGTGCCGCATGGCGGCGCGGGCGCCGCCAAAATTGTCGAGAATGACCTGGCCGCGGGAAACCGGACTTGGCTTATGGCCGATGGACACGACCGGGACACCCGCCCGCCGCACCATTTCCACCACGTCGGCCCGCATCGGGCGTTCAAGGTAAACGATGATGCCGTCGCAGGAGCGATCGATCAGTTCGATGATAGCGCGGGATTCTTCGTCCTGATCGGCGTAGCCCGATGAGACCATGAGCGACTTGCCAGCGGCGCGGGTCGCGCGCTGGACGCCATAGGTCATGTTGGCGAAATAGGGCGTCCCCACGTCGACGAAAACGGCGCCAATGACGTTGGAGCGGTTGGAGCGCAGGGCCTGGGCGAAAGTGTTCGGCCGGTATCCAAGCTCGGCAATCGCTTCTTCGATAGCCTTGCGCTTGGCCTCGGAGACATAGCCGTTTCCGGCCACCACCCTCGAGACGGTGGAGCGTGATACGCCCGCGCGTTTGGATACGTCGGTAATGGTCGCCATACCGCCCCAGCTTCCTCCTGTCGGCCTCTTATGGGACCGATCCCACACATGATGAAATCGATTGCAGGGCGAAGTCAAGAGAGGCAGAAAAATTTGCGCGACACGTAGCAAGACGCTGATGTGGCGCGTTTTTATTACGGTATTCCAACTGCTTGACTATAGTGTCGCGAACAGGTCGACTTTGGATAATCTGACTGCTGCGCAGAATGTGATCGCCCCTTGATGACGTGATGTACGTAAGGCGGATCGCCAACACAGTCCCCGGGGCCCACCTTGACGCAGGCGCTGATTTCCAGCATCTATGCCGCCACCCAAGCGGGTGTAGCTCAATGGTAGAGCAGAAGCTTCCCAAGCTTACGACGAGGGTTCGATTCCCTTCACCCGCTCCAGTTTTCCGCCACAGATCAGACGACCGGCTTTCTCAGCGGCCGCGGCGCGCGAGCAGCGCGGTCCGGCGCGCGCCGGACGGTGTCGTGGGGTGTCTTGAACCAGTAGAATGGCTGGCGGCCAAACTCGATGGCGGCCCTCGCCGTCGCTACGCCGATCAGAAGCCAATAGGCGGTCAGAAGCGCCAGGGCAGGCAATAAACGCAGCTGCCCGATGCGCAGCAGGCCAAAGTAATTGGTGAAAAACGCAGCGCCGTAGCCGACCAGAAGCATAGCCGCAAACAAAGGATGCCAACGGGGAAACTCGGCCCAACCGACCATTCCCCACCAGAGCGAAAAGGTGAGCGAGCCGGCCAGCGCGATGTGGAGAAAGGGCGAGAGGATCATGCCCAGTATCAGGATTTCGAACAGCGCTGCGCCTCTCCAGCCGAGATCCTTCCAAAGCAGATGGGGCCGCCGGTTATGCACGACAAGCGTCTGGAGCCAGCCTTTCATCCATCGCGTTCGCTGCCCGATCCAGGTGCGCAGCCTGAGCGGGGCGTCCTCATAAGTGCGGCTGGTGGTGGTGCCGGTTTTGAGGCCCCGGCGCGCCATGCGGACGCCCAGATCGGCATCTTCGGCCACGTTATAGGCGTCCCAGCCGCCGAGAGCGCGCAGGGTACTCGTGCGGAAGTGATTGGATGTGCCCCCCAGGGGAGTCACCGCACCCCAGCGCGCCAGGGCCGGGACGATTATGGAAAACTGCGCTGCGTATTCCGCCGCAAAAAGCGCCTGGAGCCAGCCATGATCGCTGTTGGTGATGGTGAGTTGTGCCTGGATGCAGTCGATGTCCGGCCGGGCCCGGAACTGGCCGAGGACACGCCGCAGCTGATCTGGCTCAGGTCGATCCTCGGCATCGAACACCACGACGAATTCGCCCGTGACCATGGGGAGGGCGAAATCCAGCGCCTTGGGCTTGGTGCGCGGGGGACCGTCGGGCACGGTGATCAGCGAAAAGCGCGGGTCTGCCAGGTAGGGGCGAACGCGCCGGATGGTTTCAGGCGATCGTGCTTCGACAATGAAGACGATCTCCAGCCGGGACGCAGGATAGTCGAGCCCCCGCATCGCGGCAGCGATCTGGTCCACCATATTGGCCTCGTCGCGCAGGGGCACCATGACCGAATAGACCGGCAGTTCGGCCGGATCGGTGCCGGCTTCCGCCGGCGGCTCATCGGGTGGCGGGGTGATGAGTGCCGCGATCCGGATGAGAGCAGGCAGCACAACCAGAGCTACCCAGGCGAGAATGGTCCAGGGCTGGCCGGCGAAGGGCGCGAGCGTCACCAGCAGCACGAGGCCACCGAGCAGGACGAGCGCGCCCCAGCGGACGGGCGCGGTCAAATCGAGCTGGGCCACGGCCAGGGGCCATTTGCGCGTCAGGTTCTGCCTGGCGCCGTCCATCAGGGCCTCTTGCGCAAGGCCGACGAGATGCTCGTGCAGGGCCTGCCGCGGGACAAGGCAGACCGTGTTCTTCATCGCCGGGTTGGCATCGACCATGCGGCGCAGGCGCAGGGCGCTGAAGAAGTCGGGGGCCGCAAAGGCCACGTCCCTGTCGAGCAGGCGCAGCCGCACCATCCGGGCTTCGGCCAGTCGCTCAAGCCGCGAGGGCGCGTAGGATGACACCGTGCCGATGGGGACTTTATGGAAGTAGGCGAGATCAGCCCATCGGGCGACGCGCTGCATGACGTCGGCTTCGGCAATGCCCAGCCGGAGCGCGCACCAGCGCAAGGGATCGACCTCTGCTTCCAGCGCTTCCTGGAGGACCGTTTCAGCCTCGTCTGCCCGTTCATCCAGGATGGCGCGCAGCAGGCCGTTGGCGTCTGGCATGGGCGGAGCGGCTTAGGGATGCAGATACGCTTGTGGCCCGGCTTGGGATAGACCCGGAATAGGAGCCGGGACGAGCGTTCGGCTCATCCCGGTGGCCCGCCGCACATTGTACAGGGCCTGTTCGGAGACCTCGATCCATGCCGCGACGGTGGGTTTGCCGTCGATTGTCGCCGGGTCACCCAGCGGGGTGATCCGCCAGCCGACACTGGTGCCGTGCTCGAGCATGTAGATGGAGGAAACAAAGGTGAGATAGGAGTAGCCCTCCAGGAGGGCATGCTCCATCACCGCGCAGAAAAGGGCTGCAGACTCGGGTGCGCGCCGCCGGCCTTCGCGTCGATCCGGACGCACGTAAAAGCGTGTCCAATCGGCCCCTAGCCAAGGCGCGGCAGGGAGATTTCCTTGCACAAGCCCGTTAAAGACTGTCTGCAGCAAGTTCGGTTTATCGAGTGGGGTTATTCGCGAGCCGCCAGCAAGGCCCTGCTCGTCGGTCACAAGAATATGGGTGGCGTCGGCATTGTCGAAAGCGTCGATGTCGCGCCCGTCGGGGCGGCGCAGCGCTTCCCAGCCCTGCTGCTCCACGAAGATCGTGTGCCGCAGGCGAAAATTTGCGTCGAGCAGCGCGCGGCTGCGCGCGTCAGCCGCTTCATTCAGGATATGGATCTGCATCGCGCTGCCCCCAGGTCATCCGCCATGTCATCGTGAACATTTAGGCACGGGCGGGCAGTCGGCGGAAATTGGTATTAATCACAATCAATACAAATTTCGCTCAAAGAGTAATGAGCTTGTGGCGGATGGCTTCGACGACGGTATGGAGCCGGTTGTTGGTGCCGAGCCGCTTCTGAGCATTTTCGCAGTGCTGGTTGACGGTGCGCACCGTCAGTCCGGTGATCTCGGCAATCTCGGCAGCGGTCTTGCCATGGGCGGCCCATTTGAGCACTTCGGCCTCGCGCGGTGTGATCGCCCGGCGGGGCCCGGACCCCCTGGCGCTGTTCAGGTAGCGCAGGCGGCCATGCACATAGAGGGAAAGCATGTGCAGTTCGAGCCGCGCCTTTTCGTTGAGCTGATGGGTTTCCCCGACTAAGGACACCACGCCCTGCATACCGCCTTCCATGTGCACGGGCACGGCAAAGCCCTGCCCCATGCCGAAATCGCGGGCCTCGTCCATCACGCGCTTGGCGGGAAGATCGGAGACCGCGTCATAGGGCGCGTCGGACCAGTCAAAGGGCCGGGAAGTGGAAAAGCAATGGCGCGCCACAGGGTCGAGATGCACATAGCCCTTGGTGGTGTAACGGTCGAACCACTCGTCGTCCCAGCCGGAGAGCAGCACGAATGGGCGCACATCCATGCCGCGATCGGGCAGGCCGGAAATGATGAATTTCTCAAAGCCATAAGGCTTTATGGTCTGGCAAAGCGTGTCGAGAATGGCATCCGCGCTGGTGTGGCGCTGGATCGTCTCGATCGTTGTCATCAGGTCTGCATTCATCCGGTCCGCCCCTGACCGCGCAAAATACGGCAATTCGCTGATTTAAATCGATATCAGTTTTGGGCGGAAAAGAAACTGGCGTCTCGCATTCGTGAGACGCCAGTCGTTTACGTCAAGCCGGGTCAGTTCTGGAACTGATGCGGGTTGAAGCGGTAGGCGGTCGAACAGAATTCGCAGACCACTTCGATCTCGCCATCGACGGCCATTTCCTGGCGGTCTTCCTCGGTGAAACTATTGGCCAGCATGTCCTCGATGCGGTCGGGCGAGCAGGTGCAGCGCTCTTCGAGCGGCATGGGCGGAAAAACGCGCACGCCGGTTTCATGATAGAGCCGGAACAGGAGCCGCTCGGGCGACACATCCGGGTCCGCCAGTTCAAGGTCGGCAACAGTGGACAGGTGCGCCTTGGCTTCCGACCAGCCGTCGGCCTCGACAAAATTGGGGTCGAGCATGGCCGGATCGTTGAAATCGCTGTTGCCGGGTAGATCGGCCATAGCCCCCTGCCCGCTGGGCGGCAGATGCTGGATCAGCATGCCACCGGCGCGCCAGCGCGGACGGTGGTCGCCTTTGGTGCTCATCTGGGCCACGGCCAGGCGTACTTGGGTCGGGATCTGCTCGGACTGCATGAAATAGGTATGGGCGACCTGTTCGAGCGAACTCCCATCAAGGGCCACGATGCCCTGGTAGCGCTCGGTGTGGGGCCCCTGGTCGATGGTCATGGCCAGATGGCCGTTGCCCAACAGGTCCGCCGGACCGGTCTTGCCGGCTTCCGCCGCCTTGACCAGCGCCTCCTGATCGAAGCGGGCGTAGCCGCGCATGCCATCTGGCGCGTCGAAGTCCACCACGATCAGGTTGACCGGGCCATCTGTCTGGGTCTGGAGGATGAACCGCCCTTCGAATTTAAGCGAGGAGCCGATCAGGGCCGACAGCGCGACCGCTTCACCGAGCAGGCGCGCCACCGGCGCCGGATAGTCATGGCGCGACAGGATGGTGTCGAGAGCGGTGCCGAGCCGGACCACGCGGCCGCGCGTATCGAGCTTGTCCAGGGTAAAGGGCACGACGGCGTCGTCCCCGGTTTCGGGGCGATCGAGGCCCATCTGAGACAGCAGGTTCTCGCTCATCATCGGTTCCGTGGTCATCGGTTCACTACTTTCTCAAGGCTACGCCCGGGGGACGGACAGCGCCACCCTCGATCCACATGAGGCCGCAATCGCAAGGGCGGCAGCGCCCCGGAGGAGCGCCCCGCCCTTTGCAGCGGCAATCTGTGAAGCGGAACGGCACCGCCTTCAGGCGCCTAGTTCGTCTCGACCCCAAAGGCCCAGCACAAAACGGCTTTCTGGGCATGAAGGCGATTTTCGGCCTCGTCGAACACCACCGACTGGGGACCGTCGATCACTTCGTCGGTCACCTCGTCGCCGCGATGGGCGGGCAGGCAGTGCATGAACAGGGCGTCCTTGTTCGCCAAGGCCATCAAATTGGTGTTGACCTGGTAGGGTTTCAAGACCCGGCGGCGCTCGGCGGCGTCAACGTCGCCCATCGATACCCAGGTATCGGTGATGACGAGGTCAGCGCCCTCGACCGCCTCGCGCGGGTCCTCGATCAAACGGGCATATTTGCCGGCGCGATCGATGTCATGCATCAGATCCTTTTCCGGGCTGTATTCGTCCGGGGTGGCAATGGTCAGTTCGCATTCGAAGAGTTCTGCCGCGTTGACCCAGGAATGGAGCACGTTGTTGCTGTCCCCCACCCAGGCGACCTTGGCGCCTTTGATGGAGCCGCGATGCTCTTCAAAGGTCATGAGGTCCGCCATGATCTGGCAGGGATGTGCGCGACGCGTCAGGCCATTGATGACCGGGACGGTGGCGTTTTCCGCCAGGTCCAAGAGATCAGCGTGGCTCAGGATGCGGATCATGATCGCATCGACATAGCGGCTCATGACCTGGGCCGTATCGGCCAGGGTTTCCTCGCGGCTGAGCTGCATTTCCTGGCCGGACAGCATGATGGTCTCGCCGCCCAGCTGGCGCATGCCCACATCGAAGGAAACGCGTGTGCGGGTGGACTGGCGCTCAAAGATCATGGCCAAGACCTTGTCCTTGAGCAACTGAGGCCGGTCGCCTTCGCGAAGGCGCCCCTTCAGCGCATGGGCCTGATCGAGCATGCCGCGCAGTTCGGCGTAGGAAAAATCATCGATGGAAAGAAAATGTCTTTGAGTGCCGGTCGTCATGGCCGGGCTCCTTCTGTGACGCTGATGCAAACGGGATCAATGCCGCCACCGTGACAGATGGCGGCTAACAAACCATGTCAGCGGGTTCGGCGGCGTCCGAAGTGATAGAAGGTCAGATACATCAGGACGCTGCCGGCGGCGTGGCGTTCTCGGCGTCGATCGCATCGAACGCGGCGCTGATCTTGGCGACAGCTTCATCCAGATCAGCTTCCGTCACGATCAGCGGGGGCAGAAGACGCAGCACGTTGTCGCCTGCACTCATCGCCAGCAACTGATGATCGTCACGCAGGCGGCTGACCATGTCGCGCACCGGGGTGGCGATCTTCATGCCGCACAAGAGACCCTTGCCGCGCAGTTCGAGCACGTGATCGGGATATTTCTGCGCCAGCTGCTGCAGATGCCAGGCCAGCTTCTGGCCCATGGCATTGACCTGGTCGAGGAATCCGGGAGCCAGGATACGGTCGAGCACGGCATTGCCGATGGCGCTGGCCAGCGGGTTGCCACCATAGGTCGAGCCGTGGGTGCCCGGCACCATGGACGCCGCAACGTCACCCCGAGCAAGGCAGGCGCCCAGCGGGAAGCCGCCGCCGATGGCCTTGGCGACCGCAACGATGTCGGGCGTGATGCCGGACCATTCATAGGCAAAGAAGCGTCCTGTGCGTCCGAAACCGCACTGCACCTCGTCGAGGATAAGCAGAAGACCGTGCTCGTCGCAGAGCGCGCGGAGGCCCTGCATGAACTCGCTGGTCATGGCGGTGACGCCACCTTCGCCCTGGACGGGCTCGATCAGGATGGCGCAGCTCTGCGAACCGATCAGCGCCTTGACGCTGTCGAGATCACCGGGGGTGGCATGCTTGAAGCCGGGGGCTGCCGGGCCGAAACCCTGAAGGTAGTCGGGATTGCCACCGGCTGCGATGGTGCCCAGGGTCCGGCCATGGAAGGAGCCGGTAAAGGCGATCACCTCGTAGCGATCCGGCTCGCCCTTGGCCCAGAAGTAATGACGAGCCGTCTTGATGGCGCATTCGAGCGCCTCGGCGCCCGAATTGGTGAAAAAGACGCTGTCGGCAAAAGTCGCGTCGACCAGCCGCTGGCCCAGCCGCTCCTGCTCGGGAATGGTGAACGTGTTGGCCGTGTGCCAGACCTTTTCGGCAGCGGCCTTGAGCGCGCTCACCAGATGCGGGTCGCCATGGCCCAGAGCATTCACCGCCACGCCGGAATGGAAATCGAGATATTCTCGGCCATGCTGGTCGTAAAGGCGCATACCCTCGCCCCGCTCAAAAGCGAGATCGGACCGGGCATATGTGCCGTAGAGCGCAGACATGGAAACATCCTTCCTGATGTGAGGGGCTCGCCGCCCCACCGTGGCAAAGCTGCCACACAAACCAAAAACGCGCCGGTTCGGCAGCGTTTCAGGCCACGCGAAATACGCGAAAATTTCGCCTCAAGTCAATCTGGCGCTGGCAAGTGCCTGATTTGACTCAAGGATTGTTAGGGCAATTTTAACCAATGAATAAACGGGGAAAATCGACCGCGACTCTTGATCCCGATTCCAGCCATGGCGTAATCTCGGAGGCGTTGGGGGCACGACATCTCGTGCGGCGGACCCGCTCAACATACGAGCTGTAGAGTCGACAAGGCTGCCATGCCTTTTGGCAGCGCAATGAAGGATTCTGTTTTGACGATGGTTTCAGGAGCACAAGCGGCGGGCTGGACTGACGAGCGCGTCGAACTTCTCAAGAAGCTCTGGATGGAAGGCCTGAGTGCCAGCCAGATTGCGGGCGAGCTTGGCGAAGGCGTCACGCGCAACGCAGTGATCGGCAAGGTGCATCGCCTCAAGCTCTCGGCGCGAGCCAAGCCCACCAATACGACGCCCCGTGCGCGTCCGGCTGCACGGCCAGCGCCGCGCCGGGTGGCAAGCCCGGCAGCCACCATGAGCAGCCATATGAGCGCCAAGCCGCGTCCGGCCACGATGTCGCGGCCGCAGGTGATCGGCGCAACCGCGCTGGCGGCGACGCCGGAAATGGAGACTGAGCTTTATGTGGCCCCGGCAGCAGCCGAGCTCTTCATTCCCGAAGAAAAGCGCCTCAGCCTGTTGCAGCTCAACGAGCATACCTGCAAGTGGCCGATCGGCGACCCGCTGAGCAAGGACTTCTACTTCTGTGGGCAGCATAGCCTCGAGACTGGCCCCTACTGCGATTTCCATTCGCGTCGGGCCTACCATCAGCTGGACAAGAAGCGCCGCTGATTGCAGCCGCACCATCCGAATAAAAAGGGCGCCCGCAGGCGCCCTTTTCGTTTCTACTCGAATTCGAGATGTTCGCCAAAGAAGGGCAGGACATGATCCTGCAGGCGGAAGCCGAGCTCGCTGGTGTGATCGCCTTCATAGAGATCGAAAGAGTGATCGATGTCGTAGGCGGCAAGCGCGTCGCTTAGTTCCTTGGCGCCCACCGCGGCGCGGTCGTCATCGCCCACGTCAATAGCAATAGCGGTGTAGCGCTCGAACTGGTCGACATACTGGTCGAGCAGGGTGATGCTGTTATTGGCCGCCCATTTGGCTGCAACCGCCTCATTGAGCGTGTCCCCGTCATAGGGGAGGTCCAGATAAAGCGGAGCATTGTTGGGATTGGGCGACCAGGCCGCAGCACGGGCCAGGGCTGACCGCGCCTCGATTCCGATATCCTCTGCGGCATCGGGCCCGGTCAGAGCGGCGATCTCGGCCTGGGCTTCCTCGCTGAGGGGCGCCGGACCGGTCGACACGCCGCCACCGGCGCTCATTACATAGAGTGCACTGAACACATCGGCATGTTTCATGCCGATCCGGGTGGCGCCATAGCCGCCCATGGAATGCCCGACCAGACCACGGCTCTCGCGCTCGGGAATGGTGCGATAGTTCTCGTCGATATAGGCGACGACGTCCTTAGCAATGAAATGCTCGAAATTGCCGGTCGTCTTGGAGCTCGAATACATCGAGCCGTAATAGCGGTTCCAGGACGTGGGGAAGACCACGATCATTTCCGGCGTGCCATTGGCAAAGGCGCCTTCAATCGTCTGCGGCGCATGGACTTCCTGCATCCACTGCTCGGCGCCGATCCAGTAGCCGTGCAGGGCATATACCACCGGGTAGTGCCGGCCGCTGTCTTCCTCATAGCTCGGCGGCAGCACGACGAAAACGTCGCGGTCGGCCGGCTCGCCCATGAGATTGCCCTCAATGGAGGGGCTGAAAATGGAGATTTTCTCGACGGTGGCCGGTTGGGCCCCTTCGACGGGGTCGGGACGTTTTGTATCCACTTGAGCAAGCACCGGAACAGACAAAGCAAGGGACGCAACAAGAGCCCCCGCGAGCGAACGCAGGATGAGCATTTCAATATTCTCCTCGTTTGAAATATCTGGCGTTTATTATGTGATTTCCAGATACGTATCAGACTAGGTGAATCGAATTTGACGTCAAGGCGTTAAATGATCACAATTTGACTGACCCAGGCGCGTGCAGCGTCATCGCAGAAGAGTATTTCATCTCTTAGGATATATATCGCGCAAATACCCAAGTTCAGGGTAGAGCGATTTCCACACGGAGACCTTCGTCTTCCCGGGCGCGGGAGCGAATGACGATCTGTCCGCGATGGCGCTGAATGATGTGCTTGACGATCGCAAGGCCCAGACCCGTGCCTTTTTTCTTGCGGCTGGTTTCGGCATCAATGCGGTAGAAGCGCTCGGTCATGCGCGGCACGTGCTCGGGGTCGACGCCGGGACCGTGGTCCACCACGGTGACCTGATAGCGCAGGCCCTGCCTGGCGACCGGGGCCAGGGTCACATCCACCGTCTCGCCGTTTGCGCCATATTTAATGGCGTTGTCGATGAGGTTCTCGAAGACCTCGTAGAGTTGGCCACGATCCCCGGTCACCACAACCGGATCGGCCGGCAGATCGAGCACAACCTTGATTTCGGCCTGCTGGGCCTGGGTGGTCAGACCTTCCCGCACTTCGCGCAGCAGGGCTGAGAGGTCTACCGAGCCGACGGGGCGGACATGCTGATGCATTTCAATGCGCGAAAGGCTGAGCATGTCATCGATCAGCCGGCTCATGCGGTCGGCCTGGACGCGCATGATGCCGAGAAATTTCTCGCGCGCAGCCGCATCGCGGGCGGCGGGACCGAGCAGGGTGTCGATGAAGCCGATCAATGACGCCAGGGGCGTGCGCAATTCGTGGCTCGCATTCGCAATGAAGTCTGAGCGCATGGCATCGACGCGCTTGAGTTCGGTCAGGCTCTGGAAGGTCACCAGCACCTGCCGCTCCTCGTCGGAGATCCAATCGGTACCGGGGAACCGCAAGGGCGCCACCACGACCTTGTCCCAGGTTTCGGCGGGAAAGGTTTCATGCAGCTCGAACCGGCTGGTCTTGCCGGTGCGCATGGTGGTTTCGATGGCGGCAAGCAGGTCGGGACTGCGCAGGACCAGCGTCATGATGCGCCCTTCCTGAAGGGCCGGATAAAGACTGGCCGCCGCCTCGTTGCGATAGGTTACCGTACCGCGCCGGTCGAGCAATACGCCGGGATCGCCCAGCGCATCGACGAGGCCGGCGGCATGCTCGGACGTCATGGCCACGCGAGCGCCCTTGTCCACCGTCACGCGCTCAATGACGGTTACGACGGGCAGGGGTAGGAAAGCCAGGCACGCTGCGAGGATGACAAGGCCGATGATGGCAATGTCCGGCCGCAAGTCGCCGAAGATGACAAAGCCCAGCACGACCGCCGCAATGCCAGCCAGCAAGGGGCCATAGCCGATCAGCCGCGTGAGGGCCGCTTGGGGCATGCTGAGGTCTGGGCTGGGGTGGTGATCGTCCATGTCGGGTGGGGGTATCAACTCAAGGACCCGCCACTTGCGCGGGAACCCGCTTTCTAGCACGCTCAAGATGACAGTGGAGAGACAGTGTGACCGACCCCTTCAAAGGCTTCGACATCGACAATCCCGAGCTCCCGAGGGCCATCAACAAGGCCGCCCTCACCTCGGGCAACTTCCCCTATGCCGAAAAGCTCGACGATGATGAGTATGACACGCAGATGTATGCGCTGCAAAAGCAACTCGTGCTGCATCAGGCGCATATGGCCAAGGCGGGCACGCGCACCATCATCATATTCGAAGGGCGCGACGCCGCCGGCAAGGGCGGCACGATCAAGCGGTTCCTCGAAAACCTCAACCCGCGCTACAACCTCATTGCCGCGCTGCCCAAGCCCAACGACCGGGAGCGCACGCAGTGGTATTTCCAGCGTTATATCGACTGGCTCCCCGCGGCCGGGGAAATGGTGCTGTTTGACCGCTCCTGGTACAACCGCGCGGGCGTCGAGCCGGTCATGGGCTTTTGCACGCCCGAACAGACCGAACAGTTCCTGGATGAGGCGCCGGAGTTTGAAAAGCGCCTCACCAATGACGGCATCAAGATTTTCAAATTCTGGCTTTCAATCGGGCGGGAAATGCAGCTCAAACGCTTCCACGACCGCCGGCATGATCCGCTCAAGACCTGGAAACTGTCACCGGTCGATCTCGAAGCGTTGGACAAGTGGGATGCCTATTCGGCCGCGCGCGACCGGATGCTGAAGCGCACCGACAGCAAACACGCGCCCTGGACCGTCATCCGCGCCAATGACAAGAACCGCCTCCGCCTCAATGCCATCCGCACCGTGCTGCACGGGCTCGACTACGAGGGCAAGGACAAGGACGAAATCGGCAAGATCGACCGAGAGATCGTGCTGAGCGCCAAGGAGTTCTTAGAGATCGAGGGGGAGTAGGCGCCAAGGCGCCTACTCCGTTCCTAATCAGACGTCGAAGGCCCATTCGCCCTTGCGCATGACCGGCTCCACGGTGCCATCGGCATGCACGCCGTCGATATCGACCTGGTCCGAACCGATCATCCAGTCGATGTGGATGAGGCTCTTGTTGCCGCCCTGCGCATAAATCTGGTCGGGGCTCAGTTCCTTGCCGTTTTCGAAACAGTCGGCATAGCACTGGCCCATGGCGATGTGGCACGAAGCGTTTTCGTCGTAGAGCGTGTTGTAGAAGAGGATGCCGGACGCCGAGATCGGCGAGGAGTGGGGCACGAGGGCCACTTCGCCCAAGCGCCGCGCGCCTTCATCGGTGTCGAGCACCTTGCCGAACACGTCCTGGCCCTTGGTCGCTTTAAGCTCGACCAGGCGCCCTTCCTCGAACCGCGCCTGAATGTTCTCTATCAGTGTGCCGTTGTGGCTGAGCGGCTTGGTCGCGGCAACGGTGCCCTCGACGCGCAGGCGATGGGGCGTAGTGAACACTTCCTCGGTCGGAATATTGGGATTGCAGGTGACGCCATTCTTGGCTTCGGACGCGCCGCCCTTCCAGCGGTGGCCATCGGCCAGACCCACGGTGAGATCCGTGCCGGGGCCGGTATATTTTAGTGCGGCGAACTTCTTGCCGTTGAGCCAGGTCCAGCGCGCCTTGAGATTGGCATTGTGCGCTTTCCAGGCGGCAATGGGATCGTCCTGGTCGACGCGGCTGGCCTTGAAGATGGCGGCGGCCAGCTTGGCGACGGCAACGTCTTCGGGTTCGTTGGGGAAGACCAGCTTGGCCCAGTTGGGGGTCGGGTAGGAAACGATGTTCCAGTTGATGTCGAAGCCGGTGATCAGCTCCAGGGCCGGGCGATAGGCCGCCGAATTGGCGCGGTTGGCGCGCGACACCTTATCGGGGTCCTCATTGGCGAGCATCATCGGGTTATCGCCGGATATGGCGAGCCGCGCGGCATTGTTCTTGAAGGCCTCGGCCATGCCCGCGTAGAGCCAGGACGCGGAACGATCAAAGCTTGCATCCTTGGCGTGGCGGAAGCGAGAGAGGGTGGCTTCCTCGTCGGAATAAATGGTGGTCACCAGGCCCGCGCCGGCCTTGTAGGCATGCTCGGTGATGCGGCGCACGAGGGGCGCAGCCGTCATCGGGGCGGTGATGATGAGGTCCTGCCCTTCAGCCAGTTGCAGGCCAACCTTGATGGCGACTTCGCCGAGTTTGTCGAGCTTGATGGGATCAATGGGCGTGGTGCTCACGGGCGTCTGCCTCTTTTGGGTTTGAATCGAGGGGGAGCCTATCGCCGCCCAACCCGAGGCGCCACCCGGCAAAATCGTAAAAATGCTTGACCTTGATCAAAGTTGGCGGCGCAGCGCGGCGCGACAACAAAGCCACATCAACCGGAGGCTTTGACCATGACCACCACACTCTTTATCGCCGCCATCGTCGCCATCTTCTGCACCTTTGGTGGCGCCTTGGCCTATGCCCAGTTCGCCACACGCGGCATTGTTGCGCCGGGCGCGCGCCAGCCGGACTGAGCGATTTCCCGGCCGCGCAATGGGGCATGCGCGACCGGTTCGGCCGAGCCAGGCCCGATCGCTCCAGCGCCACGCCGGGAGGAGTGTGGCGCCAAAGCACCACGAATGAGCGACTGGCCAAATTGGCATTGGCAAGGGCGAACGGTTTGGATACAAACCGTTCGCCGCTTCATTTTCAAGAACAAGGGAGGCGTTGAATGACAGCATTCATGAGCGTTTCCCCGGCGGGCACGCACCGACATTAGGTCCTGCTCCCCGCGGCCCTGGGGCAACCCGACAACCGGCCGCATCACGGTTTTCCCGTTTTCTCCGCAATAGACAGGCACCCGCAAGTGCGTCCGCTGTCGCTCTATTGCCCCCAAAATATCTGATGGAACCGGCTGCCGGAGAACGGCGCCGGGCAAGACAATGAGTCGCAAGAAGCTCGATTTTCGCGCCGATGCTTTCCGCAACGTGCTCGGCTTTACCTTTACCCATTGGCGAGGACAGCCCTGGCGTATCGCGGCGATCACCGCCCTCGTGATGGGGGCAACTTTGGCCGAGGCGCTGAGCCCCCTCTTTGCGGGACGACTGGTGGACGCTGTCGGCGCCGGCGGCAACGATGCCATGGCCGCTGCGATCACGGCCTTCCTCACCATGTCCGTGCTGTATCTCAGTTCGGTCGTGTTGCGGCAGTTCGCGTTTCTCAACATCATCGCGCTCACCCTAAAGATGATGAGCGAGATCGCCGCCAGCGCCTTTCATCGGGTGCAGCGGTTTTCGACCGACTGGCATGCCAACAGCTTTGCCGGTTCCACCGTGCGCAAGATCACGCGCGGCATGTGGGCGCTCGACCTGCTCAACGACACACTGCTGATCGCCCTCCTGCCCTCAACCGTCATGCTGGTGGGTGCAACGATTATCCTGGGGTCCTACTGGCCCATCATGGGCGCGCTGGTTGGCGTCGGGTCGCTGATCTACATCGGCGTGACGGTTACGCTATCGACCGGCTTTGTCGCGCCGGCGGCAACGCTGGCCAATGCCTGGGACACCCGCATGGGCGGCGCGCTCGCGGATGCCGTGAGCTGCAACTCCGTGGTCAAGGCGTTTGGCGCCGAAACGCGCGAGGAAAGCCGTCTCAAGGGCGTCATCTCCAAGTGGGACAGCCGCACCCGCCGCACCTGGAAGCGCGGCACGCTCAATGGTGGCGTGCAGGGGCTGATGATGGTCATCATGCAGACGGCCATTCTGGGCCTCGTGCTCTATCTCTGGTCGGTGGGACAGGCCACGCCCGGCGATATCGCCTTTGTGCTCAGCATGTTCTTCCTGCTGTCGGGACACCTGCGCGACGTGGGCCAGCACATCCGCAACCTGCAGCGCTCGGTCAATGACATGGAGGAGCTGGTCAATCTCTATGCCCAGGATCTGGGGATCGAGGATGAAAAGGGCGCGACGCCCATCGCCATTACCGAAGGCGCCATCGCCTTCAACAACGTGACCTTCCAGTACGGCGCCCACCCGACCCCGCTCTACCGCGACTTCTCGGTCACCATCCAGCCAGGCGAGCGGGTTGGGCTTGTGGGCCATTCGGGTTCGGGCAAGACGACATTCGTCAAGCTGATCCAGCGCCTCTACGACCTCAAGGACGGCACCATCACGATTGACGGGCAGGATATTTCTCGGGTGCAGCAGGCCTCCCTGCGCAGTCAGATTGCCATCGTGCAGCAGGAACCCATCCTGTTTCACCGCACGCTGGCCGAGAACATCGCCTATGCCCGGCCCGGCGCGAGCCGCGGGGAGATCATCGAGGCGGCCCGGCAGGCCAATGCGCATGATTTCATCATGGAATTGCCCAAGGGCTACGAGACCATGGTGGGCGAGCGCGGCGTCAAGCTATCGGGTGGCGAGCGCCAGCGTGTCGCGATTGCCCGGGCTTTCCTCGCCGATGCGCCCATCTTGATCCTCGACGAGGCGACGTCCAGTCTCGACAGCGAAAGCGAAGTCATGATCCAGGAGGCCATGGAGCGACTGATGGAGGGCCGGACCACCCTCGTCATCGCTCATCGCCTTTCCACTGTGCGCGCACTCGACCGGCTTCTGGTCTTCGACAAGGGCACGATCATCGAAGAGGGCAATCACGAAGCCCTGATCCGGCTCAATGGCGGCACCTATCGCCGCCTGTTCGAGCGCCAGGCGCTCGAATTGACCAAGGGTCTTGTAGCTTAAGCAAAGGGCACCCGATGGGTGCCCTTTTCTAGGATGCGTCGCGGTCTTCTCGTTGGTATTCGCGCTTAGTCTCGACCTCGGTCAAGACGCGCTCCGACAGGGTGCGCTGGCGATTGCGCATGATGCCGTAGATCATTCCTGCGGCAAGGATCGCGACGCCGACCGTGATCACCACCGCCCATATGGCTTGGCCACCAAATTCCATCTTGGTTCTCCTTTGCCGGGAAAACGGCAAAGGCGCCGATGGGTTGCCTTTAGAAGCTGCGGTCGCCCTGTTCTGCCATATAGGCGATTTCCTCCGGCGTGCTGTCGCGCCCCAGCGCCTTGTTGCGGAAGGGGAAGCGCCCGAAGCGGGCTATGGTGTCGCGATGTGCGCGCATGTAGTTGAGCGAGTTCTCGTCGCCATAGGCTTCGTAAAGCCGCACGCCTTCGTCCTGAATGACGAGGGACTCGGCATGCATGTAGGGTAGATAGAAGAAGCTCGCCCAGGCGTGGTCGACAGCCATGTCGTGACCGCCGGCGACCGCTTCCTGTGCCAGCGCCAGGGCCATCTTGTCCTGCGCAAAAGCGACGGGGCTGCCGCGATAGAGCTGCCGAGAGAACTGGTCCAGAAGCACGATCTCGGCAATGCGCCCTTCCGGTGTTTCGCGCCAGGCCCAGGCCTCGCCGCGCGCAGCCTGCGCATGAAGATCGGTGAAGCGCTGGCATTTAGCGTCGAACACCGCGTCCCCGCCGAACCAGTCATCAAAGCCATGCTCGACAAACCAGAACTGGATGAGATCTTGAGGGCCGTGCATGACTAACTCCTGGGAAGATACAGAGCTGGCACCATCCGTGTGGATGGCGCCGGTGTAAAGGTCAGGCGGCCAGTTCGAGCCGGATACGGTTGCCGAACGGGTCGCGGGTTTCGAGATCATTGCCGACCACATCGACCGGTGCGCCGGCCTTTTCGAGCCGCGTCTTAAGGGCAGCGAGGCTTTCAGCATCCGGCAGGACGATGGTGAACCACCGCAGTCCTGCAGCTCCAGTTGGGGGCAGTTTTGCATTGGGGCCCGACCAGATGTTGAAGGCCAGCGTATGGGGCATGTAGTCGAGCCCGACATCGCCCATGCCGAAGGACTGGATCAGCAGGAAGCCGGCAAAACCCACCACGTCGCGATAAAAGTCCATGGCGCGATCGAGGTCGTTCACATGCACATGCACGTGGCCGATGCGCGTGCCGGAAGGCATGCGGGCAGCCAGAACCGGGTTAGGCCCAAGCTCTTCAAGCAGACCGTCGAGGTCGATGGGTTCGCGGCCTGAATGGGGCTTGCCATCTGCGGTTACGGCGTAGGTTTCGCCCTTGTCGGGGTCACCCAGAGTGCCGCGATCCGGCGTTTCGAAGGTGATCTCGATGCCAATGCCGTCAAAATCCCAAAGGTAGATGGCTTCGGAGACGAGGTGGTCGGTGGGCGAGATGCGGACATTGCGCTGCAGGGCGCGCACGGCCATCTGCGCCAGGTCAACGCGACGCGGCACGTGGATGGCGACGTGATAAAGCCCGATGGTGCGCTGCACGACCGGCTGGGTCGCGCCGGTTTCGAGCACGATCAGCGTCTTGCCACCGACGCCCATATGGAGGGCATTGCCGTTTTCCTCGATAAGGTCGAGGCCGACGACATCCTGCCAGATGGCCAGCGCCTTGGCGCGTTCGGTAACGGCGATACGGACCGGCCCCAGCGTCGTGGTCAGAGGCAGGATGGGAGCGGAGCGGACATTGGTCTGTACGGATGTGTCGATCATTTTCGACCTCCTTGAATTGCATGACCCAGATGTAGCGCGCCCCACCCTTCGCAGAAAGTGGACGATACCGAAGGCTTTGTTCGACGATCCGCTCCAGTCAAAGACCTGCGCGGACAGCGATATCTCCCCACTGCTCAACGAACTCGTCCCGCGCCCGCAGCCCACCGCTCACGTCATGGCGCTTTTCATCCTGATTGAGCCGCACGAAAACGACACGCTTGCCCGCCTTTTCGGCCCAGCCGACATACCAGCCCCAGCCCTTGGCGTAATCGAAGCTATAGTCAGCGCGGCGGGGATAGGCGGAGCCGGTCTTGCCCCAGAGCTGCCAGCCATCGGCCGCTCCCGGGCTTTCGAGCAGGCTGATGGCTCCGTCCACGGCACGTTGGGAAACCGGCAACTGCCCCTGCAGCAGCGCCGCGATGAAACCGGCCTGTTCCAGAGGGGAGATCTTGAGCGAGGAAGAAATCCAGGAGCGTTCGAGACCGTTGTTTCGACCGGGATCACCAGAGAAATCGGCATTGCCATAGCCAAAGCCCTGCGCAAACGCTGTGAGCTTTTCAATACCGAGCCGTTCAGTGAGGCGCTGGGAATACCAGACATTGGAAAAGTGGATCCACATGGTCGGATCGGTGTCCTGCCGCCATGCGGCGACCCAAACGGCGTAACCTTCGCGGAAGGGAAACTTCGGTTCGGTCTTTGAGGTGATGATGCCTGTTTCGAATGCCATGACCGCGAGGGGGAGCTTGAAGGTGGACGCCGGCGTCACTCGTGTGTCGCAATCGCCTTCGGCGAAGAGCACGGTGCGGCTCACCGGATCGGCCACCAGCGTACAGAGCGTGCGCGCCTCGGCAGGCAGCGCAAGGCAGAGGCCCAGCAGTACAGGAATAAGGATTTTCGGCAGACGCATGAACCCTCCCGCTGCATGCTGGATTTCACTTTAGCGCCGATTCAGGTGAAATGACGACGATGACCGAAATCCCGCTCGACCGCCGTTTCTTCGACCGTCCTGTTGTTGCGGTGGCGCGCGACCTGATCGGCGCCGTGCTGCTGCATAAGGGCGTCGGAGGACCGATCGTCGAGGTCGAGGCCTATGACCAGGCCGACCCCGCCTCGCATAGTTTCCGAGGCCCGACGCTGCGCAACAGCGCAATGTTCGGCCCCCCGGGCCATGCCTATGTCTATAAAATCTACGGCATCCACCATTGCCTCAATTTCGTCTGCGCGCCGGGGAGTGCTGTGCTCATTCGCGCACTTGAGCCGCAAACGGGGTTGGAGACCATGCACCTGCGTCGCGGGGGTGTGGGGGAGCGACAGCTCTGCTCGGGTCCCGGCAAGCTGGCGCAGGCGCTCGGCATCGATCTTGCTCAGAATGGGCTGCCGCTCGACAGCCCGCCCTTTGCGCTTTTTGCGGCCGACGAACAGGCAGAAATCGCAACCGGCCCCCGCATCGGCATCACCAAGGGCGTGGAGACGCCCTGGCGCTTCGACCTTGCGGGCTCGCGGTTCCTCAGCAAGCCCATTTCACCGAAGGTCTTGGCGCCGAAGATTTTGTGATCGTGCCGATGCAACCGGAGCGCGGCTTGAACATTAGCCCGGCACGAGACCGGTGTGTGTCAACCGGACGCGATGGCATAGGGAACGGACATGGTTTTTCCGGTTTCCCGGTCCGGCCAACGAAACGGCAGCCGAGCCCTTATCCCATCCACACCGGTCTCACCCCCCTCCATAAGGAGACAGCCATGCCGCAGGGTGACAAAGGTGCCTATACCGATAAGCAGAAGCGGAAGGCCGAGCATATCGAGGAAGGCTACGAGAAGAAGGGTGTGAGCAAGGACGAAGCCGAGCGCCGCGCCTGGGCAACGGTCAACAAGGATGATGCTGGCGGCAAAAAATCGGGCTCCGGCCGCGGCAAGGATACCGGCCACCCCGCCGCGCACAAGGGCGGCAAAAAGGGTGGCGAGGCCTCCGCCAGCCGCTCTGCCGCCGACCGCTCCGCTTCGGCAAAGAAGGCCGCGGCCACTCGCAAGCGCAATGCCGAGAGCCACGCCAATCACTAAAGCGGAATGCGGCGCTCTGCGCGTTGCCTCTCTGGGGAGGGCGTGATTCAAAGGGCATGTGGATGTCCTTGAGTCGTACGATCTGTTTTCGCCCCATCGCCATGAGCGGCCGACGCCGCTCGCGGTGCTGCGCGACATTTTCGGGCACAAGGCGTTTCGCGGATTACAGGCCGACGTGATCGATCACGTCGCAGGTGGTGGCGATGCCGTGGTGCTTTTCCCCACCGGCGCCGGCAAATCCATGTGTTACCAGATCCCGGCCATCTGCCGATCGGGAGTTGGCATCGTCGTCTCCCCGCTGATCGCCCTGATGCGCGACCAGGTGGAAGCGCTGAAGCAAGCTGGTGTTGCGGCAGCGGCGCTCAATTCTTCGCTGACGGCGGAAGAATCCGCCGAAGTGCGCCGGAAGCTGCGGCGGGGGGAACTGGACCTCCTTTATGTGGCGCCCGAGCGCGTCGCGACGCCGGGCTTTGCCAATATGCTGGCCGATTGCGAAATCGCGCTCTTTGCCATCGACGAGGCCCATTGCGTGAGCCAATGGGGCCATGATTTCCGCCCGGAATATCGCGAACTCATTCATCTCGTTGAACTCTTCCCCGGCGTGCCGCGCATCGCGCTCACCGCCACGGCCGATCCCACCACACGGGAAGACATTATCGAGCGGCTGGGGCTTGAGCAGGCCGAGGTGTTTACCACCAGCTTTGACCGCCCGAACATTTCCTATTCCATCGTCGAGCGCGACAAGCCGCGCGACCAGCTTCTCGACTTTCTTGGAAGCCACAAAGGCGAGAGCGGTATCGTCTATTGCCTCTCCCGCGCCAAGGTAGAGGATGTCGCCGACTGGCTGACCAGCAAGGGCATCAAAGCCCTGCCCTATCATGCCGGCATGAGCGCGCAGCAGCGCAGCGCCAATCAGGATGCCTTCCTCAAGGAAGAGGGGCTTTGCCTTGTCGCAACTGTGGCCTTCGGCATGGGCATCGACAAGCCCGATGTCCGCTATGTCGCCCATATGGACCTGCCCGCCTCCATCGAAGCCTATTATCAGGAGACCGGACGCGCCGGACGCGACGGTCAGCCGGCCGATGCCTGGATGAGCTATGGCATGGCCGATGTGGTGCAACGGCGCCGGATGATCGACGAGGGCAATGCGCCCGACGAAATCAAGCGGCTCGAACACAGCAAGCTCAATGCGCTGCTCGGGGTTTGCGAAACGGCCTCGTGCCGGCGTCAGGCCATCCTCAGCCATTTCGGCGAAAGCTACCCGCAGCCCTGTGGCAATTGCGACACCTGCCGCTCGCCGGTCGAAAGCTGGGACGGAACGGAAGCCGCGATAAAGGCGCTGGCTGCCATCTATCGCACCGGCCAGCGCTTCGGCGCGGCCCATGTGATCGACGTGCTTGTTGGCAAGGACACCGAAAAAGTTCAGCGTTTCGGCCACCAGCATCAGAAGGTTTTTGGCCAAGGACGCGATCTCGATGCCAAGGCCTGGCAATCGGTCATCCGGCAGCTGACGGCCATGGGCCTCATCATCGTGGACCACGCCAATCACGGCGCGCTGCAACTGGCGGAGGGCGCAGGACCGGTTTTCAAGCGCGAGCGCCGCGTCATCCTGCGCAAGGACCGGCCGAAGAAATCCCTCGAGGTGCGTCGCGCCCTGGCGCGCTCTGTCGATGTGCCCGAGCACGCCAAACCGCTCTTTGAAGCACTGCGCGAGGAACGCCTGCGGCTTGCCAAGGAACAGGGCGTGCCGCCCTATGTCATCTTCCATGACGCAACGCTTAAGGCCATGGCGCTGGCCGAGCCGATCCATCCGCATGACATGCTCAACCTGCCCGGCGTCGGGCAAGGCAAGCTCGACCGCTATGGCGATGCGTTCCTGGCTGTGGTTTCAAATTTCAAAGGATGACGCGATGAACGCAGCGAAGGCCCCCTCACCCGGCCTTCGGCCGATCTCTCACCCTGGGGGAGAGGCACAGCGCAATCGGAGTAAGGGGGCCTTGTCATGAACCCCACCGCCAAACGCCCCCGCCTCCCCGTCATTGATATTGCGCGCGGCGTCGCCATCATTGCGATGGTCATCTACCATCTCGCATGGGATCTTTCGTTCTATCGCTTCATCCCCGTCGATGTCGGCTACGACCCGGGCTGGGTCATGTTTGCCCGCTCGATCCTCTTCGCCTTCATGCTGCTGGTCGGTGTGGGACTGGTACTGGGCCATGGCGATGGCATGCGCTGGAAAAGCTTCTGGCGACGCTGGCTCCTTCTGGTCGGCGGCGCGGCGCTGATCACGCTCGGCACCTGGTTCACCTTCCCTGACAGCTTCGTCTATTTCGGCGTTCTGCATGCAATCGCAGCCGCAAGCCTGCTGGCGCTGCCGTTTCTCTTCACGCCGATCTGGCTGACGGGTCTGGTGGCAATTGTCGTCGTCGCCCTGCCCTTCCTGTTCTCCGACCCACTCTACAATTCCAAGGCCCTGTCCTGGATCGGGTTCTGGACCGAGCCGCCCTATACCAATGATCTTGTGCCGCTCTTTCCCTGGCTGGGCATTGTGCTCGCGGGGGTCCTCCTGATGCGGCTCATCCGGGCCAGAGCTGCCGAAGCGAAACTCGCGACCATCCAGCCCAAGAATGCCGTGGTCAAAGCGCTGGCCTGGATGGGACGCTGGAGCCTCGTCATCTATCTCGTCCACCAGCCCCTGCTGCTGGCGGCCATTGTACCGCTGTCACAGTTCATGGGCACGCAGGAAGCAGGACAGGAAATCGAGTTCCTCAATTCCTGCCAATCCACCTGCGAAGCGAGCGGCACCACGGCGACGCTCTGTGCCATTTATTGCCAATGCGGGCTCGAAGGCATCAAGCGCGACGAACTGTGGGACCCGATCTTCACCGGGGTCATCACGCCAGACCAGCAAAGCAAGCTCGACGCCAATAACCTGCAATGCTCGCAGCTGATCTATCCTGATCTCACGGTCGAATAGGCCTCTGAACGGCTGAGGCCAACCTTCAGGTCGTTGCCGCCTTGGCGTTGGCCTGCGCCACCAATTCGTCGGGAATGTCGTCGAAGCTGGCATAGTTCATGTTGTAGAGCTTGGAATAGAGCCCGCCGAGCGCCATGAGCTCGTCGTGGTTGCCTTCCTCGATCTTCTCGCCATTCTGCAGCACGATGATCCGGTCGGCACCGCGAATGGTCGCCAGCCGGTGGGCAATGACCATGCCGGTGCGGCCCTCGAGCAGGATTTCGAGCGCCTTCTGAATCTGCTGCTCGGTATAGCTGTCGATATTGGCCGTGGCTTCGTCGAGCACAAGGATTTTCGCGTCAGCCACCAGTGCACGGGCAAAGCTGAGGAGCTGGCGCTGGCCCAGCGACAGGTTGGAGCCACGCTGCTCGAGCACCGTGTCATAGCCGTTGGCGAAGCGCTCGATAAAGTCGTGCGCGCCCACGGCTTTCGCCGCAGCGATCACGTCTTCCCGCGTTGCCGAAGCCTTGTTGTAGCGGATGTTCTCGAAGATGGTGCCGGTGAAGAGGAAGGGTTCCTGCAAAACCATGGCGACCTGTTCGCCAAGGCTCTCCTGCGTGACATTGCGCACGTCATGCCCGCCCACCAGAACCGCGCCGCCCTGCACTTCATAGAAGCGATGCACGAGCGCCATGGCACTGGTCTTGCCCGAGCCAGTCGGCCCCACCAGAGCCACCGTCTCACCCGGATTGACGCGGAAGGAGACGTTTTTCAGCACCGGCCTATTGGGATCGTACCCGAAGACAACGTCATGGAAGGCCACCGAGCCATCCATGACGTTGTCGAGCACGACGGCATTGGGCTTGTCCTCGATGACGACGGGCAGGTCGAGCACTTCGATGATGCGGCGGCCTGAGGTCATGGCCCGCTGCATGATCGAATATTGCATGGTCAGCGAGCGGATCGGGTCGAAGAAGCGCTGGATATAGAAGATGAAGGCGACGATGACGCCGACCTGCAGGCTGCCGTTCAGCACCAGCGAACCGCCGACTACAATGACTGTCGCCATGGAAATGCCGGTCAAAGTATCGACGATCGGCACCATGACCTGCGCGAACTTGGAGCCGGTCAGTTGCGTGCGCAGATTGTGATAGGCCTTGTCGTCATAGAGGTCGAAATTGACTTTCTGGCGATCGAGGTTCTGCACCGTGCGCACGCCATTGATGCCTTCGGCCATGGCGCCATTGGTGAGCGAGTTCGTCTCATGCGCGGCCCAGAAGGCGCGCTTGGCCGGCGGGAGCCAGAAGATGCGCACGATGAAAAGGATCGGCATGGTGACCATGGTCAGCATGCCCAGCCGTGGGTCGAGGCTCAGCAGCACCGCGACAATGCCGAACAGCAGGACAATGTCGCCGACCGAAATCACCGAGGTTTCGAGGAATTCCTGCATGGAATTGACGTCGCCCTGCAGCCGGCTCATCAGCCGGCCGACCTCGGTCTTGTCCATATAGGACAGCGAAACGCGCTGAAGCTGGGCGAACATGGCCCGGCGCATGTCGAAAAGGACGTTCTCGGCAACCTGCCCGACCTGGGTTTCCTGCACCCAGGACGCGGCAAAGTTGAGCAGCACCGCCACCGCAAAGGCGCCGACGGCCCAGAGCAGATTGTCGAGATTGCCCCCCTCAGTCATGCCGGTATCGATAGCATTGCCGATGATCAGCGGGATGGCGAGCTGGGTTGCGGTAAAGACCAGAACAGCCCCCACCGAGAGGTAGATCTTCAGCCGGTAGGGATGGACGAACGCCCAGATACGACGGACGGTCTGGGGGTCATAGGCCTTGCCGAAGACCTCTTCCTCGATCTTGTGGCTGCCGACCGTGGCGCGCGGCGGACGCTGGCCCGGAAAGGCAGCGACTTCGCGTTCTTCATCATCGACCACGCTCATTCTGCGGCCTCCACATCGTCGCCCGGTCGGGTCTGCAGGTCATAAAGGGCACGATAGCGTCCCCCCTGTTCAAGGAGTTCGGCATGGCTGCCGCGCTCGACGACTTTGCCATCCTCAAGGAAGAGGATGAGGTCGGCATGCATCAGTGAGGAAAGGCGATGTGCAATGATGATCGTCAATCGATCCTTGGCATAGCGGCGCATGGCCGAGCGGATGCGATGCTCGGTGCCGGCGTCGATGGCAGCGGTTGAATCGTCGAAGACCATGACGGCGGGTTTGAGCACCAGCGAGCGCGCAATGGAGAGGCGCTGACGCTGGCCACCCGAGAGCGACACACCACGCTCGCCCACCACGGTATCGTAATCGGCCGGCAGGCCCATGATGTAGCTATGGAGCTGCGCGCTTTCGGCTGCGCGCTCGATCTTGCGCTCCTTGGCCCAGGGGTCGCCATAGGCGATGTTGTTCTCAATTGTCGTGGTGAACAGGAACCCGTCCTGCTGCACCACGGCCACCTTGCGGCGCAGGCTTTCCAGCGTTACCGCGCGCACATCCTGCCCATCGAGAGTGATGCGGCCGGAGGTTACATCGTAAAAACGCGGAATGAGATGGGCGAGGGTCGACTTGCCACTGCCCGGCGCGCCGACAATGCCGATGGTCTGGCCCGGCCCGCCTTCGAAGCTGATGCCGTTGAGCGTGGGGTGCGAAGCGCCGGGATAGGTGAAATGCACATCCTCGAAGCGCAGCTTGCCCTCGGTGATCGTGAGCGGGGTGGCGTCGGGTCGATCGACGATCTCTTCGGCCTGGTCGAGGAAGGCATAGAAGCGTTGGCCGCAGGTGGAGGCGCGGGCGAAGGAATTGACCATGAGGCCAAGCTGGCGCACCGGCATTTGCAGGATGGTCATGAAGGTGAGGAAGCTGGCGAGCGTGCCGACGCTCATCTCCCCGGCAATGACCTTGGTACCACCGACCCAAAGGACAAGCCCCATGGCCGCAAAGAAGGAAAAGGTCATCATCGAGGTATTCTTGACGCGCACATGAACGCGCTGATGGGCCAGTTCCAGCGCATCCTTGGAGGCCGCATCGAACTTGGACAGCTCGAATTTCTGGCCCGAGAAGGCGCGGACGACACGAATGCCGCCCAGGTTTTCCTCCATGACGCGGGTGAGGCGCGACAGCTTGTCCTGCAGCACCAGCCAGGTTTCCCGCAGGGTCAGCTGCGCAACCGAGGAGCGCCAGGCGACGAAGGGCACAAAGCTCAGCGCCAGACATGCCAAGAGCACGTCGGTGGTGAACAGCATCCAGGCCCCGACGCCGATCAGCACGGTCAGCAGCACCATGCGCACGAAGCCGGTGGAGAAGAACATGCGCACGCCGTCGAGGTCGAGCAGCCCCACGGTGATCAGGTCGCCGGAATGCACGCGGTCATGGTAGGAATAGGAGAGGCGCTGGATCTTGTCGTAAAAGGCCAGCCGCAGTTCGTAGCCCACATGGTGGCCGACGCTTTCCGAATAATAATTCT
The DNA here is from genome assembly GCA_023391095.1 of Pseudomonadota bacterium. Taxonomy (GTDB): domain Bacteria; phylum Pseudomonadota; class Alphaproteobacteria; order Rhizobiales; family Devosiaceae; genus Devosia. The sequence continues at coordinate 471,299 of JAEWBN010000022.1, forward strand.
GCACCAGCGTAAAGAAGCCGCGCGCGATGGAAACGACCAGAAGCGTAGCGGCGCTCCACATCAGCGCCTGCTCAGCGCCGTCCGCCGCCGTGCTCAGGACGTTTTGCGCCTGATCCACGGCCTGTCCCAGAAGCCGGGGAATTGTCAGTTGCAGCACCGCCGCAATGATGGTGGCGCCGATGGCCAGTGCAGCCTGCCAGTAATGCCGCAACGAAAACATCGTGATGCGCAACAGGGGGCTCTGCCCCTTACCAGCATGGGCAGCCGCAACATGGGCCCGAGCATCGCCGCGTGAACGGTCGCGGCCAGCCTTGAGGGTGATCAAGGGAACAATCCAGACGTCAATATGTGGAGCCCGAGGGATGGCGGAACAGGTCGGCCACGATCGGGCAAATCAAACTCGCCTCAGTATAAGAGGCGCAATAGGTCTGCCATTCAAGACTGAATCGCAGCAGAATTGCACAAAGTTTGCGCTCTGGGTTTTGCCGGTCGCCATCGGGCAGCATGGGGCCATGCCCAAGCGGCGATGGCGCAGGGCAAGCCTTTGCGCGATGGAGCAGCAGAGGTCACACAATGTCATATCCCCTGCTCGCCGGGCTCGTCGCCGTGGCGGTTTTCTTTACCAGCACACTTTCGGGAGTTTTCGGCATGGCCGGCGGCCTGGTGCTCCTGGCCCTTCTGCTTGCCGTCCTGCCGGTCGCCACAGCCATCGCGGTGCAGGGCGCGATCCAGATCATCGCCAATGGCTCGCGCGCCTGGTTTTCCCGCAAGTATATCGACTGGCGCATCCTGAGCTTTATCTGCATGGGCCTGCTCACCGCGGCCGTGGTGCTCTTTATCCTGCGCTATACGCCTGACCTGGCCACGGTATGCATCGGCATCGGCCTCATGCCGGTGCTGGTGTGGATCCCGCGCAAATGGCTGGCGCTCGATGCCAGCAGGCCCGTCCACGCTTATTTCTGCGGGATCATGAGCGGCTCGCTCAACCTGGCGGTGGGTGTGGCGGGTCCCAGTGTCGACATCTTCTTCATCCGCACCCAGATGGACCGGCGCAAGATCATCGCCACAAAGGCAGCCACGCAGGTGCTGTCACACGGCGCCAAAGTCGTGTTCTACGGCACGGCGGCCTCGGCCATGATGGCCGGGGACTGGCTGCTGGTGCTGATTGCCGCGCCCCTTGCCGTAGCGGGCACCAATCTGGGCTACCATATTCTCCAGCGCATGACCGATGACGGCTTCCGCACATGGACACGCTGGATCGTCACCGCAATCGGCGCATTTTACCTCCTGCGTGGCCTTTTGCTGCTTGCCGCCTGACTTTTCTGTGGGTTGACGGCTTATGGCGAAATGCAGTTCCAACTTATCCGGCCGATGCATTATGCTGGTGCCGGGAGACACAATGGCAACCTTTGACAGCGTCACGGCGCGGCTCATTCTACTGCTGGCAGAAACCGGGTCGATCGGCCGCGCTGCAGAACGGGAAGGCATCGCCTCCTCCGCAGTCAGCCGCCGCGTTTCCGACCTTGAGGCGCGCCTGGGCGTGGTACTGTTCGACCGCTCCGCCCATGGCGTCAAACTCACCAGTGCCGGCGAAGCCTATGCCGAAGGGTGCCGCACCGTTCTGCGCTCTATTGCGGACCTCGACGCCATCATGGCCGATTTCGGCTCCGGCCAGCGCGGAAGCCTGCGCTTGGCCTGCACGAGCTCGGCCCTGACTGGTAGGCTTCCCGAGCTTTTGGCAAAGTTTGCGGCAAAATATCCCGGTATTGAAATTGAGATCGGCGAAATGGGCGCCGCCAAGGCCCTGCTGGCCCTAGACGAAGGGCGCGCCGACATCGCCATTGTCTCGGACAATTACGACTTCTCGCGCTTTGAAATTCGCCCCTTCGAGGATGAGCGCGTCTGGGTCCTCGTGCCGCCCGACCACGAATTGGCCGCCGCCATCGAGCCGCGCAAGGCCATTTCCTTTGATGCGGTTTTGCCCCACGCCATTGTGGGCGTTCACCATTCGGGTTCGCTGGATCGCCTCCTAGGAGAGGCGGCGGCAAAGACCGGCGCGGAAATTACCGAAGTGCTGCGCGTCGAGAGCTTTCCAGCTCTGGTGCGCATGGTCGAAGCTGGCTTCGGTATCGGCTTCCTTCGTTCCACCAGCCTACACCTGCTGGCCGGCACCGATCTGGTCTGCGCGCCCCTCGCCGAACCGTGGGCCATGCGGCAACTGCTTGTGGCGCGCCGAAAATCCAGCCCACTATCGGCCGCGATGAAGAGTTTCATGGCGCTGGCCAGCGACACCTATCTCCCATCTGTTTAAAACCATACAAACTGCGTCATATTTGCCTTTGACAGAAGGTCAGGGCCCAGTCTAGGAAAGCGGACAGTTGCAGTCATATTTACGACTGCGCGCGTCAACCCGATTGGACTCGATCATGAACGCCTTTTTCCGCACCACAACCGCAACCGCCGTTGCGCTAGCCGGCGCTCTCTCGCTGGCTTCCCTCGCCATTGCCCAGGACAAGGTCATTACCCACGCCCAGGGTGAAACCACGCTGAGCGGCGTTCCTGCCAAAGTGCTGGTGCAGGATTGGGCTTCGTTCGACAATCTGGTGGCACTGGGTATCGACGTGGCCGGCGTGCCGTCCTCGAATGCACCGGGCTATCTGGCGGACTCGATTCCGGCTGACGCGCTGCAGCTGGGCTCGCTGTTTGAACCCGATTTTGAAGGCATTGCCGCTTCCGAATCCGACGTCTATTTCGTGTCCGGTCGTTCGGCTGCCGCCTACGAAACCGCCAAGGACATCCTCCCCACCGTCGACCTTTCGGTCAACAACGCGGCCATCATCGACGGCCTCAAGACCAACCTCACCACCCTGGGCGAAATCTTTGACAAGCAGGACAAGGCCGCTGAGCTGATCGCCGATGTCGACGCCAAGGTCGAGGCCGCCAAGGCTGCTGCCGAGGGCAAGGGCACGGCACTGGTCATTGTCACCAATGCCGGCAAGCTCGGCGTCTATGGCCCCGACAGCCGCGTCTCCTGGGTCTACAACGAAGTGGGCATGCCGTCCGCCCTCGCCGACGTCAAGGACGGCGACCATGGTGGCGACGCCGTGACCTTTGAGTTCCTGCTCGAAGTCAACCCGGACTGGGTGTTCGTCGTGGACCGCGATGCCGGTACCGGTGAGAACAACGGCGCTGCTGCTGCCCTGCTCGACAACGAGCTCTTCAACCAGACCACCGCTGCCAAGGAAGGCCAGGTTGTGTATCTCGACCCGCAGGCCGCCTATATCACCATGAATGGCTATCAGGCCGTGACCCTGCTGCTCGACCAGGTCACCGCGGGTCTGCAGAAGTAAGTTCTTCACGTCTCAGGACCCGACGGCGCGGCCGGCGGGTCCTGTTCTTTTCAAGACCGGACGTTTCATTGCCTGCCCTTATTGCCGGAATGGTCATCACAGTCGCCTTGGCGATTGTCAGTCTTTTTGTGGGTGTCAGCGATGTTTCGCTGGCATCTTTGCTGTCTGGCGGCTGGGAGGGCCGGCCGGGTGAAGTGCTGCTGATCAGCCGCATTCCACGCACGCTGGCACTGATCCTAGCCGGCGCATCCATGGCGATTTCGGGCCTTGTGATGCAGATGGTGGTGCGCAACCGGTTCGTCGAACCGGGCACGACCGGCACCAGCGAGTCCGCCGCGCTCGGCTTTCTGGTGGTCACCCTTTTGGCCCCCGGCTGGCCGCTGATGGCCAAGATGGCGGTAGCCGCGCTGTTTGCGCTGGGCGGCACCGCGCTTTTCCTGCGCGTCCTGCGTGCCGTGCCGCTACGCGATGTGCTGCTTGTGCCGCTTGTCGGCATCATGCTGGGGGGCATTGTGGGTGCCATCAGCGCCTTTATCGCTTATCGCGCCAATCTTATGGGGTCGCTACTGGCCTGGAACATGGGCGATTTTTCCGGTGTCCTGCGCGGGCGTTATGAACTCATGTGGTTCGGGCTTGCCGGCTGTGTCCTGGCCTATATCGCCGCCGACCGCTTTACCGTGGCCGGCATGGGCAAGGATTTTACCACCAATCTTGGTCTCAATTACCGGGCCGTCATGGTGCTGGGGCTGGTCATCGTCTCCGTCGTCAGCGCGGTCGTGCTGGTCTCCGTCGGCTCCATTCCCTTTCTCGGACTGATCGTGCCCAATCTCGTCAGCATGCTGGTGGGCGACAACATGCGCCGCACCGTGCCGTGGGTTGCCGTGGGTGGCGCAGGCATGGTGCTGGCCTGCGACATCGTTGGCCGGCTGATCCGATATCCCTATGAAATCCCCATTTCGGTTGTCATGGGCGTCATCGGCTCCATGCTCTTCCTTTACCTGCTCCTGCGGTCGCCGCGAGGTGCACGATGAGTATCCAGACCGTGAGCTCCGCTCCGCGCTTGCGTCTTTCTCGGCCCGCATTGGTACTGATCATCCTCGGCGTGCTGGCCCTGGTTTCGGTGGTGCTGTTCATGACGCTGGGGGCCAAGGGCAGCTGGAGCTTTGTGCTGCCGTTCCGCGGCAAGAAGCTTCTTGGACTCGTGCTCGTTGCCTATGCGGTGGCGGTGTCGACGGTTTTGTTCCAGACCGTCACCAATAACCGCATCCTCACCCCTTCGATCATGGGCTTTGACGCCCTTTACGTGCTGATCAAGACCGCGATCGTCTTCTTCCTCGGCGTGGGTGCGCTTACCTCGATCAGCGCAGAATGGCAGTTCATCTTTTCGCTCGTGGCCATGGTGGGCTTTTCCGGCTTCCTGTTCCGGTGGCTGTTTCTGGGCGAAGAGCGCAGCCTGCACCTGCTCGTGCTCGTGGGCATCATTTTCGGCACGCTGTTCCGCTCCTTCTCCAACCTCATGCAACGCATGATGGATCCCGGCGCGTTCAACGTCCTGCAGGACACGCTCTTCGCTAGCTTTGCCACAACCGACCCGGCCCTTTTGGGCATATCCTGCGTCATCATTGGCGTCGTGAGCGTTGTCGGATTGCGCATGATGCATGTCTATGACGTGCTCACGCTGGGCCGGGCCCATGCCATCAATCTGGGCGTAGACTACAAGCGCACAGTGGCGGTCATCCTCGTCCTCGTGTCCATCCTGGTGTCGGTCTCGACCGCGCTTGTCGGGCCCGTCACCTTCTTCGGCCTCCTGGTCGTCACCCTCGCCCACTCACTGGTGGGCAATTCCATGCACCGCTACGTGCTGCCGGCTTCCGTCCTTCTGGGCATCATCGCCCTCGTGGGCGGACAGACGCTGCTGGAGCGGGTTTTCGCCTTCGATACCGCGCTTTCGATCGTCATCGAATTCCTGGGTGGTATCGTTTTTATTGCCCTCGTGCTGAGGAGATCGGCCCGATGATCGTCGCCAACAATGTCACCAAGAATTACGGCACGAGCTGCGTCGTCGACGGCGTCACTGTGGAACTGCCCCAGGGCGGCGTCACCTCGATCATCGGCCCCAACGGCGCCGGCAAGTCGACCCTTTTGTCGATGGTGAGCCGGCTCATGGCCATGGACAAGGGCAGCGTCACCATTGGCGGGCTCGATGTGACCAAGGCCAAGAGCGACGAGCTGGCCAAGAAGCTGTCGATACTTCGGCAGGACAACCACATGACTGCGCGCCTGACCGTGCACGACCTTGTATCCTTCGGGCGCTACCCCCATTCGAAAGGGCGCCTCACCAGTGAGGATAAGGTCCATATCGACCGGGCCATCAACTACCTCGATCTCGACGCCCTGTCGGGTCGCTTTCTCGACGAGCTTTCCGGCGGGCAGCGCCAACGTGCCTTCGTGGCCATGGTTCTGGCGCAAGATACCGATTATGTGCTGCTCGACGAGCCGCTCAACAATCTCGACATGAAGCATGCCATGGGCATGATGAAACTCATGCGTCAGGCGGCCGATGATCTGGGCAAGACCGTGGTGCTCGTGTTGCACGATATCAATTTCGCGTCCTGGTATTCAGACCACATCGTCGCAATGAAGCTCGGCAAGGTCGCGGCACAGGGCAGCGTCAAGGATATCATCACCCCCGACGTGCTCAATCCCATCTACGAGATGGAGATCAAGGTGCACGAGATCGGCGGACAGTTGATCAGCGTCTATTACGGCTGAGCGTTGGGATCGAGCATTTCCGAAAAGGCAACAACCTGACCCTTGCCCCGCCCCTTGGCGGCGTAGCAGGCGGCGTCGGCTTCTCCCAGAAAACCCAGCGGCGAGGCCGGCAGACTGGAAATGATGGTCACCCCAATGCTGACCCCGATCCGGTAGTCGCGTCCGGCCCAAGTAAAGACCATGGCTCCAATCGACTCCGAAATTTTCTCAGCGACGCGCTTGGCGCCGGCCAGGGAACAGCCATCGAGAAGGATGGCGAATTCATCCCCGCCGATGCGCGCAACCATGTCCTGAGACCGGCAGGACTGGAGCAGGGTCTGGGCCACCTGCTTGAGCAATTCGTCGCCCGCCGCATGGCCGGCCGTGTCATTGACCGGCTTGAAATTGTCGAGATCGGCATAGAGCAGAGCATGCTCGATGCTGCCGCCTCGCGCCGCTGCAAGCGCGGTGTTGAGCGCCTGTTCGAAGGCCGGACGGTTGGCGAGACCGGTCAGTGAATCATGAGTGGCCGAGTGGGCCAGTTCCCGCTGCTGTGCGCGGGCATGGCTCACATCGTGAAAAACCAGAACTGACCCGGAAATATCGCCATCCGGCATGATGACCGGCGCGGCAGTGCAACGGATATCGCGCCTGCGACCGTCTGGCCGAACAAGGACGAGGTTATCGCCGGCGTCGAGCGCCTGCCGTTTTTCGATGCACACAAGGGCCGGGCAGGGCTGGACCGCGTCGGTATCGACGTCATGCAGCAGAAATATTGCTGCCGCGGGCTGACCCACGGCCTCGTGTGCGGCACGACCGATCAGCTGCTCGGCGACGGCGTTGACGAAGACGATCTCGCCCTTGTCGTCGGTTGCGATGACGCCATCTGCAATGGCTTCCAGGGTGACGCGCAGACGTTCCTTTTCGGCTGCCAGTTGCTGCTCGATGGTCTTGAGATGGGTAATATCGGTGTCCGTGCCGACGCTACGCAGGACATTGCCGTGTTCATCCCACTCGATCGGCTGGCCGCGGCTGAGGATCCAGATGTAATTTCCTTCTCGCGTGCGTTCCCGGTATTGCAGCGTATCGAAGCCTTCTTCGCCTTGGCCCTGCCTCTTGCCGGCAGCGATGACCCGTTCTCGGTCGTCCGGATGGATGCGGTCGCGCCATTCCACGTCGTGGTTGGCGCCGATTTCCTCGTCGTCCGGAATGCCGCGCAGGCGCCGCCACATGCGCGAATAGAACATGCGGTCCTTACGCATATCATAGTCCCAAACACCCTGCCGGGCGCTTTCGAGTGCCGAATTCCAGCGGGCTTCCGAATAGGTCAGCGCTTCTTCGGCGCGCTTCTGCAACTCGATGCTGGTCAGTTGCAAAATGATCAGGTCTGGCTGGCCTGCCTCCACGGGTAGCAAACTTGCCGCCATCATGACCCAGAGCGGGGCGCCGTCGATATGGAGAAAACGATGCTCGCCGCGGCACGACGGTGTCTCGTGCCGCACCATGCGGTCGAACTGCAACTGCACCGCCAGGCTATCGTCGGGATGCACAAGGCGCGACAGGTGGACCGGATTATTGTGGCTAGGCGCATAGCCCGTCATTTCAGTGAAGGCGCGGTTGGCGTACGTGGCCAAGCCATCGGCGCCCAGCAGGACCATCCCGACAGGAGCGGAGTCGACAATGCGCATCAGGTCCCCGCCGACGCGCGGCAGGGACACGACCGGGCCAGATTCAGAATTTGACCGGACACTCCTCATGCCCGCATCATCGTCCATCTGCCCTTAACAGATCGCTTCGAAGGTCAGGCTTATCCCAACCTGGAAAGAATAAAATCCCGCTCCTGGGCAAGCCCTGCCCATTCGCCCGGATGCTCAGCGTCGAAGATCAGCGTGTAGGGCCCAACATACCCCGCTTCCTCCGCGACGCCAACGCATTGGCCATAGTCGGATTCATCAAGTCCATCGGGGCCGAAAGAGGCCTTGGCATGGCACAGTTCGGCGCGCGGAAAGATCGAGGCCAGTGCCTCGTATTTGTCCGGCCCGTTCCAGTTGCCGAAATCGCCAAGAATGCCGACCTCGCCTTCCAGCCGGTCGAGCAGCGCATGCACGGCCTCCGGCGTGGACAGAAGGCTGAACCAGTTCTCCGTCACGAGGCGCAGGGGCGAGCCGGCATTGGCCGCCAGCAGCTCCCGGAACCCGGCCACGGATCGCTCCAGCGTTTCGGGCGCATAGGGCTGCTTGCCGGCAATAATGCGCGCGTTTTCGGCCCCCAGCATATTGGCAACGTCCACCCAGCCGGCAATCCAGCGCGTGTCGCGTGCACCATGCACCGGATCGGTCATGTCTCCGGCGTCGATCAGCAGGGTCTGCAGCGTCACGCCCGAAACTTTGAGCTGGTCGCGCAGCTCGCCCAGATAGACGGGATCGCGGCTGCGCAGGTGGAAGGAGACGATTTCGAGCCGGTGGTAGCCGTGATTGGCGAGGACCGACGGCAGGCCCAGAAGCGATTCTTCGCCTTCGCCATAGGTGTCCTCGCCGTCGCTCACCGCATCGGTAGCGAGGTCGTGCGGATAGGTCGTGCCCAAAAAACGGTGCAGCGACCAGGTGGATACGGCAATGCGGCTACGCGGGTCGGCCATTTCAGTCTCCTCGTTACCGAAAGGATTTCATGGCCGCATCCCGCGGACAAGCCGTCAGAGCCGATATATGCGTTCGGCATTTGCGTGGAACAGGGCCGACTGTTCATCGAGGCTCGCGCCCGCAACTATGGTGCGCGCCGCGTTGACCCAGTCGGTCAGTGTGCCCCCCGTCGTCGTGGCGACGGGATGATCGGAGCCCCAGACAACCCGATCCCAGCCAAAGCTCTCGATGACATGCTCGACATAGGGGCGCAGGGTTTCGGCGGTCCAGCCGGGATCGCAGTGATTGACGATCCCCGAGACCTTACCCACCACATTGGGCAGGGCCGCAATCTCGCGCAGGGCGCCGCGCCAAGGATCAAGGCCGAGCCCGTTAATGTCGGGATTACCGCAATGATCGAGCACGAACTGCAGGTCCGGCAGGAGCTGCGCCAGCCGCGCGCCAAGGTGCAGCTGGTCGGCCCGCAGGCAGAGATCGAAGGTAAGGCCAAGCGGAACAAGCCGCTTGAGATTGTCAGCGAAGATGGGGGCAAGGCTCACATCGTCAGGCACTTCGTGGAGGATACGACGCAAGCCGCGAACCTTGCCGGCGCCCGCTTCGAGAATGCGGTCGAGTCGGGCTGCAAAATTTTCTGCCTCCGGCCGGCAGGCGGCAATGGCGCCAGCAATGCCGGGGAGGCTGGTGACCAGCGCTGTTTCCTTTTCGATATCCTCGGGCGCGACATCGACTTCCATATGCAGCGCCGCCTCAATCCCGAGCGGGGCTGCTTCAGCGAAATACTGCTCGCGCGTCCATGGCCGGTCGAGCGCGTGGCCCGGATAAATCCAGCCGTATCGGATCTCGTCCGGGTAAATGAGATGCAGATGGGTATCGATAATGCGCATGGGTGGTCTCTCCTGGGACGACCCTTAGCACAGGAACGAGGCTAGTCGACCCGTCCGCGCGCTGCCACCGTCACCGTCTCCACAAGCCCGCCGCCGCGGATCAGGTTGACCCGGTCGAAGAGGTTGGTCACCGGGCAACAGTGATTGGGAATGATGCGGATGGTGTCACCGATGCTGGGTTTATCCGTGCATGCGGAAAGATCGATGGTGCCGTGTTCCTCACTCAGTCCGACGATGCGAGCATCTGGATATTCAAGCACATAGCCATGCCCCGCCATGCCCAGAAGATCGCTGGTCAGAGCCTTGGAGCCAGCGTCGATGATGGCGCGGCTTTCGGTTGGCCGCGACACAACTGTGGCTAGCACGGTCAGCGCGCAATCCTCGATGCTGGCTGCACCCGCCGCGACTTGCGAGCGGTCCATGTAGATATAGGTGCCGGGCCGATATTCGGTGGCGACCCCGGCCGCTGCTCCCATGTTCCAGATGTCGGGCGTTCCCCCGGTGGTGATAGCCGGCACAGCAATTCCCGCATTGGCAAAGGCAGCCTTGGCATCGGCAAGCCATGTCGCCGCCTCGCGATATTTCCCGGCCGCGGGATAGGTCATGAGGCCGGTAAATTCGAGGCCCGGCGCTGCCATGATCTGACGGGCAAGGGCAATGGCCGCATCCGCCGATTGCACCCCGCATCGGCCCATGCCGGTATCGCATTCGACGAACACGCCCAGCCTGTGCTCGGGGTCAGCGAAGGTTTCGGCAAGCCCGGCGACGCAAGCACTGCTGTCAGCGACAACGCGGATTGTCACGCGGTCGTGCAGCGCCTTGAGCCGGGCGCGCTTGGATGCGCCAATGATATTGAAGGTGAGAAGCAGATCGGTGAGCCCGGCATCGGCCATGACTTCGGCTTCGCCCAGCTTCTGCACCGTTATGCCTACGGCACCAAGTTCGACCTGCCGCTTGGCAAAGAAAGGGAGCTTATGGGTCTTGATGTGCGGCCGCAGGGTGAGCCCAGCCGCGTCGGCCGCGTCCTGGGCGCTTTTGAGATTGGCTTCGGTCTTGTCGAGATCGATCAGGACGGCCGGAGTATCGATTTCCTGGTAGCGGGTCATTGCGCCCTCAGCACTTCGTTGACGAAGCGCAGATTGCCGGCCAGGAGCCCAGCGTCAACCGGAATGGTGACGCCGGTAATGCCTGACGCCGCATCCGAGGCAAGGAACAGGGCCGTGTTGGCGACTTCTGCCGGGCTAACCAATCGGCCAAGCGGATAGTGCGGCAGCACCTTATCGAGAAGGCCCGGATCGGCGTCCAGCCGGTGATCCCAGGCCGGCGTCCGCACCGAACCCGGCGCCACGACATTGGCACGCACACCCTTGGCACCCAGCTCAACGGCCAGCGCCTTTGCATAGGCGATGAGGCCCGCCTTGGCGGCCGAATAGCCCGGATTGCCGAAATGCTGGAGAGCGTTGACCGAAGAGATAAACACCACGCTGCCGGCACCCCGTTTGGCCATTGCCTTGCTGATCGGGTCGACCAGCGCATAGGCACCATTGAGGTTGATGGCCATTTCGCTGGCCCAGACATCGTCATCAAGATGTCCCAGATGCTCAGCGCGGGTGAAGCCGGCATTGGCAATGACGGCGTTGGGCGCACCGTATTGGGCGATATCGGCCAATACGGCTGCCCGGGTTGCCTTGGCATCGGCCTGATCGAAAATGAGCGTGCGGGCCAGCGGTAGGCCTTCGAGCTGGGCCGGATCGCGGTCTGCGCCCACCACTTCCGCACCGGCAGCAAAGAAGGCCTCGACGAGGAAGCGCCCGATGCCGCCCCCGGCGCCCGAAATGAGCACGGTCTGCTTGTCGAGACGGAACGGATTAGACGTGATCATTGCTGTTCTCCTGTGCGGCATGAGCCGTACGTGGCCAGTATGCCAAAGTGTACGAGCGTCACGGCCCCTTATAGGCGACGCAGTCGATCTCGACCTTGCAGTCCACCATCATGCTGCTCTGTACACAGGCCCGCGCTGGCGGATGCTCGCCGAAATAGCTCTTGTAGACGGCGTTGAAGCTCCAGAAATCGCGCGGATCATCGAGCCAGACGCCGCAGCGCACCACATGCTCGAGCCCGTAGCCGGCCTCTTCAAGAATGGCGATGACGTTCTTGATGGTGAGATGGGTCTGCTCGATGATGCCGGTGCCGACAATCTCGCCGTCCTTCATGGCCACCTGGCCGGAGACATAGAGCCAGCCGCCCGCTTCCACGGCACGTGCGAAAGGCAGGTTCTGCCCGCCGGCTCCAGATTTTTCCGCTCCATAACGCTTGATCGGCATAACGTTTTCCCACTTTTATGAAATTCAATTTCTAAAAACATGCTACTTCAACGGCAAAAAGGCGGTCAATCCGGAAGATTTTGATCGCACTATGTAAATTTCTTACGTGAAATTGCCTCCTGTCTCATGCTAGCTTCGCCCCGAGCACCGACAGGAAGCGCCCCAATTGCGTATCTTCACCGCGGCCCTGGCCACCGAGACCAATACGTTTTCGCCCATTGCCATCGACAAGCGGGCCTTCGAAGCCTCGCTCTATGCGCGGCCCGGCGAGCACCCGGCGACACCCACGCTCTGCACCGCTCCGATCACCGTCGGTCGCGACGTCTGTGCGCGCGAAGGCTGGACCCTGATCGAAGGCAGTGCCAGCTGGGCCGACCCGGCCGGGCTCGTGGCGCGGGCTACTTACGAAGAACTGCGCGACGAAATTTTGGGACAATTGCAGGCGGCCATGCCGGTGGATGGGGTGGTGCTCGGCCTTCATGGCGCGATGGTGGCGCAGGGCTATGACGATCCCGAGGGCGATCTGCTTGCCCGGGTGCGCGAGATCGTTGGCCCGGACATTCTCATTTGCGCCGAACTCGACCCCCATAGCCATCTGACGGCCAAACGCGCCGAAGCGGCCAACTTCTTCGTTTATTTCAAGGAATTCCCCCATACCGACTTCGTGGATCGGGCCCGCGATCTGTGGTCTCTGGCGGTGCGCAGCCTCAAGGGCCAGATCACCCCGGTGATGAGCATTTTCGATTGCCGGATGATCGACGTCTTTCCCACCTCCAAGCAGCCCATGCGCGGCTTTGTCGATAAGCTCATGGCGCTCGAGCAATCCGAGCCAGACCTATTGTCGCTGTCGGTGGTTCATGGCTTCATGGCCGGCGACGTGCCCGAAATGGGCACGCGGATCGTGGCCGTCACCGACAACCAACCCGAAATGGGCGCAGCCCTTGCCGAACAGCTGGGCCGCGAGCTTTTCGCCATGCGCGGGACCTTCATGGTCAGCCAGGTCGACGAAAAGGTCGCCGTCGATGTGGCCATGGCCGCCCCGCGCGGTCCGGTGGTCATTGCCGATGTGTGGGACAATCCGGGCGGCGGCACAGCCGGTGACGCCACGGTGATTCTCGAAGAAATGATCCGGCGGGGCGCCAGCGATGTCGCCGTCGGCACGATCTGGGACCCCATCGCCGTGCAGATCTGCTTTGCCGCCGGTGAGGGGGCCGAAATTCCACTCCGTTTCGGCGCCAAGTCAGCGCCCCATACAGGCCATCCCATCGATGCGCGCGTGACCGTCAAGGCACTCAAACGCAATGCCGAGATGAAATTCGGCGACAGTTTCGCGCCTTTCGGCGATGCGGCCTGGGTTCAGTTCGATGGCATCGACGTGATCCTCAATTCCACCCGCGCGCAGAGTTTCGACCCCAGCCTCTTTTCGGCTCTGGGCATTGACCCGACGGCGCGCAAAATCCTGCTCATCAAGTCCACAAACCACTTTTACGACTCGTTCTCGAAGATCGCGTCGGAGATCGTCTATTGCTCGGCCGGCAAGCCCTACCCAAACCGTCCGGCCGAAACCGACTATCGCAAGGCGCGTCGCACGATATGGCCCATGGTCGAAGACCCATGGGCATAGTTCAGTGACGATACCAGCCTGACAGCGCGCTGGCCGCCGGAACAAAATTTCCTCTCCGACATTGTGACCACACTGCGTCAACTTAGGAGGGCTTGTTCCATGAACAGCATTATTTATCTCGTCGGTCTGGTCGTTATCGTCATGGCCATCCTGTCCTTCATCGGCCTCGCGTGAGTGCCAACAGACAGGAGGACATTCCATGAGCATTGACGCTACATCCGGTGTCACCGTCGTCGAAACCGCAGAAACCAGCCGAGAAGCCACGAGCTATGTGGATTGGCCGGCCATCATTGCCGGCGTGGTCTTTGCCTCGGCAATCTCGCTGGTCCTGATCAGCTTCGGGTCCGCAATCGGGCTCAATTTCGTCGACTTCAACTCCCGTGACGGCGCTCCGGCGATCCTGATCGGCATCGGCGCTGCAAGCTGGTTCCTGTGGGTCCAGATTTCCAGCTTCATGGCCGGTGGTTACCTGACCGGCCGCCTGCGTCGCCGGCACTTCGACGCTACAGAAGACGAAAGCGATGTTCGCGATGGCGCGCATGGCCTGCTCGTCTGGGGCGGCTCCATGATCATCGGCGCCATTCTTGCCGTCGGCGGCGTGGGTGCCATTGCCAGCGCCACGGGCCAAGCTGTTGCTACCGCCACCATTGCGGCCTCCAATGTCGCTGAAGAGGACGTTGCCGATCCCAACGCCTACTTCATCGATACCCTGTTCCGCTCCCAGACTCCGTCCGATCCTGGTGTGGCACGCGATGAAGCCGGCCGCATATTCGCCCAGGCTGCCCTGGGTGACGGTACCGTCAATCCCGATGATCGCGCCTATCTGGCCAATGTCGTTGCGGCCAATACCGGCCTTACGCCCGACGAAGCCCAGGCTCGTGTGGATCAGGTGATTGCCAATGTTGAAGCGGCGCGTCAGGAGGCTCTCGAAGCCGCGCGCATTGCCCGCAACACGGCCATCATCGCCGCCTTCCTTCTGGCCGCCTCCTCGCTGGTCTCTGCCATCGGCGCCTACTGGGCCGCACAGAAGGGTGGTAGCCACCGCGACAAGAACACTGTCTTCGCCGACGTCTTCCGTCGCTTCTAAGCACACCAGAGAAAGGAGAAACCCATGTTTAAAGGTCTTGCCCTCTGGCTCCTGGGCGTGCCGATCTGGCTGATCATCATCATTTTCCTCGTCACCTAAGCAGTGACTGGAAAAAGGGAGGCGGGACCGGTAAGCCCGCCTTCTTTTTTTTGCGGCTAGAGGTTGTAGACCCGCCGCGGGTTGAATTGGCCGAATTCGACCGAACCGGTCGCTAGCACCCTGCCCTTGAAGCTCACCCAACATTCATCCATCGCCAGAGGCGCATTGGCGCCGGTAAGCAAGACGCCATTGCCATTGCCCACCGCCCCCGCCTGACCGGCATCGAGCCGGATCTCGGGCAGATCGCTAAGCCCCATCTCCACCGGCGCAATCAACCCATCCCGCTCGGGGCCAGCTTGCGCGGCTTCCAGCGCCTCGATGGTGACTGCATTGGCGTCGTTGAACGGTCCCACTGCTGCGCGATGAAGGCTCGTCACATGGCCAACCGTGCCCAGCGCCTCGGCAATGTCCCGCGCCAGCGCCCGGACATAGGTTCCCTTGCCGCACGTCACCTCCAACACCGAGGTTTCGGCACCATGCTCCACCAGCCGGATCGCGTCGATATCGATGGGCCGCGCAGCAAGTTCTACAGCCTCGCCGGCGCGCGCCAGGTCATAAGCGCGCTCGCCATCCACCTTAATGGCCGAAAAGGCAGGTGGGCGCTGCATGATCGTACCGGTGAACCGGGGCAGAAGTGCCTCCAGCGCGCCAGCCTCGGGCCGCACCTCCGATGTGGCGATAACCTCGCCCTCGGCATCGTCGGTCGAGGTGGCGCGGCCCCAGCCGATGGCAAAACGATAGACCTTGGTGCCGTCCTGCACCTGCGGCACTGCCTTGGTCGCTTCGCCAAGGGCTATCGGCAGTATGCCCGTTGCCAGGGGGTCGAGCGTTCCCGCATGGCCCGCCTTGGCGGCGCCCAGCAACCAGCGCACCTTGCCCACCGCCTGGGTTGAAGTCATGTCATATGGCTTGTTGAGCACCACCCAGCCGGAGATGGCGCGCTTCTTTGATCGGGGCTGGTTCACGGTCAGTCTTCGTCCGCGCCGTCTTCGAGATCGCGCCGTACGCGTTCGGACCGCAAAAGGGCATCGATGCGCCCGGCTTCTTCGAAGGTATCGTCCACGAAGAAGCGAATTTCGGGAGCGTATTTAAGGTCGATCTGCGGGGCAATGCGCCCGCGGATGAACTTGCGATGGCGGTTGAGCGCCTCGACGATTTCCTCGGCATGGGCACCGCCGAGCGGCATGACATAGGCATTGGCGAGCTTGAGATCGGGCGTCATGCGCACTTCGGGCACAGTCACCACCGCGCCGCGCAGGCTTTCATCCTCGATTTCACCCCGGGCAAACATTGCCGCCAGGGCATGGCGGACCAGCTCGCCCACGCGAAGCATACGCTGGCTGGGCCCGGTGGGCTTATGGTCTTTTTTCATGGGATGCCGGATTAGGCCCTTAGGACCCGCGCGTCAATCGGCACGCTGGAACGTGACCTCGGACTTGAACTGGGCAAAGCGCGCCTCGATCACGGCCGGCGCAACAGGCCAGGTGGTGGCGTCTTCCGGGTCGAAGGCCGCGCCGCGCCATTCCTGGTAGACCATGCCAATGCCTGCATCGGTCCGATGAAAGCCCACGACCATGATTTCGCCCTTGCCCGAAAAGGCAGGGATGCCATCAAGATAGGCGCCACAAACAAAGCCAAGGGGCGGGATCGCGTCGCCATTGTCCGGTTCGAGCTGGAAGATGGCCACGGTTTCGGGCTTGCAGGCACGGGCATAGACATTGACCACCGCCTGGCGCAACTGCGTCAGCGGCATGTCGCCGGGCGCGGTGATCCGGGCGCCATAAAGGGTCGTCCAGAAGCCTGCGCTTTCTCCCTTGGGGAAGAGTTCGAGGCTGGACTGGCCCGCAGTTTCCGAAACACTGGCCGAAAGAAAATCGCTGAGCGTCGCGCCACTCGTCCCCGCTCCGGCTGCCCAGTCCGGCAACGGCCATGCCAGGCGATGACCGAGCGCTTCATAGACCAGCGCGTTGCCATCCAAGGCCACGGGCAGCTCGGACGCACCCTGCGCATGCGCAGGCAGCGTAGAGGCAGATACCACAAGCAGGGCAAAAAGAGCGGAATAGGCAGGCGACAAAGGGCTCTCCTTGACCCCAGAAAGAGGCCTTAGGCCCCACCAGTCCGGATGCGAGCCCCCCTGCTCCGGACAAGGGACGATTAGGAAACTAGGGCACAAGGCGCAAGCCAAACCAGTTGGCTACGGCGCGAAGCCTTCTCAATTGCGGAATTGCTGCAACAGTCAGGCGCGGGCCGCCCGGGCGAGGCCAGCATCGGGGAGCAGGCGGTGCGGCGGCTGATGCCCGTCCATGAAGGCTCGGATATTGACGATCACCGCCTCGCCCATCTCGACACGGGCTTCCAGCGTTGCCGAGGCCATATGCGCGGTCAGTACGACGCGATTGTCTTCGGCCAGCGCCAGAAGACGTGGATTGATGCCGTGGCTGTTGTCGAAGACATCCAGCGCTGCCCCGGCGAGCCGTCCGCTCTCGAGTTCACCGATCAGCGCGGTTTCATCGAGCAACTCGGGCCGGCTGACATTAAGAAGAAACGCGCCCCGGCGCATCTGCGCTAGCCGTCCGGCGGACATGATATTTGCGGTGTCGCGTGTCAGCGGAGTATGAAGGGATACGATGTCGACTTCGCCCAGCATGGCGTCGAGATTGTCCCAGTAGGTCGCCCCAAGCGGCGTTTCCACCGCCGACGGACGGCGATTGCGCGAATAGTAGTGGATGTTGAGGCCAAAGGCGCGGGCGCGCTGCGCCACCGCCGTGCCGATGCGGCCCATGCCGACAATACCGAGCGCCTTGCCACGCAGCCGGTTGCCCAACATGGACGTGGGCGACCAACCCGCCCATTCGCGGTCACGCAACAGCATCTGCGTGCCTTCCACCAGCCGGCGCGGCAGGGCCAGCATCAACGCGGTGGCCATGTCGGCCGTGTCGTCGGTGAGGACGGAGGGTGTGTTGGTGACAGTCAGGCCCGCAGCCCAGGCCGCTTCGAGGTCGATATTGTCGACACCATTGCCGAACTGGGCGATCAGCCGGACGCTCGGCGGCAGACGCGCGATGAGGCCAGCATCGATGCGGTCGGTAATGGTAGAGACCAAGACGTCCTTGCCGGTGAGACCATCGAGAATATCATCGGCTGTGAGGGCGGCGTCGCCTTCGTTAACATCGGTTTCGAACAGCGTCGCCATCCGGGCCTCGATGGTTTCGGGCAGGCGCCGGGTCACCAATATCTTGGGTTTGCTGGATGTCATGCGTTTCGATGGAAGCCCGTTCGGCGCGCGCAATGGTCACCTTCAGCGACCATTAAGGATCATGATTTACTGATAAGGCAATTACAGCCCGACTGCAAAGTGATGTTATTTTTGCCAGCCCTGCCGGGCCGCGCCCGCACCCTGTTTTTCGCATTTATCGCCATTCTCGGCGGCCTTGCCGCCGTGCCTGCGCCTGTGTTCGCGCAGGCGGACAATCCCAGCGGCCTGCCCCTGCCCCGATTCGTGTCGACCCGCTCCAATCCCATCAATGTGCGCGTCGGCCCCGGCACTAAATACGAGATCGCCTGGAATTTCCTCGTCTCCGGCGTCCCCGTTGAAATCATTCAGGAATTCGACACTTGGCGGAAAATCCGCGATGTGGAGGGCGATGAGGGCTGGGTTCACCAAAGCCTTCTCGTGGGCAATCGGGCCGGCTATGCGACCCCGCTCATGGCCAATGGCGAAGTGGCCATGCGCGCCAGCCGGGCCGAGGATGCGCCACTGCGCGCGCGGCTGGCCCCCGGTGTGCGGGTGGCCATCAGCAGTTGCGACGGGACATGGTGCAGTGTGTCTGCCGGCCCCCCAGGTGAGCGTGCCACGCACACGGGCTATGTGCGCCAGGAAGAGCTCTGGGGCGTCTATCCCGACGAAGTCTTCGACTAAGGCGCCGCGTCGTCCATTTCCGCCACGGCCGTTTCATATTGACGGCGCCGCCGCAAGTCATCGTCCTGGCGAGGGCAGGTCGTGCAATAGGTCCCGGGCATTGCCAGGTAATCAAGGCAACAGCCCTGGCGATTGATCACTACCGCCCGATGTCCACCCGGCAGGTCCAGCGTTTCCAGAGCGCCGAGACCCGCAAGCCCCATGGCATCCAGCCAGAGCGCGCAGAAGCGATGCTGGTCCTCGGGTGCGATGTCAGTCCTGTAGCGCGGCAGCGCCGCCATTACGGTCAGCAACCGGTCCGCCAGAAGGCGCAGCGCAGGCAGCCGCTTGAGCGGCGAGACCGCTCCCAACTCGACAAGGCTCGTATCGGCCATGCGCCGCACGTCACTTCCGGCGCGGGCGATCATCTCCTCGATGCTGCCGGAAAACTGCGGGCCGGGCGGCAGCCGATAGCCTGAAATATCGAGGTTCTGACGCGATTGCGACATGCCTGAGAGGCTTGGCACTGCGCCATGGACATGGACGGCAATGGCCGCGAGATAAACCGGCTGCCAGATAAGATTGGTCCATATCCGGGTCGTGTGGAAAGGGCGACGCGCCTTGGGATAATTGGCAAGGAGGCGCGCGTTAAGGTCGGCGATGAAGGCCGAATTATCCTTTTCCCAACCATACCATCCCGGGAGCGGGCCGCCCGGCGCACCGCTCAGAAAGCCTGTCACCCTCGCGGCGGTCGAGATTAGGCGCGTGAGCGCTACATCGTCCTGGTTCGCGGCAAAAAGGTAGTTTCGTGCGGTCACGTCGCTGGTCCTTGGAGGCCGCCTTTCCTATCCCCAAAAACGCCGTCTGATAAGCGGCCAATCGGCCGCAACTCCGGTCTTTGCCCAACCGGTATCGGGGTTATTGCGCAGAGGCCGCTTCATCAGCCGCCCACCGGGCAGGCGCGATAGTGGGCTCCCGAAATTGCCTTTTGCGGAGCACGATCATGGCCGGGCGGCTCAGGTGGTGGCTTGCTGACACGCGCGGCGCCGCCGCCATCGAATTTGCCATCCTTACCCCGATCTTTCTCCTCATGCTGACCGGGATGCTGGCCTATGGGATCTATTTCGGCGCCGTTCATTCCCTTCAGCAACTGGCCGCCGACGCGGCGCGTATTTCCATTGCCGGACTGGACGAAAACGAGCGCAACCGTCTCGTCGGGTCCTTTATCGACGGGCATGCCAGCGAATACATGCTGATCGATGGCGGCCGACTCACTTACGATTTCGGCGATCATCCCAGCGATCCCAGCCAATACCGCGTGACGCTGCGCTATGATGCCTCCGACCTGCCCATCTGGAACCTCTATCCGCCGCTTCCGCTGCCGTCCCAGCGAATCGCACTGAGCGCCTCCATCCGTCAGGGCGGGCTTTGATGCGCCTGGGATTTGGGCGCAACGAGCATGCCAATATCTCCGTGCTATTTGCGCTGGGATTTGCCGTTTCGGCCTTCATCTCGGCCATCGCCATCGACGGCGTGGCTCTCTACCAGGAGCGCCGGCAGATGCAGACCGCGGTGGATCTTGCCGCAATCACGGCGGCATCGGATCCCTCGGCCGCCCAGGCTATTGCCGAAACGGTGCTTTCGGAGGCGGGCGTCCTGGGCGATGCCCACGAGCTTTCCGTCGTGACCGGCGTTTATACGCCGGACTCCTCAGTCCCTGTTGCCCGGCGCTTCGTGCCCGGCAGCGCCGGTGCCAATGCGGTCCGCGTATCCCTGCGCCGCCCCGGCACCCTCCATTTTGCCGCCAGTTTTACCCGCCAACCCACGATCGGCGTTTCCGGCCTCGCCACGGTCACGCCCGAGGTCTCGTTTTCCGTCGGGTCTCGCCTTGCCAGCCTCAATGGCGGCATCGCCAATGCCGTGTTGTCCGAATTGCTGGGCACCAGCGTGTCGCTCAGCCTTGCCGACTACAATGCCCTGGCCAGCGCCCGCGTCGATGCGCTGTCCTTTCTCGACGCATTGGGTCTGCAACTCGGCCTTTCGGCGGGCACCTATGGCGATATTCTTGCCATGCGGTCCGGCTCTGGCCCGATCAGTGCAGCGCTTAGCAGTATCACCAATGGCGCCACCAAGTCGGCGCTGAACAGCCTTGCCGGCGGCGGTTCCGGCAGTACTGTCAGCGTGGGCAGCCTTTTCTCGCTTGGTCATATGGATCGCCTGTCGTTGGGCAGCGGCGGGCTGGCGGCCGGCCTCAATCTGTCGCCGCTTGAAATCCTCACTGCCGCAGCCGCCCTGTCCGACGGCGACCGGCAGGTATCGCTCGATCTGGGTGCCGGCCTGCCCGGCCTTGTTGGCCTCAAGCTCGACCTGGCCATCGGTGAGCCACCTCAGGGCGGCGGCTGGTTCGCCGTGGGGCCGCTTGGCACCATGGTACGCACTGCACAGGTCCGCCTGCGCATTTCGGCGCGCCTCCTGGGCGGGCCGATCCTCCTGGGCGCCACGGTGCGCGTGCCGCTCTGGCTCGACATCGCCCATTCCGAAGCCCGGGTTGTTTCCGCTGCCTGCCCAAGCAACGGTGCACCCAATGGGCGGGCCACCATTGCCGTGCGGCCCGGCGTTCTTCATGCCGGCATCGGCGATGTCAGCACTGCGGCGCTCCACCAGTTCGGCTGGCTGCCGCCGCCCGACTGGGTGCGACTCATCGACGTGTTGCTGCTCAAGGTCTCTGGCAAGGCGCGCGCCGAAATCGCCCAGACCGATCCCGTCCTTCTGAGCTTTTCCTCAAAGGACATCGCCACCGCCAGCCTCAAGACTGCGCGCACCACGACGGCCATTACCTCGCTGGCCGGGAGTCTGCTCGGGTCGCTCGACCTGTCGGTCAATGTTCTGGGCATTGGCTTGTCGTCTCCCGCCGCCATCGCAGGCGCCGTGCGGGCACTGGTCATGCCGCTCGCGCCGGTCCTCGACATGACCATAAACGCCGTCCTCTCCGCGCTGGGCATTGGCATCGGCGAGGCAGACGTGCGCGTCTATAGCGTCCGTTGCACCCGGTCCGTGCTGGTCGGCTGATTCATAATCAACCCCGTTGACAATGCGTCTTAGTGTGCTAGTTATATAGCACACTATTTGGGTATTGATATGGATGACTTCCACGCCAGCCAGCCGATCTTCGTCCAGATCCGCCAGCGGCTTATCGAGATGATCCTACGTGAGCAGGCCCGGGAGGGAGATCCCCTGCCCTCGGTTCGCCAGATTGCCGGTGAACTCTCGGTGAACCCGCTCACGGTCACCAAGGCGTTTGAGGCGCTGGTGGATATCGGTGTGGTGGAGAAACGCAGAGGGTTGGGCATGTTCGTTACCACTGGCGCGCGGGCAACCCTGCTTGCGCATGAACGGGACAAGTTTCTCAAGGACGACTGGCCGCGCATTGCGGCGCAGATCCGCGCCCTCGAGCTCGATCCCGACACGCTTTTGAAATCGGCCGCAGACAAGCTGGAAGGCCCGCAGAAATGACCGACATCTCCCCCGCTTCCGAGCCCATCGTCACCGCGCGCGGGCTGCGCAAGAAATTCGGCGGCAAGGAAATCCTGCACGGGCTGGATTTCGACATTCCGGCCGGCCGCATCTATGGCCTTATCGGCCACAATGGCGCAGGCAAGACCACAACGCTCAATGCCATGCTGGGCCTCACCAGCTATGAGGGCACGATCCGGGTTCTGGGCGAAGACCCATTTGCCCAGCGTGCCAAGCTCATGGAAAACGTAGCCTTCATTTCGGACGTGGCGAGCCTGCCGCGCTTTCTCAGGGTGCGCGAGCTTTTCGCCCTCCTTTCCAACATCCATCCCAATTTCTCGGTCGACAAGGCGCGCCAGTTTCTCGAAGGCACCGACATTCGCCCCGAGATGAAGATCAAGACGCTGTCCAAGGGCATGATGGCGCAGTTGCATCTGGCCGTTGTCATGGCCATCGACGCCAAGCTGCTGGTGCTCGACGAACCCACGCTGGGGCTCGACATCACCTATCGCAAGCGCTTCTACCGGCGCCTCCTCGAAGACTACATGACCGAGGAACGCACCTTGATCATCACCACCCATCAGGTGGACGAGATCGAGTTCATGCTGTCGGACATCATGTTCATCCGCGATGGCGATATTATCCTGCATATGCAGATGGAAACCGTGAGCGAGAAGTTCACTCAGCTTGTGGTCAACGACGCCGAGGCGCAGGCCGCCGCGCGCACGCACAACCCGGTTTACGAGGAAACCCGTTTCGGGCAGACCGTGATGATTTTCGAGGGCGTCGAGCGGAGCCTGCTCGAACCCCTGGGCAAGATTTCCACCCCCACCATGTCCGACCTTTTCGTGGCGCTCATGCAGCGCCCGACCGCCAATCCGGAGACCGCCCGATGAAGGCCTTTCTTGCCCTCGTCCACCGAGAACTGATCGAGCATCGCGGCGCCTTTGTCATTGCGCCGGCCCTGCTGGTCGCGGTCATCGTGGTGATGACCATATTGGCCTTTACCATTGGCCGGGTCGATGTTCACCTCACCGGAACGCTGGCCGCCGGCCTGCCGCTCCTTATGCTGTTCTGGCCCGCGCTCATCCTGGGCGCCAGCTGGGGCGTCTACCTCTTTGCCACCCTGTTCTTCTATTGCGCCGATGGCTTCGCGGCTGACAAACGCAACAATGCCATGCTGTTCTGGAAGTCGATGCCGGTCTCCGACTTCAAGATTCTGCTCTCCAAGCTCGTGGCGGCGCTGACGGTGCTGCCCGGCGCGGTCTTTGTGATCCTGCTGGTCAGCCTCG
The DNA here is from genome assembly GCA_023391095.1 of Pseudomonadota bacterium. GTDB lineage: Bacteria > Pseudomonadota > Alphaproteobacteria > Rhizobiales > Devosiaceae > Devosia. The sequence continues at coordinate 494,760 of JAEWBN010000022.1, forward strand.
GGCTCATGCTGCTGACCGCGCAAATTGCCATGGCCATCAACGGCACGACCGAACTTTTCAACTTCTTCGGCCTGTGGAATGTCTTCTGGAACGTCTCGCTGATATCCCTGACGCAGCTCGTCGTCGCACTTCTCTGGTACCTGCCCGCCATTGCGCTTGTGGGTGCCATCGCCGTTGCCGCTGGCCGATGGGCCATTCCCATTGTTCTTCTCCTGCCGGCGCTGCTCTCAAGCCTTGAATGGGTTACCCTGGGCGGGAACCATCCCTTCGATACTCATACTTGGGCCTACATCACCGGCCGACTGAGCATGCCGCAGCCAGCTATTGTCGATAGCTGGATCATGGACGGCCCCCTCGGTGCCAGGATCGATTCTGGCCTGGCCTATGCCACGGACCTGATCGGCAGGGTAGACTGGGTACAAGTTGGCATTGGCGCGGTCTTTGCCCTGCTAGTGCTTTTCCTTGCCGCCGAATATCGCCGGCGGTCCCCTGCCAACTGATTGACGGCCTATCCCGTGCAGACCATTGTTGCCGCGCCCCGAAAAGGGCGCGGTTTTTTATTGAGGTATTGATGCGCGTCCACCTGGTTCTGGCCCACCCCCTGAAGGACAGTCTCAATGCCCATCTGGCCCAGCATATCGAGACCGCCCTGCGCGCCCGTGGCATGACCGTCGACCGGCTCGACCTTTACGCCGAGCACTTCGACCCTCGCCTCAGCGCCCACGAACGGGCTCACCACTATGCGGAGCCGCAGCCGGCTCCCGACGTCGTCGATCTGCAGGGGCGGCTCCGCGCGGCCGAGCACCTGGTTCTCGTCTTTCCCACTTGGTGGTTTTCCGTGCCCGCCATCCTCAAGGGCTGGTTCGACCGGGTCTGGGCGCCCGGCTTTGCCTTTGACCAGGGCACGCCGATCAAGCCGCGCCTCACCAACCTCAAATCGGTGCTTGTCGTGACTACTCTGGGCTCGCCGGGCTGGATTGACCGCCTCGTCATGCGCCAGCCGGTGCGACGGGTTCTCAGGACTGCGCTTGTAGGCGCCTGCGCGCCCCAGGCGCGATTTACCATGCTGTCACTCCATGGCGCCGAAGAGCTGGACGCCGCCCGGCTGTCCGACTTCACGGGCAAGATCGACAAGGCCCTCGCGCGGCTGCCGTGACCGGCTTGCAACGGTGCGCCGCCTTTTAGTCAAAATGGGGCGGAAAGCAGAACCAAACTTATGGCTTTTGGCACGAACAGTGCGACAATGCCTCCACGACCGGCGGCGGCGTTCGAAGCTTTCTATGCAAACTCCTATCCCCTTGTTTAACGTTGGCTTAACCACGTTTTTCTTAAGTTTCGGGGCATAAGCTAGTCAGCAGGCAGAAGGCCGTTGTCGGCGCGACATGACGAAATAAGGTTCGGTCTCGCATGCAGGCCTATTGGGTTCGGGAAGGCATCCGCCTGTCCCCTGCGAAAGCACTTTTCCGCTCGGCTCTGACCGTTGGGCTGGTTACGGCGCTCGCCGCCTGCTCGACGACGAGGGAACTTCCGCCCAGCGAGGCTGCTATCGTGGCGCCGGTCGAGGCCATGATCGTACCACCCCCGGGTGGCCCGGGCATCGTCACAGTGGTTTCAACCACCTTTCCCAATGCCGTCCAGCAGGAAATCCACCTTGTGACGCAAGCGCGCACGGCGGGTGAAAACAAGATCACGGTCCTGCAGTTTGTCGGTTCCGGCGGTGACGGCAGCGACGCCCGCGTGCGGGACATTCCCTTCACCCAGGTCAACCTCACGCAGGAAGCTCTGGCGGCCTGGCCCGATACCGGCATGGCGGTTTCGCCCTATTATGTGCAGAACGACTATGGTCCCTTCGGCTATGCCATCGGCCGACCAGCCAATGGCGACACCTGCATCTATGCCTGGCAACGCATCGAGCCCAGCCGCTCGCCCTCGGGCAGCATCAAGCGCGGCACGATCAATGTGCGCCTGCAGCTCTGCAAGCAGCGCTCCAGCGAACAGGAACTGCTGGAGGTCATGTACAAGCTGCGTCTGCGCGCCAATGTGCACACTCCGCTAGCTGCACCGCCCGCGATCGGGCGCATTGCGGCGCCGATCCGGCCCGTCGGCGCCCAAGGCTTTGCCAATGTAATCGACGCCCCCCCGCCCCGCCCGGCAGCGCCCTCGCCGGCAAGGCCTGCACCGCAGCCTGTCGTCACCCCCACGCCGGCGCCCGTGCCCGTGACGCCTCCGCCCGGCGCACCCATCGTGCCCTCTCCCACGGGCACCCGACCGGGCACCACGGCCCCGTTGGTCCCACCGCCGCAATCTGCCGGAGGCGTCATCGTGCCTTCGCCCACCGGAGCGCAATAGCCATGAGCCGGGCCCTTTCCATCCTTGTCTGGCTCCTGATCGCGCTGGCCACTGTGGTGCTCATCACCCTGCCGGTCAGCCTCGAAGTGCATCTGGTCACCTCGGTTCTCCTGATCCTCGCCATGGGCGTGATCAAGACCTTCCGTTTAGAGGGCAACTGGCGCCTGTTGCTCCTCACCTTCGGCACGATGATCGTCTTGCGCTACGCCTATTGGCGCACTACCAGCACCCTGCCGCCGGTCAGCGCCTGGGCCGACTTTATCCCCGGCCTCATCCTCTATCTGGCCGAGATGTACTGCATCATGATGCTGTTTCTCAGCCTTTTCGTGGTCATCCGGCCCATGCCGCCGCGCCCGCCGACACGGCTGCGGCCGGACCTGCCGGTGCCGTTCGTGGATGTTTTCATCCCCACCTATAACGAGGACTATGACCTGTTAGCCGGCACGCTTGCCGCGGCCAAGGCCATGGACTACCCGGCCGACCGGTTCACCGTCTGGCTGCTTGACGATGGCGGCACCGACGCCAAGCGCAACCAGACCAACCCGGACGCCGCTGCCGCCGCGCAGGAGCGGCATGAGCAGTTGCAGGCGCTCTGCGACGAACTGGGCTGCCGCTACCTGACGCGCGCCGTAAACGAGCACGCCAAGGCCGGCAACCTCAACAATGGCCTTGCCCATTCAACCGGCGAATTCGTTGCCGTGTTCGACGCCGACCATGCGCCTGCCCGCGACTTTCTCCAGGAAACCGTTCCCTATTTCAGCCAGGATAGCCGGCTCTTCCTGGTCCAGACACCGCACTTCTTCCTCAACCCCGATCCGCTGGAGCGCAACCTGCGAACCTTCGAGACCATGCCCTCGGAGAACGAGATGTTTTACGGCGTCATCCAGCGCGGCCTAGACCGCTGGAATGCCGCCTTTTTCTGCGGCTCTGCGGCCCTTTTGCGGCGCGAGGCGTTGCTGACCACCGGCGGCTTTGCCGGGCGCAGCATTACCGAAGACTGCGAAACCGCCATCGAGCTCCATTCCAAGGGCTGGAATTCGATCTATGTGGACAAGCCGCTGGTGGCGGGCCTGCAGCCGGCGACCTTTGCCAGCTTTATCGGCCAGCGCACTCGCTGGGCGCAGGGCATGATGCAGATCCTGCTGTTCAGCTTTCCGTTGTTCAAGTCGGGGCTCAAGCTGGGGCAGCGCCTTTGCTACATGTCCTCGACGCTGTTCTGGCTCTTTCCGCTGCCGCGGCTGATCTTCCTGTTCGCACCCTTCTGCTACCTGTTTTTCGACCTGCAGATCTTCACGGCCTCGGGCGGGGAATTTGCCGCCTACACCATGACCTATGTGCTGGTGAACCTAGTGATGCAGAACTCTCTGTTCGGGCGCTGGCGCTGGCCGTGGATTTCCGAGCTCTACGAATATATCCAGTCGGTGCACCTGTTCGGGGCGCTGGTCTCGGTGGCGCGGAATCCCACCAAGCCGACCTTCAACGTGACCGCCAAGGACGAAAGTGTCGACAAGTCGCGCCTGTCCGAACTGTCGCGCCCCTTTTACCTGATCTTCCTCCTTCTGGTCATGGCCGTGGGCATGACAGTCTACAAGATCGCCGCCGAGCCCTATCAGGCCGAGATCACCATGGTGGTGGGTGGCTGGAACATCTTCAACCTGATCTTGGCCGGTTGTGCGCTGGGCGTGGTGTCCGAGCGCCGCGAAATCCGCGCCAGCCGCCGTGTCGCCATCGAGCGGCGCTGTGAGGTGCGGGGCGCCGACGGTAACTGGGTCAAGGGCACGATCACCGACGTCTCGAGCGGCGGCGTCGCCATCCTTCTGCCCAACGGCGCGGCAGGATTGGGCCGGGCCTCGCCCACCAGCGTGCGCTTCACCCCGCTTTCCGACATCAGCGCCACCGAAATGCCGCTCTTCGTCCGTGCCACCACCAATGAGGGCAAGGGCGTTGTGCTGGGCTGCCGCTTCATGCCGGAGAGCGGCCGCGACTACCGGCTCATTGCCGACCTGCTTTATGCCAATTCCGCCACCTGGCAGCAGCGCCAGCGCTCGCGACAGGTCAATATCGGCATTATCCGAGGCACGCTGCGTTTCCTGGGCATCGCGGTCTACCAGACCGGTCGTGGCCTGGGTTACCTGTTGCGCTTCGGCTCTGGCCGGGGAACAGCCAATGACTAGATCCAGCCTGCTGCTCGCCGCCCTGCTCGCCAGCGCAACCCCCGTTCTGGCGCAGCCCGCGCCCTTCGACATGAGCCCCGAATCCGACTTGCGGATCGAAACGCCCACGCCGGCAGCCCCTACACCGGCTGCGCCCGCGGCGCCCGCGGTCGTGGCTCCGCAGCGCTCCGAGCATTTCATCCTGCCCGCAACGGCGAGGCTCAATGGTGAGCAAAGCCGCGTCTCAACCGTCGTCTACCTGACGCAGGCCCAAGCGGAAGCGGCCGCCCAGCTCAAGGTGTCCTATCTCAACGCGCTGGTCGTGGCCCCCGAGATTTCGAGCCTCACCATCCGGATCAACAATTCCGAAGTGGGCAAGCAGGCGCTCTCGGCCTCTGCCGCGCCCAGTCCGGTTGCCATCGACGTCCCGGCCGGGCTTCTGCGCCAGGGTGCCAATACGATCGAGTTTGTGGTGACCCAACGCCACCGCACCGACTGCTCGGTGCGCTCGACCTTCGAGCTGTGGACCGAAATCCCCCCTGCCAGCGCCGTCCTCAGCTTTGAAGGCGTGGGCCTCGGCCAGGTCCGTCAACTGAGCGAACTGGCGGCCATCGGGGTCGATGAAAATGGCGCCACGACCGTGCGCCTCATCGCGCCCGCCCTGGGCACGCCCGATGCCACCCGTGCGGCGATGATCTTTGCGCAGCACTTGGCGTTGGCCATGCGCGTTCCGGGTCTCCGGATCGAGCAGGCGACAGAGCTTTCCCCGGCCGCCCAGCCCGGCGTGCTCGACGTCGTCCTGGCCACGGCCGAGCAGTTGCCGGACAGCCTTGCCGAATATCGGGCGCAGGCCAGTTCGGGCGGCGTTGCCGCACTGGTACCCCGCCCAAGCGGGGCCAATACACTTCTTGTTTCCGGGCCGGACTGGACAAGCATCTCCCAAGCGTCGATGGCGCTGGTCAACGCCTCCCCGGTCACGCCGGATCGCCCCCGCATCGACCTTCCCGAGGCCATTCCCCTCATCACCGGCGGGGAAACGTTCAGCCTTTCAGAGTTGGGCGTGCCCACCATCGAGTTCAACGGCCGCCGGCTTTCGCTGGCCTTCCAGTTCTCTCTGCCGCCGGATTTTTACGCCAATAGCTATGGCGAAGCCGAACTGGTACTCGACGCCGCCTATTCGGCCGACGTGCTGCCGGGCAGTGAGATCGACATCTACACCAATTCCCAGATCGCCTCGGCCACCCCGCTCCTGCGAACCGATGGCGGTCTTCTCCGGGATACAGTCATCCGCTTCCCCATGACTCACCTGCGGCCCGGTCGAAACGTGGTCGAAGTGGTGGTCAACCTTAACGCCCAGTCCGATGCGGTCTGCAGCCCCGGCTGGACCGGCCGGGCCCCGGTGCGCTTCGTGTTTTCGTCGAGCTCGCAGTTCCGCATGCCCGACTATGCCCGAGCCGCATCCCTCCCGGACCTTGAACTCTATACGGGCTCGGCCTGGCCGTATGTGCAGGACCCATCAGTGCCGCTGGTGCTCGGGTCCGGCCCCGATACCGCACTCGCCGCCATGACGCTGATGGCCCGCACCGCCGCGGCGTCAGAACAGGTCATGCCGGTCGCTGTCATTCCAGAGGCCGAGCTGCGTCCCGAGCAGGACGCCATCCTGGTCATGCCGGTTACGGAAATGTCCTCCCCCACCCTCAACCGCACCGGCCTCGCCAATGCGCCGGCTTCAGGGATCAATAGGGGCGACGTGCTCGACCAGTTCATCACCGAGGGCAATCAGGCCAATCCGGTACTCACCTTTGCCGAGGAAACGCTTCAGCGCGTGGGCCTGACGCTTGAGGACTTGCGCGTCCTGCCGCGGGCCGAAGCGCCCCATAACGTCGCAAGCGGCAGTGTGGTCATGGCGCAGAGCGCGCAGCCAGAAGGGGGCCTGTGGACGGTGCTCTCGGGCAGCGATGCGGCCAGCATCCGCACCGGCATGGAGCGGCTGGCCGTCACCGCGCAATGGCGTCAGATCGACGGGCGGGTCAGCAGCCTTTTGCCTTCCGATACCGATGTCAAAACCGTGGCCGCCGTAGCGCCCGTCGTGGTCCAGACCCAGCCTTTCTCGCTCCAGAACTTCAGACTGGTTGTGGCCAACTGGTTCTCGGGCAATATTCTGCTGTTTACTGCCGCACTCGGTCTGGCGGCGCTGGTTCTGATGATGACGACGGCCGCAGTGCTGGGCAAGGTTGGACGGAAATGAAGCGAACTGCCTTTGCTCTTGCCATCAGCTGGGCCAGCCTTGCCGGCCCCATCCAGGCGCAAACCATGATCCTGCCGTCGGAATGGACCACCTATGTCGAAAACTATGTGGCCGACGACGGCCGCGTGATCGACACCGCCAACAATGGCATCAGCCACAGCGAGAGTCAGGGCTACGGCCTTGTGCTATCCGCGCTGGCCGATGACCGGGCCACATTTGAGCGCATTTGGACCTTTACCAGCACGCAGCTGATGGTGCGTGACGACGGTCTTTCCGCCTGGCTGTGGGACCCTTCCAAGACCCCGAGCCTGGTGGATGCCAACAACGCCACCGATGGCGATATCCTGATTGCCTATGGCTTGGCACTGGCCGGCGAGGCTTGGGACGACACCGGCTTTACCGACACGGCCCGGCGCATCATCGGCACGGTGGGGCGCAACCTTCTGGTCGATGTCGATGGCCTTGTGGCCATCCTCCCTGGCGCGGAGGGTTTTCGCGACCCCGAGGGCGAAAAGCCCACAGTCCTCAATCCTTCCTACTGGGTCTTTGAGGCCCTTCCGGTCTTCGCCGAACTCGACCCAGCGATAAACTGGGAGGCGGTGAGCGATGCCGGCGTCGAGCTGATCCGGCGCACCCGCGTCAAGGGCAATGGGCTGCCGCCGGATTGGCTGGTGCTGGGCGACGATGGCCAGGTGCGCCCCGCGCCCGATTTTCCCGCCGAGTTCGGCTATAACGGCATCCGCATCCCGCTCTACATGATGCGTGCCGGCATCAACCCGGTGCTGCTCGACCCGTTCCGAAACAGTGCCGACGAGGCCGGGCTCTATAAGGTGGATGCCGTCACGGGGGAAAAGCTTGAGCCCATTTCGGAGCCCGGATATCGTCTTATCGGGGCCGCCATGGAATGCGTTGCCGAGGGCACTGCGATCCCCGGAGACCTGACCACGTTCTCACCCACCAGCTATTACGCCGCGACATTGCAATTGCTTTTGCTCGATTTCCTGCGTCGTGACCACGCCGAGTGTCTGGGAGGAACGCCGTCGTGAGATTTGTCGCCGCCGCAGTTCTGATCGGGGTTGCCGGCATTGTCGGCTATTCCGCTTTTGCCCAGCAGACTGCCCTGTCGCGCCTGCCGTCGAACCAGCCTGCTCCAACCCTGGTGGCCCAGGCACAGCCGGTGCAGGCCTCCATCACCACCCAGCCTGGGGCTGCGCCGGAGACAGTGCCTGCCCAGGCCTCGGCGCAGCAGACCGCGCAAGCGCCGGCCGCAGAGCCCGCGGCACCATCCACCCCGCCGGCGCGGACGGTCGATGAAACGGCGCTGCGCTACTTTGCCCGCCAAGGCGATACCGCCCGCATGCAGGCAGAAATCGAGCGTCTGCGCAGCCTCCATCCCGGATGGGAGCCACCGACCAATCTGCTCACCGACGATTATGTCCCCGATGCCGATATCGAACGCATCTGGGACCTGTTCAGCGCCGGCGACTTTGCCGCCGCCCGCGCCGCCATCGCGACCAAGCAGCAGATCGATCCTGGCTTTGTACCCTCCGAAGACCTGCTTGCGAGCCTGGCGCGCGGCGAAGCGGCGCTGAAGCTGCGCACCGCTTCGGACGCCAAGCAATATGAAACGGTGATCTCGGTCGCCGCAAACCAGCCGGACCTCCTAACCTGCGAGAGCATCGACAATCTCTGGCGGCTGGCCGAGGCCTTTGCGCGCACGAACAATACGCCCCGCGCCCTCGACGCCTATGCTTATATTCTCTCCACCTGCACCGACAGCGCCCAGCGCTATGCGACAATGCAGAAGGCGATCGATTTGCTCGAACGCGCCGATCTCGCGCCGCTATTCGAGCTTGAACAGAATGCGACCGATGGGCAGCCCGAATTTGCTGAACTGCGGCTCGACCTGGCCCGGCGCGCCATTGCCGCGGCCCTTGAAGATGGCGGCCGGCCGCTGGCAGAGGATATCGCGCTTTTTGAAAAATCGGCTGAAGACAGCGCCGATGCCGATGACCTGCGCCTGATGGGCTGGTACGAAATGAGCCGCGAGCGCCCGGAGATCGCCCGCCGCTGGTTCGAACGGGCTACGAGCGCCGATCCTTCCGCCGCTTCCGCTCAGGGCATGGGCGCTGCGCTCCTGGAAATGGGTGATCCGGAAGCCGCCGAGGAGGCGCTATTCGACTATCGCGGCGAAACCGACGAATTGCGCTCGCTCTACCTCGATGCCGCTGCGGCGCTTCTTGCCCTGCAGCCGCGCATCGAGCTCGATAGCCGCGTTCTGGCGCGCATTGCCGATACTGTGGTTGGCGCACGCCACGCCATGGCGGCCCAGGAACTGGGCTGGTATGCCCATGACTTCCAGCAGCCACAAACGGCGGTCGAATGGTTCACGCTGGCCCTGCGCTGGAAACCCGATCTTGAGCCGGCTGCTTTTGGGCTCATGGTTGCCTCCAATGCCCTGGGTGATAGTGCTACCGTCGAGAGTATCCGGGCCCAGTGGGGTGCCCGCTCACAGCGCATCGCCACGTTCCTTCGTACCAACACTTCAGTTGTTTCCCCCACTCTCGTGCCCGGACCCGGGGGGCCGCCGCTGCCCCGTGCGCGGCCACCGCACACGCCCACCGTGGCTAGCAACGCGGTCGCGCAACCCAGAACGGCCCCGGCCAGCCCGGCATCGACCAGCGCGCCCCGGGCCTCGTCCGGGGCGCGCGGCTGTTCGACCTATGTGCCGGCCGGCAGCCTTTCGGCTGGTGGGGCACTCAGCCATGCCTGGTGCCTCATGGAACTCAACCGCCCGGCACAGGCGGTCGACCACTTTACGCGCGCGCTGCAGTCCGGCTCCGAGCGCACCCGAAGCGATGCCGCCTATGGTCTGTCCCTCGCCTATATCCGGCTGGGCCTACCCGATGAGGCCGCGATTGCTGCAGCCGCCGCGCCGATCACCAACCAGCGGGCCATCGAACTCGAAATTGCCGTCCTCACCCAGAAGGCAACAAGCGCGTATGAGATCGGGGATTACCGCCGCGCCCTGGACGCGCTGGATGCCCGAGCGCGCTATGCGCCCGAGCGCAATGACCTACTGACATTGCGGGCCTGGAGCTACTACCACATCCGCCGTTACGCCGAAGCCAAGCGCATTTTCGAAGCCGTCGCTGCCACCGGTTATGGCGATGCCGTTGCCGGCCTTGCGGCCGCAAACCGCGCTCTGGGCTCCACCGACTACTGACGCGCCGCCTCCGGCTCTCCTCCCGCTCACCACAGCCCTTCCCTAGTCGCGTCGTCCCGCGCATCGCATATTCGCACCTTGCTATTGCAAATCATTCGCAACTGACTTGCGAATGGTTCTCAATTGCACTACATTTCGAATTATGCTTTCCTCGGAGTGTCCTATGCACCGGCGATTTTTTTCAGTTCTGATTTTAAGCGCAGCGCTTGCCCTCACACTGCCCGCAGCCGCGCAGGAGAAGATCAAGGCCGTCACCAGTTTCACCATTCTGGCCGACATGGCGCGCAACGTTGCCGGAGATGCTGCCGATGTGGTTTCAATCACCAAGCCGGGCGCAGAAATTCATAACTATCAGCCGACGCCGGGCGATCTGCTTGCCGCTCAGGATGCCGATCTGGCACTCTGGAACGGTCTCAATCTTGAACAGTGGTTCGCCCAGTTCCTCGACAACCTGCCCGATGTGCCGGACTATGTCGTCACTGAAGGCATCGAGCCCATCGGCATTGGCGAAGGCCCCTATGAGGGCAAGCCCAATCCCCATGCCTGGATGTCACCGACCGACGCGCTGGTCTATGTCGAAAATATCCGCGTCGCCCTCTCGGAAGCCGATCCCGCCAATGCGGAAACCTATGCAGCCAATGCCGCAGCCTATTCGGCAGAGATCACCGCAACGGTCGAGCCGATCCGCGCAGCGCTCTCGTCCATCCCTGAAGAAAAGCGCTGGCTCGTGACCTCGGAAGGCGCCTTCTCCTATCTGGCGCGCGATTTCGGCCTCAAGGAGCTCTATCTCTGGCCGATCAATGCCGATCAGCAGGGCACGCCCCGCCAGGTTCGCGACGTGATCGACGCCGTCCGTGAAAACAACATTTCGGTCATTTTCTCGGAATCCACCATTTCGTCCAAACCCGCCGAGCAGGTCGCTCGTGAAACCGGCATCACCTATGGCGGCGTTCTCTATGTTGACTCCCTGTCGGAAGCCGATGGGGCCGTGCCGACCTATCTCGATCTTTTGCGCGTTACCACCACGACAATTGCCGAAGGCCTAGCCAAGTGAACACCACCCCGCCCGGAATTGAGGTCAAAGACATCACCGTTGCCTATCGCAACGGCACCACGGCCCTGCGCCATGCCAGCTTTGCTTCTCCGCGCGGCTCAATAACAGCACTTGTCGGCGTCAATGGCGCCGGCAAGTCCACCATCTTCAAGGCGATTATGGGCTTTGTACCGCTGGCCAGCGGCAGCATTTCCATTCTTGGCCAGGACGGTCGGCAGGCACAGCGACAGAACAAGGTCGCCTATGTGCCCCAGTCCGAGGACGTCGACTGGAACTTCCCCGTCCTCGTTGAAGACGTGGTCATGATGGGCCGCTTTGGCCACATGAACATGTTCCGCATTCCCCGTCCTGCCGATCGGGAAAAGGTTGCGGCTGCGCTGGCGCGGGTCAATATGACCGAGTTCGCCAAGCGGCAGATCGGCGAACTGTCCGGCGGCCAGAAAAAGCGGGTCTTCCTCGCCCGCGCGCTCGCGCAGGAGGGTGAAGTCATCCTCCTTGACGAGCCCTTTACCGGCGTCGACGTCAAGACCGAGGATGCCATCATCGCCCTGCTCCGCGCTTTGCGCGACGAGGGGAAGGTGATCCTCGTCTCCACCCATAATCTGGGTTCCGTTCCCGAATTTTGCGACCGCACCGTGCTGGTCAAGGGCACCGTCCTTGCCCATGGGCCCACCGCCGAAGTCTTTACCCGCGAACGGCTGGAAGAAGCCTTTGGCGGCGTCCTCCGCCACTTCGTTCTCTCGGGCGCGGGCCTGCACGACGACGATGATCCCCGGCACCTCTCGGTCTTTACCGACGACGAGCGCCCGCTGGTCTTCTATGGCGAAAAGGGCAATGAGGCGCACCAGCAGTCGGGGCGCGACAAATGATCGAGGTCCTGCTCGAACCCTTTTCCTACAATTACATGGTCAATGCCATGTGGGTCTCGGCGCTGGTCGGGGGCGTCTGCGCCTTCCTTTCGGCCTATCTCATGCTCAAGGGCTGGTCGCTGATCGGCGACGCGCTCTCCCACTCCATCGTGCCGGGCGTGGCCGGCGCCTATATGCTGGGCCTGCCCTTCTCGCTGGGCGCATTCCTCTCGGGCGGCCTCGCGGCCGGGGCCATGCTCTTTCTCTCCCAGCGCACCAAGCTGCGCGAAGATGCGGTGATCGGCCTCATCTTCACCAGCTTCTTCGGCCTCGGGCTCTTCATGGTCTCGATCTCGCCCACGCCCATCGACGTGCAGACCATCGTTCTGGGCAATATCCTCGCCATCACGCCCGAAGACACGCTGCAACTGGTCATCATTTCCGTCGTGACGCTGGCCGTGATGGCCGTCATCTGGAAGGACCTCATGGTCACCTTCTTTGATGAGAGCCATGCCCGCTCCATCGGCCTGCACACCACCATGCTGAAGGCGATCTTCTTCATCCTGTTGAGCGCCGCAACCGTCGCCGCCATGCAGACCGTGGGCGCCTTCCTTGTCATTGCCATGGTCGTCACCCCGGGCGCCACCGCCTACCTGCTCTCCGACCGCTTCGGCAAACTCATTGCCATTGCAGTCGCGGTCGGCGTCCTTTCCTGCTTCCTCGGCGCCTATCTCAGCTACTTCCTCGATGGCGCCACCGGCGGCATCATCGTCGTGCTGCAAACCCTGGTCTTCCTCACCGCCTTTGTCTTCGCGCCCAAGCATGGCTGGCTCGCCGCCCGCCGCCGCGTCGCAAGGGAGACGGCATGATGGGTACGCTCTGGGACTGGATGCTCCTGCCCTTCCAATTGCCCTTCATGGTGCAGGCCATGGTCATCGCGGTGCTGGTCGCCATACCCACCGCGCTGCTCTCCTGCTTCCTCGTCCTCAAGGGCTGGTCGCTGATGGGCGACGCCATTTCCCATGCGGTCCTGCCGGGCGTCGTCATCGCCTATATCATCGGCATCCCCCTCGGCGTCGGCGCCTTTGTCGCCGGCATGGCCTGCGCCCTCTCGGTCGGCTTTCTCAAAGAGAACAGCCGCATCAAGGAAGATACGGTCATGGGCGTGGTCTTTGCCGGCCTCTTCGGTCTCGGCATCGTGCTCTACACCGCCATCCAGACCGATGTGCATCTCGACCACATCCTTTTCGGCAACATGCTGGGCGTCGGCACCGACGATCTCATCACCGCCGGCGTGATCGGCCTGGTCGTCACCGCGCTCATCATCGCCCGTTGGCGCGATTTCATGCTGTTCATTTTCGACCCGCAGCAGACGGGGGCCATCGGCCTGCCGGTGCGCCTCCTCCACTATGGCCTGCTCGCCATGATCTCGCTGTCCGTGGTCGCTGCCCTTCAGGCCGTGGGCATCGTGCTGGTCATCGGCCTCCTGATCGCGCCGGGCGCCATTGCCTTTCTCATCTCCAAGCGTTTTGGGGTCATGCTGCTGCTGGCCACCGCCATTTCGGTCGGCTGTGGTCTCATCGGGGTCTATCTCAGCTTCTTCCTCGACAGTGCCCCGGCGCCCACCATCGTCCTGCTGATGAGCCTTTGCTTCATCATCGCGCTGGTGGCCACCCAGCGGCGCACGGTCGCCACCGTGTGAGCTTATCCCCGTCACTCCCGGGAGGCCGACACTGAGCTCCAGTCAAATCCGGAGCCAAACATGGATACCACACCCCGTCTTGGCCTGCCCTTCATCGTCGGCGGGCAGGCCCTCAAACACATCACGCACAACGAAAGTCTGCAAAAGCTCGACGCTTTGGTGCAGCCGGTGGTCGAAAGCGCCACCGTCACCACGCCGCCCGCCAGCCCCATAGAGGGCGAGGCCTACCTCATCCCGGCCGAACCCGCCGGCGCCTGGGCCGGGCACGAAAACGAAATCGCCGCATTCCAAGCGGGCACCTGGACGTTCTACGATCCGGCCGAAGGGTGGCTGGTCTATGACCGGGCCAGCGACACGCTCAAAGTCTTTTCGGGCACCGCCTGGGTTTCCATTGCGGCGCTGGGCTCCGGCTTGCCGCATCTGGGCATAAGTACCAGCGCTGATAGCACCGACCGGCTCGCCGTTGCGGGCCCTGCGACGCTTTTCACCCATGCCGGCAATGGCCACCAGCTCAAGCTCAACAAGGCGGCGGCAGGGGACACGGCGAGCCTTCTTTACCAGACCAACTGGTCGGGCCGTGCCGAAATGGGGCTGATGGGTGACGATGCCTGGCGCCTCAAGGTCAGCTCCGACGGATCGAACTGGATCAATGCAATTGCCGTTGACGCCACCACCGGCAAAGTGACCACAGCCGGCGCCATCCGACCGGCCACCGACAATACCCACACGCTCGGCACGAGCGGCGCCCGCTGGTCGGCGGTCTGGGCCTCCACCGGCACGATCCAAACGTCGGACATACGCCTCAAGACCGAAATTGCTCCATCAGATCTCGGCCTCGATTTTATCCTCGCGCTCGCACCATCCCGCTTTCGCTGGACCGACAACAGCGCCGACGATGGCAGGCAGCGGGTGCACTACGGGCTGATCGCCCAGCAGGTGCGTGACGCCATGGCGCAATGCAACGCGGACGACTTCGGCGGCCATATACTGACCAACCCATCCGACCCGGACAGTTTCCAGGCGCTCCGCTACGACCAGTTCATCGCGCCCCTGATCATGGCCGTGCACGAGGTGGTGCGCCGCCTCGACAAGCTCGAAGCGAGAGTTTGATGCCTTCCAGCTGTCAGCACGCCTCCCATTCAGGTGTGATCTAAACGCACTTCTGGGCGGGAAATGCGCTCCCGCCCCCTTCCGGTTTGGCCGCTGCGCCTATATCCTGATGCACGTACATCTTGGAGGAGTTGCGCGGATGACCGCCAATCGCCTCGGTATCGGCATTATCGGTACCGGCAATATTTCGTCGGCTTATTTGAAAGCCATTCTGGGTAAAGACGGTCTGCCGGGCTTCCCGGTACTTGACGTCAAGGCACTCGCCGACATGCGCCCCGAAGCGGCGCAGGCACGCGCCAGCGAGTTCGGTCTCAAGGCCGCGACGGTCGATGAGATGCTGGCCGATCCGGAGATCCGACTCATCATCAACCTGACCATTCCGCGTGCCCATGTGGATGTGGGTCTGCGCTGCCTTGCGGCAGGCAAGCACGTCTACTCTGAAAAGCCGCTCGGCATCACCTATGCCGAAGGCAAGAAGCTGCTCGACGCCGCCAATGCCGCCGGTCTGCGCATCGGCTCGGCTCCGGACACATTCCTGGGCGGCGCGCATCAGCAGGCCCGTGCCATTGTCGATAGCGGCTCGCTCGGTCAACTCATCGGCGGCACCGCCTATATGCAGTGCCCCGGCCACGAAAGCTGGCATCCCGATCCGGCCTTCTATTACGACCTCGGCGGCGGGCCGATGCTCGATATGGGCCCCTATTACATCACCGATCTGGTCAACCTGCTTGGCCCCGTGGCCCGCGTTTCGGCCATGTCGTCGCGCCTGCGCAGCGAACGCCCGATCACCTCGGAGCCCAAGAAGGGCCAGATCATGCCGGTCAAGATCGACACGCATGTGACCGGCTCGCTCGGCTTTGCCAATGGCGCCATCGTACAGATCGCCATGAGCTTCGACGTCGCCGCCCACAAGCATGTGCCGCTCGAAATCTACGGCACCGAGCAGACCCTGCTGGTGCCCGATCCGAACCACTTCGGTGGCGAGGTCGAACTGCGTCCGCGCGGTCATGGCGCCGAATGGCAGTCCGTGCCGGTCGAAAAGCCCTATGCCGACGGCAATTACCGCTCGCTCGGCGTGGCCGACATGGCTCAGGGCATCCTCGACAACCGTCCGCACCGTGCCAACGGCGATCTCGCGCTGCACGTGCTCGAAGTCATGGAAGCCTTCGAAACCGCATCGCGCGACGGGCGCACCATCGACATCAAGACCCCGGTCACGCGCCCCGATCCGCTTTGATCAACTGACGCATGAAATGAGAACGCCCCGGTGAGAGCCGGGGCGTTTTTGTTACCAGGCCCATTTCAGCGCGTCGGCGTCGGCCTTGTTGAAATAGAGCGTTACCAGCGCGTCGCCCGCCTCATTATAGATGCCGTCATCATATTGGCGCTGCAGCAGCGTCACCGTTTCCGCTTCCACATCGTGACTGCGATAAACATAGTCGAAGCAGCCGTTGCGCTCGCCGCTAAGATTGGACCGGATTTCCTGACGCAGATGCTCAAGGTCGCGCCCGAACAGCGCGCTGCCGTCATCGCGTAAAAAGGCCCGCACGGTCGGCACCCAGTCAAAATTGGTCTCGCAGATATAGCGCCCGTCGCGGAACACCCCTTCATCCACCGAGACGATATCGACCGTGTCGTCCCAGGCATTGCCGATCTCATAGCGGGCGCCATCTTCGGTCACATCGAGATAGATGTCGGTCCAGGCGCATTGGCCATTGAGTTCGTTATAGCACCAGCGCTCTGATCCCATCATCAAGCTGCCCACATCCTCGATGGCGAGGCGCTTGCCGGGCTTAAGCCGCTCCACAACTTGCTGGCTGGCGGTATCCAGCGCCACGGCCGGTAGGCCGCTCGTCACGACTGCCGCAAGCGCCAAAGCCAAAGCACGCATACCCGTCCTCCCCATGGTCCGTGCCAGTCTAGCGCGGGGATCATGGCGGCGCAAAGGCACGACCAGAAAGGCGGATCGGTTTGGGATGCACCGCGTTTGCCCGACACCCCTTGACGAAGCCACCTTCACGTAACATCTAATGTTACATATTGAACTGGAGGGTTCCATGCAGGACGCAATCATCGTCGGTGGCAGCTTTGCGGGCCTAGCTGCCGCCATGCAATTGGGCCGCGCCCGCCGCAAGGTCACGGTCTTGGACACCGGCCTCAACCGCAATCGCTATGCCGCAGCGGCCCATAATATCCCCGGCTTCGATGGCACGCCTCCGGGCGACATTCTTGCCCGCATCCGCGAGCAGGTCGCCGCCTATCCCACCGTCTCGCTGGTCGCCGCCAAGGCCGTGTCCGCCAGCGGCGAACCTGACGCCTTCAGCGTCACCACCGATCAGGACGACTCCATCGCGGCACGCCGCCTGGTACTCTCCTATGGCGTCACTGACGAGCTGCCCGCCATTCCCGGCTTTGTCGAAAGCTGGGGCAAGACGGTGATCCACTGCCCCTTCTGCCATGGTTATGAAGTGGCCGGTCGGCCTTGGGCCCTGCTCTACTCCTCCCCCATGTCGTTGCATGGCCCGGTGCTTTACGCCAACTGGACCGACAATATTACGCTGATCATGGATGGCAACGAGATCATCGACGCCGAACGCCACAAGCTTGAACAGCGCGGCGTCCGCATCGAAAACGGCAAGCTCATAAGCATCGAGCAAACCGGTGGCGTCCTGCGCGGCGTAACGCTCGATGACGGCACCCAACTTGAGCTCGGCGCCCTCTACGCCCATCCGCGCAATCGCCCATCGGCCGATCTTCATACCCAGCTTGGCCTCGAGATGAAGGACACGCCCACGGGCACCATGATCGCGACGGGCGAAAACCAGCTCACATCCCGCCCCGGCATCTACGCCGCCGGCGACCTCGCCACCGCCATGCACTCGGTCACCTTCGCTCACTCCGCCGGGTCCCTCGCGGCCATGGGCGTCCTGCAGTCGATGACGTAGTTGTTGCGCTCGAGGGCGCAACTTGCTCCCCCTCACCGGCCCTCACCCGCCCTCGTGAACCGGAGCCCCTACCGCAACCAGCCCTGCGGCCTGGGATGGAGTTCCATCTGCCCACCCCTCGTCGCCTCATCGACGGCCGCGATCTCTTCAGAGCTGAGCGCCAGATTATCCAGCACACCGAGATTGTCCTTGAGCTGCTCCAGCGTCCGCACGCCGATCAGCGCCGAGGTCACCTCGGGCCGACGCAGCACCCAGCTCAGTGCCAGTTGCACCATGGTCTGCCCACGCGCCCGGGCGATTCCGCCGACCTTGTCCACCGCCTCCAGCACGCGGGGCTCGATATGGCTGGCGCGCAGCGTGCCATTGGGATTGTCGCCGCGCGAACCGGCAGCATTTCCAGTGTTGTACTTGCCCGAGAGCACGCCCTGCGCCAGCGGCGAAAAGGCGATGACACCAATGCCGAGCTCACCACAGGCATCAATGGTGCCATCATTCTCGATCCAGCGATTAATCATCGAATAGCTGGGCTGATGGATAGTCGTCGCCACGCCCATATCCCTCAGGATGCGATAGGCTTCGCGCGTTTCCTGTTCTGGGTAAGATGAAATGCCCACATAGAGCGCCTTGCCCGAGCGCACCGCATGGGCCAGCGCCCCCATCGTCTCTTCAAGCGGCGTATCGGGGTCGTAGCGGTGCGAATAAAAGATATCGACATAGTCGAGCCCCATGCGCGACAGGCTCTGATCGAGGCTCGCCAGGAGCGACTTGCGGCTCCCCCATTCGCCATAGGGGCCCGGCCACATATTGTAGCCTGCCTTGGTGGAGATGATCATCTCGTCGCGATAGGGCCGGAAATCGCGCGCCATCACCCGCCCGAACAATTCCTCCGCCGATCCGGCCGGCGGGCCATAATTGTTGGCGAGATCGAAATGGGTGATCCCGTTGTCGAAGGCATAGCCGAGGATTTCCATCGCCCCGGGATAGTCCCGCGTGCCCCCGAAATTCTGCCATAGCCCGAGGCTTATGACCGGCAATTTGAGCCCTGATCGCCCCGAGCGACGATATTGCATCGTGTCATAGCGAGCCGGATCGGCGCGATAGGTCATGATCTTCTCCCGATGTCTTGCTTGCACTGGCCCGTGACGCCGGGCGCGCCTGATGCTATGAGCGCGCAATGACCGCGCACACTCATTCTTCCACCACTCTGCCCCACGCCAATCATCCCTACAAGGTGATGGCGATCTATAAGTTTGCCACCCTGCCCGATGCCGAAGCGCTCAAGGCGCCACTCGCCGAATTCTGCTGTTCGCGCGGCATCAAGGGCACGCTGATCCTGGCGCCAGAAGGCATCAACGGCACCGTCGCCGGCTCGCATGACGCCATCGACGCGCTGGCTGATTATCTCCTCGCCTCCGGCCCCTTCGGCACCCGCCTCGATGGCGCGGAGGTGAAATATTCCTTCGCCGACAGCGCTCCCTTCCTGCGCATGAAAGTGCGCCTCAAGTCCGAAATCGTGACGCTGCGCGCGCCGGAAGCCGATCCCTCCAAGGCCGTCGGCACCTATGTCGAGCCGGAAGACTGGAACAGCCTCATCGAGCGCAATGACGTGGTGCTGGTCGATACCCGCAACGATTACGAAGTCGGCCTTGGAACCTTCCAGCGCGCGCTCGACCCCAAGACCGCCAATTTCACCGAGTTCAAGGACTATGTGGCCAAGAACCTCGATCCGGCACGGGACAAGAAGGTCGCCATGTTCTGCACCGGCGGCATCCGCTGCGAAAAGGCCTCATCCTATCTCTTGAGCCAGGGTTTTGAGGAAGTCTTCCACCTCAAGGGCGGCATTCTCAAATATCTCGAAGTGGTGCCCGAACAAGAGAGCCGCTTTTCCGGCGAGTGTTTCGTGTTCGACGAACGCGTCTCGGTCGGCCACGGGCTGGCGCTGGGCGATGCCACGCTCTGCCGCGCCTGCCGCCACCCGCTCACTGCGGCAGACCGGGGACATGCGGATTACCACGAGGGCGTGTCCTGCCCACATTGCGCCGACGATAAAGCCAAGCACGCCGCAGCCGCCGAACGCCAGCGCCAGATGGACCTCGCCCGCCAGCGCGGCGGCGCGCACCTTGGCGATGCTGCCGCCGAGGCAGCAGCCCGCCGCAAGGCCGCCAAGCAGCGGCAGGCCGAACGCTCGCGCCTCGCCAACAAGGGCTGAGCCTGCGTCACCTGACGTATAGACAGAGCCAATCGCGCGGGCGATATGTGAGGCGCCTTACACGCTTCACATAAGCCTTCCTTATGGACCTCGACCAGCTCCGCACCTTCGACCGCATTGTCCGCGACCAGTCCTTTACCAAGGCGGCGGCGCATCTCAACATCACCCAGGCCACCGCCTCCATGCGCATCCGCGCGCTGGAACAGCTTCTGGGTGTGCAGCTCTTCCAGCGCGGCCGCACCGTGACGCTGACCGATCAGGGCATGACCTTCCTGCCCTATGCCCGCCGCATCATCGGCACCGCCCAGGAGGGCCGGGAGGCGCTGCGCCGGGTGGAGCGCGGCCGCGTTTCCATTGCCTCGCTCCGTACGCTGGTCTCCCCGCTCATCACCGAAAGCCTCATCCGCTTTCAGGAGAAGTACCCCGCCGTCGACGTGGTGGTGCGCGAGGGCCGGCAGGCGCAGATCGCGGCCATGCTGCATGAGCGGGAGGTGGAGATGGGCATCCTCTGCTGGCCCAATATCGACCCGCTGGTGGTCGATCTCGAACCCCTCGTCATCATGCGCGAGCGGGTGCCGCTGGTGGTTTCGGCCGATGTGGCGGCAAAGCTCTCCACCCAGCCCACGATCGACGAGGTACTGGCGCTGGTGCCCCGCGTCATTGCGCTGCGCTGGTGGCAGGCGGACCCCGAAACCGCCGCCGCGCTGGTGCGGCTGGCCAAGACCAGCGTGGAACTGCCCACCGGCCCGGCCCGCCGCCTGGCGCTCAAGGGCGAGGGCCTGGGCTTTTTCGTCCATTCCGCCATTGCCGAGGACGTGCGCGCCGGACGGCTGGTGGAAATCGCGCCCGTCGATTTCGAGCCGCTGCATCGCGACACGGCCATGGTGGTGCGCAATCGCGCCGCGCTGGAGCGCCCCATGCTGGTCGACTTCATCCGCGAAATCGCCGTGGAATGCGCGCAGATGGGCGAGATCATCGACAATCGCCTGGGCGACCTCTCCACGCCGCGCCAGGGCGGCCCCGCCATCCAGAAATCGACGCCACAGACGTGATTGTGCGCCGGGCGGCCTTGCGGACCCCGGTTCGGGCAGGAGGTGACGGGCCCCGAGGCGGATCACGCCTCTGGAGGATTTGGAGTGAGACGCAAACCGCCCCGGGGCGCCGGTTTTTGGAACGGTCCGGCGGCGGGGGATCGCTCGTCCCGTCGCGGCCGGCCTTGAACCTGTGGGAGAGGCAAAGCCCCCACCCGGCTTGCCCCGCCACTGTTCGCCTGCAGGCCGCCGCGCGGGGCAATGGGGGTGAGTCTAGTCGATCCGGCGCAGGCGGGGATAAGGCGCCGGCGGGTCGGGCGGTGCCGGCACCGGAGCGGGTGCGCCCTGCCGGGCGGCGCGACCGGCCGCAAAACCCTCTTCATAGGCCATGCGCTGGCGGCCATCGATCAGGCGACCCAACTTGTTGCGCATGTCAGCGGGATCGTTGCGCTTAAAACTCAGCGCTGCGGCGGGCGGACGCAGGCGCATGATCGGCAGGTACCCGGTATGGAGGGACCAGATGCGGCAATTGAACCGCTCATCCCAGGTGGTGTGGCGGCTCTCCCAGCTTTCGAGCGCCGCCAGCGCCTGGCCGAGCTGGGCGGTAAGGCCAGAGAGATCGGGCGCCGCCACCGCCAGCCGCTCGCCGCGCTTGCGGGTAAAGACGGCGCAATCGCTCAGAAGGCCCTCGGCGCTGATGCGCAGCGCCTCGGACACCGGCGCATGGGGTTTCTTGGCGCCAAGGGCAATCGTGTTCTTGTGGAGCGCGGCAAGGCGCAGCCACAGCGCCTCATGCCGTTCGGCCAGCGCTTTGGTGGTGGTGCCGGGCGCGGGAAAGGGCGGAGCGTCTGACTCTGACTGGTGGTGAGGTGTTTCCTCGGGCGGGGATGGGGTGGGACTGGGCATGGGTTCTCCTGTGACGGCGGGAGGCCGGACAGGAGAGGGTGCACACAGGTAGATTGGGCGGGGAGAAACTAAAGTCTCCGTGCCTCCTTAACGATATCATATGGGCTGGAAGTGGGCGCCTGAATAATCGCCAATGCTTCTGATCTCTTACCCCTAACCCCAGAATACGTAACTTTGCCCTGCCTTCCCCCTTCGATCAAGAAGCCATGTCGCCGCATTAAGTCAACGACACTAGGCGCTATGATCTTTGCACGATGGTCCAAACCACGCAGTAAGGCAGATTCCAGCCGTGCCTTACCTGACTGCACGTAGATTTTTCTAAGTGAAACCACTAGGACCCGAAGCCCGAGAGGCATGGCCGCGTCCAAGACCGCGTCGTTTACGCTGTAGTTATCGGAATATTGATCGATGTTGCAGTTTATAAAACATGCGGGAAGGTCCTCTACACTATTTCTTCCGTCCACAATACCTACAAGACAATCATCAAATATTACAGATAGTTTAACGTCTGCGGGTACGACAACTTTCTCGATCAGACTGTTCCTGTAGGTTATGCGACCGTCAATCTCATAGAATTCGTTATGAAGATCGACCTCCTTCGCGGTGATCCCGTTGAAATCGAAATTCCCTACCATCTTCGCGCATTGAATGGACGAGTAAAATATGTCGTGTGCAAGCTGCGCTCTATCTGTCTCAGCCGCCCTTTCAATCGAAGAAGATAATACCCCGTGGCTAACCGCTGACCCTTCAATCAAAGCGCACAGCACCTCGCTGCCGACTTCAGAGTTCTGATCGTACAGTTGACCAAGTGCGTCAAAGTCTGGGCTATCGACAAACGGGCTGCGTAAGAAATCGTACTCGACTAAAGCACTACAAGCACCCATAAAATCTGAGTCGATAAACGTTCGATTGCTAGCATTGTCCGCGGAGATCCCCAATCCAGGTAGGCGAAGTATTAGTCTCTTGTCCTCGTCTACCAGAGTGTACCCACTCAACTCGGTAAATAGACGTTCCATCTCGGCGGGCGTGAAGCTGGACACCCGCAAAAACTGGGTGGATGTGTCCGGCGGCGCCATGATGCCGGTGTGAGATCCAGTGCTTTCGGCAAGATTGGTCCTTCTGGGTGGCCCGCAGCGCTGGACCCAGGCGTTTTCCCG